>CAVOTD010000010.1:0-235139 GCA_963698995.1 uncultured Alphaproteobacteria bacterium | reverse complement strand
GCTGTCGGTGATGCACGATATGGGGCTCGAGGTCGAAAAGCATCACCACGAGGTCGCGCCGAGCCAGAACGAGCTCGGCTTTGTCTTTTCGACCCTGGTGCGCACCGCCGACAACATGCAGATCTATAAATACGTCGTGCAAAACGTCGCGCACCAGTACGGCAAGACCGCGACCTTCATGCCCAAGCCGGTCATGGGCGACAACGGCTCCGGCATGCATGTCCACCAGTCGCTGTGGAAGGGCGAGCGCCCGGCCTTCGCCGGCAACCTCTATGCCGACCTGTCCGAGACCGCGCTCTACTACATCGGCGGCATCATCAAGCACGCCAAGGCAATCAACGCCTTCACCAACCCGACGACCAACAGCTACAAGCGGCTGATCCCCGGCTTCGAGGCGCCGGTATTGCTCGCCTATTCGTCGCGCAACCGGTCGGCCGCCTGCCGCATCCCCTATGTGTCGAGCCCCAAGGGCAAGCGGGTCGAGGTGCGCTACCCGGACGGCGCCGCCAACGTCTATCTCGCCTTTGCCGCGATGCTGATGGCCGGGATCGACGGCATCCAGAACAAGATCCACCCCGGCGACCCGATCGACAAGAACCTCTACGACCTGCCGCCCGAGGAACTGACCGACGTGCCGGTGGTCTGCGGGTCATTGCGCGAGGCCTTGGGCGAATTGCGCGCCGATCACGCCTTCCTGTTGAAGGGCGACGTCTTCAACATGGACCAGATCGAGGCCTACATGGAATTGAAGTGGGAGGAGGTCTACACCTTCGAGCACACCCCCACCCGATCGAATTCCAGATGTATTACTCGGTCTGACGCGTAACTTATTGATAATACTCACCTTTATCCGAAGGTTTTAGACTCACCTTCTCCCGGGAACAACCCGTAAAACCCGCGGAACACCTGGGGCGGGAGTCGCGAGTTTAACAAAAAAAGAGCCCGGCCGGGCTCCTCAATTATGTGGGTTTTGTAAAGCGCGATTCGCGATCCCGCCGCATCCCGTCGTGTACCCGAGAGTGAGGTTATCTCCGGGTTTCCGGCGCCCGGACAGCGCTGCTGTTCCCTTTCTATCCCGCGCTCCGCTATAATACTGGGTGATGGACTTTGGCAGTGGAACATGGGTCAGGCTAAACGAAACCAGTATAATCGGAAGGAGTTCCTTCGCCGGCATCCGTACTGCTGCTACTGCGGAGATGTGGCGGACACCACTGATCATTGCCCGCCGCGCGCATTCTTCATTGAACGACAATGGCCTGAAGGCTATGAGTTTCCGGCTTGCGACTCATGCAACAACGAGGCTAGGCGTGAGCTGGACCCCGAAAATGAGACAGTAGGCTAAGGTGGAGCCCTGCCCCTAGAAAGCGCCGGAGGCGCAGGAGCAGGACATGAAGCGGACACGGAAGAAGCACAACTCGGCGTTCAAGGCGAAGGTGGCGCTGGCGGCGGTCAGGGGCGATCGGACGATCGCCGAACTGGCGAGTGAGTTCGGGGTTCATCCGAACCAGATCTACAATTGGAAGAAACAGCTGCTAGACGGTGCAGCGAGTGTTTTTGAGGGTGGCGCGTCGGCAGATGGTGTGGCCAGCGAGGCGCAGGTTGATGTTCTTTATCGACAGATCGGCCAACTGAAGGTCGAAAACGATTTTTTGGCACGAAAGCTCGGCAAATGAGCCGGGCGGAACGTCGTGCGCTGGTCGAACGGGAGCACCCAGCGCTGGCGATATCACAGCAATGCCGGTTGCTGGCGATCTCGCGCTCTGCGGTGTACCGCAGACCGGCCGAGGTCGGCGAGGCGGATCTTGCGATCATGGGCTTAATCGATCGGCAGTATCTGGCTCGGCCCTATTATGGCTCGCGCCGGATGGCGGCGTGGCTGGCGACCCAAGGCCATGTCGTCAACCGCAAACGGGTCCGGCGCTTGATGCGGCTGATCGGGCTGGTAACGATCTACCAGCGCCCGAACACGAGCAAGGCAGCCGTAGCGCACAAGGTCTATCCTTACCTGCTTGGCGGGATCGCAATCGAGCGGGTCAATCAGGTCTGGTGTTCGGACGTCACCTACATTCCGATGGCCAAGGGCTTCCTTTATCTGGTGGTCGTCATGGACTGGGTGAGCCGTGCCGTGCTGGCGTGGCGGCTGTCGAACACGCTCGGCGCCGATTTTTGTGTCGAGGCACTCGAGGAAGCACTCGCGCGCTATGGCCGGCCTGAGATTTTTAATAGCGACCAAGGCAGCCAGTTCACCAGCGATGAGTTCACCGCCACGTTGAAGCGCCACGAGATCGCCATCAGCATGGACGGCAAAGGGCGCTTCATGGACAACATCTTTGTCGAGCGACTGTGGCGCAGCCTGAAATACGAGGAGGTCTACCTGAACGCCTATGCCAGCGTTGCCGAAGCCAGCACTGGGATTGACGCTTGGCTCGGCTTCTACAATGAGGAACGCCAGCACCAGAGCCTGGGTTACCGCACGCCGCGGCAAATCTACGAAGAGAGCCTATGGATATGTGGACAATCGGCTTCGCCGACCGGCTGCGCTTCCCCCGCTTCCCGAGCAAGCTCGGAAAGCGGGGAAATGCTCGCCTTCGCCCACATACCCACAGGCACCACAACCAACCAAGGAACTCAATGTTGATGATTCGAAAAATCGAACTGTTGCGCCAGCCAGCGTGTTGACCGCGCTCGGCGCCGATCTCAAACCTCGCGGGGCGACACCTTAAGACGCGGCTCCGGCTGTCGCACAAACGGGGTCCACCTCGAGCAGGACGAACAGGCGCTGGCGGTTTTAATTCGCGTCAAGCTTTCGGACAATGCGGCGCAGCAGGCCCAACGGCAAGAGTGGACACGTCTTATAAAGGGCGTCCGCAACAACTTGCCCACCATCGCCTATGAATGGCTGGACATAAGCGCAAATCGCGAAAAACGTTCGTTTCGTGAGACCTTCGGTGAGCAAGGAGACCAACTTCGGCGAAGCGGGTGGGGATCAATCAATCTCGGTCCCATCACCCAGGCGGCAATTCAGCGCTTTATGGTAAAGCTAGGAAAGGCACTCTATTACCGGCACGCCAAGCGGCTGTTTGATGGTGATCTTTACGTGAGACATGTAGATATCTTGCGGCGTGACGTCACGCCCGCGAAGGTGGAAGCCATGCTCCGGTTCGCACCCGATCTTGCTCAGCCCGAGCGCAGCAAAAGTCACTAACCGATCAGTTCATCTATAGGTTCAACCATAGCTCCGAATATGGGGTTCTCTATACGGTTGCCCAGTTCAGCGAGCAAATGATCTTCCAGATCATGGCAATCAGCCAGAACGCGGCGACCGAGCTAGCTGACATGCGAGCGGCAGCCGGCCAAGAGATACAAACGGAGGGGCTGGTGAGAGCGCCGCTGAAGCACCGTCGGCCGTCTTTCCAAGCGGCCACGGTCTAAGTCGAGCGACCGGGCCGCGGAGCCCCTAGCCTTTCGGACCAATGATGAGCAAGTCGAAGCCAATATTTGTTCCGGGTCTCCGGGCCATTGCAATTCTGATGGCCGCCTTCGGTTCTCTGAATGCTCACGCAGAAACCTCTGCTCAGGCGTTAGACGAAATAACCTCCACGGCGGATAAACTCTGCGGCAATGTTGCTACATCGGGTCATTTTGATACGACCAAAGTGACCGGAGACATACAAGCTGAACTAAGAGGTCTTGCGAAAAGGCTTGCTGATCTCGGGATTACCGGGACCGCCGACATCACATCGACCACATATGAGGGTGTCCTCCAGCAAGAACTTACAACAGCTCTCAAGGATGTTAGAGAATGCAAGCTCACAGTGTTTAAGACTCTTCAGGAAAAGCTACTTCCAAACCAGCGGTCGGACAAGATTCAGGGCCTCCTCATCCCAGGACGCGACCCAAGTCCGGCGAATGCGTGTACACAACAGGCAGGTGCAGTAATGTCACCGGACGCCGTTGTGATGTATTATGGCACCAACACGCTTATAACCGACTTATTTCCGTTTACAGTGGCGCACATTTCGGAGAGGGACCTTTTTGTTATAAATCGAGACAAAGACAAAAACATAAGCGTAAATTTAGAAATATTGGGGACCGACGGTAGGAATATAATGAAATCGTCGATAATTTTTTTACCATAAACACAAATAAATTTTACGGGATGGAGTGGCCGAGCAAAAGCTCGCTAGTTGTCTACGATCAACAGCGCACAAAAGTAGTCAGTGTAAATTATTTAAATGAGTCTGCTATTGCTGTCACAGGTACTATCAAATACGCTGGAAGTACGGTTGAAATTGGCCCGGAAGCCATGATCATAAATAGAAGAGGAGGAGCGAAATTGTCCTATTCGCATTCGTGTTTTAACGGGAGAGCGAGAACCGGGATCGATATTGAGTAGATTTCGAGAGGTTCAACGTCGCGCCTTGCCAGCCTCATCAAGTAGCATAACTACCCATTGCCGCTGACGCACCCTGAGAGAGATCCTCGGGAAGCTCAGACCGGAGCCGGCACGGGAGACCTTGCCGCCCCCGAAGGTGTATGCACCACCGCGAGCAACGGCGACCAAAAGGCGACGCCGCGGGTGAATCCGAGCCAGGTCCGCCGATGACGCTCGGCGCTGCGGCTGCGGCCGGCGTCCGGCTAATCGTGTGGTGCACAATTGTCGCCTTTCGCGGCCGGCCGGTGAAATACCTCCGCTTCAACGAGCGGTTCCGACGGACGTGCGAACGAGCAGGGGTTGACGCCCAGGCGCGAGATTTGCGCCGCACCGCGATGCTTAGGATAGCCGAAGCCGGCGCCACCGTGCCGCAGATAGCGAGCGTCAGCGGTCACTCGATCGATGTAACGCAGCGCATCCTAGAAACCCTTTTGCCCCACAACCGAGATCTCGCCGAGATCGCGATCACGCGCGTCTCGCCGAGTACAAACGGCGGCCAAAAGTATAACGCGTTCGACAAAACCATCCCCTAAGCCATTGAAATGTTATGAACGATATAGTACCAGATATATTACTCTGTATAACCGATTAGGCACTTTTTAATCTGCTCCCCCGCAATGCGGGGGAGAGTTTGGTGGGGACAACGCATTCAGTTCTGATGGGCTTCTTTATAGGCCCGGAGGACAGCGTTCATGCGGGTCTGGTACCCCTTGCCCTGCTTGCGAAACCAGTCCAGCACGTCCTGATCGATACGTAACGTCACACTCTCCTTGCCGGCCGGCAGCACTAAGCGCGCCTGTGTCCAGTCGATGTCAAGCGGAGCCGCATCGGGATCTTCAGCAACGGCCTGGGCGATTTCCTCGTCGGTCATCGCGTCGAGCCGCGCAAAATCGGTCCTGCCCCGCATTTGCCGTGCTTCCTCAGCCGTAACGCGCACGATACGTTCTCGTTTCTCGGCCATTTGCTTTCCTTGCACTGATGATCCGGCGATTATTGCCACGCAAAGTATAGACAACGACGTAGACCCGACCGTCGATCTCGCCGAGGCCGCGGATTCGGGTTTCCCGATAATTCCTGCGTTCATCGACGTTCTCGATTAAGTGGCCATCAAACATTGCAAATATATCGAGGAAGTCTAAGCGATGCTTGATTAGGTTACTCTCCCGCTTTTCCTCGTCCCATTCGAACCCCATCGCTAGGAAGATGGCTTGCGTAATAACAGATGTCAATACAAACGCAAGCGCCGACGGAAAGCTCGGTGAAGCTTGGGCTTAGGTGCCCTGCACCTGTCCCTTGATTCGCCAGGGGTGGAGGTGTCGATGTCTTATGGGCTTCACCGGGTCACATGCGGGGCGATTATCGTTTCGGCGGCGCTGCTCGGCTGTGCCGCGGCGCGTGCGCAAGTGCCGGCCGATGATACAGCCCTCGTTTCGTGCGGCGAATCCCCTGGCGAGGGGCCGATTGCATCCCGTGCCATAGCGGCGACAAATCGACCCCTACAGCGGCGGCCTCGCCGTCCCTCACGCCGTTCGGGACATTTTTCTCGGTCAACACCATGTCCGACCCAAGACCGGCATCGGTGGAGCTGTGCCGATTTCAGGCAGGCGCCGCATGACGGAATCCGGGCCGACGGGGAGCAATCCTTACAATGCGCCTTGCTGCTCGATTTTGGCGCCCAGGTGATCCAGACGCTTCAAGACCGCACCCTCGCAGGCAAAAAGAGCTAGGCGCCGTCGCCAAGGAACGCAGCGCCCGATCGTTATGTCCCGGGGCCGGTTGCCGTCGGGTCCTCCGCGCCGGTCGCCGATTGCTTGTCGCCGGTTTCGGACGGCTTCTCGCCGGGCTGAAACTCGAGCGATACGCCGTTCATGCAGTAGCGCTGGCCGGTCGGCTGCGGACCGTCGTCGAAGACATGGCCGAGATGGCCGCCGCAGCGGCTGCAATGAACTTCGGTGCGAGTCATGAAGAAGCTGCGGTCGGTGTTGGTTTCAACGGCGTTGTCGAGCGGCGCCGAAAAGCTCGGCCAGCCGGTGCCGCTATTGAATTTGGTGTCGGAGGGGAATAGCGGCTGGCCGCAACCGGCGCAGTGATAGACGCCCTCACCATATTGTTTGTCGAGTGGGCTCGATCCGGCGCGTTCGGTGCCATGCTCGCGCAACACCCGGTATTGCGCGGCAGACAGCTTGCGCCGCCATTCTTCCTCGCTCAGCGCCAGCGGAAATGATTTGGCCGCCGAATGTCCTCGGCCGCCGAAGCGGCCCAACAGGCCCTCTGCCATCCCGTTCCCTCTCGGACTTAGGATCCAACCGATCGAATATCGGAGCGCCCTGGCGCCGCGTGAAGAGGCAGCGAGCAAACGATGGAGCCGAACTCAGTGGATACGCTCGCCGTCACCGGGGACAGGACGCAGCAACTCCGCCGTGGACCGGGCGATCCAACACCACACGACGCAGGTCAATTCGTCATCGCCGCGCCGCAGCCGCTGCGCCTCGCGGTGCGCGATTTCCGCCGCGGCAGCACCGTGCCGACGGACGAGAAGCAAGGCTGCTTCCCAGATCTTCCGCTCGTTGGTCATCGTTGCCGGGGTCATCATAAGCGTAAATCCCTCGCGCGCGCGAGAGTTCCCTCGGCGGCGCCTGGGGAGCGTCGGCGAGGTCAAAGAACCGTCCAACATTTAGTAGTTGCTGGCGAAGGCTACACCGAATGCTGCTTGCGCAGCCCGCAGTGCTCCATATATTGGCGGCATGACCGATCTCTTCGACACGCCGCCCGCGAGAACTTCCGACGGCTACTCCGCCAAGGACATCGAGGTCCTCGAAGGGCTGGAGCCGGTGCGCCGCCGTCCCGGCATGTATGTCGGCGGCACCGACGAGCGCGGGCTGCATCACCTCGTCGCCGAAGTGCTCGACAACGCGATGGACGAGGCGGTGGCCGGCCATGCGACGCGCATCGAGATCGAGCTTGGGGCAGGCAGCTGGGTCACGGTGCGCGACAACGGCCGCGGCATTCCGGTCGATCCGCATCCGCGCTTTCCGGACAAATCGGCGCTCGAAGTCATCCTGACGACCCTGCATTCCGGCGGCAAGTTCGGCGGCGACGCCTACGAACCTCGGGCGGCCTGCACGGCGTCGGCGTCTCGGTGGTCAACGCGCTGTCCGACGAGCTCGAGGTCGAGGTGGCGCGCGACCGGCGGCTGTGGAGCCAAAGCTACAGCCGCGGCATGCCGCGGACCAAGCTCCAGGACCGCGGCCCGGTGCACAACCGGCGCGGCACGACCGTGCGCTTTCATCCCGACCCCGAGATCTTCGGCGAGCTCGGATTTCGGCCGGCGGCGCTCTACCGCATGGCGCGCTCCAAGGCCTATCTGTTCCGCGGCGTCGAGATCCGCTGGAGCTGCGATCCGTCGCTGCCGCGTCCCGAGGAGGTGCCGCCCGAGGCGCGGCTGCACTTCCCGGGCGGGCTCGGCGATTTCCTTGCGGCGAGCCTCGACGGGCGAGCGATGCTGACGCCGCGGCCGTTTGTCGGCCAGGTCGATTTCCCGGAAGGCGGCAGCGTCGAATGGGCGGTCGCCTGGCCCGAGGACGAGGAGGACGGCTTCAGCCACTCCTACTGCAACACCATCCCGACCCCCGAAGGCGGCACCCACGAGGCGGGGCTGCGCAGCGCGCTGATGCGCGGGCTCAAGAGCTATGGCGAGCTCATCGGCAACCGCCGCATCGCCCAGGCGACCGGCGAGGACGTGACCGCCGGCGCGGCGATGCTGCTGTCGCTGTTCATGCGCGATCCGCAATTTCAGGGCCAGACCAAGGAGCGGCTCGCCTCGGCCGAGGCGACGCGGCTCGTCGAAGGCGCGGTCAAGGATCATTTCGATCATTGGCTCAGCGCCGACCCGGCGACCGCGCGGCTGCTGCTCGATCGCATCGCCGAGCGCGCCGAGGAGCGCCAGCGGCGGCGCCAGCAACGCGAGCTGGCGCGCAAGACCGCGACGCGCAAGCTGCGGCTGCCCGGCAAGCTCGCCGACTGCACCCGCGACAGCGCCGCCGGCACCGAGATCTTCCTGGTCGAGGGCGACAGCGCCGGCGGCTCGGCCAAGCAGGCGCGCGACCGCGAGACCCAGGCGATCCTGCCGCTGCGCGGCAAGATCCTCAACGTCGCCAGCGCCTCGGCCGACAAGATGCGCGCCAACCAGGAGCTCTCCGACATCATCCTGGCGCTCGGCTGCGGCTCGGGCACGCATTACCGCGAGGAGGCGCTGCGCTACGAGCGCGTCATCATCATGACCGACGCCGATGTCGACGGCGCGCACATCGCCTCGCTGCTGATGACGTTCTTCTTTCGCGAGATGCCGAAGCTGGTCGAGAACGGGCACCTGTTTCTGGCGCTGCCGCCGCTCTACCGCCTGACCCAGGGCGACGTCACGCATCTACGCGCGCGACGACGCGCATCGCGAGGAACTGCTGCGCAACGCCTTCAACGGCCGCGGCAAGGTCGAGATCAGCCGCTTCAAGGGCCTCGGCGAGATGCCGGCGCGCTATCTCAAGGCGACGACGATGGACCCGGCGCAGCGCACCGTGCTGCGGGTGATGTTGCCGCCAAGGCCGACCCCGCGGCGATCGAGCCGCCGGCCGAAGAATTCGAACGGACGCAAAGACTGGTCGAGACCCTGATGGGCCGGCGCCCCGAGCTGCGCTTCGACTACATCCAGAAAAACGCCCGCTTTGCCCGCGATCTCGACGTATAAGACCACTTGCGTAAATCGGCGGCGCCCGCTTAACTAACACCTGTCGACCCGTTTGGGTTCGGCTTTCCGGCCTGCGTTCCTCTGCGATCGTCCGACCGTGTCTCCCGAGCCAATCGATGTCCGATGCGCTGCGCGTTCGCGCGGCGTCCTACAATGCTACTTGGAGTTACTGCTAATGGCGACCGGTACGGTCAAATGGTTTAACGCGCAAAAGGGATACGGGTTCATCCAACCCGAAAACGGCGGCGCTGACGTGTTCGTTCACATCTCCGCCGTCGAGCGCGCGGGGATGGACAACCTGCGCGAAGGCCAGAAGCTCAGCTATGAGCTCGAGCAGGGTCAGCGCGGTCGGGTATCCGCGGTGAATTTGCGCGCGGTCTGAGGACCGGCAAATAACTCGAGGGCGCCCCCTTTCGCCGAAGCGGGCGCCTTCGTATTTTAGTCCAGGAGATCTCTTTGGCAAAGGAAGACCTGATCGAGTTCGAAGGCACGGTGCTCGAGCTGCTTCCCGACGCGCGATTCCGAGTAAAGCTCGACAATGGGCATGAGACGCTTGCGTATTCATCCGGCAGAATGAAGAAAAACCGGATCCGCATACTGGCTGGCGATCGCGTCACGGTCGAAATGACGCCCTACGATCTTACCAAGGGCCGGATCAACTTCCGCCACAAGGACGAGCGCGCGGCGCCGCCAATGACGCCCCGGCCGCAATACCGCCGGCGCTGATACACCGGTCCTCGTGCAAGACGGCAACTGCCGTGCTGTCGAAGCATATCTCGTCTGCCGAAAATTATTGACTTTTCCGAGATCAAACCCAATTTACCAAATTAGGCAAAACACACCGAATTGTTACGATAAGGCTACAATCTCTCAATGGATTTTTCTGAACTTGAGCTTTCGCCTGAAGTTCTTCAGGCAGTTTCCGACGCCGGCTATACAAATCCCACCCCGATCCAGGAAAAAGCGATCCCCCACGTCAAGCGTGGGCGGGACGTTTTTGGCTGTGCCCAGACCGGAACCGGCAAGACGGCAAGCTTTGTGCTGCCGATGATCGACATGCTCGCGGCCGGGCGCGCCCGGGTGCGGATGCCGCGCTCGCTGATCCTGGAGCCGACCCGCGAACTGGCAACCCAGGTCGCAGCTGCTCTTGAGACCTATGGAAGGCATCACCGCCTGACGATGGCGCTGTTGATCGGCGGCGAAAGTTTTGTCGATCAGGAACGAAAGCTCGATCGCGGCGTCGATGTGCTGATCGCCACACCGGGACGGCTTCTCGACCTCTATGGGCGCGGCAAGATCCTGCTTTCCGACGCGCGCATTCTCGTCATCGACGAGGCTGATCGGATGCTCGACATGGGGTTTATACCGGATGTCGAACGCATCGTCGGGCTGTTGCCGGAGACCCGCCAGACGCTGTTGTTCTCGGCGACGATGCCGCCGGAGATCCGCAAGCTCGCCGACGCCTTTCTCCGCGACCCGGTGGAGATCGCGGTTGCGCCGCCGGCATCGCCGGCGGCGACCGTCATTCAATCGCTCGCCGTGATCAACCCGGAAGACAAGCGCGAAGCGCTGCGCCGGCTGATCGGCTCCGAGGACGTCAAGAACGCGTTGATTTTCTGCAACCGCAAACGCGATGTCGACATTCTTTCCCGCTCGCTGAGCCGCCACGGGTTCGATGCCGCGGCATTGCACGGCGACATGCCGCAAGCGAAACGGACAGAGACGCTGGACCGCTTCAGAAACGGCGAGATCCGGCTGCTCGTCGCCAGCGACGTCGCCGCGCGCGGCTTGGATATCAAGGGTATGAGCCACGTCTTCTGTTTCGACGTGCCGATCCACGCCGAGGACTACGTTCACCGCATCGGCCGAACCGGCCGCGCCGGCCGCGAGGGCCGGTCCTTCATGCTGGCGGCGCCCGAGGACGGCAATGCCGTCGCCGCGATCGTCAAATTGATCGGCAAGGAAATTCCATCATTCGGCGTCGACGGGATCGCGTCGGCCGAATTGGAATATGGCGAGTATCGCCGCCGCGGATCGCGCCGGCCTGTCAAATCCGATCGCCCCCACGGCACCCGCAGCCGCGATGATGGTGCCCGCTCCGCGCCGGCCGAGAGTCGCTCGCCGCGCCGCGACCGCCAACCAAGAGCGGCGGAGGGCTCGCGCCCTGACGTCGCGGCCTCCAATGTGACACCGTTTCCGCGCACCGTCGCTGTGCGCAGCCCGCGGCAGCCGGAGCGCAAGCCGGAGCAGGATCGGCAGCCGGTCGTCGGCTTTGGTGATGACCTGCCGGCTTTCCTGGCCCGCCCCCCGCGGATCGTCGCCCGCCCCTAAGCTCTGGTCCGATCGATGAAAGCGATCTTTGTCATGGTCAAATGCGACCTGGGCAAGGCTTATGCGGTCGCGGACGAGGCGGTTCTCAACATCGAGCAGGTATCGGAGGTCTATTCGACCTCCGGTCAATATGATCTCTTAATGAAATGTTATCTGCCGGAGACGGTCGATATCGGCCGGTTTGTCACCGAGCGGCTGCAGACGCTTCCCGGAGTAAAGGACACCTTTACGATAATTGCCTTCAAGGCGTTTTCGGAAGATACCTCGCAATAACCGGCGGGGCGGACGTTCAGCCGAAGGCGGCATGGAGGGGACAAGATGGGCTGGGTGCGAGCGGCCAGCCGCAGCGAGCTGGCGGCAAGGCGAGGTGATCGGGGTCGAGGTCGGCGGTCGCTCGATCGCGCTCTACGACGCCGACGGCAATATCTTTGCCACCGACAACATCTGCACGCACGCTTATGCCCGCTTGTCCGACGGCTGGCTGGACGGCGAATTGATCGAGTGCCCGTTGCATGCCGCCCGTTTCGACATCCGAACCGGCAAGGTCTTGGATCCGCCGGCGACAATCGACTTGAAGACCTATCCGGTGCGCGTCATAGACGACGAAATCCAGGTCGAGCTCGACGAGACATAGCGGCCACGCCCACCCGGATCCTGACCCGTAAACCCGCCGGTAGAGGTCGATGATCTCGTCGCTGGTCGGCACTCGCGGATTGTTCCCGGCGAACCTGAAGCGAGCGCCTGGCTCGCCATGACCGGCAGCAGCGCTTCATAGCGCTCGGCGTCGATGCCCCAGGCGCGCGGCGACGGCACCTGCAGTTCTGCGTTGAGCCGCCGCAATTCGTCGAGCAGGCGTGCGACCGCCGCCTGGCTGCCCTCGCCCTCCTCGGCCACCCCCATCGCCCGCGCGCAATCGGCATAGCGTTCGAGTGCCGCCGGCGCCGAAAACGCGGTGATCTCGGGCAGCAGCATCGCGTTCGACAAGCCGTGCGGAACATGGAAAAAGGCGCCGATCGGCCGGCTCATGCCGTGGACGAGGCAGACGCTGGCATTCGAGAACGCCATCCCGGCCGTGGTCGCGCCGAGCATCATCGCCTCGCGCGCCGGCCGGTCGTCGGGCGCGGCAAAGGCGGTGCGGATATGGCGCGCGATCAACCCCATCGCGTTCTTCGCCAAGCCGTCGGTAAACGGGTTGGCGCGCCGGCTGACATAAGCCTCGATCGCATGGGTCAGGCTGTCGAGCCCGGTGTCTGCGGTCAGCCGCCGCGGCATCGTCAGGGTCAGCTCGTAATCGACGATGGCCGCCAGTGGGCAGCAGGCGAGCCCGGCGATCAGCATCTTCTCGTCGGTCTCGGTGTCGGTAATCACGGTGAACCGCGTCACCTCGGAGCCGGTGCCGGCCGTCGTCGGGATCGCCACCAGCGGCGGTCCGGCCCGCGGAATTTCGGCCGGAACCTTGTAGTCGCGCATCCGGCCGCCATTGGCGGCGAGCACCGACATCGCCTTGGCAGTATCGATCGAGCTGCCGCCGCCGATCGCGACAAGGCTGTCGAAATCACCGCCGGCAAGAAGCGCGGCGCCGGTCTCGACGACCGCCGTGGTCGGGTCCGCAACGGTCTCGGAAAATACGCGCCACCCGATGCCGGCGCGATCGAGCAGGACGGTCGCCCGCTCGAGATGGCCGGAACTCAGCAGAAAAGGATCGGTCACGATCAGCGGCTTGGCGAGCGCCAACCGCTTCAGCATGCCCGGCAGCTCGGCCAGTGCGCCGCCGCCAACCGCCATCAGCCGCGGCGTCGTGATAATCGGAACCATCAGGGCCTCCTCTCAGTCGCAGCCCAGGCGCAACGCTAGCTGTTGCGAACCCTCAGGCGTAGACGTTGGGGTCGAACCGCTCCAGGTAGCAGAGATCCCGGGACAGCTCGGCAAATCCGCAGCGCAGGTAGAGGTTTTTCGCATCCTTTGTCACCAGCAGCCAGCGCCGCAGATCCTGCAGCGACGGATCGGCCAGGATCGCCTCGATCAACCAGCGGCCGAGACCGGCATTGCGCTCCTCGGCGATAATAAAGACGTCTGCGAGATAGGCGAAGGTCGCGCGGTCGCTAACGAGCCGGGCGAAGCCGATTTGTGCGCCATCACAATAGAGGCCATAAACCAGCGAATGAGCGATGGCACGACGCAATACTCCGAGCGGAATGCCGCGCGCCCAATGCGAACATTCCGCAAGAAAATGATGGATCAATGGAATATCGAGACGGCTTGGGTCGCGGTCGATCTGATAGCACCTGTCGCCGACCACGCGACTCGTCGAGAACGCTCTCGGTCATTGGAATTACCCTGCTGATTTGCCTGGGACGATGCCGGCGCCGCGAGCGGGCGGACGCCGACGCAGCCCGGGCGAGAGCGCCGGGGCTGCTAGCGCATTCGTCGTTGCAGGGCAGAAACCGAGCCGAACATGATTTCAGCAAAAAGCGATCGCGCGAGGCTTGTCAAGCCGGCTTTTTCAGCCGAAAGCGCAACACGCCGCCGGGCTGCTCGCTGGCCTCGATCAGTTCGCAGCCGGTCGTCTGGCAGAAATGTTCAAAGTCCTTGATGGCACCAGGATCGGTCGCGAGAACCTCGAGCACCGCTCCGGGGGCGAGCGGTTTAAGCGCGCGGCGCGCCTTCAATACCGGCAGCGGGCAGAGCAGCCCGGTGGCGTCGAGGGTGGCGGCGGTCTCGGCCGTCGAATCAGTCATTGTCTCTCCTCATTGTTGTGTCGGCCCTATCTTAACGCAACCACCAGCTCCCGAACGCGGACCCCTCACCGCCCCATTGTGCTGGAGCCGGGATCATTATATAAGCAATGATCTAATGATCGGAAATATGCATGCCTAACGTCGTGACCATCAACCGACCCGATGTGATAGCCCTGATAGAAGAGGCGGCTAAAAAACTGACATCCGGCAACAAGACCGAAGCAGTCGCTTTGGCCGTGCGGCGGTTGCTGGACCAGAATGCCCGGGCGGGCTCTCTGTTCGGGGCTCACCGCGGTTCTGTTCGGATTTATGAGGGCGTGGATCTGGCCGCACCGGCCCTCGATGTCGAACCCGACGCCGAGACGGGTCGCGAGATCGAGCGGTGACATCCGGCCTCTTGCTCGACACCCATATCGTCTTGTGGCTTGACAGCGGCGACGACCGACTGCACCCGTCAACGCGCGTGCTGATCGACGATTGCTGGCAGAGCGGCGCAACCATTTTTGTGAGTGCAATTACTGTCTGGGAGATTGCGCTGCTCCTGGATACGAGGCGGATCGAACTGGATATTCCGATCGAGGACTGGGTTACGCGCTTTCTTGAACGACCAGGCATCGAGGCAGTGGCCCTCAGCCATCGCGCGGCTTCCCGCAGCTATCAACTCCATCATTTCGAGCGTCGCGATCCGGCGGATCGGCTTCTCATCGCAACCGCGATCGAGCTTGCATGCCCGTTCGTCACCTACGATGAGCCGATCACGCGCTTCGGCAAAGACCATGGCCGACAATATGGGTTCGCGGTCAGCGTATGAGTTCCACGAAGCGCTGGCTGTTCCTTTTTCCGAGATAGCATCAAGAAAATCGACCTTACGCATAAAGGCCGTATCCCCGTATGGGCACTTTAGGAGCGAGGGGAGAGCGATGGCTCTCGATCAACTCGTACGCTTTGCCGTACAGCGCGACCTGAGAGCCTTCGTAGAACTCACTCGGCGCTTTCAGCACTTCGCCTTCGGCTCGGCTCTCACGCTCGTCGGTGATTTCCACCAGGCCGAGGACGTAGTTTAGGTTTAGGAGGCGTTGGTTGCCGCGTGGTCCGCATTGCCGAGCCTCGTCGATCCGGCAGCGTTTCCAGGCTGGCCTCGGGGAATCGTGCGGCACCACGCTTTCCGCGTGGTTCGGCGCACGCAATTGGGGACTCTCCCGCTGACGGCTGCCGAACAGGTGCCGAGCGAGCAAATCCCACTCGACGACCGCCTGGGGCAACCCTTCGCCCAGCCCTTCTACTACGCTGAGCCGTGGACGCGCCGGCCGGGTTCTTATGTCGAGCCTTGGGAATTCGCTCCGCGCCTGCGCCGAGATCCTCGACGGAAAACATGACGATTTGCCGGTCCAGGCGTTCTATTTCACTGGTAGCATCGCCGAGGTACCCGCGGGGTCCGCAAATAGAGAGAGTTGTCATGGAAGCTAAACGTCTGAACGCGTACAAGGCAGCACCCGACGCGATGCGGGCGGTGCAGCGGGTCGAGGCCTATATTCAGCAGTGCGGCCTGGAGAAGAGCCTGATCGAGCTGGTCAAGATGCGTGCCTCACAGATCAACGGGTGCGCCTACTGCCTCCACGTGCACAGCAATGACGCCCGCCGTGGAGGCGAAACAGAGCAGCGGCTCTATCTACTCGACGCCTGGCACGAATTCATCCCTCTACACCGAGCGCGAGCGGGCTGCGCTAGCGTGGACCGAAGCCCTGACCCACATCGCGGAAACGCACGCGCCCGACTCGGCCTACGACGAAGTTCGCCGGCACTTCGAGGACAAGGAGCTGGTCGACCTCACGACATTGATCGGCCTGATCAATCTCTGGAACCGCCTCGCGATCGGCTTTCGCTACCAACACCCGGTCGAGTAGGCGCAGCGGCATATTGGTGGGCGCTTCGCGTCATCGCGCAGTAGAGCCATTTTTTGCGAGCGGCCGATGGCTCTTACCCGAAGCGATTCGGGCGAGCGAAGCCGTTGGGCACGAGGCGACCGGCGGCGCCGCGGCCGCCGAGCCGCGGGCCGAGATTGCGAAGGAACACCCTGCAATTGGCGAGTTCGCCCGGTAGTGCTGCAGGATGACCCCACGGCCGTGCATCATGTGCAGCCGCGCGGCGGGTCCGTCTCAAAAAACGCCAAGTTTAGGGGTACCATCACGCCAGCTGGATCGATGTTTTATTGGATTTCGACGGGACGGCGTGATGGGTCTATTTCTGGTTTCTGTTTTGGTGGTCGATTGTTGCGGGAGACGTTTCCCCGATTAATTCCCGGTTCGGCGTATTTAATCCGCGATTTAGGCCGAATAATTCCCCGTTTAAGTTGCCACGGGAATTGGCCGGCAAGGGCTTGATTTGCTTTGCCGATTTTGCGGCTCAAACGGCCGTTTTCGAGGAAAATCGAAAAAAATTCCCGGTTTCCGACGGGAAAAACCGGGAATTTGTCCCGTCGGCGGAACCGGTGGTGGCGCCTACCGGCAACGAGTGGAAAGCGGCGTTACCCGAAGCGGTTCGAGCGCGGGAAGCCGTTGGGGACGAGGCGGCCGGCGCCGCCGCGCGCGCCGAGCCAGCGGGCGAGATCGGTCTCGGTGCGGGTGCGGTTTTCGCCCTGCCGCCAGTGAGAGCCCGTCGGCGAGGCGGAACACCTTGGCGTCGGCGAGCCCGCCCGCGTTGTAGCGCTGCAGGATGACGCCGCGGCCGCGCGTCATCTGCGGGATGTCGTCGAGCTCGAAGACCAGCATCTTGCGGTTGTCGCCGACGAGGGCGACGGCGTCGCCGACTCGGCCGGCAGGCAGACCCGCGCGACGGCGCCCTCGCCCGGGGTCAGCACCTGCTTGCCGGCGCGGGTCTGCGCCACCGCCTCCTCGCCGTCGACGACAAAGCCGCGCCCGTCGCTCGCCGCGACGCAGCAGCTTCATGCCCGGGCCGGTAGGGGAACATCGCGACGATGTCGTGCTCGTTCGGCGAGATCGATCATCAGCCGCAACGGCTCGCCATGGCCGCGCCCGCCGGGCAGCCGGTCGACCCCGAGCGTGTAGAACCGGCCGTTGGTGCCGAACACCATCAGCCGGTCGGTGGTCTCGGCGGCGACCGCAAAGCGCGGCCGCGTCGCCTTCCTTGTACTTCTGCTCGGCGGCCGCGATGTTGTGGCCCTTGACCGCGCGGATCCAGCCCTTTGGCCGAGCACAGCACGGTGACCGGCTCGCGCTCGATCAGCGCCTCGGCCGGGATCGTCGATCGGCGCCGGGGCGGCGGCCGATCGTCGGTGCGGCGCCGGCCGAGCGGCGTGTCGCCGCCAAATTCGGCGTGCGGTCTCGCGGACCTCCTTGGCGATCGCGCGTCCATTGCCGCCGGTCGCTCGCCAGCAAGCGCGGTCGAGCTGCCGCCTCCTCGGCGGCGAGCGCGTCGAGCTCCTTGCGGATCTCGATCTCCTCGAGCCGGCGCAGCGCGCGCAGCCGCATGTTGAGGATCGCCTCGGCCTGCACCTCGGTGAGGTCCCAGCGCGCCATCATCTCGGCCTTGGGGTCGTCGTCCTCGCGGATGATGCGGATCACCTCGTCGAGATTGACGATAGACGATGATCTGGCCGCGCAGGATCTCCATGCGGCGCGCGACCGCGGCGAGGCGGTGCCGGCTGCGCCGCTGCAGCACGACGCGGCGATGGTCGAGAAAGGCCTGCAGCGCCTCCTTCAGGTTCATCACCCGCGGCACGCCGAGCGGGTCGAGCACATTGAGGTTGAGCGGCACGCGCACTTCGAGCTCGGTCAGCGCGGAACAGCTGCTCCATCAGCACCTCGGCATCGACGTTGCGGGTCTTCGGCTCGAGGACGAGCCGCACGTCCTCGGTCGATTCGTCGCGGACGTCGGCGAGCAGCGGCAGCTTTTTCTCTTCGAGCAGCGCCGCGATCTTCTCGATCAGCCGGCCCTTCTGCACCTGATACGGCATCTCGGTGACGACGATCTGATAGAGCCCGTGGCCCAGCGCCTCCGTCGTCCAGCGGGCGCGCAGGCGGAAGCTGCCGCGGCCGGTGTCGTAGGCCGTGCGGATCGTCGTCCGGCGGCTCGACCAGGACGCCGCCGGTCGGGAAATCCGGGCCCGGGATCATGGGCGTGCGAGGTCGCCGACCGCGCAGGCCGGATGCTCGATCAGATGCAACAGCGCGGCGCACAGCTCGCCGACATTGTGCGGCGGGATGCTGGTGGCCATGCCGACCGCGATGCCGGTGGCGCCGTTGGCGAGCAGGTTCGGAAAGCGCGCCGGCAGGACGACCGGCTCGCGGTCCTCGCCGTCATAGGTCGCGCGAAAATCGACCGCGTCCTCGTCGATGCCGTCGAGCAGCGCCTGCGCCACCGCCGACAGGCGGCTCTCGGTGTAGCGCATCGCCGCCGCGTTATCGCCGTCGATATTGCCGAAATTGCCCTGCCCATCGACCAGCGGGTAGCGCTGCGCGAAATCCTGCGCGAGCCGCACCAGCGCGTCGTAGACCGCGACCTCGCCATGCGGGTGGTACTTGCCGATCACGTCGCCGACGACGCGGGCGCATTTCTTGTAGCCGGACGCCGGATCGAGGCGCAAGCTGCTGCATCGCGTGCAGGATCCGCCGATGCACCGGCTTCAAGCCCGTCGCGCACATCCGGCAGCGAGCGCGACATGATCGTCGACAGCGCGTAGGAGAGATAGCGCTCGCCGAGCGCATCGGCGAAATCGACATCGCGGATCTCGCCGGATAGGGTAGTCACAGCCATGCCTCGGTAACCTTGTCCTTAATGTCGTTCCGGGGCGCGGGCACAGCCCATGAGCCCGGAACCTATGAACACCAGCCCTTCATATTAGGAATTGGCCGGTGTTCATGGATTCCGGGTCTGACCCTTCGGGCCATCCCGGAATGACGAACCGCGCATTGTATCAGCCGCCGCCGCACGCTGCATGCGCTCGGCCAACCGCGAGCGCGCCTCCGGCAGGGCGCGGCCCTGCGGAAGGAATACGTGGTGCAGCAGGAAGTGCCCGGTCAAGGTTATGCCGAGCGCGACCTGGTACCCGTCGGCAGGTGCATCGGACCACAGGAAATCGGGCAAAGCCAATAACTTATCGTGATAGGGCAGCCCCGCCGACCGAGACACCGCGCGCCCGGTGCGGGGCGAGACATAGGCGAGATCGGTCGTCGCCCCGGTTGCCGCGCAGCGGTCGAGATCGAGACCAAACCCAAGGGCGGCCAACAGGTCCCGTTCCCACCCGACATAAAGCATCGGCCAGTCGGCCGTCGAATTGAGAGCTTCGAGCAGGCGGCGAAACGAGGCGAAGACATCCGGATGAGGCTCTCGCTCGGGCAAGGCAGCCGCGACCAGCGCCGCCGCCGCGGCAAGGCCGGCGAGGCGGTCGGGGTCATCGAGAATACGCGCGGCATGAGCCCGCACCAGCTCACAGGCGATGCTGCCGAGATGCTCGGCCAGGCGGCCGCGCCAGCTGGCCGCGACCTCGTTGCCGGGCTGCAGGGCCGCCCGCATCTTTGGCGATTGCCCACCACGAACCAGCCCGGCATGCCGCCCGTGTTCGCGGGTCAAGAGTTCGACGATAACCGCGCTCTCGCCATGACGGCGGGCGACCAGCACGAACCCCGCGTCACGCCATTCCATCAGACGTCGAAATCGAGCCCGAGCGCATCAAAGCGCTCGCGATCCTCGACCCAGTTCTGGCGAACCTTGACGAACAGGAACAAATGCACCTGGCGATCGAGCATACGCCCGAGCTCGGCACGGGCGCGGGCGCCGATCATCTTGATGCGCCGCCCGCCTTCGCCGAGCACGATCGCGCGCTGGCTCGGCCGCTGGACGTAGATCACCTGCTCGATCCGGACGCTGCCGTCCGGCCTGTCTTCCCATTTCTCGGTCTCGACCGTCGCGGCGTAGGGGAGCTCGTCATGCAATTGCAGGAAGACCTGCTCGCGGGTGATCTCGGCTGCAATCACACGTTCGGGAGCATCCGAGAGCTGATCTTCCGGAAACAGCCACGGCCCTGGCGGCAGGCTGGCGGCGAGGTGTCGCTTCACGTCATCGACCCCGTCCCCTTTCAGGCCGGAGATCATAAACACCGACTTCGAACCGGACTTCTTTCGAGAGCGCGGCAGCCAAACCCAGCAGCCTCTCGCGGGGGACCAGGTCGATCTTGTTCAGCGCCAGGATCACGTGGCGACCGCGCCCAGCGAGTTGGTCGAGAATGCGCCGCGTGTCCGGGTCGACGCCGCGCGAAGCGTCGACCAGCAATAAGGTTTCGTCAGCATCCTCGGCGCCGGACCAAGCCGCAGCCACCATCGCCCGGTCGAGACGGCGGCGCGGGGCAAAGATCCCGGGGGTGTCGACAAAGATGATCTGCGTCGTGCCTTCGATCGCGATGCCGAGAAGTCGATTGCGCGTGGTCTGCGCCTTGGGTGTGACGATCGCCAGCTTGTGGCCGACGAGCCGGTTGAGCAATGTCGACTTGCCGGAATTCGGTGCGCCGATCAGCGCAACATAGCCGCATCGGGTGGGCGGCACGCGCCCTCACCCGCCCCGCTACGCTCGGCACCCTCTCCCGCAGTGCGGGAGAGGGCTGGGTGGGTGAGGGTAGCGCCACATGCCCGATTCTAAACCGCGTGCTGCTTCGCCCATTCGACCACCTCGGCATGGGTCCCGAACCATACGCCGTGGCGGGATTTGGCATGACGGATGATCTCGTCGAGGATCCAGATCCGCGAGCGATAGCCGATGATGTGCGGGTGCATGGTCAGCTGGAAGACGCCGCCCTCATCGTAAGCCGCGTCGAACTCGCGCCGGAAGATGTCGAAGACGTCGTTCGGCGGGGTATAAGGCCGCAGCGACTGAAACCGGTTCATCATGAAATAGACGGCGTCGTCGCGCACCCACTCGACCGGAAACTCCACGACGCCGGTAGACGCGCCGTCGAGCAGCAGCTCGTAGCAATCCTCGTCGCTCATCAGCGACGAATCATAGAGCAACCCCATTTCCTTCTCGATTTCCAGCGTATGCTGACTGAAATCCCAGGAAGGTGTCCGCAGACCGACCGGCCGCGTACCGGTGATCCGCTCCAGCGTATCGGCCGAACGCCTCATTAGGTCTCGTTCGGCTTCCTGCGGCAGGACCGAATTGAGCTCGTGGATCCAGCCGTGGATACCGATTTCGTGACCTTCGGCCACCACCCGGCGTTGCTCGTCGGGATGGAGAAGAGCGGTGACCGCCGGCACATAGAAGGTGCCCTTGACACTGTGCTGCTGCAGCAGCTTCAGGATACGGGGGACGCCCACCCGGCTGCCATATTGGCCCCACGCCAAACGCCCGATCGACTTGCCACCGTCGCGCAGGTCGCTGGTCTCATGGTCGCTATCGAAGGACAGCGCGACGGCACAGCGGGCGCCGCCCGGCCATTCGGCCGGCCGCAGCCGCCGCCCGGCGCGGACCCGATTGACGAGCTTACGCCAATGCTCCTCGGGCCACTGCCAGGGTTCGAGATCGGGTTTGGGGGCGCTCATTACCTTCCTCCTCCTCGCCGGTGCGTACACCGCCGGAAAGGCGGAGAGAGCTGGTCGGAGCGGTGAGATTCGAACTCACGACCCTCAGCACCCCATGCTGATGCGCTACCAGGCTGCGCTACGCTCCGACCCGGGCGGCTCTGCCGAAAGCCAATCATAGGCGTCGACCTCGGCCCGCGCAACCGACCGACTGCGGCGCGGCCGATGCGATGGTGGGTCGCGACTTAGGCCGACGACACTTTGGCCGGCGACGCTTTCGCCGAAGACACTCTGGCCGGCGACATCTCGGCCGAAGACGCTCGGTGAACCCTCGGCTTGCCGCCGTTCGGATGCGCTGCACCGTGGTTGATCTGGTCCTTCAGCGCATGCGAGGCGCGAAACACCAGAACCCGCCGCGGGCTGATCGGCACTTCCTGTCCGGTTTTTGGATTGCGGCCGACACGTTGACCCTTCTGCCGCACCGCGAAGCTCCCGAACGACGAGATTTTGACCATTTCGCCGCGTTCGAGCGCGCCGGAGATTTCGGCGATTACCGATTCGACGAGCTCGGCCAACTCGGTACGCGACAGGCCAACCTCTTGATACACCGCTTCGCTCAGTCTGGCGCGAGTGATGGTGTCTCCGGTCATGCAGTCCTCCCCTTCTTTTGGCGGAAGGTTAAACCCAGGAAGAAATCCCGTCAAATTCCAAAGTGTTGACCCCTCTCCAGATCTACCATCGCACCAAGCTCGCGCCCCAGCTGAGCCCACCGCCGAGCGCCTCCATCAGCACCAGATGCCCGGGCTTGATCCGCCCATCTTCGATAGCGTCCTGCAGGGCGAGCGGGATCGATGCGGCCGAGGTGTTGGCGTGCCGTCCGATCGTCATGACGATCTTATCCGCGGACAGGCCGAGCTTCCGTCCCATAGCATCGATGATGCGGCTATTCGCCTGGTGCGGAACCAGCCAATCGATGTCCGTCGCGCTCAGTCGGTTGGCGCGCAGGGTCTCGTCGATGACCTCGCTCAGGTGGTGAACTGCCTGGCGAAACACCTCGCGGCCCTGCATCCGCAGGAAACCCGCATTTCGCGTCGAAGAGGGGCCGCCGTCGACATAGAGGATGTCGTATTGGCGGCCGTCCGAATGCAGGTGGGTCGACAGGATAAAGCGCTCGCCGAGCGAAGTGGCGGTCACCGCCTTCAGCACCAGCGCTCCGGCCCCGTCGCCAAACAACACGCAGGTGCCGCGATCCCCCCAGTCGAGAATGCGCGAGAATGTCTCCGCTCCGATGACGAGCGCAGTCCTCGCCTGGCCGAGCCGCAGCGCATTGTCGGCAACCGAAAGCGCAAAAATGAAGCCGGCACACACCGCCTGAACATCAAAGGCGGCGCCGCGGTTCATCCCGAGCCGAGCCTGCACCTTTGTCGCGGTCGCAGGAAATGTGTTGTCGGGCGTTGCCGTCGCCACGATCAGGAGGTCGAGATCGCTGCCGCTCATTCCGGCGCTGGCCAGCGCGTGTTGAGCCGCGCGGAACGCCAGATCTGAGGTCAATTCGCCCGGCGCGGCGATCCGGCGCTCGCCGATGCCGGTGCGTTGGCGAATCCATTCATCGGAGGTGTCGAGGCGATCGGCGAGCTCGCGATTGGTAATAATGCGCTCGGGCAGGTAGGCGCCGCAGCCGGCAACCTGAGATCGCAAGATTATCGTCAAGCGCTTACGGCGTTACCGCGCCGGCTCTGGGATGGAAGGCGCTTGGCTGAGGCGCGCCAGCTCGACCCGGATCTTGTCGAGAACGCCGTTCACTTTCATGTCGACGGCAACGCCGATCGCATTGGCGAAACCGAACGCATCGGTCGAGCCGTGGCTCTTGACCGCGATCCCGCTCAAGCCGAGGAATATTGCGCCATTGTAGTGTCGTGGATCGCTCCGCATGCGCAGTTTCCTCAGTGTTCTGCGAGCGAAAAGATAGCCGATGCGGGCCGACAGCGAATGACGGAAGGCCGCCTCGAGGAATTCACCAAAGAGCTTGGCTGTCCCTTCGGCTGTCTTGACAGCAATGTTACCGGTAAACCCGTCCGTGACAACGACATCGACGGTGCCTGCCGCAATGTCGTCGCCTTCGACAAACCCGTAGAAATGGATCGGGGTAACTGCTTCGCGCAATCGGGCGCTGGCGCCGCGGACCGCGTCGTTACCTTTGAGGTCCTCCGAGCCGACATTGAGCAGACCCACTGTCGGTTCGACCAGACCAAGCACCGTCCGCGCGAAGACATCGCCCATCAGCGCGAATTGAACGAGGTTCTCCTCATCACATTCGACATTGGCGCCCAGATCCAGCATCACACTTTCGCCGCGCCGCGTCGGAAAGAATGATGCGATCGCTGGGCGATCGATCCCCGGCAACATCTTGAGCACGAATTTGGCGATCGCCATCAGGGCGCCGGTATTGCCGGCGGAAACCGCGCCATCGGCCCGTCCCTCGGCGACAGCATCGATCGCCAGCCACATGCTGGACTGCCGGCCCGTCCGCAGCGTTTGAGAGGGCTTCGCATCGTCCGCCACCGCCTCGCTAGTATGGTGCAGCGTTGCGGCTTCGGCGAGACGCGGCAGCTTGGCCAACATCGGACGCACCTCGTCTTCCGCGCCAAACAGCAGGAAGCGCAGATCGGGACGCCGCTGCAACGCGATCTCGGCACCTTTCACGACCATGCCGGGAGCGTGGTCGCCGCCCATTGCGTCGAGGGCGATCGTGATGCTTTCGCTCACCTCGCGTTCCCTGTCCGCCCTAGCCTCCTCGGTCAGGCCGTCTCCGATGACGCCGCAACCACCTCGCGGCCGTCGTAATAGCCGCATGCTTCGCACAAATGATGCGGCCGCTTGAGTTCGCCGCAATTCGGGCATTCGCCATAAGCGGCAGGCTTTAGAGAATGATGCGAACGCCGCATATTGCGGCGCGATGGTGAAGTCTTCTTTTTCGGGACAGCCATCGAAAGCTCGATTGTGGGAAGAGGCACTGCGGGGGAGCAGGGTAATTAGCCAAAAACCGGAGCGGCGGCAACAATGTTGCAACCGTCGCTGGGGTCGACCGGAGAGCCCGCCAAGCTGCGGCGCCGGATCTCAGGACTCCGCATCCTTGCGCAGAGCCCCCAGCACGGCGAAGGGTCCTGCCAACGTTTCGGCGGTTGCCGCATCGTCAATCACCGCGTCGGGATGGCGAGGAAACGCCGGCAAGGCCAGCGACAATTCCTGCGCTACCGCCTCGCCGACATCGATGGCCTCGCCGTGCAACACCTCAAAAGCCGGTCCCTCACCGCTGAGCGCGATCTCCTCCTCTCCGTCGGGGGCGGGGCCGTAGACCAGCGAAAAGCAGTCCGCGACTTCACCGCGCACCGGGTCGAGAGTGACCGCGCAGCACTGTGCGAACTCCGCCTCAAAACGAGCTTCGAGGAGGACGACCTCAGCGCTTTGGCGCCGCAGCTCCACCTCGGCGACGAGTCGATCGAGCACCACCAGGTCGAAACGTCGCGCCAATTCTTCCCGTTCCTCGGCGGTCGCTTCGATTCGCTGTCGAAAGGGTTCCGCACCCAGTCGACCGATCTGCACCGGACGGGAGAATTCCGACGCCCTCTCGTTCATAGCAATTTCTCTGGCTGGCGCGCGGCTGCCGTCGGCCGCCCGCCTCGAGGCACTTCGAACGAAACATGCCCCGCAAGGAGTTCCGCCGCAGACTGGCGACGCAAGCCTTCGACCGCATCGCGGATATAGGTCGTCATCGCGCCGACGGCCCGCGCGGGTCCAGCGACCGTACCAAAGAGGTTTCGGGCAACGGCTGCGCCGAGCTGCGCGTCATTGCCGGCAAGACCCTTTTCGTAGGCAAGGATTCGGCCGTAGAAGGCTCGCGTCATCCGCTTCACCTGCTTTGCCGACGCTCAAATCGCCGGTACCCATCTCGCGCAGAGAGCGATCGAAATCGGCGAACATTCTGTCGAAAAAGCTCTGGCACAGCGGGCTCGCCTGCGGCCGCTCGGCCTTGAGGCGATGAAGATACAAGAACGCGTGCAAGCAAATCAGCTCGAAACGTCCGTCGAGCGTGTCCGGTACGCCATAATCGGTGAAGAAAACCGGTTGCCGAGCGTGCCCAACGACGCGCCGATATGCAAGATCGGCAGCGTCACTGACCAGATTTCGATCGGAAAAGGAAATCACCGAGAGCGCTCGCGACTTTCGGAGACGTTGACAACAAACGACCTGTGGTTAAGCTTGTATCTTTGGAAATGGGCGCGGCCCCGACTAGTTTCAACAGCACACCCTTTGCGCGATCCCGTGTTTGCTCTCTGAGGTATCCCCATGCGGCGCTTGCCTTTTCCGCTCGTTTCCATTGCGGCGGCTGCGGCACTTGCCGGCTGTTCTCCATCGGTCGAGCAGCGCGGTAATCTCCCCAGCCCGGACAAGATGGCCGAGATCCATGCCGGCACCACGACCAAGGACGAAGTCGCCAAGCTGCTCGGCACGCCGTCGAGCGTTAGCGTCTTCAACAATGACAAGTCCTGGTACTATATAAGCCGGCGAACCGCACAGACCGCCTTTTTCGAGCCCGATGTGCTCGATCAGCAAGTCTATATCGTCAACTTCGACCAACAGGGTGTCGTCAGGGCGGTTGACCACAAAGTCCTGCAGGACGGGAAGGAGATCACTCCGGTTGCGCGAGCCACCCCGGCACCCGGGCGCGAATTGTCCTTTCTTGAACAGCTGATCGGCAATCTCGGAAAGTTCAACAGCGGCGGCGGGGGCAGCGGCGGCGGGGGCGGCAGCGGTCCTCAGGGCCCGCGGCCGACCGGCGACACCCATTAGCGGAGGGTGAGATCAGTTCGCCCATCTGGCGAGAATCGCCAGCAGCAACAGCGCGACGATATTGGTGATCTTGATCATCGGGTTTATCGCGGGCCCGGCGGTATCCTTGTAGGGATCGCCTACCGTGTCCCCGGTCACCGCGGCCTTGTGAGGCTCGGAACCCTTGCCGCCGTGATGGCCTTCTTCGATATACTTCTTTGCGTTGTCCCAGGCGCCGCCGCCCGAGGTCATCGATATGGCGACAAAAATCCCGGTCACGATGGTGCCGAGCAGCATCGCCCCGAGCGCGCTGAAGGCCGCCGCTCGTCCGGCTATGATCGCGATCACGATCCACAACGCGATCGGCGCCACGACCGGAAGCAGAGACGGCACGATCATCTCACGGATCGCCGCGCGGGTCAGCATGTCGACGGCGAGCCCGTAATCGGGCTTCGCGTTGCCCTCCATGATGCCGGGGATCTCGCGAAACTGGCGCCGGACCTCGATGACGACCGCCGCCGCCGCCCGTCCCACCGCCGTCATGCCCATCGAGGCGAACAGGTAGGGCAACAATCCACCGATAAACAGCCCGATCACGACGTACGGGTCCTGCAGTACAAAGCGCACCTCGAGATTGGGGAAATAGTGTTTGAGATCCTCGGTGTAGGCGGCGAACAGCACCAGCGAGGCCAGCCCGGCAGAGCCGATCGCATAGCCTTTGGTCACTGCCTTGGTCGTATTGCCGACGGCATCGAGCGCGTCGGTCGTGCGGCGTACCTCACGCGGCAGATCGGCCATCTCGGCAATGCCGCCGGCATTGTCGGTAACCGGCCCATAGGCATCGAGCGCGACGATCATGCCGGCGAGCGCCAGCATCGTCGTCGCCGCTATCGCGATTCCGAAGAGACCGGCAATCAGGAACGACAGGATAATCCCGACGCAGATCACGATCACCGGCAACGCCGTCGCCTCCATCGAAACCGCGAGGCCCTGGATGACGTTGGTGCCGTGTCCCGTGGTCGAGCTGCGCGCAATGCTGCGCACCGGGCGATAGTTGGTCGCGGTATAGTACTCGGTGATCCAAACGATGAAGCCGGTAACCCCCAGACCGACGATTGCGCATAGCCACAATCCAAGTCCCGTCACCGACGCGCTTACACTCATCGGCAGCGGGTCGGCGAAACCGATCAGCCAGTAGATGACGAGCGCGATGGCGCCGATCGACAATAATCCGGTCGCGACAAGCCCCTTATAGAGCGCCTTCATGATGCCGTTATCGGCGCCCAGTCGAACGAAGAAGGTGCCGATCACGGAGGTTGCAATACATACCGCGCCGATCGCTAGAGGCAGCAGCAGCATCTTGTCCCGCAGCTCCGACGAGACCACAGGGGGTGCGAAAAAGATCGCGGCGAGCAGCATCGTCGCGACGATCGTCACGGCATAAGTCTCGAACAAATCCGCCGCCATGCCGGCGCAGTCGCCGACGTTATCGCCGACATTGTCGGCGATAACGGCGGGGTTGCGCGGGTCGTCCTCCGGGATGCCGGCTTCGACCTTGCCAACGAGATCGGCGCCGACATCGGCGCCCTTGGTGAAGATCCCGCCGCCCAGCCGGGCAAAGATCGAGATCAGCGAGGCACCAAAACTCAGCCCGACCATAGCCTCGAGTACCGGGCGCAGATCCTCCCCCGGCGTCGTCGCGCGCAGAATGAAATAGTAGATCCCGACCCCGAGCAGACCCAACCCGACCACCAATAAACCGGTGACCGCGCCGGCTTTGAAGGCGATGGCGAGCCCGGCTTTGAGACCGCTGCGCGCGGCTTGCGCCGTGCGCACGTTGGCGCGCACCGAGACGTTCATCCCGACATAGCCGGCCGCCCCCGACAGCACCGCCCCGATCAGATAGCCGACCGCCACGCGCAGTCCGAGCGTGACGCCGAGCACGACGAGGACGACAACCCCGACTGCCCCAATTGTGCGGTATTGGCGATTGAGATAGGCGCGGGCACCGACCTGGACGGCGCCCGAGATCTCCTGCATTCGGGCAGAGCCGGCATTGGCGGTCAGTACCTGCCGGCTGGTGAACCAGCCATAGGCCAAGGCCAGCACGCCACACGCTATGACCAGGAAGTATGCAGAAGACATTCGGAAAGTCCCCAGAAATAAAAACGCCTGCCCTCGCCTTGCCCGGCGCGGCGCAAGCAGGTCAGGCCGCGGAACATGCCAGAAGAGCGGTCGACAGGCAACGACACTGTGATATCGACACTACTTGCAGTTCGTGGCGCAACGTTAACTACCGCCGGTGGCGCATGTCGCGGCCTCACTCGGCCTTTGCGCGCCGCGTTGCTTCGCATTGCGTTCGGGAGCGGCCGCAGACCGCGCGCCCAGGTCACCTGGGCCGCGACGATCCTCCGCTCAGAAGTGGCGGTAACCGGTGCCTTCGACCGGAATTTCCCGGCCGACGGCATCGACGAGCCGAACCCCCGCACCGACCTCGACCGTGCCAACCGCCGCGATCGGAACCGCGACGCGATAGGACAAGTTGGCGATAGCATCCGCGGCATCGGCTGAGGTCGTGAAGAGCAGCTCATAATCGTCCCCGCCGACGGCGAGTCGGCGGCAAATGCCCGGATCGCCCTCGACGATGACCCGAGCCGCCGACGATAGCGGCATCCGTTCCAACTCGACGACGGCGGCGACCTGCGAGGTCTCGCAAATATGACCGAGGTCGGCGAGAAGACCGTCGGAGACATCGATCATTGCGTGCGCGACGCCGGACAACAGAGGGCCGAGTTCGGTGCGCGGATCGGGGATTTGGAAGCGGCGGGTCAGGTAATCGCGATGTTCCGGCGCGAGCTCGGAATAGGCCCCGTGCAATACAGTCAGCCCGAGAAAGGCATCGCCGATCGTGCCGGAAACCCAGACGATATCGCCGGGCTCGGCGCCGCTGCGCCGGACCTCCTTCCCCGCTGCGACCTCGCCGATGGCGGTTAGCGACAGGACCGCCGGACCGGCGGTGGCGACCGAGTCGCCGCCCAACAGGTCGATCCCGAACTGTCGCTGGTCTTCGCCGAGCCCCACAGCAAAGCGGGCGAGCCACTCCGCCCCGAGTTCGGGCGGCAGCGCCGTCGTGAGGACATAATGCAAGGGCCGCGCTCCCATTGCTGCGAGATCCGACAGGTTGACCCGCAGCAACTTGCGCGCGACCCGTTCCGGCGGGTCGGTCGGCAAATAATGCACACCGGCGACGAGCGCGTCGGCGGTCACGACGAGGCGCTGTCCTGCCTGGCAATCGAGGAGCGCCGCGTCGTCGAGCAACCCGAGCCCGCCCGGCCCGGCGAGGGGCGCAAAAAAGCGCTTGATCCGTTCGAATTCACCAAGCTCGTCCGCGGCCATCGACGGCTACATTTCTCGCGGCTCGCAACGCGCGCCCGAGAGTGTCGAGCACGCCGTTGGCTAGGCCCGGCTCCTTGCCAACGAAAAACGCGTGGGCAACAGCTGTGTATTCGCTGATCGAAACCCGCGGCGGCACATCACGGCAGTGCGCCAGCTCGTAAGCACCGGCGCGGAGGATCGCGCGCAGCACCGAATCGAGCCTCGGCAAAGGCCATTCCGCGGTCAAGACTTCCGAAATCGTCGCGTCCAGCCGCTCCAGATTGGCCGTTACGCCGCGGACGATATCGGCGAACAAAGCGGGATCGGCCTCGCCGTACTGGTCGCCGTCGATTTCGTGTCCAAAGCGGTGACGAGCAAACTCGCGAACCACCGCTTCGGGGTCGACCCCTCGGTTCAGCTCGATCTGGTAAAGCGCTTGCACTGCCGCGAGCCGGGCGACGCTGCGCCGGCGGCTGCCACCCCGCGGGTTGCCGGGGCCGACCTCACTCGGCGCCGGTCGCTGACCGACGGGCGGCGGCTCTATCGGTGTGCTCATCTTCCTCCCCAGCGAGGCGGCGCTTCAGGTCCACTAACGCCAGGCAGGCGCGCACCGCTTCGCCGCCCTTGTCCCGGTGCTCCGCCGAAGCGCGAGCGAGTGCCTGGGCCTCATTCTCCACCGTCAAAATCCCGTAACCGATGGCGAGCCCGTCGCGGGATGCCAAATCCTGGAGCCCACGCGCGCTTTCGGCGCAGATGTGGTCGTAGTGCGTTGTCTCGCCCCTGATCACGCAGCCGAGCGCGACAAAGCCATCGAACCGATCGGTGGTCCGCGCAACCAATCCGAGCGCCGCCGGAATTTCAAATGCTCCGGGCACCGAGATGATCTCGTGGCTGGCACCGACCGCCGCCAGCGCGCGCTCGGCGCCGCGCCGGAGTTGAGTGGCGATATGGGCGTAATAGGGCGCTTCGACGAGGAGAATGTGGGGCGGTCGGATCATGGCACACCATTTCGGCGCGAGCCGAGAAGCCTGGCGACATAGCGGGCGATCGGATCGATTTCGAGGTTCATCCGCTGCCCGGGCAGCGTCGCACCAAAGTTGGTGCATGCCAAGGTATGAGGAATGATGTTGACCCCGAAACGGGTCCCCGACACCTCGTTTACGGTGAGACTTACCCCGTCGAGCGCGACCGAGCCCTTCGGAGCGATAAACGGCGCCAGAGTATTGGGCCCGTCGAAGACGAAGCGGACGGATTCCGCTTCCGGCCGGCGCTCTACGATCTGCGCAATGCCGTCGACATGACCGGAAACCAGATGCCCGCCGAGTTCGTCGCCGACCCGCAACGGCCTTTCAAGATTGACCGGCGTGCCCTCTTCCCATTCCCCGAGCGTCGTGCAGGCCAGGGTCTCGGCCGAGGCCTGGACCGAGAATTCCCCGGGCGCGACCGCCACCACTGTAAGGCACGCCCCGCTACACGCGATCGAGGCACCGAGCGGAATCGCGGAAGTGTCGTAAGCCGTGGCGATCGTCAAATCAACGAGCGCGGCGCGGCGCAGCCGCTTGACCCGCCCGAGGTCGGTGATAATGCCGGTGAACATTCCAGTAAGCTACGGGTCTACGAGGCGATTGGCCAGGGCCTCCAAGCGCGGCAGGAATGCGATTGCGCTTTGGGTGTTCGCGGAAGGGAACCAAGGAGGCTGAAATGAGCATCCGGGCGGCACTCCGGATATGATACGGACTGCCTGCATCGATGCCGGCAACCCTATCCCGGCGGAGGCGCAATGCCGGCTCGACAAAATGCAGCGCAACGGCGGAACGGTCACCTGGGTAATGACCTGCAACTCGCCGCGCGGCCCGATCCAGTCCGCCGGGTCGGCGCGCTACGCCGGCGATACAATGGAGACGACACTCACAGCGCGGGTTCCCGGCCCCAACGGACAGCCCGTCGATACGCCGGGACGGATAACCGGCCGCTATCTCGGCCCCTGCGACACGAAATAGCCTCAGCCTGGCGGTTCAACCCTAAGCGGCCGTCGATGTCGCGGACCGGATCTCATGCTCCTGCGATATGTCGCGGTTGGTGTAATCCGGCAGAAAAGACGTGGCAGTGACGCTGACCGCCGCGCAGAACAGGACGTAGAGCGCGATCACGTAGCCCGAGCCGTAAGCGGCGAGAAGCGCCGTCGCAATCAACGGCGCAGGTCCGCCGGCCAGCACGAAGACAAATGATAGACAAGCGAAGCACCGCTGTAGCGCAGCCGCGGGGGTAAAGCATTCGGCGATCAATGCGGCCTGCGGGCCATACATCATATCGTGCGGAATGAAGGACAGCACGACGGCGAGGAAGATCACGCCGGGGCTCGCGGTGTTCATCATTGCAAATAGACGAAGCCGAACAGCCCTGTCGCGACTGCCCCGATCAGATACATCCGCTTGCGACCGATGCGATCGGAGATGTGCCCCGACAACGGGATCGTTACTGCCGACAGCGCGGTGGCCGTCAGCAGGGCGCTCAACAACAGGTCTCGCGAACTGTGCAATACGGTCGTCCCGTAAGTGAACAGGAAGGCGGCATAGACATAGAACGGACCTTGCTTCGCCATCCACGCCAGCGCCGTCAGGATGATCTCCTTCGGCTGCCGTTTGATCACTTCGATCACGGCGTGCGTTCGACGAGGCGTTGTTCCAGAATTCGCGCGAAAACCGGCGTCTCGAAGAGACCGAGGCGGATGTAGAGCCCGATCCCGACCAGGACGATCGAGAGCCAGAACGGGATGCGCCATCCCCATGTTAGAAACTGATCGCCCGATATTGCGCTGAAAGCCAGCACCGCGAGGTTGGCGAAGAACAATCCGGCCGGCCCGCCCCATCCCGGCCAGGCGGTGATGAAGCCGCGATGGGCGTTCGTTCGTGCCCACTCCATCGCCATCAAGGTCGCGCCGCCCCATTCGCCGCCGATGCCGAGACCCTGAATGAAGCGGACGATGGTCAGAATGACCGCACCCCAGATGCCGATCGAGGCAAAGCCCGGGACGAAGCCGACGGCGAAGGTCGAGAGGCCCGTCAACAGCAAAGTCGCAATCAACGTCGTCTTGCGTCCGATGCGGTCGCCGTAATGGCCGAACAGCGCCGCCCCGAGCGGGCGGGCGATAAACCCGACGGCGTAGATGCCGAAGGCCTGTAATGTCCCGACCAGCGGGTCGGAAGCCGGGAAATAAAGTTGCGCGAAGACCAGCGGGGCGACGAGAACGTAGAGCAGGAAATCGTAGGCCTAGATTACCGTCCCCACGGTACTCGCGACCACGGCGCGGCGCAGTTCCCTGCTGTGCTCGGTTGCGGAAAGGGCGGACGCGGCGATTTCGGTTGCCGTCATCGGTTTCCCCCTGCTTTCGGGCGATTGTGGAAGATGCCCGCTCGGCGCCGATCCTAGAGCGGGCTCACATCGACCTCGTCGATATTTCTGTTCGTGTGGTCCTTCAGCAGCAGCGCCGCGATGATGCTGATCACGCCGCAGCCGAGGATGTAGAAAGCAATCGCATAGCCCGAGTGAAAGGCGGCGAACAATGCCGCGGCGATGAACGGCGCCGGATCCCCGGCGATGATCGAGGCGAGCTGGTAGCCGAGCCCGGCGCCGCTATAGCGCAAGCGCGGCTCAAACGATTCGGCGATCAATGCCGCTTGCGGGCCGTACAAAGTCATAATCGGCAGCAACGACAACGGAATTGCGAGGAAGATCAGGCCGGGCGAGCCGCTGCCGAGCAGCCAGAAGTAAAAAAAGCCGAACAGCCCGCTGAAACAGGCGCCAATCATATACATGCGCCGGCGGCCGATGCGGTCGGACAGATGCCCGGCGATCGGGACCCAGAGAAAACCCAACGCCGTGCAAACGATCAGCGCGGTCAGCAGAAAATCGCGCGAGGCCCCCAGCACCACGGTGCCAAAGGTGAAGATATATGCTGTGTAGACGTAGCCGGGCGCTTGCTCCGCCATCCGCGCGAGGGCCGTCAAAATGACTTCCTTCGGCTGTCGCTTGAAGACCTCGATCGATGGCGCGCGCGCCGTCCGCTCTGCGGCGAGGATGCGTGAGAAGACCGGCGTCTCGAATATGCCGAGCCGGATGTATAGCCCAATCCCGGCCATGATGATGCTGAGGAAGAACGGGATACGCCACCCCCAGCTCAAAAACTCATCGCCGGAAAGCCAGCTGAAGAACAACACCGCGATATTTGCCAGAAACAGCCCCGCCCGCGCGCCGAATTGCGGCCAAGAGGCGACGAAGCCCCGATGCGCGTTGGTTTTCGCCCATTCCATCGCCAGCAACACCGATCCGCCCCATTCGCCGCCGACACCGATCCCCCTGGACGAAGCGCGGTAGGATCATGATGATGGCGCCCCACACGCCGATCTGCGCGTAACTAGGCACCAAGGCGACCGCAAAGGTGGCGAGGCCGGTCAACAGCAGGTCGCGATCAGAGCTGCCTTGCGCCCTATCCGATCGCCGTAATGGCCGAAGATAAGGCGTCGATCGGTCGGACGACAAAGCCGACGAAGAATATTGCATAGGCCTGCATCGTCGCGATCAACGGGTCGGATCGCAGAAGGTAGAGTTTGCCGAAGACTAGGCCAGTTACCGTGCTGTACAGCGGGAAATCGTACCACTCGATCGTCGTGCCGATCGTACTGGTGATTACCGCCCGCCGCAGTTGTGAGCGCTGGTCGACGTCAGAAACCGCAGGCGCGGAGATTTCGGCTGTCGTCATCGGCTTCCTCCCGGGATTTCGGCGGCTCGAAAGCGCCGGTCCCCATGTCCCTGCCGGCGCTGCGGGAGGTATTGTTGGTGCCGATGTTAGCAGCCCAGGGCCAGGCAAAAACCCCTCTTTCGCTTCTTATTTATTGGTTTATTGCAGTCGGGCAATCGGCATCCGCTCGACCGCGCCGAATGGCCGAGCCCTCAGGCCACGGCTTCTGCCGTCCGTTCCGCCAGCCAGGCGAGAATCGCCCCTGAGGTCGCATCCGCGACTTCAGCCAGTTCGCCGGCGAGGCTGCGCGCGAGATCGCGGTCGCCGGCGTCGCAGGAAGCCCTCAATTGTCCCGCGAGCCGGCTCAATCGAACCGCCCCGAAATTTCCGGCTGTCCCGAACAGGGTGTGGGCTTCCTCACCCACTCGCGCAAGATCATCACGGTCGATAAGCTCCCGAATATCTCGGATGCGCTGTGCAGCGCTATTGAGAAAGACGTGGAAGAATTCGCCCAATGGTTCACCCGCCATGACTTCGGCAATCATCTTGAGCCGTGCCCGATCGATCGTAATAAACGGCATTCCGTTTTGTGCGACTAGACTCGTCTTCACGGCTCGCCCGAAAATGCCCGCTGCCACATTGTCGAGACGTGTGAAAAGCTCCACATCGTCGATCGGCTTCGACAGGTAATCGTCCATCTGGGCGGCGAGATATTCCTCTTTGGCGCCCGCCATGGCGTGAGCCGTCAGGGCGATGATAGCGACAGCGTTGTTGGGCGGCGGCAATCCGCGGATACGTTTTGTCGCCTGTACGCCGTCGAGAATCGGCATCTGGATATCCATCAGAACGACGTCGTAATCGCCATTGCGCACGGCCTCGACCGCCAGCTCACCATTTTCCGCGACGTCAACCTCGTGATCAGCCTTGCGCAGCAGCATCGTGACAAGCTGCTGGTTGATCTTGTTGTCCTCGGCGAGCAGAATTCGCAGTGGCCGCCCTGCGGGTCTGGCGCGCGGCATTAATGCTGCAGCAGGTTCGGCGCGCCGCGGGCCGGCAAAACCGAAGAGCTGGGCGAAGGCGTCGAGCAGCGACTGCTCGCGCGCCGGTTTGGTCAAAACCGCGTCGACGAGCCCAGGCATGTCTTCCGAGAGACCATGCCGTCCGGCCGACGAAGCAATGACGATTTTGGTCTCGGCGAGACCCGGCGCGCCCCGAACCCGCTGCGCCAGGGCCTCACCCGAGAGGCCGGGCATCATCTGATCGACAATGATGAGGTCGAACGGGTGACCTCGATGAAAAGCTCGCTCCAACTCGGCCATTGCGGCGAACCCATCGTCGACGGCAGCGGCCTCGATGCCAAAGCCGGTGAGCTGACGGACAAGAATCCGCCGGTTCATCTCGACATCGTCGGCGATCAAAACGTGAAGTCCGGCCAGCTTGCCGGGCAAGGCGCGCCGCTCGACAGTTGGGTTCACGGCAGGAAGCAGCGGCAGCTCAAACCAGAACCGACTGCCTGAACCGAGCGTACTTTCGACGCCGACTTCACCGCTCATCAGCTCGACCAATTGTTTGCAGATCGCCAAGCCGAGCCCGCTGCCGCCAAAGCGTCGGGTGATCGAGGTGTCGGCTTGACTAAACTTTTCGAATAGCTTGCCGCGAACCGCTTCCGACATCCCGATACCGGTGTCGGCGACTTCAAAACGAATGCGGCGCAGCTCGGCGGTGACTTCCGGGCGCACCGTTACTTCGACCGAGACCCCGCCGCGCTCGGTGAATTTGATCGCGTTGCCGACAAGGTTGAGCAAAATCTGGCGCAGGCGGGTCGGATCGCCGCAAAACCCAAGGCGCGCCGCCGGGTCGACGAATACGCCGATATCGATGTTCTTCTCATGGGCCTTTGGCGCCAACAGGCCAACCGCCGACTCGACCAGGTCGAAGAGGTCGAAATCCATTGTCTCGAGGTCGACCTTGCCGACCTCGAGCTTGGAGATGTCGAGAATGTCGTTGATCAGCGCGAGCAGCGCGTCGGCGCTGTCGCCCACGGCGATCGCGCATTCGCGCTGCTCGGCCGTCAAGTCGGTCTGCAGCAGCAATCCGTTCATGCCGATAATGCCGTTCATTGGCGTGCGGATCTCGTGCGACATGTTCGCGAGAAATTCCGATTTCGCCCGGTTCGCGCTTTCAGCCGCCTCGCGCGCCTGCTCTGCCTGTGCGCGCGCCGTCGCGACCTGCTCTTCGGCGGCCTTGCGAGCTGTGATGTCGGCAAAAGTGCGGACCGCCCCGCCGCCGGGAAGCGGCACGTCACGGATTTCAATCAACCGCCCGTTGGGCCGGCGCCGCACTCGAACACACGGTTGATCGAGCGCCGAGCGGGCCTTGACGATCTCCTCCAGCGTCTGGTCATGCCCATATTCGTTGCGGCGCCATTGGTAGGCCAGCACATCGTCGAAGCGCGGGTGCGCCTCCATCAATTGTTTGGGAAGGTCGAGGATCTCTAGCGCCCGGCGGTTGCACAGCCGCACGATGCGGTCGGCATCGACCACCATAATTCCCTGGTCCATGTGCTCGAGCGTGGTCTCGAGCAGCTGCGATTTTTCGGTCAAGCGGCGCTCGCTCTTGCGGAGCGCGTCGGCAGCCTGCTGCAGCTCGGAGGTTTTAGCTTCGAGGGTCGCCCGGTTCTGATTGAGCTCGCGAAGCTGGACACCGAGCGCTCGGAACAGGACGATAAAACCGAGAACGGCGCACAGCGCGCTGAGCGCGATGAACGCCGACTGCCGCCGCCAATCCGCCATCGCCGTGGTTTCCGACGTCGATCCGCCGTCGTGCAACGTCACTGCCTTGAAGAAGGCTGCGAGGTAATGAGTTTGGATAGACGCGACCGCGGCACCGAGGAACTCGCCATCCGGACCGCCGACGCGTCGCGCCACCAAGACCGTCCAGGCGCCAGTGCTGCGGCTCCTTTTGGGTCCGCTGTAAAAACTGACCGCCTCGTTGTGGAGCCGGAAATATTCGACGAAGCCGCAGATTCGACCAATCTGTCGGCCGCGCCGGCCAACGGCGCGACGTATTCACCAGCTTGCCGTCCGGCCCGACCAGGGCAAGGGCGTCAGCCTGTGGCAGGTTCTTCAGCCGGTCGACTAGGTATTTGTGCCACTCTTCGCTCGCCAACAGTTGCGCAAACTGCTCCGGCGCAGCCAATCCCGATTGCAGGATTTGCTCCCTCGCTTCGCCGAGGACGAGATCGACAGCTTGCAGCGTCCGCGAAGTCTCCTCGGCGAAGGCGATACCGAGGTCCTGAACTTGTTGGGTGTCGGTCTTTATCGCCTCTTGGCGCAAATCCCAAATCGTCAGGCCGGCGGCAAGGACGGTCATCATGATGACCCCGAGACCGAGCAGGACGATGCGCCGGTTGGACGGGTATTGCCCTCCCGATCTTGTGAACACCCTCATCACCGCGTTGCGCTCTGATGTTTACGGCAACCCCGGCCGGTCGAGTTTTTGCGGAACTCGCTGCCTTGCGCAGACTACCCACTCTTGGTTAACGATGGGTAAGGTGTCGGCGGGATCCCGGGGCGTGCTGCGCGAACCGGCCGCGGAGACCAGGTTCGGGTGTTTCTTCTGGTCTTGCCGGGTGGCGACGGGTGATCCGGCTCAACCACCGGGGAGGGCGTGCACGTCTTCTTCGGACCAGACCAGAAGTCGCCCGTTCGCCCGGCTCGACCGGCTCGGCGTAGAACAGCTTGTCCGGCAGCAAAGCTGTCGCTTGCTGGCCCAACTCGGTCTCGAGCGCGATACGCACCAGCGGGCCCTGATACTCGACCGCCGACACCCGCCCCGACAGATAGGGACCGCTGCCCGCCGGGCCGAGACGGCAGCGGTCGGCCCGGATTGCCGTCAACCCGCCGGCGCCGGGCACCACATTATGGCCGCCGATAAACCGGGCAACAAAGGAACTGGCCGGACGCTCAAAGACGTCGCGCGGCGTGCCTCCTTGGCGGATCTGTCCGTCATCCATCACGACCATCAGATCGGCCAATGCCATGGCCTCGTCCTGGCTATGCGTGACATGCACAAAGGTGATGCCGAGATCGCCGCTGCAGCCGCTTCAATTCCTCTCGCATGCGCACCCGGAGAAACGGATCGAGCGCCGAAAGCGGCTCGTCGAGCAATAGGACGCGCGGCTTGGTGATCAGCGAGCGCGCCAGCGCGATGCGCTGCTGCTGCCCGCCGGAAAGCTGCGCCGGCAGCCGATCGGCGAAATCCTCCATATGCACGAGGTTGAGGAACTCGCGGGCGCGCGCATGCCGCTCGGTCTTGCCGATGCCGCGCATCTTGAGGCTGAAGGCGACGTTGTCGAGGCAATTGAGATGCGGAAACAGGGCATAGCTCTGAAACATCATCCCGGTGCCGCGCCTCGCGGGCGGCAGGTCGGTGACGTTCTGGTCGCGGATCAGGATGTCGCCGTCGGAGATCGGCTCGTGCCCCGCGATCATCCGCAACGTGCTGGTCTTGCCGCAACCGCTCGGACCAAGCAGACAGCAGTAACTCGCCTGCGGTATGCGCAGCGAAATATTGTCGACGGCAAGCATCGCGCCGTAGCGCTTGCTGACCCCGATCAGCTCGACGTCGTATTTGGGCGCCACATCATTGTCCTTCTAACGGGGTTCGGTCGTGGCCGCCTTGCGACGCTGCTGAAGGCGGAAGATGACGATCAGCGTTATGCCGATTGTGCAGAATGACACCGCGGTCGTGACGGTGCCGATCGCGAACAACGTCGGTGAGGTCGCGCTCGAAATCAGCGCGTAAATCTCCAGCGGCAGCGTATTGCGACTGCCGATCGCCAGCGTGGTCCGGGCATATTCGTCATAGGACAGCGTGAACGCGCCCATGGCTACGCCGATGATGCCGGGCAGCAGGATCGGCAATGTCACATGAAGAAGCCGCTGCCAGGCGGCTGGCGCCGAGATCGCTGGCCGCCTCCTCGTAGGAGCGGTCGAAACGGTTGACGACGGCGAACATCGCGAAGAGCCCGAACGGCAAGGTCCAGGTGAGTTGCGCGCCGAGCGCCGAGGTGAACAAATCCGCTTGAATGCCGAGCACCTTGAAACCGAGGCCGATGCCGAACCCGACGAGGAGGCTCGGCATGACCAGACTGGCGACTGCCAGATAGAATAGGAGACCCGATCCGGGAAAGCGCCGCCGAAACCCGAGACCGGCCGCGACCGAGACCACCACCGTGACGAGGCTGACGATCGAGGCTAGCGCGATCGAGCGCTCGAAAGCGACCGGTATATTGGCCATCTGACCGGGCCGCAGGATGTCCTTGAACCATACCGTCGAGATCCCGACCAACGGAAAGGTGACGCCGCCGTTCGGGCCCTGGAACGACAGCAGATACATGACCAGCATCGGGCCGTAAAGAAACAGCAGATAGGCGCCGAACAGAGTCGGCCAGCGCATAAAAGGTCCAGGGCCGCCCGCCATCTGCGCCGGGGGCGCGGAATTGCCGGGTCGCGAGCATCGCTTCGCTCCCTCAGATCGCCAATTCTTTGCGAACGTCGACGACGCGCATCATGCCCGCGACCGTGACCGCGACAAAGATCACTAGGACGACGGCGCTGGCCGAGGCAGGCGGGTATTGCATCGCCTGAATCTCGGTCGACAGCGCCGAGACGATCGAAGCGCTCTGCCCGCCGCTCATCGCCTTGACGACGAAATAGTCGCCCATGACCTGGGTGAACACCAGGATCGAGCCCAGGGCGATGCCGGTCTTCGAGAGCGGGATGATGACTTCGACCATTGTACGCCAGCGACTGGCGCCGGCGTCACGCGTCGCCTCGATCAGAGCCGGATCGATCTTGGTCAACGAGTTGGCGATCGGTCCGATCATCAACAACGTGAACAAGTGGACATAGGTCACGATCACCGCAAAATCCGAGAACAACAAAAAGTCGAGCGGGTGCGAAGTCACACCGAGAATCATCAGCGCTCTGGTTGAATGCGCCGTTGCGTCCGAGAAACGGGATCCAGGCGATCGCCCGGATGATCCCCGAGGTCCAGAACGGGATCGCGCACAGTAGAAAAAAGATCGTGCGCACAGCCGCGCTGCGCACGTGAAAGATCAGGAAATAGGCGATGTTGAAGCCGAGAAAAAGTGTAATCGCCCAGACGATCACGGCGAATTTCAGCGAGCTCAAATAAACGCGGATCGTCGCCGGCGTGGTCAGCAAGTCACGATAATTGTCGAGAATGAAGGCCGGATAGATCCCGGTGCGATCGTAATCGAAAAAGCTGACCGTCAGGAACAGCAAAGTCGGCAGTGCGAACAGCACGACCAGCACAAAAGCGAGCCGCACTGACCTGCAGCCACGACACCGCCCGCGGTGACAACCGCGGCCATGCCGGCGCGAAGCGGCGGCCGCGCGACGCCGCGCTGACCAGCTTCCGGAAGGGACGTCACGAAGTGATGAACTCGTTCCAGCGACGGGTCAGATAGCGGTCTTCGTCCATGACCGAATTCCACACCGCGATATTGCCCATGCGCTCCCAGAACGCACCGCCGTCGCGCTTGCGGCCGGCCTTTTCCACCAGCTTGCCGAATGGGTCGACGATGTCGGTTGCCGCCGGCTTGCCGCCGTACCAGTAGTCCCATTCCGCTTCGGTCATGAATTTCTTGGCGTTGTCGGGGACCGACGAATAGTAGCCTTCGCGGGCAATAAACGCGCCCTGGAAACCCGAGATGTACCAGTTCATGTATTCGTAGAAGCAGTCGAGCTTAAGTCCGCTCAGATGCTTCATCGGCGCCATCGTGTAACCCCAACCGCGATACCCCTCCTTGAGCGGCTGAAAGACGCATGGGGATGCCGCGAGTGCGCACCGCCGGTGACCGCCGGCGACCACATCGACTGGATCACCACCTCGCCCGAGGCCATCAGATTTACCGACTGGTCGAAGGTCGACCAGAATGAGCGGAATTGGCCGGATTTCTTGATGTCCCTGCATCAGGTCGATGGTCTTGTCGATCTCGTCGCGGGTCATGTTTCCCTTGTTCTCGTATTGCAGGTGGCCGCTCGCTTCGACCGCCATCGAGACATCGATGACCCCGACCGTCGGCTGATCCTGCAGTGCTGCCTTGCCTTTGAATTCGGGGCTGATCAGATCGGCCCAGCTGGTCGATCGGCCGGCCGACCAGATCGGGCCGGATGCCGAGCGTATCGGCGTTGGTGATCGTCGGCACGCCGGTCAGCCAATCGCTCGGCCCCTTGGCGAATTTCTGCCCATCCGGACCGGTCGCGTAGAGCACACTGTAAGGAGCCACCCCCTGGGTCGACGCCTTGCGGCCGTCCGGATAGACGCCCTTCGTGAACAGCGGGATCGTCTGATCCCAGTATTTGTATTTACTGACCGGGATCGCCTGCAGAACGTTGCGGCCGACAACGTATTTCATGAAAACAATGCTGACGTCGCCGACATCGATCGCGCTCGATTGCGACAGGAAGCGGTTCAACAGATCCACATTTTCAGTGGCTTGCATGCGGATCGTAAAGCCGAGGTCCTTACTGGCCTGCTCGCCGATCTGCGGAATGGCGGCAACCGGCGGCCCGGCATGGACCAGTGTTACGTCTTTGACGTTTTGCGCCCAAATAGTCGGAAAGCCCGTGACCGCACCCGATCCGGCGGCAAAACCGGCCGCCGCCGACGCCGTTTTGATCAATCTGCGCCGCGAAATGGAACGAGCCGTCGGGCAAACGCTCTTGCCGATCATGTAAAAGGACATGCAATTCCCTCTGGTGTTGCAATACCGCGTCGGGGGCGGCGGTCCGCGTTTACGCCGCCTGCCGCACCTTGTTGCCGCTTCTCATCAGCGGCATGATCCGGGTGCCGAACTGCTCCATGCCGATCACGAAATCGTCGAAGGTCAGCATGACGCCGCGTACCCCCGGCACTTCGGCGACTTCATCGAGCATCCGAGCGATCGAGGCGTAGGAGCCGACCAGCACCCCGTGCGTCGTCGGGTTCATCGGATCGCCCGAGAGGCTGCGGCGATTGGGTGTGGCGTAGGGATCCTTGTTGGGGTCGTCGCCGGCTTGCGCATCCCGCCAGGCGATCGCGTCGAGATCGGTGCCGGCCTTGTAATGTTCCCATTTGGCCATGGCGGCGGCGTCGGTCTCGTCGGCAATGACCATGATCAGGATCAGCGCACCGACATCGCGCCCAGTCCGTTTGGTGGCATCGACCAGCCGCTTGACGCTCGGCGCAAAGCGGGTCGGTTCGTTGACCCCGTAACTTGCACAGAAGTTGTAGTCGCAATAGCGCGCCGCGAACTCTGTTCCCCGATCGCTCTGTGCGGCGCCGATGATTCGGATCGGCGCCTGCGGCAACGGGCTGCAGCGACAGTCCTCCATCGTGAAAAACGCACCCTTGAGGTCGGACCTGCCGGTCGCCCACAGCTCGCGCATGATGGTGACGTATTCGGCGCAATATTCATAGCGGCGGGCATAATGCTCGGCGCCGGGCCAGATCCCCATCTGCGTATATTCGGCCCGCTGCCAGCCGGAGACGATATTGATGCCAAAGCGGCCGTGCGAAATAGAGTCGATCGTCACCGCCATGCGCGCGGCCAGCGCCGGCGGAATGGTCAGCACGGCAACCGAAGCGAACAGCTGAATGCGGTTGGTCACCGCCGCCAGCCCCGCCATCAAGGTGAACGATTCGAGATTGTGATCCCAGTATTGCGAGGGCCCCCCAAACCCGTGCAGCTTGATCATTGACAGGGCAAAATCAAACCCGAAGCGCTCGGCCTTTTCGACAACCTGCCGGTTCAGATCGAAGCTTGGCATGTATTGGGGCGACGTGCTGGAGATAAGCCAGCCGTTGTTTCCTATCGGAATGAAGACACCCAGCTGCATGACGTGCGCCTCTCGTGGCCCAGATCAAATTCCTCGGCGCCTCATCCCCTCCTCTATGGACCGCCGTCGGCAAAACCCATGCCAATATCGAGCTGCGACGGACGGGGGCTTCCCCCCGAAGGCGCGGATGCTCGAAAGCTCATTCACCGCGCACACTGCCCCAAATTTGACCAGCGGCGCTGTCACGCCCATTTCACGACCTCATTGAACTCAAGCCGAGGCAGCCGCGGCCGGAGCGCATCGCGTTCGCCATACCCGATATTCAGCAAAAAGTTTGCGTGCCAGCTCCCGTCGGGGAAGAATGCGGCATCGACCTTTTCGGCGTCGAAGCCCGACATCGGCCCGCAATCGAGGCCCTGCGCGCGCAACGCCAGGATGAAATAAGCGCCCTGCAGCGACGAGTTGCGAAACGCCGTCTCACGCGCCAAGGCGTCGTTGGCGGTGAACCACGACCGCGCATCGGTGTGCGGGTAAAGCCGCGGCAGATGCTCGAAAAACGCGACCTCATACGCGACGATTGCCGTCACCGGTGCGGTCTGCACCTTGCGGTAGTTGCCCGATGAGACGCAGGACAATAGCCGCTGCTTCCCCTCGGGACTCTTGACCAGCAAAAGCCGCAACGGTTGGCAATTGGCGCTGGTCGGGCCGAGTTGCGCGAGCGCCAGCGCCGCCTCGATGATTTCCTCTGCCACCGGGCGCTCCTGCCAGGCTGAGAAGGTACGCGCTTCCCGGAACAGTAGGGCGAGCAACCCCGTGTCTTTGGTATCCATAGCCGGCCTGCAGCAGTGAATAATTTAGCGGACGCTCCGCAAGGCAAATGCCAAACGACCGCCACTATGATCGCGCCGTCAAACCCTCTGTGCTGTCGTATTCCTGCGAGATGTCGCGGTTGGTGTAATCCGGCAACAACGCGGCCGCCGCGAGACTGATCACGGCACAGACTAGGATATACAGAGCGATTGCGTAACCCGATCTGAACTGCGCAAACAGCGCCGTCGCGATCAGCGGCGCCGGGCCGCCGGCGATGATCGAGGCGAGCTGGTAGCCGATCGAAGCGCCGCTGTAGCGCAGGCGGCCGGTGAAGCACTCGGCGATCAGCGCCGCCTGCGGGCCGTACATCATGTCGTGCGGGATCAGCGACAGCACGATGGCGAGGAAAATCCAACCCGGCACCAGCGTATTGAGCAGCGCGAAATAGATGAAGCCGAACACCCCGGTGACCGCAGCGCCGAGCAGATACATGCGTTTGCGGCCGATCCTGTCCGACAGGTAACCCGAGAACGGGATCGAGAAGAACGACACGACCGAGGCGGTGAGCACCGCGATCAGCAGCAGATCGCGCGAAACCCCGAGGATCGTCGTTCCATAGGTGAAGACGAACGCGGTGAAGATATAGAACGGCGCCTGCTCTCCCATACGCGCCAGCGCCGTCAGAAGGATCTCCTTGGGCTGCCGCTTGATCACCTCGAGCACCGGCGCCTTCTCGACCCGGTTTTCCGCGACCAGCCGCGAGAAGGTCGGGGTTTCGAGAATGCCGAGCCGGATGTAGAGCCCGATCCCGACCAGCACGATGCTGAGAAAGAACGGAATGCGCCAACCCCAAGCAAGGAACTGGTCGCCGGCGATCGCGCTGAACGCCAGCGCCGCCAAATTCGCCAGGAACAAGCCGGCCGGCACGCCGAATTGCGGCCACGACGCGATAAAGCCGCGATGCTGGTCGGTTCGCGCCCACTCCATCGACAGCAGCACCGAGCCGCCCCACTCGCCGCCGACCCCGATACCTTGCACAAAGCGCAGGACGGTCAGGATGATCGCACCCCAGACGCCGATCTGCGCGTAGGTCGGGACAAACGCCACGAGAAAGGTGGCGATGCCCATCAGCAACAGCGTCGCGATCAGCGCCGCCTTGCGGCCGATGCGGTCGCCGTAGTGACCGAATATCGCCGCCCCCACCGGGCGGGCGACAAAGCCGACCGCGTAGATCGCGAACGCCTGCAGCGTCCCGACCAGCGGGTCGGATCCGGGAAAGTACAGCTTGGCGAAGACCAGCCCGGTGACCGTGCTGTAGAGAAAAAAATCGTACCACTCGATCGTCGTCCCGATCGTGCTGGCGATCACCGCGCGCCGCAATTGCACGCGGTGCTCGAGTTCGGAAAGCGCCTCCGGCGCAGTTCCAGCTATCGTCATCGACGGTCCTCCTCCCGGCTGTCGCAGCCCTGTCGATCGGTCGGCTTCTGCCACAGCTTCCTCCCGTGGTGCCAACTCGACAAGCTCGTCCACAGCCTCGGCCTTGCCGGAAGCCTGGAACGGGCGCATGCTGTGTTAAACGCAAAAGGAGGAAAAGCGATGCCTCGAATCAAGCATATCGCGCTGACGACCAAGGAGCCCGCAAAGGCTGCGGCCTTCTATAAAAGTGCCTTCGGAATGCAGGAGATTCGCCGCGCTCCGAACGGCGCGGTCTTCCTGACCGACGGCTACATCAATCTGGCGATCTTGAATTGGAAGACCGAAAAATCTGCCGATGTCGGAGCCAACGGGCCGAACTATAGCGGCATCCACCATTTCGGTTTTGAGGTCGAGGATCTCGACGAAGCCGCGGCAAAGCTGGACCGCGCCGAGGGTCAGCGGCTCGATGAGAAAGAAGGGCTCGATATGGAGATGGCAGCGGGTGGCCATCGCAACTTCGAGATGAAATGGGCCGGCCCCGACGGCGTCGTGATCGACATTTCCCACACCGGATGGGAAACCAAAGCGAGATAGCGAAATTTCGGGAGGAAACAGCCATGGCCGATAATTTCACGATTTGTATCGGCACTATCGGAACCGGTGCCTGGGTCAGTCCCGACGGCGGAGAAACCTTTCGGCAAGTGCGCGCAGGACTGTGGTCCGAAAGCCGGATCTTCGGCTTTGCGGTTCATCCGAAACAACCGCGTACCATTCTGGCCGGAGCGGATGACGGCGTCTACCGCAGCGAGGATGGCGGCGAGCACTTCGAGCGGCTCGATTCGCCAATGAATACGCTGCATGTCTGGAAGGTCGCGTTCGACCCGGCCGACCCCGAGATCATTTTCGCCGGCACCCGGCCGGCCGCTCTCTTCCGCTCGAATGACGGCGGGTGGCATTGGGACAAGCTGCCGGCCGACATGGCCGAGGAATGCCCGAATGTCCGTATCCCGCGGGTCACCGCGCTGACCGTCGATCCGTCGGACCACCGCAACGTGTGGGCCGGGGTCGAGGTCGACGGGGTGCGCCGCAGCCGAGATGGCGGGGAGAGCTGGACGCGGGTCGCCGGCGGGCTCAACGATCCCGACATTCATGACACCGCGGTCAGCATCAACGGCGCCAAGACAGTGCTGACCAGCACCCCTCGCGAGATCTTTGCCAGCACCGATGGCGGCGAGAGCTGGCATGGCTTGGGGGTCGGCAAGCATTTTCACCTGCCCTATTGCCGCAGCCTGGCGCTGAAGGCGGACGACCCCAAAGTGCTGTTCGTCGCCACCGGGGACGGCGCGCTCGGCAGCACCGGCGCGATCCAGCGCTCGAAGGATGGCGGACAGAGCTGGCAGATGCTGCCGCTTCCGGTCGAGCCCAATTCGCCGATATGGTCCTTTGCGACCCATCGGGCCGACCCCGAGCGGATCCTCGCCTGCAGCCACTATGGCGAGATATTCGCCAGCCCCGACGCCGGTGATTCCTGGGTCAAACTGCGCCGCGAGTTTAGCGAGATCCGCGCCCTCGCCTGGACCCCCAATTAGACAACGATAGTGGGTGTGTCGTAAGGAATCGCGCACTTAATTCGTCATTCCCGCGAAAGCGGGAATCTAGGGTGGCAAGCCTCTGCAGCTAACCTCTGGACCCCCGCTTTCGCGGGGTGACGAAAGGTTTGAGATCTGTCCATTGATCGGGGTCAGACTCTTCGGGTGTCTATAGATCGAGCTCGAGAACCGGGGTCTTCGATCGCGAGCAGCAGATCAATACGTAGCGCCGGCGCCCGTTTTCTTCGAGAACTTGGTCGCGGTGGTCAGGGTCGCCGGCGAGATAGGGCGTCAGGCAGGCCCCGCAATAGCCGAGCTCGCAGGACGTTCTCGGGACAATCCCGTGGCGCCGCAGCACATCGACGATCGTCTCCCCGACCGGAACCTCGTAATCGCCGCCGCTTCTCGCGAGCTTGATGCGGAAGGGACGCTCCGCCGTGGCAATCCGCTCGGGAAGCCCGGTGAAGTATTCACAATGCACCGTGCCTGCCGGCCATTCGCCAGTCGCCCGCGCCACCGCCGCCATCAACGACGCCGGCCCGCAATAATAGAGGTGCGTCCCGGGGGACTGGTCGCGCAGGGCCGCCGAAGTGTCGAGGCCCATCGCCGGATCGCCGCCGTCATGATGAAAGCGCAGGCGACCCTCGGCAGCGAGCGGCGCTAGCTCGCGGCGGAAGGCGGTGCGCTCGGGCGAGCGCGTGCAATAATCGACCTCGAACTCGGCGTGGCAGCGCCGCAGTTCGGCGATCATCGACATGATTGGCGCAATGCCGATGCCGCCGGCGATCAGATGATGCCGCGCGGCTGCCGAGTCGAGACGAAAGCTGTTGCGCGGCAGCGACACCTCGACCAGGTCGCCGACCCGGACGCGCTCGTGGAGATGGCGCGAGCCGCTGCGGCTGATTTTTTCGCGCAGAACTGCGATCTGATAGCGTCGCCGCTCCGCGGGGTCGTTGCACAATGAATAGGGCCGCAACAGGCCGGCTATTCGCAGGTCGATATGCGCGCCCGCCTCGAAGCGCGGCAGGTCGCGGCCGCGCGGATCGACCAGCTCATAGCCGTTGATGGCTTCGGCGAGGTAGGTGATCGACCGGAGGCGAAGCTGCATGGCCCAGGATTGTTGCAGATTTCGCTGCTCCTGAGGGAAGATCTTTGGCGTCAAGAGCTGGAAGGTCGACGACCCGACCCTGAAGCGCGCCGACGAGACGGGCGAGCCGGCCCTCGTCGACATCCTCTGCCAGCTGCTGCGCGAGGCCAAGGCGCCGGTCAGCGAATGGGTGGCTTGATATGACGGATATACTTCTGAGCACTCCCCTCACCCACCCAGCTCTGCGATCTGGGTCTACCCTCTCCTGCAATGCCGGAGAGGGTGCCAAGCGCAGCGAGCCGGGTGAAGGTGCGGCGCGAATAGCCTGGGGCGGCAAGGCGCTTTATGGCGCCAGGGTCGGCATCCTGATGCTGGAGGCGAGGTTCCCGCGCATTCCCGGCGACATGGGGAATGCCGAGACCTGGCCGTTTCCGGTTCTCTACAAAGTGGTGCCGGGCGCTTCGCCGCGCCGCGTCGTCTGCGACCGGGCGCAAGGGCTGCTCGGCGAGTTTCTCGCGGCCGCCGCGGAGCTCGTCCATCTCGGCGCCGACGGCATCACCACGACCTGCGGATTTCTGTCCCTCTATCAGCGCGAGATCGCCGCGCATGTCGGCGTACCGGTAGCGACCTCGAGCCTGATGCAGATCCCGTTTGTCGAGCGGGTGCTGGCGCCCGGCAAGCGGGTCGGCGTCCTGACGATCAGCGCCGCGAGCCTGACCGAGGAGCACCTGATCGCCGCCGGCGCGGATCCGGCGACACCGGTCGTCGGCACCGACCACGGCAGCGAGTTCACCCGCGTCATCCTCGGTGACGAGGAGCGGCTCGACGTCGCCGCCGCCGAGGGTGATATCCTTGCCGCCGGCGACGCGCTGATTGCAAACCACCGCGATATCGGCGCGGTATTGCTCGAATGCACCAACATGGTGCCGTATGCCCGCGCCTTGTCGGAGCGGCTGCGCCTCCCGGTGTTCAGCATCTATACCTTTGTCGCCTGGTTCCAGTCGGGTCTGCTGCCGCGCGACTTTGGCCACCCGGCGGGCGCGGCCCGCGAATGGCGCGAGAGATGAGCCTGCCATTGATCCGCTTCGCCACCGCTGACGATGTCGGCTTGCTGCTGCAGCTGATCCGCGCGCTCGCCGCCTATGAGAGAGTGCCCGATGCAGTGGTCGCGACCGAAGACGACCTGCTGCAACAGGGGTTCGGACCCGAGCGGCGCTTTGAGGCGCTGCTCGCCTTTGTCGGCGACCAGCCCGCCGGGTTCGCGCTGTTCTTTCCGAATTTTTCGACCTGGCGCGGCCGACCCGGGCTCTACCTCGAGGACATCTATGTCAGCGAATGGGCCCGCGGCCAGGGCATCGGGCGGCGGCTGATGGCGCGGCTCGCCGCGATCGCGATCGCGCGCGGTTGGGACCGGCTGGATTTCACGGTATTAGACTGGAACCCTGCGCGCGCCTTCTATCACCGACTCGGCATCGAAGCGCGGACCGAATGGCTGCCCTACCGGTCGACCGACGATGCGCTGCAGCAGCTCGCCGCTCAGGATGAGGGCGACGGCGATTAGGCTAGCCCGCCCTCGGTCAATACCCGCCGCCCAGCTTGCTGTGGTCCCAGCTGACGATTTTTTCCGGGATGATCTTCAGCACCACCCGCTTTGGCGCGCTGTCGACCGATCCGCGCGGCCGCTCGCCGGGGGTGCCGCGCGCCGCCATCATTTCCGCAAAGGTCGCCCGTACCGCCGTCTCCCCTTCGATGATCTCGCAGCGGCCGCGAACCATGACGCCGCGCAGTTCGGAGTAGGTATCTCCGGCCTCCGCCATCAGCGCGACCTTCGGGTCGCGTCGGATGTTCAACACCTTTTGGGCCTTGGCGTACGAGGTCATGTAGAAGGCCCCGTCTTTGACCAGAAAGTTCATCGCCACGACATGCGGGAACCCGTCCTTGTCGATCGTCGCGAGCGCGGCCTTGCGGTGGTCGCGCAAAAACGTCGCCTGCTCTTCGGGGCTGAGTTGGATTTGCCGGCGGCGGTTCATCGACATTCCTTTCGGCGCATGTTACGCAACGGCGCTGATCTAGCCGGTGACCGGCGGCTCCGCAATACTCGGACGAGCCGCCGCTGCCAAGCGGGAGAATTTGCGATGCTCGAAGTCTGGACCTGGCCGACCCCCAATGGCCACAAGGTGCACATTGCACTCGAGGAGCTCGGGCTGCAGTACAAAGTGATCCCGGTCAATATCGGGGCCGGCGACCAGTTCAAGCCGGAGTTTCTGCAGATTACGCCGAACCACCGCATCCCGGCGATCGTCGACCCTGACGGCCCGGGCGGCAAGCCCTTCACATTGTTCGAATTGGCCGCAATCCTGATCTATCTGTCGGACAAGAACGGCGGCAAGCTGATCCCGAAGGACCCGATCGGCCATTACAAATGCCTCGAATGGATGATGTTTCAGATGGGCGGGGTCGGCCCGATGTTCGGGCAATGGAATCATTTCGCGTCCTACGCGGTCGAAAAAATCCCTTATGCGATCGACCGCTACACCAACGAGGTCAAACGCCTGCACCGGGTGCTCGAACACCGGTTGGCGGAAACGCCCTACCTCGCCGGCGCCGAATACAGCATGGCCGACATCATCACCTTCCCGTGGATCCGCGGCGCCGAGCGGCGGAACATCGATCTCGCCGAGTTTCCTTCGGTCAAGCGCTGGCACGACGAAATCGCGGCGCGGCCGGCGGTGCAGCGTGGCGTCGCCGTATTGGCTGACCGGGCGCGGCAGGGATCGATCACCGACGCGGAGCGGGAGAACTATTTCGGCAAGACACAGTTCGCGGCGCGCTAGAATTTTCGTCTGAGAGCCCGGCTCAAATTGAAGCTCATCTCGACAACGGGGTTATCGTCACCCCCGCGAAGGCGGGGGTCCAGGAGCAGCCTCGCGGGCTTGCCGCCCCTGGATTCCCGCTTTCGCGGGAACGACGACGAGGAGCGGTAACCCATTGAGAATTTCTAACTCGTTTTTGGTCAGGCTCTAACAAAATCGCCCTCTCGCGGCGCGCGAGAAAGGGCGGGAGTGGGAAATTTCCCACGCAGTTGCCCACTCTTAGAGTGGGCAGAATTGTGGTTTACCGGCGGTTTCGCTCTTGTCAGAAGTCTCGGTCCCGGATGACCCGGAGGTCGTCGAATGAGCGAGACGCTCCTGCGCGACATCGCCGAATACTGTCGCCGGACCAGGATGGCGGAATCCACCTTTGGACGGCTGGCCGTCAACGACGGCAAGCTCGTCAGCCGACTCCGCCTCGGCGGCCGCGTCAGGACCGACACAGTCGACCGTGTGCGCGACTTCATCGCCCGGGAACCCGAACCCGCCGTCAACGGCGTGCCGGTCCCGACCGCCGACGCCTCTGTCGCCGGCAGCCCACGGGACAAATTTCCGCTTTTACGACAACCGCCAGAAATACTTGCTGTTCGTCACCACCTGCAGCGAGAAATGGGTGATCGCCCAGCGCGTGGCGATGGAGCTGGGCAACATCCATCCGCGGCCGCCGGCACTACGGGTGTTCGACGCCGGCACCGGTGACGGCACGGTGCTCGCCCGCACGATGCGCGCGATGCACAACCGCTTCGCCACGATGCCGTTTTACATCGTCGCCAAGGAGATCAGTCTCGAGGACGTGCGTCTCGTCCTCGAGAAGATGCCCGATCGTCTGTTCGAGCACCCGGCGACGGTGCTGGTTTTGACCAACATGTATTATTCGGAGGCCCCGCAGCTCAAGCCCAACTCGGTGACCTCGGCGACCAGTCTGGTCTGGCACGAGCTCCTGCTGACGGGGAACACGGCGCACACCTTCGAAGCGCAAATCACCGATCTGCAGCCCTTCCTCGCCGAACATTGGCGTACCCGGGTGAGCGGCAACAGCGGCAATCCGGTCTATGAAAAGCCGGTCGTCCTGGTGATCTATCGCGAGGACCACAAATTCCTCCTCGACCAGGTGCGCCCGCGCCGCGGCTTCACCGAGGCCCAATACGATCTGGTAATCGCCTCGCAGCCCTATCGCGCCCGCGCCTCGATCGAATTCAAGGCGCGCCGGGTCGTCGCTCCGCTCGCCCGCAGCCTCGCTCCGGGCGGCAGGCTGATTGCGATCCACTCGCACGGCCACGACCCGGGACTGGAAATCATTCAGAGGGTCTGGCCCGGCGAAGACCCGTTCATCACCGACCGGCACGCGCTATTGCGCACAACCAAGGCGGAGCTCGGCAGTGCCGGGCGCGGCCTTAATTTCGGCGCCTACGCCGACGCGCGCTCGCTGTTCCGGTACGACATGCACACTCTGCCCAGTGAAATCAGCGAGACGATTGGAACCTCGACCTTGTTCGCTGCCTGGAACGCCGCTGTTTACGTCGCGCAGATCGAGGATCAGCGCCTGTCGGAAGCGATCCGCAGCGGCACCTATCTCGAGGCGACCCAGGAGGTGCTGCACCAGCACGGTGGGCTGTGGTTCTGGGACGAATCCTATGTAATTTCGCGCAAGAGGGAATTGGGCTGATGGACGCCGCAGTCGAACGGCCGCCCAAGTCAACCGATGTCGACGCTCGCCGGTACCGGGTGGCCGAGCTGCTTCGCAATTGCTCGATCGAGATCTCACCGCGCGACGAGCTGGCCGGAGAAGGACTGCGCGAGCTGCTCAACCCCGGCACGACGGTGTTTGTGAACCATCCGGGAAGCGTCACACATCACGACATCGTCGCCGCCTGCGCCAAGCTGCGGCGCGCCGGTTTCACGGCGGTGCCCCATATCGCCGCGCGACGCCTGGCGAGCTTTACCCAGGCCAGCGACTTCCTGCGCCGTGCAGCGGCCGAAGCAGAGGTGAGGTGCGCCCTGATCATTGGCGGCGACCCCGAGCGACCGGTTGGCCCATTCCGCGACAGCCTCGACCTGCTGGCAACCGGCGTCGTCGAGCGGCATGGCCTCGGGCAGGTTGCGTTTGCCGGACATCCCGAGGGCCACCCGCGCATCGCCTCCACCGATCTCGATGCGGCGCTGGAGGCCAAGGTGGCGCTGGCACGCCAGCGCGGTCTCGAGGTTTCGCTGGTGACCCAGTTCGGTTTCCAAGCCTCTCCGATCCTGAGCTGGATCGGATCGCTGCGCGCACGCGGCGTCGACTGTCCCGTGCGCATCGGCGTCGCGGGGCCCGCCAGCATTGCGACACTCGCCAAGTTCGCCTTCCGCTGCGGCATTGGCGCCTCGCTGCGCGCACTGGCTCGCGGTCACGCCGCCTTCGCACGGATCCTCGTCGAAGCCACCCCCGATCCGCTGATTGACGCAATCGTTGCGGAAGAACATCCCGGGGCGCCGATCGCTGCTCTTCACGTCTTCACCTTTGGCGGCGTGCAGCGCACTGCGGAGTGGATCCATTCGGCGAGCTGAGCCTAAGACGCTCACCGCCGGCTGGCGCACCCTCAGCGCCAGAGTTGTCGCGTCGCTAACGCAGCGCCCTCTGCCAGCGATGCGAGCTTGGCCCAGGCGATCTGCGGGTGGACGCGGCCGCCGAGCCCGCAATCGGTGGAAGCGATGACCCGTTCCCGGCCGACCAGATTGGCGAAGCGCAGGATGCGCTCCGCAACGAGCTCGGGGTGCTCGACGACGTTGGTGGCGTGGCTGACGACCCCCGGCAGGATCAATTTGTCGTCGGGGAGCTTGGCGTCCTGCCAGACTTTCCACTCGTGCTCGTGGCGGACATTGCCGGCCTCGAATGAATAGGCGCGGACGTTGATCGCCAACATGACATCGACGATGTCGCGCATCGCAATGTCGGTGACATGCGGCCCGTGCCAACTGCCCCAGCACAAGTGGAAGCGGATCCGGTCCGCGGGCAAGCCGCGGATCGCATGGTTCAACGCCTCGACCCGGACCATTGAGAACTTCTTGTATTCCTCGATTGTCGGCTCCGGGTTGACCATGTCCCAATTCTCGGCGATCGCGGGATCGTCGAGCTGCAGGATCAGCCCGGCATCGAGGATCGCCTGGTACTCCTCGCGCATCGCATCCGCGCAGGCGTAAAGCAGCTCCTCCTCGGTCTTGTAATAGGCGTTGCCGATCCGCGAGGCGCTGCCCGGGGCGACGGAGGTCATGAACCCGTCCTCGACCCCGGCGGCGCTCAGCGCGGCCTTGAAATTGGCGATGTCGGTCTTGATTGCGTCGTGACCGGCATAGTGGATTGGAGCAATGCAGACCGGCGCGGGGGGCCTTGGCCCCGTGGTGATGCCGGAATCGGGGTCGCCATAGGCCTCGGCGAACCGGGTACGATCGCGACGGTCGCCAAAGCTGGTCAGCACGACGTGACCGGGGCCGGACCGTCTCGCTGCCATCTCGTACAAATTGGGGCCGTTCGGATCGAGCCCGCCGAGGCGGTTCCACGAGTATCGCCACCACGAGCCGTAGTTGACCCGCTGCGCCATCGGCTTGCCAAATTCGCCGTCGCCTGGAATGTCGATGCCGGCATCCCTTTGTCGGCGCACGACTTCCGCCACTGACGCTGTGAGCTTTTCCGCGAGTGCACGTGCGTCACTTGCACCCCACGCCCCGATCAGCTCGTCAGGGCGCGGCAAGCTCCCGGCATGACTGGTCAGGACGTGATCGGAGCTGCTCTCCATGGCCTATCCTCGACCCCAGAGTTGCCTAGTCGCAAGTGCGGCGCCCTCGACCAGAGCCTCGAGCTTGGCCCAAGCGATCTGCGGATGGACCCGACCGCCGAGACCGCAATCGCTCGAAGCGACGACCCGCTCCCTGCCGACCAGCTTCGCAAAACGAACGATTCGCTCGGCAACGAGCTCGGGGTGCTCGACCACATTGGTGGCGTGGCTGACGACGCCAGGCAGGATCAGCTTGCCGTCGGGCAATTTGACCTCCTGCCAGACCTTCCACTCATGCGCGTGGCGGACATTGCCGGCCTCGAATGAATAGGCCCCAGCGTTGACGGCCAGCATGACATCAACGATGTCACGCAGCGGGATGTCGGTGGTGTGCGGCCCGTGCCAGCTGCCCCAGCACAGGTGAAACCGGATGCGCTCCTCGGGAAGGCCGCGCAGCGCATGGTTGAGCGCCGCGACGCGGACCATCGAAAATTGCTTGTACTCCTCGACGGTCGGCTCGGGATCGATCATGTCCCAGCCGGTGGCGGTCGCCGGATCGTCGAGCTGCAGGATCAGTCCGGCGTCGAGGATCGCCTTGTACTCCTCGCGCATCGCCTCGGCCCAGGCGTAGAGGAACTCCTCATCGGACTTATAGTATTGATTGGAGATGCGATAGGCGCTGCCCGGTGCGACGGCGGTCATGAAGCCCTCTTCGACGCCGGCGGCCGCAAGCGCAGGCCTGAAGTTGGCGATGTCGGCCGCGATCGCGGCCTGGCCCTTATAGGTCAGCGGGCCGACGCAGACCGGCCCGCTGGTCGGCCGCGGTCCCATCCAGACCCCCGACTCGCGATCCGTATAGGCCGCTGCGAACCGTACGCGATCTCGCCGGTGGGCGGCGCTGGTCAGCACGATCTCCCCCGGCCGAGACCGCTGCGGCGCCCGAGAATCCAAAGGCGGCCCATCCAGCTCGAGCCCGCCGAGCCGCTGGAATACATAATTCCACCAGGCACCGTAGTTGACGCGGTGTCCCGTCGACTTGCCCAACTCACCGTCGCCGGGGATGTCGATGCCCACATCCTTTTGACGGCGCACGACATCGGCCACTGCCGCTCGAAGTATCGCCCGAAAGGCGTGGTCATCGCTCGCCTCGCCGGCTTCACGCGCCCGGTTGGCGGCGATCAGTTCATCCGGTCGCGGCAGGCTTCCGACGTGGCTGGTGAGAATATGATCGGAACTCCTCCTCATCTTACGTCCCTCCTGTGAGAGACCGTCAACGGATCGCGAAGTTTATACCTATGACGTCGCGCGAATAGCTTCTGCGGCGTCAAAGCCGCCGACAATGTCAGCGCGCGGACCACGGAGTTGCTGGCAAGCGCCCCGACGCCGGCGAGCCAAACCTCAATAATAGCCGGTGCCGCCGTTGACGTGGATGGTCTGTCCGGTGATGAAGCCGCCGTCATCGCTGACCAGGAAGAGGCAGGTGGCGGCGATCTCGTCGACATGACCCTGACGCCCGAGGGGGATGCCGGCGGCGTTCGGCACACGCCCCTGATACCATTCGGGATTGTCCCGCCGGGTGTCGATGCTGCCGGGGGATACCACGTTGGCGCGGATGTTGTGCGCGGCGAACTCGGAGGCCAGCCCCCGCGCCAGCCCGACGAGGCCCATCTTCGCCGCCGAGACGTGCGCGCGTCCATTGCCGCCGGTGAAGGCGCCCTCGCCGGTGAAGAACAGGATGCGGCCATAGCGGTTCTTGACCATCGTGTCGATAACCGCCCGCGTACAGTGCAAAGCGCCGTCGAGGACCACTCCTCTGACCTCCTCCCAGTCCTCCACCGTCAGCTCGGTGAAAGGCTTGTGGGGCCGGATCGCGGCATTGTTGATCAAGATGTCGATGCGCCCGAACTCGGACAGCGCCCGCGCCACCATCGCATCGACCTGGTCTTTTTTGGCGACGTCGGCGATGACCGCGAGCGCCCGGACCCCCCGGTCCCGGGCTTCATGCGCTACATTGTCGGCCTCGGCTTGGTTCCTGCGGGCATTGACGACGACATGCGCGCCTTCGCCGGCCAGCCGCAATAGCGTGGCGCGACCAATATTTCGGCCCGAACCGGTTACCAGGGCGACCTTCCCGTCGAGCTTACCCATCGGCGCACCTCCATGACGATGTTCTAGACATCAGAGACCGCATTCTATCGTGTCGCCGCTGCAATCATCAATTGAACGTGAGGATCCCCTTGTGTCCACCAAACCCGGATGTCACCGTCTCTGCCATTTCGATGTCACTGTCGTTGGGGTCGGGCCAACCGTCAGCGCCGGTCCCGCGGCCCCTGTTCCCCCTGTTTTATCTGGTCGAGATCAGGCATCGGCAACTCCTTCAATTGCAATCTTGCACCCGCTGCCGGACCCGAACGGCTGCGAGTGTATAATGCGATTATGGTAATTGCGTGTTGATCTATGCTAGACGCGCCAGCCAACGCTCGCAATACGCCGCATTTGGCCCTGACGGCTTCTGCAGGAAGTCTACAGCGGAATTCTCCTGAAGGTTGTAGCGCCAGTTCGGTCAGTCGGCCGCCGTCAATTTGGCGAAGCATCCGAACGCACCACTACCCGGAAATATCCAATGCGAACGTGGCGAATTTAGCAACGATACGATCGAAGCGTACCACCCTACTCCGCCGCCAGCGCCTTTAGCCGGTAGATAAGATCGAGCGCCTCGCGCGGGGTCAGCTCGTCGGGGCGGGTCTCGCGCAGCCGCATCTCGGCGGCGGACTCGCTCGGTGCGGGCTCGGTACGGCGGCGGGCGGCGCTGAACAGCGGCAGGTCGTCGGCGAGGCGGGCCAGCGCCCCGCCTTGTTCGCCCTTTTCGAGCACCCCCAGAACCTCCTCGGCGCGCGCCGTCACGCTCTTCGGTAAGCCGGCGAGCTTTGCCACGTGGATGCCGTAGGAGCGGTCGGCGGTGCCGGGGCCGACCTCGTGCAGAAAGACGACATCGCCCTTCCATTCCTTGACCCGCATCGTGTGGCAGGCGAGCGCCGGGAGCTTTGCGGCGAGCGCGGTCAATTCATGGTAATGCGTCGCAAAGAGGGTGCGGCAGCGGTTGACCTCGTGCAGATGCTCGAGCGTCGCCCAGGCGATCGACAGGCCGTCGAAGGTCGCGGTGCCGCGGCCGATCTCGTCGAGGATGACAAACGATCGCGGCCCCGCCTGATTCAGGATCGCCGCGGTCTCGACCATCTCGACCATAAAGGTCGAACGGCCGCGCGCCAGATCGTCGGCGGCGCCGACCCGGCTGAACAGGCGGTCGACAATGCCGATGCTAGCCGCACGGGCCGGGACGTAGGAGCCGATTTGCGCAAGGATCGCGATCAGCGCGTTCTGCCGCAGAAACGTGCTCTTGCCGGCCATGTTGGGGCCCGTGACCAGCCACACCCGGTCGTCCGCCAGCACGCAATCATTGGCGACGAAGGCGCCGCCATTGCCCGCACTCGCCAGCGCCGCCTCGACAGTCGGGTGCCGTCCGCCCGCGATCTCGAAGGCGGTGCTGTCCTCGATGGCGGGGCGCACCCAAACGGCGGCGTCGGCGAGCTCGGCGAGGGAAGCGGCGAGATCGAGCGTCGCGAGCGCCGCCGCGGCGGCGGCAATCTCGGCGCGGCGCGCCATGATCTCGGCGGCGAGATCGTCATAGAGCCGCAGCTCCAGCGCCAGCGCGCGCTCGGCGGCGCCAGCGATCTTGGTTGCCAGATCGGCGAGCTCGGTCGTCGTGTAGCGCTGCGCTCCGGCCATCGTCTGGCGGTGGATGAACTCGGGCCCGAGCTTGCCGGCATGGTTCGCCGACACCTCGACGTAGTAGCCGATCACGTTGTTGTGGCGGATCTTCAACGCGCCGATCGCGGTCTCGCCGGCGTAACGCGCCTGCAGTGCGGCGATCATACGGCGGCTCTCGTCGCGCAGGCGGCGCCACTCGTCGAGCTCGTCAGAATAGCCGGCGGCGATAAACCCGCCATCGCGGACGAGAAGCGGCAATTCGGCGGCGAGAGCGCGCCTAAGGCGCTCGACCAGAGCGGCGTGCTCGCCGAGCCCCTGTCGCGCCGCGGCAAGCTGCTCGGGCAACGGGACAAGCCCCGGCTGGGCGAGCATCTCGCGCAACGCCGCGGTCTCGCCGAGTGACTGGGAAAGCGCCGCGAGATCGCGCGGGCCGCCGCGCCCGAGGCTGAGACGCGTCAGAGCGCGCTCAATATCGGGGCAGTGCTTCAGCCGCTCGCGCAAGGCCGCGCGCGCCTCGGGGCGGTCGACAAAGAACTGAACCGCATCGAGCCGCGCCGCGATCGCCGCGGGCTCGGTCAGCGGCGCCGCGAGATGGTCGGCAAGGAGCCGCGCCCCGGCCGCCGTGACGGTTCGGTCGATCGTCGCGAGGAGGCTGCCTTTGCGCTCGCCGGCGAGCGTCGTCACCAGCTCGAGGTTGCGCCGCGTCGCCGCATCGATCTGCATGACCGAGCCCGGCGCGACCCGGCGCGGCGGTTCGAGATGCGCGGTCCCGCCTTGTTGGGTCAGGCCGACATAGTCGACGAGGGCGCCGGCGGCGGCGAGCTCGGCGCGGCCGAACGCCCCGAAGCCGTCGAGCGCGCCGACGCCATAGTGATTCTCGAGGCGGCGGCGCCCGGCCTCGCTCTCGAAGCGGGGGTTGGGCAACGGCGTCAATGCCGGCTTCCACTCGGCCAGCAATTCGAACAGCGCCGGGCGGGTCAGCATGCGTTCGGGAATGAGGATCTCGCCCGGCATCAGGCGGGCGAGATCGCCGGCTAGGGCGGGTTCGCTGGTCGGCGCCAGCGCAAAGGCGCCGGTCGACAGATCGAGCCAGGCGAGACCGATCTCGCCGCCCGCTTCGGCGATCCCGGCCAGATAATTGTGCCGGCGGGCGTCGAGCAGGCCCTCCTCGGTCAGGGTGCCGGCGGTCACCACGCGGACGACGGCGCGCCGCACCGGCCCTTTCCCGCCGCGCCTCCTGGCCTCGGCGGGATCCTCGATCTGGTCGCACATCGCGACCTTGAACCCGGCGCGGATCAGCCGCGCGAGATAGGTTTCGGCGGCGTGGACCGGGACGCCGCACATCGGGATGTCGGCCCCCTCGTGCCGGCCGCGCTTGGTCAATGCGATATCGAGCGCCTGCGCCGCCGCGACCGCGTCCTCGAAGAATAGCTCGTAAAAATCCCCCATCCGGAAGAACAAGAGGCAACCCGGGTTCGCCTTCTTGATCTCATGGTACTGGATCATCACCGGCGAGGCCGCCGGCGCAACAGCACCGCCGGCGGAAAGGGAAATTTCGTTCATCGGCTAACGGGCATCGGCGGGCGGGCGAAGAGGGCGGACGCGACGGCTGTTTGACGGTAGCATGCGGATCGGCCGAATACGAAAGAGAGGATCGGAGTGACCGAGGGTTCGCCGTCTTTTCCGATTGTTCGCGAGGCGGTCGCCTCGTTTCCCGACCGCGAGCATTTTCACCGCGCCGTCTCGAACCTGCGGGCAGCCGGGTTCGAAACCAGCGACCTCTCGGTCCTCGCATCGCACGATTCGCTGGCCGCGGCCGGCGAGCCGGACGTGTCCGCGCCGAAGATCGTTCCGGCCGGGGTCAGCGACGAGATCAAGTACATCGCGCCGCTGACCGTCGCCGGCATAATCCTGTTGTCGGGCGGCCCGATCGCCGCCACCGTCGCGGCGCTGGTCGCCGCCGGCCTCGGCGGCGCGGCATTGAAAGAGCTGTTCGACGATTACACCGCCCCGCGGCACAGCGAGAACTTTGCCGCGGCGCTGCACGCCGGGGCTGGGCTTCTATGGGTGCGTTGCGAGGATTCGGAAAGAGAGCTGACCGCGACGCGCATCCTCGAAGAGGCAGGCGGGCATCACGTCCACATCCATGGCCGCCCGTCCCGTTGAGGCTATCCGGCCGTGCCGCTTGGGCCGAACCCCGGCTCGAGAACTGGCGGCTACAGAAGTGAGTGAAATCACCCTTCACGTGAAACAAAGCTGAAACTCACGTGTTTGTCTGCCGCAAATGAGGCAGACCCATCTTGTCAGAGCGCTGTTTCGGAGGCGGTCAATCGCGGCGCCTATTTGGTCGAAGGCTTCGGCTATTGCTTGGGGTTTCTGATTGTCGTGCTGAAGATGCTGCGGGTCTGGGGCATCGTGCTCGCCGCAGACCTCGCCGGTACGGTGATCATCGGTGGCATACTGGCACGGTCCGCTGTTTTGCCGGGCGAGATGGCGCCGGCCATCGACGCGCTCGCCCAACCGACCATGGCGGGCAGTTTCGCCGGCTTTGCCAGCTGGCCAATTGGCCTGATGATCTGGCTGCTGCCGAAGGCTGGACCCTCGCGGCCGATAATCATCATTCTATTGACCTACGCTGTCGCAATTTGCCATTTCCCGCACATTATCGCCGGCTCGGTCGAAACGTCCTACGCCATGTTCGCCGGCCATCTCTCGATCGGCGACTACCTCTACGATTTTGTCGCCCCGACGCTGATCGGCAATTCGATCGGCGGCGGCGTGCTTGCCGCCCTGCTCAACCATGCGCCAATCGCAGAGGAGTTGGACGAGCGCGTGCGCGGCTGATTGGGCGATCGTCCAACCGCGGTAATCCCATTCTCCTCGACGCTGCCATCGGCATAGACACCGGGATGGACCGGCTGCGCGACGGTACGACAATTCGCGAGGGGCGAGAGGGGGGCGATCCGCGCTACTCGGCGGTTTTCGCCGTAAGTTCAGGGTTGGCCATAGAAAGCCGCCGGCGCTTGCCGAACAGACCGCGAACGACGACGTAGAACACCGGCGTAAAAATCAGGCCGAAACCGGTGACGCCGAGCATACCGAAAAACACCGCAGTGCCGAGCGACTGGCGCATCTCGGCACCGGCGCCGGTGGCGATCGCCAGCGGCACGACGCCAAAAATAAAGGCAAAGGACGTCATCAGGATCGGCCGCAGCCGCGTGCGCGCCGCCTGGACGGCGGCATCGAACCGGTCCTTGCCTTCTTCCTCCGCCTGGCGCGCGAACTCGACGATCAGGATCGCGTTCTTGGCAGCCAGCCCGACCAGCACCACAAACCCGACCTGCGCCAGGATGTTGACGTCCATGCCGCGCAACAGGAGGCCACTCACCGCCGCCAGCAGGCACATCGGCACGATAAGGATTACCGCCAGCGGCAGGCTCCAGCTCTCGTATTGCGCCGCCAGCACGAGAAAGACGAAAACGATCGAGGCGCCAAAGACCAGAAGCCCGGTGTTGCCGGCTAGCTTTTGCTGGTAGGCGAGATCCGTCCAGTCGAAGCCGAACCCGTCGGGGAGCCGATCGGCGGCAAGCTTCTCCATCGCCGCAAGGCCATAGCCGGTCGAGTATCCTGGCAATGTGCTCCCTTGAACCTCGGCGGCGGGATAAAGATTGTAGCGAGGCACCCGGTAGGGGCCGGTGATGTCGCGGAACCGGGCGACCGAACCGATCGGCACCATCTGCCCTTTGTCGTTACGCGTCTTCAGATTGACGATATCGCGGATCTCGTCGCGAAACGGCGCATCGGCCTGCGCCGTGACCCGATAGGTGCGGCCAAGGTAATTAAAGTCGTTGACGTAGGTCGAGCCGAGATAGACCTGCAATGTCTCGAAAACCCGATTGGCCGAGACGCCGAGCATCTCGGCCCGGACCCGGTCGATATCGGCATAGACCTTAGGTGTCCGGGTGTTGAACAGCGAGAAGACGCCGACGAGACCGGGGGTTTGATTGGCCGCCGTGACAATCTCCTGCGTCGCCGCCTCGAGTGACGGCAATCCGCGCCCGCGCTTGTCCTGCACCATCATCTTGAAGCCGCCGGCAGTGCCGATGCCGCGCACCGGCGGCGGCGAAATGGTGATGATGAAGGCGTCCTGGATTTGCGCCAGCCGCTGCGCAGGTCGGCCAGAATGTGGTCGGCGGTCAGCCCCTTAGGCACCCGTTCCTGGAACGGCGCGAGGGGCGAGAAGATCGCGCCGGCGTTCGGCGCATTGGTGAAGGTGGCGCCGTCGAACCCGGCAAAAGGCACGGCATGTGCGACGCCCGGCGTGTCGAGGAGGATCTTGGTGGCGCGGCGCACCACCGCGTCGGTGCGCGCGAGCGACGCGCCGGGCGGCAGCTGGATCACCGTGATCAGGTAAGCCTGGTCCTGGTCGGGGATGAACCCGGTCGGAGCGCGGGCGAACTGCCAGCCGGTAAGTCCGATCAGGCCGGCATAGACGACGAGAGCCAGCACCGCGACGCGCAGCAGCCGCCGGTCAGCTCGCCATAGCCGAGCGACAGCTTGTCGAACGCATGGTTGAAGCCGCGAAAAAACGCCCTGATCGGGCGGGTCAGCAAGGATCCCCGCCCGACCTGCTCTTCGTGCGGCTTGAAGAGCAGCGCGCAGAGCGCCGGGCTCAGGGTCAGCGAGCACGAGGCAGGAGATGATCGTCGCCGAGGCGATCGTCACCGCGAACTGGCGGAAGAACTGGCCGGAGATGCCGGTGATGAAGGCCGCCGGAATGAACACCGCCGAGAGCACCAGCGCGATCGCGATCAGCGCGCCGCCGACCTCGTCCATGGTCCGATGCGCCGCCTCGCGCGGGCGTCATCCCGAGCCGCAGATTGCGCTCGACGTTCTCGACGACGACGATCGCGTCGTCGACGACGATGCCGATCGCCAGCACCAGCCCGAACAGCGACAGATTGTTGAGCGAGAAGCCGAACGCGGCCAGCACCGCGAAGGTGCCGATCAGCGACACCGGGATCGCCACGATCGGGATGATCGAGGCGCGCCAGGTCTGCAGAAAGAGGATGACGACGATGACGACGAGGATCACCGCCTCGAAGATCGTCTTCTGCACTTCGTGGACCGATTCGGCGATGAACTCGGTCGGGTTGTAGACGATGTCGTAGCGCAGGCCGCTCGGGAAACTGCTGCGCCAGCTCCTGCATCGTCGCCTTGATGCGGTCGGCGGTCGCCAGTGCGTTCGAGCCCGGATGCTGGAAGACCAGCAATGGCACGGCCTCCCGCTGGTCGAGATAGCCGTTGGCGCTGTAATCCTGGGCGCCGAGCTCGACGCGGGCGACGTCGCGGATCCGCGTGACGCGCCCGTTCGGGTCATTCCGAACGATGATGTTGCCGAACTGTCGTGGGTCGGTGAGCCGCCCCAGCGTCTCGACATTGAGCTGGAAGGCGCCCGGACTGGCGGTCGGCGGCTGATTGAGCACGCCCGAGGCGACCTGGACGTTCTGCGCCTGGAGCGCGCTGACGACCTCGCCTGCCGTCAGGTTGCGCGCCGCGACCTTGTCGGGGTCGAGCCAGATGCGCATCGCATAATCGCGCGCGCCGAAGATCCGCACGTCGCCGACGCCATCGAGCCGGGACAGCACGTCCTTGACCTGCAGCGTTGCGTAGTTCGAGATGTAGAGCTGGTCGCGCGAGCCGTCCGGCGAGCTCAGGTGGATCACCATCAGCATGTCGGGCGAGTTCTTCTTGACCGTGACGCCGAGCCGCTGCACCTCGTCGGGCAGCTTCGGCTGCGCGATCGCGACGCGGTTCTGCACCAGCACCTGCGCGATATCGAGGTCGGTGCCGAGCGCGAAGGTGACGGTGAGCTGCAGATTGCCGTCGGCGGTCGCCTGGACTGTTCATATAGAGCATGTTCTCGACGCCGTTGATTTCCTGCTCGAGCGGCGTCGACACCGTATCGCTGACCACCTCCGCCGAGGCGCCGGGATAGCTGGCGCTGACGACGATCGTCGGCGGCGCGATCTCCGGGTACTGGGCGACCGGCAGCGTGAAATAAGCCGCGCCGCCGAGGAGGATGACAAAGACCGACAAGACCGTCGCGAAGATCGGCCGATCGATGAAGAAATGCGACAGGTTCATCGCGGCATCCCGCTCAGGGTTGAGCGGCCGTCTCGATCTTACCCGGCTGCGGCGTGACCTTGCCGCCCGGCCGCGCCCGCACCAGCCCGTTGATAATGACCCTATCGGTCGGTGCCAGTCCGGAACGGATGATGCGCAGGCCGTCGTCGGTCATCGGGCCGGGTCGCACGACCTTGGCCGTGACCGTGCCGTCGTCCTGCACGGTCATCACCACCTTGCGCGATTGGTCGGTGACGACCGCAGCGTCGGGGATCAGCATCGCGTCATGGCGCTCGGAGGCGGGTATGCGGATCCGCCCGAACTGTCCCGGCGTCAGGAAATAATCCGGGTTCGGGAAAGTTGCGCGGGCGCGGATCGTCCCGGCGCCGCGGTCGACCTGATTGTCGACAAAATTGAGCGAACCCTTGCGCGGCCACTCCGTCTCGTCGGCGAGACGCACATAGACGGGAGGCGAGTTGTCGCGAGCTTCGTCGAGCTTCCCGGCGGCGGTCGCGCGTTGATAGGCAAGATAGTCGCCTTCGCTCATGTCGAAATAAAAGTAGATCGGGTCGAGCGACACGATCGTGGTCATCGCCGGGGTCGTCGCGCTGTCGCTGCCGCTGACGAGATTGCCGACACTCACTTGGTGATTACTGATACGCCCAGTAAGCGGCGCCGTGATCCGAGTGAATCCGACATTGAGCTCAGCCGAGCGGATTGCGGCCTTAGCGGACTCGACGGCAGCCGTCGCAACCTTCAAATCCGAGACTCGTTGGTCGTAAGTACTGGCCGGCTCGAAATCCTTCTTGCGCAGCTCCGCGGTGCGCTCGAGCTGGCGGGTCGCGAGTTCCACTTGCGCGCTGGCCTGGGCGAGCTGCGCCCGTGCGGCGGCGAGCGTCGCCTCGTAGGGCCGGGGATCGATGACGAACAGCAGATCGCCCTCTTTGACCATCTGACCGTCCTCGAAATGGATCTCGGTCAGATAGCCGCTGACCCGCGCGCGCACCTCGACATATTCCGTGGCGGCGAATTGCCCGGTGTACTCGTCCCACTCGACGAGTTCACGCTGGATCGGCTGGCTGACGGTCACGGCCGGCGGCGCGGGTGCATCCGCGGCCAAGCCGCCGATCGGAGCCCAAGATCCGCAGACGACAAGCAGAGCAGCGACCCGAAGAAGAGCGGCCGCCGGATTTAATGTCATCGGTTGGTCACCCCTGAAGGCCGGCAGCGCGCGCGTCCACTTCCTAACAATTACGGTCGGGCGTAACGAACACCAATGCGTCAGAGCGCCGCCTCAATCCATCAGCAGGCCGCCGGAAAGGTTGATCGACTCGCCGGCCATGTAAGAGGATTCGTCAGAGGCGAGAAAGGCGGCGATGCGCGCCACGTCGTCCGGTACCGAGACGCGCCCGATCGGGATCGACTTCTCGCGCTCCGCGGTTTCCGGGAGCCCGTATTGGCGCTGCTGCGCCTCGATCGCGGTTCGCATCGCGGTGTCGACGACGATCCCCGGGCAGATCGCATTGACCCGGATGCCGTGCGGCGCCATCTCGCGCGCCAATGCCTGCGTCAAACCGATGACGGCGAACTTGCTGGCGCCGTAGCCGGCAAAGAAGGCCGGGCCCGTCTTGCCGGCCCACGAGGCGAGGTTGACAACGGAACCCGAGCGACGCGCGATCATATGCGGCAGCACGGCGCGGCTCACGATGAAGACGCCTTCGACATTGACCCGCAACATCGCTTGCAATGCCTCGAGCGGCATTTCGAGCGCCGGCCCCATCCAGGCGATCCCGGCATTGTTGACCAGCACGTCGATCTGCTTGAAGCGGGCGAGAACGGCGCCGACCGCCCGGCCGACCTCTTCCCGCGAGGCGACGTCAGCCGCCAATCCGAGACCGCCGATCTCTGCCGCGACGGCCTCGAGCGGCGGCACCGTCGCGGTCGAGCACGGCGACCGCCATGCCCTCCTGCGCGAGCCGACGCGCGATCGCGCATCCGATGCCGCCGCCGCCCCCGGTCACCAACCCAACCCGCCCGTTCAGTCGGTACATCGTCTCACCCCATGCCGAGCCGCTCGGAGGCGATGCGGGCGCCTTCGGCGAGGGATTTCAGCTTGGCCCAGACAACATCTTCGGCGACGCGGCCCATTCCGGCCGAGGTGTCGAAGCCGCAATCGGTGCCCGCGATCACGCGATGCGGGTCGCCAACCGACGCGGCGACGCGTTCGAGCCGGTCGGCCACGGCTTCGGGGTGCTCGACAAAATTGGTCAAACTGTCGATGACCCCGGCGACGACGACCTGGTCGTCAGCTAGCGGCAATTTCTCGAAGATGCGGTATTCGTGGGCGTGCCGCGGGTTGGCGAACGGAAAGAAAAAGCCGCCGACATTGGCCTCTCGGATGACCGGCAGGATGTCGGCCAGCGGCACGTCGCAATCATGCGGCCCCTCGTAATTGCCCCAGCAGACATGCAAGCGGACGCGGTCGCGCGGCACATTTGCCAAGGCCTGGTTGATGGTTGCGACGACGCGCTCGACAAAGCCGAGAAAGTCGCCGAGTGGTCTGTCCTGGTAGGAGAGGTGGCGCTCGAGCGCCAAGTCCGGGCAGTCGAGCTGGAGCAGAAAGCCCCGTTGCACGATCGTTTCGTATTCCGGTCTGAGCGCCGCCCCGAGGGCGTCGAGATAGGCGTTCTCGGTGTCGTAATGCTCGTTCTTCATCGCCCCAGCGATGATTCCCGGCGACGGCGCGGTCAGAAACGGCTCGACGAAATGGGTCGCGGTCTCATCGAGGGCTGTGCGGAAATCGGCGCATTCCTCCTCGATCGGAGCAGTGCCGAGATAGCGTACCTCGCCCACTGCCTTTGGCGGCCCCATGTTGCTGACCGCCTCTCTAGCCGCGAGCTGATCCTCCATCATTCGCTTGAAGACCGGATAGCGCAACGCGTCGGCGCGGGTGCGGCGCTGCCAGGACCCGCCAAAGCCACTCATCCGGTGCCGGATGTGGAGAAAAAATCCTTCGCGCTGCTGCTCGCCGTTGTTCCCGATGTCCACCGCCGCTGCGGCCTGCTGGCGCACAACCCAGCGCAACGCCTCCCGCCCCCGCGTGTCGAGCTCCACGGGATCGACCGGTTCGCCGCGTGTTCGGCGCACATAGAGGCGGGTCAGCTCCGGCGGCCGCGGCAGGCTGCCGGTATGCGTCGTCAGAATCCGGTCTTCGCTGCGGCGCATTGTCACTCCTTTTGCTTAATTGGGTTTGATTATCAGAATTTATCGCGAAAACCGCCGGCCCCGAACCCAGCAATTGAACATAACACCACTTGTCGCTCGGCGGTATTTTCGCTAGGTTGCGCGCCATCGTCGCAACAACTGAAAGGAGGTGATCCTGTGTCTAACCATCAACCGCGGTCATCCGCTGCCGTGACCAGGATCCCCACTCGCCTGGAGGTCCTCGCCTGAGGGCGACGGCTCGCGGCCGTGATTGGCCGCCGGTTATCGGTTAAGGAAAGGCCGCCCTCCGAGGCGGCCTTTCTCATTGGCCCCCCTTTCTCGTTGGCCAGGGCGGGCGAAGGGCCTAAAACGTCCGCGAACCTCTTCCTAATCGAGGAGTGACCGACGTGCCGGATACGCTTACGACGAATTCGCCGATCATTGCCGCCTATCGCGCCGCGACCCCGGCTCGGCCGCCGCCGCCGAGCGGGCCAGCCGGCTGTTCCCCAGCGGCGTGACCCATGATTCGCGCTATATCGAGCCCTACGGGCTGTACATCACGCATGCCCAGGGGCCGCGGAAATGGGATGTCGACGGCCATTGCTACGTCGACTATTTCGGCGGCCACGGTGCGTTGCTGCTCGGCCACTGCCACCCGAAAGTCGTCGAGGCGGTAAACCAGCAAATTGCGCGCGGCACCCATTTTGGCGCCTCGCACGAGACCGAGATCGCCTGGGCCGAGTGGGTCATGAAACTCGTCCCCTCAGCCGAGCGGGTGCGTTTCACCTCGTCCGGTACCGAGGCGACATTGATGGCCGCTGCGGCTGGCCCGCGCCTTTACCGGCAAGTCGAAGACTGATCCGCTTCAAGCATCACTTCCACGGCTGGCACGATCACATGACCTCGGGCTATGCGAGTCACTTCGACGGCAGCCCGACACCGGGCGTCCTGTCGGGCGTTGCCGGCGGTCTGCTATTGGCCGAGCAGAACGACGCCGAAGCGGCTCGCCCGCCTGCTCGAGCAGAACGACGACATTGCCGCCGCGATCATCGAACCGACCGGCGCCCACGGCGCGCAGGCTGCCGATCGATCCGAAGTTCCTGACCGAGCTGCGCGAATTGACCCGGCGGCACGGCGTCGTGCTTGATCTTCGACGAGGTCGTCACCGGCTTTCGCGTTTCGCCGGGCGGGGCGCAGGCCGAATACGGCATCCGTCCCGATCTGACGACATTGGCGAAGATCCTCGCCGGCGGGTTGCCGGGCGGTGCCGTCACCGGCCGCAAGGACATCCTCGACCTCCTCGACTTCCAGGTCACGAAGGCCTCGGATCGCGAGAAGATCTCCCATCAGGGCACATTCAACGCCAACCCGCTCTCTGCGGCGGCCGGCGTCGCGGCGCTCGAAATCGTCGGCACCACCGATGCCTGCGCCCATGCCAACCGCTACGGCGAAGCGTGCGGCGGCGGATCAACGAGATATTCGAAGAAGAGCACGTGCCGTGGGCGGCCTACGGCATGTTTTCGACTTTCCATATCTTCACGAACCCCGACCGCAGAGCCATCGTGCCGACCCGCTTTGACCCGCACGAGCAGTCGACGGAGGCCCTCGCCGGCAATAGTCAGGCCGGCGTCGTGCACAAATTGCGGCTGGCGATGATGACCGGCGGGGTCGATTTCAACGGCAGCCCGGGCGGCATCGTCTCGGCGACCCACGGCGAGACCGAGCTCGATGATACGCTCAACGCGCTGCGCAACAGCATCCGCCTGCTGAAACAGGAGGGCGAGGTTTAAGGGGCGGATCGGGCACGCTTCGCCGAGTGTGGCAACGCACGGCAGCGGACCAAGAGTTATCAGTCTGCCGCGTGAAGCGGCCCGCTGACGGGATTTTCTAACCGGATCTTAACCGCCGGCCAGCAGCCTGGAGGACGTGCTTCCTGTCCTCGAGCGAAAAGGCTGATGCCGATGAGCAACGAAATTTCGTGGCCGAAGAACCCGTTTTACATCCAGTCGAAGATCGGTCTGTCAAACTGGGCGCTGACGGTCACCGATCAGGGTGCGGTCGTCATGCGGTCGCTTACCGCCACGATCGACCAGCAGTGGAGCGCCACTCCCGACCCGCGCGGCGGCGCCTTCCTCAAGCATCTGGGCACCGGCCGGGTGCTGGCGCGTAGCTCCGGCGGGCCGCTGCAGGCAGTGAACCAAAACGGGTCCGATCCCAACCAGCTGTGGCGTGTCGAGGATCTCGGCAGTCCTTGGGTCGGGATCAACTCGCTGACCGATTGGGAGCAAAAAATCAATGTTTATGGGTCGGACGTGCACGGCACGATCGGAACCTGGCACTGGGATCGCGGCTCCGACAACGAGGAGTGGCGGCTGATCGAGGAGACCGGCACGGTCACGATCAATTCAATGGTTTACGACACATCGAAGGCCGTCGCCGACCTCGGCAGGCCGCCGTATCGCTGCTCGGCCACCACCGTCGACAACCGGCGCTCCGCAGTGCCGGACACCAGCACTTACACCCTTGCCCGCTCGGTTACGACGACGCGCTCCTTCACCAACGCCCAGAGCGACACCACCGGACATAAATATACCCAGACCTTCGGCGTAAAGGGCGGCATCGACAAAGTCATCGAGGTTTCGGCCTCGTTCTCGTTCGAGGAGTCGGATTCGAAGACGATCTCGATTACCAGCCAGACGACGGATTCAGAGACGAATACCGATACGGTCAGCACATCGGTGAACGTTCCCGCCGGCAAGATGTACCGCTACCAGGTGGTCGTCTATTACGGGAAAGTCAGTGTTCCATACACGGCGCAGCTGACTTTCCGCTCGGTCGTTCCGGGCGCGGCGCCGGTGCATTTCGAGCAGAACGGCACTTTCGAGGGTGTCAACGCGACCGAGACGGCGATCGAAGTCGCCGACGTCACGCCAAACCAGGCGCAAAGGGAGACTGTACTCGCCCTCGAAAAAGTCTGAGAGAGATCGCTTGACGAGGCTCCGGCCGGCCACTCGCCGGCCGAGCCGATCCTTACAGGCCCGCGAGCTTCCGCACTCGGAAGGCTTACCAGGCCACAATTTTAACAATCGAAGTATCTACTATAAATTAACCATTTCTTCCGTTAGGCTCGCAATGCGCGAATAGCGGAGCAATGATGGCTGATGCGGCGATAGCGGGCGGGCGGTTGGGCCCGGTGGCGGAATGGCGCGCCCGGTTCTTCGGCGGGCTCGCCGACCGCCTCGCCGCCGAGGGCGACCGCCGCCTCCTATGGCTGCCGGTATTTTTCGGCGCCGGCATCGGGCTCTACTTTGCCCTGAAGATCGAGCCGCCTTTGTGGCCCGGCGTCGCGTCGGCGATCGCCGGGGTGGGGGCGGTAGTTGCGCTGCGCCGCTACCCAGCATGTTGCGAAGCGGCGTTGGTCGTAACCGCCTTTGCCGCGGGGTTCGCGCTGATGCGGGAAACCGCCTGGGAACGCCAGGCGCCCATGCTGCAGCGCCACCTCGGGCCGATCGCCGTCACCGGACGGGTCATCGACATCGACTTGATGGAGAAGGGGTGGCGCATCGTCGTCGATGCCGACCCATTGCCCGGGCTTGCTTCATCGGAACAACCGCACCGCCTGCGCGTGCACATCCCGCACTCCAGTGACGCACTCAATCCGGGCGACCGCGTCGGCTTCAAGGCGAGGCTCTACCCGGTGCCGGCCCAAGTGGTGCCTGGCGGGCGGGATTTTCAGCGCGAGCTCTATTTCGCGGGGATCGGCGCGGTCGGCTACACCTTTGGCGCCGCCCGTCGGATCGCCGGGTCGGAGGCCGCGGGCGGCTGGCGCGAGGACCTGCGGCAATTGCGCACCGAGATGGCACGACGGATCGCCGCCGTGCTTCCCGGCTCGACGGGCGGCGTGGCGTCCGCCCTGATCACCGGCAAACGCGGCGCGATCAGCGAAGAGGTCAAGCAGGCCTTTCGCGATTCCGGTCTGTCGCATCTCTTGGCAATTGCCGGCTTGCATCTGGGGCTGGTCGGCGCCTTTGTATTTTTCGCAGTGCGCGGCGGCTTGGCGCTGGTGCCGCCGATCGCGCTGCGCTATCCGATCAAGAAGATCGCCGCCGGCGTCACGCTGCTCGTGCTGGCCTGCTATCTTTTGATCTCGGGTGCGGCGATCCCGACCCAACGAGCCTTCGTCATGAATGGCCTCGTCTTTGGGGCGATCATTATCGATCGGCTGCGGATCTCGATGCGGGTCTGCGCGATCGCCGCCGCAGCCGTGCTGGTGATCGACCCATCAGTCCTCGTCGGCGTCAGCTTTCAGATGTCGTTCGGCGCGGTCGTCGCGCTGATCGCTGTTTACGAAACGTTTGGCCCGCGGCTCGGCCGCGCTCTGCACAGCCGCTCGGTCCCGGGTCGGGCGCTGGCCTATTGCGCAGGGGTCGTGGTGACGACGATCGTCGCCACATTGGGAACCTATCCCTACTCGATCTATCATTTCCACCACATAGCGCTGTACTCGCCGCTGGCCAACGTCATCGCCGTGCCGTTAAGCGCGATGTGGACATTGCCCTGGGGGGTCGTGACCTGCTTATTAATGCCGTTCGGCCTCGAGCAGCTGGCGCTGGTGCCGATGGGCTGGGGCATCGACATCACGATCTGGGTCGCGCAACACGTCTCGGCCTTGCCGGGCGATGTCTGGGCGACGCCGCGGTTACCGCCCGAAGGGCTGTTGCTGATCTCGCTTGGCGGATTGTGGTTGTGCCTGTGGCGTGGCAACTTGGCGGCGCTGGGGCAGCATGGCGATCGCCGTCGGGTTCGCCAGTATGATGCTGACCCGACCACCCGATGTCGTGATCGCCGACGGTGGACGCTTTGTCGCCGCGCGAGCGTCCGACGGCCATTATTTTGCCTCTGCCGACGGAAGTGAAAAGATCGTGCGCTCGTTGTTCGCCTCCGAAACCGGCGACGCTTTGGAACCGTGGCCCGCCGCCGGGACGGCGACGGAAAGCGGGCTCGACTGCGGCGCGGATCTGTGCCGCTATACGGCGCGCGGCCGCACCGTCGCGATCGTCACCTCAGAGGCGGCGCTGCCGCTCAAATGCATCGGGGTCGACGCGATCATCAGCCAAGTGCCGGCCGGCTTTCGCTGCCGCTCAATGATTCCGGTCGTCGACCGGATCAACTCATGGCGGCGTGGCGCGGTTGCGCTATGGCTCGACCGAGACGGTATCACCGTCGAAAGCGCCAATGAGAGCCGCGGCGACCGTCCTTGGGTTCCGCATCCCCGTTCGCGGCGCGAACGCCTCGAAGCCGCAGGCAACGAACGTTAGATCGAGCCGGATCGGCTGGCGGCGCGCCGCCCACGCTAAGCCGCAGACATCAAGGACCAATACCAGTCGGCAAATCGGCAATCAAACCAGTGGGCCGAGTTTTCGGTGCGGCGCAGGCCATCCTCGACGGCATCCGCCGCCGGCCCGCGAGACACCGGTTCCGGCGCGGTGGCTTTGACCATCTCGATCAATTCAAAGTCGGTCTGTTCGGCGAAGCGCGGGATCAGGCGAAGCAGGACCGCTCGCTGCGATTGGACCATCAGAACGCTGAGCGGACCGAGTTCGAGACAGAAATCGGGCGTCTCGCGAAAGAAAAGCTGCGGCGACGACCACAAAAATCGGCGCAACACCTTCCAATTCCGGGTCGTGCTGTGGCGTGCCCGTCCGGTGACTTTCGCCATGTCGAGCCAGTCAGGAAGCCCATCGATAGGTTGCTCGACCGGGTTTGCTTTTCCCGAAAGATCGACCAGAATCAACCCATTGCGAATCTGCACCGGATACTCTGTCAGACGCAGCCGCGACGGGTCTATCCGGGAGGAGAGCGCCGGCTCGACCAATCGGCCGTCCAGTGCATATTCCCACCCGTGATAGAGGCAGACCAAGCGCTCGGCCGGGCCGTCTGCGGCCTCGCAAACCGGATAGCCGGCGTGAATGCAGACGTTGCGCAGCGCGTGCAGCTGGCCGCCATTCTCGCGGGTCACGACCAGGGAGCGGGGGGCGGCATCGCAGCGGAAATAATGGCCGTCTTCGGAGAGGCGGGTTGTATGATCGACCGCCAGCAAAGGCTGCATAAAGATGCGCGTCCGCTCGGCGGCGAATACGTCCGGGTCGCACAACAAAGCCGGATCGGGCGAAATCTTCTCGGTGCCTCGGAGTTGCTCTCCGAGGGCGACGACGCTGGCAGGAAGATCCATCGGGGAGATCAGCCGTATTATTTCGGTTCCGCCCGCGAGCGCCAGCGGATGTGTCAGATTGAACCAGCCCCGCCACCGCCGTCAAAAGATTTGTGGATCAATGCCGATCGCTCACCGTCTAGAGGTGGCTTGCGACTGTGTCGAAGGGAATGCTGACGAAATCTCCGATCTGAGTAATCAGAACAATAAAGGCCACCGCAATCAACGCGATAATCAGCGTGTACTCGATCGCCGTAGCGCCACGGCTATCCTCCATCAGACGGAATAAGACCCCGAACTCGCCATCGCTCAGGCGCATCATGAAACCTGTTGCGGCGCGCTGCATCGTGCTGCCGCTCGAAGATAGATCCACATCGCCTTCCAGATCGGCGATTACCAAGAAACTTCTTAATCTTCCAAAGTTAAACGTTTGCTAACACGGCTACGCAATGCTGTGCGGATGCGGTTTTTTCGGGATCTGGGGGCATCGCTCGACCGCCGACGGATTTTTATTTATTGTCGAATTTCGCTGGCAATCGAGATCGCTGTGTTCCTGTTGTTGATTGCCGGAACACATGGATTAATTGTCCCGCTTTCTGGTCCGACCAGCACCGATTTCGTCAGCTTCTATGCCGCGGGAACCCTGGCCGACGCGGGGGCACCGGAACTCGCTTATGAGCCAGGCGCTCATCGCCTGGCCGAAGAGCGCGCCACCGCTGCCGGCGTCGAGTATCGCTTTTTCTATTACCCGCCGGTGTTCCTGCTGGTGTGCGCCATCCTCGCCCGCCTGCCTTATCTGATGGCCTTTGTGCTCTTCGAGGCGGCAACGCTGGCGCTCTATCTGGCCGTAATGCGCGGGATTCTGGCGGACCGCGGCTGGTCGGCGATGGTTCCGGTGGTGGCGTTCCCCGCCGTGTTTTGGACCCTCGGCCTGGGGCAGAACTCGTTTCTGACGGCGGCATTGTTCGGCGCCGGCACCCTGTGGATCGACCGCCGGCCGCTCGTCGCCGGCCTCTGTTTCGGTGCGCTCTGCTACAAGCCGCATTTTGGTCTCCTCGTCCCGGTGGCGTTGCTTGCCGGCGGCCACTGGCGCGCCTTTGGTGCCGCCCTCGCGGCGGCCGCCGCGCTTTGCGGGTTGTCGCTGATGCTGTTCGGCTGGGATACCTGGCACGCCTTTCTTGCAACCGCGATCGGATCGCCGGCGACTTACGCGTCCGGCCGCATCACCTTCGGCGGTTTTGTCAGCCCGTTCGGCGCGGTGCTGCTGCTCGGCGGCACTTCCGGCATGGCGTATGCGGCTCAGGCCGCGACCACGGTTGGCGCCGGGCTGTTGGTGGCGGTCGTCTGGCGGCGTCGGCTGGCGTTGCCGATCCGGGGAGCCACACTTGCCGCGGCGACCCTGATGGCGATCCCCGTGGTGCTGCTCTACGATTTGCTGCTGGCGGCGGTCGCCGCGGCCTGGCTGATCCGGGACGAGAACGGGCTGGCGGCGTGGGAAAAGCTCGTGCTGGCCGGATTGTTCGTGCTGTCCTTGGATCCGCGCGGCCTTGCCGAGGTGTCGCATATTCCAATAGCACCGCTGTCGGCTGCGGCGGTCCTGCTGCTGACGGCAGTGCACGCATTGCGCTCCGCGGGCGCCTCGCCCCGTTATGCCACAGCCTGAGAGCCACGGCCGCGGGCTGATTGCTTTGCCGGATCGAATACCGCTGCGCAGACCGCCGGCCTCGGTGATCTGCAAATGGAGCGGGTAGTCGCAGGCTTCGGCGGGCACGGCTCGCGGTAGCGCTCGAAGAGGTCGTGCTCGAGCGAACCGGCATTGACCCCGATCCGCATCGAGCAGCGATGGTCCTTGGCGCGGCGGCGGCCACCGGGTCACAACCATAGAGAGAATTTTCAGCGTTTGGCTGCATTGGCTGCATTCTGCAGGAAATCAGCAGTGAAAATTCTTGTATTGGTTGAATTATTTAGAAGCACGGCGAGGCTCCGACACCGACCGCGACATCGCCGACCGCGCCACGTCCCAGTTGTTTTGTATTATGAGATACACCCACGCCCTTTGCTGCCACCGCGCTTCAAAGGCACTGCGAGGCTCCAGAATAGGATAGAATCATGGCAACTTTAGTGTTGTGCTTGGCGCACATCCGACCGGCCGTGTCGGAGCCATCCCGCCGGCAGTTCCGCCCGGTAGGACAACGCGTGCAGAATCGCGGCGGCAAGTATTCCGAGTAGTTGAGAAGAGCGGAAACCTCAACCCGATCGCGCCGGCCTTCGCCCAGTTCCGGGATACGGCGGCGCGAACAAGCAGTAGTGGCGCGATATTCAAGAAAAAACGCATCGCCGGATTCGCTCTCAAAAACGAGGGTTATCGAGAGAGAAGGCCGGACGGAGCACGCCGCTTCTGAGCGTCTCAGAGCGAGTTTGGCGAGCTTTCCAGAATGGGCATTTATGCGGCTTTACAGTGTAGGCGCCCGATCAAAATGTCACCCCTCTGCCAATTACAGATGACACTGCCCGGGGGATTTCCGGGGGGTGTCAGGGGTGACGGTTCGGCTGATGAGCGACGGGGAGCTGACGCGGCTGGAAGTGCTGCGGGATCTGGATCAGAGGCGGTTGACGACTGAGGCGGCGGGGCAGCTGCTGGGGCTCGAGCGCCGTCAGGTGTTCCGGCTGTTGAAGGCATACCGGACCGCGGGTCCGGCGGGTCTGATCTCGCAGCGACGCGGTCGCCGCAGCAACCGGCGCAAGCCCGCGGCGCTGCGGAGAGCGGCGCTGGCGATGATTCGCGAATGGTACTGGGATTTCGGCCCGACTCTGGCGGCCGAGAAGCTGCGCGAGGTTCATGGAATAACGCTCGGTCGTGAAACCTTGCGGCTGTGGATGATCGAAGCCGGGCTGTGGCGCGATCGCAAGCAGCGGCGGAAGCAGGTCGATCAACCGCGCTACCGGCGCGACTGCGTTGGCGAGCTGGTGCAGGTCGACGGCTGCGAGCATTGGTGGTTTGAGGATCGCGGCCCGCAATGCACCTTGCTCGTATTTATCGACGACGCGACCGGCCGGCTGATGCACCTCCAATTTGTCGAGAGTGAATCGACCTTCGCCTATTTCCATGCGGCCCGCGCTTACCTCGAAGCCTGGGGCAAGCCGGTCGCCTTTTACAGCGACAAGCACGGCGTCTTCCGCGTCAACCAGACCGGCGCTATCGGCGGCGACGGGATGACCCAGTTCGGGCGGGCGCTGCACGCGCTCAACATCGACATCATCTGCGCCAATTCGAGCCAGGCGAAGGGCCGGGTCGAGCGGGCGCACAAGACCTTGCAGGACCGGCTGGTCAAGAGCCTGCCCCCGCGAAGGCGGGGGAGCTGCGGCTGGCCGGGGCGCGCAGCTTGGCTGAGGGGAACGCCCTCCTCCCGGGGTTCATAGCCGACTACAACGCGCGCTTTGGCAAGCCGCCGGCGAATCAGAAGGACCTGCACCGACCATTGCGCGCCGGCGATGATCTGGAGGATACGTTTGCCTGGAAGGAGGAGCGTACTCTCTCCCAAGCGCTGACGCTGCAATACGACAAGGTGGTCTTCATCCTGGAGCCGACCGACCGGGCCAAGGCGGCGGTCGGTAAGCGCGTCACCGTCATCGACCATCCAGACGGCCGGCTTTCGATCCGTTACAAGGGTGTCGAACTGGCTTACCGCACCTTCGACAAGCTCCGGCAGGTCGATCAGGGCGCCATCGCCGACAACAAACGGCTGGGGCCAATATTGGCGATGATCCGCGACGAGCAGCTGCGCCGTGTGCCTGAACGCCGCAGCACGAAAGCGCCGCGCCGGCGCGATCAGCATGACGCGCGTCTCTTTAAAGTCGGCTGAGCTGTTCTACGCGCCGAGCGAGCTGACGCCCGCTCGGTTAAAGAACGGGTGCGGTTTCAAGCTCCGGTCAATCGGACGCCGGTCGGGCGCTGCGCTACGCCGGGGCTCCGCTCCCGCCCGCCGCCCGACCCCCGACGACAGTGACATTTGTAAATGGCAGAGACGGTGACATCTGTATTTGGTGGACACAAGTTTTGTAGATCACCGATAGAAACGTCACGGGCCTCACCGATTGAGATGTCACGCTCCTCGGTTTGCCAGAGGCTTGTCGGGGTGGCGTGGGATGACGATGATCACGATGAGCCGCAACGAGCTGACGCGCCCGCGGGTACTGATCGATGTCGCGGATTGGCGCCAATCCGTCGGGTACCCCGCAACGCTGAACACCAACCCGTTACCGCACCGCCCCGGAACGGGGCGCGCTTGAACAATTAATGGCCGTTTGTGGCGGAAATCCCTTTGGGCCGGCGCTCGGCGGAAGGTCGTTTAAGGGATCGTTAGCTGGCTACTGCGCTGCTGCGAGCCCGGCTGCTTTTTCCTGCTGCCCCTCGGTTTCGATCTCAGCGGCCTTTTTCTCGACCAGCTCGACGAGGTGGTCGACGATGTCGGCGTCTTTCAGGCGATGGTCGGTCAGGCCGCTGATATAAACTTGGTGGGTGCCGTTGCCGCCGCCGGACAGCTCGATATCGGTCTCGCGCACCTCACCCGGGCCGTTGACAAGCAGGCGATCACCGAGACGGTGAGTGGTGTCGTGATGTGCGCGAGGCGCTCTTCGCGGGTAGACCCAACTTCATTGCCACAAAGCCGCAGGAGGCAGATACTTAAATTAAATACCCGCAAAAACCCAAAAGAGCGCGGCGGGCAGGGAGGAAACCATGAGCATTTCCGATCGTCGCGGCTCTCCGACAAAGGTTCCGCCGGTTGACGCGGTCGCCGGCAACGGCCTGTTGCATCGTCGAACGCTGCTTGGGCGCGGGGCCATTCTCGCGGGCGCTATGAGCGCTGCCCCGCTTGGTTCGCTGACCGGCGCCGCCGCCGAGCCGGCGACTGATACGCCGTTAACCGACGCGCCGTGGAGCCTCGAGCCCGGCGCGATCATTCAGCCCTACGAGCAACCGTCGCGCTTCGAGAAAAGCGTCGTACGCACTTTGGCCAATCCGAACGGCCAGCCGGGAGCCCAGGGGGCGCGTACGCCGCACCAGTTGCTGAATGGCTCGATCACCCCGAACGGGCTGCATTTCGTCGTGTCCTGGGGCGGCGCTCCGGACATCGATCCGGACAAGCACCGGCTCGTGATCCATGGCCTCGTCAAGCGGCCGCTGGTTTTTACCCTCGACGCGCTCGCCCGCTATCCGATGACGACGCGGGTGACCTTTCTCGAATGCGGCGGCAACAGCGCGCCGCTGTTCTCGCCGCAGCCGCTGCAAGCCAATGTGCAGGCTCTGCACGGGCTCGCCTCCTGCGCCGAATGGACGGGCGTGAAGCTCTCCACTCTGCTCGACGAGGCCGGCCTCGTCCCGAACGCGAAGTGGTTCATCGCCGAAGGCGCCGACGCGCCTCACCTAGCGCGCAGCGTGCCGCTCAAGAAGGGCCTCGATGATGCGATGATCGCGCTCTACCAGAACGGCGAGCGGCTGATGCCGGCCAACGGCTATCCGATGCGCCTTCTGCTGCCGGGCTACGAAGGCAACATGAACGTCAAATACTTGAGGCGCATCAAGCTCGTGGCGGAACCGGCCATGAGCTATTGGGAAGCCAAGATCTATACGCCGATCCTGCCGAGCGGGAAGGCGTACCAATTCTATCTGCTGCAGGAGGTCAAGTCGTTCATCACCCAGCCGTCGCCGGGGGTGAATTTGAAGGGGCCGGGGCTCTACGAGATCTCCGGCATCGCCTATTCCGGCGCCGGCCGAATCATCAAGGTCATGGTTTCGGCCGACGGCGGCAAAAGCTGGGCCGAGGCGGGTTTGTCGGAGCCGGTGCTCAGCAAGGCCTTCACCCGCTTCCGCATGCCCTGGCGTTGGGATGGCGGGCCCGCGACCCTGCAAAGTCGCGCCTGGGACGAGGCCGGCAACGTGCAGCCGACCCGATCCGAATTCGTCGCCCAGCGCGGCGAGCTGAAGGCGGTTCCGCCGGTGGGGGCGGTGCTGAACCAGCACTTTAACGCCGTCACCAGCTGGGGCGTCGACGGCACCGGGGAGATCAAGCATGTTTACGCCTAGCACGATCTCCCCGGCCCTCGGGCTGGCACTTTGCTTGGCTGCGAGCGCGGCCTCCGCCGACAGCCCCGGCCTCGGCAAGCCGCTAACCGAAGCCGACATCGCCGCGTGGGACATCAGCATCGAGCCCGACGGCAAGGGTTTGCCGGCGGGTGCCGGGACACCCGCTCAGGGCGCCCATGTCTATGCGGAAAAATGCGCCGCGTGCCATGGTCCGGAGGGCAAGGGCGGGGTCGCGGGGGTCACGGCCGCGCCATTGCCGCCGTTGGTCGGCGGCGGCCCGATCACCGACATCTCGGCGGCGATGAAGCGGATCGCCAATTTCTGGCCGTACTCCACGACGCTGTTCGACTACATCCGGCGGGACATGCCGTGGCAGCAGCCCAGGACCTTGACCGACGACGAGGTCTATGCGCTGACCGCCTATATCCTCGCGCTGAATAAGCTCATCGGTGACAACGACACGATGAACGCCGAGACATTACCCAAGGTGCGCATGCCGAACCGGGACGGGTTCATCATGCGCTTCCCAGACGCGCTGTAAGCAGCGGCAATCCGCACGAAGGCCGGGGCCCGCGGCCCTTGCCGCATTCTCGACGTATGAGGTGGTCCATCGCAAAAAAGACCAAGTTTCGAGCTAGGATCGCTTTGTTAGCTGGATCTATTTTTGATCGTATTTTAGCGGGACTGAGCAATGGTTCTGTTTTGGTACGCGTCTATCGCGCGCAGCGTTCATAGCCACAATTCCCGGTTCGGCGTATTTAATTCCCGATTAGGGGCGAATAAATTCCCGTTTAATCGGCTACGGTAATTGGCCACCAAGATACTGATTTGTCTCACTTTTTTCGGTGCCCAACCAGCACTTTTCGGGCAAAATCGACAAAATTCCCGGTTACATGGGAATAACCGGGACTGCCGCCCCCCGACGACCCGAATGGGTGATGCAACCTGCAGTGGCGGCGATCCGCTGACCCGCGTCGCCCAGTCATAAGCGCCTATCCGGCTATTGCGCTGCTGCGAGCCCGGCTGCTTTTTCCTGCTGCCGCTCGGTTTCGATCTCGGCGGCCTTTTTCTCGACCAGCTCGACGAGGTGGTCGACGATGTCGGCGTCCTTCAGCCGGTGATCGGGTAGGCCGCTGATATAGACTTGGTGGGTGCCGTTGCCGCCGCCGGTGAAGCCGATATCGGTCTCGCGCGCCTCGCCCGGGCCGTTGACGACGCAGCCGATCACCGACACGGTCAGCGGCGTCGTGATGTGCGCGAGGCGCTCCTCGAGCCGCTCGACGGTCTTGATGACCTCGAATTGCTGCCGGGCGCAGGACGGGCACGAATCACCGTGACCCCGCGGCGCCGCAGGTTCAGCGATTTCAGCATTTCGAAGCCGGCCTTGACCTCCTCGACCGGGTCGGCCGACAGCGACACGCGGATCGTGTCGCCGATCCCCGACTACAAAGCATGCCGGGCCGCCGGCTGCGAAAAGGTTTTTCGTGAGAAATCACCGGCACGACCACCGACCGGCCAGAACTCAGGAAGCTGATGGCGACCCTCGTGTCCGCCGATTTCCTCACCATCCCGGCCGTTGGCCGCCTATCTCGCGACACGACCGACTTCTGGTGATCGCCCGCACGACCGGCAGAACGCTCACACACGCGAGGGTGCAGAGCGGCAAAGGAAATACGATAGGTTGCTCTTGCCATCGGCATCGCGCACAATCCATCAGCATGCGAACAGCGACGCGGGCGCGATATGTTCTTTCGACAGGTCGGTTCCCTGTTGGCGACCATTGCTGCTGTCTACTCCGCGCTGCTCGCCTGTTATCTGATCACTTGCTTGGTGGTCACGCGACTGAACCGCCGTGCTATAAAAATCCAATCCTCCCGGCAGACGCCAATGTCGCAGATCCGTCGCGACCGTAGGCAGAGCGTTGTTTCGCTGGCGGTCATCGCCGTCATGCTCGGCGGCGGTCATTGGAGCCACACGACGCTCGGCTGGGGATTTCGACCCTTGTCTGGCATCGGCGGGACAGTGTTCTCGGTCGTCGCCTCTTTCGTGCTGTTCGACACATGGTTTTATTGGCTGCATCGACTGATTCACATCCGGTTTTTTTATCGGCGCGTCCATCGCTGGCACCATCTGACGATCGCGCCGGTGGTCTGGTCCAATAATAGCGATCGCCTAGTCGATAATCTTTTCTTGCAATCGTATTGGTTCGCCGCCCATATGCTGATACCGATCGCCCCCGCGGTATTGTTCGCGCACAAAATCTATGATCAGATCAGTGGCGTGATCGGCCATTCCGGCTATGAGCATGGTGGTCGATGGTGCTGGCCGCCGTCGCCGCTCGTCGGCGTCACCCATCACGATCAGCATCATCAGTTTTTCCGCTGCAATTACGCCACGCATTTCAGCTGGTGGGATCGAATGATGGGAACCCTCCATCCCGACCATGACCGCGCGCTCAAGGCCAACATCTCGCGTTCCCGTAGAACCCAGGCAAACGGCTTGACCTGACTGGCGCTTCCATCACACGGCGACGGCGGGTGTCTATGTCGGATATCGGTCCCCGCCCACGGGACGAAGTCCTTCACCATCACCGCGATGAAGTAGCATCGCTCCTTTCGCTCGAACTCCCCAAACCGTCTGGACCCGGGCAGAGACACCCATTCCCGGGCGATTGGCCGAAGGTAGCGGGGCAAACGGTTGACCAGCTCGCTGCGGCGCCGGTCGTCATTGCGACAGGCGTCGCAGACACTGACCGTGATGTCGCGAAAGTATACCACCCTCAGGCCCGTCTTCTGGCCCAAATCAATCAGCCCGAGATGGCAGGCCTCTGGACCATGCGGCATCGTATCGGCTACGGCAAAAACACCATTTTCCGTGAGGACGCGGCAGATTTCCGCAAGGAAAGCCAATTTTGGTACATCGGCCAGCGCCTCGACATTGACTGCGAGATCGATGCTCGCCTTGGAGAGCGGGAGCTGGAGGGCATCCGCTTGCAGATGAGCGATCGCGGCGTTGCCGTTCCGGCCGTGTCGAATCGCCGGTAGCGATCGATCGATCCCGATCGTCGCGTCAGGCGAGAGCGTGGCGTGGAGATGGGCGAGACCGCCGCCTCTGCCGCAGCACACTTCAAGCAGCCGTGAGGGCGCGGTTCGGCCTCCCGCCGCCCGAACGGCCTTTGACACCTCGGCATAGAGCTGGATCTGATGGGGCTCGTTCGGCCAAGCCTCCGCCACCAAATCATCGGGGGGCGCATAGCCGTAGTTGAAGGTCGAGATCTCCCGCCACTGCGGCAAGCCATAGGCGCCGTCGTAAATATAGCGGTGCAGCCGGTTCAATGCGCCCGTGCCGAGGTAGGAACGGACGAGACGTTGGAAGACGCGGAAAGCCGACAAGATGGGAGGGACAGCTAGCTTGTTGAATCCCGAGCTCAGGGATATCAGCAGCTACGCGGCCGGTCCAGCGCCCGCGTCGGCGAACTTCGACACCTCGATCGGAGAGCGACCAGCCCGCGCCCGACCTCAAGTCCATCTGAGCCCCGCTGGTCGGCGAAGGATCGTCTAATTGGCCGTCGCCCCTTACTGCGCCGCTGCAAGGCCGGTTTCTTTCTCCTGCTGCTTCTCCGCCTCGATCTCGGCCGCTTTTTTCTCCACCAACTCGACGAGGTGGTCGACGATGTCGGCGTCTTTCAAACGGTGATCGGTCACACCGCTGATATAGACCTGGTGGGTGCCGTTGCCGCCGCCGGTAAAGCCGATGTCGGTCTCGCGCGCCTCGCCCGGGCCGTTGACGACGCAACCGATGACCGACACGGTCAGCGGCGTCGTGATGTGCGCGAGGCGTTCCTCGAGCCGCTCGACGGTCTTGATGACCTCGAATTGCTGCCGCGCGCAGGACGGGCACGAAATCACCGTGACCCCGCGGCGCCGCAGATTTAACGATTTCAGCATCTCGAAGCCGGCCTTGACCTCCTCGACCGGGTCGGCCGACAGCGACACGCGGATCGTGTCGCCGATCCCCGACCACAGCAGCATGCCGAGCCCGATCGAGGATTTGACCGTGCCGCTGCGCAGCCCGCCGGCCTCGGTGATCCCCAGATGGAGCGGGTAGTCGCAGGCTTCGGCGAGCTGCTGATAAGCGGCGACCGCGAGAAACACGTCGGACGCCTTGCACGAGATCTTGAACTCGAAGAAATCGTTGTCCTCGAGGATCCGGGCGTGGTTGAGCGCGCTTTCGACCATCGCTTCGGGGCACGGCTCGCCGTAGCGCTCGAGGAGGTCGCGCTCCAATGAGCCGGCATTGACCCCGATGCGCATCGAGCAGCCGTGGTCCTTCGCCGCCTTGATCACTTCCCGGACGCGGGCCGCCGAGCCGATATTGCCGGGATTGATGCGCAGGCACGCCGCGCCGCTCTCCGCCGCCTCGATCGCCCGCTTATAGTGGAAATGGATATCGGCGACGATCGGCACCGTCGCCTGACGCACGACATGCTTCAACGCCAGCGCCAATTCCTGGTCGGGGCAGGACACCCGAACGATGTCTGCCCCCGCCTCTTCGAGCGCCCGGACTTGTGCGACCGTCGCCGCGATATCGCTCGTCACCGTATTGGTCATCGACTGCACGGTGATCGGCGCATCGCCGCCGACCGGCACCTTGCCGACATGGATCTTGCGGCAGCGGCGGCGGTGGATGTCGCGGTAGGGCCGGACGCTCATGGTCTCGATTCTCGCGTGATTGGCACAACGTAAACGGCATATAGAGGTTTTCGGCGGCAGACAAAAGAGCGGGCGGCGGCAGACCCGGGTTGGCGGTCAGTCGCGAACCGCATCGCCGAGGATCAGCGCCTGGGGATCGAGCGCCACCTTGCGCCGCACCATCCCGAGGCGCCCGATCGACGGCACCGGGTTGCCGTCGACGGTGATTTCCAACCCGCCGGCATTGCCGGTGAGCATCGATAAATTCACCTCGTCCGGCACGCTGTAGCTGTCGCCGGCCCGCAACAAACGCGCGACCAGCGCTGGCCGGCCGGGCCCGCGTATCTCGACCCAGCTATCGGCGGTGGCGCGGATCGCGATCCGCGGCGAACCGACGGCTGTGCCGAGGGCACGTGGTGGAGGCGCCAGGGCGACGTCAGGCGGCGCCACGGACGCCGCCGCAGCCGGCGATGCTGTCGAACCCGACCGTCCGGCTACCGTGTCCGCCGGACCGGGCTCGTCGACGGACGACAGCGGGGCCGCCGCCACTTCTTTCGGCGGGGTGGCCGTCGGCTGGGATCGGCCCTCCTCCACGTTCTGCGGCAGCAACGCGATCGGAACTTCCGCGACGCGCTGAGCCGGGGCGCCATCGCTACTCGTCAGATAGTACCAGGCGCCGTACCCGCAAATTGTCAGAATGATCGCCGCCAGCAGCGTTCCGCCGCCCGGTATGCTGTTCTCGCCGAGGGGCAGTGGAAAGGTGAGATCCGGTTTTACAGCGAGCGCCGTCAATTCCTGCTTGAAGCGTCGCAGGACCTCGCCGCTGTCCAGCCCGAGATACTCGGCGTAAGCGCGGACAAACCCGATCGCATAGGTCGCGCCAGGGAGCCGATCGGGGCGTCCGGCCTCGAGCGCCGCAAGGTAGCGAGGCTTGATCCGCAGTGCCGCAGAGACCTCGCCAAGCTCGAAACCGCGGTTCTCCCTCTGCCGGCGCAGCAAGTCGCCGGCCGATAGCGGCGCGGACGGCCTCGCAGCATCACCTTCGGGCGATTCGATAACAGGCATCTCTATCCAGCACCGGGTCGCAGATCGGCTGAGGCGGCGGGGAATGGCCCGGGCCGGAGCCAAATCTGCTGGCGGGTCTACGACAGGATATCGTGATCGCGGGCGTAGGCTTCGAGCTTGGGTCTCAGCGAATGATCCGTGCGACGGCCGATCTCGTCGAGATATTGCGCAACGGCCGCTACATCAAGGCTGCGGATCATCGTTTTGACCGGCCCGATGGCGGTCGACGCCATCGACAATGATCGGAAGCCGAGCGCGATCAGCACCATCGCTTCGAGCGGATTGCCTGCCATGTCACCACAAATGCTGAGCGACACCCCGGCGTCCCGGGTCCGAGCGACGAGTTCCCGAAGCAGCGCCAGCATCGGCGCGGAAAGCGGGTCGTAGCGTTCGGCCAGACGAGGATTGCCGCGATCGCAGGCATAGAGAAACTGCAAAAGGTCGTTGGTCCCGACCGACAGGAAGTCGATCCGCTCGCACAGGGCCGGCAATTGCCATAGTAATGAGGGCACTTCGAGCATCACGCCGATCTTGATTGCCTTCGGGAGTAGCTGCCCCTCGCGCGCCGCCCGAGCCAGTTCCAGATCGACGATCGCCCGCGCGCTTTCCAGTTCGGCGACCTCCGCGACCATCGGAAATTTGACGAACAGCGTCCGGCCCCGGGCGGCCCGGATCAATGCGCGCAGCTGCTGCCGCAGCATGGCCGGTCGGTCGAGCCCGATGCGGATCGCTCGCCAACCCATCGCCGGGTTGTCCTCGACCGAGTGCGGCAGATAAGGCAGTACCTTGTCGCCGCCGATATCGAAGGTGCGGAAGATGACCGGCCGGCACTCCGCCTGCTCAAAAACGCGCTGATAGAAATCGGTCAAGTCGTCGACCGCCGGGTAGGTGTCCCGCACCATTAGCGAAAACTCGGTACGAAAGAGCCCGACACCCTCGGCACCGGTGCCGTCGAGCTGCATGACGTCGAGCAGCAGACCGGCATTCAGCATCAGCTTGATCGTGATCCCGTCGCGGGTGACCGGCGGGGCGGTGCGTTGTGTGTCATAGAACGCGCGACGGCGGGCTCTGGCTTCGACAGCGGCCGCCACCGATTGCTGGATGTCGGCACTCGGCCGGATCAGAACCTGAGCGTGATCGCCGTCGACGGCGACGATGTCGCCCGCCTCGATGCGGCCCGTCGCGTTGTCAACCCGCCCGACAACCGGAATATCAAAGGCACGCGCCACAATCGCGACATGCGCGGTCGGCGAGCCCACCTCGAGCACCAGACCGGTGATGCGACGGCGGGCGTAGTCCAACAGCTCGGCCGGCCCCATGCCGCGCGCAACCAAGATGAACTCAGGAGGCAATTCGGCCCAGGCCGCGCTCGCCGGGCGGCCCGAGAGATGCTGCTGGAGCCGGTTCGCGAGATCCTCGAGATCGAGCAGGCGCTCGCGCAGGTAGGGGTCGCTGACCTGCATCATGCGGGTTCGCGTGTCGTCCGCGACCTTTTGGACCGCAGCTTCTGCGGTCAAGCCGCTGCGGATCGCGTCGGCAATACGAGCGACCCAACCGCGATCGGCGGCGAACATGCGGTACGTCTCGATAACGTCGTGATGCTCGCCGGCGCCGAACTCCCGGCTGGTCGCAACCAGCTCGTCGATCGCCTCACGCATCGCCGCGACGGCACCGCGCAAGCGCACCAGCTCGGCGCTGACGTCCTCGGCGACGACTTGCCGGATGACGATTTTGGGCTCGTGCAGGACAGCCGGCCCGATTGCCAGCCCGGCATTGAGGCGGACCCCGACGATCCTTGCCGGGAGCATTCCCCCGCCTTGGCTCTGGGCGATCTCGAGCGGGTTGACGAGATTGCCGCTTGCGGCAAGTTCGGCGACGATCATCGCGATCGTCTGCAACACTTCGATCTCGTCCTCGGTGTAATGGCGCAAGGTGCGGTTCTGCACGACCAGCACACCCAGAACTCGGCCGCCGCGCAGGATCGGCGCGCCCATCAGCGAGTGGAAGATCTCCTCGCCGGTCTCCGGCCGATAGGCGAAGTTGGGATGCGATTGCGCGTCCGCAAGCGCCAGCGGGCGGGCAGTGGCGGCGATAACCCCGACAAGTCCCTCGCCGACCCGCAGTCGCGTCCGATGGACGGCTTCCGGCCGCAGCCCCTCCGTCGCAAAAAGCTCGAGCACCTCGCCGGCCCGCATGATGTAGGCCGAACACACTTCGGCGACCATCTCGGCGGCAATGACCCGGACGATCCGCTCTAGCCGCTCCTGAGCGGTGCCGGAACCCGCCATGATGTCGCGAAGACGGCGCAGGAGGCGGCGGGTCGCACTGACGCTGCCTCCGGCCTCGGTCATCTTCGGGCGTCCCGGCTCCCCAACAATGTCTGCGGGTATGCGACGGGCAGGGTGCAGGCGCGCTCACCGCGGGCCGCCAGCACAGCAAGCGCCTGTCCGACCAGTTCGCCGAGGATCTCGGCGGTGCTTTGCTCGCGCGTCACAAAGCCGACACTCTGACCCGCCATCAGCGAGCCGCCCTCGACGTCGCCGTCGATCACCGCGCGGCGGAGCGCACCGGCCCAAAAATGCTCGATCTCGAGTTGCGCCTCCTTGTGCGATAGCTCGCCCTGGGCGCAGCGCTTGATGAGCCGGCGCTGCATGGCGACAAACCGCTCGGTTGCCGGGTTGCCGAGAGCGCGAACCGGGATCACCGGAAAGCGGGGATCCAGTTGCACCGAAGCGACCGCATCGCGCGCCGCGGCGCGAATGAATGCCTGCTTGAAGCGCTGATGCGCGATCGATTCATGGGCGCAAACGAAACGGGTGCCGAGTTGGACGCCGGAAGCGCCCATTTCGAGATAGGCCAACACCGCCTCGCCGCGGCCGATGCCGCCTGCGACAAAGACCGGAACCTCGCCGAGATGCGGCAGAATCTCTTGCGCCAACACCCCGGTCGAGACCGGCCCGATATGCCCGCCGGCTTCGCTGCCCTCGATGACGATCGCATCGACGCCCATCCGTACGAGCTTGCGCGCAAAGACGAGAGCCGGCGCAAAGCACAGGACCCGAGCACCGCTGTCTTTGATTTTGCGCACCGCGGCACCGCTCGGCAGCCCGCCGGCGAGCACGACGTGACCGACCCGATGCTCGGCGCAGACCTCGATTAGCTCGAGCAGGCTTGGGTGCAAGGTGATCAGGTTGACCCCGAAGGGTCGCTGGGTCAGCGCCTTGACGGCACAAATCTCATTCGACAGAAGCTCCGGCGACAGCGATCCTGAGGCGACGACCCCGAAAGCGCCAGCATTGGATATGGCAGCGACCAGATTGCGCTCCGAGACCCAGGTCATGGCGCCACCCATGATCGCGAGATCGCAGCCGAGAAGATCCCGTCCGCGCGCCCATAATCGGTCAAGCTCAGCGCGAAGGCGCTGGCCTTCTAGGTCCTGCTCACTGCCGGAACGGCCTTCGCTTGGTGCAAAATTGGTGGCGCCGGTGCCCTCGGTCATCCGGCGGTGTCGAGCCCGTAGGCGGTGTGCAGCGCCCGCAGCGCAAGTTCGGTGTATTCGGCCGCGATCAACACGCTGACCTTGATCTCCGAGGTCGAGATGACCTGGATATTGATGCCCTTTTCGGCGAGGGTCTGAAACATTTGCTTGGCAACTCCGGCGTGACTGCGCATGCCGACGCCAATCACCGAGACCTTGACGACATTCGGATCAGGCTTCAACGCAGCAAAGCCGATCGCGGCACGCCCCTTTTCGAGGACCGACACAGCTCGATCGAGGTCGGCGCGCGCCACGGTGAAGGTGAGATCGGCGGTTCGGCCATCTTCCGAAGCGCTTTGCACGATCATGTCGACATTGATCGCAGCGTCAGCCAGCGGACCGAAGATGGCGGCGGCGACCCCGGGCCGATCGGCCACTTTCTGCACGGTGATCTTGGCTTCGTCGCGGCTGTACGCGATGCCGCTCACAATCTGCTTTTCCACGATCTCGTCTTCGTCAACCACGAGGGTTCCAGGAGTATCGGTAAAGCTCGACAATACCTGCACCCGCACCCGATGATTCATCGCCATTTCGACCGAGCGCGTCTGCAGAACCTTGGCGCCCTGTGACGCCATCTCCAACATTTCTTCGTAGGTAATTCTACTGAGCTTGCGGGCCTTCGCAACGATCCGCGGATCGCTCGTGTAGACGCCGTCGACATCGGTGAAGATATCGCAGCGATCGGCTTCGAGCGCTGCCGCGAGCGCGACGGCGGTCGTATCCGACCCGCCGCGGCCGAGGGTGGTGATGCGGCCACGCGGTCCGATCCCTTGAAACCCGGCCACGACCGCGACCTGCCCGCGGGCCAGGCGGTCACGCATCTCGGTGATGTCGATCGCCTCGATGCGCGCCTTGCTGTGCACACCGTCGGTGCGGATTGGGATCTGCCAGCCGAGCCACGAGCGCGCATCGATGCCGAGATCCTGCAACGCCAGCGACAGGAGCCCGGCGGTCACCTGCTCGCCCGACGCGACCACGACATCGTATTCGCGGGCGTCATGCAGGCGGCTGGTGTTGCGTGTCCAGTCGACGAGCTGGTTTGTCGTCCCCGCCATCGCCGAGACGACGACCGCCACCTCGTTGCCGCCGTCGAATGCGCATTTGACGCGCCGCGCGACGGTTTTGATCCGCTCGACATCGGCGACCGAGGTGCCGCCGAATTTCTGAACAATGCGCGCCATGCTCCTCGACTCTGCCCGGCAGGTGTGCCGTAAAAGCCCGCGACCGCCCTATTGCCGGATCACCTGGCCATCACATACTCTTTTCCGGTTAATCGGGCCATAGAACGAGCCGTTCAACCGAGAAGGATCGATAGCGTGCGCGACCCGAAAGCGACGGTCGACCCGGAGGAGATCGAGCGCTTCGCGGCGCAAGCCGATTCATGGTGGGACCCGGAGGGCGGCTTTCGCCCACTCCACCGGCTGAACCCCACTCGACTCGGCTTTATACGTCAACATCTGGTGGCGCATTTCGGTCGCAGCGCCACCTCATTGCGGCCTTTTGACGGCCTCACTTTGCTCGATATCGGTTGCGGCGGCGGATTGATCGCCGAACCGATGGCGCGCCTTGGCTTCGCCGTGACCGGCATCGACGCGGCGGCGGAGGCGATCGCCGTCGCACGCGCCCACGCCGAAGGAGCGGGCCTGTCGATCGATTACCGTACCGCCAGCGCCGAATCGGTTGCCGACCGCGGACGGCGCTTTGACGTGGTGCTGGCGCTCGAGATTATCGAGCACGTCGCCGATCCCGCTGTTCTTCTTGGCTGCATCGGGGTTCTGGTCAAGCAAGGGGGCGCGTTCATCGGCGCCACTCTGAACCGGACGGCCCGATCCTTTGCGATGGCAATAATCGGCGCCGAATATCTGCTCGGGTGGTTGCCCCGCGGCACGCATGATTGGCGCAAATTCATGCGGCCTTCGGAATTTGTCCTCGGCCTACGCCGCAATGGCCTGCACCCCACCGATTTGGCCGGGATCAGCTACGATTTGGTCCGCGGTGAATGGTCCCTTTCGCGCGATCTCGACGTGAACTTCATGGTCATGGCGAAGCGTCAGTAATCCGCCCGGCGTTAGCTGTCGGTCGGCGAGATCCAGGGGATACGGCCGATCGTGACCCCCTCATCGATCAGTTCGCGCGATTCCTCTTCGCTGGCCTCGCCGTAAATGCCGTGTGGATCGATCTCACCATAGTGAATGCGCCGGGCTTCCTCGGCGAAGCGGTTGCCGACGTAATCGCAATGGGTCTCGATCTGGCGCCGCATCTCGAGCAGCGCCGCGCGAAACTGCGCCGGAGAGATTGCCGGCGCGGTTTCCCGCGAACGCGCCAGCCGCGGCGCCATCACCGCCTTCTCGACCGAAACATCGCCGCATTCCGGGCAGACGATCTCACCAGCCTTCTGCTGCGCCGCGAACCCATCTCCGTCGCGGAACCATCCCTCGAACTCATGGCCTTGAGCACAGCGCAACGTGAACAGGATCATCGAGGCCACCTCCAAGCCGGTAGTTGTACACCGCCCTCTCCGGCGTCTGCAATTGTGTGGCGATATTGTAAGGAAACAATGACATGGCTTATTCCTCCGCACCGGTTCGGATCGGTGCGAATATTCCCGCTGATCGAGCCCGCCGGGCTGATGTTCGACTTGGCGGCCCCGGCACTCGTGCTTCATTCGCGCGCGGCTGGTGGTCGTAATCAAACAGAAGACCCTATCACAACCCCTCACCCACCCAGCCCTGGCCGGCTGGGCTCCCCTCGCCCACGGGACAGGAGAGGAACTTTGAGACGGTTATTTCTCGCATCTTCAGCCCCTCACGCATCGCGGGCGAGGGTGCCGAGCGTCGCGAGGCGGGCGAGGGCTCCCCGCACCGCATGTCGATCGGCCCAGAGGTTAATGGTAAGCGTCGACGCGCTCTGCGATGACACCGAGCTCGATGTTACTCTGCCGCGAGAGAGCGGGCAGCAAGCTCCGGTTTTGTGAACGGGCGATCGTGCTGTAGCGAGGGGACCATACGGCGGGCCTTGGCGATCGCATCCACCTCGATCCGCGCGGTGATGATCCCGACACCTTCCCCGGCATCGGCGAGCACCGCCCCCCAAGGGTCGACGATCAGCGAGTGGCCGTAAGTCCGCCGTCCCTCGGCATGCTCGCCCCACTGCGCCGGGGCGAACACGAAGCAGCCATTCTCGATAGCTCGGGCGCGCATCAGCACCTGCCAATGCGCCCTGCCGGTCGGCACGGTGAAGGCGGAAGGAATTGCAAGAAAATCGGCGCCGGCCTGAGCCAGCGCCCGGTAGAGCTGCGGGAACCGCAGATCGTAGCACACGGTCATCCCGAGAATGCCCCATGGGGTCTCGGCCAGCACCGTTCGGCCGCCGGGCCGGAAAGCGTTGCTCTCGCGGTAACTTTCGCCGCCGACAAGATCGACGTCGAACATATGGATCTTGTCGTAGCGGGCGACCACCGCGCCGGAGGGATCGACTAGATATGACCGGTTGGCGAGCCGGCGTTCGCCTTCCGCCGTCCCCGACTCGCCGGAGAGGTCGACGGCCAGCGAGCCGATCAACAGCCACACCCCGGTCTCGCGCGCCACCTCGCCTAACGCGGCCAGCACGGGGTGATTGGCTTCGTCGCGCGCCTTCTCGCGCCGCAGCTTGCCGATCGGCTCGGTGAGGCCGGTATTTTCCGGGGTCAGGACGAAATCGGCGCCGCCGTCACGCGCCCGGCGAACCAGATCGGAGACGACGCGAATATTGGGCTCGTAATCCCGCGCCGACGTGAACTGAATGCAGGAGGCGGTGAACGAGCTGCTCATTTCGGGCTCCCCAACTTGCCGTCGAGCTCGCCAGCGCGGTCGAGCGCGACCAGCTCGTCCGAGCCCCCGATATGCTCGCCGTTGATGAAAATCTGCGGGACCGAGGTGCGCCGGCCGGCACGCCGGATCATCTCGTCGCGTCGCGCCGGCTCCTCGATGATGTCGATCTCGGTATAGGCGACGCCTTTGCGCTCCAACAGCATGCGCGCTCGCGCGCAGTAGGGGCAGAACATCGTCGTATAAAGCTCGACCTCGGCCATTGCTGCGGACACTCCGAGTTGGTATCGCGCGGTGCGCGTCCTTCAATTAGGACGACTGTGCCCGAATAAGAAGCCTCGGGATCGCCGTTTGCGGCGATTATCCCCCGACCCGCAACGCCCGCGCCAGCGTCAAGACCCCTACCGACGCGGCCCCGCCGCGTTTCAGCACGCGGGCACACTCTCCGACAGTGGCTCCGGTCGTCATGACATCGTCGATGATCACCACCCGCTTGCCGGCAAAGCTGCGACCGTCTTTGATGGCAAAGGCGCCGCGGACATTGCGCTCGCGCGCTCCCGGGCCGAGGTGGCCCTGGGCCGGGGTTCGCCGGCGGCGGACCAGCCAATCGGCCGCGACCTCGGGCCCGCCGGCAGAACGGATAGCTTGGGCGAGCAGCGCCGCCTGGTTGTAGCGGCGCCGAAACAGCCGGGTCCAATGCAGCGGCACCGGAACTAGAAGATCGGCGTTGGCGAGAACCTCGCCGCCGGCCCGGTGCATCCAGCGTCCGAACGCGCCGGCAACATGGGTGCGATCGCCATGCTTCAGCCCGAGTACGAGGCGGCGGGCGTTTTTGTCATAGCGCAGGACAGCGCGCGCACGATCCCAGCTTCGGCGCTCCCGGGCGCAATCACCGCACACCGCGTTCTCGCCCATCGGATGCGCAAAAGGCAGGCCGCAGGCGGCACACCATGGCGGCGCGAAAAACGTGATCCCGCTCCAGCACCGGCCGCAAAGCGCATCCGGTTCACCGACGGTTTCGCCGCAGGCGAGGCAACGCGGCGGCAGCACCCCGTCGACCAGGACGCGGCCGATCCACCGCAGCCGGCTGGAAGCCCAGCCGGCAAAGCTTGCCGATGCGTGCATCAAGCAACACATCATCCCGAGGGACGCGCTCGTCAACGGCGATTACAACGCGCCGGGCCGGTGCGTCCGCTATTTATGCGGGAGGGCCGGTTGACCGAACCTAGCCGCCCGGTACTGACCGGCAGATGCCAATGCGGTGCCGTTCGCTACTCTCTAATGGGAGCGCCGGACCGTGTTCCTCTCTGCCATTGCCGAATGTGCCAGAAGGCTGTCGGCGGGCCATTCGCTGCCTTTGCTCGGGTCCGACGAACGGATTTCGCCTGGACACGCGGAACTCCTGCGAGCTTTGCAGCCTCTTCCCTGGCGCGCCGCGATTTTTGCTCGGCCTGCGGCACGCCCCTTGGGTTTCGCTACAACGGCAGCGAGTCGGTCTCGGTAACGATCGGCAGTCTCGACCGACCGCAGGAGGTCGTGCCGACCAGCCATCTCGGCGTTGAGAGCCGCCTCGGCTGGCTCGACACCCTAGGCACGCTCCCGGTCGTAACCACCGATAACGACATGACGGCTGACCGTCGCCAAGGATACATCAACTACCAGCACCCCGATCACGACACACCGGCGGATTGGGCGCCGCTCAGGTGATGCCCATCGACGCGATGCTGCTGTTCGACCGGCCTGCCTGGCGCGCGCATCGCGACCGCGCGGCGCGCCGTGGCTGCATCGATTTTCTTCATGCTGAAGTCGCCGATCGGCTGATCGACCGCCTCGACGATGTTTCGCGGCAATTTCGCGTGGCGCTCGACCTCGGCGCCCATTCCGGAACAATGTCGCGCGCGCTGCGCCGCCGGCCCGACCTGGAGCGAGTCATCGCCGTCGACCCGTCCCTTGCCTTTCTGGCGTGCCTCGACGGGATGCGGGTGGCGTGCGATCCCGATCTGATCCCGTTTCGTGACGGCAGTTTCGACCTCGCGGTCAGCGCCCTCGTGCTGCACTGGGCCGGCGACCTGCCCGGCGCCCTGGTCCAGCTCCGCCGGGTGCTCAAACCCGGTGGGCTGCTGCTCGCCGCGATGTTCGGCGGCAGCGTCCTCGGCGAGCTGCGCACGGTGCTGCTCGAGGCCGAGCTGACCGAGGAGGGCGGCGGAAGCCCGCGCGTCTCGCCGGCCGCCGATCTCGCCGATATGGCAGGTCTGCTGTTGCGGACCGGCTTTGCCATGCCGGTCGCCGATGCCGAAAAAATCACCGTCACCTATCCCGACGCGCTCGCCTTGATGCACGACCTGCGCGGCATGGGGGAAACCAACGCGCTGACGGCACGCCGCCGCACGCCGCTGCGCCGCGCCACACTTGCCCGCGCAGCCCTATTGTATGCCGAGCGGTTCGGCCTCGCCGACGGCCGCATCCCGGCGACATTCGAGATCCTTTTTCTGACCGGCTGGGCGCCGGAAATGCAGTCTTAATGCGGAACGCGGTATAACAAGTGCGGCCACAAGCCGATAATGCCGATCAGGATCAGATAGATCGCGACGACATAATTCAGCAGGCGCGGCACCAGAAGGATCAGTATCCCGGCAATCAGTGCGACCAGCGGCTGGATCACGACAACATCTAGGGTCATCGGGCGGGTTCCTGTGTTGTGGGGCGACAATGCCGCTCCGACGGAGGGGGATGATGGTGGAACAGGTGCTGACCGGCGGCTGCTTCTGCGGCGAGGTACGCTACCGCATTGCCGACGCGCCCGTCGAGGCGCTCTACTGCCATTGTCGGATGTGCCAGCGGGCTCATGCGGCGCCCGTTGTCGCTTGGCTCACCGTTCCGATCGACGCCTTGGAGGTGACGGCGGGTAATCCAGTCGCCTATCGTTCCTCGACGAAAGCGTTCCGGCATTTCTGCCGCAGCTGTGGCACGCCCTTAACCTGGCGAGAAGCCGACAACCCCCGCCTCATCGACATCAGTATCGCCAGCCTCGACGACCCAGAGGCCGTCGCGCCGACCATGCACATTTGGACCGTGAGCCGCATCCCGTGGTTCGAAACCGCCGACCAACTCCCGCATTATCCGACAAACGAGCGTCCCGAAATGGATCGATGATCGGCCACCACGAGCTGGTATCCGGTAGAGTTAGCTCCGCCATCTCCGAGATGACGGCCGCTGCGGCCAGGCGTGGCGCGGCGGCCCGAGTATTGATATAATCGTCCGCTTCGTTCCAAGCGTCTGTCCACCCGCGCTGGCCACTGAGTTATGACGGATCAGGATACGACTATCCGATTACGGGAGGTGGCGCCAGCAAGGCCTCGGCCGCCCGATGTCGAACCTGCGGAACCCGCGCCGGCGCCGGATACGGTAGGCGAGCTTCCGCCTAAAAAGGCAGATTCGCAGGGCACGGGCGTTGGCAGTTATCGGCGGAGAGTCCTGCTCGTACTCGCCTCGATCGTGCTCGCGCTCGGGCTATACTGGGCCTCAGGCTATTTTGTCGCCTATACCGACGATGCCTATGTAACGTCGGATCTCGTCAGCGTCGCTCCCTATATCAGCGGCCGCATCGTCAGCCTGAACATCATCGACAACCAGACAGTGAAGAAAGGCGAATTGCTGGCGACGATCGATCCGGCGCCGTTTCAGCTCGCATTAAACGAAAAGCAGGCGAAAAAGACCGAAGCCGAGGCGCAACTCGCGGTCGATCGCGACGTCATCGCCGCAACGCAGGCGACGCGCGATGATGCCGCGGCGAAAGAGCGGCTGGCGAGCGACAATCTGGCTCGTGCTAAGCCTATTACCGCCGAAGGCTTTCTCTCCCGCCAGGCGCTCGATACGGCCACCGCGAAAGAGCAGGAAGCGAAGGCCGAATTGGCCGATGCAGAAGCAGCCATCGCAAAGGCGCAGCAGACGCTAACGCTGCATCAGGCGACGGTCGCGGCGATCACTGCCGAAATTGCTTATCTGCAATGGCAGCTCGAGCAGACGAAGCTGTTGGCGCCGATCGACGGCACCATCACCCAACTCATGCTGCGGGTCGGCGACCAGGCAGTGGAGAATAAGCCGCTCATCGGTCTGGTCGACGCGCACGCCTGGCGGATTTACGCCAATTACAAGGAAAGCGTCATCCGCCATATGCCAGTTGGTCATACGGCCTGGGTCTGGCTCGATGCATACCCATGGCAATTTCATCGCGCCGTGATCCAAGGCATCGCCCGCGGGATCAGCCGCGACCAGACCGAGCGCAAGCTCCTCCCCTATGTGGCGCCGACCACCGACTGGATCCGTCTGGAGCGGCGCTTTCCAGTGACCTTGGTATTGCAGGATCAGAGCCCCGATATCACGCTTCACATGGGCTCCGATGCGCGCACGATCATCTTTTACTGAAGCCCAAGCATGTTGCGCGGGATCGTTGGGGCGTTTAATACGGAATTGCGCTCGCTCGAGCCTCACGGGCCGCGCGGCACCGAGGCGATGGCGGCCGCGCTATCGGTAACACTGGCGGCTCTCGCCGCATTGTTGCTGCACGCCGACGAGCCGTGGTGGGCGGCGATCTCAGCCTGGATGGTGGTGCGATCTTCCTTGGCGGTCGCGCTGTCGCGCGGAGCGATGCGCATCATCGGCAGTGCGACGGGTGCGGCAATCGCGGTGATCGTTATCGGGCTGTTCATTTATGATCCCTTGCCTTTCTGTCTGTGCCTGTTTGTGATGGCATGGGTCGGCTTGTTCGGGTTTGCGACCTCAAGGCACGGCTACGCCTGGCTGATCGCGGCAATCACCGGCGACCTGGTCATGCTGATCGCACTCCAACAACCGCAAACCGGATTCACACTCGCCGTGAACCGCGTTGCCGAAGTCTCGATCGGCACGACGGCGGCGTTGCTCGTAACCTTTCTGCTTCCCGACACCATTGCCGCTGCGAGCCCGGCTCCAACCCCGCCAAAGCCTCCGCCATTGTTGTTTTGGACACGCCGCCATGCCGCCGAGTTCGAGCGCTGGTTGCGCGAGATTTGGCCACTTGGGTTGCATGCCTTCCGTGGCGGGCTCACGGTGATGTTGTTGCCTCTGTTGCTGAATTGGCTGGCTCCGCTCGGCTCCAGCACGATGGCCGTGACTGCGGTCGCCGTAATGGCCGTCCCGACGACTGCAGTCCTCGAACCCGACGCACGGACGGTCATCGAGCGCGCTGTCTATCGCCTCGTAGGCTGCGGGTGCGGCGCCGCGCTGGGCCTCTTCTGTCTTCATTGGGTCGGCAGCAGCTTCCTCGCGTGGCTGTCGCTATTGATGGCCGGGACTTGGCTCAGCTCACAGATCCAGTCCGGTGGCACTGGTATCGGCTATGTCGGGACCCAGGCGGGGCTCGCGTTTCTATTGAGCATGATCCAGGGTCAGGGCCCGCCTCTTTCCCCCACTCCGGGGCTCGACCGCTTCGCCGGAATCATGGCGGGGCTCTCGGTGCTGCTGATCATTACGATGGCGGTATCGCTGTTCCGCTTGACGCCGTCAGCTGCGCCGGCGCGCGGCGATTGACAACCCGCGTCGGCAACGGTGTGATCCGTAACACCGATTTCGCTCAAGGGAGGAGCATTGCTCAAATTGCCCGACCGCATCGGTTCTTTGCAGCGCTTCCGGCGCCAGGACGCGGCGGCCGATGCGAAGCCGGTCGAACGCAGGCTCGCCGCGATCCTCGCGGCAGATGTCGTTGGATACAGCCGGCTGATGGGTGCCGACGAGATCGGTACCTTGCGCGCGCTGCAGGCGCACCGCCGAGAGCTGATCGATCCGACGATCGCGGCTCGTCGCGGTCGCATCGTCAAGACCACCGGGGACGGCGTCCTTGTCGAATTCCCGAGCGCGGTCGAGGCTGTCGCTTGCGCGATCTCGGTCCAGCGAGGGATCGTGTTCGCGTAACGAGGCGTGTGGCGGAGGACAAGCGGCTTATCTTCCGCATCGGCGTCAATGTCGGCGACATCATCAGCGAGGCCGGCGACATTTTCGGCGACGGCGTCAATGTCGCCGCGCGGTTGGAGAGCTTGTGCGAACCGGGCGGGCTGTGCATCTCCCGCGCCGTCCGCGACCAGGTCCGCGACAAGCTGCCGGTCACCTTCGATGATCTCGGCGAGCAGCAGGTCAAGAACATCGCCCGGCCGGTGCGCGCCTTCGGCCTCACTCCTCAAGCCATCGCGGCAATACCCGAGCCTCGCTCCGAGCGGGTTCCGCGCGCCAACGAGAGCCGATCGCCGCCTCTGGATCATCGCCGCGCTCGTGTCGTCGGTTTTAGTCGGTGCAGGCGGCGCGCGTGGTGGATGGTGCGAGCGCCGCCGCTGGTATCGCCATTCGGCCGAGCCACTGCAACGGCACCCGCCCCGATTGGCACAGCACGCGCCTCGATTGCGGTCTTGCCGTTGGACGCGCTCGGCGCCGAAGGCGGCAGCGACTATTTCGCCGACGGGCTGACGGAAGACATCATCTCCGCGCTCGGGCGCTTTCGCGATCTCTCCGTGATGTCGCTCGGCGCCGTGTTCGCCTACAAAGGCAAGCACCCGCCACCCGGCTGAGGTCGGCCGCGACCTCAAGGTCCGGTATGTCGTCGAGGGGTTCATCCGCCGCGGCCCCGAGCGCATCCGGGTGTCGGTGAGCCTAACCGACACCAATCGAAGCGCCGCTTCTGTGGTCGGAGAAATACGACGCCGAACCCAAGGACATCTTTGCGGTTCAGGATCAGATCACGCGCCGCATCAGCGGCGCTCTCGCGGTCCGGGTGACGAGCCTCGAGCTGGCGAGATCGGCGGCCAAACCCCCGAACAACCTCGAAGCCTACGACCTCGTCCTGCGCGGCCGCGATCTGCTGTCTCGCCTCACGCGGTCCGCCAATGCGCAGGCGCGCGACTTGTTCGAGCGCGCGATCGCGCTCGATCCGAACTACGCGCCCGCTTATGTCGGATTGGGACACGGTCGATCTGACGCGGTGATCCAACGGCTGGACGCAAGACCCCAGCGAAGCTCTGGAGCGAGCCGAGAACCTCGCGCGAAAGGCGATCGAGCTCGACGATCTCAATCCGGCGCTCACGCCCTGCTCGGCGACGTGGCGGTGCATTTCGGAGATTATGACCGGGCGCTCGACGAGCTGAAACGCGCGATCGAACTCAACGGCAGCGACGCCGAGAGCTATGCCCACCTCGTTGCGGTTCTGCTCTATAGGGCGACATCGCGGGCGCGATCGCGGCCGGGGAGCTGCTCGCACAGTTCCAGCCCGAGCTTCCGATGGCGCCGCTTTCAATCTTGGCATCGCTTACGTTCTGGCCGACAGAGGCGCGGACGCCGTCCGCATCCTGGAGCAGGCCGTCGACCGCAACCCGGCGGATCCTGGATCACGAACGTCATGCTGGCCGCTGCCTACGCCGCGGTCGGGCGCCAGCAGGAGGCCGAGCGGCAGGCCGAACGCGTTCACCAACGCTTTCCGACATTTTCCCGCGAGCAGTTCGGGTCGGCGCTGCGTGACCCGAGCCAGCGCGCGAAACTCGACCGCGCGCTCGAGAAGGCCGGCTTGTAGCCGGGCAGCCGGCTTACGGGTTGTTGCGCAGCTTCGCCCAGTTCTCGGTCGCCTTTTCGACGATGCTGGCGGTTTGCGCCCGGAACATGGGAACGGCCTCCTTCGACCCGAAAACGTAGAGCTTGCCGTCGGCAATTACCCAAGCCTCCGGATCAGCTTCGTACTTTGCCCCGCGCGACAGGGTGACCGTGCAAAAACCTTGGAATTGCGGTGCATAGTGGTCGGGATCGGCAACGAACGTAGCGCGATGCTCGGGAGTTCTTGAACCAATAGGTCGCGTCGTCATAGGACGCCTGGTACTCGGCCGAGCCCTTCTCCGGATGACCGTCGGTAAAATAGGAAACCGGGTCGTAACCGCTTAGCGCCAGCCGCTTGCCAGTCGCAGGGGCAGCCTCGGCCGCCAGCGGAACTCGGCCAGCGGCGGCCAGTACCAGGATCGGCAAGCCGACAAGGACCGAACGGCGGGAGAAGTCGATCATAAGACCCTCCTGAGAGACCCATAGCCATCATATGGCCGTGGCGCTGCGCGTACAACCAAGTGAGCGGCGATTGACAACCCGCTCGGGCGACGGTGTGATCAGGGGCATCGATCTCGCGTAAGGGAGGGAGTATTGGCCAAATTCAGGATTGCGACGCCGGCCGGCGCCAGCTTTAGCGTCGCCGGCGGCGACTACGGCTACGAGATGGAGGCGCTGACGCCGATCGATGCCGAAATCTATGAGATCCCGCCGGGATCGGAGGACGAGTTCGCCGCCGCGGCGCGTGATGCCGACGCGCTCTACGCCAAGGGGCGGCGGATCACGAAGAAAATGATCGACGGGCTGCAGCGCTGCAAAATCATCTCGCTCGGCAGCGTCGGCGTCGACTCGGTCGATGTCGATGCGGCGACGGCAAAGGGCATCCCGGTCACCAATTGCCCCGACACCTTCATCGAGGAAGTCGCCGACCATGCGATGACGTTGATCCTCGCCACCCATCGCCGGCTGATCGAACAGGACAGGATGGTCCGCGACGGGCGCTGGGCCGAGGGGCGGCCGGCGCTGTTAAAGATCCCGCGCCTGCGGGGCATGACTTTGGGCTGATCGCCTTTGGCCATGTTGCGCGGGCCGTCGCCGAACGGGCGAAGCCGTTTGGCCTCCACGTCATCGCCTACGACCCGTACATCGAAGAGATCGTCATGGTCGAGCGCGGGGTTGAGCCGGTCAGCTTTGCGGAATTGCTGGCGCGCGCCGACATCCTCTCGATGCACACGCCGGCGACCGAGAGCGCCAACCGCCTGATCCGCGAAGAGCATTTCCGCCAGATGAAGAAGACCGCGATCTATGTCAGCACCGGCCGCGGACCGACCACCGACGAGGCGGCGCTGATCAAGGCGCTCGACGACGGCATGATCGCCGGGGCGGGGCTCGACGTGCTCGAGCAGGAGCCGCCAGGCGGCAACAATCCGCTGCTGCGCATGGACAAGGTGATCCTGACCGCACATGTCGCCTCGGCTACGGCGCGTTTCGATCCGGCGCGCCGGCGCCGAGTTGGCCTCGAACTGTCATTGGCCTTGAGCGGCAAGTGGCCAATGTCCTGCGTCAACCCCTCGGTGCTGGCGGATAGCGGCCTCAAGCGCTGGCAGCCAGTGTCGATGGAGCGCGGACCGAATTCCTAGGGGATAAACCATGTCGATCGTGCGCTACCCGGATCCGAACATCAAAATCCTCGATTCCCGCTTTGGGTCGCTGATGCTGGGCAATGCAGCGATCGAGTTGATCGCGACCGGATGCCGCTTCACCGAAGGACCGGTGTGGTTCGGGGATCTCCGATGCCTCCTATGGAGCGACATCCCGAACGATCGGCTGATGAAATGGGAGGAGGAGACGGATGCCGTCAGCCTCTTGCGCAAGCCGTCGCATTATGCCAACGGCAATACCCGCGACCGCCAGGGGCGGCTGGTCACCTGCGAGATGGACGCGCAGCGCCTGACCCGCACCGAGAACGACGGCACGATCACGGTGCTCGCTGAAACTTTTGACGGCAAGAGGCTGACCGGGCCCAACGATGTTGTCGTAAAATCCGACAATTCGATCTGGTTCAGCGACAATGGCGCAGGCATCCGCGGCAACTATCTCGGCCACAAAGCTACGCCTGAGCTCCCCTACCGGGTCTACCGTATCGACGGAAGGTCGGGACAGATCACGATTGCGGTGGGCGACATGGAGCGGCCGAACGGTCTCTGCTTTTCGCCCGACGAAACGCGGCTCTACGTGGTGGACACCCCTGGCGGCGTGAAGACGACGCATGTCTATGAAGTCGTCGACGACGGCACCAGGGTCGCCAACGGTCGCGTCTTCTTCGATGCGTCGCCAGGTTATGCCGACGGCATCCGCTGCGACACCGAGGGCAATGTGTGGGCCGGCTTTTCCGGCGGCGAGGATCAGGACGGCGTCGCCGTCTTCGCCCCCGACGGCAAGCTGATCGGCCGCATCATGCTGCCCGAGCGCTGCGCGAATGTCTGTTTTGGCGGCGTCAAGCGCAATCGCCTCTTCATGGCAGCGAGCCAGTCGATCTATTCACTTTACGTCGAGGCCCAGGGCGCTGTCGGCGGCTAGGAAGCAAGAGCGGACATGACCGAGGTGATGATCGGCATGCCGATTTCGGCCTGCAGGGTCATCACCGACTCCGGGTGAAATTGCACGGCGGCGATCGGCAGACGCTTGTGCTCTATCGCCATCACGACGCCGTCTTCCGTCTCAGCGGTGACCGAGAGCTCCGGCGGCAAGGTGCTGCGGCGCGCGTGCAGCGAATGGTAGCGCCCGACCGTGAACTCGCTCGGCAATCCGCGCAGCAGTCGGCCGCCGCGGACGCGGACCAGCGAAGGCTTGCCGTGCATCGGCACATCCAGCAGGGCAAGCGAACCGCCGAAATATTCGACGATCCCCTGCAGCCCGAGACAGACGCCGAACACCGGCAACTGCCGCTGCACCAGCAGATCGAGGGTCTCGGTCATCGCGAAATCGGAGGGCCGCCCGGGTCCCGGTGAGAGCACGACGAGATCGTGATCGCCGCCCTGCCGCAATTCGGCGCGCGCCAGATCGGGGCGCATCGTCACGACCTCGGCGCCGGTCGTGCGGATGTAATTCGCCAAGGTGTGGACGAAGGAATCTTCGTGGTCGATCAGCAATACGCGACGACCCCGGCCGACGGCGGTTCGGGCGATGTGCGCGCGGCTGCGGCGGCTGCCTTCGGTCCGCGGATTGCAGTGAACATCGCGGCTGCCTTCAAGCGGGTTTCGGCTTCTTCTGCGTCGGGGTCGCTGTCGTAGAGCAAGGTAGCGCCGGCGCGGACTTCGGCGACGCCGTCCTTCATGCGGATCGTGCGCAAGGTCAGACCGGTGTTCATATTGCCGTCAAAGGTGACGCGGCCGATTGCGCCGCCATACCAGCGGCGCGACGAGCGCTCTTCGTTTTCGATAAAGCGAATGGCCCACCGCTTTGGGGCGCCGGTCACCGTTACCGCCCAGGCGTGGCTAAGAAAGCCGTCCAAGGCGTCGAACTCGTCGGCCAGCACCCCGTCGACGTGGTCCACCGTGTGGATCAGGCGAGAATAGAGCTCGATCTGGCGCCGCCCGATGACCCGCACGGTGCCCGGCACGCAGACCCGCGACTTGTCGTTGCGATCGACATCCGTGCACATCGTCAATTCGCTTTCGTCCTTCACCGAATTGAGCAATTCCCGAATCCGCTCGGCGTCTTCGACCGGGTCGCGGCCGCGAGCGATCGTGCCGCTGATCGGGCAGGTCTCGATCCGCCGGCCTTCGACGCGGACATACATTTCGGGCGACGCCGAGACCAGGAACTCGCCCTCGCCAAGGTTGATCAGCGCGCCGTAAGGCGCCGGGTTGGCTTGGCGCAGCCGATGAAAGACGGTGCTCGGCGCCTCGGCGCAGGCATCGGCGAGCAGCTGCCCGCAGACGACCTCGAACAGATCACCCCTGACAAAGGCCTGCTTGGCGCGCTCCACCAAGGCGGCATATTCACCCGGGCCGTGGTCGCTGTCGATAGGTCGAGCCGGTGGCGCACGATCGAGGCAATAGGGAGCGGGTGTGGTCGTCCGTGGCAAACCGCCGGTCGACACACCAGCCACCTCGAACTCATAGAGATGGGTCTCCGCGATCTGCCGCATATGATCCACAATCAGGACTTCGTCGGGCAAGTAGAGGACGAGATCCCGCTGGTCATCGGGCCGCGGCAGGTGCAGCTGCATCGGCTCGAACTGGAACACCAGATCGTATCCAAACGCGCCGTAGAGCCCGAGATGCTGATCCTCGGCGCTACCGAACAGGTCAACCAATGCGCGCAGCACCGAGAACACCGAGGGCTGCCGGCTGCGGTTCTCTTCCGCGAAGCGCTGACCTGTCTCCTCGACCTCGCCGGAAACGTTGTCGTTGTCGACTGGCCGGACACGGGTTGCCGGCAGGCGGCTGAGCGCTTTTGCGACTGGGTGCAAGAGAATACGCCCGCGTTCGTTCAGCGCGTCGACCGAGAAGCGGCGCCCGCGCGCAGTGAAAACCAACGGCGGGTCGACAAACCCCATGTCCCAACGCGTATAGCGGCCGGGAAACTCGAAACTCGACGAAAACAACACGCCGCGGCGCCCATCGAGCGCCTCCGCGAGCGTCGTGTCGGCCGGCTTATAGTCGCGATTGCGGATTTCCCGCGTGATGCGGATGCCGCCTTTAGTGACGTAGATCTTGGGCTGCATTGGGATCCCTGCGGCTGAGACCGCCTCGAGAGATCCGGGATGGTTGCTTCTCAAAACTACGAAGGCCGCCCGGTACTCCCTAGGCGGCCTAAATCAGAAAAAATAAAATGCTGGCCGCCTTGCTAGACAGGCCACCACCAAATTGTCGAGCGCGCGAAGGTATTCATGGACGGACCTTAGCAGCGTTACCGTTGCCCCGCAACCGCTTCCTGATCCTCACTCCGGCTGCATAGCGGTCGTGCGTGCTTCGAGAGGCGCCCTTTGGGCGCTCCTCAGCATGAGGAAGTCTGTGATCGCATTGAGGAAAATCCTCATCCTGAGGAGGCCGCGATGCGGCCGTCTCGAAGGACGCACTGCGTTGTCCCAGCCTATCTAACCATGCTCCGGATCTGCATACCCGGCGGCGGCGAGGTCGAACTCCTTGGGCCGGCTGAACATCTCGCTGCGCACATCCCACAGTTCCGGATACATCGGGTCCTCGAACAGCTGGTTGGCGACCTGCTTCAGGTAGCGCAAGCCGCTCGACCCGCCGGTTCCAGCGTTGCTGCCGATGACGCGCGACACGGTCGCAAGATGCGCAAAACGCCACTTGCGGAACGCGTCCTCCAAATCGATCAGCTTCTCGCCCAGCTGATACAATTCAGGTGCGCTCATCCGATTTCTGTAGACATGGCTCCACGCCTTGAATACCGCCGAATTCTTCCGGTGCTTGCGCGAAAAATCTGCCGATCGGGTGTCGGCGATGTCGAACACCGGAAGAGCTCTCGCCATGAACGAGATTACCGCGTCGTAGATGCCGGGCGCCGCGAGAGCGGCGTGCAGGGCCGCCTTTTCTGTTTCGGTCTGCGCATTCTCGAAAACATCGACGGTTTGGGTTTGCCCGTTGGGCAGCTCGAAATCGACAAACCGGTATTTGAGACCCAGCTTGTACTCCAGGACCCGGTATTGAGCGGACTGAAAGCCCGAGGCACCGCCTCTTCCGACGGTCTCGCGGAACACGAAAAATTCATCGGGCGTCAGAGTTCCCAACACGTCCCAAGAGGAGATCAGAACCTGCTGGATCGCACTAACCCGCGACAAACGTTTGAAGGCGATGATGCAATCAGCTTCGTGGGCCTGTTGCCGCATTAAAGAACTGATGGCGCAGTCGAGCTCGTGAATAGCGAGCTTGAACCACAGCTCGTGCTGTTGGTGGATGATGATGAAGAGCAGTTCGTCGTCCGAGCCGGTTCGTAGGGTTTGCGCCGAAAGAAGCTGCTGGAGACCGAGATAGCCCGCGTAAGTATCCGTCATGCGTTCCGACCCGGGGTTCGCGCCGCCTCGTCTCAGACCCGCGCCGGCGCGGGGTGGGCCATGCCTCTCGTTCGGTGAGAGATTTCGGCGCGACCGGACGAGCGCCGAACCAGCACGACCTTTTGCGCCGAACGGCCGAGGAAGTGATAGCCGGATCCGCCCTCGCCCAGTATCTTCGAGAAAATCGTCGGGCTCGGTGATGCGCACGGTGCCGAGAATATCGGCGCCACGGCGCAAAAAAGCGTCAGGCAGCAGGCTCACCGTCGGACCGACCATTGTCACCCGGGCGGTCGGCTTGGCGAACTCCAACAGCGCCTCGAGCGTGTCGTTGATCAAGGTCGTCCCGGTGACCAGAAGCACATCGGCCTCGGGGACCACTTTCCCGGCCTCTTCGGCCGGCCGGAAGAACGGCAACTCGTCGGCTTTCAAAGTCGCAGGGTCCTGCTCGAGCACGAGGAAAGGCTGCCGGCGCCGTTTCAGTGCGCGGAGAAACGGGACGAAGGCCCCAATCACGACGACCTTGTCGCGCGGGCGGATCTCCGTCGCATCGAATGCATCGATGCCCACCCGAAGCTCGGTCTCCCGATGTGGGCGACGCCGCCAGCAGGTGTCGGCAAGGGCGTTCATCGCGGCGATGCCGACCGCGCGGCGAATGCCGTTCTCGCCGAGCGCTTCCTCGGCAAGGTCGAGCGCGGGGCGCCCTTGCAGCTTGCCCGGAAACGGCATCGCCATCGCCGAGCTTGGGCAGCAGACCGCCTCGGGGATCGTCTTGATCGGTGTGGCGCAGGCTCCGGTGCTGCCGTTGCTGAGCTTCACCCCGGTGAAGAAGAGTCCGATCACCGCGCGCTCGACGATGAGGCTTTCGGCCTCCTGGCCGAGAATCTCGCCGATCGCGGCAATGGTCTCCCGCAGTATCGATTTCTCTTCGCCTTGCATCTCTTGCCCTCTTTATGGTCGGAGCGGCGGGCGCCGCTCGGGCTGCGTCGTCTCAAAAGCTCGGGCAGCGCGCAATACCCGGTCGTCGGCATAGAGCGGGCCGACGATCTGCAGGCCGATCGGCAGCCCGGCTTTGGTCAGTCCGCACGGAATGCTCGCCGCCGGCTGACGGGTCAGGTTGAACGGGTAGCTGAACGGCGACCAGTCGATCCAATGCCGCTCGGTCGCCGGATCGTTGAGGTCCTGTCCGACCGGTAGGGCCGGCACCGGCATCATCGGCGTCAGCAGCAGATCGTATTTCGAGAGTGGAACGCCGCCATCTCTGGCCGAGCGTGTTGCGGACGAGGTCGGCAGCGAGATAATCGACGGCGCTCAGTTTCTCGCCCTCTGCGGCGGTCGCGAGGAGGCCTGGGTCGATCCATGCCCGCCGGTCGCCGGGAACCCCGGCGAGGAGCTTGGCGGCCCCGGCCGCCCACAAGGTGTAGAGCGCCTCACGCGGCGACGCGAAGACCGCGCCGACCTCCTCGACGATCGCACCGAGGTCTTCAAAACGCCTGACCGACGCGGCAACTGCAGGGGCAATCTCGGAGTCGACGTTCGCATAGCCCAATGTCGGGCTGTAGGCGATCCGCCAGCCGCGCACCCCAGCCTCCAGCCCGGCGAGATAATCGTTGTTCTCAGGCGGTAGAGCATAGGGATCGCGGTCGTCGGGACCGGACAACACGGTCAGCATCAGCGCCGCATCCGCCACGGTTCGAGCGATCGGCCCGATATGCGACAACAGGCCCATCGGCGAGGCCGGATAGGCCGGCACGCGGCCGAAACTGGGCTTGAGCCCAAAGATGCCGCTGAACGCCGCGGGAATACGAATCGACCCCGCGCCATCACTGCCGACATGCAAGGGCCCGATCCCTGCAGCGCAGGCCGCCGCCGCACCGGCGCTGCTGCCGCCCGGGCTACGCGAGAGGTCCCATGGGTTGCGGGTGATGCCGGTCAGCGGACTGTCGCCCAATGCCTTCCAGCCGAATTCCGGGGTCGTCGTCTTGCCGAGGATGACGGCGCCGGCCTCGCGCAACCGCGCCGTCGCCGGCGCATCCTGCGACCATTCCTGATCGCGATCGACGAGGTGCGACCCGCGCAAGGTCGGGAACCCGCGCATCAGCAACAGGTCCTTGATTGTCACCGGCACGCCGTCGAGTGGGCCGACCGCCTCGCCGCGCAGCCAGCGTCCTTCCGACTGGTGCGCCGCGTTCAGCGCGCCGTCGCGATCGACGACGCAAAAGGCATTAATCTTGGGTTGCAGCGCGTCGAGGCGATCGAGAATGATCCGGGTCGCCTCGACCGGCGACAGCCGCCGCTGCCGATAAAGCTCGATTAACTCGGCGGCGGAGCCGTAAGCGATGTCGGGGTCACCGGCCATGTCGGGCTTTCTCGCCTGCGGTCACGCTGCGACCAAGCTTACCGGACCGCTCGATCCCTGTCGATCGAGCCACTCCACGCCGCAACTGGTCCGCCATTTGCATTGGTAACAAGCACGGGATCGCGTAAGGTCGGCGCATAACGAAAGCTCGAACGGGGAATTGATGATCTGCTTGGCCCGAATGCTCCGAGTGTCAATGGCGCGGGGGTCGTCGCCTTCTGCGTCACCTCGTCCGGCTGGGCGCAATCCGCGCCGAAGACGCTGCGCTTCATCCCGCAAGCTGATCTGCGGAGCATCGACCCGATCTGGACGACCGCCTATGTCTCACGAAATTTCGGCTATCTAGTCTTCGACACCCTCTTTGCGCTCGACAAGGATTTCAAGCCGCAGCCCCAAATGGTCGATCGCTGGACCGTCAGCGACGACAAATTGACTTATCGCTTCATCTTGCGCGACGGCTTGAAATGGCATGACGGCCAGCCGGTGCGCGCCGCCGATTGCGTCGCTTCGCTCGAGCGCTGGGGAAAACGCGATACGTTGGGACAGAAGCTGATGGAAGCCATCGGCGAGATGCGGGCGGTCGACGACAAGACATTCACGATAATACTGAAAGCTCCGTTCCCGCTGATCCTCGATGCGCTCGGCAAGCTCTCCAGCAACGTGCCGTTCATGATGCCGGAGCGGCTCGCCAAAACCGACGCTTATCAGCAGATCCCCGAGGCGATCGGCTCCGGTCCGTTCAAATTCGTCAAAGAAGAATGGGTGCCGGGCAATAAGGCTGTCTTCGTCAAGAACACCGACTACGCACCGCGCGAGGAGGCGCCAAGCTTCGCTTCCGGCGGCAAGGTAGCCAAAGTCGACCGCGTCGAGTGGCTCTACATCCCGGACACTGCGACCGCCGCCGCGGCGCTCACTGCCGGCGAGGCTGACTGGTATGAGCAGCCGCCGGCGGATCTCGTCCCGCTGTTTGCCGCCAACAAGGACATCACCGTCACCACGGTCGACCCGCTCGGCAATCACGGCATTCTGCGCTTCAACCATATTCGGCCGCCGTTCAATAATCTCAAAATGCGTCTGGCGGTGCTGAACCTGGTCGACCAGAAGGATTACATGGGCGCGGCGGCCGGCGACCCGAAATACTGGAAAACCTGCGCCGCGCTATTCGGGTGCGGCACGCCGTTCGAGACCAATGCCGGGGCCGACGCCCTGCTCAAAGGGCCGAACCTCGCCCGGGCGAAGCAGCTGATCCAGGAAGCCGGCTACAACGGCGAGAAGATCGTGCTCCTCTCGGCCACCGACCAGCCGATCGTTCACGGCCAGGCTCTGGTGACATTGGAGGCGCTGCGCAAGGCTGGGCTCAATGTCGAGTTGCAGGCCAATGATTGGGGTACCCTAATCACCCGCCGCGCATCGAAGGAACCGGTCGAGAAGGGCGGTTGGAGCATCTTTCATACTTGGACCTCTGCTCCGGACTTCTTTTCACCCGCGGTCAACATCGCACTCCGCGGCAACGGCGAGAAGGGCTGGTTCGGCTGGCCGACGGACCCGAAGATCGAGGCGCTGATCGATGACTGGTTCAAGGCGCCCGACCTCGCCGCGCAAAAAAAGCTCGCTGCCGACATCCAGGTCGAGGCCTATAGCGACGACGTCCCTTATGTCCCGACCGGCCAGTTCGTCGCGCCGACCGCCTATCGCAAGAACCTCGACGGCATCATTATTGCTCCAGTGGTCTTTCTGTGGAACGTCGAGAAGAAATGAGTACTCCTAGCGCCGCACCCGAGAAAGCGGGGGCCCAGGGCCTCCTCTGCCAAAGTCCGCCCACCTGGATTCCCGCTTTCGCGGGAATGCCGAACTGATTGCGCGGGCGGGCCCGGGCATGTTCGCGTATGTCGTCAGACGGATCCTCGCGACCATCCCGGTCATGGCGGTCGTCGCGCTGTTCGTCTTCTCACTTTTGCATTTGAGCCCCGGCGATCCCGCGACGATCATCGCCGGAGACACGGCAACTTTGGACGACATCGCCCGGATACGCGCGAAACTGGGGCTTGACCAGCCACTCTACATCCAGTTCGTGACCTGGGTGTGGGGTCTGCTGCACGGCGATCTCGGGATCTCCATCTTCACCAACCTTCCAGTCTCCAAGCTGATCGCGCAGCGGGTGGAGCCCACCGTCACCCTGACGATCTCGACACTGATCTTCTCGGTCCTCGCGGCGATCCCGATGGGCGTGCTTGCCGCGTGGAAGGCCGGATCCTGGATCGACCGAGGGGTTATGGTCTTTGCCGTGCTGGGGTTTTCCGTGCCGGTTTTCGTGGTCGCCTATCTTTTGATCTATGCGTTTGCGATTTCGACCGATCTGTTGCCGGTCCAAGGCTTTGTCAGCATCAGCGGCGGCTTGTGGCCGTTTCTGTCGCATCTCGTGATGCCGACTCTCGCGCTCGGCTTGGTCTTTATCGCACTGATCGCGCGCATGACGCGCGCCAGTATGCTCGACGTGCTGGCGCAGGATTATATCCGCACCGCCCAAGCGAAGGGGTTGGCGAACGATAAGGTGCTGATCGGCCACGCGCTGAAAAACGCGGCCGTGCCGATCGTGACGATCATCGGTATCGGGGTGGCCTCGCTGATCTCGGGCGTCGTCGTCACCGAGACAGTGTTTGCCATCCCCGGTCTGGGCCGGCTCACCGTCGATGCGATCCTGCGCCGCGACTACCCGATCATCCAGGGAATCATTCTGATCTTCTCGGCTGCCTACGTGCTGGTCAATCTGCTGGTCGACCTCAGCTACACGTTCCTCGATCCACGCATCCGATACTGAGTGAGGATATGACCGTAGCGCCGGCCGATCTCGCCTTTCCTGCCGCTCCGACGACACGCAGGAGCGGCCTTCGGACCTATGTCCGCCGCCATCCGACGATCATCGTCGGGGCGGTCCTGCTGACCATGATGGGGTTGATGGCGATCTTTGCCCCTTATCTCGGCACCGTCGACCCGCAGGCCCTGTCGCCGATCCGCCGGCTGCGCTGGCCTTCGGCGCAATACTGGTTCGGCACCGATATGCTCGGGCGCGATGTCTACAGCCGCACGATCTATGGGGCACGCGTGTCGCTGACGGTCGGGATCAGCGTGGCTCTGCTCGCCAGCGGCTTTGGGCTGATGATCGGGCTTATCACCGGATTCAGCCGCTGGACCGATGCGATCGTGATGCGGATCATGGACGGGCTGATGTCGATCCCGTCGGTGCTGATCGCGATCGCATTGATGGCGTTGACGCGCGCCAGCCTCGAGAACGTCATCTTCGCGATCACTGTCGCCGACGTGCCGCGCGTCACCCGCCTCATCCGCGGGGTCGTGCTGAGCTTGCGCGAGCTGCCCTTTGTCGAGGCCGCCCATGCCAGCGGCACCGGATTTTTCCGCATCCTGTGGCGGCACATTCTGCCCAATACATTGCCGCCTTTGCTCGTCCAAGGCACCTTTGTCGCTGCCTCGGCGATGATCGTCGAGGCGATCCTGTCCTTCCTCGGCGCCGGCACACCCCCCAACATCCCGAGCTGGGGCAATATCATGGCCGAGGGCAGGAGCCTGTTCCAGGTCGCCTATTACATCGTGCTTTTCCCCGGAGCGTTCCTGTCGATCACCGTCCTCGCCATCAACTTGCTCGGCGACGGGCTGCGCGACGCACTCGATCCGCGCCTGGCGCGGCGCATGTAACGCATGGCCCACACCCTCGCAGCTTACGTTCCCACCCTCCCGAAAGCCCCGGCCGCCAAAGCGGAGCCGATCCTCGACATCGCCGATCTGCGGACCTGGTTCTTCACCCGCGACGGGGTGGTGCGCGCCGTCGACGGCGTCTCGTTTCACGTTATTCCCGGTGAGACCTTGGCGATCGTCGGCGAGAGCGGCTGCGGCAAGAGTGTCACCGCACTGTCGATCCTGCGGCTGATCCCATCGCCGCCCGGGCGCATCGTCTCCGGCGCAATCCGCTTTGCCGGACGCGACCTGCTCGGCCTCAGCGAATCCGAGATGCGCGAGGTTCGCGGCAACGAGATCTCGATGATCTTTCAGGAGCCGATGACCTCGCTGAATCCGGTGCTGACGATCGGCCGGCAGATTGCCGAGACCTTGACCCTGCACCAAGGGCTTGACCGCAAAGCGGCGCTCGCCAAGGCCGTCGACATGCTGCGCCTTGTGCACATCCCCGAGGCCGAGCGGCGCATCGCCGAGTACCCGCACCAACTGTCGGGCGGCATGCGACAGCGGGTGATGATAGCCATGGCGCTCGCCTGCAACCCGAAGCTCTTGATTGCCGACGAGCCAACGACCGCTCTCGACGTGACTATCCAGGCGCAGATCCTCGATCTGATGCGCGAGCTGAAGCACCAGATCGACGCCGCGATCGTGCTGATCACCCACGATCTCGGCATCGTCGCCGAGATGGCGCAGCGGGTCGTCGTCATGTATGCCGGCCGCAAGGCCGAGGAGGCCTCGGTCGGGGCGCTGTTCCGCCGCCCGCTCCACCCCTATACGAAAGGGCTCCTCAACTCGGTGCCGCGGCTCGGCGGCTCGCTCGACCGCGAGCGGGCGCCGCGGCTTGCCGAGATCCCCGGGACGGTGCCCTCGCTCCGCGAAACGATCCCGGGCTGCCCGTTCGAGGCGCGCTGCCCGTTTGCGACCGACATTTGCTGCCGCGAAACGCCGGCCTTCGAGGAAAAGGAGCCTGCGCATTTCGCCGCCTGCTTTCATTCCGACCGAGTGGCGGCAGCGTAGCCATGGCCCGTCCGCTGCTCTCCGTGCGCGGATTGGTCAAACACTTCCCGGTGAAGAAGGGGCTGCTGCAGCGCACCGTCGGGCAGGTGCACGCGGTCGACGGCATCTCGTTCGACATTGCCGAGAGCGAGACCCTCGGCCTCGTCGGCGAGAGCGGCTGCGGCAAGTCGACCGCCGGCAAGACGATACTCAAATTGATCGACCCGACCGCCGGTGAGATCCGCATCAAGGGCGAGCGCATCGATCAGCTGACCCGCCGCGAGATGCGACCATACCGGCGCCAGCTCCAGGTGGTATTCCAGGACCCCTACTCCTCGCTCAATCCGCGCCTGAAGATCCGCGACATCATCGGCGAGCCGCTGATCAATTACGGCGTTTCGGGCGGGCGCGCGCTCGACGAGCGGGTCGAGGAGCTTGCCCTTAAGGTCGGCCTGCGCGCCGAAGCGCTCGAACGCTACCCGCACGAATTTTCCGGCGGCCAACGCCAGCGCATCGGCATCGCCCGCGCCCTGGCATTGCATCCGAGCCTGATTGTCTGCGACGAGCCGGTCTCGGCCCTCGACGTCTCGGTGCAGGCCCAGGTGATCAATTTGTTGGGCGATCTGCAGCGCGAGTTCGGGCTCTCCTACCTGTTCGTCGCCCACGACCTCGCGGTCGTCGAGCACATCAGTCACCGCATCGCGGTCATGTATCTCGGCAAGATCGTCGAGATCGCCGACAAGCGCGCCCTCTTCACCCGCCCGCAGCACCCCTACACCGAGGCGCTCCTATCGGCGGTGCCGGTCCCCGACCCCGAGGCGGCGAAGCAGCGCATCATCCTCAAGGGCGACGTGCCGAGCCCGATCAACCCGCCTTCGGGCTGCCGCTTTCACACCCGCTGCCCCTACGCCTTCGAGCGCTGCTCAAAGGAGGAGCCGGAAATTCGCGAGGTCCTCCCCGACCACCACGTGGCCTGCCACCTGCGCGAGGTCCGCACCGCTGGTTTCACGCGAGCCGCCGCAGTTCCGGAGTAAGCACGCCGACGCGACCTCCGTCGGTTATCGTCAACTACAATCATGAATTGCACCGGCGATCGCTGGTTCGTGCATTTGCAGCGAATCTACAGCAAATCTCGCCCATTGGTTGAAGTCCCCTGGCCATCCCGGCTCCACATCGGGCATCGGCCGGTCGATGAGCCGGCCGGCCATCCTCGGCCAGCCGCCGGCGCCCAGTCGAAGTCGCTCGTCGCAATCGCTCGGCTCCGCACCAGTCGTGGTTTCGAGTGTGCATTGCGAATACGGCAATTTCGTGATCGTCACCGTCGCAACTATGCAAAGCCGAGAACAAAACAACTCATCATCAACAATTTCGCGATAGTAGCTTGCCGAGAAATCTCGCGGCGCGGTAATCATTACAACCGGTCGCTGCGCCGAGGGACTGCCGAAAGGTTTGACCAAATGGCACCGCATAGCGAGGTGACCGAATGGCGATGATTGACGACCCGGTGGCCGATCTGCGCCAGACGGTCGCGACGCTTCGGCGAGAACTCGAGGAACGCACCGCCGAGCGCGACGAGACGGCGGAGCGGCAGACGGCGACGAGCGAGATCCTGAACCTGATCTCGTGCTCGCCGACGAACATCAAGCCGGTGTTCGAGGCCATTGTGGGGCGCGCGGCCCGATTGTGCGAAGCGGAGTTCAGCGCGGTGGCGCGCCTCGACGACGGGCTGCTCCACCTCGTCGCGGTCCACAGCCTGTCGCCAAAGGAAACGGCCGCCTTTCACAGCCTGTTCCCGCGACCGCTCGCGCAGAACTTCGCCATGGGGCGGGCGTGTATCGATGGTCGCCCGATCCACTTCGACGACGTCCTGAGCGAGATCGACTACGACGCGCGGACGCGCGACGTGCTGCAATCGGTGGCGCAGTATCGGTCATTCCTCGGCGTGCCGATCCTTCGTGAGGGCAAGCCGATCGGGGTCATCGGATGCGGTCGGCGCGAGGTCAAGCCTTTCACCGCCACCCAAATCGAGCTCCTCAAGACGTTTGCCGACCAGGCGGCCATCGCTATCGAGAACGTCCGATTGCTGCGCGAGCTGGAGAGCCGCAACCGCGATCTCGGCGACTCGCTGGAACAGCAGACCGCGACTGCCGAGGTGCTGCAGGTCATCAATGCCTCGCCCGGCGATCTCGCCCCAGTGTTCGATGCGCTGCTGGAGAAGGCGCTGCGCCTGTGCGGCGGCTCCTTCGGCGAGCTGCGCACCTATGACGGAGAGCGGTTCCGTCTAGCCGCCACGCACGCTGTGCCGACCGCCTATGTTCAGCACTACGCGCGGGGCGACTCGGGCGTTTATGCGCCCGGCACCGGGCCGGCGCGCACCTTGGCCGGTGAGCGCGTTGTTCACATCCCTGACCTCATCGCCACCGAGCCCTATCAGCGTGGTGACCCCGATCGTGTCGCATTGGTCGATCTCGGAGGGGCCCGCGCCTACCTGCTCGTGCCGCTGCTGAAGGACGGAGCAGTGCTCGGCTATATCATGATCTATCGCATGGAGGTCGGGTCGTTTACCGACAAGCAGATCGCGCTCTTGCAGAACTTCGCCGCGCAGGCCGTGATCGCGATGGAGAACGCGCGGCTCTTGACCGAGACGCGCGAGGCATTGGAGCAGCAGACCGCGACCGCCGAGGTATTGCAGGTCATCAACGCCTCACCCGGGGACCTCGCGCCTGTCTTCGACGCGATGCTGGCCAAGGCGCTCGACCTTTGCGAGGCCGCCTTCGGCACTCTCTGGACCTTCGACGGGGAATACATGCACGCCTCGGCGGTCCGCGGCGTGCCGCCGGCCTATGCCGAGTTTCTGAAGCAGGGACCGCATCGGCCCAGCCCCATCGCGCATCAGCGCCTGCTGAGCGGCGAGCGTGTGGAGCACATCGCCGATATCACACTCACCGAGGGCTATCGCTCCGGCGACCCCTTGCCCCGCGCGGTTGCCGATCTCGGTAGGGTCCGCACCCTGCTCGCCGTACCGCTCAGCAAGGATGAGACGGTGATCGGGGTCTTCAGCATCTATCGCCAGGAGGTGCGGCCATTCTCCGACAAGCAGATCGCCCTGTTGCAGAACTTCGCGGCGCAGGCGGTCATCGCGATGGAGAACGTCCGGCTCATCACCGAGCTGCGCGGCCGCACGCGCGACCTCCAGGAGTTGCTCGAATACCAGACCGCGACCAGCGATGTGCTGAAGGTCATCAGCCGGTCGACCTTCGATCTGCAGCCAGTGCTCGAAACCCTCAGCGAAACTGCTGCGCGACTGTGTCAGGCGGAATATAGCGCGATTTTGCGCCGCGATGGCGAGGTCTATCGCATGGCGGCGGCCGTCAGTCTCTCACCAGGGGGCATCGAGGCCACGCGAGAGTTTCAAGCGTTTCTCGAACGGCACCCCCTCACCCCAGGTCGCGGGTCGGTCACCGGACGCGTGGCGCTGGAGGGTCGGGTCGTGCAAATCGCCGATTGCGCTGCCGACCGGGAATATACCCTCAGTGAAGCGACGGCAGTCGGGGGTTTGCGCACGCAACTCGGAGTGCCACTGCTGAGGGAGGGATCGCCGATCGGCGTGATAGTGCTCGGCCGCCGGCACGTGGAGCCATTCGCCGAAAAACAGATCGAACTGGTCACGACTTTTGCCGACCAGGCGGTGATCGCGATCGAGAATGCACGGCTCATCACCGAGACGCGGGAGGCCCTCGATCAACAGAGCGCGACCGCCGAGGTATTGGGGGTCATCAACAGCTCGCCCGGCCAGCTCGCTCCGGTGTTCGAGGCGATGCTCGAAAAGGGCATGCGGCTGTGTGGAGCTGCATTCGGCGAATTGGCCACCTTTGACGGCGATCGTTTCCATACAGTCGCCACCCGAGGTGTACCCGCCGGGTGGGCCGAGTACCGGAGGCGCAACCCGCCTCGCTATGGTCCGGGAACCGGGCCCGCGCGAATGCTTGCCGGCGAGCGTGTCATCCATATCACCGACCTGATGGATGAGGATGCCTATCGCACTCGCTCGGCCAGCTGACCGCCGGTATCGCCCACGAGATCAAGAACCCGCTTAATTTCGTCAACAACTTCGCCGGGCTCTCGGTCGAGCTGCTCGACGAGCTGAAGGAGGCGGCCGCGCCGGCCGTCGCCTCGCTCGGCAATGATACGCGCGCCGAGATCGACGAAATCGTCGGGATGCTGACCGGCAATCTCGAAAAGATCGCCGAGCACGGCCGGCGCGCCGACGGCATCGTCAAGAGCATGCTGGCGCATTCGCGCGGCGGCAGCGGCGAGCGCCGCGACGGTCGACCTCAACGCGCTGGTCGACGAGGCGCTGAACCTCGCCTATCACGGCGCCCGCGCTCAGGACCAGAACTTCAACATCACGCTTGGAGCGCGATTTCGACCACGGCATCGCGCCGATCGAGCTGGTACCGCAGGACGTGACCCGCGTATTCCTCAACCTGTTCGGCAACGGCTTCTATGCCGCCAACAAGCGCGCGCCGCCGGCGAAGGCGAGCGCGCATTCCGCCCGATCCTCAAAGTGACGACGCGCGACCTCGGCGATGCGGTCGAGATCCGGGTGCGCGACAACGGCACCGGCATTCCGCCCGAGATCAGCGACAAGCTGTTCCAGCCGTTCTTTACGACCAAGCCGACCGGCGAAGGCACCGGGCTCGGCCTGTCGATCAGCTACGACATCGTCACGCAGCAGCATGGCGGCACGATCGCAGGTCGACAGCCGAGTCGGCGAGTTCACCGAATTCACGATCCGCCTGCCGCGCACTCGGCAGGCCGCATCAGCAACGGGAGGACAGCGCATGAGCGTCAGCATCCTGGTCGTCGACGACGAGCCCGATGTCGCCGATCTCTTTCGCCAGCGCTTTCGCCGCGAGGCGCGGCAGGGCACCTATGTCCTGCATTTCGCCGGCTCCGGCGAGGAGGCGCTCGATCAGCTGTCGAATGGGATCCAGCCCGAGCTGATCGTCATTCTGTCGGACATCAACATGCCGGGGATGGACGGGCTGAGCTTGCTGCGCGAGATCAAGCAGCGGCGCCCCGATCTGCCGGTCATGATGGTGACCGCCTATGGCGACGACGAGCGCCGGCGGCACGCGACCGAGGCCGGTGCCCTCCAGTTCCTCACCAAGCCGGTCGATTTCGACCTGCTCAAGAAAGAGCTGCGCCGGCTGCCAGCCGCCTCGCTGTAATGCCCCCGGCCAAGATCCTTGCCGTCGACGACGAGCCCGATTTCGAGCTGTTGATCACGCAGCGCTTCCGCCGCCAGATCCGCGAGCGGGAATTTTCCTTCCGCTTTGCGCGTCACGGCGAGGAGGCATTGGCGGCGCTCGCGGCCGAGCCCGACATCGATCTGATGTTGCTCGACATCAACATGCCGGTCATGGACGGCCTCACCTTGCTGGCACGGCTGCGCGAGGAGCAGGCGCCGGTCAAGGCGATCATCGTCTCGGCCTACGGCGACATGACCAATCTGCGCACCGCGATGAACCGCGGCGCCTTCGATTTCGTGACCAAGCCGGTCGATCTGCAGGACCTCGAGGTCACGGTCCGCAAGACTCTCGACGACATCGCGAAATTGCGCGAGATCGAGCGCTTGCGCGCCGCGGCCGAGCGGGCCCGCAACAACCTATCGCGGTATTTCTCACCGAATCTTGTCGAGATGCTGGCCGACCGCGACGAGCCGTTGGGTGCGGTGCGACGCCAGACCGTCGCGGTGTTGTTCGCCGACATCGTCGGTTTCACGAGCATGGCGGAGAGCATGCCTCCCGAGGCGGTCGTGGCAATGCTGCGCGATTATCACGAGCGCATGACTGCGCCGATCTTCGCTTGCCGCGGCACGATCGAGAAATACATTGGCGACGCGATCTTCGCCGTGTTCGGGCTCCCCGAACCGGGCGGGGCCGACGCCGCTAATGCGCTCAGATGCGCCGGTATGATGCTGACCGCGCTCGATGCCTGGAACGAGGAACGGAGGGCATCGGGCGAGCCGCCTCTGGCGATCGGCATAGGTCTCAATTACGGACCGGCGGTACTCGGCGATGTCGGCAGTGAGCACAGCTTCTCGTTCACCGTAATCGGCGATACTGTCAACACCGCGAGCCGGTTGCAGGCATTGACCCGCAGCCTCGACACCCCGCTCGTCGTCGGCGACGCCCTGGTCTGCGCCATCAGAACGGAACCGGCCGCGACAGCGGCGGCATCACCCGGCCAGCTGCAGGATCGGGGCGAGCAGGCGCTTCGCGGTCGCGCCGGCACGGTCCGGATTTGGACGCTCGCCAAACCGACAGACTGAGAGCGATTGAGGCAACATTATCCGAGACGGTTTCCCAGCAGGATTTCCTTAGCGCCGGCCAAAGCTATGCCCCCGTCACCGCGCGTAAACTATGACGCTATCGCCCATCTCTATGACGCACAGCCATATCGGGCGAAGACGGTCGATCCGGAACTGGTGGCCTTTATCGAAAACCGTAAGCCGTTGGAGACCCTGTCCATCCTGGATGTCGGATGCGGCACGGGAAATCAGTTGGTTGCAAATCGCACCATCGTGCCCCATGCGCATCTGGTCGGCCTCGACCGGTCGCTCGGCATGCTTCGTCAGGCGCTGCCCAAAGCGCCGGATATCGCCTGGGTGCGAGCCGATGCTGCAATGCTCCCCTTTAAAACCGAGACCTTCGATTTCGTCAGTTCTCAATACGCCTTACATCATATGCGCGATAAGCCGGGCATGCTGCAGGCGGTATTTCGTGCCCTCCGTTGCGGAGGCCGCTTTGTCCTCCGCAACCTATGTCCGCAAAAATGTCCGGATTGGCTTTACTATGAATACTTTCCAGAGGCTTACACTATTGATTTACAAGATTTCTGGCCTCCAGGCGCTGTAGCGACGGGCATGGAAGCGACGGGCTTTGCGGCAGTAAGTGTAGAGCTTCAGCACCTCCGCTACGAGCAGGATTTACGGGTCTTGCTCGATACCGCGCGGCGCCGCGACATCTGTTCCCAGCTGATGGCGATCCCAGATGCAGCTTACGAGGCGGGGCTCGAGCGGCTGGAGCAAGAATTGGCTTGTGACAGCGCTCCGCCGGTACGGGCGGATCATCTCTGTGTCGTCACTATTCGCGGCGACAAAGTGACAGACAACGCCGCACAAAGTTAGGTATACGCTGATCACCGGGTTGTTGAGGCCTCAATCTGCGCCAGAATTTGGTCAAACGGCTGCGTCGGTACTCGAAAATCGCCGCGAAACGGGTTGCTGAGAGCGATGATCAGAATCAGCACCAGCACTCCGGAAATCGCCAGCACAGCGGACATCGCGAGATGCATGCCCAGGCTCGGCGCACCGAGGAAAGCGCTGAAGGCAATCGTCAGGCCCCCACCAACGACGGTCACGATCCACACAACAGCGGGGATGGTGGTCTCGGCAGCCAACAATCTCTGCTGTCTTGCATCCGATAGCCGAGAGAGAGATTGCAACAGCATTGCGTGCAGATTGCCATCGCCGACGTTCGAAGGTTTGAGGCCGATCGCTATCCGGTTTAGTTTCTCCAGGTACGCCGCACCCCGGTCGACGGTCCGACCTTCGGCCTGTGCCGGCCACTCGACCCTCACCACCGTCTCGACATAGCCGATGATCGCGTCTCGCATCGCGACCCTTTCAGGTTCGGCGAACCCGGTCGAAACATTGTAGAGGTCGAGAACCAATGCGGCCTCTGCATAGCTCGCTGCCTTTGCTTTGTTGAAGCCTTCCCAAGCGAGCATCGCCACGAATGCCAATAGCACCGCGAACGTCACTCCGATCACCGAGAATATCGCTGCCGCGACATCATTGTGTTTGCGGCGAGACTCAACTGACAGGACCAGGCGAGCGATTAGGTCGAGGATCACCGCGCCCAATGCCGCCAGGGTTACCAATAGGAGAGCGACCCACCAGAGCGGGTATTGGTAGACCATGTCGGGCTGCATAACGAAATGCGCCATCATGCTGACCCAGCAATGATCGAAATATCCGCCGAGCTGATTTGCCGCATACTAGCGGTTCACCTGACCGCCGGCGACATCCGCATCCGCGTGCATCGATCGAATGTCGCGCCACGAAATCTGCCCTGTAAGCGTCGGCTTCCCAAGGCAGAGCCGTCAACGGGCGAAGTCCTCCGGTCACCGGGTCGCGTGTTGCGAGCCGATTGCCGTCTCTCTCAGCTCTCGTTAGCTTAGCGGGCGTAGTCGTCAAGGCGCATGGCGGCGCCGGGCGGGTGCGATTGAGGGAGGGCGAGGATGAGGGCTGATTATGTGATCATCGGCGCGGGCTCGGCCGGCTGTGTCTTGGCGAACCGGCTGAGCGAGGATCCCGGCACCAAAGTCCTGTTGATCGAAGCGGGCGGGACCGATTGGAGCCCCTACATCCACGTCCCGGCCGGCTTCATGAAGATGCTCGATCATCCGACCCTGACCTGGGGGTATCACGCCGAGCCTGACCCCGGGACCGCCGGCCGGGCGATCCTTTACCCGCGCGGCCGGGTGCTTGGCGGCTCCAGCTCGATCAACGGGTTGATCTACATCCGCGGCCAGCCCGAGGATTTCGATCATTGGGCGCAACTCGGCAATCGCGGCTGGGGCTGGGACGAGGTTTTGCCGTTCTTCAAACAGGCCGAGAACTGGGAGGGCGGCGAGACCGAAGTGCGCGGCAAGGGCGGACCGCTCTTTACCTCGAAGATGGACCGAGCGCCGCTCTGCGCGGCGGTAATCGAAGCCGGCAAGGAGATCGGCCTCGATTATCGCGAGGACGTCAATGACCTGCCAGCCGGCGCCGGCGACAGTATCGGCTGGTGCCAGCAGACGCGCGGCGGCCGGCGGCGTGCAAGTACCGCGCGCACCTATCTGCGCCCGGCCATGAAACGGCCCAACCTCCAAGTGATCGTCAAGGCGCAGGTCAACCGCATTGTTTTCGACGGCCGCCGCGCCGTCGCAGTCGAATACCAGAGGGGCGCAGCGGTCGAGCGGGCCGATGCGGAACGCGAAGTGATCCTTTCCGCCGGCGCCGTCAACTCGCCGCACATCCTGCAGCTTTCCGGGGTCGGCGCACCCGAGCACCTGAACCGTGTCGGCATCCCGCTCCATCATCCGCTGCCGGGGGTCGGGCAGAACCTTCAGGACCACTACATCGCTCGCATCAGCTACCCGGTCAGTGGCGCCGCCACGGTGAACGAGCGTTCGCGGGGCCTGGCGCTGGCCCGCGAGATCGTGCGCTATCTCGTCACCGGGAAAGGCATGCTGACCTACAGCGCCTCATTGGCGGCGGCTTCGGTCAAGGTGCTGGAGGAATCGGCGACGCCGGACGTGCAGTGCAGCATTGCGCCGGGCAGCTTCAAGGACGGCCAGATCGGCGAACTCGACGATTTTCCGGGCATCACCGCGGGGGCGTGGCAGATGCGGCCGCTGTCGCGCGGTTACGTCGAGGCCAAGTCCAACGATCCCAGAGAGGCGCCGGCGATCAATCCTCGCTATCTGAGCGAGCAGACCGATCGCCGGGCGATTATCGGCGGGCTCAGATTCATCCGCCGGCTCTTCGCCGCCCCGGCGCTCGCCAAATATTTCGGCCTCGAAATCCTCCCTGGCGCCGGTGTCGCGAGCGACGACGAGCTGCTGGACTATGCGCGGCAGAAGGGCTCGACCGTCTACCATGCCACCTGCACCTGCAAGATGGGCAGCGACCAGCTGGCCGTGGTCGACGATCAGCTGCGCGTTCACGGGCTCGAGGGCTTGCGCGTCGTCGATGCCTCGGTAATGCCGGCGGTGACCTCGACCAACACCAATGCGCCGACCATCATGATCGCCGAAAAGGGCGCCGAAATGATCCGCCGAGCGGCGCGCGCATCTCACTCGGACTTCACCGCCAAAGCCGCCGCTTAAACGGGACAGGGTATCAGCCGCTCCCTTTTATTGCAGCGGCCAGTGATCGGGCGAAGAGGGGACGGGAATGACACTTGATCCGTTGCTGCTGTCGCGCCTGCAGTTCGTCTGGGTCATCGGCTGGCATATTCTGTTGCCGGCGTTTACCGTTGGGCTTGCTTCCTTTATCGCGGTTCTCGAGGGACTGCACCTCGCAACCGGACGGGACGTCTATTCCCGCCTGTCGAATTTCTGGATCAAGATTTTTGCCGTGTCGTTCGGCATGGGGGTCGTGTCGGGCATTGTCATGCCCTTCCAGTTCGGCACCAATTGGAGCCGCTTTTCCGACGCGACCGCCAATGTGATCTCGCCATTGCTTGCCTATGAAGGGCTGACTGCCTTTTTTCTCGAAGCGGCGTTCCTCGGCGTGCTGCTGTTCGGCCGTCGGCTGGTGCCGCCCTGGGCGCATTTTATCGCGGCGTTGATGGTGGCCGGCGGCACCCTGTTCTCCTCCTTTTGGATCCTGGCGACCAACAGCTGGATGCAGACGCCCGCCGGCTACGAAATAATTGACGGGCGGTTTTTTCCAAAGGACTGGCTGGAGATCGTTTTCAATCCGTCTTTCCCTTATCGGCTCGCCCACACCATCACCGCTTTTTATGTGACGACAGCTTTTGTCGTGGTCGGGGTCGCGGCCTACCTGCTGCGCGGCCGCCGCTTTGCGGTCGAGAGCCAGACGATGCTGTCGATGACATTTTGGCTGCTCTCGGTGCTGGTGCCGTTGCAGATCTTGCTGGGTGACCAGCACGGCCTCAATACGCTGGAACACCAACCCGCGAAGCTCGCCGCGATAGAGGCTCACTGGACCACCGGCAGCCGCGTGCCCCTCGTCCTGTTCGCCATTCCCGACGATACGGCCGAAACCAATCGCTACGCCGTCGAAGTGCCCGATCTCGGCAGTCTGATCCTGACCCACGACCTCGACGGCACCGTCCGCGGGCTCAAGGATTGGCCGGCCGACCAGCGCCCGACAGTGGCGATTCCGTTTTTTGCGTTCCGCATCATGGTCGGCATTGGCCTGCTGATGCTCGCTTTGATTGTTGTCAGCTGGTGGCTGCGGGCTCGCGGGCGTCTGTTCGATACGGCCTGGTTCTTGGTGATCTGCCAGATCGTCTCGCCTCTCGGGTTTGCCGCCGTGCTGGCGGGCTGGGCGACGACCGAAACCGGGCGCCAGCCTTGGACGGTCTACGGATTGTTGCGCACCGCCGATTCCGTATCTCCGTCGCTGACGGGAACCGACGTTTTGATCTCGCTGCTCGGCTACGCCGTCGTTTATCTGATCATGTTTCCAGTTGGCATTACCTTGATGGCGAGGATCGTCAAGGCGGGTCCGGCCGAGCCGGCGGTCGCGCCGGCGCCGATCGAGAGCGGGCGCCCGCGGCTGCCGGTGCAAGCGCTTCCGTCGTCCGGAGCGGAGGCACAGACATGACCCAGCCGATGCTCGATCTGGTACCGCTGTGGACGGTAATCCTCGGTCTCGGCATCTTTTTTTACGTCCTGCTGGACGGGTTCGATCTCGGCGTCGGGATCCTCTACGGCTTCGCACCCGACCTGAGTTCCCGCAATCTCGTGATGAACTCGATCGCACCGATCTGGGACGGCAACGAAACTTGGCTCGTGCTTGGCGGCATCGGGCTCATGGCGGCATTTCCCTTGGCCTTCGCCATCATCATACCGGCACTCTACTTCCCCATCCTGGTGATGCTGCTGGCGCTGGCATTTCGCGGCGTCGCCTTCGAGTTCCGTTACAAGCTTGCCGAGCATCGGACATTCTGGGACTACGCCTTTTGTTATGGGTCCGGTGTTGCGGTATTTGCCCAGGGCGTCATGCTGGGAGCCTTCATTCAAGGTTTCCAAACGACGGGACGAATTTTCGGTGGTGGTTCGTTCGATTGCTTTACGATCTTCTCGATCTTTACCGGGATCGGCTTGCTGTTCGGATATGGGCTTCTGGGCGCCGGCTGGCTTGTCCTGAAGACGCAAGGCAGTCTGCAGGATTGGGCGCGACGCCACGGACGCTGGTGCTTCTTTGGGGTCATCGCAGCGATCGCGATTGTCAGCGTGTGGACACCATGGCTTGAGACGCATATCGCGCAGCGTTGGTTTTCCTGGCCGAATCTTGCGTTTCTTTCGCCGGTTCCGATCATCACATTGTTGCTGATTGCGTGGGAGTGGCGCGCGCTCACCCAAGGATCGGACGCCGAGCCGTTCATCGGCGCGATAGGATTGTTCGTGATTTCTTACATCGGGATCGCGATCAGCCTGTGGCCGATGATCGTGCCGTATCAGTTCACCCTCTGGCAGGCCGCCTCCTCACCCAGCACCCAAGCCTTCCTGGCGGTCGGCACGCTGTTCCTGCTGCCGATCATCCTGATGTATACGGGGTGGTCCTACTGGGTATTTCGAGGCAAGGTAAGGGCCGATATCGGGTATAGCTAGAAGAGCGTGCGCAGCGGATCGGAGGACGAATATGAAGCTGATGTGGTTTCACCTGATGCCCTATACCGAATTGCCGGATGACTTCCGCGACAAGCACCCCTCGGTATGGGTCGACATTCATTCCTCTCTGTTCGACCCGCTGCGCGCGCATCACATGTACAACGACTTCATGGACGAGCTCGAATTCGCCGCCGAATGCGGGTTCGACGCGGTCTGCGTCAACGAGCACCATTCCAACGGCTACGGGCTGATGCCGTCGCCCAATCTGGTCGCCGCCTCGCTCGCTCGCCGCACCTCGGACGCGGCGCTCTGCGTTCTCGGTAATTCATTGGCGCTCTACAACCCGCCGACCCGGGTCGCTGAAGAATTCGCGATGATCGACTGCATCTCGGGCGGGCGGCTGATCGCCGGCTTTCCGGTCGGCTCGCCGATGGACACCTGCTACGCCTACGGCCAGAACCCGAGCATGCTGCGCGAACGGTATCACGAAGCGCACGATCTGATCCTGCGCGCCTGGACCGAAGAAGACACCTTTGCTTTCAATGGCCGCTTCAACCAGCAGCGCTATGTCAACATCTGGCCGCGGCCGGTGCAGAAGCCGCGCCCGCCGATCTGGATCCCGGGCGGCGGCTCGGTCGAGACCTGGCAATGGTGCGCCGAAATGGACCACGTCTATTGCTATCTTTCCTATTACGGCTACAAGGCCGGCCAATCGACAATGAGTGGCTTTTGGGAGGAGATGGACCGGCTCGGCAAGGACCGAAACCCCTATCACGCCGGGTTTCTGCAATTCGTCGGCGTCGCGGAAAGCCGAGAGGAGGCCTACCGGCTCTATCGCGAGCCGGCAGAGTATTTCTACGGCCGTTGCCTGCATGTCGACCCGCGGTTCGCCGGTCCGCCGGGCTATGCCAGCGAGGCGACCCAGCGCCGCGGCATCCAGAGCCAGGTGGCGCAAGCCGCGCAACTATCGCGCTACGAGTCGAAATTCCAGATGCTGGCGCGCGAGATGGATGCGATCGTCGACAAGGGTTACGTCATCATCGGCTCGCCGGACGAGGTCGCCGCCCAGCTGCAGGAGGTGGCGAAAAACCTCAATGTCGGGCATCTGATGCTGCTCTTGCAATTCGGCAACATGCGCAAGGACCTGGTCAAATACAACACGCAGCTGTTCGCCGAGAAGGTGATGCCGCAGCTCCGCGACGTGTTCTCCGAGTGGGAGGACCGCTGGTGGCCAAAACCGATGGATCGCGCGATGCGGGCGCCGCTTTCGGGATTTCGGCCGGTGGAACTAGCCGCGGAGTAGGTGCATCGTCGGCGCCGCCACTGGAAGCAGGAAGGTCAAGCCATGCCGTCGATCTTCAACGCCCGCGATGCCGGCAATTACGAAAAGCTGATGGGCCGTTGGAGCCGGCGTCTGGCACCGCTCTTCATCGAGCATGCCGGCATCGCCGATGGCGAAAACGTTCTCGAAATCGGCTGCGGCACCGGCAGCCTGACCTTCGCTCTGCCCGAGGCTGCCGCGCTCGCCGGGCTGACCGCCATCGACCACTCCGAAGTCTACCTCGCGGCGGCGCAGGGCAAGAAGTCCGACCCCCGCATTCGCTTTGAGCAAGGCGATGGCTGCGCTCTGCGCTTTGCCGATAACGCCTTCGATCGGTCTTTGTCGATGCTGGTGCTGCCCTCGGTGGTGCCGCAGCCGGAGACGATGGTGGCCGAGATGCGGCGCGTCACTCGCCCTGGCGGCGGCGTCGCTGCTGCCTTCTGGGATTCGCCGGGCGGGACGCCGAGCCAGCGGATGCTGTGGGACACCGCCGCCGCGCTCGACGAGGCGGCGGCCGCGGCGCGCGATCGTACGATGTCCCGGCCGATCTATGCCCCCGGCGCGCTGGCGCGGATGTGGGCCGACGCCGGCCTCATCGACATCGATCAGCGATCATTGATGATCCGCATGGATTTTGTCGACTTTGCCGATTACTGGGAGCCGTTCGCGAGCGGCGAAGGGGCACTCGGCGCCTATGTCTCGACCCTCGACAGCGCCGGCCGGGACCGCCTCCGGCGGCACCTGCGCTCGGCCTACCTCACCGGACGCCCCGACGGGGAACGCTCGTTCGTCGCGGTCGCGCTCTCCTGCCGCGGGGTTGTCCCAGGCTAGCCTACTGCCAAAACGCGCTATTCCGCCGGTGCCGGTATCGGTATCGCTTCGCCGCCGCCACGGCCGATCAGCAGGACCATCAGCGCGGCGATCAGGCAGAGCAGACCGGACAGCATGAACGCCTCGACATAGCTGCCGAGCGTGACCCGCAGCGCACCCGCGGCAAAGGCGGTCAGCGCCGCGCCCAGCTGGTGCGCGGCAGCGATCCAGCCAAACATGATCGGCCCACGCTCGGTGCCGAAGGCCCGGGTGGCGAGGCGGATGGTCGGCGGGACGGTGGCGATCCAGTCGAGCCCATAAAACACCGTAAACAGCGACAAGCCATAAAACGAAATGTCGAAGGCAAAGGGAAGATAGATCAGCGACAGGCCGCGCAGCCCATAATACCACGCCAGAAGCCCGCGGTTGCTCCACCGGTCGCTGAGCCAGCCGGATAATGTTGTTCCGACCAGATCGAAGATCCCCATCGCGGCGAGCAGGCCGGCAGCCGCTACCTGTGGGATGCCGTGATCGAGGCAGGCCGGAATGAGGTGGGTGCCGATCAACCCGTTGGTCGAGGCGCCGCAAATAAAAAAACTGCCGGCGAGCAGCCAGAAATCGCGCGTGCGCAGCCCGTCGCGTAAAGCGCCGAGTGCCATTGCCGCCGGGTTGCCGCGCACCGCCGGGGTGGGCTTTGCGTCACGAGCCGCGCCGTAGGGCGAGAGCCCGACATCCGCTGGCCGATCGCGCATCAACCGCGCCACCACCGGGATCAGCGCCAACGCAACGCCGGCAACTGTGAGCGACACCGCGCGCCAGCCGTAATTCTCTGCGAGGCTCGCCAGGACCGGCAGGAAGATCAGCTGGCCGGTCGCGGTGCTGGCGGTCAGCGCGCCGAGCACCAGCCCCCGCCGCGCCACAAACCAGCGCGCGACGACCGTGGCGCCGAGGACCAGCGCGGTGGCCCCGCTGCCGGTGCCGACGACCACTCCCCACAGCAGGATCAACTGCCAGGAACGGGTCATCAATGGCGTCAGGGCGACGCCAGCGGCGATGCAGACGAGTGCGCCAAGCATCGTCCTGCGCAACCCGAAGCGGTCCATCACCGCCGCGGCAAACGGCCCAATCAGCCCGTAAAGGAAGATGTTGAGCCCGATCGCGAAGGAGATCGTCGCGCGCGACCAGCCGAACTCGGTTTCCAGCGGTACGATCAGAACCCCGGGGGTGGCGCGCAGCCCGGCGGCGACCAGCAGGGTCAGAAATGTGACCCCGGCGACGATCCAGGCGTAATGCAGCTTCCCCGCCCTTGCCATCGGCTCTACCTTCTCCCACATGCAACTCAGGCCTAATGTGAGAGACCGGTCTGTCTTGTGTCAAGCTGCCGGTCGCAGGGCGCAGCCGTGAAATGAGCGGGTCAGGGGAACGGAAACCGGCGCGCCAGCGCATCCTCGAGACCGCCTCGGAGATGTTTTATCGCGACGGCGTTCGGGCGGTCGGCATCGACGCGATCATTGCCGGCTCCGGTGTCGCCAAGATGAGCCTCTACCGCAATTTCCCGTCAAAGGACGCGCTCGTGACCGCGTGGCTCGAGGACCGCAACGCGTTTTTCTGGCGGCGCTGGGACGATGCCGAGGCGTCGGGCGCCGGCCAGCCGCGCGCCCAGCTCGAAGCGGTCCTCGACATGATTGCGGCGACTGCCGCCCACCCGAAGTGGCGCGGCTGCCCTTTCCTCAACACCGGCACGGAATTTCCCGAGCCCGAGCACCCGGCACGTGCCGTCATCCTTGCCAACAAACGGGCCGTCCGAGAGCGTTTGCGGACCCTTGCCATTGCGGCCAATGCCCGCGATCCCGAACTCCTCGCCCAGCATCTGCAACTGCTGATCGATGGCGCCTACGCCATTGGCCAATCCCTCGGGCCCGACGGACCGGCCAAGACAATCGCCAGCGCCGGGCGGGCATTGATCGCCGCGCAAGTCGAGAGATAGCTGATTCTTTTTCTAAAGCAGGTTTAATAGCGGCGTTGCAAGGGAGGATGCTTGATGCCGACGATCCGCCTCGCTCAAGGGCTTTCGCTGCACTGCGCCGTCGACGATTACCTGTGGCCGTGGCAGGCGCCCACACCGGTGCTGATGATGCACGGTTTCGCGCGCAACGCGACATTCTGGAACCGCTGGGTTCCGCCCATCGCCGAGACTCGCCGCATCTATCGCCCCGATCTTTTGGGGTGCGGCGCCTCCGATGTCCCGGTTGCGGGCTACAGCTACAATCCGCAAGAAATCGAAACCGAGATCCTCGCAGTGCTCGACGCATCGTCGCTGTCGCGGGTTCATTGGGTCGGTGAATCATCCGGCGGGATCATCGGGTTGCTGCTCGCCGCCGCGCACCCCGAACGCATCGCCAGCCTCATTCTGTGCAACACGCCGACCCGCATTTCCGACGAGATCAAAAGCATCTACTCGCTCGACCAGGAAAGCACGGCAGCGGCGATCCGAGCTCACGGCGTCGGCGAGTGGTGCCGGCGAACGCTCGGCTACCGGCTCGATCTGGCGCATGCCAGCGAGCAGTTGCGCGAATGGTGCATCGCCGAGATGGGCAAGACCCGCCGCGATATCGCCGCCTCGCTGCATGAGTGTTTCGAGGCGGTCGATGTGAAGCCGTTGCTCCCGGCGATCAAGGCGCCGGTGCTGCTATTGAGCGGCGACCAGAGCCTGATCGCCTCCGAGCAGCAGAAAATCCTCGCGCAGACCCTGCCGCAGGGCCGGCTCGAGCTGTTTGCCGGGTATGGGCACGGCGTCAACCTGCTGCAGCCCGAGCGTTGCGCGCGCACCGCCCTCGAATTCTGGCGCGCCGTGGAGGGGGCGCAGCAATGAAATTCGGGGTTCTGCAATTCTTCAGTTGGCCCGAGCGGCGGGTCGATCTGGCGACCGTCTACGCCCGCGCATTGGAGCGGATCGAGATCATGGACCGCACCGGCTATGATGCGGTCTGGCTCGCCGAGCATCATTTCAGCAGCTTCAGCGTGTGCCCTTCGGTGCACATGGTCGGGGTATTGGCTGCGGCGCGGACGCGGCGCCTGCGCATCGGCACCGCGGTGTCGCTCGCCCCGTTTTACCATCCGCTGCGGCTCGCCGAGGAGATTGCGCTGCTCGACGTGCTATCCGGCGGACGGGTCAATTGGGGCGCCGGACGCGGCTTTGCGCGTGTCGAATTCACCGCCTTCGGGGTGCCGCCCGAGGAGAGCGCGTCGCGATTTCGCGAAACCGTCGAGATCGTGTTGCGGGCGTGGACCGACGAGCGGCTCGACTTTACCGGCCGGCATTTCCGCTTCGAGGCTGTCGAGGTTCTGCCCAAGCCGGCGCAGCTGCCGCATCCCCCCGTATGGATGGCGGCGAGCTCGGAGGGGGCAATCGACTGGGCGGCGGGCCGGGGTTTCTCGATCCTGATGGACCCGCACTCATCTGCCGCGGAAATCGGCCGCAAACGGCGGGTCTATGACGAGAAACTGGCTGCCGCAGGTTTCTCCCAGGCCGGCCGTGACATCCCGGTCGCGCGTCTGGTGGCTGTGTCCGATAACGCGAGCAAGGCGGCGGCGGTCGCCCGCAGCGGCGCCGAATGGATCCTCAACTCCTATCTCGGCGAGCAGCATCGGCCGGTTGTGCAGCACTCCTTTACGCCGGCGGGGATCGATCCGGTCCAGCGCTATCTCGACGAGGTGATCCTGCACGGCACCCCGGAAAAGGTCAGCGACGAAATCTTGCGGCTGCGCGATCAGATCGGTCTCGATTACCTGCTGTGCGCGCCGCTCAGCCACCAATCCTTTATGCTGTTGACTGAGCGGGTGCTGCCCAGGCTCGGCTAGGCTTTATCAGTGCGCGGCCGCATCCTCGCGGATCATCGCTGCGCCCTTCTCCCCGATCATGATCGTCGGCGCGTTGGTGTTGCCGGTCGTCACGGTCGGCATCACCGAGGCGTCGATAACGCGCAGCCCCGCTACGCCGCGGACCCGCAGCCGCGAATCGACCACCGCCGACGGGTCCTCCCCCATGCGGCAGGTGCCGACCGGATGATGCAGGTTCATGCCGACGCGGTGCATGAAGTCGGTTAGCGCCTCTGCCGAACACGCATCGGACCCCGGCATGGTCTCGGCGGCGCTGTGGCGGGCGAGCGGCGGTGTCGCGAAGATGCGGCGGGCATGGCCGGTCCCGGCCAGCAGGACCTGCACGTCGCTTGCCGCCGACAAATACCGCGGGCGAATTGCCGGTCGCGCCAGCGGATCGGGGGAGCCCGCCATGATCGTCCCGCGGCTGTCCGGCCGCGCCAAACAGACCGCTATCGTCATGCCCGGCTCCCGTTCCAGCCGGCCGATGCCGGCCGGGTCGTAGCTCCCCGGCGTGAACAGCAATTGCAGATCGGGGCTGGCGAGCCCCTCGCGGCTGCGGCAGAACACCATCGCGGTGGTGACCCCGAACGTCAGAGCGCCGCGTCCGGTCGTGGCGAACCGCCCGATCTCGCGGGCGAGGCGCAACCCTCGCGACAGCTCGTTGACCGAGAGCTCGTCCTTGACGCGGTGCGTCACCCGCACGGCGTAATGGTCGGATAGATTGGCGCCGACCCCAGGCAGGTCGTGGACCACCTCGACGCCGATCGACTTCAGATGTTCGGCCGGTCCAATGCCCGAGATCTGCAGCAGATGAGGCGAGTTGACAGTGCCGCCGCAGACGACGACCTCGCGCGCCGCCAATACCCGGCGATCGCTGCCGTTCTGCCGAAACGCGACTCCCGAGCAACGAAGGCCCTCGAACAGCAGCCGCGTCGCGACCGCTTTTGTCTCAACGCGCAGATTGGGCCGGTGCCTCGCCTCAGCCAGGAAGGTGCGCGCGGTCGATCCGCGCAAGCGTCCCCGTCGGGTCATCTGCGAATAGCCGACCCCCTCCTGAGCCGCAGCGTTGTAATCAGGGGTGAACGGAAAACCCGCCTGCTGCGCGGCTTCGACAAAACGATGCGTCAACGGCAGGATCGTCCGGTAATCCTCGACAAGCAGCGGGCCACCCTTGCCGCGGTACTCGGCATCGCCCGGCGCATAATGTTCGGATTTCATGAAATAAGGTAGGACCTCGGAATACGTCCAGCCGCGGCAACCCATCTGCGCCCACCCGTCGTAATCCGCCGGGTTGCCGCGGACATAGAGCATCCCGTTGATCGAGCTCGTGCCGCCCATCACTCTGCCGCGCGGCCAGTGCAACGACCGATTGCCGATGCCTTCCTCGGCCTCGGTGTAGTAATTCCAGTTGACCAGGGGATTGGCCCGCAGATGCAACGCCCCGGCGGGCACATGGATCATCGGGTGCCAGTCGCTGGGTCCGGCCTCGAGCAATAACACTCTCGCGCCGTCTTCGCTCAAGCGATCGGCCAGCACGCAACCCGCCGACCCGGCCCCGACGATGACGTAGTCCGCCTGCAGATCCGTCACCACAGATACCCAATTATTGGACTCTGTTCGTCATTCCCGCGCAAGCGGGAATCCAGTGCCGAAGAGCACCACCGCTTGCCCTGGACCACCGCTTTCGCGGGGGTGACGGCAAAGGTCAATTTAGTCGTGCGCCTCGGCGCGGCGTGTACCGGTCGAGGAATTGGGTGACCCGGTCGATTGCGACCTGCAGATGGTCCGGCCCTTTCCATTGCCGCAATACCTCCACATTCGGCGCCAGCTCGACGATCTCCTCGCCGATCACCGTCGGGTGTGGCGGGTCGTCGCCCGGCATGACAAGCAGCGGGGTCTGGCACCGACGGACGAATTCCCGCGAGACGCTGAAGACAAAATCGCCGCCGAACATGTTCCGCCCGAACCGGTCGAGGGTGCCCTCGCCGATCTCGGGACGCTCGTCGCGGACGCTTTTGGCCCAGGTGCGGACCAGATTACCGAAGACGTCGCGGTTGTCGGCATGGCCGATCGGGTTCTGCAATACTGCGGCGCTGATCCGCTTCGGCGCCAGTTCGCACAAGGTCAGGCAGAACGACGCGCCGATGCAGCCGCCCATGACATGGAACCGGTCGAGCCCGAGATGGTCGGCCAAGGCCAGATGGTCGCCGGCATAAACATGCCAATCATCGCTCGCGTCGATCCGGGTGCGCGATCGGCCGGCGTTGCGTTGATCCATCGCGACGACCCGGTATCTGTTCCCGAGCTCGGCCATCGGATCCATCCACACCGCGCGAGCCGCTGGGTCCGACGGGCTGTGGCGCCAGAAGGCGAGCTCCGAGCGCAGCCCGCCGGGCGCGAAAATCATCAGCGGGTAGCCGGATCCGTGCACCTCGTAATAAATCTCTCCGTCGGGAATCTTCAGCGCCGGCATCTCTCCCTCCGCATATCGATATTTCCGGGCCCGGCTGCGTTAAGCGCCGCGGACCGCCGGCATGACCTCCTCGGCGAGGATCTGCATCTGCTCCAGAGCCAGGCTGTTGGGCATGCCCGGCCAATGGACCGAGGCGACGAGGTGGTTGACCCCGAAGCGTTGCTTGAGGGCGATCAGCCGCTCGGCGATTTCGGCCGGCGGAACCGATCAGGAAGCGGTCCTCGAGCAGCTCGTCGAAGCCGTGGTCGAAATTATCGCCCGCCGGCATGACCTTGTCCTGGCCCCATTCGCGGTAGGTCTTGTATTTGACTTCGAGCGAGGGGCGCGCCAAGCGGATCGCCTCGTCGCGGGTTCGCGCGACAAACACCTCGCGTCGCATCGGCAGCTCGGCCGGGAACGGCTTGCCGTACTCGTCGAGCGCGCGCCGGTAGAGATCCATCTGCCGCGCCAAAGTCGTCAGGGTGCTGTGCGGGTTGATGTACCAGCAATCGCCGAGCCGCGCCGCCCGTCGGATCGCGACATCGGCATTGGCGCCGATCCAGATCGGCGGCATCGGCTTCTGCAATGGCTTGACGGTGCTGTTGGCGTGATCGAGGGTGAAATGCGAGCCCGTCATGTCGACAAAATCCTCGGTCCACAACCGCTTGACGGCGAGCAGACACTCCTCGAAGCGCGCAGCGGCATCGCGCCGCGTCAGCCCGAACGCCTTGAACTCGACATCGCGGTAGCCGATGCCGCAGCCAAAAACCAACTTGCCGCCGCACATGATGTCGAGGGTGGCGAGCTGTTCGGCGATGTCGAGCGGCTTGTGCAACGGCAACAGCACCAGCCCGCAGACCAGCCGCAGGCTCGGCGCCAATACCGCCGCCTGGGCCAGAAACGGGATCTGCTGCAAGGATTGCAGCGGGTGGGCGCTGTAATGCGAGCCCTTGACCAATGCATTGAAGCCGAGCTCTTCGGCGCGCATGACGAGGTCGATGTCGTCTGCGAGCCGGGCGCGCATATCCTCGCCCGCGGGATGCTGGCCACGGACGATCAGGCTGATTTCCATTCACATTCCTTCTTGATGCCGCGGTTTGGAGGGCCGCCTCCTTGCGCGCCTTGTCCGGATAGCGCACCGTAAAATTCACCGCGTATACTAAAGCCACGACAGTCAGCACCGGGTCAACCCAAGCCAGGACGAGCGAGCCGGCTGCGCAAGCCCTCCGACCAGTGCGATAGTGGTAATCTCCATTGCGGTCTCATATTGAAGTCGCACCGGGTCCGCCATTGACATAAAGCGTCCATGCCCTGCGCTTCACAAAAATCAAACGGCCCTGAACATCGTAGGTTCGGCGCGCCGTCGGGGTTTCGCGCCGAACCGGCTCAGCGCGGCACGTTCATCGACATCGGCATCATGTTGGCGTTGAGGTTGGCGATGATCCAGATTGAGCCGGTGATGACGAGAAAGACGATCAGCAGGCCGAAGGCAAGGGCCAGAATGTTGTTCGTATTCTCGGCCCCGCTGCCCAAATGCAGAAAGAAGACGAGGTGGACGCCGATCTGCGCGAAGGCGAGAACGACCAACCCGACCGGTATGCCCGGGGGCCACAGCAAATTCGTTTGCGACACGACGAACGAAGCAATCGTCATCAGGATGGCGAGCCCGAGCCCCGCCGTGTACGACAGAACGTTAGCCGTGGACTCTTCGTGTTCGACGCCGGGCGTCCGGTCGTCGAAGACGCGATCGCGACCGTGCATCACCGGAAGTCTCCCATCAGATAGACCAACGTGAATACCCCGACCCAAACGATGTCCAACGCGTGCCAGAACAGGCTCCAGCACAACAGGCGCCGCAACACGGCGGGTCGCAAGCCCTTCACGATGACCTGAGCCACCAGATAGATGAGCCAGATCAGCCCGCCGGTGACGTGTACGCCGTGTGTGCCGACCAACGTGAAGAAGCTGGACAGAAAGCCGCTGCGCCAGGGCCCGGCGCCTTTCTCCACCATGCCGGCAAATTCCGTGGCCTCGATGATGAGAAAGGCCGCGCCGAGCACGAAGGTGAGGGCAGCGAAGATCAAAAACCGCAATGGCTGGCGGCGCTCGGCCGATAACGCCCCGAGCCCGCATGTATAGCTCGAGAACAACAGACACATCGTCTCGATGAAGACATTGCGGAGATTGAACAGCTCGGCCCCGGTCGGTCCGCCGGCGGTGTTGCCCGACAACACCGCATAGGCCGCGAACAGCCCCGAAAACAGGACGAAGTCGCTGAGGATAAAGATCCAGAAGCCGTAAGCGACAACGACGCGCTTTGGAGCCGGCCCGCCGCCGCCGCGCCCGCGCGCGAGGTCGGTGGGAACCGCGTCGATCGTTGCTATCGTCACGCTGGCCTCCCGAAACCCAACCGGGCCCGTTCCACTCGCGCAATTTCGGCAGCAGGGATCTCGCGCTCTCGGTCTTCGCTCCAGCCGAACACCAGCATCGTGACCGCAACGGCGAGCAGGCCCAGGATTGCCAGCCACCAGATTTGCCAGATCAGCGAAAAGCCGGTTATCACCGCGAAAAAGGCGATAACAAAGCCGATGGGACTATTGCGCGGCATCTCGATGGTTTCATAGGCGGGTTCGGGTGGGGTCAGTCCCGGGGTCAGTCCTCGCCGCTTCATCTCCCAGAAGGCGTCGATCGTCTCGACTCTGGGCAGCACTGCGAAATTGTAGGCCGGCGGCGGCGACGAGGTCGACCACTCCAGGGTGCGACCGTTCCACGGGTCGCCGGTCAGGTCGCGACGGCTGCTCGCGCGTGCGGATGCTGACATAGAGCTGCGCGATCTGGCAGAGGATGCCGAGGAAAATGACGATGGCGCCCGACCTCCGCGACCAGCAGCAACGGCTGCCAGCTCGGGTCGGGGATGTGCTGCAGGCGCCGCGTCATGCCCATCAGGCCCAGGACATAGAGCGGCATGAAGGCGAGATAGAAGCCAATGAGCCAGCACCAGAAGCTGGCCTTGCCCCACCGCTCGTCGAGGGTAAAGCCGAACGCCTTTGGGAACCAGTAATTGTAGCCCGCCAGCGCGCCGAACACCACGCCGCCGATGATGACGTTGTGGAAATGGGCGACCAGGAACGTGCTGTTGTGCAGCACGAAATCGACCGGCGGTACCGCCAACAGAACGCCGGTCAAGCCGCCGATAACGAACGTGACCATAAAGCCGATCAGAAACAGGACCGGCGTTGTGAACACGATCCGGCCGCGGAACAGCGTGAACAGCCAGTTGAAGACTTTGACGCCGGTCGGCACCGCGATGATCGACGACATGATGCCGAAGAACGCGTTGACGTCGGCGCCCGCCCCCATCGTGAAGAAGTGATGCAGCCAGACCATGAAAGAGAGGATGCAGATCCCCAAGGTCGCGAGAACCATCGAGCGGTAGCTGAACAGCCCCTTGCCGGAAAAGGTCGCGGCCACCTCGGAGAAGACGCCGAACGCCGGCAGGATCAGGATGTAGACTTCGGGATGTCCCCACGCCCAGAACAGATTGACATACATCATCTGGTTGCCGCCGGCGTCATTGGTAAAGAAATGCATGCCGAGGTAACGGTCGAGCAGCAGCATCACGAAGGTCGCGGTCAGGACCGGAAACGCGGCGACGATCAACAGATTTGCGGCCAGTGCGGTCCAGCAGAACACCGGCATGCGCATATAGGTCATGCCCGGGGCGCGCAATTTGAGGATCGTGGTCACGAAATTGACGCCGGTCAGCAAGGTGCCGATGCCCGAGATCTGCAATGACCAGAGGTAGTAGTCGACGCCGTCATCGGGCGAAAAGGCGAGCTCGGACAGCGGCGGATAGCCCATCCAGCCGGTGCGCGCGAAACTGCCGATAACGAGCGACACGTTGATCAGCAGCGCGCCCGATGCGGTGAGCCAGAAGCTGACCGAGTTGAGCACCGGAAAGGCGACGTCGCGCACGCCGAGCTGCAACGGCACGGCAAAGTTCATCAGCCCGATGACGAACGGCATCGCCACGAAAAAGATCATGATCGTGCCGTGCGCCGAGAAGATCTGGTCGTAGTGATCGGGCGGCAGGTATCCCTGCGCGTTGCCGACGGCGATCGCCTGCTGCGAGCGCATCATGATCGCATCGGCAATAGCCGCGCAGCAGCATGACCAGCCCGAGAATGAAATACATGACGCCGATGCGCTTGTGGTCGACGCTGGTGATCCACTCGCGCCACAGATAGGGCCACCAGCCCTTCACGGTGATGATCCCGAGCACGGCCAGAATGACGATGCACGACCACCGCCACCGCTGTATGAGCGGGAGCGGCTCGTTGAACGGGATTGCCGCCCAGCTCAGCCTGCCCAGCATCTCAACCTCCCGCCTGCCGCGTCGGCGGACACCAGGCCGCGCCGGCAGGCCTTTCGCGACCCGACGCCGTCTGCGTCGACGATGCGCTCGAACAGCTTCGGCTCGACCGAGCGATAGGTCGTCGGCGGCACGGCTTGGCTCGGCTTCGCCAATTCGGCGTAGGCGGCATCGTCGAGCGCAGAACCCGGTGCCGCGCACCTGCGCGACCCAGGCGTCGAAATCGCCGGCCGGCACCGCCTTGGCGACGAACCGCATCTCGGCAAAGCCGTCGCCGCTGAAATTTGCCGAGAAGCCGGGATACTCGCCGGGCTCGTCCGCCAGCAGGTTGAGGTGGGTGGTCATCCCTCCCATCGTGTAGATCTGGCTGCCGAGCTGCGGCACGAAGAACGAATTCATCACCGTCGCCGAGGTGAGGCGGAAGTGGACCGGGGTTCCGACCGGCACGACCAGCTGGTTGACGGCGGCAATGCCCTGATCGGGGTAGATGAACAGCCATTTCCAATCGAGCGCGACGACGTCGACCCGCAGCGGCTCGGCGTTCGCGGGGATCGGCGCCCGCGGATCGAGCTGGTGGGAACCGATCCAGATGACCCCGCCCAGCAGGATCACGATCAGCGCCGGGATCGACCAGACGACGAACTCGATGCGCCCTTCATAAGCCTCGTCCCGAGCTGCGGCTGGCGCGGGCATTGGACGACCGGTACCACCAGGCGAACCCCAACGTCGCCAGGATCACCGGAACCACGACCACGAGCATGATTGCCGTCGAGTTGATCAGAAGGAGCCGCTCCGCCGACGCGATCGGCCCCTGCGGATCCAGCACGCCGGCCTGGCTGACAGGAAGCGACGCAGCGCCGCGGCGCATACGACCAACCAGCGTAAGCAAGCCCGAGTGCCGAGGCCCGTGACGCGCACCAGTTGCGGGACCGTGCGACGCGTCAGGGGTCGCGGAACGCCGGTCGTGCATGGAGGCCTCCGGTAGAGAGTGGCAGCGAAAACGCCGTCGCTTGCGTCGTGCCAAATTCTTAACCATCGAGTCTAGTGACAATGCCGCCGCTTGCCAATCCCGCGCGCCTGCGGCCCCGTGGTTCGCGCGATTTAGAGCCTCGGCGATACCGATGATGTCAGGAGTTTGCCGATCGCCACGATCGACCGCGTCCAGTGCATGGCTAGCCCTTGGACCATGTTGTAGCGGCAACTGATGCCGAGCACCTGCCCGTTGGTCTCGCCACGGTACTCGGAGGGGAGTAGGCCGACCACCGTCGCCTCTAGCCAAGAGGCGACGTACACCCGGGCTCCCCCAAACCGCCGTAGTCGACCCAAAGCGAACTCATGAAGCTTCTTCGCGGCGCGCCCACGTGGAGCGTTCCCTCAATTTCCGGCACTTTGCTTTCGTACGACAATGCGCCTAATCAACTTACCTGATGACACGCTGCCAACTTGTTCATCCAGCAGCACCTCAGTTGCTGTCAGGGCACGGAGCACCCGTTCCGGCTCGAAGGTCGTATAGAGACGCCCGTGCTCGTCCCGCCTGTCAGCGCCCTCGGTCATCCGCCAACTCAAATAAAGGATGCCGCCAGGGACAAGGATGGCCAGAAGCCTCTCGACCGCTGACGTGATCGCTTCGGGCTCGAGATGCATAATGACAGTCTCGCTCGTGTCTCTCCTTGCTGGACGATAGAAGGCCTTCTACTCCGGTTAGTGAGAGGCCGCTTTCCACCCACTCATCTCGGTAGTTCACCACAGTTGTCGTGAACGGCAGCGTCGGGTCATTGGCGCTGATCTCGGCATGTCCACAATGTGTATGGTTTCGCGGCTACTTCAAAAAAGACGTCGCTAAGATTGGTTCAAGCTCCTAGCGAGCCCCAAGTTGTGCGCTGTGAACTGGCCGATTGGAGTGTCATCCACCAGATCCCTGCACGACCTGCCCAATGCTCGTTGCCAGGCGGCAAAACTAGTCTCCGGAACCAAATCATGGATGCCTTCGCGCCCTGCCGTGATTCGGCTGGGTGGATCAGGGGTCGTGCGCGTGCATAGACACGAGCATGGTCCCTGCAACACTGAGGCGCCGCCCTTCGGTGGATGTGCGTTGTGTTCCGCTTGTCGAGAAGGCAAGCTGCCCTTGGGTAAGCCCGCAGGCGCCGAGGGAGGAGAACGCGATGACGATCGAGCCGATGCTGACCGAGGAAATGCCGGCGAACGCGTTGGTCGCCCGGGTGCTCCAGGAGGCCGGGATCGAGATGGTCTTCGGGATTTCCGGAGGCCATACCGGCCGGATCGTCTCGGGGCTCAGCCAATACCAGAATAGGGTCCGCACCGTGCTGGTGCGCGAGGAGTCGCTGGGCGGCGTCATGGCCGAGGTTTATGGTCGGCTGACGCGGCGGCCCGGCGTGCTGCTCGGGCAGGGCCCCTGGGTGCTCGGCAACGGGCTGCTCGGCACGATCGAGGCACATCTGTCGAGCTCGCCGATGCTGCTGTTGACCGATTTCAGCGACGCTCCGCGGTTCACGTTGCATGCGCCCTACCAACAGGCGACCGGCGATTGGGGCAGCTGGGACGCGCGCCGCGCCTTCAGCGGCGTCACCAAGCACGTCATGCAGGCGCACGACCCGATCGCCGCGGTGCAGGCGACGCAGCTGGCGATCAAGCATGCGTTGGCCGGGCAGCCGGGACCCGTCGCCGTCATCTACAGCCACGACTCGCTGGCCGGCTCGGTGGCACCCAACTCGCAGCCGGCGCTCTACCCGACCCGCCACTATCTCCCCTCCCCGCCTCCACCGGCGGAGGTCAGGAGCGTCGAGGCGGCCGCCGCAGCGCTTCTCGGCGCCAAAAATCCGGTGCTGATCGCCGGCAACGGCGTCCGCATCGCGCAGGCCTACGATCAGCTGGCCCGGCTCGCCGAAGCGGCCGGGCTTCCGGTGGCGACGACCGCAGCCGGCAAGGGCTGCTTCGCCGAGACCCACCCGCTGGCGCTCGGGGTTTTCGGCACCTTCGGCACCGCCGCCGGCAATGCCTGCGTCGCCGAAGCCGATCTCGTCCTTGTCGTCGGCTCGAAATTGTCGCCGAGCGATACGGCGTGGGAGAACCGGGCATTGCTCGATCCGACGCGTCAGACTTTCGTGCAGATCGACATCGAGCCGCGCAACGCGTCGTGGAACTACCCGGCCGAGCACGTGCTGATCGGCGATGCTGCAGTGGTGCTGGGCCAGCTCTTTGAGGAAGTAAGCGCGCGGGGACCGACTCGGCGGCAACAGGCCGAGCGGCGAGTTGCAGCCCATCGCGAGCGGCACGGTTATTTCAACGACCGCGCCTATTTCGCCGACGACCAGCCGATCCTGCCGCAGCGTGTCATCGGCGAATTGCAGCGCGGCCTGCCCGAGGACGCCATCGTCACCTGCGACGCCGGCGAGAACCGCATCATGATGACGCATTTCTACCAGACCAAGCGGGCCGAGGGTTTTCTGCAGGCGGCGGGCTCGGGGCCGATGGGGTTCGGCATCCCCGCCGCACTCGGCGCCAAGCTGGTGCATCCCGACCGGCCGGTCGTCGCCGTCGTCGGCGATGGCGGGTTTGCCATGACGATGAACGGGCTGATGACGGCGCTCGAACAGGATATCCCGATCGTCACCGTCGTCTTCAACAACAAGGCGCTCGGCTGGGTATTGCACGGCTCGGGCCCGTTCGCCGCGGAATTCAAGGACTTCGACCACGCCGCGATCGCCCGGGCGATGGGCTGCCGCGGCGTCAGGATCACCGATCCGGCGGCGTTGGGGCCGGCCCTGCAGGAGGCGCTCGCCGCGCGGACGCCGACCGTCATCGACGTCATGACCTCGCTCGAGGTCACCTTTGCCGACATCACCTCGCAATTGGCGAAGGACGCCTCGCCGCGTCGGCGCTAGGAGAACGCGATTGCAACCGATTGCTCGCATCGATGCCGCCCTGAGCCGCGCCGCCGAAGCCGGGGAGGTGCCGGGCGTCGTCGCTACCGCGGCGACCGAGAGCGGGACTTTGTATGAGGGCGCGTTCGGATTGCGCGATCTGGCCGGCGGTCCCGCGATGACGCTCGATACTGTGTTCCGGATCGCTTCGATGACCAAGGCGGTAACCTCGGTCGCGGCACTGCAGCTGGTCGAGCGCGGCAAGCTCCAGCTCGATCAGCCGATCGGCGATGTGCTTCCTGAATTGGCGGCGCCGCAGGTCTTGGAGGGCTTCGACACCGCCGGCGCACCATGGCTGCGCCCGGCCAGGCGCCCGATAACGCTGCGCCACCTCTTAACCCACACCGCGGGCTTCGGCTATGAGATGTGGGATCCCGATCTGATCCGCTACGTCCAGGCCACCGGCAGGCCGTCAGTCTTGACCGGCAAGCTCGCATCTCTTCGCTTGCCATTGGTCTTTGATCCGGGCGAACGCTGGGAGTACGGCATCAACATCGACTGGGTCGGGCGCGCCGTCGAAGCTGCCGCCGGACTGTCGCTCGACCTCTATTCCCAGGCGCATATCTTTGCCCCGCTCGGCATGACGGACACCGGTTTTGTTCCCTCCGCGGACCAGGCGGCTCGTCTTGCCCGGGTGCATCGCCGTGGACCCGACGGAGGTCTGGAGCCGATCACGATGGAGATGCCGCAACGCGAGTTCATCAGCGGCGGCGGCGGTCTCCTTTCGACTGGGCGCGATTATCTTGTTTTCTTGCAGATGCTTCTGCACCAGGGCCGCTTCAACGGCGCCGAGGTGCTGCGCCCCGATACGGTCGGGCTGATGGCGCAAAATCAGATCGGCGATCTCCAGCCCGGCATCATGAAAACAGCGATGCCCGAACTCTCGAACGATGTCGATCTGTTTCCAGGTATTCGGTGCGGACACGGCCTTGCTAGTGTGATCAACATGCAACCGGGTGCGAATGGCCGCAGCGCCGGAACCATGACGTGGGCCGGGCTCTTCAACAGCTATTACTGGATCGACCCGCGGAGGCGGGTCACCGGCGTGATCCTGACCCAGATCCTGCCTTTCGCCGATCCGGATGTCGTGCGGCTCTACGGCGAGTTCGAGAGCGGCATCTATAATGCGCTGAAGCCGGCCTAAGCTTCAGCCTCGCTGCGCGCGCTTTCGCCTTTGCACAATTGCTGTGCATTGCTGACCCGCGCGATGCCGCCTTGTTAAGCAGATCCAATTGCCGATAGATAGCGCCCGACCGGCTCCGCTCTGGTGCATCGGGGGCATTGTTGCTCGATCAACCCACCACCACCCGCGAGCCCTTCGCGGAGGAACTTCCGGCCGCGGCGCGCGCCACCCGGCGCCTGGTCATGGCGGCGGTAATGCTGGCGATCTTCATGGTCGCGACGGACAGCTACATCGTTGCGACCGCGATGCCGACGATCGTCGCCGATCTCGGCGGCTTTCGCCTGTTCAGCTGGGCGTTCGCCGCCTATCTGCTGGCCCAGGCGGTGACGATCCCGATCTATGGCCGCCTGGCCGACCTCTATGGCCGCAAACGGGTATTCTTTGCCGGCACCAGCGTATTTCTGCTCGGCTCCTTTTTATGCGGCTGCGCCTGGGGCATGGTGCCGTTAGTGCTGTTCCGGGCGTTGCAGGGGGTTGGCGCCGGCGCCATTCAGCCAATCGCAACGACGATCATCGGCGATATTTACGCGCCGGTCGAGCGGGCGCGGATGCAGGGCTATGTCTCCGGCGTATTCGGCGTCGCGGCGATCATCGGTCCGACATTAGGCGCCTTTGTCGTCGAGCATGTCAGCTGGTCTTTGGTGTTCTGGGTCAACCTGCCGATCGGCGCGGCAACTTTCGTAATGTTCGGCCGCTATCTGCGCGAGCATCATCAGCCGCGCCGCCGTCGCATCGACTATCTCGGCTCGACGATGCTGATGCTGGGGGTCGGCGCACCGATGCTCGCGCTGGTGCAGATCGGCAATGCCGATTGGGTGACCCTGGCAACCTTGGCGGCCGGCGGCGCGCTGGCGCTCGCCGCGCTCGCGGTGCGTGAGAGGCGCGCGCCGGAGCCGATGCTCTCTCTCAGCCTCTGGCGCAACCGGATCGTCGCGATCGGCTGCTCCGCGGGGTTCTTCAACGGCGCGCTGATGATGGGGGTTTCCGGCTTTCTGCCGACCTATGTGCAGGGCGCGATGGGCCGTGACGCGACCGCGGCCGGGGTGGTGCTCGCCGCTTCGTCGGTCAGCTGGGCCTTTGCCAGCATGGCCTCGGGCCGCCTGATGATCCGCACCTCCTATCGGCTGTCGGCTTCGATTGGCGGCGTCTGCCTGGTGATCGGCAGTATTTTTCTGATGATGCTGACACCGGCGAGCGAATTGTCCTGGGCCTGTACCGGAGCTTTCCTCCTCGGCGTCGGGATGGGCTTCTGCAATACCGCCTTTATCGTTTCGATCCAGGCGAGCGTCGGTTGGAACGAGCGGGCTATGGCGACATCATCGGCGATGTTCATGCGCATCGTCGGGCAATCGGTCGGCGCCGCCGCGTTCGGCGCCATCCTCAATCTCGGCATCTATCGCAGGCTGCCCGAGGCCGGGGATGCGATAAATCGCCTGATGGCGCCGGCCGCACGGCAGACCCTCGACGCCACCAAGATCGCCCGTCTGGCCGAGGCGGTTGGTGGCTCGCTGCACGTCGTCTACATGATCGCGGCGATCATCGCCGTCATCAGTCTGATCCTCGCGCTCGCCTTACCGGCGAGGCTCAGCCCGAGCCGCCCGCACAGAAGCGGTTAGCACCGAGGGGTTTCGTCAAGCTGCCCTGGCTGCGGCGGTCGAGCCGGTGGAGCGAGTGTCGGCAAGGATCATCTCGGCGCCTTTTTCGGCAATCATGATGGTCGCGGCGTTGGTGTTTCCGGAAACGACTGCCGGCATGATCGAGGCATCGACGACCCGCAGCCCCGTGATACCGTGAACCCGCAGCGCGGTGTCGACCACCGCCTTGTCATGCCCTCCCATCATGCATGTGCTGGTCGGATGGTAGGTGGTGCCGGCGGTTTGGCGAATGTGGCCGAGCCAGTCCTCGTCGCTTTCGGCCGCGGCGCCCGGCAAGAATTCCTCGCCGACATATCGCTGCATCGCCGAGGTCTGAAAAATGCCGCGGGCGATCCTGAGGCCGGCGATCAGCGTCTCCTTATCGGTCTGCGTCGCCAGATAATTGGGCTGAATCGCCGGCGGCTCTGCGGCATCGGGTGAGCGGATCCTCAGCCAGCCGCGGCTCTCCGGCCGGCACGGAATGCAGGTCGCCTGACAGCCCGGGAAATCGTGCATCGCTTCGCCCGGTTTGACAAAGCTACCGGCGAGGAATTGGTACTGCACGTCAGGCGAGGCTAGGCCCGGGCGGGTTCGCGCGAAGAGCCCGATTGGCGCCGCGCCCATCATTAATGCGCCACGACGCGCCAGTGCGTATTGCAGGCCTGCCCGCATCTGCTGCAGCCAGCTCCGCGAAATCTCGTTCAAGGTGTTGGCGCGGCGGACGCGATAGACGACGCGGGAATTGAGGTGATCTTGCAAATTCTCCCCGACCCCCGGCAGATCGTGCACGACCGCAATGCCGTGCGCGCGCAGCAATTCACCCGGTCCGACACCCGAGAGCTGCAACAGCTGCGGCGAATTGATCGAACCGCCGCAGAGCAATACCTCGCACTGCGCCGTTGCTCTGTGCAGCACGCCGCCCTGAGAATACTCGAGACCGATTGCCCGCTTACCCTCAAACAGTACCCGATGCGCGAGAGCGCGGATCTCGACCCGGAGATTGGGGCGCTTCATCGCCGGCCGCAGATAGGCCACCGCCGCACTGCATCGCCGCATGTTGCGGACGGTCAATTGCAAGGGTCCGACGCCGTCCTGCTCGGCCCCGTTGAAATCCGGGTTGAGCCGGTGGCCCGCCTCCTGCGCCGCCGCGATAAACCCGTCATGCAATTCGTGCCGCGCCCGCAGATCGGCGACGTCGAGCGGCCCGCCGGCGCCATGATGGTCGTCCGCGCCGCGCTCCTGGTTCTCGGCGCGCCGGAAATAGGGAAGCACGTCGTCGTATGACCAGCCCGCATTGCCGAGCTGGCGCCACAGATCGAAATCCTGTTTTTGGCCGCGGATGTAAATCAGCCCGTTGATTGAGCTCGAGCCGCCGAGCACCTTGCCGCGCGGCCACAACATGCGCCGTCCGCCGAGCTCGGCGAGCGGCTCGGTCTCGAATACCCAGGTGATTTTCGGGTGGAAGATATTGCGGTAGAACCCCGCGGGTATGTGGATCCAGGGATTGCCGTCCTTGCCGCCCGCTTCGAGCAACAAGACCCGCGTCGTGCGGTTCGCGGTCAGGCGATTGGCCAGCACGCAGCCCGCCGATCCGGCGCCGACGATGATGAAATCGTATTCCCTGCCTTCTCGCATCGGCCTCTTCCCGAAAATGGCGAAACCCGGCTGCTCTATCGCGCGACCGCTGCGCACCCTATGATAGTCGTACATTCACGGAGCACGACATGCGTGTAGCTTGGTTGGTGATTATCGGTCTTCTGGGCATGGCAACAATGCCGTTGGCGGCTGGAGCTTCCCCTACCGGATTGGCACGAACGGAGTACAGTTCCGACCCGCACCATATCGAAATTGCCGAGGGCTGTGGCCCGGGCTTTCACTGGGTCGCCCGGCATCGCAACCGGTACGGCGCACGGGTTCCGGGACACTGCGCGCGAAATTGACGTGCGCCGGGTTTTCAACCGGCACGATCGTCATGCCAAGGCCCCTGCGGTGTCCGTGGCCGAGGTTTATCCGCCGATGCCCAATTCCGTGCGCAGATCATGGAGCACCTGCTCGCGAGTGCGGGTCTGCCAGCGGCGGCGCCGGCCGATCGGCGCGTTCTCGATCTCGGGGGCGACTTTCAGCACGACGAACACCGGACCCGGCTTGTCGAGGATATCCGGCAGATTGCCGGCGAATTGCTCTAGTTCGTCAAAGGCGAAGGCGCGCGGATAGCCGGCGCCGCGGGCGATTACGTCATAAGCGACATTGTCGGCGTTGGGCACCGGCTGCCCGCCGGTCGTCGCATAAACCCCATTGTCGATCAGGAAATGGTAGAAATTCGCCGGCTGCTGCTCGGCGATCGTGACCAGAATGCCGAGGCTCATCAGGATGTCGCCCTCCGAGTTGAAGAGGACCACCCTCTTATCCGGCCGAGCCAGCGCCAGCCCGAGGGCAAACCCGGCGTGCCCGCCCATTGCCGGATCGCCGAGCGGCACATCGAGGCTCGGATGAGTGGTGAGATCGGTCCAGTGGCGGCCGCCTCGGCCGGGCACGACGATCGCGTCGTCGCGGTAGGGCGCGAAGGCCTTCAACATGTCGGCGGTGTGCATCATTGCAGGCTCTCGTTCTACCGGTTGAAGCCGTGGTATTCGTCGCCGACCAGGACGACGACGGGCCTCCTCGTCCGCTCCGCTTCCTCGAAAGCGACAGTAATGCGCGGCGCGTCGGCATCGCTTTCGACGAGGTAGTAGTTGACCCCAAACGCATTCAGAAAGCGCTCGGTATAGGTCGCCGCGCTGTCCTGAGTGATGCCGTGCCGCGTCCACCCGCGATAGCCGACCAGCAGCACCACCGGGATATTAAGACCCAATAGCCAGCCGCGCAGCGAATCCCCGGATTCCATCATGCCGGTGTTCTGGATCAGGATCAGCGGCTTGGCCCCGCCCGCCGACAACCCGGCGGCGATCGAACAGGCATGGCCCTCGCGACTGACCCCGACGAGCCGCAACGACGGTTCGGCTTTCATCAACAGATAGAGCCAGTTGGTCTCGCTGTCGGGCAGCCAGACGACGTGGGTCACGCCATTCTTCTTCATCTCGCCGAGAACCGTTTCCGGGCTCAGCGCGACCACCGCCGCGTCATTCATCTATTGCCCCCGCTGCAGGATATCCACCTATCTTAGCCGGCATTTCGTTGCTGAAGGTCATCGCTACGTCGCTGCTTGCGCCTTGGCGATTTCCGCAGCTGTGTAGCGGTAGGCACGAAACACCTGGTTGGTTTGTTCCTGTGGCCGCGGGGATCCGCCAAAATATGGATTGACGTACTCCCAGACCACAGCGCCTTCGGGAGTAACCTCAAAGAACCGGCCGAACCAGCCCTCGTTGATGAGCGTGTTGCCGTTGGGCAGACGCTGAGCATTCGATATCCTGGGGCTGAAGAAATTCGACACTGGTGTCTCCTGGTATTTCCACACGATATCTTTGGTCGCCGGATCGATTTCGAGCACGCGTGAGAAAGGGAACGTCTGGTCGAGGCGGTGTGGCCCATTGTCGAAAAGCAAGATGTGGCCGTTGGGCAGGATGGTCGGCGCATGCTGGCCGGAGAGCGGGGGCGCACCGAGCTTCCAGTAGATCTCCCCTGTCCCGCGATCGATCATCACGACGGTTGAGATATTGCGGAAGCTGAGCACAATATTCCCGTCGGGCAATTCACAGAACCCATTGGCGAAAGGCCACCCGTCGCGATTGTCCTGGACGGCCGTTATGCTGTCTCTGACGGGATCGAGATGCTCCCAGCTTCGCCACTCCCACACGGTTTTTCCGTCTGTCGTCATCTCCACGAGGTAGTCGCCGATCATCTTGCCGTTGTCGTACTCGGTCCCGGGACGGCCGCCGCGGACCTGCGGTACGATCGCATCCGGGAGCGGCTTCTTGCACATGAGAAGGACATTGCCGTTCCGCAGTCGGATGCCGTCATGAGTGTGGTCAGGATGATGCACCTCCCACAAGACCCGCCCCTTCCAGTCCGCTTCCAGCGCGGCGCCGCACATGTAGGGCGCACGGCCGACGAAGCTCGGATTTGGGATCTTGCCGTTGCAGAAGAGTGTCCCGCGGTCGGTGAGATAGCCGTAAAAGGGCGGGTAGGGCATATCCCAGCTATGAACAACATTCCCATGCAAATCGATGAGATAGACGGTCTTGTTGGTGTTGGCTGATGGGGCAAACAGGGTGAACCCCGGGGAAGCGCGGTCCGGATCGTGGCCGCGGAAGCCGACACCGCGGCGTTTTATGGTGTTCGGTTCAATCCCTCCCTGCGCAGGCGAGCCCGCCGCCGGCTGGGCCGCAGCATTGCCGGCAGCTCCAAAGGTGCCCCCGAAAGCGCCTAACCCTCCCGATATTCCAGCTAATCGGATGAGACATCGGCGTCTTATCTCCGTTTTCATCGACCAGACCCTCCCACAGGGGCGGCGGCTCTCCGCCGTTACGTTTCCATTTGGAGGACAGGCAACGCTATGCAGTCGTTCGTGCCGCTCGTCCCATGACGCGCGTGGCCTCGTGGCGAACCTGATCGAGGCTCCAGGCGCCGCCCCCGGCTACCGCGAAATACAGGAACAGGAAGCAGAAAAGCACGGCCAACTCGCCGCCGTTGACTAGCGGGAAAAAGCTTCGTGACGCAAATGTCATGAAATAAGCAACCGCCATTTCACCGGACATGATAAAGGCTGCGATCCGGGTGAACAAACCAAGCAGCAACAGCGAGCTCCCGACAATCTCGATCAGCCCGGCGAGGCCGATCAGCGAAACCAGGTTCAGGTTGTCGAACATCGCGACGTGTGGAAACCCGAAGAGCTTGGCCAGACCGTGCTGGAGGTAGAGAAGTGCAACGACGATGCGCAGGACGCTGAGCATACGCTCGGACCACTGATGATTGAGGATCTCCATCTTCCCGGCTCCCTCGGTTCAGTTCAAATTGCCGCGCTCCAACGGTTGGCGGACACGCGCAGCTTAGTTAATGCCGGCGCCGATGAACAATCACAAACGCGACAGTGGTAAGACGAGTGATGGTTGAAAACAGCGACGTGCGCATTTTGTTCTTGTTCCGCCACGGCGAGACGGACTGGAACCGCGAAGGCCGTTTGCAAGGGCATACCGATACGCCGCTCAACGCCACCGGCCTCGCTCAGGCGGAGGCGTTGGCGGAACAATTACGGCGGCATCGGCTCGATGCCGTCGTGTCGAGCGACCTGCTGCGCGCCCGGACGACCGCGCGCATTGTCGCGGAGGCCGTGGGAGTGCCGCTGCTCGTCGAGCCGGGCTTGCGGGAGACCGATGTCGGCGAGGCCGAGGGCCTCCTTTGGGCTGACGCCAAAACCCGCTTCGGCGAGAGCTTGACCGAGCGCTGGTACGCCGATGGCGACATTGCGTTTCCAGGCGGCGAGACCGGCATTGCAACACGCATGCGGGCACTCGACGCCTTGCGGCGGTTCACCGCCACGCACCCCTATCGGCGGATCGGTGTCTCGACGCACGGTGCAATGATCCGCCAGCTGATGAGGCACGCGCTGCCTCCCGGAAGCGCACCCGCGCCGGCCCGCAATACCGTGCTTTACGTATTGCGATACGATCCAGCTGATGACCGCCTGGCAGTCATCGAGAGGGAAGCGTTCGAAGTCGACCCAACGCCGCCGGTCAACGCATTCCGGTGAGGCGATCCCATTCGCGGGCGAATTCCGGGCGGCTCGGCGAGAAAGGCGTGCCAGTCCTCCGGCAATAAGAGCCGCATCTGAGAAATCGGCAGCCCGCCCGGCGGCGGCGGGGCGTCGGGACGGATCGAATGCAGGTAGAGATAATCGCCGATCGCCTTTTGGCCGATTGGCGACAACAGCCAGTCGAGAAACAGCCGCGCCGCATTGGGGTGCGGGCCATTGGTCGGCAGGCCCCAGGTTTCGGGTGTCGCAGGCAGTCCGGCCTCGGGAATGACAAAGGCGACCGGCGCCCCCTTGGCCCTCCACTCGAGATATCCGGAATATTGCGCGGTATGGATCAGCTTGTCCTGCTGGTTGACCAGCCGATCGAATTGCTGAACATAGGAATCGAAGGCGCGCGGTTTCAGCGCGGCGAATTTCTTCCAGTAATCGGCGCCGTAGAGCTGTCTCAGCTCATACCAGCTGACATGCTGCAGACCCGAGTTGGAGACTTTGACGGTCACCGCGCCGGCCCATTTGGGGTCGAGCATATCCTCCCAGCTCTTCGGCGCTTCATCGGCCGAGACGATGGTCGGATTGTAGGCGATGCCGGCCGGGCCGATCGCTCCCCAGGTCCAATAGCCCTCCGGTTCGCTCTTGTAGGCCTTGTCGATTGCCGACATTTCGGGCGAGATGTAGCGCGAATAGCCGTTCTTTTTCTGGAAATCGAGGATCATTCCCATGTCGGATACTTGCATGGCATCGACCAGGTAAGTCTGTGCCTGCCGCTCCGACTGCACTTTCGCCATCAGCGCGCCGGCTTGAAGCCGCAGATAAGTCGGCTTGATATTCGGAAACATCTGATGGAAGCGGGCCAGCACTTTGAGCTCGGCCTGTTCGGGGTTGGTCGCGTAGATCACGACCTCACCCTCCGCTTCGGCCTTCGCGACATCGGCACAGGTCGTGAACCCCTGCATCTGTCTGGGGCTCTGGCAGAGACCATCTTCGGCGGCTGACGCCGCCCCCGTCACAGCACCGCAGACGAGCGTTGCGGCGAACGATGATGCAAGAAACCGCATTTCTTTCCTCCCGTTCGGCGTAAGACCGGCAAATTTTTAGTCGAATTGCATACTGATGGTTTCCGCGACGAGGGCGGGACGCGCTGCACCCTCGACCTCGACCGTGTTCTCAGAAGTGATCCGGACGCCGCCGTCGACCGGCTCGACCGACTTGATCTTCTGGCGCAGCCGGATGCGCGAGCCGGCCGGCACCTGGCCTGTGAAACGCACCCGGTTGGAGCCGTAATTGAGGCCGCGCGAGCGCTGCTTGACGCGGTAGATCGTCTGACCGAGCCGCGGCACCAGCGACAATGTCAGATAGCCGTGGGCGATCGTTTTGCCGCCCGGCATGTCGCGTTTGGCGCGCTCGACATCGACATGGATCCATTGGTGGTCCCCTGTCGCATCGGCGAATTTGTCGATGATCGCCTGATCGACCGTGAACCAGTCGCTGACGCCGATTTCCTTGCCGACATATTGCGCGAGGTCCGCCGGCCGTTCGAGTTCGATCATCCTTTCCTTCCTTCTTGTGTTGGCGCCAATCCTCTATCCGATTTATTCCCGGATCGGAACAGCCTCGGCGACGATAGGGACCCGGCTCGCGGCGGCAACGGATGCGCTACACCAAGACCGGCCTGCTGGTCTTTGGCGTCGGCCTCGTCTTGGGGCTCGCCGTCATCGCCGCAGAAGTCAGATCGCTCGAACGCCTCGCCAGCGGCCTGATGGCGCTCGGCATTGCTGCAATTCCGATCGCCTTGATCCTGGATTGGCGGCGCGCACGATCGATGCATCGCACCCCGCGACGCACGAGAGTGCTGGCGCGCCGCACCCGGCCGCCGCCTCGGCGTCGGCGCAAACCCGACTTGCCGAAGCGATAGGATGACGACGGCCGGTCCGGCGTATTAGGATCTCGGGCGGAAGACGCGGCGAGCGGTGCCGGCAACCTGATACGGGAGAAGACGTGATGGCAAAGAAGAAGATAGCGATCGTCGGCGCGGGAGCGGTCGGCTGTTATGCCGGCGCGCATATGGTGCAGGCCGGCGAGGATGTGACGTTTATCGATCCGTGGCCGGAGCACGTCGAGGCGATACGCGGCGACGGGCTGCGGATCACCCACATACGCGATGTCGAGCCGTTCACGGTGAAGCCACGGGCATTGCACCTGACCGAAGCGCAGCAGCTCGCCAAGGAGGCGCCGATCGACATCGCCTTCGTCTGCATGAAATCCTACGACACCGCGTGGGCGACGGCGCTGATCAAGCAGTACCTGGCGCCCGGCGCATATGTCGTCTCATTGCAGAACTGCATGAACGAGGAAACCGTCGCCGGCATCGTCGGCTGGGGCAAGACCTTGGGCTCAATCGCCAGCTCGATCACGGTCGAGCTGCACGCACCAGGCCAGGTGCGTCGGGCCGCCGGCAAATCGGGGTCGCGTCACACCGTTTTCCGCGTCGGCGAGGTGCATGGCCGCATCACCGATCGCGCCAAGGAAGTGTGCCAGCTGGTCGGTTACGCCGACAGCGCAATGGTGACCGAGAACCTGTGGGGCGAGCGTTGGTCCAAGCTCGTCACCAATGTGATGGGCAACGGGCTATCGGCCTGCACCGGCATGATCAGCCGGGATATGGTCAAAAATGACGCAATCCGGCATTTCTCGAACCGGCTCGGCAGCGAGGCGATCCGCGTCGGCCAGGCACTCGGCTACACCTTTGATGAGGTCAGCCACATGGACCCAGAGACCCTGGCCCGCGCCGGCGAAGGCGATTCGGCAGCGCAGAAGGAGATCGACGAACACCGTCTTGGCGAGGCCAATCGTGCCGGCGGCGGCGAACACCGCCCGTCGATGGGCCAGGACATGGTCAAGGGGCGGCGCACCGAGATCCAGTTTCTCAACGGCTTTGTCGTGCGCGAGGGGAAGAAGGTCGGCATCGAGGCACCGACCAATGCGGTGCTGACCGACATCGTCACCCGGGTCGAGCGCGGCGAATTGAAGCCCGACCCCAAGCACATCACCGATCTGCGGCTGAACTGAAGGCGAGGCAGGAACGGCCCCTCACCCCGACCCTCTCCCCGCTTGCGGGGCGAGGGAGGGGCCCGCGGAGCGGGAGGGTGAGGGGCAGTCCGGCGGAGAAAACAGATGCTCGCCCTAGTCAATTCACCCAATGGCGCCGCGCCGGTCGAACTGCGCGAGGTTGCCGAACCGGAGCCTGCGCCGAACCAGGCGGTCGTCGAGACGCACGCATTTTCGCTGAACCGCGGCGAATTGCGGCTGTTTCAGGTGCGGCCCGAAGGTTGGCGGCCGGGCCAGGATATCAGCGGGGTCGTAATAGAGCCGGCGGCCGACGGCAGCGGCCCCAAGGCTGGGACCCGCGTCGTCGCATTGACCGACAGCGCCGGCTGGGCAGAGCGCGCCGCTGTGCCGAGCCACCGCATGGCGGCGCTGCCGGACAACGTCCGTTTCGAAGAGGCCGCGGCGTTGCCGGTCGCCGGCTTGACCGCTCTGCGCACCTTGCGGCACGGCGCGCCGCTGCTCGGCAAACGGGTGCTGATCACCGGCGCCGCCGGAGGCGTCGGGCACATGGCCACCCAGATCGCCGCACGATCCGGGGCGCGTGTTACCGCGGTTGTCGGCAGCCCCGACCGCGGCCGGCATCTGCGCGGCGCCGACCAGATCATCGTAGGCATCGACAAGGCGCAAGGGAGCTTCGGCTTGATCCTCGAAGCCGCGGGCGGGGCATCGCTCGCCGCAGCAATCGCGCGTATCGAGGCGAAGGGAACGATCGTCGTCTTTGGCAATTCCTCTGGCGAACCGACGCCGATCAACTTTCGCGATTTTGCCGAGCGCCCCAACGCGCGCATCCAGAGCTTTTCGTACTTCACGTCCGAAGCCGAGGAGCGTTTCGCGCCGGACCTCGCTCTGCTGGTCTCGCTGGTCGCCGATGGCTCCCTGAAGCCGCACCTCGTCGAGCAAAGCTGGCGCGATCTGCCGCCGATTGCCCCGCAGCTGCGCGACCGGCATATCGCCGGCAAAGCGGTATTTCGCATCGATTGAACGGAGGACAAACAATGGCCATCAAACTAGGCGACAGGATCCCATCCGTGACATTGCGCTATGTGACCTCGGAGGGGCCGAAGGCGGTCAGCTCGGACGAATTCTTTGCCGGCAAAAAGGTCGTTCTGTTCGGCCTCCCGGGAGCCTTTACGCGAACCTGCTCGCAGCGGCATCTGCCGGGCTATGTCACGAATGCCGCCGAGCTCAAGGCCAAAGGCGTCGACATGATCGCGTGCCTCGCAGCCAACGACCACTTTGTGATGGGCGCCTGGGGCAAGGAGCACAAGGCCGACGACAAGGTGGTGATGCTGGGCGACGGCAGCGGCGAATTCACCCGGGCGGTCGGGCTCGAGCTCGACCGCACGAAGGAAGGCATGGGCATGCGCTCGCAGCGCTATTCGATGCTGGTCGAAGACGGCGTCGTCAAGGCGTTGCACATCGAAGAGCCCGGGCAGTTCGACGTTTCGAGCGCCGAGGCGATGCTGCAGGCGCTCTGACGCGGGATGCGATCCCGGATAGCTGTTGCTGCCGCGCTCGTCGCGGCGGCGATCGCCTGGGCGCTGCCGGCAGCCGCGCAACAGGGATCGGCGCCCTGGCTACCACTGCCGCCGCACCCGGCCGACGCCGGCAAGCCGGTCATTTACGATCCGCAATTCGTGGCCAAAGGAGAGAGCGACAGACTCTGCAGGCTGCTCTCCCCTGTTGCAGTGCCGATTACAACTATTGGGCGTCATACAGAATAATGGTGCCGTCGAGCTGCGGGCGACGGCTTTCACCTGGTGAGTTTCGCGGGCTGCGACGAACCACGAACTCAGCAGAACGGGGCCGACCGATTTCGGCCCGCATAGTGCCGCCCATCCGCCGTTCTCGTCACCCCGAGGCCCGATATGCCAGATGACGACATCAACGCCTTTGTCCCCGGTCCACGTGTCCATATCGAGGGACGGTCGGGCGGACCGCTCTCCGGTCTGACCTTTGCGGCCAAGGATCTGTTCGACGTCGCGGGTCACCCGACCGGCGGCGGCAATCCCGACTGGGCACGGTCGAACCCGGTTCCGACACGGCATGCCTGGGCCGTGCAGCGACTGCTCGATGCCGGCGCGACATTGATCGGCAAGACCATCACCGACGAGGTATCGCTCGGCATCGTCGGGGAGAATGCCTTCTACGGCACGCCGGTCAATCCGCGGGCGCCGGGGCGAGTGCCGGGTGGCTCTTCATCCGGCTCCGCCGCGGCAGTCGCCGCCGGATTGTGCGACACGGCGCTCGGCACCGATACCGGCGGGTCGGTGCGGGTGCCGGCGAGCTTCTGCGGCCTCTACGGCATTAGGCCGACGCATGGCCGGCTCCCGGTCACGGGCATGATGCAGCAAGCGCCGAGCTCCGACACGACCGGCTGGTTCGCTCGCGACACCGCGACCTTTGCGAGAGTGGCGAGCGTCATGCTCGGCGAGGCGATCCCGACGGCCCTGCCGCGTCGACTGATCCTTGCGGTCGATGCCTTCGCCTTCGCCGATCCGGAGGTCGGCGCCGCCGTACAGCCGATGGTCGACCGGCTGCGCGGCCTGATCGGCGAGACGCGGGAGGAAGTCATGGCGCCGGCGGGGATCGTGCAATGGGCGCGGGCGCAGCGCACCTTGCAGCCTTCCGAGGCCTGGCTGACCTTCAAGGATTGGATCGAGCGGGACAACCCGCGCTTCGCCTATAGCGTGGCGCGCAACATCTTTACCGGATCGCAAATCCCCGAGAGCGAGCGCCAATGGGCCCAACTGGTGCGGTACGAGGCGCGCGGCCGGATGCGCCATCTGCTGGCCCCGGACACGATCCTCTGCCTGCCGACGACGCCGTTCCCGGCGCCGAAGCGCGGCGAGCCGCTATCCGTCGCAAGCGCCGAGCGCGACCGCATCCTCTGCCTGTGCGCCCATGGCGGGCTGACCGGAGTGCCGCAAGTCAGCATCCCGGGCGCTCTCGTCGACGGCTTGCCGGTCGGCCTGTCGATTGTCGGCGCCCGCGGCAGCGACGCGACTCTGGTCGCGGTCACGGTCGCGCTCGCCAGGGACGGATAGGAGATCGGAAACGAGCCGAGAAGCCGTCTTGTTGGGGCGCCAATCATTGAGGGCGAGGTGAAGTTCACTGCAATGTGATCAACCGTTGTTTCAACGGTCTCCCGTATCGCGACGTAATTCGTTAAGATAGAACTCGTGCGAGAATGGCGCGTGCCATACTTCGCCATGTAGGGAGGACGTCATGCTCCGTACAAACTTTTCGGGGCAACAGTCGCAGCCGCAGGCGTTGTTGCTGTCTCGTGCGCCTTCGCCGATGCGGCGGAATTCTCGGCGCGCTTGAATGGGTTCGAGGAACTCGGATCGCTGCCAAGTGCGACGGCGTTTCCGACCGGGGCGATCCTGTCCGACGGCACGGGTACGGCAAGTCTTACACTTAATAATAAGGGCGGGACGATCGACTACTCGCTGACCTATTCTAACGTCGGCACGACGCCACCCGGCACAGGCACGGTGACGCAGGCTCATATCCATTTCGGTAAGGCGCGCGATGCCGGCGGCATCCTCGTGTTCTTCTGCACGAATTTGCCGTTTACCGGGACGGGGCCAACCCCACAGCCATGTCCCACGAATGGCGGGACCGTGACAGGCACATTCACCGGCCCCAACGTGCAAGCGATCGCGGGGCAGAACGTCCAGGCCGGCGACTTCGACGCACTCGTGGACGCAATCGTCTCGAATACCGCGTATGCCAATGTCCACACAACGGCTGTCGGAGCGGGCGAGATCCGTGGTCAGTGTCGTAGCGAAGACCACGAAGACCGATAAGCCAATCCGATCCAGGCGCGTATCAGCTGTTTGGCCAGGCGGTGATGTCGAGCCAGGTGCTCTGGTAGGTGGCGCCCTCGCCGACATTGGTGTAGCGATCAGAGCACAGCATGTTGATCGTGCCGGACGCCGTTTCGTTTTCGGGGCGTTGACCGGGTACCAGCACGACACCGGGCTGAACCTCGTCGCTGATTCTGAGGACGAGTCCGGCCGATCCGCGATCGTTGAACAGGCGCACGCTGACCGTCACTCAGTTCGCGCGCGCCGGCCTCCGCGGGGTGAAGGATGCAGCACGGCGCACCCTCGGGGCGGCACAGGAACGCGACGCCGGAAAACGCGGTGTGGCTTTGAAAATAACCCGGTGCGGTCAACAGGCGCGGCGGCCAGCGCATCGCCTCACGCTGGTCCTCGGGGTCGGGTGGGGTCGGGTAGCCAGTCCGGCAGCGCCGGCAGACCCTGGGCTGCCAGAGTTTCCGAATAAAACTCCAGCTTCCCGGAGAGGGTGCGGAATTGCTGGCCGCCTTCGGGCGCCAGATGGATTGGCCCGGCGCTACGCACTTGCTCCCGGCCGAGCGCGGCGACCGCCGCGCGCGCCCTGCAGCATCTCGCCGAGGATCCCTGTCTGCGACATGCGGAAGACACGGTCCTCGAGCCCCGTCCGTTGGGCTAGCGCCTGCGCCAATCGGAAGTTCGACCAGGCTTCGCCCTGCGGCGCGACGGCAGGCGGCGCGTATTGCAGGTAATACGTCCCATAGGCGCGGTAGAGATCCTCGGTCTCGAGATAGGTCGCCGCTGGCAGCACAGTGTCGGCATAGCGCGCCGTGATCGACCGGAACGGGTCGTGGACCTTTCCCGCGAGGATCTCTTCACCGTGGGCGGCGACGGTGTCCGTCACACAACGCGACGCGCGCCGGCGCCTTGCAGCAACATGCTACCATCCTTGCACGGCATGACGAATGTCTCCGTTAACCATACTTTGTTGTGGAACGCGAAGTCACAAACCGGGCATTGTCTGCAATCGAAGAAGTGGGCTGCGAGCACGGCCATTAAGCCTCTCGGTTTCCGCGCCGAATTGGACACCATAATTGGACACGGGGGACTGAATATGAAATTCAGATACCAAGTCGTGTGCGTTCTGACGGTTGCGATGCTTGCGAATAGCCTGCTGCCGGCGCCGGCCGAAGCGCAGTTCAGCCAACAAGCAAAGCTGGTCGGCACCGGCGCCGTAGGCAAGGCATTCCAAGGTGAGTTCTATCTCGCTTTCGGCTGACGGGAATACCGCCATCTTCGGTGGGCCCAGTGACAGCTCTGCCATGTTGAACAGCGCCGGCGCCGCGTGGGTGTTCAAGCGCTCGCGTGGCCAGTGGAACCAGCAGGCGAAGCTGATCGGCACCGGCGCCATTGGTAACGCGGATCAGGGGAGTTCCGTCTCGCTCTCCAACAACGGCAATACCGCCATTGTCGGTGCGCCTTTTGACAATGATGATGCAGGCGCCGCGTGGGTGTTCAAGCGCTCGGGCGCGGGTGTGGAAGCAGCAGGCCAAACTGGTCGCCACGGGCACGTCTTTCGTGTTTGGCCATTCCGTCGCGCTCTCCGGCAAGGGCAACACAGCCATCGTTGGCGGGCCTCTCGACAACGGTTCCGCCGGTGCAGCGTGGGTATTCGTGCGCTCTCATGGCGTATGGAGCCAACAAGCCAAGCTTGTCGGGACGGGTGTGACGGGAGCGTTCGCAACGCAAGGGACTTCCGTCTCGCTCTCCGGCGACGGAAATACCGCCATTGTCGGTGGATTTAACGATAACAACGAGGTGGGTGCCGCATGGGTGTTCACGCGTTCCCATGAGGTATGGACCCAAGAGGCCAAGCTGGTCGGCACAGAAGCCGTCGGCACCGCATTGCAAGGCTATTCTGTGTCGATTTCCGATGACGGGAACACGGTTATTGTAGGTGGCCCCGAGGACAACGACGATGCCGGCGCCGCATGGGTATTCACGCGCTCGTACGGGGTGTGGAGCCAGCAAGGCCCCAAACTGGTCGGCACAGGCGTGGTCGGGCCGTTCCAGCTTCAAGGGATCTCTGTTTCGCTCTCCAGCAACGGCAATACGGCCTTTATCGGTGGATTTGGCGACAACAATAATACCGGTGCCGCCTGGATATTCACACGCTCGAACGGGGCGTGGGTCCAGCAAGGCCCAGACCTGGTCGGCACAGGGGCAATCGGCAGCGCCGAGCAAGGGACTTCCGTCACAATTTCCGGCGACGGTGATACTGCCGCCATCGGTGGGCCTGTTGACAACGGTGGGACCGGTGCTGCGTGGATATTCAGTCAACAACCAGTGTTCGCCGGGGCGCCGGGAAGGGCAAACTGTCACAACCAAAGTGTCTCGGCTTTGACTAGGCAGTACGGCGGGCTGAATTCTGCGGCTACAGCGCTGGGCTTCACCAGCATGGACACATTGCAAAATGCCATTCTAGGGTTTTGCGAAGGATAGCCTGTAGAGAAAAATTCGAGCGACCCGTCAGGGTTGGACTGACGTCATCAGTTACTGGAAATTCGAGCGACCCGTCAGGGTTGAACTGGAACGTCATCCCGTTACTGCTCCCGTTACTGCCAGCGAAGCGATTGAGCATCTGATTGCCCCAACGTGGAAGCGCCGGCATCGTGACATCATCGAAGTTTTGGCTATATTCTCTATAAAAATTGACCTGTCGTGCGATACCGTCAATGATAAAATTTCGTGACCGGTCCCGGCACATTCCGATTAGTTAACGTGACATGCTACGGCTACTAATGAGGTGACTTGCCCAGCGACGTTATCTGCGTCGGGTATTGCAGGGCGCGCAGCATGGTCCGGAATGGCCTATCGGAAGCGGGCGAAGGAGAGAATGAAACCGCTCGACCTGCCGAGAGGGGCCGCAGTTATCCGATTGGGGCTATCGGGAAAAGGCCGCTCTTTTCTGGTTGATGTCCTTGTGCACGATGAAGCTAGGGCCATGAACTTGCTTTGGACGGCATACCACGAATACGTGGCATTCCCCCATGCCGAAACGGGAAGAAATCGCTGTGTACCCTGCGCTTGCAAAGATAATCTCGGAAGAACCTGATATAGCTGGTTAATTTGCCCTCAAAGCCGGGGTCCCGATCAGCGCCGATCAGGACCCCAGTTGTCCAGCGATTTTCCAGTCCGGTTAATGCGTTAAATAGAATTTCCGTGAGGTTTTGGTTGGGTACCGATTACAGCGCCGGCTCGCCAGCCACGAAACCCGCATCGCATCAGCCGGAACTATCATTATCACTCCTAGCACTCCGAATTAATCTTACATATTTTTTCGGTAAAAGTTCTCTAACGAGAGATATTGATCTACCAATCCGGGTAGAATATTTTAAAATACGGGAGATCAGATGATCTCACATCGCGTGAGCTGGGGCACCTCGACTTATTAAAACGCCAGGGAAAGGCATGGAGTGAGATAACATGACAAAGACCTACCCTACTATAGGGAGCGTTAAGTAGAATCTTCATCAGATATGCCGGACCTTGGTGAAGCCGCTTTCTGCGGTTGTATTTATCGCTGTGCTGGCGCCGGCGGCGGCATCTGGCCAAAGCGTTCAAGACTTCATCATTGATTTTTCACCGCCGGGCGCACCGCTCGAAAAAACGATCGGCTACTTCACCTCGACGACCGTACCGAGCGTTGTTCTGGGGTCGGCCAGTGGGGATGGCGGCCCAGGCGGGTTTTATCTTTACCAATCGAGTGGCGACCTCTCTGGCCCGTGGACGATGACGACGATCGATCCGAGCGGAGACGCCTATGAGCGGGCACGGCCGTTTCTCTTTCCGGGCGATACCTATCCCGGCGTAATGGCATCGCGAGACGGCCAACTTGTCTGGTACTTCAACCCGTTGAACTGGGGCGGCGACCCGACGCAGCCGTGGTCCAGTGAGGTCATCAATCCGGACGCCGGGTGTCATGACCTCCACATCGTCGATCTCGACGGCGACGGCAAGCAGGACGTCGTTTGCTCGGCGGTATTCTTTGCCGGGACTCAGTCGTTCATCGCCTACCAGAATGACTGGAACTCGTGGCAGATCGTGAATAACCCGTTCCGGGACAGCACCGGCGCGGGGATTGGGAACTCGGTAGCGCTTGCATCGATCGCCGGCACGGCCCGCATCAACGTCGTCGGAGCGACGCCCAACGGCGTCTACTGGTTCCAAAATCCCGGCAACCGGACCGGCGCCTGGGTGCCGCATCTGGTCGGAAACGGCGGCAGCAATAACGACGTCGGCGAGACCGCCATCGCGACGGTGGCGTATGGAGGACCGTCAGACGCGATCATCGTTGGCTCCAGCGAGGAGCCGAACGGTCCTTGGACGCCCGGTCTTGTTGCATTCTTTGCTCGCTCGAACCCACGGAACTCATGGACCGCCAAGTCGCTCGATTCCACCTATCGGGCGATCCACGAGATCGACAGCGGGAGCCTCGCCGGATCGCCATTCTTCATCGTCGCCGAGCAGGAGCAAGTCAGCGCTCAATGCAACAGCGTTGGATTTGATGAGCATTCCAGCGTCCCCGCGTGCCGAGTAGCGTTGTTCGAGTATCAGGGCGGAGCGTTCACGCCGGTCACCGAACTCGCCGATCTCGGCACCCATAACCAGCAATTTGTCATGTACAACGGGGGGCTCGCCGTCGCCGGCGCGAACCACAATCTCTACGGAGCTACTGATCCCGCGCTTCACCTATGGTTCGTGACAGCCGGATCAAGCCCTCCACCTCCCCCGCCACCCGGCACGCTTCCGAATGGAACCTACCGGATCAGCTTTAATGGTGCGTCGGTCGACGGCGGCTTCGGCTATTGGGGCGATACGCCCTCGGTTCAACTCTATCCAAACAATAGCGGATCGTGCCAGAAGTGGACGTGGAACGGCGCGAGCTTCCTGAACGATTGTGGCGATCAGGGTAACGGACCCTGGGTCGGACACTACATGGCCGACGCTGGTAACGGCACCGTTTCACAGCCGACCAGCACCCCGGACACGTGGACTCTCACGGCCTCGGGCTCAGGCTGGATAGTGCAGGACAGCCGCACCAGCCGCTACCTGTCGGACAACAGCGGCACGCTCGGCATGACTACGACCAAGACGGTCTGGACGATCGGAGCGCAATAGTCGATTCCCCCCGGGGGCTTCGCTTTTCGCGCCAGTCTCCGGCCAATAGCTTTTCCTGGGTGGGCGATCGCCCGGTTCACGTCGGCATCTTAACCCTCGTGATCGGGCGTACTCGCTCCCATTCTGCAGTGCGTGCAGAGCCTCGCCAGCACAGAAGCCGCGGCCGCCTTAAATGAGGAGTTTGGCAATCATCAGACGCTTTCAAATTCATCCGCGGCGCCTCGAACCACGTAAATGAAACGCTCGCCGGCGCCGCATGAACCTCCGAATGCTGGGCCGCGACGGGTCGATTAGACATTGTCCGGCGTCGACATTCTGCGATCGGCACCTGTGATCGGCCAGAACGCGGAGGTAAGCGCCTCCTAACATTCGTCGCCGCATTGTCGAAATCATCAGGGTAGCCTTGATGATGGCGCGGTACGGCACCGCAACGATAACCGATTTCGGCCGGCTCGCCCGAGCTGCGGCAGCGGGGAGGTGCACCGCTGTGTCGTTTGTGGAAGAATCAGGCGGAAGATGCGGGTCGGCCAGCGGGGAGGTCGCCCACAGGGAGATCCGTTGAGCCGGTTTCCGGTGCTCTGCCTTATTGGCAGCGCGAGCCACACCAACGTCACACGATAGGAGCCGTTCAATGACCCAGCCGCTGATCGTTTCGATCCCGCATCAGCTTGGCCGGCAGGAGGCGAAGCGCCGGCTCGACAGCGGCGTCGGCCACATCGGCCCGGAACTCCGCGGGCTGGTCAGCACGCTCGATCACAGCTGGGAGGGCGACACCCTCAATTTTCGCGCGGTGGCGCTGTGGCAGACGATCAGCGGCCGGATCGAGGTGCTGGACGAGGCTGTCCGCATCGAGATCGATCTGCCGTGGATGATGCGCCTCATCGGCGATACGATCATGAAGCAGGTACGCGGGCGCGGCGTCGCGATGCTCGAAAAGCCGCCGGAGACGGGATAGGGAAGGTCTACTCCGCCGCGAGACCGGATTGCTGATCGGCGATCAGCCGCTCGACCATGCGCCGCATCTGCATCCGCGTCGCATCCGACGCGATGTCGACGAGCCCCGTCTCGCCGAACTCGCCGAGCCGCGCCTGCTGCGCCTCGACCATAACCCGGTCCTCGACAAAGGTCGGGGCGATCTCCTGGTACAGCTGCTCGGTCGTCTGGGGATCGTTCTGGCGATAACCGTTCGCCACCGACCAGAAATAAAAGCAGCTGCTTTCGGTCTCCGGCGTCAGGCCGTGGAACAAGCGGAACTGGAAGCCGCCGTCGCGCTTTTCTTCATAGGCGCCGGCGCCGGCATCGGCCGCACCGGTCCATTGCAGCACGCTGCTCGGCGCGACAAACTCGAACTCCTGCCAGCGGTCGACCCGGCCGGTGAAGCCCGCTGCCTTGACATAGGTCGGCGGCGGCAATGAATTCCGCAGCCAGCGGGTGAATTTGACGCCGGTCGGGGTCCGCACCGTCTTCATCTCGGCCTCGACATGCGCCGCGGGGTTGCCGCCGACGGTCTTGGCGTGGAGGTAACCGAGATGTGTCAGATCCATCAGATTGTCGACCATCAGCATGTAATTGGCCTTGATCGGATAGACGTCGTGTTTGTTTGGCCATTTGCCGGGATCGTTGTGAAAGGGATAGTCGACGATCGCGGCGCTGTCGGCCTGGCCCGGGTCGCCCATCCAGATCCACACCATCTGGTCCTTTTCCACGGCCGGATAGCTGCGCACCCGCGCGTTCTCGGGGATCTGCGTCTGGCCTGGGATACGCACGCACCGCCCCGACCCGTCGATGACGAGGCCGTGATAGCCGCACTGGATCCCCTCCTCCACCAGGGTGCCCATATGCAATGGCGCGGCTCGATGACAGCATCGGTCGGTCAGGGCGGCGACGCGACCGGTGCCGTCGCGGAACAGCACGATCGGTTCATTGCAGATCCTGCGGGCGAGCGGCTGCCCGCCGATCTCGTCTGTCCATGCGGCAACATACCAACTGTCGCGCAGCAGCATCGTTATCCTCCATCGCGTTTTGCCGCCAAGCCTACCCGAAATCGCTGGCGAAGACTAATGCCGGAAGCCGAACAACGCGTGCGCGTTGTGGTGCAGAATCTTGTCGACATCGGCCGGGGCCACGCCGAGGCGCTCGATATAGGCGAAGGTTTCCTTATAGGCCTCGTAGTCCTGCAATACCGGATAGTCGCTGCCGGTCACGAGATGGTCCGCCCCGAAGGCTTCGAGGGCGCAGGTGAATGCCGCCTTAGATCCATAACACACCGTGTCGTACCAGAAGCGCTTGGCGGTAACGCTCGGCGCCTCAGGCAAATTCGGGTGGTCGCGCTGGCCTTGCTGGTCGAGCCGATTGAGCAGCATCGGGATCGGCCCGCCGAGATGTGGCACGATGAATTTGATGTTCGGGTAGCGATGCGGGATCTGCTTGGCGATCATGTGCAACACAAAGATCGCGTCCTCGAGCGACGTGCCAACCGACGCGGTGAATCGATAATCGGTGATGAATGGCGAACAGATGCCGGTAACCGACGGGTGCACGAAAAGGATCGTGCCGCGCCGGTTCATCTCCTGGTAGATCGGTTCGAACTCGCTCTCCGCCACCGATCGGTTCAAGCACGAGATGTGCATATTGACGCCGACGCAGCCCAACTGATCGAGGCCGCGCTCCATCTCTCGCAATGCCGCATCGATAAACGGCAACGGCAGCATGACATAGGAAGCGATGCGCTGCGGATAGCGGTGTGCCAGGTCGGCATAGCCGTCATTCAGCATCGTGACGGCTCGGACGCACTCCGCCTCGTCCGGCAGATAGGGCGGACGGTGCGGCGACAGCACCTGCTTCTCAACCCCGGCGGCGTCCATCAATTCGAGCCGCCCGCTGATATCACCCGCCGAATCCGAAACCGGATGCTTCGCGATCCCGGCCTTCACCGGCACCCCGACGCGCGGCGGAAACCGCTCGCCCATCAAATCGCTGAAGTTCTTCGGAATGTAGTGCGCGTGCACATCACAGATCATGATCGAGCTTCTCCGTTCTGGTCGCGAAGGAGATATCGCCGGCGTTGCGGCTTACACCGATTTCCGTCTGCTCAGTGCTTTATTGCGGAGTAAGGCAGGATCGGGTCGCCGGCTTTGTATTCGTCCGGCCATAGCACGACTTCACCCTTGCCGTCGCGGAAATCGTCGACGGTGGTGCCGGTGATGTTCTGAAACTGGATCGTCAAGACGCGCGCCTTTTGCCACTCGCCCTTTTCGCCAAAAGCGACATCGCCGACGACCGTCTTGAAGGTATGGGTGCGGATGTAATCGGCGATCTTGTCCTGGTCGAGGCTCTTGGTGCCGTCGACCGCGTCCCCCAACACCTGCAGATCGGCGTAGGCCCACGGCGCCAAATAATAACCGAGCGGGTCGACCCCCTTGCCGGCCGCCTGTTTCTGATAGCGCTCGAGAAACTCCATCACGCCGGGGAACCGCAAGGAGGGCGCCGGCAGCCACCAATCGAAGGTGATGATGCCGTTCAGCATCGATCCCAGCGAGGTCTTGATCGAGGTGCTCTGCGGCCCGGTCAGGTTGCCGCCAAAGATCTTGGTGTTGAGTCCGAGCTCGTGAACGCTGCGGATGATGCCGACGCTGTCCGGAGGATAGGAGGAGACATAGACGATATCGGCGTTGGTCGCCTGGATCGCGCGGATGATCGGGGTGAAGTCGGTTGTCGTCGGCGGGTAGGTCTTGTCGTAGACGGTTTTGAGCCCGGCCTTCTTCAGATTGACCCGGGCCCCGTCGGCAGTATTTCGAGTCGCCTCACCGTCATCGACCGCCAAAGCGATCGTGCTGAGGCCGAGCTTTTCTTTATTGGCCTTGATGATCTCGAAGAAGCCCTCGGAGATTGCCGCCCGTGGATCCGGTCCAACCGGCAGCATCGAGAAGTATCTCGGGTAATGGAACTCCTCGTTGACGTCCATTGCGAAGAGACCCATGAAGGTCATGTTGTGCTGAATGACGACCGGCAGTGCCGGCGCCGTGACATTTGTCCCGTATGCCGAAATTACGAGATCGACCTTGTCGACATCGAGCAACTTGGTATAGATGCCGGGCACCAAAGACGGGTTGGTCTGGTCGTCGTAATAGTCGAGCTTGACCGGTCGGCCGAGGAGACCGCCCTTGGCATTGGTGTCCTCGGCCCAGATCTGCATTGCCAGTAGCCCGGAGGTGCCATTGACCGCGAGCCCGCCGGTCAATGGCATGCTGAACCCGATCGTGATCGGCGGCCCCGACGGCGCCTCGGCCAGAACCGCGCCGGAGCTTGCCAGCATCACCGTTATCACCGACGCAAACCATCTTGCCGCCATTCGGACCATTTTCCCTCCCATTACAGACCCGTTAAGAGGCCAGTCGCTCTCTTCTCGTCACTCCCCGCTAAAGCGCCTACGGAAGGGGGCCATATCCGGAGTCCAACAGCTCTGGCACGGGGCTGAATGCAATCTGGGACGGGCCGCTTACCGCGGCAGCAGACTTGCTCCCATCAGGAACTCGTCAATGGCGCGGGCGCATTGGCGGCCTTCGCGGATAGCCCACACAACCAGCGACTGACCGCGTCGCATATCCCCGGCGGCAAACAGTTTGGTCACCGAGGCGCGGTAGTCGACGGTATTGGCGCGAATGTTGCCGCGGGGATCGAGCTCGACACCCGATTGCTCGACCATCCCCGGCCGGCGCGGGCCTAGGAAACCCATCGCCAACAGTATGAGATCGGCCTTCAGCGTGAAGGCGCTGTCGGGGATTTCCCGCATGACGTGGCGGCCGTCCGGGTTTTGCAGCCATTCGACGCGGACGCATTCGAGCGCCGTGACGCGGCCGTCATCACCGAGCCCGCGCTTGGTCAATACCGACCAGTCGCGCTCGCAGCCTTCCTCCTGCGACGACGAGGTTCGCAGTTTCAGTGGCCAATCGGGCCAGGTCAGGGCTTTGTTCTCGCGCTCCGGCGGCATTGGCAGGATTTCGAGCTGAGTAATCGACGCCGCGCCTTGGCGCACCGAGGTGCCGATGCAGTCCGACCCGGTATCGCCACCGCCGATCACAATGACATCCTTGCCATGCGCGGTGATCGTGCCGCGAGGCGCGGCGCGTGTCTCGCTGTCACCGGCGTTGCGTTTGTTCTGCTGTGGCAGAAAATCCATCGCGAAATGAATCCCGTCGAGCTCGCGGCCGGGGACATCGAGGTCGCGCGGCGCCTCGGCGCCGGCGGTCATTGCAACGGCGTCGAATTCCTCGATCAGCGCGCCGATCGGCATAGCGGCGCCAATCTCGACCTCGGTGCGAAACATCACACCCTCGGCCTCCATCTGCTCGACCCGGCGGTCGATCAGCCACTTATCCATCTTGAAATCGGGGATGCCGTAGCGCAACAGACCGCCGACGCGGTCGCTCTTTTCAAAGACCGTCACAGAGTGACCGGCACGCGCCAGCTGCTGGGCGCAAGCAAGCCCGGCCGGACCCGAGCCGATCACCGCAACCCGCTTTCCGGTCCGCCCCGGCGGCACCAGTGGCTCAATCCATCCCTCGCGCCAGCCACGGTCGACAATCGCGCATTCGATGGTTTTGATCGTGACCGGATTGTCATCGATATTGAGGGTGCAGGAGGCTTCACACGGCGCCGGGCAAATCCGGCCGGTGAATTCCGGGAAATTGTTGGTCGAGTGCAATGTCCTGAGCGCCGCCCGCCACTGGTCACGGTAGACCAGATTGTTCCAGTCCGGGATCAGATTGTTGACCGGGCAACCCTCGTGACAAAACGGTATGCCGCAATCCATGCAGCGCGCTGCCTGCCTGCGGTTTTCCGCGTCGGGCAGCGGCTTGACGAACTCCTGCCAGCTGCGGCGCCGGATATCCGGCTTGTCGTACCCTCGGTCCTGCCGTTCAATCTCGAGAAAGCCGGTCGGCCTACCCATGGCACCGCGTCCTCGGCCGCCGCCGAGCTCTCCGGCAGCCCGATCTCATTCTGCGGCTTCCGTGCGTGCCGCTTGGCGCTCGGCCTGCAGTTCGAGAAGGGCGCGCCGGTAGTCCTTCGGCATTATTTTGACAAAACAACCGAGCGCATTGTCCCAGTCTTCGAGTAGGGCGCGGGCCCGAGCGCTGCCGGTAAAAAGATGATGACGCTCGAGCAGGATGCGCAATCGGGCGGCATCGAAGCGTAAAAGGTCGCCCATGCCGGCGTCCTCGACGCTCGGCGAGCGCTGCCGTGGCCGGTCGGAATCGTCCTCCTCGGCAGGATCATCAAACGCAACGGGCTCCAGACCAACCGTGGCGAGGTTGCATAGACGGGCAAAGCGCCCGGTCGGATCCCAAACATAGGCGACGCCGCCCGACATGCCGGCCGCGAAGTTGCGGCCGGTGTCGCCGATCACGACCACCACGCCGCCGGTCATATACTCGCAGCCATGGTCGCCGGTGCCCTCGACGACCGCCAATGCGCCCGAATTGCGCACTGCAAATCGCTCACCCGCGACCCCCTCGAAATAGGCTTCGCCGGCGATCGCGCCGTAGAGCACCGTGTTGCCGATGATGATGTTGTCGGTCGGCTCGCGCGAGGCCTCTGGCGGCTGGCGGACGATCAGGCGTCCGCCGGATAGGCCCTTGCCGACATAGTCGTTGGCGTCGCCGTGAAGCTCAAGGGTCACGCCGCGTGCCAGAAACGCCCCGAAGCTCTGCCCGGCATTGCCGCGGAAACTGGCCCAAATCGTGTCCTGCGGCAGGCCCGCATGGCCATAACGCCGCGCCACCTCGCCCGACAGCATGGCGCCAACGGTGCGGTGGACATTCCGGATCGGGTGCTCGATGCGCACCGGGGCGCGCTCGTCGAGCGCCGGCTGCGCCGCGGCGATCAGCTCGTTGTCGAGCGCCTTGTCGAGGTGGTGGTCCTGCCGCTCGCAATTGTAGATCGCGACCCGCGGCTTGGCCGGCACGCGATGCAGCAACCGGCTGAGATCCACACCTTTCGCCTTCCAATGCTCGATGGCCCGGATCATGTCGAGCTTATCGACCCGACCGATCATCTCGTGGAACGTGCGGAAGCCGAGCTTGGCCATCAGCTCGCGCACTTCCTCGGCAATAAAGAAGAAGTAGTTGATGACGTGCTCGGGCTGCCCGGTGAAGCGTTTGCGCAATACCGGATCCTGGGTCGCAATGCCGACCGGGCAGGTGTTGAGATGGCACTTGCGCATCATGATGCAGCCGGCGGCGATCAAGGGCGCCGTGGCAAAGCCGAACTCGTCGGCGCCGAGCAATGCCGCCACCACGACGTCGCGGCCGGTGCGCAGCCCGCCATCGACCTGCACTGCAATGCGCCCGCGCAAGCCGTTCAGCACCAGGGTCTGCTGGGTCTCGGCAAGCCCGATCTCCCAGGGCGAGCCGGCATGGGTCAGCGAGGTCAGCGGGCTGGCGCCGGTGCCGCCCTCAAACCCGGCGATCGTCACGTGATCGGCGCGCGCCTTGCTGACTCCGGCCGCGACCGTGCCGACGCCGACCTCGGAGACCAGCTTGACTGATACCGCGGCCTTCGGGTTGGCGTTCTTCAGATCATGGATCAGCTGCGCCAAATCCTCGATCGAGTAGATGTCGTGGTGCGGCGGCGGCGAGATCAGCCCGACCCCAGGGGTCGAATGCCGCACCTTGGCGATCGCCTTGTCGACCTTGTGGCCGGGCAATTGCCCGCCTTCGCCGGGCTTGGCGCCTTGCGCCATCTTGATTTGCAGGACATCGGCATTGACGAGGTACTCGGTGGTCACGCCGAACCGTCCCGAGGCGACCTGCTTGATCGCCGAGCGCTTCGAATCGCCGTTGTCGAGCGGCTTGAACCGCTCCGCCTCCTCGCCGCCCTCGCCGGTATTGGATTTGCCGCCGATGCGGTTCATCGCGATCGCCAGGGTCGTGTGCGCCTCGCGGCTGATCGAGCCAAAGCTCATCGCCCCGGTGGCAAAGCGCCTGACGATCGCGCTCGCCGGCTCGACCTCGTCGAGCGGCACCGGCGCTTCCGCGAAATCGAGGCTCATCAGCCCGCGGATCGTCAACAACCGCTCGCTCTGGTCGTTGATCGTCGCGGCGAAGGCGCGGTAGTCAGCCAATGAGTTGCCGCGCGCCGCATGCTGCAATTTGGCGACCGATTCCGGTGTCCAGGCATGGTCCTCGCCGCGCAGGCGAAAGGCGTAATCGCCCCCGGCGTCGAGCATGTCGTGGTAGATCGGGCTATTGCCGTAGGCGTGCTTGTGCCGGGCGACCGCTTCCCCGGCGATCTCGTGCAGACCGACACCCTCGATCGTCGTCGCCGTTCCGGTGAAGTATTTCTCGACAAAATCGCTGGCCAAACCCACGGCGTCGAAGATCTGCGCCCCGCAATAAGACTGGTAGGTCGAGATCCCCATCTTGGAAATGACTTTGAGGATGCCCTTGCCGACGGCCTTGATATAATTCTTCTGCACTTCGGCGGGGCCAAGCGGCAGATCGTTTTCGAGGCGGATCTGTTCCAAGGTGGCAAAGGCGAGGTAGGGGTTGATCGCCTCGGCGCCGTACCCCGCCAGCGCACAGAAATGGTGCACCTCACGTGCCTCGCCGGTCTCGACGACGATGCCGGTCAGGGTGCGCAGACCTTGGCGGATCAAGTGGTGATGCACCGCGGATGTCGCCAACAGCGCGGGAATCGGCACCCGCTCGGCGGAAATCGCGCGGTCGGAGAGGATCAGGATGTTGTGGCCGGCATGCACCGCATCGGTCGCCTCACGGCACAGCCGGTCGAGCGCCGGCGCCATTCCGTCGACGCCCTCCGAGGCCGGCCAGGTGGCGTCGAGGGTGTCGGTGCGGAAGGCCCTGACCAGGGTTTCTATCCCGTGGATCTTTTTCAGATCGCCATCGGTCAGGATCGGCTGCGAGACTTCGAGCCGGTAATGCGAGCCGGCCTCATGCCCCAACAGATTGGGGCGCGGCCCGATCATCGAGACCAGCGACATCACCAACTCCTCGCGGATCGGGTCGATCGGCGGGTTGGTGACCTGGGCGAAGTTCTGTTTGAAGTAGTTGTAGAGCAGCTTGGGCTTGTTTGAGAGGGCGGCGATCGGCGTGTCGGTGCCCATTGACCCTACCGGGTCGTCGGCGTCACGCGCCATCGGCTCGAGGAAGAACTGGATGTCCTCCTGGGTGTAGCCGAAAGCCTGCTGCCGGTTGAGTTGGGACGTCGGGTCGTTGGGCCGCGCCGGCACCGCCGCCCGAAAGAATTCCTCGCGGTGCTCCTCCGATACGTCGGGCAAGTCGGAAAGCTTGAACTGAGTGGCTTCGAGCCAGGCATCGTAGGGATGCTCGGCGGCGAGTTTGCGCTTGATCTCGTCGTCGTCGATGATGCGACCCTCTTCGAGGTCGATCAGCAGCATCTTGCCCGGCTGCAGACGCCATTTGCGGGCGATCTTGTCCTCGGGGACCGGCAATACGCCGGCTTCCGAGGCCATGATCACCTGGTCGTCGTCGGTGATGATGTAACGCGCCGGCCGGAGGCCATTGCGGTCGAGCGTGGCGCCGATCTGGCGGCCGTCGGTGAAGGCAATCGCCGCCGGGCCGTCCCACGGCTCCATCAAGGCGGCATGGTACTCGTAAAAAGCTCGGCGCTGCGGGTCCATCAGCGGGTCGCCGGCCCACGCCTCGGGGATCAGCATCATCATCGCATGCGCCAGCGAGTAGCCGCCGCCGACAACAAGAAGCTCGAGCGCGTTGTCGATGCAGGCAGTGTCCGATTGGCCCGGCCCGATCAACGGCACCATCTTGGCAAGGTCGGCCCCCAACAGTTCCGAGGTCATCGCCTGCCGACGCGCCGCCATCCAATTGACGTTACCGCGCACCGTGTTGATCTCGCCATTGTGGCACAGAAAGCGGTACGGATGAGCCAGCCGCCAGGACGGGAAGGTGTTGGTCGAGAACCGCTGATGCACCAGGGCCAGTGCGGAGACCGTCAATGGGTTGCGCAAATCCTCGTAGAAGCTGCCGACCTGAGGCGCCAGAAGGAGGCCCTTGTAGACGACGGTGCGCGTCGAGAAAGACGGCATGTAGAGGTCACGCAACGCCGGCATGCCATGGCTCTCGGCCAGCGCGACGACGCTGTTCAGAACCTGCTTGCGGATCGTCAGGATCTTGCGTTCGAAGGCATCCTGATCAGTCACCCCGCGATTGCAGGCGACGATGGCTTGGCTGATCCACGGCATCGCCTCGATGACCCGCGCGCCGAGCCCGGTGGTGTCGGTGGGGACATCGCGCCATCCGATCAGACGCTGTCCTTCGGCCGCGATGAAATGCTCGACATGCGCGATGGCAATGGCGCGCGCCCGTTCGTCCGACGGCATAAAGCACATCGCGACGGCATAACGGCCGAGCGTCGGCAGTCTCAGCTCTTTGCCGGTCGCCCAGTCGCGCAACAGCGCGTCGGGCATTTGAATGAGACACCCGGCGCCGTCGCCGACCAGCGGGTCGGCCCCGACCGCGCCGCGATGGTTGAGATTGACCAGGATCTGCAACCCGCGCTCGATCAAGTCGTGCGATTTTCGTCCCTTGATGTTGGCGACGAAACCGATGCCGCACGAATTATGCTCGTTGCGCGGGTCGTAGAGCCCCTGTCTCCCTGGCAATCCCATCACAAATGCTCGTCACCCAAGCTGTTGGCGCAAATGGCACTTCGCGCCGCCTCACGGCGCACCGCCATAATATGCACAAGATTGCGGGGGAGGCGAATCGCTTAAAGCTTGGTTAACTCAGAAATCGGTTTCTCGATCGCCGCGAGCAGTAGCACGGCCGTGGCGGCGCATGATGATGTTGAATTCCTGTGGCATAACGGCGCGTGGCGCACGGGTTGACGATCGACCTGCTCTTCGGGAAACCTCGGTCCGCCTTCCCGAGCGCTCCATTCGCAATTCTCGGTTGTGCCCGGTACCCAAAGGAGGAAAACGCCATGGCCAAGAGTTATCTCATGGTGCGCGCCGAGGTGCCCGATCCGGCCGACCGCGCGCCGTTCGAGCATTGGTACGCTACCGATCATCTACCGCTCGCGATCAAGACCTTTGGCGCGCAGCGGGGCTGGCGTTGCTGGAGTCACACTCATCCGGCCGTCCATTATGCCTTTTACGAATTCTCCGACTTCGGGCAGGCACAAGCGGTGATCGGCTCCGCGCAGATCATACCGCTGATCACGGACTTTGATCGCGTCTGGGGCAATCGCGTGTCGCGTAGTCGCGAGATCCTTGAACTCGTCCACGAGGTGGGATCCTAGTGAAACCGCCGGGACTGGCGCTCCTGTTTGCGCTCCCGATGATGATTTCCTCGGGCCGCGCTGTTGCTGAGCGTGTTGATTTTACACTCGAGATGCCGAACGTGGCGATCGAGTCGCAGGATGGCGAGCGGCTGCACGTCGTATTTGCCAACAAAGCGCGGCCGGCATTGTTGTGGAGGCCGGCGCGGGGCGTCTGGGACTGGTCGGCGACCAGCAAACTCGTTCTCCCCGTGGAGAACCCGGACGACGAAGCACTGACCCTGAAGCTGCGGATCGAAGACACCGCAGGCCGGTCATTGAGTGGCGAAATGGCAATCGCGCCACACAGCGGCGGCGATCTCACGATCCGGATCGACGCACCCCCGCCGCGGACAATGGGGATGCTCGGCGGACCGTCACTGAAGGCAGCGGGGCTCGCGCCGAATGAATGGCCGGTTACCAAAACCCAGGGCTCGATCGACCCCTCCAGCGTCACCTCGGTCCGCCTTGGGGTTCGGCAGCGGGCGGTTGCCCAACATCTCACAGTCGGTGTCCTGCGGGTCGAGCCGCCGAGCCAAGAAGACAAAGCCGCCTATGATCGGATAGTCGACGGTTTCGGGCAGTTTCGCAGGGGCACGTGGCCGGAAAAGATTATCTCGACCGAGATGCTTCGCGCCCGCGGCGCCGAAGAGGCCGCGCAACTGGCGCAGTGGCGCACCGAGATCCCCAAACACGACCGGTTTGGCGGGCTATTGGGGACAGGCAGCTTTCGCGCGTCGGGATTTTTCCGAACCGAGCAGCGCGGCGGTAGATGGCGGCTTGTCACTCCGGAAGGCAATCCGTTTTTCTCGATCGGGATGGATGTCGTGTCGATGAGAGAGACGACTTATGTCGAGGGTCGCGAGTTCATGTTCGATGACCTGCCCGCGCGCGACGGCGAGCTTGCCGGGCACTGGAGCGAACACGACGATCGTCCGCGGTCCGCAGAACAGAACGACCGCTTCTTCAATCACGGTCTTGCCTTCGATTTCTATTCCGCCAATCTTGAGCGCAAATTTGGCGCCGATTGGCTTGCGCGCTGGCGCGAGGAGGCGGCAATACGGCTCGAGGCCTGGGGCTTCAACACGATTGGCAATTGGAGCGACCCCGATCTATCGGCGATGCACCGCCTCCCCTACACGGCAGCCCTCTCGACCGAAGGGGAGTACGCGAGGGTCAGCTCGGGCGAGGATTGGTTGGGGCCGATGCCCGACCCCTTCGATCCGCGGTTTGCCGATGCCGTTGACAAGATGGCGCGCAACGCGAGGGCGCACTTTCGCGGCGATCCTTACCTGATCGGTTATTTTGTCGATAACGAGCTTTCCTGGGGGCTGGAGTCGCCCGCCAACCCGCGGAAATATTATGCGCTGGCCATCAACGCTCTTGCCGCCGGACCGCAGAGCCCGGCGAAATCGGCGTTTGTCGCGTATCTGATCGGGATCTATCGCGAGCCAGAAAACCTTGCGCAGGCCTGGGGGGTATCCCTCGCCTCGTGGGACGCACTGCGCGACGCGGGATTAGCACTGCCGTCGTCAAGCCTCGACAAACCGGCGGTTATTCGCGACCTGGCGGCTTTTACCAGGCGGTTTGCTGAAGCTTACTTTCGCACAGTGGCCGAAGCCTTGCACCGCCACGATCCCGACCACCTCTATCTCGGGAGCCGATTCGCTTGGCGAACCGACGAGGCCGTTGCGGCCTGCGCCCATTGGTGCGATGTCGTCAGCTTCAATCTTTACGTCCGGTCGCTGGCCGATGATCCCGACGAATGGGCGCGGTTTCACAAGCTCGGCAAACCCGCTCTGATCGGCGAATTCCACTTTGGATCGGTCGATCGCGGGCTGTTCTGGGAAGGAATTATCGGAGTCGGCAAGGAAAGCGAGCGTGGGCCCGCCTATGCCCGGTATTTGCGCTCCGTTGCCGACAACTCGGATTTTGTCGGGGCCCACTGGTTCCAATATGTCGACGAGCCACTGACCGGCCGCACCATCGATGGCGAAAATGGGCAGGCCGGTTTTGTGACCGTCACCGATTTGCCATATGACGACCTCGTCTCGGCCGCACGTAGCGCTAACCTGGGGATACTGCGACAGCTGCAACCCAGTAGTGAATGAGTGAACTTAGTGCTCGCGGAACTCTTTCCCGTGCCCGACGAGCCGGCGCTGCGGCAAGTAAACTCCTTTGGTGTCGTCTTCGATGACTCGGCCGATGACTTGGGCGCGCCGACGGTGGCGTTGCAGGACGGCCAGCGCGGCGCTCTGATCCTGTTCGGCGACGAGAACGCAGAAGCCGATCCCCATATTGTAGACTTGGTACATTTCGGCGCCACTGACGCCGCCGTGCTGTCGTATCAAATCAAAGATTGGCGGCGTCGGCGGCAAGGAGTCGATCAAGAACCCCACCTTGGCGTCGACCCGCGGCAGATTGAGCAAGCCGTCGCCGGTGATGTTGATCAACGCCTTGACCGACGGGATGTTGTCGATGAGGTCGAGGATCTCCGTCACGTAGATCAAGGTCGGGCGCAGGAGCTCTTCCCCGAGCGGTATGCCGAGCTCGGGAAAGATATGCTCGACCGATAGTTTGCCCTGCTTGAAAAACACGTAGCGCGCCAGGGTCAAGCCGTTGCTGTGGATGCCGCTGCTTTCGAGCCCGATGATGACGTCGCCGGGCACGAGGTCGCGCCCGGTGACAACCCGGTCGAGCGGCACGATCCCGACCGCCGTTCCGACCAGATCGAAACCGCGCATCACATCCTTCAGCGGAGAGATCTCGCCGCCGGAGATCGAAACTCTCGCCGCTTTGGCGCCGGTCGCCAGGCCGATCGCGATCGCGCCGAGCATTTCGGCGTCGGACTCCTCGACCGCGATGTAATCGACCATCGAGAGCGGCCGCGCGCCGACACACAGCACATCGTTGACATTCATCGCGACGCAATCGATGCCGATCGTGTCGTAGCGGCGCATCATCTGCGCGACGATCGACTTCGACCCGACCCCGTCGGTGCAAATCGCCAAGCCGACGCCGCCGATGTCGATGACATTGGCGAAATACCCGATATCGAGCTTGACTTCGCCCAACCCGCCCGGCGGCGGCCAGGTCTGTTTGATGCTGTCGATGATCTTGGCGAGGCCGGACTGCATCTCGGCTGTGTCGACCCCGGCCGTCTTGTAGAGGTTGTCCTCGGGTTTCATGCGCTCTCCAATCGCAATCCAGCTATGTTCGATTAGACCCGTAGCGACAGTCCTCGTAAACTGGCAGCGGGACATCGACGGAGGACAATTGATGACCGCACCGCAACTGCGCCCGCTCGGCGAGGCGCTCGGCACCGAGGCGCTCGGCGTCGATCTGTCGAAACTCGACGACGCGACCTTCGCCGGGATCGAAGAGGCTTTTGCCAAGCATCCGGTGCTGGTGTTTCGCAACCAGCATCTCGACGCCGGCGATATCGCGGCGTTCGGACGCCGCTTCGGCACGCCGCGCATCCACTCGCTGGTCGGCTACCGCCATCAGGAATATCCCGAGGTGTCGTGGCTGCGCAATGTGGACGAAGGCGGCAACGTCGACTGGTACGGCGTCAAGCGCGCCACCGACTGGCACACCGACTCGACCTATGAGGAGGTGCTGCCGCTGCTCGCAATGCTGCATGCGCTGGAAATCCCGTCGACCAAGGGCGGCACGATGTTCGCCGACATGTGCGCCGCCTACGAGTGCAGTTGAACCGAGCTGCCAAGACATTGCCGTGCGCTCGACACGTTGCAGTCCTGAATGCGGCATTAAGCCTGCGCTCGGTATGTTTGCAACCGGACGTATGAGCTGGAAGCGTTTCTGTTGCATGACGACAACTTGCGCTCACTGCGTTGTGGGAGCGGGGACGCGCGAGGTCAGGGGAGGAAACGACGACACGTCCCCGGGCCGCCAATCAAGCGGCTTCCTGGACTTCGATCTTTTTCGATTGAGGCCGCGCCGGCTTCGGAATTGTGATCTTCAAAACTCCCTTCGACATGGTCGCCTGCACGGACGAAGGATCGACCTTGGTCGGAAAGCTCGAGCACCCGGTAGAACACGCCGTAGCTTCGCTCGCTGACATGAACATTCTTGTTCTTGTCGTCCGGCTTCGTCTCGCTCTTCTTTTCGCCGCGAATGGTCAAGACATTGTCTTCGAGCGAAATCTCCACATCTTTCCGCTCCAATCCCGGCAACTCGGCGGTGATCACGAACTCCTTCTCCGTTTCGGTGATGTCCATGCTCGGCATGAGACTGCCGTTGCCAGCCATGGCCAGCGTGCTGCGTGCGAAGTCATCGAATAGACGGTCGACCTCGCGTTGCAACGATCCGAACACACCGAACTCGGGCCGCGCCAAACCCTGCCGATCCCTGAATGGAACCAGTGCTCTCAAATTCATGACACATCTCCTGTTGCTGGCTGCGATGAGAGGGCGGAGAGCGCCGCAGCGCTCTCGCCCAGCGGCCCGGCGGACCGCTACGGTGCTACGACGATCCGGTCTTCTACCTTGGTGACACCGGGCGCCGACCAAGCGACCCGCTCGGCCTCTTCGCGCTCGATCCATGAACGAACGGTGCCCTTGAGGATCACCTCTCCTCCGTGCGTTTCGACCTGGATGCGATTGGCGTCGACCTCAGCGTTGCGCCTCAATGCATCTACAATCCTGGTCTTTATTTGGGCCGGTTCTACCTTGGGCTTGAGGTGAATGGTATTGATGACATTCTTGACCCCTTTGATGCGCAGGACAGCATTTTCAGCGGCCTGCTTTTGATATTGCCACTCGACCTCTCCCTCGAGCGTCACCTCCCCGTCTTTCACGATCACCTTGATGTGCTCTGAGGACAGAGGTAGCTGTGTCCTAAGGGCTGATACGGCATCGCGTGCGATTTCAGGATCCGGTCTTTCGTCAAAGTTTGGAAGACGGACTTCAATGTCATTCGCAACGCCGACTACTCCCGCGACGCGCTTTGCCGCGGTCTCAGCCTCTAATCGGTCAAAATAGCTTTTGACGAATCCGGTCAGCGTGACGACCCCTTTCTACCGACACGCCGATATCAGTGGCGTCAAGATCAGGGTTCCATTGGAATTCCTCCTTGACGTCTCGCTCAATTTCACTGTCGGATTTCATGATCGTCCTCCAGGTGGAAGCTGTTCAATTCAATCGGCTCTGCCGCAACCCGATTGGCCCAATACGCTCGAAACCCTAGGCCTGGCATCGCGGGCAGCCATGACGACCATCAATTTTGCGATCCGCAATTTTTGATTTTTGCGCTACTCGTCGGCGCGGACACAACGGCCCTGCGCCGCCCGCGGACCGGGCAACTGCGAGACGCCGAAGATCAAATGCTGTTGGCGCGTAGGCGCGCAATCAAGGTTCGCGGTTTCGCAGCACTATTTTCCCCAACACATGCCCTTCCGCCAGGCGCTCGTGCGCCTTGGCGGCTTTGAGCAGTGGAAATGCTTCCGCGATCGGGACTTTGAGCTTCGCGGCCTCGACGGCGGCGTTAAGTCTCCGGAATTCGCTGACGCCGGCAACGCCATTGTAGGGAATGAACTTCATGCCCCGTCGTTTCCTGGGCTCCGGCTCGACACCATTGGGATAGGCAAGCCTGCCTCCCGGTCGCAGCGCTTCGAGAGCGCGTTCGAGCTCATCGCCGCCCGCCAATGCGAAAATCGCATCGACTCCGTCGTGCGCGAGGCGGCGTGCCGCGTCCGCAACATCCTCGTGCCGCGAGTTCGACCGCTAAATCCGCACCCATCTCCCGCACGAGCTCGAGACCGTCAACGCCTGTCGCGGTCGCGAGCACGCGAGCGCCGCGAAGCTTGGCGAATTGTATGGCAAGCGTTCCGATACCGCCGAAATGATCGATTGCCGCCGCCGGCATCGTTTCTGGGATACGCGGTGCCCGCCGCCCTTTGTGCTCCGTGTGCGTTCTTAAAACCGCCGACCTCCAGGACCGTGAACAGGGAGTGCCCTTCGTCGTGGCCGATGACAAAGTCATCGATCTTGCCGATGCGATCCCGGTCAATTTCTCAAGAAGTTTCGCAAGAAGCTTTTTCGCGCCGGGGAGCACACGGCGCCGGCCGCTTCCCAACTCGTCAAAGCGCCGCTTTGGCGTGAAGCTGCAGCTCAACGGCCAGGACAAGGTCCTCCAGCGTGTAGGTTCCCTCGTGCTGATGACCGTTGATGAAGAATGACGGCGTGCCGTTGACGCCGCTGCGCACGCCGCTCGAGAAAGTCGCTTTTGACCTTGGCGAGCATATTTTTCGCTCGCCAGGGCATTGCGCAATTCCAATTCGGACAGTCCCAAAGCCCTGGCGAGCGCAAACAGAAGCGGCGGGCTCAAGCGGTCCTGGTTTTCATAAATGCCGTCGTGCATCTCCCAGAACTGGCCATGTGCACCGGCGAATTCGGCGCTTTCGGCGGCGGGTTCCGCGTTCGGATGCACCTGGGTCAGCGGAAAATGCCGGAAGACGAATCGCAGTTTCGGACCGAAGTGCTCCAACACCAGGTTCACGATCGGATACGCGGCTCCGCAATGCGGGCACTCGTAGTCGCCGTACTCGACCAGGGTCACCGGGGCATTTGCCGGTCCCTTGATATGGTCATGCTGCGTGACTGGAACTTTTAACGTGCCCATCGGAGGTTCCTTCTTTCGGCAGTCTTTCCAACGCGTCCAGGATTCCGTCGGCGCCGGGATTGACGGCGATCGGCGAGCAATAGCTCCAGAAGATCACGCCTTGGCGATCGATCACGAACAGCGCGCGTTCGCAGACGCCTTCGCTTTCCCGATAGGCGCCGTACTGCTTCGCCACCGCGCCCTTCGGGTCGAAATCGGCCAACAGCGGGAAATGCAAATGGCGATCCTTGGCAAAGGCCTCGTGACACCAGGCGCCGTCCACCGAGATACCGAGCACCTCGGCGTCGTGCTTGTGAAATTCGGGCAGCACCTCGTTGTAGAGCGCCATCTGGTCGCCGCACACCGGGCTCCAATCGGCCGGGTAGAAGGCGAGCACGACCGGCCTGCCGGCGAGATCGCTCAGCGACAGGTACTGATCGGGTGTGACGCGCAAGGTAAAGCCGGGAGCCACGGTTCCGGCGGCTAGGACTTTCGACATTCATTCGCCTCCGTCATGCCATGCGCGAGTCACGCGGCAGCCATTGCGAGCGCGTAGATTACGAAGTGGCAAGTTCCACCGCCTTGACGGCCGTCAAGATCGCAAACTTTTTCTCGCGATCTGAACTGAAACGCGGGACTGGGGTTGAAATCGAAATATTGCACGGGCTGCACCGCTACCGCGTGCTCCCGAAGAAGGATGCTGCGCCTGAAGCAGCCGCGAAATTGGTCGCCCCGCGCTTTCCTTGCACACAAGTCGCGCAGTTCCCTGGTCGCCTCGGCTCTCCCATTACTACGTAGTCCTACGATACGGGAAATTGCCAAGTTCTTTCCGCCGCAAGTATGCGCGAGGCTCTTGGCAGCCTGGGAAATCTTTACAGCAGGCGCCCGAGCAACGGCCCCCTGTATCAGTGTAGGAGCGGTGCGATGAAATTTGCCGTGAAACCCCGAGTGCAATCGAGCCAGATCAATGGCGCAGCTACTACCGCAATCTGCTGTCGACCCAGCCCCATCCGCTGCAAAATCTTGACGCGCTGGCGGTGATCGTGCCGTTTCACCGCGGCCAGGAAATATGCAGTCAAGGCCAATCGGTCGAGCATTGGTACTTCCTCATTTCCGGCGCGGCGCGGCGCTGTGCGATCAGGTCGACGGCCGCCGCCAAATCGTGGATCTGCTGCTGCCCGGGGACTTTTTCGGCCTCGCATTCGGCGATCAGTCGGACGCCACGATCGAGGCCGTGGCGGAAAACACGGTCGTCGCCAGTTACCCGCGCCCTCGAATCGAGGTCCTTGCGGAGTCCGACCCCAAGATCGCGCGCGAACTCAGGGACATCGCATTCAAGGCCTTGTCCCGAATGCAGACCCAGCTGTTGATTCTCGGCCGCATCACCGCGCTGGAAAAGGTCGGCTCATTCCTCCTGGAAATGTCGGCGCGTCTATCAAACGGAGATACCGAACGGGTTGCCCTGCCAATCTCGCGCTACGACATTGCGGATTATCTTGGTGTATCGGTCGAGACCGTAAGCCGGGCGCTCTCGGACCTCAAGCAGCGTGGTGCGATCAAATTATTAAGCACAAGAACAGTCCGTATCGTCCATCGCGACGTCCTTGAAGAAGGCGAGCGTGACGTGAGAGCAAACGGCGGGTGCTGATCCCGCACTGCCGCATCGTCGCTGTGCCTCCGATTACGTAAATCCCGTAATCGATTCGGCCGAAGCTTGCGGAAGCCGTTGCAGGAACTGCAAAGTCTACGACGAGCAAATCGGCATGCCCGTGCGGCGGCTCGCGGCGTGCCGGACGAGTTCGTCCATGCAATATGTGAAATCGCGGCTTAGTCTATACGCGCCAAGACCGCGAGGCGTACCGCCTCCGCAAACCGACGTACGCCAAGACGGTCCATCATGCGCGCGCGATGGACCTCGACCGTTCGAATGCTGATGCCGAGATCGAAGGCGATGACCTTATTCGGACGGCCCGTCACCAAGGCCACGAGAACCTCGTGCTCGCGCGGTGTGAGCGTTGCGATCCGTTTGGCCGCCTCGGCGGTTTCGCGGCCGAGATCCGCGCGATCGACGCTGGCCAGAACGCCGCTTCGATGGCGCTGAGCAAGACGTCGTCGCTGTAGGGCTTTTCGATGAAATCGACCGCGCCGTTCTTCATCGCGCGCACGGCGCTTTGCACGTCGCCTTGGCCGGTCATCATGATGACCGGAATCCAGAACGTTGCTTTGCCGCAGAACAGCCTGCAACTCCAATCCATCCAAGCCCGGCATTTTGATGTCGAGCAGCAGACAACCGGGTAGGAGGTTCGGCGCCGCATCGAGAAATGCCAACGAAGTTTCATAGGAGATCGCATGAAGGCCCGCGGACGTCCAGCAGCCGTTCAAGCGATCGCCGAACCGCCGCATCATCGTCGACCACATGGACGGTCCGTTCAATGGGCACGGCCCTCTCCTTCTGCCGGGAGTGCCGCAAGAGTGAAGCAGAAGATCGTTCCTCCGTCGGGGCCCGGGTTGGCCCAGAGCCTGCCGCCATGCGCCTCGACGATTGATCGGCAAATGGAAAGTCCGAGCCCCATGCCGTTGCGTTTGGTCGAAACGAATGGCTCGAACAGATGATCGGCAACTTCAGGCGACAATCCCGGGCCGCTGTCCGCCACCGCGATCTCTATGGTCTCATCATCGAGCAGGCACGTTTTCACTTCGAGCTCGCGTCGGTCGCTTGCCGCCATGGCCTCCACGGCATTGCGCATCAGGTTGATGAGAACCTGCTGGATCTGAGTTCGGTCGACAAAGACGCGGGAAGCATGCGGGTCGAAGCGGTAATGGACCTTGACTTCGAGCGTCCTGGTCCCGGTCAACGCCAACGCGCCCGCATCTTCGATCATGGAGACAACGTTTTCTATACACTTCTCAGCCTCGCCGCGAGTGAGGAAATCACGCAAGCGTCGGATGATTTGACCGGCCCGCAAGGCCTGCTCGACGGCCTCGCTCATGGTTTCGCTGATCTTACCGTTCGCCAGGTGGTGGTCATCCGCGATGAGGCGCAGAGCAGCGTTGACGGAGTTGACGGCGGCCGTCAGCGGTTGATTAAGCTCGTGCGCCAGAGCAGCCGCCATCTGCCCGCCCGCATTCAGGCGCGCGGTATGGAAGAATTCCAATTGCAATAGTTGCAGACGCGCATCCGAGCGCTCGCGCTCGGCGATCTCGGCGACCAGCCTTTGATTTGCCTCCGCCAGTTCCGCAGTCCGTTCGGCGACGCGGTGCTCGAGCATGTCGGCCAGATTGAGCAATTCGGCTTCCGAACGCTTCTGGGCGGTTAGATCGCGGCTGACCGTTGCGATATCCATCGGACGTCCGCTGCGCGGATCATCAATCCGAAACCAATCGACCAGGAATGGGATGGCCGCTTCCGTGCCGAAGTGGCGAAGTTTGATCTCACCGGACCAGCGTCCGCCCTGCATGACGATGGGCCAAAGCTCGTCGCGCACCCGCTGGCGCTCCTCTGGAGCGACGAAATCGAAAATACTCAGGCGCGAAGCCAGTTCCATCCCGCTCAAACCGACATGGTTCAGACCGGCGGGGTTGATGTATTGCGGGCTGCCGTCGAGCGTCGCAATGCCGATGAAGTCGGACGAGCGCTCGATCAGGCTAACGAAGCGATGCTTGTCGGCGTTCGCCTGCCATCGTTGCGACGCGATGCTGGCCTCATTTGCCGCGGTCTTGAGCAGAAGCAGCTGCGTTTCGGTGGGAAAGTCATGGTGGCCGGAGCCGGCGACGATGACGGCGTCGTCGCCGAAGCCGATCGGAGCGAAAGCCAGACGCAGCGAGCCCTTGCCGCCGGGAATGGCCATCGTCAATTGCTGCTGCGCCGCACACGCCGGCAATTTGTTACGGAGCGCCGCACGAATGTGTTCCAACGAATTCGGAAGCGATTGGCGCGCCGGCACGCAAGACTTCGATCAAAGGTTCGCGACGCCGCTCGGGAATTAATAGATAAACGAAATCTGCGCCGAGCATCTCGACGAGAGCGGCAGCCACGCTGTCGGCAATCTGGTTCGGATTGTAATCCTTCCAGATGGCTGGCAGCGTCGACAGAGCCACCAAGTCGCGAATGCACCGGCGCAATTCATGGGGCTCCGAGAGCTTCTCTACCCACGGCATAACGAGCACTCCCGATTGGCATCGCGCCGATGCCGCTCAGTGAACCTTCCCGCCTCGATTTCTCAACTTGCCAGAATTCGACCGGCGGCATGTAGAACGGATTCTCCTGAAGAATTCCGCCGACGATCACCAGCGGATGGGTGCGCAACACACCCATCACTAGGGAGGCGCTGAACCTCCTCAAGTCGCAGGTGCAGACTGTCGCGAGGTCATAGTTAGGAAGGACGTCGTTGATCTGCAATTCGTATTCGAGGATGTCGTGCACGCCCGGAAAATCGAGCAAAGCCCATTCCATATTGGCCCAGATTCGGGCGATACCGGTACCGTGATTGCTCCCAGTAGAGCCGATTTGCCTGAGCAGCTCGATCATGCGGTTCTGATCGAACGGCGCGCCGCGCAGATGGGCATCATCCCAAGTGCGCATTTCGAGGCGCCCGCTCTTTTCGGCGCCCACTGCGTCGATGCCGCCTAACATCAGGCGCCGCACGCGTTCCGCGCGATGTTTCTTGTCGAGGATATGAACGGCCCGGTCGCCCGCGTCGAAGCCCTCCTTCAAGAACGGCAGGAGGACTGCGAATTCCTCCTCACGGCTGTTGAAAAAGGCGCACACATGGCAACGACAGTTTACCGTCGCTCTCGCTAGGGTGACGAGGTTATCGCACTGAGCCATCGCTCGCCGCTCCGTCGGAAGCGCACGTCGGCGAGCTGCTTACGGACCCACGTCGGACTGAAGAGACATTGCAGGTCGGCGTTGGCGGCGCCGCACTTTCCTACGCCCACTCATGTCGCCCCTCGCGCGACCGCGGGATGCCGCCGAGGATCAAGCCGCGCTTTCAAGCGGAACGCCAAGATCAAAAGCGCAATGCCGAACACCAGCGCATAGGCGCCGAACCACCAGGTCAGCACCAGAGCGCCGATCAGCGGAGCCATGATCAAAAGCACGCCGTAGGCAACCGAGACGGCGCCGCCGAGAACGAGCCACCAGCGACCATGCTCGATGTTGAGCCGGAAAGCGGCCGCCAGCACAAGGCCGCCCGAAACGATGGCCCAGGCCGCGACCAACAGCACAAAGGCGACGCACAGTGATGCCCGGCCACAGAACGGCGATCACGCCCGCAACAATATCGGCAAGCCCCTCAAGCACGAGCAACCCCCACCGATCGTGCCGGCGCGCCGCACGAACCGCCGCAATTATCGCAAACACGCCGTCGACCAGCATATAGGCCGCGAACAGCAGGATCAGCGCCAACATCGTTGCTGCGGGCATCACGAAGGCAATCAATCCGACCAAGATGCCTACCACGCCGCGGACGGCGATCGCCCACCAGTTGCGAACGAGAACCGCGCCCATAGCATCTGCGCTCCCCGTCTCTGAGGTAAACCTGCGTGACGTATCGCCTGCATTAGCGCTCGACATGACTGCCTCTGCTCGTGATGCCTTCCCACCAACAAGACAGGCGCAGCGCACTTATCATGTTTGAGCACGCCAGCTTGGTCCGCTGGTAGAGACATAATGCGCCGAAGACGGCAAAGCGCATTGATGGCCATCAATTATTGGCGATGTTTTCGATTGGACAGCAGATTTTGCCCGGCGCGACCAAAAGGGAAATACCGCACTTCACTTGCGCACAGGGATCTCGGCGATGATCCGTCCATCGGCGTCCGTTACGGCGATCATGAAGCCGTCCCAATCTCCGTCTTGCGCGAGCTCAGCTGCAAGAACCGCCGCATGTGCCACCGCTTCCTGACGGGACGGAAGAATTCTCCCTGCTTCGTCTGGATATTGCTTGCCGTTCCTCACGTGAAAATAGTATGTCGCTCCGTCGGAAATCATGTCCGACTCGATTTCGTGGGCTGCGAGCCGAACAAACGACCAATGTGCCGAAGCGTTGTCAAGCGCAAGGGTCCTGCCACGACTTCCATGATCGCCGCTGTCTTGTCAGCAAAGCGGCGTCCAAGCTGCTGGTGAAACACAACACGAAGTCATTGTACCATTCCCTTTTCCGCAAGAACGTATCTGGCAGGCTTTCGGACAGTCTCACCCAGCCGGCATCGACATTTAACAGCGGGCTGAAGGGGTCCAATGAAGCGTAATGATTGACGTAGTCGGGCTGGAATTCGGCGCTTAGACCCGAAAAACAAATCCAGTCGAAGCGCGCCGGATTGACGATGTGCAGATAGGCGAAACGGAAGTCGCTGAGCGCTTGCGCGATGGCGCCGAAGGTCGCCTCCGGTTCGGCGTCGGAGATGTCGTTGAGATTGCCGAGCGGCGACAGGCGCACGCCGACGCGGTCCGGACCCCAGATCTCGCTTACGGCTTCGACCACTTCCATCAACAGCCGCGCCCGGTTCTCCACCGGCCCGCCATAGGCGTCGGTCCGATGGTTCGTGCCCGAATTGATGAACTGATCGATGAGATAGCCGTTGGCGCCGTGCACCTCCACGCCGTCGAATTTTGCGGCCAGTGCATTTTGCGCGCCGCGGGCATATTGCCGGACGATGTAAGGCATCTCCTCGATCTGCAACGCCCGGGGCCGCACGAACGGCACCAATTGGCCTTCGCCCTTCTCGTTCTCGATGAACGCTTCGCCGGCCGGTGTGATGGCCGAGGGCGCGACCGGCAGCATGTTGTCCGGCTGCAGCGACGGATGTGAGATGCGTCCGACGTGCCAAAGCTGCAGAAAGATCCGGCCGCCCTCGTCGTGCACCGCCTCGGTCACCAGCCGCCAGCCTTCGACCTGTTCGCGGCTGTGGATGCCCGGCGTCCAGGCATAACCCTGCCCTTGCATGGAAACCTGCGTCGCCTCGCTGACGATGAGCGCGGCCGATGCCCGTTGCGCGTAGTAGCAGGCGTTGAGCGAGGTCGGCACGTTGCCGGGCTGGCGTGCGCGCGAGCGCGTCAACGGCGCCATGACGATCCGGTGCGGGAGAGTGAGCGGGCCGAGCTTGTACGGTTGAAACAGAAGCTCCGCCGGCGCCTGCTGAGCTCGGACGGCTTCGGCGACCGATGTCGTGGCCACGGACATGGCAAGCTCGCTCCGCTCGACTGATTGGCGGACGTGCTCTGCCCGCCGTCGTTTAGCCCAAAGCGCATTATTTGCCGTCGCCGGCTGGCGCCTTGACGGCCGTCAATTTGGTTTGCGGCCCCTCGGCAGTTCCCGTCAAGACAACACCCGTACAATCTTGATTGTCGTCAACGACAGACGTCCTCGATCACGCATGCTGTCGATCTTCGAGCGACGCCAATGCGGCCACATTGTTGTCTAAGCGCCGTCGCGGGAGGGCCAATGCTGCATATCGACATTCCGACGCTGCCGGAGTTCAAGGCGCTGGCGGCGATCAAGGGCGACACCTGCGTGTCGCTCTATGTGCCGACATCGCCGTTGCCGGAGCACGAGCGCGAGAACCGCATCGCGCTCAAGGATCTTGCGGCGCAGGCGCTGTCGCAATTGACGGAAGCCGGGATCGACAAGCGCACGGATCGCGCCGCTCGAAGAGCAGTTCCGCCACCTTGCGGGTACCGACGCAACCCGACCCCGATGACGACAAAATCAGAAAACTCCAGAACAAGAAGCCCGATCCGATCGATGAGTTCTGGAAATTCCAGGGACATAGCCTCGCCGTACTGGCGACGCCGCAGATGATGCGCACTTTCCGACTGCCGTACCGCCCCAAACCGCTGGCCGAGGTGGCGGATCGCTTTCATCTCACTCCGCTGATTCGCGCCATGACGTCGCCGCAGGACATTTTCGTGCTGGCGCTCGCGGAGAAAGGCGTACGGCTCGTGCGCGTCTTCGTGAATTTGCCACCCACGAGAATCGCACGTTCCGGAGCTGCCGAAAGACGCCGAAGAAGTGGCGCACCGCGCGTCCATCAGAGAGCGCAATTGGAAAGGCCACCTGCAAGGCTCCGAGGCAGCGAAGTTCCTGCTGCACAAATTCGCCCGCCGGGTCGATCAGCGCCTTGCACGGTGTGCTTGCCGGGCGGTCGGCGCCGCTGGTTCTCGCCGCGGATGAGCCGCTCGCGTCCATCTACCGATCAGTCAACACCTATCCGGGGCTGATCGACGAGACGATCGCCGGCAATCCGAACCTGATGACCGACGCTCAGCTCGAGGACGCCGCGCTTCCCATCCTCGATCGCCTCTACGAAAGGGCGCTCAAGGCCGCTATTGCCCGTTTCGATGAGCTCAAGCCGCGGCGCGCCACGACAGACGTCTCCTATGCGGCGCATGCCGCCACCGCCGGCGCGATCGATGAACTGCTGATCGATCTCGACGCGGTCATTCCAGGCCTTGTGAGCGAGTTTGACGGCAGCGTGACCTATGCGGCATCGGACGATGCCGAGGTCTACAGTGTCGTCGATGAAATCGCGCGCCGCGCGCTCCATACCGGCGCGCGCGTGCTCGGTGCGCGGCGCGATGAGCTGCCCGAGCGCGCGCCTCTGGTCGCCATCCTGCGCTATCAGTTCGGGTGAAGGTTTTGTTCCACCGACATGGGCCAAACAGCCGCGATGTTGATGGATGTCAACGCTCGTGAGGCGTTGAGCCGCTAGACAGCAGGCGACGGCTGGCGCGCGACGCCGCAGACGGCAATGCCGGACCATGTTGAGTTCAATCATCGGCCGGACGGTCGACTTCTGCACCCGGAATGCGCTGGCTCGTGATCGCCGTTGGCGTCGCCTTGGCTGCAGTGTCGGTGCTCTACACGGCACGTCATTTTGCCATCAACACCGACGTCACCAATCTGATTTCGCCGAACCTTCCCTGGCGCCAACGGGAACTCGCGTATGAAAAGGCGTTCCCGCAAAGCATAGAATCGATCATTGCCGTGATCCACGGTCCGACGCCGGAACTGACCGAGCGCAGCCGCCAGCGCCGTGGTCGACCGACTGTCCAAGCAACCCGATCTCTTTCATTCCGTTCGCGATGTCGCCGGCGGAACGTTTTTCGAGCACAACGGTCTTTTGTTCATTCCGACCGAGCAGCTCGCCGGCACGACGCACAAGCTGACAGAGGCCGTGCCAATCATTCGCGTCGCGGCGGCCGACCCGAGTCTGCGGGGTTTGGTTCAGATGCTTTCATTGGCTCTCCTGGGGCAGCGGTTGCAGCGTTATTCGCTCGATGACATGTCTCGCTCGCTCAATGCCGCGGCAGACACGCTTGAAAATGTCGTGGCCGGCCGACCAGCCAGCTTTTCCTGGAAGGCGCTTTTGAGCGGGCAGCCGCCGAAACCCGAAGACCTTCGGCGCATCATCAGCATTTGGGCCAAGCTCGACTACGCCGCTGTCCAACCGGGCCGAGAAGGCCACCGCGGCGGTTCGCCAGGCCGCCGAACAAGCGAACCTTGCCACCGAGTTCAACGCCGATTTGCGATTGACCGGCTGCAGTTCCTATTGCCGACCAGGAGCTTACCGCCGTGCAAGAAGGGGCGGCGTCGGTCAATAATCTCGTCGCCGCCGCAATTGTGTTGGTGATTCTCTGGCTGGCGATGCGGTCCGTGCGGACCGTGCTTGCCATCGTCGTCAACTTGTCCGCGGGCCTCGTGATCGCAGCCGCGCTTGGACTCATGATGGTTGGCAGGTTCAATCCGATCTCGGTCGCGTTCGCGATCCTGTTCATCGGATTGGGCGCCGATTTCGCCATTCAATACAGCATCCGCTACCGCGCCGAGCGCCACGTAACCGATGATTTGCACCCGGCCCTCGTTCAGGCTGCCGAACGCGTTGGGACACCCTTGACCCTTGCGGCGGCCTCGGCGGCAGCGGGCTTTCTCTCATTCCTGCCGACGTCCTATCGAGGTCTTGCCGAACTCGGGCTGATTTCAGGATGTGGGATGGTGATCGCTTATATGGCAAGCCTGACACTCTTGCCTGCGTTGCTGCAAGTCGTAAATCCGCCGCCTGAACCGCGGCCGCTCGGCTACGCAGCATTGGCGCCCGTCGATCGATTCCTGCAGCGACACCGCGTTGCGATCGTGGCCTTGACGATGATTGTCGCGGTCGCCGGGTTGCCACTGCTGCTTCATCTGCAATTCGATTTCAATCCGCTGCACTTGCGGAATCCGAACGAAGAAGCGATCGCGACGTATCGGGAGCTGAGCAAAGATCCGCTACATCGGCACGAACGCGGCCGAGGTTCTCGCCGAATCGCCGGCGAAGGCCGCGGCGGCGGCGAAGCGGCTGTCCGCGGTTCCCGTCGTAGCCCAGACGAGAACCATCGAGAGCTTTGTCCCGGACGATCAGGATCACAAGCTTGCCATCATCGCAGATGCCGCCCGGCCACTGGAACCCGTCCTTAAATCCGCCCGCCCCGTCGGCGCCACCGACCGACGAAGAAAAAATTGCAGCGCTCAAGACCGGAGCACAAGACTTGACGCAATCGGTCGGCCAAGCCACGGGACCCGGCGCCGACGCGGCGACGCGCCTGTCCGACGACCTCAACAAGCTCGCCGCAGCCGATGTCAGTGTTCGCGCAGCGGCCGAATTCGCGATGGTGCGGCCGCTCAAACTGGACCTGGACGAGCTGCGCCAGGCGCTCAAACCGCAGCGCGTGACGCTGGAGAATCTACCGCCCGACATTCGGCGCGACTGGGTCGCACCAGATGGGCGCGCGCGGGCGGAAGCGACCCCCAAGCAAGACACCGACGACAATCAAGCGCTGCGCCAATTCGCCCTGGCGGTGCTTGCGGCAGAACCGGATGCGACCGGGCCGGCGATTTCGACGTTCGAATGGGCGCAAGCAATGATCGATGCGTTCATCCAGGCCGCGGCATGGGCTTTGTGCTCGATTGCGATCCTGCTCTGGATCGTCCTGCGCCGCGCCTGGGACGTCATGTTGACGCTGGTGCCTCTTGCTGGTCGCGGCAGCCGTAACCCTGGAAATATGCGCCTTGCTACACTTTCCAATCAACTATGCCAATATCATTGCGCTGCCGGTCCTGCTCGGCGTTGGCGTCGCCTTCAAGATCTATTACGTGCTGGCGTGGCGACAAGGCGAGACGAATTTCCTGCAATCGCCGCTTACTCGCGCGGTTTTTTTCAGTGCACTCATGACGGCGACCGCGTTCGGCAGCCTATGGCTCTCGAGCCATCCCGGTTTGTCGAGCATGGGTAAACTGCTCGCATTGTCGCTCGCCTGCACGCTGGCGTCAGCCGCGCTCTTTCAACCTGCGCTCATGGGGCCGCCGCGCCAAAAGCGATGAAGAGGCGTTCAACTTCAGGGAGCCGGTCAGTCTAAACTGCGTTGAAGCTAGAAATGCGGACAATAGAGCCTGTGATAGGTCTGTAAATCTTCATAAGACGAAGGGGTTGTGCCCTTATACTCGAGATCCAAGCAAAAGCTATCGGCGCTTACCCATTCGCCGCTCTTATTACATTATCATGCGGCGGCTAGTAATCTGCGCATTGGCAGCAGAAGTACCGCCGGCGGTCAGACCACCTTGGCCCTTCAAGCTTGGGCACTCGCAAATCGTCGACCTACGCCGAAAGTTTGTCCAGCGTACTCGCATGTCGTCGATTTCTGCCGATGCCACCAGCCAAATACAAAGCGCAGCCAATGTCGCTGCCGCTATCATCGGTCTCGAATTGCCACTCATCTCGTCCTGCCACGCAACGCGCATGAAGCAACGCTCGCAAAGAAACGGGAAACATCGCAATGACGTTTGTCAATTTTTCTGACTGCCGTTTGGAGTTTTCAACTCGACAAAGCAACCGGCGCAAGAAGCGCTCCGCGCTTGAAGGACGTACCGTCCGCTTAGGCGCGATGCCCTTTATCAGCTCGGAACGTCGGACGCGTACACTGCAACGCCGACCGCCGGATCGACCGGATCATCCCACGGCCGCCGCGCAATCATGCGGCGCGTATCCGCGTAACCGGCTTGCCAGCGGGCATGGATCGCGGCCCGCGAGAAGTCGAAGTCCCGCGCATTGGTCTCGCCGTCGATTGGCTCAGCATTAATCTCTACCAGATGCATCGTAGTTCCACAGCCGAGGTCGGCGAGTTTCTTGACTTCAGGAACACTCTTGCATTCCTCGGGAAGCATGCTGACCAGCTCGCGGACGGCGTGGCGCATCCGATGGATCTCGGCCTGCCGCGCGATGTGGTTCCTGGAACGGCTGCCGAACAGAATATCCTTCTCGCGCATGAAAGCCTGCGCGATGGATTCGGGCTCCGGGCCGCGCGAGTGCCAGATCTGCACGGCGAAGACGACGGAAGACACGCGCGGCTCATCGGCGAATACCGCTTCGACCGGGGTATTCGAGTAAATGCCCCCATCCCAATAGGATTCTCCTTCGATCCGGACCGCCGGGAACGAAGGCGGAATGGCGCTCGAACCCAGCACGTGCTCAAGACCGATCGTCTCTGTTTTGCTGTCGAAATAGCGCATCTCGCCGCTTCGCACGCCGACAAGCCCGAGCGTGAATCTCGGCTTTCCGCGATTGACGAGGTTGAAATCAACGAGGTCCGGCAGCAGCTTCTTGAGCGGATCGACGCAATACAACCCGGCCCGCTCGATGCCGACTTTGGCCTCAACTCCCCAGGCGACCGCCGGGTTGGGACGATAGAAGCCGCGCACGCCGGTCAGCAGAGCCTTGAGTTGGCTCCATGGCTCTGGCAGGCGGGTTTCAAAATGCGCCCAGAACTCCCGCAGCCGCTCAAGCCGGTGCGCGACACGATTGCCCGCGACAATGGCGCCGTTGAGCGCACCGATCGACGTGCCGATCACCCAATCAGGCTCGATACCGGCCTCGTGGAGCGCCTGGTAGGCACCGGCCTGATAGCATCCCTGGGCGCCGCCGCCCTGCATGACAAGCACGACCTGACCGGGAAGCCGCACGTGATCTAACGATTTGCTTTTCGCGGCATGGGGAAAGCTGTCACTTGAGGCCATCTCGCGTTGGTTCTCAAATACCAGGCCGAAGACGACAATCGAACGTTCCTACCACTCTCTCAGATACCACGCGTGTGCAGCCCCGCGCTTCGCGCACTCAGCCGCGCCAGTGCCGGACCAGTCGCTGTCACCCTCGCCCTGGGCAACGCCCTCGAACAGATGATCTCGGACCAGGCTCGCGATCGGCATCGGCACCGTCTTGGCGTCGGCCGCCGCCAGCGCCAGATCGCATGTCTTTCAACGCCAGCGACATCTTGAAGCCGTCGCTAGGGATTTTCTCCTCGCGCGATCATGGACCCATAGGTCTGGTAGACCGGCGCCGAGAACAATGTCCCGGTGAGGCTGTCGAGAAAGCGGCGCGAGTCTATGCCGGATTTGCGAACGAGCGCGAATGCCTCTCCCAAGCTCTCCAGCACCGACGCGATCAGGAAGTTGCCGGTAAGCTTGGTCACATTTGCATCGGCAGGGATTGTCGCCGATCACGATGGTTCTCTGACCCATGGCATAAAACAACGGGCTGCAACGCGCGATCGTCGCGTCCGCTCCCGCAGCGATGATGAAAAGCTTGGCCGCGGCGGCGGCCTCCGGCCGGCCGAAAACCGGCGCGGCGACGTAGCCCTGGCCGGCTTTGGCGTGCGCCGCTGCCAGGCGCTCGGACAGCGCGACGCTGATCGTGCTCATGGAAATATGAACGGCATTCGCGGCCAAGCGTGGCAAGCGCGCCACCGCTCACCGAAAATAACGCCTTCGACCGCCATGTCGTCGCTGAGCATCGTGATGAGGACGTCGCCGCGACAGGTGTCGGCAACTCGATCAGCGATGCGCGCGCCTTTTGCCGCCAAGGCTTCCGCCTTGCTGCGCGTGCGATTGTAGACGATGACGAGATGGCCGGCCTTGATCAGGTTGACCGCCATTGGCGTCACCCATGTTGCCGAGGCCAATGAAGCCCACGTCCATGTTCGATCCTCCTGCCAGCGAGCGTGACGCTGTTTGATATTGACTATCGCAAGCGATGGGTTGCGCCTTGACAGCCCATCAATTTCCCTATCGTTCGGGCCGCGCGGCAGTCGCCGGCTGCGGCACCAGCAGCAGGAACGGGACCGGCAGCAGCATCGCGGCGATGATCGCGCACAGTGCGAAGACGTCGATGTAGGACAACAGCACCGCCTGCTGCTGCACAATCTGCTCGATCAAGCCATAGGCACGCAGCTGTGCATCCGGAGGTGACGCCACGGCGGAGAATTGCGTGATCGCATCCTGCAGCATCTGTTGAAATGCGGGTGACGGCGGAATGAGCTGGTCGGTCAGATAGTTCTGATGGATCTGCTCGTGGTTCGTCAGCACCGTGTTGGCGAGCGAAATTCCGGTGCTGCCGCCGACGTTGCGGACAACGTTGATCAGCGCGGAGGCCTGGTCGGTCTGGTTTTGCGGCAGCCCGGCATAAGACGACGTCAGGATCGGGATGAACATGAACGGCAGTCCGACGGTCTGGTAGACGCGCGCCCAGGCGAAGAAGCCGAAATTGGCGTCGGGGCTGAGCGAGGTCAGATGCCACATCGACAGCGCGACCAGCGTCAGTCCGAAGCCTATGAGATATTTCAGCGCCACCCGGTTCGACAGGAAGCCCACGACCGGCATCATCAGCGCCATCGCGAGCCCGCCGGGCATCAGGGCCAGACCCGACAATGTCGCCGTGTACTGGAAATTGGTCTGCACCAGTTGCGGCAGCAGTTGCGTCGAGCTGAACAGGACGGCGCCGGCGGTAAACATCAGCGCGGCGCAAGTGGCGAATTGCCGGTATCCAAACAGCCGGAGGTCGACGATCGGCTCCTCGCGCGTAAGCTCCCAGGGCACCAGCAACAGGAGCGACACGAGACTGATAATTGCGAAAGTGGTGATAAAGCTTGAAGCGAACCAGTCGTCCTCGACGCCTTTGTCGAGCATGATTTCGAGACTGCCAAGGCACGCCGCCACGAGCAGAAACCCGACCCAGTCCACCTTGAGCCCGCGGGCTAGGCGGGCCCGACGTTCCCGCTCGAGGATTTCCGGCTCCTGCACCAGCCATTGGACCAGGATCAGCGCTATCACCCCGACCGGCCCGTTGATGAGGAAAATCCAGTGCCACGACAGATGATCGGTCAGCCAGCCGCCCAATGTCGGACCGACGGTCGGGGCGACGATCACCGCCAGGCCGTAAAGCGCAAAAGCCTGGCCGCGCTGACGGACCGGGAATGTGTCCGCGAGCATCGATTGCTCGACCGGCGCGAGGCCGCCGCCGCCGAGACCCTGGATGATGCGAAACGCGATCAGCGCCTGGAGGCATCGACTCAGTTCTTGCCTCTCAACAGGACTGAAATCGGTGAGCTTTCACCATTTCAACCAACGAGTTTTTCAACAGAACCGGCCACAACCGGACATCCTGACCAATTCAAATGCCGATCGGTTAGCTCCGCGTCTATTACAAATTTGGGCCTCACCCAGACTGGAACGATCTAGCGATCTGGGCCACCGCGCTCCACGGGGAGGAAGTGCCGCCAATCTGCGCTATAGGTCACGCGGCTGTTTGATCGGCGCCTATCAATCGCTCGAAAACTCCCGCTCTATCGCGAAGCAATTTCGTGGCGCTTTCCGCCCCGATGGGGCGGCTAAAATAGTAGCCTTGTGCGTATTTGCATCCAGCTGAGACCAGAAAAAGCGCCTGTTCGGCGCTCTCGACTCCTTCGGCAATAACCTCGATGTTCAGTTCTTGCGCAAGCCGAATTGCCGCTCGTACTACGCTGGAATGCCGGGAATCGGTTGTAACGCCGAATACGAGTTCTTGCGCGATCTTTAGCCGGTCAACCGGGTATTTCGTCAGATAGTTGAGAGACGAGTATCCGGTGCCAAAATCGTCTATTGCGACGTTCAATCCAAGCTTGCGAATGCGCTCGATGATGCCGCTTTGCTGCTGGGTCGTCTCCATCAGGACGAACTCGGTCAACTCAACTTCCATCTTGCCCGGTTTGATCCGCCATCGTTCGAGACTCTCGGCCATGTCTTGCTCAAGGTCGCATCGCTTGCATTGAATGGCCGACAAATTCACCGCAACCATTGCAGGCGCAATCTTTTCATCTTGCCACAGCTTCAGTTGACGACAAGCCTCATCAAAGACCCATTTCCCGAGAGCAACGATGCTACCCGTCTCTTCGGCAATCGGTATGAACAGCGACGGTGCAACAAATCCGTGCTTTGGATGGTTCCATCGGACGAGCGCTTCAAGCCCGACAATTTGCCCTGAGGTAATCTCGACCTGCGGCTGATAATAAAGCTCGATCTGCCCGCCCTTGATTGCAACACGCAGTTCATCTGCGATCATTACACGCGCTTTAATTTGCTGGTCGAGTTGCCTGCTATGAAATCGGAAGCAATTGCGACCGTCCCCTTTTGCACGATAGAGGGCGATATCAGCTTGCATCATTGCCTCGTCAGGCCCCTGAAGCTCTGACGAGGATTGCGAAATTCCAATGCTGGCTGTGATGTAGACCTCATTGCTCCCAATTACGTATGGTTCACTGAGCGTCGCAATGATCTTGGCTGCAACCGCGCTACTCGCTGCGATATCGAATGCATCGGTCTGCAGCACGACAAACTCGTCGCCGCCAAAGCGCGCGACGAAATCGCTTTGTCGGACGGCTTTTATGAGACGATCCGACGCCTGCTGGAGGAGATTGTCGCCAATGGAATGCCCCAATGTATCATTGACGTTTTTGAATTGATCAAGGTCAATGTAGTGCACTGCAAATGGTCGCGCATCATGCCTGCTATCGTTAAAAAGGATGCCCAGCCTGTCAACCAAAGCTCGACGGTTCGGCAAGTTCGTAAGCGCGTCGGTCTGTGCTAGCTCGGAGATCTTTTGGTTTGCCTGAAGTAGGGTCAGGGCATAGCGCGCAGACGACCACAAAAATGCAATAACAACTCCTGTGAGAAGTAGCCCGGCAATCATCAAGAGCCACGCACTGCCGTGGCCTAGACTTGTGCGTACGGTCGCAGGAACGGATACTAGTATCCACTTGGTGTCGGCAACATCGAGTGGGCCGATCCAGTGCATTGCGCGCGCAAAAGCGCCGAGAGTGTTGGGAGCGATAGACTCCCCGCGTAGCAACGAGGAGTGATAAACGTGAATCGGAAGGGCGCTGGGGCCGCTGCCTGGTGTAAAAACAGCCAAGTCGACCGGCGTCTTGAACGCACCTATGATGGCTTCAATCATTACGCTTGACTGAAATACGCCTTGCACGAACCCAACCAGATTACGACGCCGTTCCGCGACCGTTTCGTTTGGTACGCCTTGCCGATAGACCGGCAACAGTACGAAGAATCCCCTTCGATCGCCTTTTCCGACCTTTAGTTCAAAAATCTTTGAGGCGGCCATTTGATTGCTGTCCCGCGCCTTGTTTAGAACCTCTTCCCGCAGTCCGTTGTCGTTTAAGTCGATCCCATAAACCGTATCTGCGCCTTGTTTCTCTGTTGTGTAATAAACGGGAAAGTACTCGTCTTCGTCTTGAGCCGCCGCGAAGCTGCCGTCCGGTGCTACCGACTTTATGTGATAGCCGACGACGCCGTCACGAACGGCCGCAAGCTCGTGCGCAGCGCGCTCGTCTCGGTTGACGCGCGGAACCCAGGACACGCTTAGGATCGCTGCGTGTGCTTTTAGGAGCTCTTGAGCGAAGACTTTGAATTCGCCGCGGGTGACCCCACGAGTCGATGATTCAAAAAGCGCGCGAAGGGCCACAATCTGGTTTAAGTCTTCGTTGATGCCGGCTTGCAAAGTTAAAACGATGTTGTTAGTTCGGGCGTTAAACTCCAGCAAAGTGGTCCGATCCTCCCACCGCGCAACAACAAACCAAGCTAGGACTGAGAGAATTGCACCCAGTAATGCCGTTACGAGGATCGGAAAAATCTGCCAAATCTGAAATCCTGAATCGAAATTGTGCGGGACAAAAATCCTGCGCGGCCCGGGACGCGGCGTAGTCGTGCTCCTCTGCCTCTGGCTACATCGATGCCCCGGCCAACGCGACGCGAGTGCAGCGTGGAAGGCAGCATTTAGGTCCTGGCGCTTGGGCTCACTCATTTTGAGAACGGGTGCAGGATTCCGGGTTGTTTGACACCGGTAAAATTACCTGGACGAAGCTCGCAGTTCGTTTAAGTGGTTACGGAACCATCAACAAATGCCTTTAGAACCGTTCCTCAAGAAACGCTGGAACAGGTCCCGCAATTCGACTTGTCCTGGTGGCTGCGGCGGTCGCCATCGGCGATCTCTCGTGGGGCACTCAGTGTGTCAGTTCGTCGAAACGAAGCCGCGACGAAGAAGAAAAAGCTAGCAAAATCACCGCTTCTTTCCGCCCCAAAATCGCTCAACAAAGCTTCCGAAGGCGCGAGTAGGCCTTTGAGCTAGATCAATGTGGCAATGTGTACTCTAGATGATCGTGGAGCATGGGAAAGAAATTAGAGTGGCAGCCAATTTCCATGGCTCCGGCTGATGCCGACCTTGAGCTGAGTGTTTACCAGCCAGGAGAATACGTTGCGCTGGTGTTCCCCTGCCGACGGGATGGCTCAGGCTGGCGCGATGCGAACGCCAATCGTCCCCTGCCGCTTAAGCCGACCCATTGGCGGCTGTGGGAGGGCAAGCGCGTTAAATAGATTGAACCGGGTGTCTGTGGCCATGCGATACCGCGCGCGTATGGTTTTAAAGAATCTGCTCAGCTTTGATGGCCAGGAATTGCCGGCCGTCCCCATAACACCGGCCGCAGTAAGAGCAGAAATTTTGATCGCTTGCAGAGCGTGGCGATGCGAATTTTCGGGAACGCGTGTCCAGAGACAGTCCAAGGCTGCATGCCTTTTGCCGTGTCGCGCCTTCGGTTCGTTTTAAAGATTTAGCAATGCTTGCCGCGCGCTTTTTCTTTTGAGCGAGTACCTTCAAGGTGCGGACGTTCTCCTTTGTCCACGTGCGGCGTTTCGTTGTTTTCTTTGCCATAGGGTAGCTCCCCGTACTCTAAGCAGGGCGAACTAAGACACCCGTGTCCCGAGAATTGGACGGTTGCGCTGTAGTAAAGTAGACGCCGCAGGATCGGCACTCGTAGCTCCGCAGCTCGGACCAGCCCGCCAACTTCGGAGTGGTGCAGGCAAGCCGCATCGGTTGTCCGCAGCTTGGGCAGAGCAGGATATTTGGATTGGATTGCGGGGTGTCCATGCGCGCGTTATTGCCCACAATCGAGTTTCGCGTGCTCTGATCAGGTTCGTCAGAGCCAGGCGGGCAGCTAGACTCGCGCAAGCTGCGTGGGGTGTCTACTGTAGGGATTACTAGGTTTGTGAATTCGGCGGTTTCTCCACAGCGGTAAACGTCCGCCGACAATTACGTTAGAGCGGTCCTGCGCCCAATTGCGGAATTCCGCGCCAATGCGGCATCTCTCGAACGCCGAACACTTTGACAATTGTCGCACCTACTCGGGTCTCCACCCCCGATCGCTGCCGTATCGCCTCGATTTCTACAGCTTTCGCCAGGAGTTCGTGACCCGCCACTTCCAGGCCATCGGCGATTTCTTTTTTGAGCCCCGGTATTTTCGCGCAGCGAAAGCAATCTTCCGCCTCACGCACGAATTGCTCGGCATCGGTGCTGTTCACGGCGCAATTGTTCTTGTAAAAGTTGACTGCTACATTCCGAAGCACTGTAGCACTTAACGAAACGACCAAGTTCCGGAGACGCTGATTTTCCGATCGCAGGTCTTCAAACGTGCACTTCATCATCGGCTCGGACGACGAGGCCATCAGGAATGCACTCGGTTCAGGCTTAAACAGCAAACCGAATCATTGGTTGTTTGGTGATGAAAATTATATTTGATAGCGTCGGCGATAATCTACTGGTAGTCCTACCAGGATCGGCGCGGCGGGAACCGATTACCCGATTTCTGGGCTTTCATCGCCAAGCACGATCCGCAAAAGATCGACTGTATTTTTGGCGCCGAGTTTGTTCATGATATTCGCGCGGTGAAACTCGATGGTGCGCGGGCTCACTCCGAGTGCCGCAGCGGCTTCTTTGCTGGATGCTCCGCGTACCACTTGGGCCAACACGATCCGCTCTCGCGGAGTGAGAAGCTCATGACCCGGAAAAGGATTTGACAGGATGTCGATACCGCTCCGCAGCCTTTTGATTTCCTCACGAGCTTGCCGCAGTTCTGGACTTTCAAGGAACGCCCAGTCGCCGTTTCGTCTCGCGACCGTAAAGCTGTGCACGCGTGTCACGTCCAAGAGATCAATCGCTCTACTCGCATGCAATGAGTAGGTGCACATAACGATCATTTTTTTACCGGCGAGAGACTGGTCGAGTTCGTGTTCATACTCGCGGAATTCCTTCCAACGATGCGCCTCCATCCAAAAGGCATTGCCGCTGACTCGCATACCTTCAAAGCCTTTCAACAAAGCCTGGTTGAGCTTTTCGTGCCACCCTCCGGTAATTCGCTGCGGATCGAATTGATTGCCTGGAAGATACCATTCGTAACCCGGAAGAATTTCGACTTGGCCAGCGATCAGATGGCGATCAAAATCGGAAATATTTCGCCGCAGGAAGTCTTCTGCTTCGTCCGCTGTTGTTGGCGCGGAGACTGCCCAAACGCAAAATTCATTGCCGCTTAGTCCAGCGGAGAAGTAGGCAGCGTTTGTGTCGAGAAGGTCAGACTTGGTTTCGTAGAAAACGCAAATATGCGTTCCCCATGGCATATCGCCAATCGCCCGAATGCCCGTTTTTCTCGGCCCCGATTGAACAGATGCCGTCGGCATGCCCGGCTTAAATCGCGCCCGGACGGCGCGACGACCAGCAGATGTCTTAATCGGCTTACGTGGCATCGCGGCCTCAAAGATTGAGCTTTCTAATAAAATTTTGCTAGTTTGCTACACTTTTGGTCGGCTCGCTACTTCAAAACCGCACCTCATTGCCGGAACGATTTGTGGGGTAATAATCGCGTCTGGAAAGGCCGGCATGTTGGTACGCTATGGGCGGGTCGTGATGTCGCCTTCGGGTCAATCGCGTCGCTTTCGCGATTTCCGCGTCATGTCGGCTTCACCCCCAACACCAGACATTCGTTTGTTAGTTCTGCACGGTAGCTAAGGGCCATCTGCCGACATTAGGTGCCAAGCGTTCCACACGAGCGCGACAGGCGATCGTCGCGCTGAGATCCGTCGTCGCATCGGAATGCAGCGGCGCCCACCACGGAAGGGCGCGGCTTCAAACCTGAGCCTGCCCGCCGTCGGCGAAGATCTCGCTTCCTGTCATGGATCTGCTGTCGTCTGACGCCAGGAAGAGCGCTACGTCTGCGATATCGTCGGGGTCGGCCATCCGTCCGAGCGGAGTCTGTTCGATCAGGCCGGCGATCATGGCGTCCACGAGCATTGCGGACAGAACCAGTGGGCACACCGGCAGCCCCACGGCCCATTGCATAGCTTCCCGCCGACAATCGCGCCGCGCGCAACCACAGTGACCGTCGGTGGATCGCAAAAGACCGGCCGCTCGCGCGTGTGGGCATCCGAGCCGAAACAAACAACCGCTCCGATTGCTAGGGCCGAACAAACAAGTAGAGGGCAGCGCATTCTTCTGTTCCTGTCCCCGTGAAATCCCAAGGCCGTAGCCGAAAAGAACCCACACTCCAATTTTAGGGGGGCTGTGGGGCTCTAACGATGGAAAAGCAGGACTGCTAAAACGGCTGAGATTGTCGCCATTATTGCTGAGATTATCGCCGCCGTTGCTGCGGTCCAAGCGGCATTCTTTCCGCTTCGGGCAATGCGGGTTTCTTCATTGCTAATCCATTCACGGGCTTCGCGTGCCTTACCCTCGTCCCAGACGCTCGCTGCCTCGCGGCGGCGCACCGTCTCTATGCCGAGCGATTTAAACTCCTCCTGATTCTTAGGACTAACCATAACCCTGATCCTAGCCTGTTCCGCCTTAACACGGGATTGCGGAATTTTTTTGGGGCGTGGTTTTGGGACTATCCCATTGACAATGACTTTGCCCAATCCCGATAGCGACTAACGGGGCCCTCCTTCGCCCCTAAAACCAAACATTAGGAGCCCGCTGGTGCGTGTTGTGGGCATGAAGGAACGAACGAATTCCTTGGGCTCCTCAGGGCCATTGGGGCAGGCAGACGCGACGTCGGCCTGCCTCCGCAATGACGGGTCCTTCCAAGCCAGCGGCCCTAAAAATGATGCTGCGCTTCCATCAGCGGCCAGCATGTTATTCTGTCAATGACAAACGTCGCACGGTTCAGCGACGGTGCCGACCCCGCGAACGGGTTCCTCCCGCGCCCAAATCTCAAGCGATTTGTCGGGGATGCGACTTTCAAAATGACGCTAAAGCCTCCCGCACAATAGTTCGACTTGCTCGGGCAGCGTGGACCATCGTGGCTTGTCAATGCCAACGTGCGTGCGTGGCGGAGACCATTGAGGCTGGGTGTGAAACGCCTAATATTACGCACGCGAACACGCGAAGAATGACGGTAAACCAGACAGTCGCACGCCGCTGCTATGTCGCCCCGGAGAAAATGGGGCCCTCTTCCTGTGAAAACTTAGGATTTCTAGGCCACGGCCCGACTTCTCAAAAAGAGATAAACCTTTGGCACCGGCGTATTAGTGACGAGGGGCTCGCGAGGGCACAATGAAGTTCGTCGCAAAATCCGTTGCACTAGCTACGCTTGTCCTAGTGACAGCAGGCCCGAGCTATGCCGAGCCGCTAAGATCAACCTCAATTCCTTCAAGTCTCGCTGATGACGAAAAAAGACTTATGCCGGAAGTGATGGCCGAATTCTATGGCACTTTCGACAGAGAGAAGTCGTGTTGGATACGCACCAAGTCTGGTCGCCGCCTGCTACCCAGCATATACCAGCGCAGCGGTGTCGATCCTGATGATACCGGCAATGAAGACGCCACTTATTGCATGAAGCCAATCGGATTGGATGTGAGATCGTCGCTAGGACGAAAATGCTCTTCATTGTTGCTGGCGGACAGCAATTAGACGAAGAGGGGCGGCCTATGACCTCATGCGAGGATTGGGAATGGATCGACGGCAACGTCGTCCCTGCATATCTGCGGCGGCGCTCAAAACGTGGCCTCAAAGAAGGCGCGCCCCGAACTCGGTATCTGAAGGAAACCGAAGAAGTGGCGCTGTTGAACGCGGCTTCTCCTGACGTGCGACAAGCAATCATCCTGGCAATTGATACCGGCTTGCGGCGTGAGGAACTGTTCTCGTTGCGCTGGAGTCAGATCGATGCCGAGCGCGGCATCATCATCACCACCACGAAAACTAAGAGTGGCCGCGCCCGTTCCGTGCCGCTACCGGAACGCTCGCGGTCTATCCTACCAGCGCCGCCCGGTGTTGATGACTATGTGCTGCTAAACGCCGAAACCAAGAAACGCTACGTTCAGATGAATAAGGGGTTTAAGGGAGCCGTTCGCAGGGCGCGCCTAGATCATCTGCAATGGCATGATCTATACAGACTTGGCGGACATCGAGGTCACATCCCGACAAAGGTAACGCGATGTTCTTTGATCTGGCCTTTTCGCTCAAATGCGCAGGAATGGCTTTTCCTGAGATCGAAAGTACGCTCCGCTCCGAAGTCCAACATGCTCTAACACCAAACGAGAGATTAGCCCAAATACCCTCCATTGTGGCGAGCCTCCGCAGTTACTCCGCCTCGTGGGACAAAGGACACAGGTCGATTGCGGCGGTGCCGGCAGCGTAGTCAATTCAAATCATCAGAGCTTGTGACCGCTTGCGAGGACGATCTTGTCCTCGCAAGCAAAAGCACGCGGCAGCGTGCCTTTTCAGATTTCAGCTGTCCAAAATTACACAGACAGCCGGACAGAAGAACTGGATGATGTTTATGGCTCTTGGGACATTGACCGCAACTGATTGAGGGGGATTTTTTTGAAGAACAGCGCGTGGCGAATGTTCGGGGCAATTAGCTCATTGTCGCAATGGCGACTGAACTTGCCCTATGCTACCAACGGCAACGGGAAAACATCGCCTCTTGTCGTGACATCTTTTATTGACTTGTTGTCAGCAGGAAAGGAGACGAGAGACTCGAAACAGCAGTCGCATTTCCAGCAACGCCAAAAATGATGGACTTGCCGCTCATTCCGACACTCGGACCATTCGGGAGCAATCAGATCGTCACTGCATTGAATGCATTTTATTCCAAAGCTTGAAGCATGATGAACTGCCATCGTCATCATAGTCATCATTGTGACCTCCCTCATATCTTTGATCCCAGGTGTAACCTCCCCAGTTTCAATTCGAGGTAGCGCGCCGAGGGCATCAAAATTGTGGCCGCAATTAGATTTTGCTCTAAATCGCAGGTCAATTCTTGATCTCGATACAAGAAAGCAGGGCTTTCTCCGTCAGTTGCGCACACTGAGCCGAAATGAAAAATCTTCCTATCGATCCCGATAGCAAGTCACACGGCATGCCGGGGAGAGCGTGAAAGCCGCCACAACCACTATGCTTCTCGCAACGGCTGGGAAATTTCCAGTTTGGTCTTGAGATCCCTTACCGACTTTGCCTCGGCGGGAAATCGAAGGAATGGTTCGAAACGAACTCGGCATTTCGGACAGTGCCAAAGATGACGGATACGCCTATCTTCCAAATGTTCGGACTGTTCAGGCGCAATGAGGTCGTTGCCACACTGAATGCAATTTACTCCGAACATGGAATGCGGATCGAGCGCCTTCGTCACCATTGGACCATATCTGCGTGTTCTCACTCAAGCCGAGCCGTAATGGCGATGAACGAAGATTTTGTGATGGCAAACGTTAAAATGGGTCACTTTGGCGTGAGCCCCATTTTATGGATATAACTCGTCGGTTTCCCCTTCACCAGATCAAACACGAGACAGCAGGTTGTCCGACCCGTCGATGCCAATCCCGATCCGCGCGATCCAAACATCGGTGTGGCGGAGCAAATTGAGGCTAAAGTCGAAGCGCGGCGAAAAGAACTTGATGTTGCGGATGAACTCAAAGTCATCCCTGGACTCACCACGTTGATGCTCGTGGCCCTCGGCGAACACGGCATTAGAACCATCGACGATCTGGGGGGTTGCGCAACTGATGATCTTTGCGGCTGGATTGAGGATAAGTCTGGTGCGGTCACCAGATACGAAGGTGTCTTTTCAGCGGTTTACCGTATCCCGTGCGGAGTGTGACACGATTATCCTGTATGCCCGCATCAAGGCCGGATGGTGCGCGCTTATGAGCACACGCCCTACCCCATCAGCACAACTTCACGCCCATGTTCTCCGACGTGAAGCAGGAAAATAAATGGGGGGGAAAATAAATAATTTTCCCCCCATTTAAAAAAGGTGAGCAAAATACGCGCGACGGGCCTAGTGATGTCGTCATCACGCGACCCATTGTGACACGCGCGGTGTGATGCCCATCAGATCGGGCGCCGTCCCGGAGGTAAAACTCGACGCCATCACTGACTGACGCAAAGCTTGGCTGGTAAGCATCATTCGGGGGAACAACACAAAAAATCCCCCTATTTTTTTCAAGGAGCTAAAAGGTGTCTAATCGCAATCCTCAAGACCGAAGGCCAACGGCCTTGGCTTGCGCGCGGATGGCTGATGTCGTGAATACCTCCTAAAATGGGGAAATTTGGCGCAGAGAGGCCTGGCCCATGCGGGCCGATCCATTTCAGGCAGTTGTGCTCGTCATTGATTTGCCGCGCGCCCCAGCTTGGCAGGCGCTTTCACGCATCGGGCTTGAACACGTCGCCGCTGAGCCGACATTGGACGCCGCGCGTTTATGAGTACACGCCCTCGTTCAACAATTCGGCACTCCATCTCACGACTTTTCAAGACCATGTTCTCGGACGTTAAGTAGGAAAATAAATGGGGGGAAAATTGAAATTGCCCCCCATTTAAAACGGTGGAGAAATAAGCGCGACGGACACCGATGCTGTGTCGCAGCCAATGGATCGTTTCCTTGATATGAAAGCTGGGGCCAACTATGTTGATACCATTGCATTGCCCGAGATCCACGCATTGTCTCCCTTGGGGAATATCTCATCGAATGCTGCCCGTGGTCATTTGAAACGCTCCAGAAGACGAGTTGTTTGATTCGTTGCCGATGTTTCAAGGCCCAGCAAGGATGCAAGCCATTCCACTTGCGTATTACACAATGATGCACAGTCAGTCGGCATCAAGGATACGTTGCTTACAGCAAAACTCAGGGGTATTCGCCGGGCGGCCTTCATCCCACCCGAGAGCAATTCGGCTGCGGGGCTGGCCGCGACCCTCCAACCAATAACATCAGACCCAAGGAACCGGGGTAAACCCGCCGCCGCACTCCGCCGTTAAAAAGCGCGTTTGACGTTACGAACCCCCGATTAAGATGCCGATACCCAGCACGATTATCCCGCCCAGGACTACTTGAAACGCAGCTTGCAGAAACGGCGTATCCATGTACCGAGCCCGAATGAAGGCTATTGCCCAAAGCTCGACGAAAACCACTGCACCGGCTATCGATGTCGCAACCCAAAACGCGCGCGGCCACGAGTCAGGTACAAGATAAGGCACCGCATGGCCGAGACCACCTAAGGCCGTCATAATTCCGGTAATTGCGCCACGTAGCCAGGGCGAACCACGGCCAGTCAGCGAGCCATCATCCGACAAAGCCTCTGCGAAAGCCATGCTGATACCTGCGCCAAGCGCCGCTGCCAAACCAACTAAAAACGTCGGCCAGTTTTGATGAGTGGCGAAGGCTGCCGCAAACAACGGCGCGAGCGTCGATACCGAGCCGTCCATAAGGCCAGCCAAACCCGGCTGCACGTACTGTAAGACGAAAAATCGACGGCGAGTGCGATCCTCTTCGTCACGAGCTTTTGGCGTAAGAATTGATTTCTCAAGCTGATGCGCATGGGCTTCATGCTGCGCCTCAGCCTCCGCCAAGTCCCCGAGCAATCTACGCACGTCAACGTCAGTCGTCTGCTCTGCGGCGCGGCGATAAAATCGCGCCGCCTGATATTCCATTTTTTCGGCTTCTTTTCGGATCGCATCGAGCGAAAGATTAGAGGTGAGCCAAATAGGGCGACGCTTCAAAAACCCTTTAACGTCCTCACGACGTATTGGCGGCAGATGAGGACCAAACCTTTCCTCATAAAGGCCCAAAAGCCGACGACGGTGCTCCGTTTCATCTGCCGCCATCTCCTCAAACATTTTTGCCGAAGCTGGATAGCGCTCGCGAAGATCGTCGGCGAACGTCAGATAGATGCGCGCGTCCTCCTCCTCAGACGAAATCGCGACAGCCAATATTTCGCGAATGCTGAGTTTCGAGAACGCTTTCATCCGGCGGCAACCACTTCATCGCATAGTTTAGACCTATTCTAAACTATGTGGGCGGCGTACGCAATGCATGATCTGGCTTGTGCCAACGCAATCGCGCTGGACCTGCTGCAAGGAGTCGCGGAGAACTTCACGCCGCTCGCAACTCAGCAAGGTGCCTCATTCCCCAAGTCCGCTTTGGGTCAATTCAGCGACATGCGGAAGTATCCGGGCGATGTCTGTTCTTGCACCAATAGCCGACAGTGGATGCGGCGCGTTTAGGAGTACATGCCCCTGTACGACGACCCGGCATTCCATAGCGACATGCGTAAAAACTTGCGCCAGGATCAAAATGAAGTAGGAAAATAATGGGGGAAATTTCGAAATTTTCCCCAATTGAAAAAACAGGGTAAAAATAGAGCGACGGGCACGGGTGCTATATTGCGGCCAGAAGACTGCGTTTCGCTGCGTTAGAAAGGGGATGTGGGATAGCCAGGCTGTCATCGTGTTGTTTATTCGCTTGTACTACGCAATCGGGGCGCTCTCCGCGGCGCTCACGTAGTTTTGAACAAGTAACGATTTGCAGCTAACGGCTTTTTCTTTTCAAAAGAATTTTCAAAGATCCTACTCACGAACCACGATCTAGCGCGAATTAAGGGTTGCTTCGGGTCTCTTGTGTATGCGAGAGGCACGTAAGCAATCAGCCCCTCTGTTCAGGAGAAACCCGTGACGATGGATCAGAGACCGTTTGAGGAAATGAACACAATCGCCAAGCAGATCAAGGACCAAGCATTGGTAGCCACCGATGACTACTTCAATTTCCTAAAGAAGACTGTTTGCTCCGGCCCTTCGAGAGGGACGGAGCTGGATGGCGTTTTGAAAAGCTACGCCGTGAAGAACATCGATGCTGCTCGGGAATACGTGCATAAACTCAGCGAAGCGAAGGATTTTCAGGACGCATTGCGAGTTCAAACCGAATTTATGCAGTATCAATTTGCTCGCCTAGGCGAGCAAACAAAGGATCTCGGCGAGGCGTACAGTAAATCAGCTGCAAGCGTTTTTAATACCTCGTACAAAAACGTCGCGTAATAACCTTTTTCCTTCCGGTTTGCTTCGATGCATCGCATTACGCTTGGCCGATGGCCAGCTATGGAAGTGGTTCCAAGGATAAGTGGACACTTTCGGTCCCGACTGGCATCACTGTCGGGACTTACCGCATTGGCGTCAGTGGGTCTTCGACGAGGCCATTCGTCTACTAAGATCGCGCGTGTCATTCCGCAGGAGCGACACCTACCACCATGCCGCAAGCGCGCAACTCAGAAGCCAGACGAGTGGCGCGACCTACGTCGTCTACGCAAATTTCTAGCTCGGTTTCTGTGCCGTCCTGCTTTGCTGTCCACTCAAGGCCTGAGAAATGAACTTGAACTTCATCATCCGTGACGAGGCTTGGCGGTGACAGCAATGTCGTTCTTACGTCGCAACGCTTAAACGCGGCGTGAATACGCTGCTCGCGCCTCTCATCCATCGCCGGATGGTAACACGCCTTTAAAATGTAGTTCGTCATTCCGCTTCCTTTTTTTCATTTTGACGCAACGTCACTGCCATTTGAGGGCGGGTCAACTTGGGCACTCTAGCTCCGAGGCGCTTTTCCTATGGCATCCAATTGTTTCAGAAGCACGAGCATGTCGCGCGGCATGTCTTGCGGAACTTCGTAGCGCGCCCTCAATTTCTGTCCGATCTTGTTTAGCATAGCGATGCGCACGGCTATTTCCCACACAGAAAGTCGAGGGCGGTCACATAATGTCATAGGCGCAATCAAAGCGCCGCTCACCTGGACAACTAAGTCAAAAAATCGACTATTCGTTCCCCCGATTAACCCAGCTTGCTGTTTAATGGCCCTTTGCGCTTGGCTTTAAGAGCCACTCTGTCGGCCTGCTTGTCGTAATCCGCCGCAAGATCGTTCATAAGGATGACCGTCTCGGGGTCTTTCATCGTGAGTGCGAGAGCACGCATCCGCGCGGCGCGCTGGCGCCAGTTTTCTGGATCGTCCGTGTTGCGTGGCGGGGGCATTGAATTGACCAGGGGAACTTGGCAATAGGAACTATCCATTGCCGCCTCAAGCGCGCAAGAACCTTTTCGCCGAACCGCCGCCAGCCAAGTCGCTGCTTGAGGAATTGGCGCCGTCTTTGCTGGATTAGCAGCGAAGGCTGGACTGCCAGAAGTGGTCAGTCTGTTCACAAACCAACTGGATAAATAACAGGGGCGTTTTGTCGCGAAATCTAAACTGCAATTAATTTGTCGTTGGCGTCGCCAAAGATTAGCTGACGTAGCAGCGCATGAAGCGACGCTGCGTCACACGAAGAAACGAGACGCTTTACCCAACTCAAAAAAGCCGATGGCGACCTGTTGCGGGTGCTCCAGAGCCATCGGTCTTTTTCAATTCACGAGCGGTCCAATGAAACAATTCCCAAATCAGGTTTACCTGAAGATCGAGAATGACGGCGCAGAGGACTACATCCTAATCTACGACCAAATGCCGCTTCCTGCTCCCGGCGAGACCACGAAGGTCGGGCGCTACCGCCTAGAGGAAATCATCTATTCGTCCAAGGGATCGGTGAAGGTCGCCTAACCCCCTAGCGGGCCGGGTGGGAACGAACTCACGGGCTTCTGTAGGTCACTCAACCGAACGCAAATTCTGCGTCCAGAACCTTCTTAATGTCTAGAGAACCCCTCGCTGGCGGGCAACGCGGTAGCGTCCCCTGTTGGCTCAGAGTGCTCATTAGCCCCAATGGTAGCGCGAGTGGTCACTCTCGTGGGGAGACCGCCACTTCCGGTACGCTCCTTTGACCGGCTAGGATGCCTCTGTTCCCACGGAGGAGCCGATGAAGAGGCGCTCCACGATCAGCGGCCAACCTGCCAAAGTACGACGCCCCAAAGCGCCGATGCCGAAGCGCGTTCCACCACAATACGAAGCGTCCCGCCCCACTTCTTCCTCTGTTGGAAAGGAAGGAGAAGTCGCTCGGCTTACCCGCGAACTGAATGAGGCGCGAGAGCAACAGACGGCCACGTCGGATGTTCTGCAAGTCATCAGTTCTTTTGCCGGTGACCTTGACCCCGTCTTCCAGGCAATTCTGGAAAACGCCACGCGCATCTGCGAGGCCAAATTCGGTGCGCTCTACCTCAGCGAGGGCGATGGTTTTCGCGCTACGGCGATGCACAACGCGCCACCCGCTTATGAAGAGGCGCGCGCCGGGGTCGTGCATCCGCCTCTCAGCTCTAGCCTTTGGCGTGCGGCAAACACAAAGCAAGCGGCCCAGATCGCCGACGTGACGTTGGAACGAGGCTATATCGAGGGCGATCCATTTGTCGTCTCTGCCGCCGCGCTCGGCGGCTATCGCAGTGTTCTCAGCGTGCCGATGCTGCATGAAGATGAACTTGTTGGCATCATCACGATCTTCCGTCAGGAAGTCCGCCCCTTTACCGACAAGCAGATCGAGTTAGTCAAGAACTTCGCCGCTCAGGCAGTCATTGCCATCGAGAACGCGCGGCTCTTGAACGAACTTCGCGGGGCATTGGAGCGGCAGACGGCTACCTCAGACGTGCTCCGGGTTATCTCAAGCTCCCCAGGCGAGCTTGAGCCAGTGTTCACTGCAATGTTAGCGAGTGCCACGCGTATTTGCGAAGCAGAGTTTGGTAATCTTTTCCTTGGCGAGGAAGACGCCTTCCGCGCAGTCGCGTGGCATGGTGAGCCAACCTATGTGAACACGTGGCGAGGCGAGGCACTGCTCATCAAGACCGATGTGCCCGACATTCCTCTTGCACGCCTCGTGACAACGAAGCAGCGCGTTCATGTCGCCGATCTTAGGCAGGAAGTAACCTACAAGGCGGGTTTTGCGCCTCTTGTTGCTCTGGTCGATAAGGGTGGCGCTCGGACCTCATCGTGCCAATGCTCAAGGAGCGCACTTTGGTAGGCGCAATCGCTATCTACCGTCAGGAAGTTCGCCCCTTTACCGACAAGCAGATTGCGCTTGTGGAGAACTTCGCTGCCCAAGCGGTGATTGCTATTGAGAACGCCCGTCTGCTTCGCGAACTACGCGAAAGGACCAAAGAGGTGGAGGGATTAAACCAGCATCTGGAACTGCGCGTCGCCGACCAAGTGGGCGAAATCGAGCGTATGAGCAGGCTGCGGCGCTTCCTACCTCCACAAGTCGCCGATCTGATCGTCGCTTCTGGGACCGAGAAGCAACTGGAGAGCCACCGCCGCGAGATAACCGCGCTCTTCTGTGACCTGCGCGGCTTCACTGGCTTTTCAGAAAGTGCGGACCCGGAAGATGTGATGACGCTCTTGCGTGAGTACCATGAGGCACTCGGAGCGAGCATCATCAAGTATAGCGGAACACTTGAGCGTTACGCTGGCGACGGCGTCATGGTCGTCTTCAACGACCCAGTGCCGGTAGAGAACCCGTCGCTCCAAGCGGTGCTCATGGCCCTCGAAATGCGCGACGCCATCGGGGCGTTGATTGAGACGTGGCGTCGTTGGGGCCACGAAATCGGCTTCGGCATCGGCATGGCGCACGGCTTCGCCACGCTCGGCACCATCGGCTTCGAGGGTCGCTTCGACTATGCCGCCATCGGGACGGTGTCCAATGTTGCCTCTCGGCTATGCGATGAAGCGAAGCCAGGACAAATCCTCATCAGCCCGAGAGTGCTGACGAAGGTCGAAAACGCCGTGAAGGTCGAGCCGGTTGGCGAGTTCGAGTTGAAGGGCATCAGGCGGCCTTTGGCTGCCTATAATGTAGTTGGCCGCAGTGACTTGTCGTGACTGCTAATGCCGCTGGAGCCGCCTTACTGACGAACTGGATCACGCTTGCCGTTCTTTGCCGCGTCGATAATGCGCAAGGCAATGATTTCCCTGACCAAGACCAGCTGCCCAGCTTCCTGAAGAGTCTCTACACACCGCATCAAAAAAAGCGTCATAATCAGAGGTGAAATAGGAAAAACATCGGGGAAATTTCATTTCCCCCCATTTTAAAGGGGGGGAAATTTGCGCCTTACGGCACACGTTCAACGATATTTCGCACGGTTGAAATTCGTCAGACAATAAATAAAACAAAGAGGAAAAGAACAAAAAGGGAGAAGCAAATGAATTTCAACGAAGGAATCGGACCTAAGCGCTCCATTGGGGCATTACGCAAAGCAAATAAGAAAAAGCCGAAATCGCCGGATCTGATAGGACAATTGAAATTACAGAGGCATACGGCTGCTGCGATTGTGAAACAATTTGGGGATGATCAAATCGACGAAGTCGTTTGCAATATTGCGGGGTGGCGCAATCACGATCACACTGGAGCTTATCTGACCGTGGAAATTTCCCCCCGTTTCACTCCCCGAGTACCAACTGAACAAGATGACATCATAAACTCAATCATAAACGACCAGGAGGAGGAGAACATTGAAGCTATCTGACCCCTCGACAGCATTTCGACTACCGAAAGCGATGCTTGCGACTGTCGATGAAACGAATATCCTATGACGACGAGTGTTTCCGCTCTGTGTAGCGCCTGCCCCGCCTGATGCCACAGCCGGGGGAAAATTCCTTCATTGTAACGTTTATTGGATTCCGGTGGGATGATCGTGAACTTAAGGTCACCGAACTGCCTGGTGTAGGGCCGCTGTTTCAGCTTGATTTTCTTTTTGCGCCAATTGTGAAAATGAAGCGATCCATGCAGCTTGTACAATTTGATGGTGTTTATCTTGTTCGCCGGTTGTCCTGGCATCCAATGGCTATCACCAGATAGATTGCTTCCACCTTTGCCCAGGTCGAACCCATACCCGTATCGCGAATTCCATGTACTCGCGCCAACTCGTTTCAAGGTCTCGTCGATCAAGCAGTCGTAATTGAAACTAATGATTTCGTCTTTTGCTTCTAGGCATTCCACCAAACGGCCATGGTACTCGCATTCCTTACCTTTTTGACCGCCATCACAAAGCGCCTCTTCAAGTGTTGCTGCAATGGCTTGTTTCAATCGGGCCTGCTTTGCATCAATCTCGCTGGGCTTAAAGTCGCGATTTTCCCCCGTCGTCTGAACCATCTTTTTTATGTGCTCCAGCGTGCTGAAAACCGTTTCCATTGTCACATTGAAGTTCACTCCGAATATATCCACGGTGTCCTGAATGACACCCTCAATCATTTCTTTGTGCTTTCTATTCTGGATTCTTTGCAGTTGCGCATAAAAATCTGTGTCTAGTGGTGGCAGGCAGGGATTGTCAGTTGACCTGACGAAACTGGCTCCGCGAGTGGCTCCCGCACCCAGAAAGAAAACAGCCATATTTTCCTCCAAAACCTAAGGGTGAAATAGCATTTCTCGGCAGCACGTGCTGCGATGCTTTACGGCAGCAGCGCTAGATGGCATCCGCGCCAGTTTGTCGGGCTTAATAAAGGCGATTCGAGCATGCCCGATCAAAGAGCCTGCGGGCGGAGTCCATGCCTCGTCCTGCGTTCTGTCGATATGCGGTTCAAAGACGCCCCGCTTCAATAACAAGTTAAGGGCACGATGACTAACGAACAAATTTACTCTTTGAAGATCGTTCTCGGTCCTGAAATTGCGCCGTTGTGAAGCGTAGCTGGTCGGCTCGCGTCAACGTAGATTTCTGCGTGTTCGCTCATTATCGAAAAAAGGATTTGATCATCGTCGAGGCGACATTGGGCGCCGTTCCTCTTCGGGGTGCCGAATGAGTTGTTCTTCAATCTCTGTCGAGATTTTGTGAAGCCACTGTTCAGCGCGTTTAGCCTTCACTCGGTAAATCTGATTTTCCGCCTCTAACTCGGTGATCCGATTTTCCGCTTCTCGAAGTTGCCGTGACAGCTTTTAGGCCGTCTCTAGCGCATGTCGGCTATAAGCCGTGCAGTGCGATAAGTAATAGATTGATTTACGAAAAGTTTGGAGATGTTTCGACTGACAAAGCCCGTTGCCAAAACTTGTCGCCAATGTCACTTTTCACCGAGGCGCGCCCGCGCTTTAAGCCAAGGCCGCGCGGTCTACCGGACCCAAACACCCATCTCGAAATTCGTCCGATGAGGCCAATGCACTACACATGTTCCGACAGGGAGAGGAGTTATGAAAAACAAGAAATTGGTGACTATCCTTGTCGTTTGGGACCCTAGCGTTGGCTCCGCTCGCCGCGCGGGCGCAAAATGTGTTCATAACCTCCAATTACCCGGGAGAAGGTCTCTTAAATGGGCCAGGGCCTATCAACTTCGCAGAGAGCATTCTCAGGATGACGGTTCCTGATGGGACTTACGTTATCAACGCCAAAACATCGAGTGCCCAGACCGGAAACTGCAAACTCTGGGTGCTTGTGGGGGGACTTGGGCCTGACGGGAAAGGGCTTCCTACGAGCAAGCTTTTCGTGATTGACCAGACTGAGTTCAGGATAGAACCTCAAAACGGTGGAAACCAGCACGCAATTGCCTTTCAAGCAGCATTTAATATCGTTACGACAAGCGCACTCAAACCTGGCAGCAGTTTGATGGGGGTAGATTGCCGCGCTTTCCGCGCGTTTGCTGTCGACTTCGTTCTCATGGCTGTGGCGATTGGTGGAAGCATCATAACGGTACTACCGGGCACGTATGAAGCACCGCCGCCACCGCAGCAGTTTTAACGCCGCATGACACCTCCACTGAACAAGCTCGACTTATGAGTACACGCCCTAAGTCAAACCAAGAAATTCTCGAAGAACTTAAAAATAAGAATTGTCCATAAATGGAATGATGGCTTGCCGCTATCTCACTCTAGAAATCGTATTCGGCAACACGTTTGTATGAACGCGCCAAGAAACGGATAGAGTTCAGAGAACACTGCGCAACTATTTCGGGCTCTGGTCACTCGCCAACGCCCTCTGCACGTCTGATCGCGAAATTCCGAACTCTCGGGCAATCCGCGATGGCGTAACACCTGCTGCAAAAGCGGCACGAACAGCGTTCATTTTCCCCTGGGGCAAAGAAACCGCGACGGCTTCGGCTCGTCGTTTGCTTTGACGTTCTTTAGAAACGGAAAGTGTTTTGCGACGAGACCGTTCTTCAAGCGCTGCCGAAACCAATCTGTCGAGTTCTTCGTCATCGAGCTGTCTGATCGCCGCTCCGAGGTCCCTCGGCAAAACGTGCCGCGATGAGAGCGCGGTTTCGGCTTCACGGCTGGTGGCAGGAGTGGTGGACTCAGAAGGCGATGATGGAGAAGACTCTCGCCCCGATGACGACAATAGATCAGGTAATGAGGACCGATTCGGCTCGATACTCATGCGGCAATCTTGCTGCCGTTTGCCATGGGCGCGCAATTGAAAAGCGCGCTTCCGGGTCCGATGTCCACCTGTTTTGCACGGAATTTTACTGACTCTGGCCATTAGGGCATGGTTCTGCCGGACAGGACGGAACTATCGACCTCTTTTTGGTATCGCTGGCCGTAAGGTCCGTGGGGCCGCGTCGCACAAGCACGGCCTAAGCCCACTTAGGAGGCCTTATTGGTGCGATTTGTCATCATGAAACTTACGGAGTTGCAAAAGATAATACAGTCCACTTCGCCTCTTGTCTGTCGCCGTGTGCCGCAACTTCAACAAAGAACTGCGAGGCGTAAGCCGTAAGTGCTCTTATTAGTGCTGCGCTGGTTCCGCCAGTGAAGCAGGCTCCCGCAATCGACGGAACGACCTTGGCGGCATCAATCGCTCGTTTGTGCCATGGTCGGGCCGGATCGTTCATCGTCATTCGCAAATCGTCCATTGCCGGGACAATCTGAGTTTCGATGAAGAAGCGAGTTTTGTGCTCGAAGTCCTCTCGCGATAGGCCGCCTATTTTCCCGTTTAGGTCTGCCGGGTATCGCAACATTGACTTCCGGAATCCACGCAACAATTCCTTGTTTGCGGCGCGGAACTCCATGATGTCAGCCGGATGAAGAACCGGAGTCGGCGGCAATACGAGCTTGGTACATTCAATCGCCAGAATGGCCGAAAGAACTTTCGCTTGGTCCTGCGGCGCTGTCTGCTCGATTCCGGGAATGGGTAATCCGGGGTAATCGTTGAGAAGTGGTGTGCCCAACTTCGCGGATTCGAGAATCGCCCCGGCGAGATAGTGGTATGTGCCAGGGTACGTTACATGCTCATTCCCGCCGGGAAGTCCCTTGTGATTGTTGGTAGAAAAAGATGGGATGACCCCTTTTGGCGGAGGGCCGTGAATTGCGTTGGAAATATCCGCGACCATCTTACGCGGAATGCTATCCGAGGCTTTAAATGGGTCTTCGCGGGAATTAGTGAAGACACAGAAACCATCAAGGATGCGCGCGTACTTCGCCATTCTCAAAACGCCGATGAGCAGCGCGGTGTCGTAGTCTGTCCGTGCATCTGGCAGCGCCTCGAGCCGCTCGATTTCTCGATCAAGCGCCGCTTCGTCAAAACCATCCTTCGGTAGGTAGACGCCGGGGAAATACACCTTATCGAAGACCGTTCCCAACACCGTCAGCGTCGCAAGGTCGCGAGGAATCGGCGCGGCGTAATACACAGCCTCAAGCGTCAGCGCGTCGTCCAGTCCGGTCATGCCTGCTATCGTATCCCAATTTTGCAAATTTTCCCCAATTTAAGGGTGGGGGAAAAATGGGCAAACGGGCACGGATGCTATGTTGCGGCCACTCATACGTAACTAGCGGGAACCAAAATAAAGCAACCGGCGCATTTTGATCGGCCAAGAGCTAAGAGCGCGCTGTGAAACTCCGCAAGACGTGTCGGACGAAATGCTTACGCTGTTGAAGCAGATGAACGCACCGCATGAAGAAGAATGACAGGGGTGCCTCAGTTGGCGGCCTCTTGCCGTTCTTCGGAAGCGGGTGGTGGATAGTGTCTCAGTTTGAAAATTTAGATGCTGGGCGTAGCACCGTCCACGGTGCCGGAACCACAATCGGAGGACACATCAAATGTCCAAAAAAACTAAGCAAGGGAGGAAGGCGGCAAAAGCTGCAAAAAAGGCAGCAAAAAAAGCAAAAAAGTGCGATAGGCAGGTCGATAGGTCGAGTGTCCCACCAGAACCTCCATTTTCTTCGTAGAGACTTGGGATCAGCGTTGATCCCTGCAATTCTGGGGACGGGTGTCGGTGTCATCGCCAAAGCTCTGCTGCGGATCGCAACAGAACACATCGTCCGCGCCGATGAAGCTGAGGGCACCTTGGCGCAAGCCCGCATTACACATACTGAAACTTGAAGACATTATTTCCAGTTGGAGAGCAGAGGCTTCTTGTGCGGCTTTCCGTGGTCCGGTGGACGAGGGTGCCAACATACAAGCGCGAGGCCACCGAGGATCGCACCAGCAATCGCTAAGATCGCAGCGATGAACGCGATGCTCTCGACGAGCATGAAGTGGTCTCCTTGGCCGCTTGGTCGTCGTAACAATGCGCGGCGCATAGATTGGGTTCAGCGTTATGCCCAGAGGGCAGCGGCCATTTGGGGGCCCCTGCTCCGAGACCGCATACCGGACGGCGGGTCGATAGGCCCCATTTAGGAACTCTACGGTTTCCCGAGCTTCACGACGCCCGCTAAGGTCATACGCCGGTGCCGGGTCTTTAGCCTTTTGTTGAAAGCCGGGGGTGGCCCCGGAAATCCTGGGCTTCTCGCCGGAGGAGGCCCCATTTTCAGCGACGACTTTGATCCCTCTACATGTGTCCAAAAGAAAAGCCCCGCTCATACGCACGAGGCTGAAGGCAGGCGAACAGGACAGGAGAAGTCCGGAAGCATAAATCCCGCAACTGTCATAAGTTCCCTCTGCGGCTGCCTCCCGACAAAGATTGGCCCCGACTGGTGCTCAAGCGGGGCCAAGACACAGGGTCATGTTGGGAGGGGGATTTGCCAACCCCTCCGGTTAACCAATCCCGCTGTCCGAATTTCAGTTCCAAGTGTCCTAATTTCGTTTGGGAACAAGTCGCCCCAGCAAGGAGTTTCCAATCTGTAATTCGAGTCCGGGGTGGGGGTTAGCGTCATTAAGTTCATCAGACTATGGTCGCCGCCAGGCGACTGCGCTCACTCATTTTGCGGAGACGCTCGCGATCCAGAGATCGCCAAAGCTCCGCTACGTATCCGATCATGCCAATGAAGCCGAGCGCACCTTCGCGTTGGCCAGGATGACTAATAAAGACCGCCCAAGTTGGCCGGGGATGCTGTCCTAATTTCGAGCACCTGTGGGAACCACCATGCCCGGATATCGCATATACTTAGTAGGATCAGACGGCAGTTGCATAGCCAGCGAAGACATTGAATGCGCCGACGATCAAGAGGCTATAAAAAAGGCAGCGCAAGCCGCCAAGGATAGCAGTATCGAGCTATGGGAACGAAGTCGGTGTGTCGTCCAACTGCTGCCCGCTCCAAGCCCGAACTGGAACTTACCCGCCATAGGCGCAGACGAAACGTAGGCCGCCTCACTTGGCAGTCTTCGAGTTATGGGGGCGGCTTTCCCAAGCGCACTCGGCTTTTCTGAAAAATAATCCCAGCGGGTTCAAAAGCCGTCCGAAGGTCTCTTAGCGTTCGCGGCTGGTAACCGCCTACGCCCCGCTCAAGGCGCGAGATAACTTCGATTGAAACCTTACACCGGGACCGCAGGTCGCGCATTTCCAGCTCAAGAGTTTTCGGGCTTTGCGGCACTGATCCGACGTTAATGCGCCGCCATCGAGCGGATCTCTGGCGGCTGCGCTCGATGGCGCGCGGATCACGCGAGCTTATCGTTCAACCGGGAACGGCATGAATCCTATGTGCTCACCGGCCCAGCCTGGTTGCTGAATGGTCGCGTCCTTGTGGCCACAGGCAGTGTAACGAGCCCATCGGCGTAGCTTGTCGCTCGATACGTGAGCGCCCCAACGGATCACCGGGACCGCGCACGCCAACGGGGCGTCAGCCGCTCTAAGTCTCCAAAAGAAAGTGGCTCTTTGTAGAGTTCATTGACAAGCCAAAGACCGCTCTCCCGAATCTCTCTTTTGGGGCTGGAAAGACCAAGCCATTGCGCAGATGGCTGACATGCCTCACAGAGCGAGACAAATCATTTTCGATTCAAGGCTCAGGCGTTCTTCTTTCTCGTCAACACGAAGTACGACGAAATTGAAATGTCCGCGAATGTAATCCGACACAGTCTTTTCAATTGCGCGCTGCCGATCCAAGTCAATCCCTCCATGCGTATCACGCATTCTCCTCGACGTGCGATCAAGCTCCCACAGCAGCAGAAAAGGATCGTGGTCGCGATTCAGGAATGCGCGCCCGATGTTTTTGCGAAAGATACTGCGGTCCTTATTTTCAATGAGGAAATGCTGGTAGAGCCGTGACGGGAGTTGGTTGCTTCCGGTATGAGTCCCAACCCGCACAATGCGGTTGGTGCCGTGCGCGATTTCCCCTTCTTCAAAAAGGACATAAATTCCGTTTATAGGAATCCGGCTTACATCGAACGGAAAGCGCAACACCGGCAAAGAATTTGCCCATACATGCAATGCTTCACATACGCTCATGATGCAGTGCGTCCGCGAGATAATGGAGCTGCCTGCCTATAGTGAGTCCTTCCATCGGAACTTCAACTATCTTTGCACGTTGCCGCAGGTAATCCATCAGGTACTCCCGATAGCGTAACCCGGCGAGAACAATAATGCGTTCCGCAGCGGGCAGAGACGTTTCCATTTGGGCCTTAACTCGCGCCGCCCATGCCTGACGCTCCGGCGCGCTCATCGTATTAAGCGTTCGTTCGTACGGAGCCAAGATCAGATCGGGCGGAACCAGCCCGCGTTCAGCAGAAAGGATGAACCACGGGCTTCGAGTGCCCTCAACGTAATCACGCGCCTTCACGAACCAATCGGAAATATAAAGCTCTCTAGCGTGAGCGGGTGTCGTGCGTTTCTTACTTACGCAGGAGACGAGATAAACGGTTGTTGATCGATCCGGCATTGCCGCATGCTGAGCCAACCCATTCTCATCTGGCATCTGTTTCACCTGTACATCCGCTGAACAGTTTAGGATGCTGTTAAAGTCACCATGACGAGCACGCCATCTAAGGCGTTGCTGCTGACGATGAGCCTGCTGCGGCTCCGTCGCGCCCAAACTCCTTGAGCCAGGATAACACCGCCCGCGTGGCCGCTAAGTCTTCCTCGTCGTATTTGAGGATTTCCTGAAGAACTTTTTGACGCGCGCTTTCGTCCTCCATTTTCGGTTGCCTCGATGTATTGCGCCATCGCCCAGGAGCCGCCGTATTCGTCCTGCGTGCGCTTGAAGCCGATGTATCCCTCAACCTCCTTTAGGCTGTAACTCGCCAGCGGCAGCATCACCGACGCTTGCGTCAGCTGCGATTTGACTCGAGTTCTTGCGCCGATCACAACCATGGGCACAAACAATGGAGTTCGTGCAATAAGGAGTAAGTTGTTCCGCGGCTCTTTGGAATGCATGCCCACGGTTGCGAGGTCACGGATCATGCGTGACAGACCGAGAAGGCTCCGGGTTACGCCTCTCTGAAAGTCGGCAGACTCAAAAGCCAGAACGACGCGTCGTGCCCTGTTCCGAACGCGTGCTTTAGCAGACCCTACGCATCGCGCACACACCGCGTGCGCAGACCCGGCGCATGACACATACCACAGGCTGGATCGAGTTCCCTGCCTGTGCAGCCGCTTGCACACCGAATGATCCCGGTACGGTTGCTTCTGCTCGATGAGAGCCAAGAGATGCCATAGATACAATCGTAACCGTTGCGATCGCGAGAAACAATTTGCCCATGAGATCGCCCTCCGAGTTGCAGTTACATACTCAGCTTCAAGGCGTTTTAAGCCCGTCTACTGAGTTTGCGCGCTCTGCGCAGTGCAGATGTATCGCATTGCACGGGGCGACCTAATTCACGTCTCGCTGTGCCAAGACGAATTATTATTCGCGTCCAGCCTGCCTGTTCATTCCTCATTCAGGGTAGCCAGCGATACCGCGGCGCTGACAACTGCGCGAGCGGGAAGAGTGGATTGTTGTCAGCGAAGAGGCTGAAGCTCGCGAACCTGTTGCGTAGAAACATGCCGAGAAACGCCCCGCCCAATCCACTACAGCATCAAATGAATTAGCATCTTCAATGAATTCGATTGAAACTCGGCTCGCTCGTGCAAGGCGCGGAATTGGCGAGCAAGAATCTTTGGTCTTAGCGGTCCAAACTGCCGTTCCCCCAAAAGGACAAGCCGGTCGCCGCTCGATGCGAATATCGTCGGCGAACGGGTTCCACTAGCATTCTTCACGCTCCTCTTAGCTCATCAACTCAGGAAGATACGGAAAATGTGGCGCGTTCGGCGACTCGTTACGGCGACTGCCCAAGATGGAAAGTCGTACTTTCATTCAGATGGAATAGCTCAGAACTACAAGGAAATGTCCGGAATGGACGGGCTTTATCTCACCGACCTATGGGAAACCAGGGGACCGCGAGCGGACAATCGTGGAACTGAAGATGCGGCCTCGCGTCCTGTCCGCCTGGAGCCTCCGGACGGCGGCACCATCCTCCGGATCGTCGAGTTTCCCCCGATAAGAACTGGCGCGGTAAACGCGACTTATCGGGAGCATTCTTGTCGATCGGCGCCGGTCACGCGCCGGTGGCGGGCCATGCCGATCCGATGATGCATATCACTGGTACTGTAGATTATATCATCGTGTGGAGGGTGAGATTTACGCAGTGATGGACAAAAGCGAGACTTTGCTTAAACGCGGCGACGTACTGGTCCAACGCGGAACCAATCACAGTTGGTCCAACCGCTCAGACCAGCCCTGCGCAATAGCCGCAGTTTTGGTTAGCGCGCATCCTATAGGCTAGCTCAGCTTTCTTAATGCGAGAAATTCTCGGCATGGAAAACCGAGCCAGATTTGGCCGCGTCCCAGGACCCAATATGTGTTTGCGTTGGGTCAGAGGGCGAAGTTACAACATTCAGTAGCAATGTCCGTTTTGTGCCGAAAAGCAGAAATGTCGAACCTGTCTCCAGACACCCCAACCGAGTCTCGTCAAAACATTTTGGATATGGAAAATTTGGGACTGGAGACCGGACTCTGCGTTGAGCGGAATCTTCTCCCGCGTTGACGCCGCGAGCTTTCAGTCGGGCTCGCTTAACATTGTGATGAACTGGATTTCAACGTCCCTTTGCAAGAGGTCAAGGCGACGCGACCAGAAGCTGGTAAGAATCGGCGTCTGCAGGTGCTCGTCGAGTTCCTTGCGTGTTCGCCAATTCTCGTAAAAGATGAAGAGGTTTGGGTCGTCGCTGCTAACGTGCAAATGATAGTCGACGCATGCCGGCTCCGCGCGCGACGGCTTGACGAAGCTGTGTAGAATCTTGAGCAACTCTTCGCGTTTTTCCGGCTTGGCGTGAAGATAGGCGATCAGAGTGCATCCCGGTTTCATAGCATCCTCGTAAATGAAACTGCGCGCAGATGTCGGCTCTTCGTCCGCAGCACGACGCCTCGCCGCACGATGGGCTTCTTCTGCTCATGCGGGCTCGTCATAAATTCCTCATTGCCTTGGCCAGCGCTGCCTCTTCATCGGCCGCGTGAACAACGCCGTACATTCTCGCCGGAGAGGCTGTGATCCTAATGGCCTCCCAAGATACTAATCTGCGCTTACGCTTTTTTGGCATGCCCGAAATATAGGGTATTTCGTCGAGTTTTTGGAGTTCCGGTCGGCGGCGTATTCGAAAATCCAAGTGGCCGGATTTGAGCGAAACGCCCGCGACGTTGGTTCTTCGTACCAGACAGAGATCGCGATCCCAACCGCCCTGCGGGTGGTCGTCTTGCCGGTGATCGCATACTTGCCGTGGTCCCTGAAGCGTTGGAATGCTGTGTTCGTCTTGCAGACCTTCGCGTTGCTGTTGCCAGCCAGCCACTCGTTGACCTGTTGGTCCACCGCATTCGGATCGACGGAGACCAATACGTGGGCGCCTAAGAGGCTGCGAAATGTCGAACCGGTCTCCGCGGGTCGCGAACCAAGTCTCTGTCAAAAAATTTTGGATATGGAAAATTTGGGACTGGAGACTGGACGCGCAAAATGGGCGATTGGCGTGAGACGAGCGAATGTTTTGGTCGCGGAGACCGATGCACACGCCCGTAAGCGGCGGAAGTCTCGGGTGTTTTCCTAAAACACCGAAATAGCCCAAGCAGACGGCACTGGCTGGCTGGGGCGGGAGGATTCGAACTCCCGAATCCTGAGACAAGCGGGGACCCTGTTCGGCTGAGCTTCGCGGCAACGGGGCAATCGACGCACAATTATTCATAGCAGAAAGGACTGGACTTCCGCTTCGGTTGGAGCGTCAGTGTGGTTGTGCTGACAGGGGCTGCTTGGCCCTATCTGGATCGGCCCCGCTTGGCGATACCGCCACTGTGGGGCTTCGGTGGTGACGGCGCCTGATGCCGTCGTAACCGAAAGGGATCCAAAATGTCGCACAGCAAAACGTCCAACAAGACGAAGCCTGAACGCCTCAAGAGCGGCGCGAAACGAACCACGAAGGCGCGGAACACTCCTTTGGCTTCGAGCCGCAGCGGGACCAAACAGGAGGCGGTGCTCAACCTTCTTAGACAGCCTAAGGGTGCAACAATCGCCGCCGTTATGAAGGCGACGAGCTGGCAGCAGCACTCCGTCCGTGGGTTCTTTGCCGGCGTGGTGCGGAAAAAGCTTGGTTTAGCGCTGACGTCGGACAGGGCCGACGGCGCACGCATCTATCGTGTGACCGCCGGCAAACCACCCAAGTCGAAGTTAAATCCGAACAATCCAGCGCCACCGGCCGTGTAATCATGGTCAGGGTGGATACACCGGCGATCGAGCGCGAGCTCGATCGCATTCGCTCGCTCGACCTCGAGCACCTGCGGTGCGAGTGGCGGCGGCTCTATCGCAGCAACGCGCCAAAGATCAGCCGAGACCTCCTCGTTCTCGCACTTGGTTACAAACTTCAGGAAATCGAACACGGTGGGCTCGGCAAGTCGACGCGCCGTAAATTGCAAACAGTAGCGAAGGCCTTGCGGAAGACCGGCCGGGTGGGGCCCATGCCGAGCCTCAGCCTGAAGCCAGGAGCCCGGCTCGTACGGGAATGGCGTGGCCGTACTCATACCGTCACGGTGACAGGAGATGGCTTCGAGTATGCCGGAACGAGCTATCCGTCCCTGACCAAGATCGCCAAAAAGATCACAGGAGCGCATTGGTCGGGGCCGCGCTTCTTTGGCCTGCCAGCCCCAGGTGCGCAGCGCCCGAACAAAGAGTTGCGCGATGAATGAGGTGGGGAAGGTTGCGCGACGATCCGTCAAAAAGACCCGTTGCGCTATTTACACGCGAAAGTCGACCGATGAAGGCTTGGAGCAGGCGTTCAACTCGCTCGACGCTCAGCGTGAGGCTTGCGTGGCCTTCATTCAATCGCAGAAGCACGAAGGCTGGATGGTGTCGCCGACCCTGTATGATGACGGGGGGTTTTCGGGCGGCACCTTGGATCGGCCTGCCCTGCAGCGGCTAATGGCCGATATTGAGGCTGGCCGGATCGACGTAATCGTCGTTTACAAGGTCGATCGGTTGACGCGAGCCCTCTCCGATTTTGCCAAGCTCGTAGAAATCTTCGATCGACGCGGGGTCTCATTTGTGTCGATAACCCAGCAATTTAATACCACTACCAGCATGGGGCGTCTGACCCTGAACGTGCTGCTGTCTTTCGCTCAGTTTGAGCGCGAGGTTATCGGCGAGCGGGTACGCGACAAGATCGCCGCCTCCAAGAAGAAGGGCATGTGGATGGGCGGCATGCCGCCACTCGGTTACGACGTGAAAGACCGCAAGTTGGTCGTCAACGATGCCGAGGCCCGAACTGTAGTCGGCATCTACCGGCGGTATCTCGCGCTCAAATCCGTCCACGCCCTAAAGGACGAGTTGCGGGTGCAGGGATCACGAGTAAGCGGCGGCTTCGGCCCGACGGCACCGTGTATGGTGGCCAAAAACTGTCCCGTGGCGCGCTCTACCTGATGCTTCAGAATCGAATTTACCGTGGCGAGATTACGCATAAGGGCAATTCCTATCCGGGAGAACATCCGGCAATCATCGAGCAACCGCTGTGGAACGAAGTTCAGGCGGTCCTTGCCAAGAACCGGGTCGAGCGGGCGACCGGCGTGCGCACCAAACATCCTAGCCTACTCGCCGGGCTAGTATTTGACGAGGCCGGCGAGCGTCTGACACCGACATATGCGATCAAGAAAGGAACTCGATATCGGTACTATGTTTCGACTGCTCTCCTTACTGGCGCGAGAATGAACACTTCGGGTCGCAAACGTATACCGGCGGCCAATTTGGAAGACCTGGTGATCGACCGGCTTCGCGCATTTCTCGCCGACGCGGGAGCGGTCCTTAATGCCGTCGACCGAAACGGACAGCGGTTCGGGCCAAAGGCAACTGATCGAACGTAGTCGTCAAATCGCGGAAGAGCTCGGAGACCGAGTACCTAACGACGTCAAAGCGACGCTCATGACGCTGGCGTGTCGCGTGGTGATCAAATCCGATCGCGTTGACATCAATATTTCCCGACTCCGTCTTGCTGCTTTGCTCGCTGGGCAATCGATTGATCCGACGATGCAGGATCACAAGCTGGATTGCGATCCCGATGATGTCGTGACGTTGGTGGCGCCTGCACGCCTCAAGCGCGTCGGCCGCGAAATGAAAATGCTCGTCGAGAACTCCGACGACCAAACGACGGCCGATCCGAGCTTACTGCGGATCATTGCGCGCGCTCACGACATCCAGGCGCGCCTCATTCACAACACCGAGCTGACCGTGCATGACATCGCTCGCGAGGAGCGAGTGTCGGCAGCCTACATTTATAACCTGCTGCGTCTTCCCTGGCTGGCCCCCGATATCACCGCGGCTATTGTCAATGGTCGGCAACCGCAGCAACTCAATGCCATGACTTTAATGCGGCGGGCGTCGCGGCTGCCGGCTGACTGGTCTGAGCAACGAACGCAGCTCGGATTTCGCTGAGAACAAAATCGCAGTTTTCTGAAAGTGGCTTCAGCCGGCCATTCCGCGAACAGCATCGGCGTTTCAGCACGCAAAAAGTCAACCACGAAATGGCGCGCGAGAGATTTCTGCGACCACCGCGACAGAGATAAGGCGTGAAATCGTCTCTGCGGCAAATCTGGTTGCACGCGGTCGCCGAAAAGCCGCGCAAATCGGCCGCAAAACGGACTCCGCCAAGACGACAAATACTACTGTAATATCAATTACTTGAATGCTGGCTGGGGCGCCAGGATTCGAACCTGGGAATGGCGGAATCAAAATCCGCGGGACGATCGTGATCGGCTTACATATTTCTCCCGACTGTGCAGAAAAAGGGCCATGCGGTATCAATACGTTACAGACGGATCCCCGACCAACTGGGCTCTTGGGAGGCTCCAAAACAATCCCCTCCACCCCGCCCCGGACTGCCGACGACACCGACGCCTTGCTTTATCGTGATGGATCGTGGCGGCCAGTTTACTCACACCTCCGCCAAACGCTTGATTGAATACCGTGACCCGAAACAAACGACCCAACCGATCAACCGCCGAGCCTCGCGCGCTGTGGCAACGCGTCTCGCAGGCGAGCGGCTGCCGAAACGTCTGTCTCGGCATCCGAAATGCGAAGGCACCGTCGAAGACCATCGCATGATCGCGCTCGACGTGCGCGAATTAATCCGTCTTCGGGTATTTGGGCAACGGGTGGGACACGGTCTGGCTAAGCCTCGACTTAACTTATCCCTGGCTACGAATGATGCGGCTGAATTCTACCTCTCTCGGTCTGCAGCTTCACGGGTCGCATCGTTGTTTACCGCTGGTCCGGGCCAGCTGCGGCGTCATGGGGGCGCGGATGCGATTAGCGTGCCCGCTGTGTGGCCGACGCGTCTGCGCGCTCTACCATCTCGACGGAAGAGTCGCATGTCGCCGCTGTAATGGCCTCTGGTATGCGGCACAGCGCGCTAGCGGCTACGGCCGAAAAATACTGGCCAAGCGGAAAATCCGCCGCAAGCTTGGCGACTACGGTCAGCTCTGGGCGGCTGACTTCCCACCAAAGCCACGCGGCATGTGGCGGCGGACCTACGCGCGTCATTGTGCGGCGCTGGACCGGATCGAACGCACGCAACTAACACCGCGTCGGTCGAATGTCCGCTAATGCTCCAAGAGCGGCGCTAAAGCGGACATTCCGGGAAATCGACGTTTGGGCCAAAAGGCGACATGAGAGGCGGCCGGACTAGCTTTGGCGGTGCCGGACGCGAGCAAGCGCTTGGAGGCCGCGGACGACCGCTTGCCCGCATCTTGCCTTCGGTTCGCCAGATCAGCTGTCGCGCAGTCCCGCCTGCTTGAGAGCGTCGATATAGCGTTTGATATCCTCGGGCCGCTTCAACGGCACTTGCGCCTTTATCGAGGTGACAGTCGCATCCGGGGCGAGGCGGAGAAATTCGGCGAACGCTGCCTTCGCTTCGTCGAGGCGACCGAGCTCGCTGAGACAGGCGGCACGGACCCGATAGGCGCCTGGAAGGCCCGAATTCTCGCGCAGCGACGTGTCCGCGCTCGCAAGCCCTTCTTCGTAGCGGCCAGCGACGAAGAGCGCGAAGCCCATGAGATGGTGATACATAAAGTTGTTTTGGGCGCGCGGGCTCAAGCGTAGCGCCTCGCTGAGGGGCGCCACGGCTTCGTCACCACGTCCCGATGATGCCAGTGCCAGCCCCAGGTTGGCATGTGCCCATGTCAAATTTGGATTGAGATCGATGGCGACCTTCAGACGGGCGATCGCGTCGTCTGTGCGACGCATCAGCACTTCGCAGCACCCCAAGGCACTTTGCGACGCGGCGTCGCGCGAATCGAGCGCGACTGCCTTCGTCGCCGCTTGATAGGCGGCCAGCACCGACTGCAGCGCGGAGGTGCTCCAGCCATAGGTGACCTCGTGAATGTGGGTGAAGGCGTCGATGTTGAATCCCAGTGACGCGCCGGGATCGAGGACCGTCGCTTGCGCCGCGAGGCGATGGGCTTCGACAAGGTCCTCGCGGGTGAAGCGCTCCAGATGCCATTGCGCGCGCATGGCGCATTCCCACGCGCCCAGCGATTGCGGCTCCTTGCGCCGCACCCGCCGCATCTCGGCCTCGAGCATTTCCGGCGCAACGGTCGCGACGATGCTGCGCGTGATCTCGTCCTGAACAGCAAAGATGTCGGTGAGTTCGCGGTCGTAGCGGCCGGCCCAGATATGAGCGCGACGCTCAGCCTCGATGAGCTGACCTGTGATGCGGACGCGTTCGCCCGCCCGGCGCACGCTGCCTTCAAGGACATAGCGCACCCCGAGCTCGCGGCCGATTCGGCTCACATCGACCGACTGTCCCTTGTAGGTGTAGCTCGAGTTGCGGGCGATGACGAAGATGCCGTGGTTCTGCGAGAGGCCCGTGATGATGTCCTCGGTGATTCCGTCCGAGAAGTACTCCTGGTCAGGATCGCCCGACATATTATTGAAGGCCAACACCGCGATCGACGGCTTTTCCGGCAAGGACGGATATGGACCGGCGGAACTCGGCGGCGCAGGATAATCCGCGCGCGGCCAGTCTGTCGCCTCCCACTCGACGCGAAACGCCTGCACCGGCCGCTCAATGTTCTTGAGAACGAGCTCGCCCTGATCCTGCAGTGTTAGTTTCAGTTTTCCCGCCACCGCATCATGGATGGCGCGCGAGATGAGGATGCCACCCGTGGGAGCCTCCGCCTCGAGGCGAGCCGCGATGTTCACGCCGTCGCCATAGAGATCGTCTCCCTCGACGATCAGATCCCCCAGATGGATTCCGACGCGGAACACGATGCGCTTGGGTTCGCTCTCGCCGCGGTTCACGTCCGCGATCGCCTGCTGAAACTCGACCGCCGCACGGAGCGCTCCCACCGCGCTCGCGAACTCGGCCAGCACACCGTCGCCGGTCAGCTTGACGATGCGGCCGCCATTCCGCGCAAGGGAAGGTTCGAGGCAGTCGCTGCGCCGCTTCTTCAACCGCAGCAGCGTGCCGGTCTCGTCGCGCCCCATGAGCCGCGAATACCCCACGACGTCGGCCACCATGACGGCCGCCAGTTTGCGCTGCTCGCGTTCCAAGGAACTCCCGTTTACCTATCTCCCCAAGTCAACCAATCGTAAATCCAGCAGACTCGCAGCGCAACTTGGTGTTAGACCGAACCGGCCGATCACGATCTGCGCCTTCTACGAACTGTCCATGTCCGAGATGGGTCATTCGCTACCGGTGGATTCCGCGCCTGTGCCGCCCGAGTCCGTAGTTGCTCCAAGAGCGATCATTCAAGGCGGGGAGTGCGAAATGACGTGAAGGGCCAAACTCGGACTCACGCACCGCAGCAACCAACAACCCTATTCGATCACTTCGTCAGCGGTAGCAAGCAGTTTATCTGGAATGGTAACGCCGAGCGTCTTGGCGGTCTTGAGATTGATCAGAAGCTCAAATGTCGTCGGCTCCTCGATCGGCAAGTCGCCGGGGTTTGCGCCCTTGAAAATCTTGTCCACATACGAAGCGGCGCGCCGCATGAGCCAATGGAGATTCGCACCATAGGAGAGCATACCGCCTGCATCAGCGAATTCCCGGAAGCCGTAGATCGCGGGAAGTCGGTTCTTTAAGCTAAGGTCGGCAAGTTTTTGGATATGAGTGTTCATAAACGGATCGGCGAGAATCATGAGCGCCTGTGCCTGATCGCTTGCCATTCTCACAAACGCCGCATCGATCCCGCTTGGTGAATTCGCTTCGAAGACCTGCAACGTCAGGTTCATGCTGTGCGCTGCCTCTTGCACTTTTTTGCCCTCTAATGACTTGTTCCGATCGTCCGGGTTGTAGAGGACCGCGACACGGGCGAGCGCGGGCACGATTTCCTTGAGCATCTGGAGTCGTTTGCCCGCCAACTCAGAAGAAATGCAGGTCACTCCCGTCGCTTTACCGACAGGTCGCGTGATGCTGACCACGAGGCTTTCGAGCGGATCACAGGCGACAACTAGAATGGGAATCGTGTCCGTTGCTTGCTTGGCCGCTTTCACACCTTGATCGCCGGAGACGAACAACAAGTCCACGTCGAGGCGGACAAGCTCGCGCGCCAGCTCGGGCAAGCGGTCGAAATTGCCTTCCGCATATCTGGCCTCGATGGCGATGTTCTTGCCCTCGATATAGCCCAATTCACGCAGGGTTTGCAGGAATGTCTGATAAGTCGGCCATGACGGAGACTGGTTTGCGAGGAAGCCCAAGCGATGGAGCTTCGCCTGCTGCGCCTCGGCGGCGAAAGGCAGCCAGACAAGTCCGAACGCCACGCAAAGTGCGGCCAGAAGAGTGTGCCGTCTCATTGCCTCCCCCGACACTCGGGATGGATCTTTGTTATTAGCTCAAACCAGCACACACAAAAAGGGGCGGTTAAATGCCGTGCAATGCAGCGAAATCGGCCGCCGATACCCGCCCAATGTCCGGATTACCATCCATAAACAGGCCTTTGTATCTGCGTACTCAAGAGTGCATGAATTATGAATCTCGTGTTCTCGGCGCTAATCTCCGATGCGGGACCCAGTTTGGCCGGCGGTTGGCTGTCCAGCGTGACCGGTTACTGATCGCGTTCCAGATCGGTCAGCAATATTTCCTCGACGTCAGTCGGTACGCTGAGGCGCCGGACAACTTTCGGCCAAAGGTCAACAGGCGGTGAGGCAAGCAGGTCCTTCGACAATGTGACGACCTGCAGATCGTCGTTGAGATGTTCCGTCTGCCCGCAATGCTGGGCGAGGCATGCGGCGCGTGGGTGACACTCGCGATAATGGCAGACGCGACCGAGGTAATGTCCGGTCACATCAGCGAGGAAAATGTCTGCGCCAAGGTTGATGGTCTGAGCAGACCCCATAAGGCGCCGGCCAGCGCGCGCCAGTTCAGTCAAATCCATCGTCCGATCGATTACGAGGAGGAGGTCGACGTCTTTCGAGATGGCCTTACTGGTCACCAGGGAACCCAACAGTGAAATACGGCGCACACCCGGACAAACGCGCGCAGCTCGCACGAAGGAATACACGCCGAGAAGCAGCGGCCGGCGCGGTTCGGCAACTGAAGGCGAAGGAGCGCGGGATCCGTTGCGACGCATTTTGCCACGTACGGGTTCTCTGATGTGCAAAGACACGTCATTCGCTTTGACGTTCGTCGAGGACGGAAGCGTACCAGAGGCTATTGAGTTCATCCTCCACGCCCCAACCGAGGTGCCTTGCGCGTGATCTCAGTTTGTCGAGGCGTTCAAGATAGGTAAGACGCTCGGCAGGCGGCAGTTTCAATACGAATTTTACGGATTGATCATACACGCGGATAAGGGCAACAAAGTAGCGCTCATCATTCCAGCCGCAAGATTCGACAAAACTGAACGCTTCCTCGCAATAGAAGATCGACAGTTCGGCCAACTCGTCCGGGCGCCCAATCGCTTTGCCGTAGTCCGAAATCGCCTTCTTGGCTTTTGAAATCGAGACGGGCTGGTTCCTCCTTAGGTCAGGGTTTATCCAGCGCGAGATAGTTGCTTTGTAGGGACCGAGCTGATCGGGACCCAAGCCCAGGCGGGCGTGCAAGAATGCTTGGTTGTCCTTGCATGCAGCGTACAGGTCCTGCAGCAGCCCTAGGAGGCCTGCGCGATCGAACGTTAGGAGTGTCGCCTTAACGTTGGTCCAGCTTGGCAAAGCGCTTTTTTCGTTTTTTTTGGACAACTACGAAGCCTTTCGGAGATGATGCGGTGTGCGAGATTCCCAATTTGCTCGCTCACGATACACGACCGAGGGCTCGTCGAATCAAGCCCGCTACATGCGACTGATGCCTGACGCGTTCTACTTTCGGAGTGGCTCGAAAGCAGGCGTAAATTCAACGTCGTCTGAGGCCGAGCGCATCATGGGCACCCTCAGTAACAGAGGAGAAGGCCCATGTCTGACGTACACTCGCTTATTTCACCAGCGCCGAGGCACATCCCCTGGAACAAGGGAAAGCTCACAGGGGCAAAGCCGCCTCTTCGACCCAAGCACGTCTGGGCGATCCGGACCAAGCTTGCGGTCGAAGGACGAACGCGCGATCTGGCGATGTTCAACTTAGCGATCGATAGCAAGCTCCGCGGCTGCGATCTCGTTGCCGTGAAGGTCGAGGATATTGCACCCAACGGATACTCCGTCGATCGAGCAACTGTCCGTCAAAAGAAGACCGGACAGCCCGTCAGGTTCGAATTGACAGAGCAGACACGCCAAACCGTCGATGATTACATCAAAACGGCCGGCAAGACGCCCGGTGGGTTTATGTTTGCCGGGCGCCGTGGATTGCAACGGAGTATGACGACAAGACAATATGCTCGCCTTGTCTCCGAGTGGATTGCCAGTATTGGCCTTGACCCGCGCACATTCGGGACCCATTCGCTTCGGCGAACCAAAGCAACCCTGATCTACCGCCGCACTGGCAATCTGCGAGCCGTGCAGCTCTTGCTCGGTCACACCAAAATCGAAAGCACCGTTAGATATCTCGGCATCGAAGTAGATGATGCACTGGCGATCGCCGAGCAAGTTGATGTCTAATACTCACCCGGGCAGAGCGCACTTTGCTCTGCCCCACCCCGCTTCAGAAGTCCGCAATTGAGTGAGTAACGGACTTGCCTCGCCCAAGTCGCCATGTCGCAGTTTGACCCAA
>CAVOTD010000009.1:0-28254 GCA_963698995.1 uncultured Alphaproteobacteria bacterium | reverse complement strand
CGGTCGAGTAGTGCCTCCGACGTCTCGCCCCAATGGACGCGCCGCAACAGCTCCGATATCCCATCTGCCGTCCAGGCGGGCCCCGCCACTGCGACCATCGCCAACCCAATCGCGATACGCAAGATCCGAAGGTCGGACCAAAGCAAGACAAAAATAAAGGCGGAAACGGATTGCTGCCCCGCCTCCGCCTTTGCTCGTATTATGTTAGTACCCAATATTACGAGGCTTTGAGTTCGATCCTCCGCGCCTTCGCAGTTTCTGCTTTCGGCAGGACGAGGTTGAGCACGCCGTCCTTCAAGGTCGCCTCGATCCGGTCGCGATCGATGTTTTCCGAAAGGGTGAAAACGCGCTCGTAATCGCCGTCGGCGAACTCGTTATAGACGCACTGGTACCCGGCATGCCCGTGAGTGGCGCCTCGCCCGCGGATCGTCAACACCCGCCGTTCGAGAGTAATATCCACCCCGTCGGAAGGGACGCCTGGCATCTCCGCAAGTACGACGATGCTCCCCTTGGTCTCATAGATGTCGGCCGGCGCGAGAAATACCGGCCGAGACGGCATGGGCCGACGGCCGTCCGTCGTGGTCGGCGTGCGCTGTTCGACAGTTCTGACTTCTTGGGCCATGATTGCACTCCCTTTACTGGGTTACGCAGCGCGGATTTCGATCTTTTTCGGCCGATCCGCTTCGAGCCGCTCCAGCTCGATTTCCAATATCCCGTTATCAAAGCGGGCCTGAACCTTTTCCGGATCGACGCGGAAGGGAAGCTGAACCACACGGCTGAACGTCCCATAAGTGCGCTCGCGGCGCTGCCAGTTGACGTTTTGTTGCTGAATTCTCGGCTCGCGCTTGCCGTCGAGCGTCAGCACGTCCTCCTGCAAATTGATGGTCACGTCGTCGCGGCTAACGCCCGGCAATTCGGCAGTCACCACGACGCTGTTTTCGCCGAGCCAAATATTGATCGGCGGGAAGTCGCGGGCCGTCGTCGCGCTGAAACCCGAAAACAGCCGGTTCATCTCGCTCTGCATGCGCCGCAGTTCGATAAACGGATCGAAGCCCAGTCGGGGAAATTCCGAAAGCGCCATGATTTCACCTCTCTGCATGCTCACCCTGGTAGATGCGGGTCGTGACCAACGGCGCATCCAGGGAAAGGCATCAGCGCCTGATGGCGCCGCTCGGAACTGCCGCGACAATCATGAGTCCGCACGTGAGGAGGTGAGGTAACGACTCGGATCACATCCTCACAGCGAAGCGACATGTCCGCGGCGGGCCAGTTCTGGTCCGACCATCATTCCCTGCCGACACCCGTCAGTCGGCGTCCGGCACGCCCTCGATCTAGTGATGCCGCGGCGCGGTTCAAGTTCCTCCCGGCATTCGGCATTAAGGCTCCCGGACCAGTTGACCTGGCGAGCTCAATACTTGCTCGCCGGCTGTGGTGCTCGGGAGGCCGCGAGATAAGCTACTGTACAGGACCGAGTTGTATTGGAACTTCCGCGCCCTCGATCGGTTTAAGTCTGCGGTCGCTGTTGAAGCAAACACATTCGCGGGTGAGGCGAGTCCTCAACAAACCAACAGCGATAAACCGAGGACTTGATGAAATGAGGATTGCGCAAGTATCTCCTTTGTACGAAAGCTGTCCGCCGCCGCTCTACGGCGGCGCCGACCGCATTGTTTCGTACCTGACGGACGAGCTCGTTCGCCAGGGTCATGAGGTGACCCTGTTTGCCAGCGGCGACTCGCGGACAGGTACGATCCTGCGGGCGCCCTGCGATCGGGCGTTGCGCCTAAACCCCCAATGCAAGGACCCGCTTCCCCATCACTTGGTGTTGCTGAACCACCTGTCGCGCAATGCCGAAGCATTCGACATCATCCATTTCCATGCAGACTTCCTCCATTTTCCGCTGTTCGCGCCGCGCTGGAGCAAGACCCTGACAACGGCCCATGGCCGGATGGATCTTCCGGATTATCCACCGCTCTTCCGCGAATTCCCGATGATGCCGCTGGTGTCGATCTCCGATGCCCAACGCGCCCCGCTGCCTTCGGCCAACTGGCGCGGCACGGTTTATCACGGGCTGCCACTCCATCTATATGCTGCGGGCCGCGGTGATGGCGGCTATCTCGCGTTTATCGGCCGGATCAGCCCTGAGAAAGGGGTGGACAGAGCCGTCGAGATCGCCCGTCGCGTCGGGCTGCCGCTGAAGATCGCGGCAAAGGTCGACAACACCGACCGCGCTTATTACAACACCAAGATCAGGAAATTGCTGAAGGGGCCGGGGGTTGGAATTCATCGGTGAGATCGGCAACGACAACAAGCGGAAATTTCTGGGCCGGGCAATGGCGCTGCTGTTCCTAATCGATTGGCCGGAGCCGTTTGGGTGGTCGCGACAGAGGCGATGGCCAACGAAACGCCGGTGATCGCCTGCCGGCGAGGCGCAGTGCCGGAGGTCGTCGACCACCGTGTGACCGGATTTGTCGTAGATGGCGTCGAGGACGCCGTCACCGCAATTCCGCGGACCATTGCCCTCGATCGGAGTGCGGTCCGCCGCCGCTCTGAGCAACGCTTTATAGTCGAACGGATGGCGCGCAACTATGTTGCACTTTACAACGCGGTGCTTCGTAGCGGCTCGATGACGGCGATTGTCTCGAGCACCCCAGCAGACGATCAGCGAGACGCCGCCTGACCTCCGGCAGCCATACGGAACAGAGGATTCCGTCTTCCGCGCGCGCGGAAGAGGATGACGCCTCGCCGTTTTATATCGAGTCGAACGTCTCCTTTCAGGAGCGGCGCCCCCGCACGCTCAAATCCGGCTACACATTCGCGCTGTTCGATCCACGCGGCGATATCGTCGCCGAAATAGGCAATTCGGACGGCATCTATCTTAATGACACCCGTTTTCTTTCGCAGCTCGAGCTGCGACTGAACGGCGCCCCGCTCCTCCTGCTCAGTTCGAATGTGCAGGAGGACAATGCGGTCCTGACGGTCGATCTGACAAATCCCGACTTGCTGTCGCGTGAGGGCATCGCGCTGCGCGGCGAACTCATTCATGTCAATCGCCTCAAATTTATTTGGCAAAACGCGTGCTACGAGCGGCTGCTTGTGCACAATTTTGACACCCGGCGGCATATCGTCAGGCTGGGCGTGAGATTTGCCGCCGATTTTGCCGATTTGTTCGAGGTAAGGGGGCAGAAACGCGCCCGGCGTGGCCGGCTCTCGGCGCAACGCCTGTCGGATGCCTCGGTCGCGCTGCGATACCTCGGTCTTGACGGTGTCGAGCGAGTCACCCGGCTCGATTTCGAGCCGGCGCCTACTCACCTTGACACAGCGACCGCCTTCTTCGATTTGTCGGTGGGTCCGGGCGAGGGGGTGCGCTCGGCCTTGCGCATCTCGTGCGACAGGCGGAGCGACGAAAAAAACGGCGTCGGCCGGCAGTTCTACAGCTCGCTTCGCAGTGCCCGCCGCGCGCTCAGAACATCCAGCGGACGGGCGGCCAGCCTCGATAGCTCAAACTCGCTGTTCAACGAGTTCGCGCGGCGCTCGGTTGCCGATCTCTATACGCTGCTGACCGAAACAACCTTTGGACCCTATCCTTTTGCCGGCATCCCGTGGTTCGGTACGCCGTTTGGCCGCGATGGCATTCTGACCGCGCTGTTCGCCCTATGGGTAGATCCATTGATCGCCAAGGGTGTGCTCCGCTTCCTTGCGGCGACGCAATCGACCGGGTTCGACCGCGAGCGCGACGCGGAGCCGGGCAAGATCCTGCATGAGATGCGCGACGGCGAGATGGCGCGGCTTCGCGAGGTGCCGTTCGCGCGCTATTACGGCAGTGTCGATGCAACACCGCTCTTCGTGCTGTTGGCCGGCGAATATTTCCAGCGCACCGGGGATCTCGATACGATCCGAGAGCTGTGGCCGAATGTCGAAGCCGCGCTGCGTTGGATCGACACTTGCGGCGATCCCGACGGCGACGGCTTTGTCGAATACCAACGCAAGAATGCCGATGGTTTGATCAATCAGGGCTGGAAGGACTCGCACGACGCAGTCTTTCATCAAGACGGCAGCATTGCCGAGGGCCCGATTGCGCTGTGCGAGGTTCAGTCCTACGTTTATGGGGCCAAGCGGCATGCCGCTGTGCTGGCCTCGGCGCTGGGTCATGCGGCGGCTTCGGCCGCTTTGTCGCATCAGGCGGAGCAGCTCCGCGAGCGGTTCGAGGCGGCGTTCTGGTGCGAGGATTTGTCGATCTACGCGCTCGCGCTCGATGGCGGCAAAAAGCCGTGCCGGGTGGTCTCGTCCAATGCCGGCCATGTATTGCTCAGCGGAATTGCCGATCCGGATCGTGCCGGTCGGGTCGCCGACACGCTTCTTGGCACGAGCTGTTTTTCCGGGTGGGGTGTCCGCACCGTGGCGCGATCGGCGGCACGCTACAATCCAATTTCCTACCACAACGGCTCGGTATGGCCGCATGACAACGCGATGATCGCTTTAGGCCTGTCGCGCTATGGTCTGAAATCCGGCGTACTGCGGATCTTCAAGGGTATGTTCGAGGCCGCAAGCTACATGGATTTGCGGCGCCTGCCCGAACTGTTCTGTGGATTTGCCTGGCGGCAATTGACCGCTCCCACGCTCTACCCGGTGGCCTGCTCGCCGCAAGCCTGGGCAAGCGCCACAGTGTTTGCCCTGGTGCAGACGAGCCTCGGTTTGAGCTTTGATCAGGGTGGCGACCAGATCCGCTTCGATCGGCCAATGCTGCCGGATTTTCTCGACGAGCTGCACCTGCGCCGGCTGCAGGCGAGGCATGGTGTGGCCGATGTGCTGCTGCGCCGCTACGGTAGCGAAGTATCGGTCGATATCACTCGCCGGGATGGCAGGGTGCCGATCGTCATTGTGCGTTGAAGATCGCCGCCCAGTCTTGGCTCGCGTCAAAAGCCGACAGACAGACCGGAGACAGCCGCGCCAAAATAGGCCTGCGGTTCCGAGGGCGGCGCGCTGAGCGCGTGCTCCATGCGCCGAACGCACCGGTCGGCTCCGTCGAACACCGCATGCCACGTCGCCGATTGAGGCAAAACGCCCAACAGGCACTCGTCAAAGAAATTGTAGGTGCGATGGACCTGGCAGCCAAAAGAGGGCCGGTCCCGGCGTGCCGCCGTCAGGATCACGCGATTGGGCTTCGCCATTTTCCCGCTGGCAAAGCCGCCACTGTAGCACGCCGAGACAATCACGATCGTCGGTACGGCAGCGCATCCGCGCGATAATGCCCGGGCAAGCTCGTCGGGGGTCAGCGCCCGGTCCGAACGAGCCAGCCACAGACCGGCGCCACGTTCGCCGTGCGACGTCAAAAAGATTAGGCATCGATCGCCGGGCTGCGCCGGCACGTCGGCGATGAGCCGCAACAGGACTTCGGCCGTGGCCGGTTCCGCACCCGCGCCGACCTCGGCCTCGCTCGCACTGAGCCGATGAATGTTGGCCGCCGGAACGCCGGTTGCGGTGAGTCGCCGGCGCATTTCGCGGGTCGCGTTGTCGAAGACCGGTTGGGCGTCATCACCGGCGGCGAGCACCACCTGCCAATCCCCGCGGCCACCTGCGCCAGCGGGCGAGACACCGAGACAGCCGAGCCCGCCTAGGACCAAGACGGCCGCTGTGATGCGACCGATAAAGCGCGAGATCATCCGCGGCACGGCGCGGCCTCTCGTGCTATCCTTGTGGAACATCGAGGAGATCACGCCATGCCAGTAGCACTCGCCGAAAAGAGTTGCACGCCTTGCCGCGGCGGCATACCGCCGCTGACCGAAGAGGAGGCCGCGGCTTATCATGCGCAGGCGCCGGACTGGGCGCTGCTCGATCACGCGCAGCGGATCGAGCGAACCTACCGTTTCAAAAATTTCGGCGAAGCCTTCAAATTCGTCGAGCGCACGGCGACCCTCGCCGAAGCCCAGGGGCACCACCCCGACATCAGCTTCGGCTGGGGCTACGCGACGGTCTCGCTGCGCACCAAAAAGATCAAGGGATTGCACGAGAACGATTTTATCATGGCGGCGAAGCTCGATCGGGTGGCCGCTGACCAGGTGTCCTGAAGCATAAAATCGCGGGAGGAAAACAGTGCCGACCTACATCATGCTTGCCAACTGGACGGAGCAGGGCGCCCAAAAAGTCAAGGATTCGCCGCGCCGGCTCGAAACCGCAAAGAAGGCGCTGTTCGACATGGGAGGCGAGTTCAAGGCCTTCTACATGACGCTCGGCGAATACGACCTAGTCGGCGTCTACGAAGCGCCAGACGACGCCGTAGCGGCTCGGTTTAGCCTCTTGCTCGGGACGCTCGGCAGCGTCCGGACGAAGACCCTGAAGGCTTTTCCCGAGGCGGCCTACCGCGAAATCATCGCCTCGCTCGGCTAATTTCAGAGGAGGCAAAATCATGGCTGCGAAGACGCGCCGGCTGCGCGACCTGCTCGCCACGGGCGAGTTCCTCTACATGCCTTCGGCAACGACACCGATCGAGGGCAAGCTGGCCGAGACGGCAGGCGCGAGCCTCGTCTATACCGGCGGTTATGCGACGGGTGCGTCGCGGGCGATCACCGAGCCGCTCTTGACGATGGACGAGCAGGTGCGGGTCGCCGGCGAGGTCGCGCGTGCCGTCGATATCCCGCTGATCGCCGATGCCGGCGCGGGCTTTGGCGAGCCGCTGCACACGATGCGCACGGTCCGCGAATTCGCCGCAGCGGGAGTAGCGGGTGTACACATTGAGGATCAGCTGTTCCCTAAACGCGCGCACTACCACAAATACGTCGCTCACGCGGTGCCATTGCCCGAGTTTGTCGACAAGATCCGCTGGGCGTGCCGGCAGCGCGACCGCACCGACCGCGATTTTGTGATCATTGCGCGATCCGACACCTGCCGGGAATTCGGTCTCGACGATGCGCTCGCCCGGATCAACGCCGCGGCCGAGGTAGGCGCCGATCTCGGCTTGCTGTTTCCGCGCAACGACAACGAGGCCGAGGCCGCGCCTCGGCGCTCCAAGTTGCCGCTGGTCTGGGTGCAGAGCCGCGGCAACCGCGACGGACGCCCGATCTATTCGTTGGCCGAGCTCAAGGCGATGGGCTACCGCGGCTGCATCGACGCCCAACTTCTCCTCGGAGTCGCCGTGCATTTCATGAAGGAGGCCCTCGGCGAAATGCTGAAGACCGGCCGATACACCGGCATCGGCGACAACCAGTTCACCACCTTGCGGAAGGACATTGAGGATATGATCGGCCTTGACAGCTATTACGAGGTCGAGGCGGCAACGGTAGAGAAGACGTAGCCGTCATTCCGGGGCGCGGGCTTAGCCCGCGAGCCCGGAAACCATGAACGCCGGCCAACCAGATCGAGCAGAGGTCAATGTTCATAGATTCCGGGTCTGTCCCTTTAGGCCATCCCGGAATGACCGGAGAGACTTTGCTATACTTCGTCTATATTCTCGCATCGCGAAAACACAGTACGCTCTATACCGGGATCACGAATGACATCGTTCGGCGTGTTCACGAGCATAAGAGCAAGCTCACGCCCGGCTTCACGGCGCGCTACGGCGTTGATCGGCTTGTCTGGTACGAATGCTACGATGGTCCGATACCGGCGATCACGCGCGAAAAGGAAGTTAAGAAATGGCGGCGCGATTGGAAGGTCCGGCTGATTGAAGAGAGCAAATCGGACTGGCTCGACCGTTACGACGAGATCATTCGGTAACTATTCCGCGGCGGCAACTGCCGCTCTGGGCGCGGGGCGCGGTTTGCGCAACAACAGCACCAGCGGCAGACCAGCGATGACCATGATCATCATCAGCTTGAAATTGTCGATGTAGGCAACCATCGCGGCCTGGCGTGTTGCCATGGCATTTAACGCGGCAACGCCGGATGGATCGGTCAGGCTGTATGGCGCGGCCAGTTGCGACTGGGCTAATGGGTTGTCCGGCCGCAAATGCTCGATCAGTCGAGAGTGGACGACCTGGGTATTTTCGGTCAAGAGCGCTTCGACGATCGCGATGCCGACGCTGCCGCCGATGTTGCGCATCAGGCTGAAAATCGCCGTTCCTTGAGTTAGCAACTGGCGCGGCAAAGTCGAGAAGGTGACCGTGCTCAACGGCGTGAAGACAAACCCCAATCCAAACCCTTGCAACACGCCGGTCACGATGATCGGGCCCATCCCCATATAGAGCGAGAAACCGGTCATCTCCCACATTGAGACAGCGGTCACCAGAAGACCCGTCACGATAACCAGCCGAACATCGACCCGGCCAATCAGGCGGGCAACGACAAACATCGCGACCATGGTGCCGACACCGCGCGGGGCGGTCACGAGCCCTGTCGTCATCACCGGGTAGTTAAGCAAATCCTGCAGCATTGTCGGCAATAGTGTCATCGTCCCGTAAAGCGGGATGCCGACCAGGAACATCATTATCGTACCGATGATGCAGTTGGTGTCCTTCAACAGGTCACGGTTGAGGAATGACCGATTGGTTGCCGTCGCGGTGTGCACGACGAACAAATAGAGAGCGAGCCCGGAGATCGCGGCCGCGACGCAGATTTCAGGCGAGCCGAACCAATCCTTGAGCTCGCCGCGGTCGAGCAGCATTTGCAAAGCGCCGATCGCCAGGCTCAAGCTGGCGAAGCCGAAGAAATCGAACGCTTCGCGGTGGGCGTGGCGGGTCTCGCGGATGAAGACCAAGATGCCCGCGGCGGCGAGCACTCCAGCCGGGATATTAATGAAGAACACCCAGCGCCAATTATACTGATCGGTAAGCCAGCCGCCGAGAGCCGGGCCGATGATTGGGCCCAAGATGACCCCCATGCCCCAGACCGACATCGCCTGGGCATGGCGGTGTGGTGGATTAATCTGCAGCAGGACCGATTGGGAAAGCGGGACCAGCGCCGCCCCGCAAATGCCCTGCAGCAGACGATAGATCACCATTTGGGCAAGGCTTGTCGCCAGGCCGCACAGAGCTGATGCCACCGTGAAGCCGACGACCGAGATAAAAAACACGTATTTGATGCCAAAGCGTCCGGCGAGCCAGCCGGTCAGCGGCGTCATGATCGCCGCTGCGACGATGTAAGAGGTCACGACCCAGGCGATCTGGTCCTGTGCGGCCGAGAAGCTGCCCTGCATGTGCGGCAGCGCGACATTGGCAATTGTCGTGTCGACCCCCTGCATGAAGGTCGCCAGCATAATCGACGCGGTGATTGCGCCCCGGTTGCCGGCCGGGGCGCGGGTTTCATCACTCACCGCTCCGCCGCTCGGGTGGTCGGGCCGGTCAACCAGGCGAGCAGCCCCTCGACGCGGTCGAGCCACGGTCGGCGATAGCGCGTGTCGACCTCGACCGTCGCGCTGAGCCCGGCGCGCAACGGCGCGTTCGGATCGAACCGGTCGAGGCTGAGGCGCACCGGCAGACGCTGCACGACCTTGACCCAATTGCCGGTCGCGTTCTCCGCCGGCAGCAGCGAAAAGGTCAGCCCGGTGCCGGGACTGAGGCTCTCCACCTTGGCCGAGAAGACCGCGTCGGGATAGGTGTCGATCTCGACGGTGGCCTGCTGGCCCGGCCGCATGTGGGTCAGCTCGGTCTCCTTGAAGTTGGCCTCGACCCAGACCCGGTCGGTCGACATCAGCGAGAACAGCGGCGTCGAGGCGTTGACGTAATCGCCGGCTTGGAGCTGCTCGACCTTGGTGACGATCCCGTTCTCCGGTGCGCGGATTTCGGTATAGGAAAGATTGAGCTCGGCGCGATCGAGCGCAGCTTGCGCGTGCTGCACCATCGGGTGCTGCTCGAGGGGAAGATCCGGGTCGCCGCCGATGTTGGCGAGGGCAACGGCGACCTCTTGCTGCTTGGACGCGAGTTGCTGGCGTCCGGTCTCAAAGGCTTGCCTCGCCTGATCGAATTGCTGCTGGGAGGCGGTGCCGGAAGCGAGCAGGCGTTTCTGCCGCTCGAACTCACGTTCCTGATAATCCGACGTCGCCTCCGCTGCTCTGGCATCCGCCCGTTTCAGGTGGTAGGTCGCCTTCAGCGCGTGGATCTGGAACCGCACGGTAGCGAGTTGCGCCTTTGCTTCGTCTACGGCGATCCGGAACGGGCGCGGGTCGAGGCGAAAGAGCATCTGGCCGGTGCTGATCTTTTCATTGTCCTTGACGTCTATTTCGACGACCCGGCCGGAGATGTCGGTGCTGATCGCGACCCGTGCAGCCTGGACGTAGGCGTTGTCGGTCGACACGTAGCGCCCGGTCGTCAAATACCAACCGCCGGCGGCAAGGAGGACGAGGACCGGCCCGGCGACCATCAAGGGCAGGCGCAGCCTTTGGCGCAGCGGGCGGCGCCGTATGGCAGCCGCCGCGCGGCCGTCTAGCGGCCCGCGCAGCGCGCCGATCGCCGTCGCGTCGTTTTCGGCCGAACTCGTCACCGGCGATCTCCGACCGGCGTCAAATCGGGTCGGGCGTTTGCCGGGCTCCGGGCGCTCGCCGCCAGGCCGTCGTTTGACTCGTCGGGATCGGCAAATTCGGCTGCCAGCGGCGGCACGCGTTCCGACAGGTTGGCGTGGACACGCTGCAAGAGCTCGATCAGGTGCTGCCCTTCCTGGCGCGACAGACCGGCAAAGGCCTCGGCGCGGACTTCGTTCGAGAGGTCCAGGATGCGCGCCAGGATCGGCCGCGCCTTGTCGGTCAGAACGAGCCGCCGGGCGCGCCGGTCACCCGGCTGAGGCCGCCGTTCGATCCAGCCATCCTCCTCCATGCGATCGATCTGCCTGACCAAGGTCATCGGCTTGATTTCGAGCAGATCGGCGAGCCCGGCCTGATTGATGCCTTCGTTGCGGCCGAGATAACCCAACACCTTGCACTGCGCCCGGGTCAGGCCGAGGAACAACAGCGCGCGTTGGTTGAAGCGGCGCCCGAACAAACGGGCGACGTCGTGCACGAGAAACCCGAAGCTGCGGTCGAGATCCATAAACATGTCGTTACCAACAAATACCCGAAGGTGATAATAAGCCATTATATCAAAAAACGTCGGGCTGCCGTGAGTCGAATTCGCGCGGCTGGTAGGCGGGAATTCGATAGCTCGGCGGCGCTAACCGGTGCGCAATGCCGGGCGCGGCCGCCGGACCAGAAGCAACAGCGGGATCAATAGGATCACGATCATCATCATGATCGCGAAAGCATCAATATAGGCGACCATCGCCGCCTGGCGGGTGACCTCGGCGTTGAGCGCGGCAACCCCGGCGGGACTGCTCAGGCTGAAAGGCGGCGCCAGGGACGGCGCCTGAGCCAGCGGGTTGTCTGGCCGCAGATGCTCGACGAGCCGGGAATGTACGACCTGGGTATTCTGGATCAGCAATGCCTCCAGGATCGAAATGCCGACGCTGCCGCCGAGATTGCGCATCAGGCTGCGCATTGCCGTCCCTTGCGTCAGGATGTGTCGCGGCAGATTTGACAGCGCGAGCGTGTTGAGCGGAACAAAGGTGCAGCCGAGCCCGAAGCCCTGCAGCACGCCCGAGAAAATCACCGGCCCCATGCCCATCTGCAGCGAGAACCCGGTCATCTGCCACAGCGACAGCACGGTCAGCAGAAACCCGGTCAGGATGATCAGCCGGTTGTCGATCCGGTTGATCATGCGACCAACGAGGAACATCGCGATCATCGTCCCGATGCCGCGCGGCGCGGTCACCAGCCCGGTCGTCATGACCGGATAGTTCATCAGCGACTGCAACATCGTCGGCAACAGAGCCAAGGTGCCGCTGAGGATGCCGCCGACAAAAAACATCAGCACCGTGCCGGCCATGAAGTTGGGGCTCTTCAACAGGTCGAGGTTGATGAACGACCGACCGCTGGCCGTCGCGGTATGAACGATGAAGAGATAGAAGCCTACGCCCGAGATGATCGCCGAGCCCCAAATCTCAGTCGAGTTGAACCAGTCCTTGAGCTGCCCGCGGTCGAGCATCATCTGCAACGCGCCGACCGCGATGCTCAAGGTCACAAAACCGAAGAAGTCGAAGGTCTCGCGGTGAGCGTGGCGAGTCTCGCGAATGAAAATCAGAATACCGAGACAGGCGATCACACCAACCGGCAAGTTGATGTAGAATATCCAACGCCAATTATAGTCTTCAGTCAGCCAGCCGCCCAGCATCGGGCCAAAGATCGGCCCGAGCATGACCCCGGTGCCCCAGATTGCGACCGCTTGGCCGTGCCGTTCCGGCGGGTTGATCTGGAACAGCACCGACTGCGACAGCGGGACGAGCCCGGCACCGCACGCGCCCTGCAGCAGCCGGTAGATCACCAGCTGGGTAAGGCTGGTGGCGCTGCCGCACAGAGCCGAGGCCAGGGTGAAGCCGCCGACCGAAACCAGAAACACGTGTTTGATTCCGAACCGTCCGGCGAGCCAGCCGGTCAGCGGCGTCATGATCGCGACCGCGACGATGTAGGAGGTCAGCACCCAGGCAACCTGGTCCTGCGCCGCCGATAGGCTGCCCTGAATATGCGGCAGAGCGACATTGGCGATCGTGTTGTCGACGCCCTGCATGATCGTCGCCAGCATGATCGACGCGGTGATCATCCCGCGGTTTGCAACCGGCCCGCGCGCCTCGCTCCTCACCCGCCGCTACCCATTTGCGCAAAGAACTAGTGATTGTTGATTATAAGCTAGACAGATAAGTTTGAAACGCAGCAATCCGTCGTAGCTGATCGTTGCAAATTCGATAGCTCGGAGAATTGGACCTAATCGGCCTGCCCGGGCCGCAGCCGGCCACCCCCGAGGGCGACAACCCGCTCGGGTCGGTGCAGGCGCACCAGCACTAGCAGCATGCAGGAGCCGAGCGCCAACATCATCATCAGCGCGAAATCGTTGATGTAGGCAACCATCGCCGCCTGCCGCGTGACCTCGGCGTTGAGCGCGGCGATCCCGGCGGGATTGGTCAGGCTGAACGGGGCGGCAAGGCGGGGGCCCTGCGCCCAAGGGTTGTCGGGGCGCAACTGCTCGATCAGCCGGGAATGGACGATCTGGGTATTCTCGGCCAGCCTCGCCTCGAGGATCGAGATACCGATGCTGCCTCCCAGATTGCGCATCAGGCTTCTCAGCGCGGTGCCTTGGGTCAGGATGTGCCGCGGCAGGTTCGACAGCGCGATCGTGTTCAACGGCACAAAGGTGCAGCCGAGGCCGAAACCTTGGATCAAGCCGGAAATGATGACCGGCCCCATACCCATGTAGAGGGAGAAACAGGTCATCTGCCACATCGAGACCGCCGTCAGCAGAAGCCCGAAGAGAATGATCAGCCGATTGTCGACCCGGTTGATCAGGCGAGCGACGGCGAACATCGCGATCATTGAGCCGACGCCGCGCGGCGCGGTGACGAGGCCGGTCGTCAGCACCGGGTAGTTCATCAAATCCTGCAGCATCGTCGGCAGCAATGCCAAGGTGCCGTTCATGATCAGCCCGACCATGAACATCAGCACGGTGCCGACCGTGAAATTGTTGTTCTTCAACAAATCGCGGTTGACGAACGAACGGTCGGACGCCGTCGTGGTGTGGATGATGAAGACGTAGAAGGCGACGCCGGAAATCGCCGCTTCGATCCAGATCTCGGTCGAGCCGAACCAGTCTTTGAGCTCGCCGCGATCGAGCATCATCTGCAACGCCCCGATCGCGAGGCTGAACGTGGCGAAGCCGAGGAAGTCGAACGGCTCGCGATGGGCATGGCGCGTCTCGCGCATGAAGATCGCCGCACCGAGCCCGGCGATGATCCCGACGGGCAGATTTATGTAGAACACCCAGCGCCAATTGTAGTCGTAGGTCAGCCAGCCGCCGAGCACCGGTCCGCAGATCGGGCCCAAAATCGTCCCGATACCGAACACCGCCATCGCCTGGCCGTGCCGCTCCGGCGGGTTGATCTGCAAGAGGGTGGCTTGCGACAGCGGTATCAGCCCGGCGCCACAGATGCCTTGCAACCCTCGATAGATGACCAGTTCGGTGAGGTTCGTGGCGCTGCCGCACAGCACCGAGGCCGCCGTGAAGCCAGCGACCGACAAGATGAATACGTGTTTGATGCCGAAGCGCCCGGCGAGCCAGCCGGTCAGCGGCATCATGATCGCCGCCGCGACGATGTAGGAGGTCAGCACCCAGGAGATCTGGTCGAGCGAGGCCGACAGGCTGCCTCGGATGTGGGGCAACGCGACATTGGCGATCGTCGTGTCGAGCCCTTGCATGATGTTCGCCAGCATGATCGAGAGCGTGATCGCGCCGCGGTTGGCGACAGGCCCGCGCACCTCGCTCCTCATCACGCAGCCCCGCGATACAGAGCAGCGCCGACGAATGGAATTCTGCAGCTCCCTGGAAGATCCATCCGGGCTCTGGTGTGGTCAAAAAACCGTCACATGATGATAGGCCTGGCTAGATAAAAGGCAAAATAGCGGTGTCCGATCGGCCCGAAACCGGCGATGCCTCCGCAGCCTGGTTCGCAACTAGCAGGCGCAGAACGCGGCGCGTCGATTGTTGGCGGATGCCGACGCAGCGGCATGGACGCTTCGTTGACGGTCCATGGTTCAAGATCCAGCTGGTAGGAACAGGGCCGCCGACTTCGTCCCCCAGGCAAGGCGGCCTCGAACTCAGAAGAGCCTTGTCATTGGCAGACAAGGCTCTTTTTTTGTCCGCCATTCCCGTTCGGCTGCGGCTTGGGCGTGTTTTGACCTGGCGTTTGTCGGGGTATCAAAAAGGGATGGCGCGCCCGAGAGGAGTCGAACCCCTAACCCCCAGATCCGCAGTCTTGGGAAGAGCATTTTTTAACCCATTGATGCGGATACGATGTTCATCCAACTGGTCCCAAATGCAAGCATTTCTACCGCTATACTCGATTGCGGATGCGGCACGGACATGGAATACGGACGATGACCTCTAAGCCCGAAGACAAAAGACTGGTGACCGAAGCCGATGCGCGGACCCTGCCGGCACCGAACGCCGGCAGTTGGATCTTTTACGACGCGACCGACCCCGAAAAAGCGGGTCGCGGGATTTGGCATCAGGATCACCGCATCGGGCGCGCGAGCGTTCATCCTCAATTACAGGTTCGAGGGCCAAGAGCGCCGCATTACGATCGGGAAATATCCGACCTGGACGGTCGCCGCAGCGCGTAAAAAGGCCGAAGAGCTCCGAAAGGGAATCGACAACGGGCAAGATCCCTTGGCGACGTGCGTTGAGGCGCATGAGGCGTCGACGATCAACGATCTGTGCGATCGGTTTCTCGAATGGGCGAAGACTGAAAAATGCGCCAGTAGCCTGGCCGAGGACGAGGCGATGATTCGCCAGTGGATCCGGCCGGAGCTCGGCAACCAGAAGGTCGGCGCCGTCGAGCTCGACGACGTCGAAGATCTGCACCGGAAGATCAGCGCCAAAACGCCCATTCGGGCAAACCGCGTCCGGGCGCTCTTGTCGAAGATGTTCACGATGGCGTCGACTCAGTGGCGATCGGCCTACAAGCTTGATCACAACCCTGTCAAAGGCAGCCGTCGCCATTCCGAGCACGGCCGTCGGCGCTACCTGCGGGCACCCGAGATGAAACGCCTGATGGCGGCTGTCGACGAGCACCCGAACGTACAAGCCGCGAACGCTATTCGGCTGCTGGCATTGACGGGTGCGAGGCGCGCTGAGGTGCTGTCGGCAACCTGGGTGCAGTTCGATCTCGACGCTGCTACGTGGCACAAGCCTGCGAGTGCAAGGCCGCAGGCCTCACCGACGTGCACCTGCACGATCTGCGGCATTCCTTCGCGTCGGCGCTAGTGAGCGTCGGCGAAAGCTTGGAAGTAATCGGCGCCATGCTAGGGCATAGCCAGATTTCGACCACGCAGCGGTACAGTCATCTCTACACCGACAAGCTGCGCGAGGCCGCTCTTTTCAGGGGGTGTCATGGAGTTCTGGACAGAACCACAGATGGCGTCGATCCACAAAATGCTCAACCCGCGCTCCATTGCGATCGTGGGCGCGACGCCGCGGATGCAGTATGGCGGGCGGTTTCTGGCTGCGGCGCTCAAGGCCAAAGACCGGGTGCGGGTTTATGCCGTGAACCCGCGTTATGACGAAATCATGGGGGTGAAGTCCTACCCGAGTGTGACGAACCTGCCGGAGGCCCCCGATGTGGTGGGCATCGTGGTGCCCTACGACCAGGTGCTCGATGTCCTCCAGGAGAGCCACCGCAAGGGGACGGGATCGGCGATCGTGATCTCGGCGGGCTTTGCCGAGCGCGGCGTCGACGACCGGCGTGATTTGCAGGGGGAATTGGGCGCCTTTGCCCGCGCCTCGGGCATGCGTATCAGCGGCCCCAACTGCCTGGGGCTCGCGAATGTCAAGACGACATCTGGGCCACCGCTTCCTCGCGCGGGGCGGAGGGTCTGACCGGGCCGATCGGCCTGGTGTGCCAAAGCGGTGCGACGGCGTTCGGGCCGTTCCTGGTGCGGGCGGTCGAGAACGGCATCGGCTTCAGCTACATAATCTCGACAGGGAACGAGGCAGACCTCGACTTTACGGATTTCGCCCGCTATCTGCTGGACGATCCGGATACTCGGGTAATTGCCGGCTTTGTCGAAGGCTTCAAAGAGGCCGATAAATTTCTCGAAGTGGCAAAGCTCGCAGCAGAGCGCGGCAAGCCGATCGTCCTCATCAAAATCGGGCGTTCGGAACTGGGAGCCCGGGCTGCACGCTCGCATACTGCAGCGCTGACGGGTGCCGATGCCCGGTACGATGCGATCTTTGCCCAATACGGGGTGATCCGGGTCCAGGATTACGACGAACTCCTGGAGACGGCACACCTCCTGGCCCACACCCCCAAGCCCGGCGTGCCCGGCATCGCGGTGGTATCCCACTCGGGCGGCATCAGCTCGCTCACCGCCGACATGTGCGGTCAGGCCGGTCTCGATCTGCCGCCGCTCGGGCGAGGAGGCGCGTGACGGCATCAACGGGATCCTGAAGGGCTTCGGGTGGGCTGCGAATCCTGCCGATGTGACAGGCTTTGCCAACAGTGAGTCCTTCCCGCAAATCATGGAGCATATGATCAATGATCCCCGGATGGGGACGCTCGTCGTGGCGAGTGCCGGGGCGGACGCCCAAGCTCAGCAGGTCATCAGCCAGCGTGATCGGACCGACAAGGGTGTGGTGTTCTTGTGGACAGGAAGCCGGGACGCCAAGGCTGGCCTGGCACAGCTCAAACACGCCCGGATACCGATCTTCTACACGCCGGACAAATTGGCCCGAGGCCTGCAGAGCCGCCTAGCGTATCACACATGGCGCGAGCGTCGCCTGGCCGATGGCTTTGCCACGGCCCCGCCGCGCACGGCGCCGCAGGATGAGGCCATCGCCCAGGCTCTTGGCTTGGGGCGTCCGACACTCTCGGAGTCCGAGAGCAAGCAGCTGTTGGCAGCCTGGGGCGTGGGGAGTGCGCGTGAGCACCGGGCAAATTCTGCAGAGGCCGCCGTCGCGGCCGCAGAGCAGCTCGGGTTTCCGGTGGCTCTCAAGGTCGACTCGCCGGATATTCCGCACAAGACAGAGGCCGGGGTCGTTCGGCTGAACCTCGGCGATGCGGCACAAGTGCGAACGGCCTACGCAGAGATCCTGGCCAGTGCCAAGGCCTATGCGCCACAGGCTCGGATCATCGGCGTGTCGGTGCAGGAGATGGTCGGAGAAGGTGTCGAAGTCATCATTGGCGTGTCATTGCGACCCGCAATTGGGCCCGGTGCTGCTGTTCGGCAGTGGCGGCGTGATGGTCGAGGTCTACAACGATGTGGCCCTGCGACGCTGCCCGATCACGCGCTCGGAAGCACAGGCGATGATCGCCGAGGTCAAAGGAGCCCGGTTGCTCCAGGGCTTTCGCGGACGGCCGGCGGCGGACCTCGAGGCGCTCGCGGATACCCTGGTGCGCGTGTCGCACCTCGCCATGCACCTTGAAGGACACTTGGCAGAGTTGGACATCAATCCGCTCATGGTGCTGCCGTCAGGTCAGGGAGTGAAGGCGGTAGACGCCCTCGTCGTGTTTCGCGGCACATAGCGGTCAAAACCTGACGCCTGGTACCCGGCGGTTACGGATGGGGGTCCGACCCATAGCAGACCCTCAGCCTTCTCGGCGGCAGCTGCTCTTCATGCCCCACAGCAGTCATCGTTCTTCCAGTGGCGGCTAGTCGCCTCTCGGGTGTAAAGCGGTCATTCGTTTTCTGCCACCAATTGGAGGAGATGTGCCAATTGCGGACCAAGCGACGGGCGAAATGATCGGTAGAGTTCGTCAATTCGGCCTGACCATTACGATCCCTTTTTAGCTTAGCCATTGAGCCCGCCGGCCGAGATTGCTACGGATCTTTGAGAGCGGGTCCGTCGTACAAGGTTCTGCGAATTAGGGAACCCGGCCGCAGGAGAACAGGACCCAAATTAGGGCGCTGTCGAAGCGCAGGGCCCGTTGTCGTAAGCCGCAAGTTGAGATATGCTGCCGTAAAATGTTGACGCGCGGCGACGCGTTAACCTTAACGGGAGGGGACGATGAGCACATCACAACGGGCGGTACGCGGCAACAGGCTCTCAAAGGGATGCAGCCCATCGAATCGAGGGCGATCACTCCGCAACCGAAAAAGTTCATCGCCTCGCCGAAGCGCCACGCCGGCCGCGGCAATTGCCGCGCTTCCGTTCCGCTTATCGATCTCTCCCTGTCGCGTCGGTGCCAAATCGCTCGGAATTTTTCAATTTTTAACCCAAATGGAGGATGCGCGCAGTCGCTTTCCGCGCTTCGATGTCCGCGCCGGTCGATCGCCTCGATAAGACGACAATCGCGGCCTATCGGGCCGGGGATACCGGAATCGGAGACGCGGCGGGAGACACCGTATGGATCGCAGACAATTCATCACTTCATCGGCTGCCGTCGGCGGCGCGCTCGCCGGTGCGCAGCTTTTCGGAACACGGGCACGAGCGGCCGCCTCCCCGCCCAATATTCTGTTCATCGTCGTCGACGAGATGCGCTACCCGACGGTCTTCCCGTCCGGCATCAGCGACGCCGGCCAGTTTCTCGCCAAGTTCATGCCGAACACCTACAAGCTATGGCAAAACGGCGTCAAGTTCGCCAACCAACATACGGCGAGCATCGCCTGCAGCCCGTCGCGCGGCGCGTTTGTCACCGGTCTCTACTCGCATCAGAACTGGGTGACCCAGACGATCAAGGATTTCCCGGGCACAACCAGCAGCGAGCAACCGGTGCTGAGACCGGCCTTTCCGACCTACGGCTCGTTGCTGAAGCAGGCCGGCTATCAGACGCCTTATATCGGCAAATGGCACATATCGATCCCGCAGCAAGGTCCGGGGCTCACCGCCTACGGTTTTGACTATATGACCTTTCCCGATCCGACCGGCAGCAATCTCCAAGGCACGTTTGGCGATGAGAGCGCTAACCCCCCTTATCATAACGACCAGTACATAGAAAACCAGGCGACCGCCTGGCTCAGCGCGCGAGTTCCGGGGGAGGGCCCGTGGTGCCTGACGGTCGGGTTCGTCAATCCGCACGACAAGGAGTACTTTCCGCAAGGCCTCGAGTTTCAGACCTTCCAGGATTTGTTCGCGGCAAACCCGACGGCCGCGCCGGCGCTCCTTCCCTACTGGGAGCAGGAGTGCGCCACGGCAGTTCCCTACAACGACGATGTGCTCGCAAACCCGCCCTCGTTCGGCTACCCCACGATCCCGCCCAACTGGGAGTTGGCGGCCCAGATCGCCGCCAACAAGCCGTCGACCCAGACCTTCGGCCGCCTGTTCCAGCAGGAGGCCTTTGGCGGCGCCAGCGACAACCCGAGCCAGACCGGGTTCACGCTCATCCCCTATCCGACCCCGGCCGGTGAAAACAGCGTCGCCGTCGCCCCGTACAGCTATTGGCAGCGCAGCCTCGATAGCTACACCCAGATCATGAACATCCTTGACGGCCATATCGGCGCGGTCGTCGATGCCCTGCCCCCGGCCGTCGCCCGCAACACCGTCATTGTATTCACGGCCGACCACGGCGACTACGCCAGCGCGCACGGCTTCCTCTCCGGCAAGGCGGGCACCTGCTACGAAGAGGTCTGGAAGGTGCCGCTGATCGTCGTCGATCCGACCGGTCATTTCACCGGCGATATCGACACGGTCAGAGACCAGCTGACCTCGTCGATCGACCTGGTCCCGCTGCTGGTGAGCCTCGGCCATAACGGGAGCCGCGACTGGATCACCGGCGATCTGGCGGGGCTCTATAGGCGGCGCCACGACATGATTCCGCTGCTGCGTTCGGCCAGCGCACCGGGACGGCCTTATGTCGTATTTGCCACCGACGAGTTGGTGCCGGCGAAATTCAATTTCAACAGATCGCCATTGCACATCGTCGGGCTGCTCACCGAAGAGGCCAAGCTTGGCGTCTATGCCAACTGGCTGCCCGCGACGACGAGGATCAACAGGAGATCGATCGAGATCGAATTTTACGATTATGACACTGCAGGCGGCCGCGCCGAGGTTGACAACATCCCCGACGATCCGCGCGCCAAGGCCATGCTCCAGCTCCTGCTCAACGACATCATCCCCAACGAGCTGCGCGCTCCGCTGCCTCTGCGTTTCAGACCGGCGCAAGACCTGGCGCTTGCAGAACTTCTGATATATGCCGCGATCATCGACCACCTGGGGGTTCGCGATACCGGACTTGTCGTCGGCTTATAAGCTCCGATAGCGGATCTCGTCCCGCTTGTCGTCACCGGCGGCCGCTGGGCGAGATTCTGAGGGTCAAAAACAGCTCACGAGGAACCGGGGAAGACCCATGGCGCTCAAGTCGTTGACGGCTGCCGCCTGTTCGCTGATCATCGCACATAGCGCGAGCGCATTAGCTCAGTCCGGGCTTGCAACTCGGTTCCCTTTCTGCTCCTTGTGGACGGAGACGGCGGCCGCCACCGTCAACGTCGCCTTCCCCGAAGCCACCTGCAGCCCGCCGCCGGCTACGACGGGCGCGCTGCCCGCCAATCTCCGCTTCCTGGTGCCGCGCGCATACTTGCCGAACGGCGGCTTCGACAAGGTCCCGTTGCCCACCGCCTTGCTGCAGTTCGCCAGCCTTCCTCCGGTGACACTGCCCCAATACAGCTCCATCCCTGCCGCCGCCGCCGAACCGACAAGATATTCATCGATCATTGTCTATGGGCAGCGTGCGGCGCCTCTGGCGCAGACAAAAGGGGCTTGATCCGGTGCCTGAAAGCGCTGGCGGACGGGCGATGTGCTGCTGCGCATCGACTGGACGCTGCTGCGGCTGTTTCCGCCACAGCGCGCGACCTGGGCGCGCAAGGGCACGCAGGCGGTGATGCCGATCAGCGGCGCCAATGCCAAGCGGGTGCTGTTCGGGGCGATCGATCTGCGGCCCTTCGGCAGGCTCAGGAGTGCACCGGGTGGTTCTGATCCGCCGGCAGCCTGGGCAGAGCGACACACGCAGGCGTTCTTGCGCGAGCTGCGCCGGCGCTATCGCCGCGCCGGCCCGGCTTTGGTTGCTGGCCGATCGGGCGAGCGCGCACACCGCTCATCAGATGCTGGTCCGGGCCGCCCAGCTGCGCATCCACTTCCTGTGGCTGCCAAAACAGGCCTCCGAGCTGAGCCCGATGGACCAGCTCTGGCGCGAGCTCAAGCGGCTCAATCGCAGCCAATCGCCAGGCCGCGTCGATCGACGAGCTGGCCGCCGATGCGGCCGGCTGGGTCCTGGCCCTGACAGCCCAGCAGGAAGGCCGCAAGGCCGGTATGGCATCCAAACAGTTCGGGCTCAGAAACCTGTTGCGCGACTTTTGGCCACCTACTCAGCTGTTCAAGGGAGACGTCCGATGAAGACCGAAGGACTTGGAGTTTACAACTGTCTGCGCCGACTTTGCTTGGCATCTGCGCTTACCGCCGGTCTCGCAATGACCGCCGGCGGCTCTTCCGGCGCGGCGCAAACGGTTGTGGATCCTGACGCAATCGCTGGGAACCCAGAAGCTGTCTCGCAGCTGAGCCCATTTGATACGACGGTCGCGTACGTCGCTCAATTCTACCCCTTATGGTTCACGTACTATCAGTCTCAGCTAGCGAGTAGTACCCGCAACCAATTAGTCGGACCTGACCGGATTTCTCCGATCTACCACTATGTGGTGGCCATCAACGTTGATACGCTGTACGCCAGCAGTTACCTCGACCTTACCGCAGAGCCGGTAATCCTGACCATCCCCGGGAACACGCCCCCGTTCCCGTTCACGTCATATTCGATACTGATGCTTGACCCCTACGGCGATCTCCTCTCCGACAGCGCGAGCATCCCGAAGAAACCGGGAAGCTATGCCCTCATCGGACCAGGAGGGTTTACAGGCACGCTTCCCACAGAAGTCACTTCCTCCATCATGTTGCCTGTCAACTTTTCGGCTTTGATCTTCAGGGCAGACAAATTCTCCCCAAATGGCGAGAATCAGATCAAAGAAGCCGACGCGTTCCGCAGGTCACTCAAGGCTCAGACCCTTGGCGACTATCTCAAACATCCCCGCGGGGGCGCGACTAAGATCGTGCCAGAGATCCTCTTATCCGTGCCCTTTAAGACGACGGCCGACGACCTGATCGCGCATGACCCGATTGCATTCCTCAGGCAGCTTCAAAGGGCAGTGGCATCCGACCATACTCCGACCTTGTCTCCCTACGAACAAGCGCTCTCGGACCGGTTCGACAGCTTGTTCGCTAACCGGAACATGAAGAGGTCCGCGTTCAGTGACGGCGCTCAGGCAGCCCATGAGTTGATCTTGGACCGCTACCTTACGGCTACGGGCCCGACAAACTGGATCCATTTCACCAATATCGGTGACTGGGGTAACCAGGTCGTCGAACGATCGTCGATCACCGAATTCATCCAGTACGCCAACGGAATCAATTCGGCGGCGTATTATCACGTATTCAAGGATGCCAACGGCAAGCCGCTCGACGGTAGCAACCCGCGGGGCTATGTCCTGACCTTTCCGAAGGGGCAGCTCCCCGAGGCAGATCGCTTCTGGTCGGTCACCGCATATACCCCGGAGGCGATAGAACTGGTCGATAACCCTGCTGACAAATACGCGGTCGCCAGCTACACGCCAGGGCTGCAGCCTAACCCTAACACGGAGGACGGCCCGGTGTCGATTTACATGGCTCGGCAGCTGCCGGCGGGCGTGCCGATGGCCAACTGGCTGCCGATTCCGCCTCGGGCGTTCAACATAATGCTCCGCGTCTACGGTCCGGAGGGAACGGTCAAGGACAACACTTACGTCCCGCCCGGCATCCATAAACGTTAGTGTCCGCCAAGACTTTGGCTGAGGCGGCCGTCTGCTTTGCTGTTGCTCGCCCACAAAATCAGCGGCGAAAGATCTAACGACGTTGTACACGATGCAAAAGCACGTTCTGATCATCGCGCCGTTTTGTTGCTCTCGGGGTCTGCGGCGATGGGGCAGATGCGGCTGGCCGCAATGGCAGCCGCAAGAGCATGCACACCCGACATCAGACAATTTTGCGGCGACGTGCCACCGGGACAGTGCCGCATCAAGGCTTGCAGACCTCGTTTTTAGTCCCCGTGACCGGGATCCGCCTGCGGGCAGTCTCTTGATCTGGAACCAGTCAAGCGTCGAGGTCTTGTTCGAAGGCCACCGACATGGTGCGGCAACAGCTTGCGCGGCCAGGTTCGAGCGCGCCACCCCGAGGGTCTCGGCAACCGTCTTCACGGGGTGTCGTCCCGCGCGGACGAGGGTGAGCGCAACAGCCGGTTTTTTGGCGGCGCCAGATCCAGCGCCTCGCGCAAGATCTCGTTCTCCAAAGTCTTCTTGCCCAACAACCGCTGCAACTCACGCACCTGGCTCTGCAAGGCTCGGTACTCGGAGGCCGGCACCACCTCCTCGCTGGCGCCTACCGCCGACAGCGCACCCTCGGCATAGAGCCGCCGCCAGCGGAACAGCTGATTGGGCGCAATGCCGTGCCGACGCGCGACCAACGAGACCGCCATCGCGGGCGCGTAATTCTCTTGCACGATTGCTGCTTTCTCTTCCGCCGACCAGCGCCGTCGCCGCTGCACCGACGTGATCACCTCAACCCGGTCGATCGTCCCAGTCACAGACACAGGCATACTCCTGGTGCTTAGCTAAGGCATATACCCTGTCCGGGGTTTTAGGGGGCCGCTTCGCTGCACGGGCCTGAGAGTGATCGCCGCGAGCAGGTGGTTTCCGGTGTCACCGGCCGTCAGCTCGGGTTTTTGCCGAACATGATCCAGCCACCACTGCTTGGCGTGGTGAATGCCGCAAGCGCAGTCTCTGCCCGAACCCTGACCTGCCGCGCGCCGGCCGTGCCGCGGAGCTGCTCGACGCTGTCGGTGTACATCGCTGTACGGGTGCGCCCGTTCCCCAAATTGCCGCCGCTCGAGCAGAACGGGTGCGGTCCCTCGACCCTGATATCGCCGGCGTAGAACGCGAAGGCATCGCCGCGTTTGACGCCGTGCCACTGGAAGGCCTCCAGGAAGAACTGCGCCATCGGTGCGTAGCCGTCGTACGGATTGAATACATCGACGTCGGTGGGCCCAAGCCCGGCGCCCTCGTACATTCGCCTGGCGGCGCGGTCGGTCCAGTCCTCGATCTCGTCCAGATCTTCCTGTGTGGTGCGCTTCCTGAAATTGTGCTGCGAGTGATTGAGCACATAGACCGGCGACTGCCGCATGTCGCGGGCGCGCTCGGCAGTCGTGCCAATATCTGATAATGTCCGCGACTCGGCGGCGTGGTACGAAGAAAATATGGACGACAGCACCTCGCCGCCTTGACGGAAATCACCGTCCGCATCCCCGCGGATCTCGCCCGGCGCCTCGGCACCGGCGGCGAGGTCGAACGCCGCGTGCTCGAAGCGCTGGCGCTCGACGAATTCCGGCAGGGGCATCTCGGCCGGGGCGAACTGCGCCGGCTGCTTGGTTTCGCTACCCGCGCTAAGCTCGATGAGTTTCTGACCGGGCACGGCGTCTTCGGCACATACACGGCAGACGATCTGGAGCGCGACCGCCGCGACCTGCAGCGGCTCGGCTTCTGATCCCGTATGCCGCTGGTCCTCGCCGATACCGGGCCGCTCCATTACCTCGTGCTGACCGGAGACATCGAGCTGCTGCCAAAGCTATTCGAGCGAGTGCTCGTGCCCAGGTGGTGCGGGATGAACTCGGCAACGCCGAAGCGCCGCAGGCCGTGCGCGACTGGATCGCGCGTGCGCCAGGGTGGCTTGACGTGCGGCCGGCTCATCCGGGCGCCGACGATGTTGCCGTGGCGAAGCTCGACGATGGCGAGCGCGCGGCGATAGCGCTCGCGCTGGCCGTCAAGGCCGAGCTGGTGCTTATGGACGATCGTGAAGGTGTCGGCATCGCCCGCGGCCGCGGCCTTGCCGTCACCGGCACGCTGGGCGTGCTCGATCTTGCGGCCCGCCGCGGCCTGATCGACCTAACAGCAGCGTTCGAGCGTCTCAAGACGACAACATTCTACTATCGGCAGGGACTGCTCGATGCATTGCTGGCGCGGCACGCCACCAGGCGCGGCTGAGAGCGATCATGCGACATGCGGATTTCAGGATCGGGGCGGAATTCCGCTGCGGCGGCCGGCTGTGGCGCTGCACCGACATCGGCACGCGCACAATCTCCACCCGTCACCGCGCTCATCACTCTGTGCAAACCGGTCACGATGGCGGACAATCGGTCGAACAAGCAGGAGGACGGCCATGCCAGTCATCGATGTTCAGGTTCATCCCTTCGATCGAAATCATCCCGGCCGGCCGTGGGCCAGTCCCTCGCACGGACTCGACTCCGCCACAGGCGAAGAGATGGTCGCTGCGATGAACAGTGTCGGCGTCGACGGTGCGATCATGGTCTCGTCGTTCAGCGCCTATGAATACGATCCGAGCTACGCGCTCGAAGTTTACAACACCTATCCGGATAAGTTTCGGGTTGTGACGCCGGTCGACGCGATCAATCCAGCGATTGACGATGTGGTGGCGAAATGGGCGGCGACGCCAGGCGCGCGCGGCATTCGCATACGAATGCGCGACGGCCTGCCGATGGACGCGGACCATCCCGGTTTGAACCGCGCTTTCGCTGCCGCCGCCAAACATGGTTTGCCCGTCAATTTGCTTTGCTGGGGCATCCTGGACAAAGGGCTGCCGCACATCCAGCGACACCGCGATACGGTCATCGTTATCGACCATCTCGGCCTGCTGCAGCCTGCTCGCCCGCCGGTCCCCGCCGACGTTTGGGCCGATCTTCCCAAGCTGCTCGCCTTGGCTCAATACGAGAACGTAAGGGTGAAGATCAGCGGTGCCTGCACGATGTCGCACCAACCGTTCCCATACGACGATATCTGGGAGCCGGTACTGCGGGTCATCGATGCGTTCGGGCTGGATCGTTGCATGTGGGGCACCGACTGGACGCGGACGATCGGCATGCTGACCTATGAGCAGGGCGTCACGCCGTTCCGCGACACCAAACGCCTGTCCGAGAACGACAAGGCAGCGCTCATGGGAGGAACGTTGCAGAAAGTCTACAAGTGGTAGCGCGACCGTACCGATTTCGGCCGCGCCACAATCTGACGGAATAACTCAGGAACCAGCCACGGCGCTGCTCATCGTTGATCTCGACAAGCATATCGGCGCTAGGGCGAGGCGCGACACGTTCGGTGAACAGCTTCCTGATCTGGAGATCCGAATTTCGCCTGATGCCGGAAACCTAGCGGATGACGGACTAATATGAAGGAGGCCTGGAACAAGACATGAAAGAAAACAGCATACGGCGGGCGGTGCGCGAAGGACGGGCGGCGCTGGGCACCGGGCTCAAGGAGTTCGCCTCACGCGGCGTTCCCTGGATCATCGAGGCGGCCGGCTTCGATTACTGCGCGATCGACCACGAACACGGGGCGTTCGACATGGAAACGATCGCCAATCTGGCGAGCTGGTTCCAGGCCACGAACGTCACGGCCATCGTTCGGATCCACAAGTCATTCGCGCATCTAATTCCCGGCATTCTGGATCAGGGCATCATGGGCATCCAGGTGTCCGAGGTGGAAAACGCCAAAGAGGCGCGCGCGATCGTCCGCCTGGCGAAGTATCCGCCGATCGGAAACCGGGGCATCTCCGGTCAGGGGCCGCACACGGGATACAAGAGCTACGGCGCCCGCCACGCCACCGAATACGCGCCGTGGGCCAACGAGAACATCATCATATGCCCGTCGATCGAGTCGCTCGAGGGCCTGGAGAATGTCGAGGAGATTGCGGCGGTCGAAGGGATCGACATGATTGCGTATGGGCATTCGGACCTCAGCGCGCAGCTCGGGGTTCACCTCGACCTCGAGCACCCGAAATTCAAAGCGGCGGTGCGGCGGATCGCGGCGGCGTGCAATGCACACGGCAAGCTCGCTCGGGGATCGGCGGAGACCGAGGCGCAGATCGAGGAATATTGGCAGCTCGGGTGCAAGGTGCTGAACCTGCCAGGGCAACGATGTGAGCACGTATCTTGACGGGATGAAAGCGCGCGCGGCCCGCGCGCATGCGCGGTTGAAGTCGATCGGGGTGCCGACCCCATGAGGGGACCGCCCGAAGGAAATCTCGAACACGCTGACCGAAGGACACCCCATGACTAAATATTTGCACACCATGATCCGCGTCAGTTCGCTGGAGGACACCATCGCCTTCTTCGAGGTGCTCGGCCTGCGCGAGATCCGCCGCCGTCCGGACGAGAAAGGCCGCTACACCAACGTGTTCCTCGCCGCCCCCGGCGACGAGGCGGCTGCCGTGGAACTCACCTACAATTGGGATCCCGAGCCGTACACCGGCGGCCGCAATTTCGGACATCTCGCATACGCCGTGGACAACATCTACGACACCTGCAACGCCTTTATCGCCCGCGGCGTGACGATCAACCGCCCGCCGCGTGACGGCCGCATGGCCTTCGTCCGCACGCCGGACGGCATCTCCATCGAGCTACTGCAGGCCGGCGAAGCGCTGGCGCCTGCCGAACCCTGGACCAGCATGGCCAACACCGGTCCATGGTAGAGCGAGACGCCTCTGGCGTGCGCTGCCCGATCACGCGCTCGGAAGCACGGGCTATGATCGCTGAGGTCAAAGGAGCCCGGTTGCTCCAGGGCTTTCGCGGACGGCCGACGGCGGACCTCGAGGCGCTCGCGGATACCCTGGTGCGCGTGTCGTACCTCGCCATGCACCTTGAAGGACACTCAATCGGCTCATGGTGCTGCCGTCAGGTC
>CAVOTD010000008.1:0-40374 GCA_963698995.1 uncultured Alphaproteobacteria bacterium | reverse complement strand
TCATCGAGGGCCGGGTGATCGAACTCGAAGATAAGGTGGCCCGCGCCGAAGTCATCGACCCCTCGAAGCTGTCCGGCTCGGTGATCAAGTTCGGCGCGACGGTGACGCTCGCGGATGAGGAAACCGACGAGAAGCAGACGTTCCAATCGTCGGCGAGGACGAGGCCGACGTCAAGGACGGGCGGCTTTCGGTGACTTCCCCCTCGCCCGCGCCCTGATCGGCAAGGGCAAGGGCGACAACGTCGAGGTCGCGACGCCGCGAGGCGCCAAGTCCTACGAGGTCGTCACCGTCGCGTTCAACTCGTAGGCCGAGTCGGGTTCGTCCTCGAGGCGAGCTTGACTGGGCCATCACGCCGTGTTCTCGGCCTCGATGATTTTTTCGGGCTGCTCGGCGATCGGGACGCCCGGCTCGTCCTTTGACACGCGCAAGGTCAGCGCCGATTTGACGTGGCTGACATTGGGCGCCGAGGTCAGCTTGGCGCTCAGAAACCGCTGATAGCTGTCCCAGTCGGCGGCGACGATCTTCAACAGGAAATCGGTCTCGCCGGCCAGCATGTGCGCCTCGCGCACCTCGGGCCAGCTGGCGACGAGCTGCTCGAACGCCTTCAGGTCGGTCTCGGCCTGGCTCGCCAGCCCGACCTGGGCAAAGACCGTGACCCCATAGCCGAGCGCCTCGGGCGCCAGATCGGCGTGATAGCCGCGGATGATGCCGGCCTCCTCGAGCGCGCGCACCCGGCGCAGGCAGGGCGGCGCCGAGATGCCGGCGCGGCGCGCGAGCTCGACATTGGTCATGCGCCCGTCCGCCTGCAGGTTCCGCAAGATGCGGCGGTCGATACGGTCGAGTCTTGATCCGCCGCATCCGATCCCCTCTGTCGTTTGCCGGATCATAGGAAGCAGCGCGTTTCGGCGCAATTTTGTTGCGCTGAGCCGCCGCTTGCTGCCGCGGCGGTCCCTTGAACCCGAGCCATGGCGCCATTTCGCGCGTGATCCCGCGCCGATGGCCAGCGATCCGCGCCGGCTTGGGTGCTGCATGACGGCAAGGCCGGCATGGCGAGCCAGGCGCTCGGGCTCGCCGAGGCCACCGGTTTCGCGTTTGTCGAAAAGCGGCTGGCGATCCGCTTCCCGTGGGCCTGTCTGCCGCCGCAGCTGTGGCTGGCGCCGCTCGCGCCACGCGGGGAGCGGCGCCCGGCTGGCGCCGCCCTGGCCCGACCTGGTCATCGCCTGCGGCCGCAACGCGGCGATGCCGGCGCTGGCGATCCGGCGCGCGAGCGGCGGGCGCACCGTCGCCGCGCAGATCCAGGACCCGGGGGTCGGCCGCGACGAGTTCGACCTGATGGTCGTGCCCGAGCACGACCGGCTGCGCGGACCGCGGGTCATCGTCACCGGGGCGCGGTGCACCGGGTAACGCCAGCGAGGCTTGCCGCCGAGCGGCGCCGCTTTCCGGCCTGGCGGCGATGCCGCGGCCGATCCTCGCGGTGCTGATCGGCGGCACGAACAAGGCCTATCGCCTGACCCTCGGCGGCTCGCGCGAGATCGCCGAGGCGATCGCCGCGATCCTGCGCGCAGCGCGGCGGCTCGGCGCTGGTGACGCCGTCGCGGCGCACCGGGGCAGCCGGGGTCGCGCTGCTGCGCGATCGGCTCGCCGGTCTGCTCGGCGGCGATCTGGGACGGGACCGGAGACAACCCCTATTTCGCCTATCTCGCGCTCGCCGACGCGTTTTTGGTGACCGCCGATTCGGTGTCGATGATCAGCGAGGCCGCCGCGACCGGAAAGCCCGTGCACATTCTCGACCTTGACGGCGGCAGCGCCAAATTCGCCCGTTTCCACGCGGCGATGCAGGACGCCGGCATCACCCGGCCGTTCACCGGCCGCATCGAAGTCTGGTCCTACCGCCGCCCGACGATACCGCGCGCGCCGGCGCCGCGCTGCGCGCGCTGGTTCTGAGCCGGTTGAGCAGTCGGCCAGTCGCATGAAGGGAGCGGCGATCTATGCGGGATTGCTGGCTCTCGCGCTGGCGCCTCTTTCTGTTTGTGCCGGAGCTCGACCTCGCGGCAAGCCGGTTGTTCTACGATCCCGGGCGTGGTTTCGTGCTGGCCGATTGGCCGCCGGTCGTCTTCCTCTATCGCGCGATCCCGTGGATCACCTGGGGCATCTTCGACGTCGCTGCAGGGCCGCTGTCTGGCTGTTCCTCGTGCGGCCGGCCGCTTTGGCGGTTCGACCGCAAAGCGCTGATCTTTCTCGTCGTGTCGACCGCACTCGGCCCCGGGCTCCTCGCGAACACGCTGCTGAAGGACCATTGGGGACGTGCGCGGCCGACGCAGATCGAGGCGTTTGGCGGATCGCGCCGAATTCACGCCGGCGCCGTTGCCCGCCAGCCAATGCGCGACCAATTGCGCTTTTGTCTCGGGTCACGCCGCGCTTGGCTTTTCGCTCGTCGCCTTCGCCTTTCTGCTGCCGCCGGAGCTTGCGGCGCGCCGGGACCGCGGTGTCGCTCGTGGTTGGCGCTGTCATCGGGCTCGGGCGGATCGCCCAGGGCGCCCACTTCTTGTCGGACGTCGTCTTCGCGGGCTTGCTCGTCTATGGCACGGCGGCTCTGCTTTATTGGTGGATTGTCGAGCGCGACGGCCTCGCGGCGCCGCTGCTCCGCCAACTCTATCGCTGGCTCGGCCGCCGCGCCGCGTCGGTATTGTCGTATGGCTATAGAGCTTTCGGAGAAACGGAGGTTTGCCTGACTCTCGCTGCGGCCGCGACGGTCTTCGCAATCGTGATCTCCATCGGGCTCATCGACCGGCCGCTTGCGCTCTTCTTTCATGCCCGCGATCCTGATTTACGCGCGCTCTTCGATCTGACCGGGCGGCTCGGTCTAACCTATGGCTATCTGACGGCCTTCGGCCTCGCCTTTGCCGCGCTGCACTGGGGCGGCGGGTTGCCTCGCGTGCGGCCGCTTGACGGTCGAATGCGGGCCTATTCGGCGATCCCGGCTTTCCTCTTCCTGGCGATCGCTGCCTCGGGCATCGTGGTCGACCTGCTCAAATTCATCCTGGGTCGGACTCGGCCAAAGCTGCTGTTCGCCAGCGGGGTCGACGATTTTGCGTGGCTCGGCCTGCGATCGGACCACTGGTCCTTTCCATCGGGCCATAGCGCCACGATCGTGGCGCTCGCGACGGCCTTATGGTTCATCTGGCCGCGGCACCTGCTGTTCTACATGTTGGCCGCGACGATGGTGGCCTTCAGCCGTGTCGTCGTCGGCGCGCATTATCTGAGCGATGTGTTCTCGGGTGGGCTGGTTGCGGTTTTGACGACCTGCGGCGTAGCATCGCTGTTCGCCAGGAGCGGCTTCGATTTGGCGAGGGCACGCCGCGGGCTCGGTGGAACCGGGACCGTGCCGCCTTGGCCGTGCCGACGATTCGGCCGAGCGCCCCCCACCCGACAACCGGCTGCAGTGCCGGAAGCCGGGCCGGTTGTTTGCGCCGAAGGCGAGCGATGTAATATTGCGCCGAAGGCGGATTGCGGCTCCGGGATCAGCTCATCGTCATGGCCCTGCGCATCGAAACCTTCGACAATACCCGCGGCGGAAACACTCTCTACAAGGCTCTGACCCACCCATGCGCGGCGCGCCCGGCGCGGGCCCTGCTCGACGTGCTGGCGCAACACGCCCCGGTTGCGGTTTACGATCCGCAGGGTGCCCTCGAACCGTTCGAGGCGGTCTTTGACCTGGAGGGGATCGCTGTCGCCGGCGCTTATGTTCAGCAAGTCGCGCGGGTCGGCAATGCCATTCTCGGCCACTCAGCGCAACCGGTCACCGAACTCCCCCACAGCCGCGCGAGCGCGGTCTTTGTCGCGGCATTCGATGCCGAACGCATCGTTGCGCAAATTCAGCCCTATCTGCCCGACGGCGCGCTGGTATTCAGCCTCGATGCGATGCGCATCCCGGACGATCGCCTGACCGATCGCCGAGCGTATCTGAATTCGCTCAACTTCGCCACGAACTTTGTCTTCTTTCGCGACGCGGACGGGTTGCACACCCGCCTCGTGACGGCGAACTACTGGTCGGGGTACGCAGCCGGCGCAGTCACCTGCTGGATGACGTTATTCGCCGGCGATGGCCAAGTGCTCGTGGAATGGTGCGAGAGCTGCGGGTCGTCTGCGAGCGCAATCATCCTCGACAGCCGAGAGATACGTTCTCGCTTTAAGCTGCCGGCGTTCTCCGGGCAGCTTTTCCTGCACGTCGTTGGAGCGGCTGGGCACGACGTCGTCAAATACGCACTCGACACTTTTAGCGATGCCGCTGCGGAGGACGGCGCCGGTCGCACGCTGTCGTGCACGCATGACGCCAATGCGTGGCCGGCCGATCGGTATGCAGGCCTGCCGGCACCCGCCGCCGGCGAGCAGATCCTGTTGTGGATCCAGAATAGCCATCCAATCCCGATCCCGCCGGGGGCGATCGGCGTCAATCGGATGGGAGACGAGTGCGTCATGCCGCTCACCGATCCGATCGCGCCCTTTGCCACCCATGCTGTCGAGATTGCCAAGTTGATGCCCGAGATCAGATGGCCAAAACAGCTCGAACTGCGGGCGGGCAAATACATGGTGCGCCCGCGCTACGAGGTGATCGATCGGGGGCGCCGCCGGATCGCTCATGTCAATGTCGAACGCGCCGATCTGATGCCCGACCCCGAGCTCACGAGGCTGGGAGGCATCCTCGGCAAGGGCTATCTGCTGCCGGCGCCGGTTCTGCCGCGCGCCCAGTGGCAAACCCAGGTGCTGCCGACACCGATGGCGGTGCGTCAAGCCGAACTTCCGATCGCCGCGCACGTTTACGCGCCGGACGGCAGCGAGATCCTGAGCCACTCCTTTGGGCGATTGCCGCGTGGCCATGCCTCGGTCCTGGACCTCGACGAGGTCGAGGACATCGCCGCGCTGCGCGACGGCTACGGGCATCTCGAGCTGGTCTACGATTTTTCCGGGGGTGGCGAGGGCGATGGCTGGCTGCACGCGCTGTTTCGCTACCGTCATCGGGCGAGCGGGCATGCCGCCGAGACCAGTTTCGGCGCGCACGTCTTCAACACAATCCTGACCTATCGCGACGAGCCGCAATCCTACAGCGGGCGGCCGCCAGGGCTGTCGACCCGGTTGTTCTTACGGCTTGGCGTCGAGGGTTGCGACACGATCTGCGACCTGATCTATCCGGCATCGCGGCCGTGGCTGCCGGCGAGCGCAACCGACATCATTCTATACGACGAACGCGGCAACGAGGTTGCGCGCAGCCGTTTGACGATCCCGTGCTCGGGCTCGCGGCTTTGGTACTACCACACGACTTTCGACCCGGATATCCGCGCCCGGGCGGGGCCCGGCGCCTATATCATCATCCGCGATATGACCTGCCGGCTCTTCGGCTATCACGGGCTCGTCGGCCGCGATGGAGCTTTCAGCCTCGATCACATGTTCGGCTTTTAGACCCATTCCTTCACGCTGCGCTGCAAAAATGCTATACTCTGCGCGATGTCCGATCGTCACCATAGCAAGGTCCTGATCATCGGCGCGGGACCGGCCGGCTACACGGCGGCGATTTATGCTGCACGCGCCAATCTACAGCCGATCCTGGTTACCGGCCTGCAGCCCGGCGGCCAGTTGACGATTACCACGGATGTCGAGAACTACCCCGGCTTTGCCGATATCATTCAAGGCCCGTGGTTGATGGAGCAGATGCAACGCCAGGCCGAGCATGTCGGCACCAGGGTCATCGTCGATATGATCAACGAGATCGACCTCGGTCGCCGGCCTTTTGTCGCGTCCGGCGATTCGGGAGACGTCTATGTCGGCGACACCGTGATCATCGCTACGGGCGCGCAGGCGCGTTGGCTTGGGATTCCTAGCGAAGAAATCTTCCGCGGCTTTGGCGTCTCGGCCTGTGCGACTTGCGACGGCTTCTTTTTTCGCGGCAAGGATGTCGTCGTCGTCGGCGGCGGCAATACCGCGGTCGAGGAAGCGATCTACCTGACGAACCACGCGCGACAGGTAACCCTCGTCCATCGCCGCAATGCGCTGCGGGCCGAGAAGATCCTGCAGCAGCGGCTGTTCCGCAACCCGAAGATCGGCATCATCTGGGACAGCGTGGTCGAGGAGATCCTGGGCGAGCGCGAACCCCCGACGGTCACCGGTGTCCGACTACGCAACGTACGCACGGGTACGCTGTCTGAGCTTCCCTGCGATGGTGTCTTCATCGCGATCGGGCACACCCCGGTGACCGGGTTCGTCGCCGGGCAGCTGCCGCTCGACCCCGAGGGGTATGCCATCACCCGCCCCGATTCGACCGAAACCGAGATCCCGGGGGTCTATGCCGCCGGCGATGTCAAGGACAAAATCTACCGCCAGGCCGTCACTGCAGCTGGATTGGGCTGCATGGCGGCACTCGAAGCGGAGAAGTTTCTCGCGGCGCAGGAGGAAGCCGCGAGCATGCGCGCGGCCGAATAACGGGCGAGGGCTCGCCTCGGGAGGCCGCTGCGGGGGAAACGGGATGGATTGGGACAAATTGCGGGTCTTTCACGCCGTCGCCGAGGCGGGCAGCTTCACGCATGCAGGCGAATCCTTGAACCTCAGCCAGTCCGCCGTCAGCCGGCAGATCAGTGCACTCGAGGAAAGCCTCAGCGTGCCGCTGTTTCATCGCCACGCGCGCGGCCTGATCCTGACCGAGCAGGGCGAGCTTCTGTTCCGCACGGCGCGCGAGGTTTTCGCCAAGCTGTCGATGGCCGAGGGCTTGATCTCGGAGTTGAAGGACCGGCCGAAGGGGCCGCTAAAGATCACCTCGACAGTGGCATTCGGTTCGACCTGGCTGACCCCGCGCATCCGGGAGTTCCTCGATCTCTATCCGGAGATCCAGGTAACTCTGGTCGTCGACGATACCGAACTCGACCTATCGATGCGCGAAGCCGATGTGGCGATTCGCATGTCGCCGCCGCGGCAACCGGATTTGATCCAGCGCCACCTGGTCAGCGTCCCGACCCATGTCTATGCTGCGCCCGACTACATCAAAAAGCACGGGATGCCGCAAAAACCCGAGGATCTCGACAAGCACCGGCTGATCGTCTACGGCGAGGATGCCCGCCCGCCGGTGCAAAACGTCAATTGGCTGCTCGAATCCGGCACCAAGCCCGGACAGGAGCGTAAGCCGATTCTCGCCGTCAACAATTTCTATGCGATGCTGCGCGCCGTCCTCAGCGGGCTGGGAATTGCGGCATTGTCGGATTTCATTGCCAGCGAGCACGGCGAGCTGATGCGTGTGCTGCCCGAGCTGACCGGCCCGCCGATCGAAGCCTATTTCGTCTACCCGGAAGAGCTGCGGACCTCGAAACGCATCAGTGTGTTCCGTGATTTTCTATTGCGTAAAGTGGCGGAGACGCGGCTGAGCTGATTGCGCCAATCGGCTGTATCGACTGCCGAATCTGGTGCCTTATGCAGAGCGTTGCGCTTTTTGCAGACGAGCCAGAAGAAATTCCGGCTGGTCGCGATGCCGTCAATAGTTCATGGTTTCTGGGACGCGATGGTTCATCGCGGCAGGTTTCCGGGACCAGTGCCCGGGAAGAGGGTCTGCGGACCCTTACGTCTCCCAGACGTGAAGCCTCCCTGTTCAAACTTGGCCGGGACCTTAGGGTTTCGGCCATTTTTCTTATCGGAAATGGCTCGGGGGTCCCGCCTGGGTCCCGGCACGCACTGATTTGCCGGTTCATGAAGCTCCGGCACATCGGGCAATGCAGTCACGCATAACTGCATTGCGGACACGCACTGGCGCAAAGATGTAATCGCTGGCGTATTGCGTCTGACTATCAGGTGCAATTGGTCGATTGAGCGCCGGCCTCGCAGCGAGGGTGACCAGCAGGCCCATTGCCGGCGGGGCATCGCTCCGGCTGTCGAGACGGCCCGCCACCTGTACGGGGAAGATCGGGGGCTGCGGGGGGCGCCCAAATTTCGCTCCTTCCCCTCGGAAACTGGAACCACTTTTGGAAAATCCTCTGGGGAGCCCGCAGGCGCACGGGGAGCGGTTTTGCGCTACTGGGCCAGTGGCGAGACCTGTTTCCTGCTGTCCGGCGCGGCTGGCGTGTGCCGCATTGTGGGATTGGGTGCGGTCATTGGGTGACAAGGGGGCGACCGCCATTGGCCGCAGGGCGGCGGGGCTCGCTGTTTGGTCCGGGCGTCAGTCCGGCCGCCTCTCCCTGGCGTCGAGATACGGGGAGAACGGGGCTGTTGCCCACTGGTTGCGGGAGCGGCTTTCCCCCTCGGAAACCGCGAGCGAGTCTGGAAAAATCTTCGGAATTATGTAGTTGTTTCACCTAAAAGCGAGGCGGGCAGTCCGGCGATGCCGTCTAGCTTCCTTATAAGGAAGGGCGGCGGGTTTCTTTGTAAGCGAGGTCAAGGTTCATGGCCAGCGTTTAGCGGCGACGATCAGCGCGACCAGATACGAGTTGCTTAGAAGCTAACAATCACTCCTGCGCCGGGGACATTACAGCGATTCGCCATCTCAATCTCTGTGATGCTGCTATCGCGGGCCGCCGGAATCAGCGATGGGCCTAAAACCCCAGCCCGAACACGGCGTTTGCCTCGCCTGTTTGTGGATAACTCGCTAAACGTTTGCTCGCTCTTGAAAATCTGATTTCTTAATAGCCGGCGACCTGCTCGTCATCGTCCTTCTGCAAAACGGGACTCCCCCCGACGCCCTGAACGCCCGGGGCGTCATGCCTTGAGAAGGGGGGTGATTAACACGAGCACCCTTCGCCGCGACGCGGGGTGGACCGTATTTGTACGGTCCTATCTCCGCTATCGTTACGAGAAGTGGGAAACTGTCATCTCCCACTTCCGCCGCTGGCCCCGGTCATAACAAAGGGCCAAAAACATATCTCAGCCACGAGATCAACTCGCGCCCCTTCGGGGGCGCTTTCTTTTATGCGCCGACCGTCAGGCTCGCGTCAAGGGACTGTGGAGCCATTTGGCATCCATTTGGCTCCACGCTAGAACATCATTATGGCCGCAAATCAGAAGATCCAGCCCCGTCTTCAGCCGGAAATGCACGCTTATTTGCAGGATTTGCTGGATACAGGGGCTTACGGAAAGACGTTGAGCGATGTCGCTAGGACATTGATAGAAGAAGGGATTCGGCGAGCTATGGCTGAAAAGGTCATTGAGATCAGACGGCGATCTCCCATAGATCGAGCCGACCATGCTGAGGATCTTTGACGGAGCGTAGGACGCCCCCGCTTTTTTTGGTGACGTAGTAGGCAGCCGGTGCGTCGGGTGAACAGCTGCAACAGCGCCCCCTTGCCCTGCTCAACCAGCGTCAACGCCGGCCGGACGGGTTGTCGACGGCGCGCGAAATAGAGTGTGGGGGTTCTCACATTTCGGGGGGCTGTTGGCGTGGCAAGATGGCGTCGAATTGGACGGCCGATTGCGGCGTTGTTGACACGGATGAAAAGTTTCATCTTGACTCAGAGCTGGCACCCCGGGGACGTGCGTGGTGGAGCGGGTTGGATGCAGGCCTCGGAAGTTGATCAAATTCGAATTCTCCTCTTGAAGGAGGGGGATCATTGGGTAGGGCAGTGCCTTGAGCTCGACATCGGCGCACAAGCCTCTGATCTCACCGAGTTGACCAAGCGCCTGACGGTGGCGATTGTGGCGGAGCGCGAAGAGGGGAGCCGGCGACACGGGAAGCCATTTGCGGGCATTGCTGCGGCGCCCCCGTACTTCCACGAGGTGTGGGAGCGCCGCGCCGGGCGCTTCGAGCCCTCTAATCTGGCGGCGATACAAACTGGAGCTGGGTTAAACATAGAGTTCGGAATTGCGGCCTAGCTGAGCTGTGCCCGCCGCACCCTTTGGCGGTCATCCGACATTAGGCGACTATCTTCGGTGGGCACGGAGCGTCGGATGTACCGTGCACGTGGATCGACGCTTGTCGTCCGACGGCTCCATGGAAGCGATTACCCGCATCGAAGCACCGAACGGCCGGTGGGTCATTGAGGTTGGCACGGAGCAATGGGAACATCTTGCGCCTACGACGGTCGGACGGCTCGATCGTCGGCTTGGGTTAAGATCTCCGTACCCGTCGATGCCGCCCCCCTGAGGGCACGACCTCGGCGGCCGAGAGACGCGAGTTGGCCGGATGGCTCCGCGAGAGAGAGACCGCGGGCAGATGTCACCTGCCAATTCTGCAGAGGGAATGCTCAACCTCGCCAGGCGATATGAGCTTCAAGCGCATCACCTGGAGCGGAAAGCGCAGCGCGACCCCTTACACCGAACAAGCGCTCTCAACCCTGCCGGTCTCGCCATGCGCGGGAACTTCATTCAATAGCTTCCTGTTACTCGACGAAAGAGTGCGACGCGAGGCCGGGCAAGGCGGATGCCCGCTTTCCCTTCGCCGGTCCGGGTCGCAGCCCCATTCGAGGGAGGACGCCGTGACCGCCTATCGCGTCATTCTCCGCGATCGTGAGACCGAAACCGTAGTCGGCTATTTTAACGGCAGCTGGACGACCGACGGGCGCCGAGCCCTTACCCTCCATGAGCGCAAGGCCGCGGAAGCTCATGCCGCGCGGATGCGCGACCGTTGTCCGCGCAACGCTGACCTCATCAAGGTCGAGGAGTTGCCGCCGCAGATTAGCACGGGCCATTACACGCGGCGATATTTCGCGCCTCGTGGAGCGCGCATGCGGCCCATGATCCCGGCGCTAGCCATCGTCCTGGCGCAAGCTGCCCAACCTGGCATTAGCTCAACGTCCGACAAATGGTGCTTCGACAGAGGGCAGGATGCTCAGCTGTGCGAGGCCACGGAGGCCGCGTGCAACCACTTGCGCGACCTCAACACCGAGATCGCAAAGAGCCCGTGCAAGCGCGTCGAGCCGCCGGGAAATCAGGTCTCGCCGACGGAGCCGAGAGCCGCCGGAAGTGCGCGGCCCTAAATTCCGCATCATGCGCCGACCAGGCGGTGCAGCTGCTTGGCGAAATCCAAAATGGCCATCGTGCCTAGCTTGCTTTCACCATGCTGCCGCTGCCGGAAGGTGTAGGGCAGCTCGCGCACCTGGAGCGACTCCGGGCGAGGAAGCAAGGAGATCCAGCAGTACCTTAAATCCGCGCCCGGACATTTGGGGCAGCGCCCGTTCGAACACCTCGCGTCGACACATGAAAAAGCCGCTTAGCGGGTCCGCGAGATCCGCTCTGTAGATGCGGCGCACCAGCGACGTCCCGAGGCGAACTCAGTCGCGCGCGTCGCCGATTCCAGTCGCCAACCCCGCCACCGACAATGTAGCGGCTGCCTACCACGAGATCGACGTCGTCACCATGCTCGAGGACCTTCATCATTTCGGGGAGCAATCGCTCATCATGCTGGAGGTCGGCGTCCATGACCGCCACGAAAGGCGAAGCGGAGGCGAGGACCCCCTCGATGACCGCCGCGGCAAGATCGGGGCGGGTCCGTTGCATGGACCGGATCCGCGGGTTGGAGTGCGCGAGGGTCTGCACATGCTCTGCCGTGCCGTCCGGTGAGGCGCCGTCGACGAAGAGTGCCCCCCACGCGATCCCGCGCAGCGCCGCCGTCAACAGTTCCACCAGGGGCTCGATGTTCTCCCGCTCATTGAGCGTCGGAATCACAATGGTCAAAGCAGGGGAGGCGATCGACGGCACGCGGTTCGCGCCGTCACGGTCGAGGATTGGCTCGCCCACCGCGTTCACGACCGGGGGTCGAGCGCGCGCGAGCTCATCTCAGCCCCGTTCCGAACCCTTGCGAAGCAAGGTTATCTTTGCCGATTGCGCGCAGGATGGCTTGCCGTGTCCGCGTAAACACGTCCGGAGCCGGCGGCGGCAACAATGCAATGGCGCGATCGATGGCCCGCAACGCCTCGTGCGGATGCCCGGCACGCATCTCGGCGTAGGCTAGCAGTTGGAGTTGCGGCACCGGGCGAAAGCCCCAAGCGAGGTCAATCGAGTGGTGCAGTGCGTCGATTTCGTCGGCAGAGCGGTTTTGGCGCCGATAGATGCCTGCTAGCGCCATCTCGTTGCCGGTGTCGGGCAGGATCGTAGCGGCCGATCGATATTCCTGCTCGGCCTCGGGAATATGCCCGGTGATTTCGTAAAGCTCGCCGACCACGAGGTGCGAAGTAGCGCTGCCGGGCTTAATCTCAATCGCCTTTTGGATCGCCGTTAGGGCTTCGGGGTCGCGTTTAAGGTCCACCAGTGTGAAGGCCGCGGCCTCCCATGCATCAAACGACGGAGCGGCCGTCGGTAGCGTCACATCATTGCAATTGATCCCGAGTCGGGCGATCAGCGCCTCGTTCTCGGGCCGACGCCGCACAAATACCGCCGACACCTCGTCGAGATAGACCGGCTTCCAATCCGTGCTATCGCAGAACTCTCGCAATTTGAACCTGCTGCTCTGGCCAAGCGAGACGAGTGCGGCGTTGATGTCATATTTCGCGGTCTCCCGCTGCCAATCAGGACCGGGCGCCGTTATTGCCAAGCTTGAAAGACGCGCAAAGCCGTCCGGCCCAAACGGGATTGTTCGGCTGTCGTAGTAGTCGAGGTACCGGGGGAACAGCCGCCAGGTAAAGTAGGCGCCGTCGTTGACGGTCAAGATCTGCGCTGGAATATTCTCGCGCTCTATAAAGTCAATGGCGTGTTCTGGGAATTCCGGCGACAGACCGGTTGCGAACAGGTCAACCCCGTCATCAACCCAGGAAGCTATTCGGAGGTAAGCGAGCACTATCGCTACAATCATCGCGCCGATCGCCGGAACGGGCGTCGGCGTCAGCCGTCTCGGCAGCATCGCGGCAGCGGAACTCAGCACGCTCCCGCCCACAATGACCGTAACGATGGCAAGAAGGGATTCAGATCGAACGTGCCCGGCAGTGGCGACCGCGACGGCGAGCAATAACACGGCAGCCCCGAGCTGCTTCCGCCAGAGCGCAACCGCGGCAATCGCGCCGGCAATCATCATCACCAGAAGGATCGTGCCCCTGAAATCGCCGGGCGAGGCGATCGTCGACATCATGGTCCAGTTCAGCGGGACCGGCGCCCATTCTGAAATCCATTCAAGCTGCGGCGACGTGAGCTGCCGGATGATGCCGTCATAGATCGACCACCCAAACGGGTTGACCAATGTCGCCGCAAACGTGGCAATGAGCCACGGCCAGGCTCGCCGCAACCGCTCGGCCGCCGCCATTGTCGGCAACGACACTACCAGCTCCAATATCTCGACCAGCACGTATCCGCCGATCATCGCCAAACCGACAAAAAAGCCGACGTGAGCGGTGCACCAAAGGATCATTAGCACCGGCAGCAACCACAACCGGGCTCGTCCGGTGGTATGGTATTGCCAAAGCAGGCCAAGAAATCCGGCCGACAACACCGTTGTGAACAGATCGCCCCGCACCATGCACCGTGAGGCAATCAACGGAACCGCCAGGACCGCCAGCAAGGCCGAGATGAGCGAGCCTTTGCGCAATGCCAACGCCACCGTACCGGCACAGCCCAGCGGGGCAAGCAACGACAGCGCCGTATAGCCGCCGACCAGCCAGATCGCATAGAACAATAGGCTCCCGCCGATTGGATAGACCCAAGGCTGTCCTTGCGCGGTGTAACTGAACACGTCGACCCACGGGACCGCACCGTGCTCGACAATCCAGCGCGCGGTCGACAGCATGAAGAAGAGATCGTCTCCCCTAATGGGAGACCACCGGGCGGCGAATGCATAACCGATAGCAACTGTGGCGAGGATGGCGAACCACAGATCAACCCGGCCTGCATACTGGATTAGCCTGACGGCAGTGGCGCGCGGCACCTCTCTCGCTGCTGCGAGTTCGTGACTTGCTTTCAAAGGCTTTTACTCTCTTTCCGTCTCGATCGCGCACGCGGCATTCTGCAGCGCACCCAGGGCCCGAGCCGCCTCTCGTTGGATCGCGCGTACCAACGCGCCCGAAGCGGCAATGTCGCGGATAGCGGTTAAGGCTTCGGCCGGAACCGGGATCCGTCGGAGCCTGTGCTCGCCGCGCTGATCGGAGGGGGCAGGTCGGGCATCGTCTGTCATGCCTCTAGCCTCGCCAGCTGCTCTTTGAGTTTTTTCACCTGATCGGCGAAGCGGCGCCGCCAGGCTGCCTGCCTGCATTTCCGGCTGCAATACAGCGCCCATGGCCGGCGCATCGGGAACGCGCGGCGGCAGACCGCGCAGTCTCCCTCCCTCGGCTCCTTTGGCAATCTGGTCTCCGTCATGGTTCGTCAATCGCGCACAAAATATTGCGTCCCGTAGAGGGATTTGATACCATAGATAGTAGGTCGATGAAAAGGACCGCAGCAGAACCGCCATTCCTTCAACAGAGTGGCGGCCCCCCCCAGATGTGGAGCCGGCGCAGTGAAACTCTCGGAAATACCGGAGGACTACAACAAGGTTTTGCCGAAGCTGTCGCCTCGAGGGTGACGGCCAGCTTATCGCAAGAGCTTCGAGGCCGTCAAGGCGGACACCGGCCGAATGTCGGATGAAAAGCTTTCGCAGCTGAGTAAATTTCTCACTGCACTCACGCTTGCGCTGCTGCTGTTTGGCGGCGGCGATGCCGTCGCTGCGCCTGCGCACGTCCAGGGCGGCTCGAATGCCACAGCGAGCGGCGTTTCCACGCTCGCGGTAACGCTAAGCGCGACAGTTGGCGTCGGCCACGTTATCGTCGGCACTGTTGGTTGCCCGTCTGTCGTGAGTTGCTCTGTAGCCGACGACAAAAGCAATAATTATCCGCTCCTTGATACAGTGCTCGACACAACGGATAGCTATAATGTATCCACTTTTTATCTGCTCAATATTACCAACGGGCCGATCACATTCACTGTAACTGTCTCGCCAGCGACGAGCTTTATCGCATTGGCGGTTGATGAATATTCGGGAGTGGCGGCAGCGGCGGCGTTGGATGGTCATGCAATCAATTTCCAACCCAACGTTATCAGTTTATCCGCAGAACTCTGTAACCTCCGGCAATATAACTACCGCGGCTCCAGGAGATTTAATCTGGGGCGCAACCATGGGCAGCGCCCGGGAAACTCCAACGCCTCAGCAGGCACCGGATTTACTCTCCGACAGTCGCTATAAGGCCGCAGGCTGGCGTATCGGTCTTTACTGAGGATCTCGTACAGGGATCGGCTGGAAGTATAGCGGCCACCTTTACGCCGGCCTCCGCAAACGAATATTCGGATACGGGAGTTATTGCCTTGAAGGCGGCGACGGGCGCCCCCGGCGCTCGCTTATGCACGTCGGCCAATGAGGGCGCTGCTGCTCGCGCTCCGGGTGACGGGCGGCGATCTCGCGAATGACCCGGATGGGAACCCGGCGCAGTGAAACTCTCGAAATACCGGATGACACTGCGCCGGCCCCTGGCGCACCTCGTCGCACAAAGCTATCAGAGGTGGGCGAGTCCGGACCCTGGACGAAGTACCAGCAGCAGCCGAGGACGCAGGAAATGCCTTACGGCGCCGACCCAACCGAGGCCCCAAGCGGATACGGCAAAGATCCGACCCAGAAGCCAGCGGGGTTGCCTCCGGGGTTCACTCTGGACAAGCCAGCGGCGCAACCTCAAGGGGGCGGGGGCGGCTCCGCGATCGGCGCGCTGTTCCGCGGCTTCCTGCATGGGTTCGATGTTCGGGGGCTGCCGTCAATCCTACCGGGCGCCGAAGCGGGCCGCGAGAAGGTCGACGCCCAGATCCAAGGCGACTTTCAGCAAGCCAAGCAGGCGCACCCGATCGCCGCGACGGTCGGCGATGTTGGCGGCAATGTAGCCGCGACCGCGCCTCTTATGGGCGGCGGGGCTGGGGCCACGCTCCCCGCGCGTATCGGACTTGGTGCAGCACGAGGGGCCGCCGCTGGCGCGATGACGCCGGGCGGCAGCGCGCCGGGGAATGCCGCCATAGGCGCTGCTGCCGGCGGCGCAATCCCAGCTGTCGGCGCGGCGCTCGCTCCGGCCATGCCGAACGTGGCGCAATTCGCGCAGAACGTCGCGGCCAAGTTCCCTCATCTCGCCAACTTCATTCGCGGCACCGAAGAGCGCACCGTCGACGGATTTGATCGCTCCGTCGCCAAGCAGGTTCTGCAACCGATCGCTGGCGACGTGCCTCGCAACTTGAAGGCGGGTCATGGCTTGGTCGATCACGTCGCCGGCCAGCTCGACCGTGCCTATGATGCGGTCAAGCCGAGCCTGTCGCTCAATCAGCACATGGGGCCGGGGGCTTGGCGCACCTATGAACCCGAGTTGCAGCGCATCCGCGGCGAACTATCGAGTTCGGATTGGCAAAACGCTTTCGACAAATTCATCCAGAACCGCGTGACGAATCGGTTCGACAAGAACGGCGTCATGGATGGCGAGGCATTCAAGCAGGCCGAGCACGATCTGACGAAGCGCATCAACCAACTGTACGGGACCAACAACGCCGAGCTCGGCGACGCTCTCGGCGAGGCGCGTGACTTGTTCCGGGACGCGCTGTTGAAGCAAAACCCGGCACAGGCGCCGCAACTCAGCGCCATCAACGAGTCCTATTCGATGTATTACCGGATGACGAAGGCGGCGAGCGGCAAGACGGCCGAGGGGAAATTCACGCCGTCTGATCTGCTCGGGGCGATCCGCCAACAGGAAAAGGATCCTCACGCCTACTCACGGGGCAAGGCGATGGCTGGTGGCCCCGAAACGCCGGAAGGCAAGAGCGTGCTCCAGGCTTACGCGACGCTCGGCGACAAGGTGCTGAAAGGCGCTCGGGTCGGCCCGATGGATCTGCTGCATGCCTTTCATCCCGTAAGCATGATCCCGGCTGCGGTGCGGGCAACGATGCGTGGCGGCGCCTATCCTGTCGGCCGAGGCATCAAAGCGAGCGCGCCACTAACCGCCCCGCTCGCGGGACGTGCTGCGGCCGCTGTCGAGACGAAGCCGGCCGACCGCATGAAAGCCGCGCGCAAGGTCGGCGAGATCCGGACGAAGCTCTACTCGGCCAACCGACGCGGCGACTTAGGCGAAGCGCAAGACCTCACCAAGCAGCTATCGGCGGCGCAGGCCGATTACCAAGCGCTGCGGCCGCGTCAGTAGCATCGAGTCGTAGGCGTTGCTGCCGAAGCCAATGGTTGTGCAGCGCAACGTGCGGCCGTCAGGGAAACTATAGCTGTGGAATTGCGGGCCATAATCAGGCGCTGGCGTCTGCGGCATATAAGCCGGCGGCGACGGAGCATAGCCGTTCGCAAAAGCCTGCCCGGCCGCCCAGCCTTGACTGATGGCGTTGGGGGCGAACAATTGGGCATGCGCCGACGTGGCGGCGAGCGTCAGGCCGGCGCTGAAGGCGGCCGCCTTAATCATCTGATCCTCCCATGAAAGTCCTCTTCATCGAAGACGAAGGTGGCGTCGACGTGTCCCGCCGGGCGATGGAACACGGCCACCAGGTCAAGGTCTTCACCCGGCATGGAGGGTAAGAGAGCCCCGCGCGGAATCGACCGGGGGGCTCGCATGTGTGATTCAATCCCGCGGCCGGCGTCACTGGCGCCTCTTGCGCGAGGGCCGGGACATCGCCCGAAGCTCTTCTTCGTACAGGCTTGCCGTCGACCGTGATCTCCCATTAGAACTACCGTAATTGTGCTGACTGTTTTGCCAGTTGTAGGGACTATTGTTCCAATGCATGGCTGATGTCCGGGTTGTATTGGCTGTATTCCAGTTGCAGGGGATTCTTTGCCAGCTCTGCGCATGTGCCGCAGCCGCGGCGTGCGCTAGGACGGCGGCGCGAGCGATAGTCTTCAACATGCGTGTTGCTCCTCGCGCTGTGCGGCGGGTGACGGCGTACTCGACCTCGCGCTCTGCGCGCAAGCGTCGGGCCTGAGAAAATTCGACAGCCGCACGCGGCCCGTCGGCCTCGGCCTGGTCGAAACGATCGACAACTGGCCGGCTAGCCGAAATCGAGTTGTTGCCAGCGTGGCGCCACCGGAGGCGCCACCTCGCGCGGCTGACACTAAGACGCTGCTAGACGTCGAAGCGCGTTTTCGTATGCTTTCCCTGTCGACCGTCCCGACCGGGTCCGTGAGTATGCCGCTGCCGTCCTTGTAAGCGACGGTGCGGGTTGTCGCATCGCCTCCTTCAAACTTTCTATGGCGATGTTATCAAACCGGATCACTCTGCCCTTGCGCAGCACCGGGATCCCGAGCGCGTTTACCGTCTCGCGGAGCCAGCGCGGCGAGACGCGAAACATCTCGGCGGTTTCTTGAAGGGTGAGGATGCGCGCGGTGTCAGCCATCGTTCCCGCCCCCTGTTGTGCTGCGGCCGGGATCCAGCCCGACCGCAGCCAATGGTAACGGGGGATCTCGGGTCCCGCTACAGCGCCCTGCCTCGCGGCTGAAGATCGTGGAGCGCCGCGAGCACCGGGCCGATCATTGCGGCGTCTGCGGCAGCGGCAGCGGAGCCCAATGCGTCGGATGGACAATCGGTCCTTCGAGATCAGCCCACGCATTGCCGTCCCAACAGCCGATAAGCCAAGGCGTCTGCTGGGAATAATTCGAGACCCTGGGGACGCGCAACAGACATGGCCCGAATTCCTCGCCGAGCCTGACCGGCGCTGTGTCAATCGCCGCTTCCAGGCGGCGCGCCAATTCGCGAAGGCCAGCGATCGCTGTGTTGGTTAGGCGCTCATCACAGCACCCGCATTCATGCCCCAGCTCGAGCATCGCGATCGCGCCGGCGAAGGTGACCGGCTTTGTATTGCGTATCTGATCGGTGACCTCGTTCGCCCGCCTAACGAGATCCTCGGGCAGAGCCGCGGAAGATTTGTTTTGAGCCTCGTTGTCGATCCGCGCCAATTCGGCGATCAAGGCGAATACGGGGTCTTTCTCCGCGATCGGCGGCGCATCGGCCGCAGCAGCGGCGCTCGCGGTGTCTGTCACCCATGCGGCGGTGTGGGAAACTGCGTCGTGCGTCATGTCACTCTCCTCCGATTGTTGGCTTCTGCGATTCTTGCCGGTTGTGCGAGCTTTCTGATTATGCCCGTTAACCGCTTACCATATTAATGGACTATTTGTTCATTGTCATTAACAAAAAGTTGCCGTATGTGCCGCTGGCGTGTGGCGGCTTTTGATGGTGGAAATTGGCTTTTTCTGGAACGGCAGGCGCCTATTCTGCGGGCATGATCATTTCCCGCGAGCAGATAAGGGCAGCTAGAGGACTTTTGGGCTGGTCACAAGGCGAGCTGGCGAATGCGGCCGGCCTGACGGTGAATCAGGTCAAGAACATCGAACGCGGCGCCCTCGACCCGCGAGCGTCGATGCTGGCTGCGATCGAGGAGGCTTTTCGACAGAACGGCGTGATCTTCCTCGATCGGGATGACGTCAGGCCCGGCGGGCCCGGCGTCCGGTTCGCGCGATGACGTGGTGCGACGTCGACAAGGTTCGCTTCGCCGTGGGCGCCTGAAGCGGCACCCGTGATGCTCTCTGCCGCTGCACCTACAGCCCGCGCCCGAGCGGCGAGAGGACGGAGCCGTGATCGCCGCGCCGTGCCCTGATCGCCAGGGTAGCGGCATCGTGTCGTGTTGCGACGGCGCGGCCGGCTGGCGAGAGGACGTAACCAACGCGCCGAACGCAAACGCGGCGTGCTCGACGGCGCAGGCGCGGAACGCTTAGCGAACCTGGTGCAGATCGGCTCGCTGAACGTTCGCCCGAGTCACTGAATGTTCGCGGTTCGATCTGCAACCCGCGAGGCGGCAAGCAACTGAAATCTAATCGGAAACTTGGCGGACCCGAATCGGCCTGAAATTGCACGAGCACTGCCCTCGGCGCCCTCCGGCAAGCATCAGGTTCGCACACGAGCTGACGTTGCCGCGCTTTGTACTCATCGCCTTTGTGGCTGTCGGTTCGCGGAAGCCGCCCCGAGGACAATGACCTCAGCCGAGCGATAAGGCGCATCGCCGACGCGGATACCCGCAGGCAAGTTGAAATCCTGGTCATGCAGGCGTACCGCGCTCTGTTTCTAATAGTTCTTGGTTATCACGTAGAGACTGTCGCCCGGTTGCCCGGAACCGGCGATGCCGTGGCCCGGAGCCGCGCCCGATAGGCTTTCTGAGAACAACTGGGGCTGCAGTAGCGCTGCCACGCGCGCCGAGGGCAATAGCGTCCCCCGCATGCCTCGCATTTCTGCACTGCGACAAGCAACACTGTAACGCCGCGTCGTAGAGCAATGCGTCTCCGCTCTCGCTCTAGGCGCAGATTCGTGCGGCACGTCCGGCACTTCGACGGACGCGGCCCGCGCCGCGGGCGGAATTTCTCGCCGCAACTCGAGCACGTCTTGACCCCGGAGCCGCGAGGCGGCGACGCCTCGACGTATCGCCGCAATCCAGGCCCAAGTTCGGCTAATTCTTCGTCAGACCAGTGAAGGGCCATTGTTGCGCAATTCCGCTACCATCATTCATCTCGGACTGTTTCGCTCGCCGGCGCCTTAACGGCGCCAACGCCCAGAGATTTTCCGGCCGCGATTCTCCAAACGCATTCCCGTCCTTCCTTTTCGCCGTCCCGTCGCGAGCCGCCGGGATACCGCGTCGACCAGGGCCACGATCGGCGCCTCGGTCTCGATACGGCCTCGGATCAAGGCAGCAGCGACATCAACCCTCCGGTTCCCTCAATTGGCGCACGAGATCCTCGAGGATAACTTGTTGCCGGCGCTCTTGCTCGACGTCTTCACGGATCTTCGTTCCGACGCGGATCTGGCCGCTGATGACGCCCAATGCGGCATTCATCTGCACCGTCGTGAGCTTGAGCAACATCGCAGCAATTTTTCGATGCTCGGGGTCCGCGAGCCATTCGGGGTCGGCAAGCCGTTCCAAATCGATCTCAAGGTTGAGCAGCTTGTGAACCTGCGCCAGCGCCTGATCGCCGGCCTGCACGAAGGCATCGGCAAGCGTCACTTTCGTCGGCTCGAGGCTTGCCGGCTCGGCTTTCCGCGGGAGCGCGGCCGGGACAACAGTGGGCTTGTTCGCCTTCGCCATGACTATTGTCGCCTTCTCAACAATTTTCTGCGCCCGAGCGATGCGACGATCCTTCGACCGCGGCGGGCTCCCCCGCGGCTTGCGCGCACATGGCAGCTTCAAGCCCGCCGCCTTCATCCGCTCGACCCAGCGCCGCCTGCCCTCGACCATCGCCGCCACCGAGTGGGGGTGCGCCGGAATGCCTGCCGGGCGCCCCGCCAAGCCACCATGCAGCCGGCAGCGCCAATGCCCAGGAACCGGCGATCGTCTGCAGCGTGTGCCGCTTCGCGTGCGCGCATTGCACTGCCGCATCATCATGCAAGCCCCCTATCCCGGAACTCCTCATCATGCGATTTCCCACGCGAGCGCAGCCTCTCCCACCGCCAGCGGCCGGCGACGAAAGGTCTGCCGCGCGCCAGTGCCGGTCTCGATCACCGCCTTGTGGCGGTCCAACTCTACAAGCTTGCCGCCATTAAGCATCCACAAGAGCCCGGCGCTATCCACCCGGCCGAGCGGTTTGTCTCGGCTACACCCGAACAGGTCTAGCGGACCCCACCCGAGCGCCCATGCCTCCGCCGCCCAGCCGCCGTCGAGAAACTTGCCTATGTCGTCAAGGAACCGGCACCAACGGCCGAGCGGAACGCCGTGCGCCGGGCGATCGGGGCGCAGCCGAGCAAAACCCTCAGCCCACTCGCGCGGGATGCCGCCGTCATATTCGACGATCGCCGCAGGCTCCTCATCGAGGAGATTTACCCCGCTGGAAGTGACTTCGCGCTCGCCGTCAGGTTGTGGCGAAAACCGCGCCGATGGTGGTTCGGAGCCCCTGGAGGGGTTTTGTCCGTTTTGTCCATTTTGTCCAGCCGCCGCGTCCCCAGAGAGACCCCCACAGAGAGAATGATCCATAGAAATCCCATGAAGGGGTAAGTCTGGGGGGACTTTAGGACTTCTGGACAGGTCTATATCTCCGGAACCGTGGACAAAACGGCCAGAATGGACAAAACCCCCCAGAGAGCCAGAATTTGGCAGAAAACCTGCCTCGCCAGCTTCGGGTTTTGACCACCCCCGCTGGACAAAACTGGACAAAACTAAACCGCCTTTATTTTCAACGGCTTGGCTCGCGCCAAAATCAGCGTTTTCGGGTTCTGTCCTGGCTTTTGGCACGCCCGGCGGCCGGAAATTCGCCCAACGGCCCATGACTACCGCTCCACCAAAAGTTGCGGGTTTACATCCCAGATGTTGCTCGGCCTTCCGCCTTGCGTGCCGGTCACGGCTCGTCGGCGTATCCATGCTGCTTCATCGAGCACCTTAACGACCTCGCTTCGGAGCTCCTGATCGCGCAGCGCGAAGAATCCCGGCCGTCGATACAGCTCACGCTCGTTGATCGTTTTTGGCCGTTCGGTGAGGATCATGTGGGCGATGCGGGCCGCAAATTTCTGTTCTTCAGGCACGGCCAGCTCGCCCAGCGCCCGGACCATCATGGCGTCGAGATAGTCGAGATAATCTGCCGCGCGCTGCATCGATGCGAGTGAGACGAGTTCGGGCGCCGACCCTTCTTCTCCAGCTGTCCATTCAAGGAGCTCGAAGACGAGCGCGAGGCGCAACAGGCGTCCCGGGTTTTTGCCGCGCCAACACGCGAGGATGCCGAACTCGTGTTTCCCCGCTTCCGCGATCTCGTCGCGCATCGCATCGAGAATGTGCAGACCGTCCTCGGCGACGCGAATGATCTTGGGTGCGGGCTTGCCGGCGCTGTCGCGGTCCCAATCGAGAGAGCGCAGCCGGCCTATAGTGCGGGCGAGGAAGGCGCTGCGCGCATCTGCTCCGTTCGAATTTGGCCGGCGAGGCGGCATCGGGGTGGGCCAGATATACGCGAAGCGTTCGGCCAGGCCGTCATCTGGACCGGAGAAGACGTTGCGCAACTTGTCCGGCTGCAAGCCGCCGATGATCGCGAGCGAGCAATAATGGATTTGTACTGCTTCGCCGTTGTGCTTAACCCGATCGATTGTGTGTGACCCGCCATCCCAGCTCTCGAGATAGAAGCCTCGATCGGCGCCGGCGCCGCCGTAACGGTCGAGTTGACCGATCCACCCCGCCAGCTCTGACCGTATCAGCGCCAATCCGCGGGGGTTTCGTGAGAGTAGGTTTGCCGCTTCTTCGGTTGTGGCGTCGACGATCACCAGGCGCGCCGGTGTTGGTTTGTCGGGTGCCTCGGTGTCTTTGGGTTTGTCTGGCGGCGCCAGGCCTCGCGCAACCGCGTCTTTGGCCTCTTTCTTCCATGTTTCCAGCTTCAGAGCCGCCTCTTCCCGCCGCGCCTCCCATCGGCGCACGGCCTCATAGTGCTCTGGAAGCCGATCGCTCTCGACTTTCAGCAGCGCCGTCTTGACGGGGGATATTGCTGGCGTCTTACCCGCTGACGGCAGCCCCACGAGCGCCATCCATAGGAACGGATGTTCAACCCAGCCCGGCCATGGCGACACGCGGCGGACGTTGCCGATCGCCGCCGACGCGCTGCCGATGAGGGTCCCGGCCACATAATCGATCGGAGCGGAACAATCCTCAGCTGTTCGTTGGGCCCACTCGAGAAGCGTCGGGGAGAAGATGCTTTCATCAAATTTCGGCGGCGCTTTGCGATCGTCTTCAATCAGGGTTCGATCGAGATCAGCCCATCGGCGATCGTCTGAATTCGCAAAGATGCTAGTTTGAAGTTCCGTCCCATTGCTGCGCGACTTCGCGGCGATCTCCTCAGCAAGTTGTTTGGGATCGCGCCGAAAGGCGGCAGGGTCGATTGTCTCTGGCATCGCCATCACTGCTTTCCGGCTGCTTGCAATATGTCGTTGAAGTCCATGCCGGCGGCCGGTGGTGCCAGTATCTCGACGTGTCGGCCTTCTCTCTCCCACCGCTCGCGGGCGATTAGGGCGGCCCGCTGGCCGGTCAGGCTGGCGTCGCTATCTGCGGCGATCGTGACGTTGAGGATGTTGCGGGGGAGATCGAGCGCTTCGATGCCGCCGGCGCAAATCGCCGCCCAACCCGGCAGTTCAAATAACTGCATCGCGGACAACACCGTTTCGATGCCTTCACCGACTAAAAGCGTGCAGTCGGGGCGAGGAGACGCGAGCCGGACCGCGCCGCCTTTCATGGGGCCGCAGGTTTCGCGCTGTTGTTCTTTTGGGAGAGCGGCCTTATTGGCGCCGTCGGGCCTCAAAAAGGTTTTGTGCACCGCGATTTGATCGCCATTACGATCGACGATAGCCGCTACCATCGCGGGAAGGAATTTGCCGCTCCGGTGTGGGCAGAGCCGTAGCCAACACAATACCTGCGGGATTGGTAGAGTGATGCCTCGCGATCGGAGATAGGTCTCGACGGGGGTTCGGGCTGCCTCTTGTGCCCGCAGGTACACGTCGCGCGCCTGGCAAATCCTGCGACGGATGCGCTCGATTTCAGCTTTTGCCGCCGCTTCTTGCTTCCGGCGCTCCTCTTCTCGCTCTGGATTGGGTGTGCCGGGCTTGCCGGCGATCAATCCTCGAGCTCGCAGCTCGTCGAAGACGTCGCGCCAGTCGCAACCGCCGAAACATTTGACGACTAACTGTCCATTGCGGCCGTCGGTAATGATGAGGGTTTTGCCGCCGTGTACTGGGCAGGTGGCTCGCCAGTCACTACCCTCACGATGCGCACCGCCAAGCGCCCGGGCGATGGCCGCCGCGTTCATGATCCGGCCCCGTCGAGGTCCTCGGGATGCGCGCGGCGCACGAGATCCAGAACTAGGGAGCTGAATTTGTCGGCTGTCGCCCGGTCGACAAATTCGATGATCTGGCTATAGATCGGCTTGTTGTTGGCATCGAGCCGCGCCCGTCCGTCGCGATCGAGCTGCTTCTGAGCCGGCATCGCGCACCAAGGGCCGTTTTTGCCAGCCATGATCCTGATGTCGTGCAAGATCATGCCGCTCGGCAGTTGCACGGAGCAGAAGCCGAGCAGTGCGCCAGAGCGATGCGGCGTCCATTTCTTCAGCCGCGCGCTCACGGATCGGCCCCGACGGCTCGAAGCGGTGAGGGCGGGAACTGGTCACCGCCAATCGCAGCCAAAAGCGCGGGATCGATCGCCGTGTATCGGCCGAGCCGCCGATCGAGGTCCTCGCCGAGATCGTGATGGCGCGCAATCTCGTCGAGCAGCTCAAATATTAAGCGCGGAGTCTTTGCAGAGACGCTCGATTAGGCGCTGCCGCCGTAGGCGCCGGGCCTCGGCAACTTGCAGCGCCGAAATTGATCGATTATGTGTGGGCGCGTTGCTGTTGCCAAAACTGCTGTTATCGAGAGGGGCCGCCCGGTTGCCCGCTGGGCGGCGTCCTCGTTCCGGGCCGGGCGGCCCTGTCCAGGCGCGCATATCATGCGGCCCTCGTCCGATCGAGCTGGCGCTCGATGTACGCGTGAATTGATCGGGTGGTGATTTTCCGCGCGCCGCCGTCCCGGAAGGATTCGAGCTCCCCGGCGTTGATCATTTCGTAAAGCCGGGTCTCGCCGATGGAAAGTAGTCGTAGCGCCTGTTTCGGCCTTACCAACAGCGGCAGGTCGTCGCCCAAGTCCGTGTTGCAAATACTCATCTTCGCCTCGTGCAGTTTCGGGCGAAGGATAGCGAGGGGCTTATGAGGCGGTCGCGGAGGGTATAGGTGCGGCTCCTGGAACCTTTAGGCCCTGGCTAGCGCCTCGACCTCACTGAACCAGGTCGTGAAATCGCCTGGATCGTACTCGAGGTTAGGGCAATCGATCGCAAGGCCGCGCATCGCGCGGAACATGAAATGTCGTTGCGTTTTCGCGGGTGCATCCGGGGCATGCCGATCTATGAAACGGATTAAATGTCCAGCGGCCGCCTGAGCCGCCGCTCGCCTGCCAGGCTGCCGGCCCGGCTGCGGCTCGTGTGCCGCGGTCAAGGCCTCCAGAGTTTCCGTAAGCCGCTCGATCACAACCCCAAGAGCGACAGCCCCCTCCGCGAATTGTACTCCCACCATAAACAGCAGCTCTTCCGGTAGGGATTGATACCAGCCGCGCAGCTTTTTTGCGTGCTTCAGCCCTTCTTCCAGAGTGACGCGCATCTCGCCGGGTGTCGGCCGTACCTCTCCGAGGATCGGGAGAGGCAGATCAGAAAAGATCTCCTGCCGGGCCTGCCACTCCCGACGAACTTCTGCGAGAACAGCCGCGAGAACGGAAACGGCCTTCGCTAGCTCGGAGGCAATTTCCTCGCGCCGCGCTCGGCGGCGACCCCTAGGTAACCCTAGTGTGGTAACGAGTTCGGTCGCGAGACCAGCGTCGTGCTCGATTTCCGAGTTCGACAGGCTCGACGGCTCGGCGGAACGCGGCAGCCTCGACGTCTCTCTGCCGCCGTCGCCGTTGTTCCCAAAGCTCTTCGGTGAGCAGCTTGGGGCGTGGCATATGCCGCCTCCGCTGGCGCTCCGCAGAGTTGTCGCGGCAGAAAACCCGGTGCGGAAGCCGGGCTTGTCGGATGGCCGCCCTATCCGCCGCGGTTCGAAGAATTACGACGCGGCTTGGAGCTCCACAACATTCGGCGCGTCGCGCGCATCGCCGACGATGAAGGCGACACGCTCGGCCCACGCTTCCAACGCGCGCCGTTTCTCCTCGAGGTATTCATACCGATTGTAGGTCCCGGCGAGCGTCGCCTTCGCGTGATTGAGGACGCGATCGATGGTGTCCTGCGAGATGTGCAGCGCGGCCATGCCGGTGCTCGCCGTCCGCCTGAGATCGTGGAAGGTCCAGCCCGCGACTCCGGTTTCCCGGTCGAGAATCGCCTTCAACCGCTTCTGACCGGCATAGGGGCGATGGCCGTCCGTCGAGAATACGGGCTTGCCTGGTCGGGGCTTGCCGAGCAGCGCGACCACTGCCGGCGACAGCGGGATTTCATGCTCACGCTTTCCCTTGTTCCGTGCGGCCGGCAGGGTCCATAGCGCCCGGCCAAGGTCGACCTCGCTCCACACCATACAGCGCACCTCGTCGCGTCGCTGTCCGGTCAGGATCCATGCCTTAACCAGCGATCGGCTCGGTTCCGAGAGTGTGTTGGCGGCGCGCCAGATCACCCGCAACTCGTCATCCGACAGTACCCGCTCGCGGCTGGCCTCGATCTTGCGCTTCTTGACCGCGGCGGCCGGATTGGCATCGAGATATTCCCGCTCGACGCCCCAATTAAGCGCGGCGACCACCTGCGACCGAACTCGGTTGACCTGCGCCCGCAACCCCTTCTCGTTTTGCAAATCGTCGAGCAACTCGACGAGATCCGCGCGTCGCAACTCGGTCAGGGGCCTTTTGCCCACTGCTGGCTTCACGTGCGCGTCAAACATGCGTTCGACAAGTTTCCATTTCCGCTGGTTCGGCTTGCAGTGACCGTCGACATATTGGTCGAGCAGATCTCCGAACGTCTGCGGCCGTTTGGCGTCTTTTCGTTGTTCTTCCCGCTCGCGTTCCTCGGCGTCGGGCAGATCTATTCCGCGCGCGGCCGCTGCGGCTATCTCCTTGGCGCGCGCCCTTGCCTCGGCGAGCGAGATCGCGGGGTAGGCGCCGTAGGTCGTTCGCTTGCGCTCGCCGCTCTTGGGCCGATAGCGGATCGACCATGACTTACCGCCATGTGCCGAGACCCGGAGCTCGAGCCCGGGCGCTTCGGTGTCAATGTAGACGGCGCGCCCGGCAGCCGGAGGAGCGACGCTCTGCACGAAACGATCAGTCAGCCGCTTTTTCATCTGTCGTGTCTCGCTTCAGCCGGGACCCCGGCGCTCGCCGGGTCCCGCTGGGGTCCCAAAAATCGCCGGGTTGTGGCGAAGGGCTACGAAGGCCCACGAAGAATAATGATGCTAGATTGCCTTGATAATCAAGTCGGTTTCTGTGCGGCGGCGAATGGTGGCGAAGAACGGCGAAGGCCCCGTCTTACGTCTCCCAGACGTGAAGCCTCCCTGTTCAAACTTGGCCGGAACCCAAGGGTTCCGGCCATTTTCTTTGGCGACGAGCGGATTATTCAGGTGTCATTGCAAAACCGCTGACACCAGGTAAAGGAGGCACCCAACCAGACCGCCGACCAGCGTCCCGGTAATGCGTATGTATTGCAGGTCACGACCGACGACCAGCTCGAGGCGTTCGGTAAAGCGGTCTGGGTCCCATTGTCGCACCACCTCGATAATGAATTGCGCGATTTGAGCGCGCCAAGGAATCAGCTCTGTCGCCATCGCTTCGATCGTTCGATTGACCCGCGTCCGCATTGCCGGGTCGGCGAGCAGACGCTGACCGAGCGAATGGATCGCAACTGACAGAGCCTGACGGGATTTAGACGCTGGAGAGGTGAGATCGGCGAGCAATGCGTGCTTGATATCGCCCCACGCCGAACCAAACCAGGCTTGCGCTTCTTCATCCTGCAAGAGCTGCAATTTCAGCTCCTCGACACGCAGCCGATACTCGAACGAGGTGCCCAACTCCTCGGCGAAGCGGCCAATCCCGTTCAGTAGGTTCTGCCGTGCGAGGGTGCCGGGTTCGCGCACGTTGGCGAGCAGCTCCTTGATGCCGCCGATGATCGCTTTGGCGACTTGCCGGTTGACGGCCTTGGGGATCCACCATCGTCGGCGTTGAGCCGCTGCCGCCTGATAGAACTGATCCTCCCGCTTATCGAGAAACTGGCGGCAAAATTCCAGCAATCGGTCGAGCAGGCTTTCGTGAAAGCCGTCTGCCGTCAAGGCGCTGATTGCCCGCCCGAGCAGTGGAGCCAACTCGATATCCGTCAGCCGGCGACCGAGCGTCTCACCAACAAACTCGCGAATTCCGCGATCATCGACGGCGCCGAGGAGATGCGGCATCGCGCGCATCAGGCGCAAGGCGACAGCGTCGGCTGTTGCCGACGAGGAGAGCCATTCGGCAAAAAGTCGTGTCGGATCGATCGAGCGCAGCTTTGCTTTGACGACCTTAGGCGTCAGAAAATTATGCTCGATGAAGCTCGCCAGCCCTTCGCCGATTCGATCCTTGTTCCTCGGGACGATCGCGGTATGCGGGATCGGCAAACCCAAGGGCTGCCGGAAGAGCGCGGTTACGGCAAACCAATCGGCGAGCCCACCTACGATTGCGGCTTCGGCTGTCGCGCGAACCAAGAGGATCCAGAACCCCGGCTGCGGCACCAGGGTCGTGGAGATGAAGAGCCCGGCCATCGCTCCGAGCAATGTCGTCGCAACGGCGCGGTTGCGGCGAAGTCCACGCCGTTGCGATTCCTGCGGGCTTCGCGACATTCCGAGATCGCGCGAAGTCCGGAAGACGCGTTTGACGCCGAGCAGTTTTCGTATCGCCGTCATTCGGAGCGTGGGCGGGTGCTGCGGCCGGCAGCCAAGCGATCACCAAAAGCGTCACCGTCTCACCGAGACACTTGGGCGAGCTTAAGGAAATGGCAAGTTATCTTGTCGCCGCAGCGCAGGCGCAATTAAAGCGTGAGCCCCCCGATCGGCAGCAGCCGCCGCGACAAAAGCCGGGGCGGACCGGAGCATCTGTCGACCACTTGAGTCCGTTCCGCGGCGTGCGGCGCCGTGAGCTGTTGGTCTCGGCTAGCTTAACGCTGAGAGATCCAGGGTTATAACAGTGCTCGGACGAGGAGTTGGGCCGAATGCTGGACGGCGGCGTCGAGGAGGGCGCTGACAATCGCGCGGCCGAATCGATCGGCGCCCCGGTCCGCCGTTACCGTGGACCCGATTGCGACGGGCTCGGGTCGTAAACTCGAAACATAACCTTGTGCCCGCAGGCTCTCCCACAAATCGCCGATCGAGGCTCGTTGCCGATCGTAAATAATCGTCAAGCTGCCGGTTGTCGGATTTGCCACTGCGCTCTTCACGACCGGAATTGCGGCAACATTAGCCTCTGCCTCGGCCGCGCTGCCACTGTGCCTCAGCTCGGAGATCTTCAATCGTAATCGGCCAGGTACAAAGTGCACGTATTCGAGCATAAAGGCTCCGACCAATTTTTGGGCCGGATACCACAGTTTTATTTCAGCATGATGACACATGTTTGCAGGGTTGCTTCAGCTACCCCGCTGCCCCCGAATGCGAAGCCAACGGCGAAGCGAAACTGAGCTCATGGCCGTCCGGATCTGTTAAATGAAAGAATCGCTCACCCCATTCGGCGTCGCGCGGCGCCGCTTCCGGCCGGTACCCGGCGGCAATCACCCGCGCATAGAGTGCGTCGATGTCCGATTCGTAGAAGATCAGCCGTCCCCACCACGACCACTCGCGCTCCGCCGATTGGGCAATCAGGTTGAGAAAATTGGTACCGACACGGAAACTGGTGAATGCCGCGCTTTCGCCGCCATGGACGAGCTGAAAACCGAGCATTCGGTAGAAGCTGACGGCGCGTCGCATGTCGTGGGTCGCCAGCGTCACGGCACTTATGCTGTTGATCATCGATCCGCCTGCAGTTTATCCAAAGTCGCTACGGCTTACGCGCCTGCGATCTGCCCGATCATCCTCGAGCTCGGCCGAGCACTAGACGCGAGGCCGGCGACGGCGTGCGGCGAGCTGATTCAGGGCTTCGACACAGGCAGAAAAGCCTATGGCCGCATAGATATAGCCCTTTGGCACATGGAAACCCGCACCGTCAGCGACCAATGTCATGCCGATCAGCAGCAGAAAGCTCAACGCCAGCATCTTGACTGTAGGGTGGCGGTCGATGAAAGCGGAGACCGGCCCCGCAGCGCTTAACATGACACCGACGGCGATAATGACGGCCGCTGCCATGACCCAGAACTCGTTGGCCATGCCGACCGCAGTGATGACGCTGTCGAGCGAGAAGACGATGTCGAGCAGCACGATCTGCGCAATGACGCCGCTAAAACTCGTTCTCGCGGGGGGCGCCTCGCCATGCGGCGAATCGCCTTCCAACCGGAGGTGAATCTCCCGCGTGCCTTTGTAGAGCAGAAAGAGACCACCGCCGATCAGGATCAGGTCGCGCCACGAGACGGCACGGCCGAAAACATCGAATAGCGGTTGAGTGAGCCCGACGATCCAGGCGATCGAGCCAAGCAGCGCCAGGCGGGTCACCAATGCCAGCACCAGTCCCGTCTGCCGCGCCGGCTTCTGCCGGGGCGGCGGCAATCGTCCCGCGAGGATCGTGATGAACATCAGATTGTCGATGCCGAGAACAATTTCGAGCGCAGTGAGGGTCAGCAGGCTGGTCCAGATCTGCGCATCGCTCAGCCAAGTCATTTCAGTCTTCCGAAGCGATTCGTAACTGCGGCAGCTGCGTCGACAGATCGATCGAGAGAGTATTCGACCACACTATCATCTCTTGCCCCGATCGGCGGGCAGCCCCGTTTTTAACCCGTCGCGGGTTACTTCGGCCGCACCGCTACCCAACGTGGAAGCCAGCACAGTCGCCGGTCCCGAGCGAGCCACTGGACAGGGCGATCACCGTCAATCAAGCTTTCGCCGGCCGCTCCCGATGGTAGCGGATCGCGACTGGAGGCTGAGATGACCGAGGCGATTGTGCAGAAATCGTCCAGGCGTTACATAAGGCGGGACGCAGCACAGGCACGTGCCTATTCACAGGCCGTCGTCACCGACGGCGGCAGAACCGTCTGGCTGGCGGGACAAGTCGGCGCGGCGGATGCGTCTGGCAAGTCGCTCGCCGGTGATTTCGACGGACAGGTCCGCGAGATTTTTTCCCGGCTAGGCCAGACCCTGGCAGAGGCCGGAGGCAGCTTGGCCGATATGGTCACAATGACGGTCTTTATTACCGATGCGCGCTATGGCGACCGCTTCACCCAATTGCGCAAGGAGATCTTTGGCGACAATTTCCCGGCAAGCGCGCTGATTACCGTTGCCGGTCTCGCACGCCCGGAAATGCTCGTCGAGGTTCAGGGGATCGCCATAATCGGGTAAGCGGTCCCGGCGTGCGACGCACAAAGCCCAACACCGTGGCCAGATTGCTCGGCGGTGCCATCGTTGTTTTCGCCGTATTGTTGGCAAATACCGCCATCATCTCCGAGGCAGTCGCGGATGATTGCAAACCCAAACGCCAGGCAGAGCTCGCGATTGCTTTTTTGGGTAACCTCCCCCTCGTCAACCTGACGGTCAACGGGGCAGCGGCCACTTTTCTCCTCGATACCGGAGCTGAACGGACGATCATGGCGGTGGCCGCCGCCAAGCGGCTCGGGATAGATGCGCATTATGAATACCCGCGGAGGATGCGCAGCCTCGACGGTGCTGTTTCGAGCGGCGACGCGCGACTGCAAAACCTTGGTCTCGGCGGAACGGCGCTGTCGGACTTCCGAGTCCTTGTCGGGTCGGTTTCGTTGCCGGGCTTAGCCGGCAAGCCGCTGGACGGGTTGCTAGGCGCCGATTTTTTTTCGAGCTTTGAGGTGGATCTCGACCTGCCGCATGCCCGCATGACCTTGTACCAAAGGGTCGCCTGCGCGATCGCTGCGCCGCCATGGAGCCAGTCGTTTACAGCGATCCCGGCCAACCGATCACTGCATGACCATCTGTTTTTTCCGATGACTCTCGATGGACATAAATTCGCCGCGTTCATCGACACTGGCGCGGAATTGTCGGCCATCGATGCGGGCGCGGCTCTTGCCATCGGGGTCAGCGGCGCGGCGCTCAATCAAGACCCTGTCGCCAATCTCCGTGGGGCAGGCTCAGAACTGGTCAAATCCCGCGCCCACCGCTTTGCGCGTTTGGAAATCGGCGGGGAGACGATCCATGATCGGGTCATCGTCGTGACCAATCTGCGATTGCAGGACGCCGATTTGGTATTGGGCATCGACTTCCTTCGGTCGCGTCGGGTGTGGTTATCCTATGCATCGCATCAGATCTTCCTGGCGCATCCGGCATAGCAGCGCCAGCACCCGGTGCAGGCGGCCTATGGATCCGCGCTGCCTCTCGATCGGTGTCAATGCGCATCGGAAATGGTAAATAAGGTGCGCAACAGAAGATCAGGGAGGATCATTCGATGCGCGCTATGGACGTGATGACCACGAATGTGATTACCGTCGATCCGGACACACCGGTGCAGGCGGTCGCCGCGCTCCTTGCCGAACGCGGCATCAGCGGCGTTCCGGTCGTGGATTCGGCGAACCGGCTGGTCGGGATTCTCAGCGAGGGCGACCTGCTGCATCGTGTCGAAACCGGGACCGAGAGCCGGCCCGACCGCCGCAGCGGACGCCGGCGCTCGTGGTGGCTCGATACGATCGGGTCGGACGAGGAGTTGGCCCGCGACTACGTCAAGTCGCACGGCCGTACCGCCAAGGATGTCATGACGCGCGACGTCATCTCGGTCAGCGACACCACCGAGCTCGCCGATATCGCGACCTTGCTCGAGACCAAAAGGATCAAGCGGGTGCCCGTCCTCAGAGACGGCAAGCTGGTCGAAATCGTCAGCCGGGCGAACCTCGTCCGAGCCCTCGCGGCAGCAGGAAGTCAGCTGACGGCCGACGCCGCGACCGACGATCGCACGATTCGGCAAAAGCTGCTGGCCGAGCTCAAGGACCAAAAATGGGTGCATACCTGGGCGGCGGACATCATCGTCAGGGACGGCGTCGTGCACATCTGGGTGTCCGACGACCGGCCCGACGGAGAGCGGCAAGCTTTGCGCGTCGCCGCCGAGAACATTCCCGGTGTTCGCGGCGTCGAGGAGCACATCGTGCCGGCGCCGGTTCTCCCCGCCTTTTAGCGAACGGCGCGATCCGCTCGCGGCCGCGCCGGGAGAGCGCTGGGTTGTCGTGCTCTCCCGGAGCCTTTGCCCTATCCGCCCCGCACGAGCGGAGGCGAGATTGCCGGCGGCTATTCGGCTGCGGAGACCGCGGGCTGCTCGCGGGTCAGCGGGGCCCCCGGGGCAGCGATGTGATAGAGCCGGGCGCAGTTGTCCCACAGGATCTTGCGACGCTGCTCGTCGTTGAGCGGCAGGCTGAGGAATTGCTGGATCGCTTCAGGAAACGCACCGTCGGAATGCGGGTAGTCGCTCGAGACGACGAAGTATTCCATTCCGATCTTGTTGACGACATCGACGGCGGGCTCCTCGTCGACGTCGAGCGCGATGTAGCATTGACGCTTGAAGTATTCGCTCGGCAGCATCGAGATCTGGCGCTCGCAGCCCGGCCCGAACTTCTCCCACTGATCGTCGAGCCGCCACAGCCACCAATAGAGCCAGCCCGCTGTGCCTTCGAGGAAGGCACAGCGCAATTTCGGATGGCGCTCGAGGACGCCGCCGGTGGTCATGCTGGCCATCGCCCCCATAAGCTCCACCGGATTGCGGATGGCATGAGCGATCGGGTGGAAATTGGCGTGCCCGACATAGCGCCGTCCGGCATCGTCCTTCAATGAAGTGTTGCCAGTCGGGTGATAGCCGATCGGAACATCGAGCCGTTCCAGCTCGTTCCACAATGGCTCGCAGGCGTCGTCGTGCAAATGCTGCCCATTGACCGGATTCGGCGTGCCGATCACTGCCACCGCGCCTAATTCGGTGACGCTGCGCCGCGCCTCCTCGACCGCGGTTGCAACGTCGTGCATTGCAATCTGCGCCGCGAATTTGAGCCGCTGCGGATCGGCCTTGCAGTAATCGGCGGCCCAATTGTTATAGGCGCGGGCGAGCGCCGCGGCGTAGTCCGGCGCCAGATTGTCGTGACAAAGGATCTGCCGTCCGCGCGTGCCGTACATGATTGCGATGTCGATCCCCTCGATATCCATCGCCGTCAGGGTCGAAGCCGGGTCGAAACCGCGTGCCCGCGCGACATTGAAATGCGGATGGCGCGCCCAGCTGCGGCGCCGCAGCTCGCGGCTGGAGGTGGTGGCTCCTTGTGAGGTGGCGTGCGCCGGGATCGCCAGACCCTGCACCTCCATCCCCATAATGGCGTCAGCGTTGCCCTTGTCCTTCGAACTTTGCGGCAGCTGTTGCTGCTGCCCGCTAAAGAAACGCGGCGGGTTCGCCCGATGCGGCTCATCGAGATAGCGGGCCCACAGATCGTCGGGCTCCATCATGTGGAGGTCGCTATCCATGATCAAATAACCTTCGCGCGCCATATTATTTCTCCTTAGGGCCTGGCCCAAAATGAAGTTGGTCTTGACAACAGGTTCTCGTCACCCGCGCGAAAGCGGGGGTCCAGAGCCTGCCCTTGGCTTTAAAAGGGGCAGCCGCTGCGGGCCGGTCGCCTCCTGGATTCCCGCTTTCGCGCGTGTGAAGAAATCAAAATTCAGCGGGATCGGCACCGAGCGTCCTTCGAGACAGCCGCTTCGCGGCTTCCTCAGGATGAGGATTTTTCCTAATGTCATCAATGACTTTCCGTCATGCTGAGGAGCGCCCGCGGGCGCATCTCGAAGCACGCACGGCCGCGTTGCACCCCTTCAGCCAATTCCTTCACAGGCTTTCGCGGGAACGACGACAGAGGGTGCCAACTCCTTGAGAATCCTCGGTTCATTCTTGGTCCGCCTGTTACATCAGAAACACGCCTTTGCCGGTGGTCTGCGTGTCGAACAGCCGATAGGCTTCTTCCGCCTGGTCGAGCTTCCATTGGTGGGTGAACAGGCGGTCGACATCGACCTTGCGGTCGACCACGAAGCGGGCACAGTCGGCTTGGCCCTGCCACGAGAAGGTCCATGAGCCGATGATCGTCAGCTGTTTGCGCAGCATGTCGGGGCTGACGTCGATCGTTACATTGTTGCGTTCGCCGACAAAGGCAACGGTGCCCCAGACCTTGGCGCTGCGCACGGCAGCAATGCGGCCTTCGGGTTGGCTCGACGTGTCGAGCGTGAAATCGGCGCCGCCATGCGTCAGGTCCTTGATCGCGCCGACCGGATCGTTCGAGCGCGGATTGACGGTTTCCCAGGCGCCGAATTCCTTGGCACGCTCCAGCCGCTCGGGGCTGACATCGAGCGCGATGACGCGGGCTCCCATCGCGGCCGCGAGCTGGGTCGCCGACAGGCCGACCGGCCCCTGGCCAAACAACGCGATCGTGTCATTGCCCGAAATGTTCAGCCGGCGCAGCGCCCCATAGGCGGTCCCGGTGCCGCAGGAGATCGCCGCTCCGGCCGAGAAGGACAGCTCGTCATGCAACGGCACCACAGTAAAGGCCGGCACCTTCAAGTAGCGGGCGTGTCCGCCATGCGCGTTGTTGCCGTATACGAGGACAGGCTCCTCCTGGCACAGCTGTGACCAGCCGGAGCGGCAGTGCTCGCAGACTGTGCAGCCCTTGTAATGATGCACCATGATACGCTGGCCGGCCCGCGCCATCTTGTCGCTGACGCCGGGGCCGATCGCCGCGACGACGCCGCACGGCTCGTGGCCGCCGATGACCGGGTTCGGGTTGACCGGCAAGCCGCCGATCAACTCGCCCCCTGATTTCGGGCGGCGATACTGGTGCAGATCGCTGCCGCACATGCCCGAGGCCTTCATTTCGACGATCACCTCGCCCGGCCCCGGGGTCGGGTCCGGAAATTCCATCAGCTCGATCTCGCGCTCGCCGGTGAAGACTACGCCGCGCATCGGTTCCTCCGTTTCCCTCGTTGCCACACTGCGACGCTCAGCCTACGCTTTTCGCCGCCGCTCGGTAACAACCTGATGCACATGTCGAAGATTTTGGGCTGCGTCGGCGCCCTATTGGCATTCTGGACGCTCGCCGCATCAGCGGCCGACGCGCCACCCTGGCCCTCGAACCTCCCGAGATACGACCACGTCCTCATTGTTGTCGAGGAGAACAAGGATTACGAAGAGATCATCGGCAACGGTGCCGCGCCGTACCTCAACCAACTAGCATCTGAGGGCGCAAGTTTTAACCGCATGTTTGCCGAAGAGCATCCCAGTGAGGGAAATTACTTTTGGTTATTTTCAGGCGACAACCAGAACGTCGGATTCAGAGACCAAATACCGAACAGCACGTTCACAACAAGCAATCTCGGTGAGCAGCTAATCAAAAAAGGTTTCTCGTTTAAAGGCTACTCGCAGTTGTTGCCGGCCACTGGCTCCGAGATGGTCGTCGCTACGCCGTACGCCCGCAAGCATGTCCCGTGGATCAGTTTTGCTAATGTTCCCAATGGGACGACGGTCGAGACATCGTCGAACCTGCGGTTCGTGGACTTCCCTCCCGACTACAGCAGGCTGCCGACCGTCGCCTTCGCCATTCCTGACCTCGACCACGATATGCACAACGGCGCGCCGGAGGACAGCGTGCCGGCTGGCAATTCGTGGCTAAGGCAAAATATCGATCCCTATTACCAATGGGCGAAGACACATAACAGCCTGCTGATCGTCACCTTCGACGAGAACGATGACAAGGGCGGGTACCGCGGGCTGACCGATCCGTCCGTCAGTCCGGACCACGATCAATACCGTCACGATCTGCAAAACCGAATTGTCACCATCTTCGCCGGAAAATATGTAAAGCCGAATTATGCCGAAGAAGACGGCATGACTCACGTCAACATCCTGCGCACCATCGAAGCCATGTACGCTTTGCCAAAATCGGGCGCGCAGCAAACCAATGCCGTGCGTGCCGGCATCAGCGACGACGCCGTTGCCACCGAGGTATTCGAGACCGTCAAATAGCGGCTGGGGTCGCCGATCTACGAAAGTCCCGAAAAGCTACCCATAAACCGGTGAAAACGGGCGAGAAAGCCGCGGGTTCGCGGGTTTTCCGGATGTTCGAGGAGCTGGGCGGGCGGACCGCTCTCGACGATGACCCCGTCGCTGATAAAGGCGACGAGATCGGCGACCTCGTGGGCAAAGGCGATTTCGTGGGTGACGATGACCATCGTCATCCCCTCCCGGGCGAGCTGCGCGATGACCCCCAGGACCTCGCCGACCAGTTCGGGGTCGAGCGCCGAGGTGACCTCGTCGCACAGCATCACCGAAGGGTTCATCGCCAGCGCCCGGGCGATCGCGACCCGCTGGCGTTGTCCGCCGGACAGATGCGAGGGATAGACGTCGGCCTTGTCGCCGAGCCCGACCTTGGTGAGCAAGGCGCGGGCCATCTCCTCCACCTCGCGCCTCGCCAGTCGCTTAACGATCGTCGGCCCGGCCATGACGTTGCCGAGCGCGGTCATGTGCGCGAACAGATTGAAATGCTGGAACACCATGCCGGTGGACGCACGAAAGGCCGACAGCTCGCGGTCGGCGGGTTTGGTGCGCTTGCCGCCGCCGAAGCGCATCTCGCGCTCGCCGACGCGGATGCTCCCGCGATCGGGCTCCTCGAGCAAGTTGATGCAGCGCAAAAGCGTCGATTTGCCCGAACCGCTCGGTCCGATGATGGCGACCACCGAGCCGCGCTCGACCCGCAACGATATGCCCTTCAGCACCTGAACTGCGCCGAATGCCTTCCACAGATCGGCAATCTCGATCATCGGGATCTAATCGGCCCGGGCGAGGTGGCGCTCGACCTGTTGGGCCGCCAAGGTCAATGGGAACAGCACGAGCAAAATAGATGACCGCGACCATTGTGTAGACCTCGAGCGGGCGGTAGGTCGCGGCGGTGATGATCGTGCCTTCGATAGAGCAGTCGGCGACCGCAATCGTCGACACCAGCGAGGTATTCTTCAACTGGATGATCGACTGATTCATGAGGGCGGGACCATCCGCTTACCGCCTGCGGCAGAATGACATGGCGCATGACCTGACGGCGCCGCATGCCGATCGCGCGCGCCGCATCCCATTGGCCGCGCTCGATCGAATTGACGCCACCACGGACGATCTCGGCGTAAAACGCGCCGGTATAAAGCGACAACACCAGGGTGGCGGCGACGTCGCCGGGATGTCGATCCCGAGGACGACCGGCAACGCGTAATAGAACCAGACGAACTGCACGAAGAGCGGCGTGCACCGGAAGATCTCGACATAGGCGACGAGCGGCGCGGTCAGACAGCGCTGCGCGACAGCCGCAACAACCCCGTCGCGAGCCCGACGACGAGCCCGATGATGATCGTCGCGATCGTGTAAACGATCGTGACGCCGAGACCGATCAGGATCAGCCAGCGATAGCCCCACAGAAACGAGAAGAGCCCAGGCGTAGCCCACTATCACCCCCGCGGAAGCGGGGATCCAGAGCTGCTTGACGTTGCGCTGAATCGCTGACCCCCCGCTTTCGCGGGGGTGACGGGGACGGTTCAGTCACGGTCATCCACATCTCGACATCAGACGGGATGTCCGTGGGCTTGACGCCGTTGATCGCGAGCCCCGCATAGAGCCATTCGCGGACCTGCTGGACGCCGCGGTTGTAATCGACCCAGGCATTGAGGAAATCGCGCCAATCCTTGTTGGCTTCCTTGCGCACACCCATGCAGGTCGGCAATTGGATGCGCGGCTGGTGCAGCATCTGGAATTCGCCGAGCGCCGGGTTCTTCTTGACGGCAGTCAAGCCGAGATTGACCGCCATGATGACGCAATCGGCGCGGCCGGACTGCACCGCCAACACGCATTCGTCGCGCGTCTTCAGCGCGATGTGCTGTGCGTGCGAGGCAAAGCGGCGCGCCGCGATCTCGTGCACCGAACCGATGTCGAAGGCGATCTTGACCTCGGGCTTGTCGAGGTCGGCCCAGTTGGTCCGCGTGGAAGCCCTTCTTGCCCGACCATGCCGAAGCCGTGCAGGTAGAACGGGTGGGTGAAATCGATGACCAATGCCCGCTTTGGCGTCGGGTTCAGCGCAAAACGCCAAATCGATCTTGTTGGCCTGCAGATCGAGCACCGAATTGCCGTAGGTCAATTCGAGGATACTCGACTTGTCCCTCGAAAACCCCGGCGATGTCCTTGGCCATGTCGACGCACATGCCCGACCAGGCGCCGCGAGGCGATGTCCTTGTTGAAATACGGCGCCTCGCCCGGCAGCGCCGCGATGCGCAGCACCTTGGTGCGTTTGATCCGGTCGATAGTCAATTCAGCCGGTCGGTCTTCGGCCCGGGCGGCATCGGCCAGGATCGCGGGCGCACCCGCAGCCCCCGCGGCAAACAAGCGACGCGATAGCATGAAAGCCTCCACTTCTTCTTTGATCATTGGCGTGGCAGAAACTAGCAAGCCGCGTGCCGCACCGAAAGCGGCAACAGGAGGAGAGCCGATGCCTGTCAACAAGCCCCATCTCGAATTCCACCGCGTCGATATGAGCTCCGGATGGTCGACGCCGCCCGGCTATCCGGCCGGGATCGAGCAGAAAATCTTGGCGGGTGCGCTCGACGAGGAAAGGCGAAGCGGCAGTCGCACCCGTCTGTTGCGCTTTGCGCCGGGGGTGTTCACGACGGAGCCGTTCGTCCACGAATATTGGGAAGAGGTCTATCTGATCGAAGGAGACCTGACGGTCGGCAATGACAGGGCGGGAGAAGGCGGCGAAAATTTTGCGCCCGGCACTTACGCCTGCCGACCGCCGGGCGCGGTTCACGGACCCTTCAGGTCTAACGGCGGCTGTCTG
>CAVOTD010000007.1:0-482782 GCA_963698995.1 uncultured Alphaproteobacteria bacterium | reverse complement strand
CTGCGCAACGAGCAATCGCTGTGTTTGCGAACCGCAACCTATCGTCTCGAGATTGAATACTCTCATTCGGACTTGAAGTCCGCGCGCACCGGTGGGCGGAAACTCCACCCTCATCCCACCTGCTCAGTGCCGCTCAACCGAATGCCTCGCGGCCCCGCAACACGACGCGCGCGACGCCCGTTCGACGAGTCGCACCTATCTTGTCGAGATATTCGAGAATCTGGATCGTCAGATTGCGGCCGACGCCGGAGCGGTCCTTGAAGGTCGCGGCAGTGAAGGTGCCGTCGGGCGAGCCGTCGGCGAGCTCGCTCGCGATCTCGACGAGGCGCGCCAGCGTGTCGGGCAGAAAGTAACGGTTGTCGGCGACACGAGCGACGCGCCCCAATCGCTCGGCCCGATTAAGGAAACGCTCGACGGCACCGGGTTCGAGCCCGAGCGTGGCGGCGAGTTCGCGCACCCGCGGCGGGCGGAGATCCTCTGCCGTCAGCAGAGGATGAACCCGCTCCCAGAGTCGTTCGTCGGCCTTGGTCAAGCGCGGCTGGTGCTCGGGCAGGCGCCAGATTGGGCCCTGGCGCAGCACTCGGCCGTTGTTGGCGAGCTCGTCCAGCGCCGCGTCGAGCGCCGCCTCGAAGGCCTCTTTGCGCAATTGCGCGATCAGAGCCGGTCGGTTTGGGCCAAGGGCATCAGGCTGCGCCCGATGCCAGGCGTCGAGCGCCTCGACCAGTTGCTCCCCCAGCGCAGCCAGGCGCTCCGGTGTCACCGCGACGGAGGCGCGCACCGGACCGACGCGCAGAACGTTGCCCCTTTTTGTCAGCGCATCGAGCTCGACAGGCGCCAGGTTGCGCACCAGCGCAAATAGCGGCAAATCGACCATCCCTGCGACTGCAAGCAGGCGCGCCAGGGCTTGCCCCGGATCTGCCGTCGCACCGGCCTCGAGCACGGCAAGCCGGGCGGGCTGCCTGCGGCCGCGCCGCGGCGCAAACGGGTCGACGACCCGTCCGCCAGCCAAGGTGTGCCGAGCCGCGTGGTCGCGCAGCACCGCGCGGTCCCCCCAAAGGGCGCCGACCGGATGATCGAGGTCGATCTGCACAAAACCGGTGTGCCCCGGGGCAATCGCCCGCGACCCCAGCACGGCGACTCGGCCAACGGTATCGGTTGTGCCGAGGTGCAGATGCACCGGCAGCCCGTCGCGCAGCGGCGCCTCAGCGAAACGTGACGCGCGCACAAAAACATCGAGCCGTTTGGCCGGCGCGTGCCGATCTGGCGCGACAAGCCAGTCGCCGCGGCGCGGCTCCGCGCCGTTCGGAAAAGAACCGGCGAGGTTGACCGCACAACGCTCGCCGGCGGCGGCACTCTCGATCGGCCGGTTTTGGGTGTGCAGCCCGCGGACCCGCACGGCCGTGCCGCGCGGGCTGATCATCAACCGCTCGCCCACCGCCACTCTGCCTGCAGCGACCGTGCCGGTCACGACGAGCCCGACCCCGGTCAGACCGAAGGCCCGATCGATCGGCATCCGAAAGAGACCGGATACCGAAGCCGCTCCGCCGTTGCGCTCGACGGCTCGGGCGCTTTTTTGAAGATGCTGGACGAGAGCTGCGATCCCCTTACCAGTCCAGCTCGAGACCGGAAAGATTGGGCTTTCCGCAAAGCCGGCTGCCGCTAAAAGCATTCCGACCTCGGCGGCGACGGCTGCGGCTCGATCGTCCTCGACCCGGTCGATCTTGGTGATGATACCGGTGATCTCGGCCACCCCGATCAGCTCCAGGATATCGAGGTGCTCGAGGGTTTGCGGACGCGGCCCGTCATCCGCCGCAACGACCAGCAGCACCCTGTCGATCGACAACACGCCGGCGAGCATATTGGGCAGAAAGCGCTCATGACCGGGTACATCGACAAAACCGAGCTCGGTGCCGTCGGGCAAAGTCGTATAGGCGAAGCCGAGATCGATCGTCAGACCGCGCCGCTTCTCTTCCGGCAGGCGATCGGCGTCGACGCCCGTCAACGCACGTACCAGTGCGGTCTTGCCATGGTCGATATGACCGGCGGTTGCGAGGATCATGGATCGATGTCGGAAAACGCGCTGAGCTGCGCAAGAAACGTCGTTTCATCCTCGAGACAACGGAGATCGAGCAGGACGCGGCCCCCCTCGATGCGCCCGATGACCGGGATCGGCAGCGCCCGCAAGGCCCGCACCAACCCTTCAACGACAGCCCCGGGGCGATGCCCGAGGGGCCGCAAGGCCAGGGCGGCACTGGGCAGCGTCGATACCGGGAGCGCGCCGCTGCCGATCTGACTTTTCGTCTCGACTAGAGCAATCTCTGCGATTTCGTGGAACGCATGCCTGACAGCAGGAAGGAGCCGTTCCCCGAGGGCGCTTATCGCGGCCGTCGAACGCGCCAGCAGCCGCAGGGTCGGCAGGCGTTCGGCGAGCCGATCAGGGTCGGCGTAAAGGCGCAGCACGGCCTCGAGCGCGGCCAGGCGGATCTTGTCGAGCCGCAGCGCTCGCTTCAGCGGGTTGCGTGCGAGCCGTCGGACCAGCTCGGCGCGGCCGACCACGAGCCCCGCTTGCGGACCTCCCAACAGCTTGTCGCCGCTGAAGGTGACGAGGTCCGCCCCCTGTCCCAGCGCCTCGGCCACGGTCGGCTCATGCGGCAGCCCCCATCGCTCGAAATCGACCAGCGAACCACTGCCGAGATCTTCGACAAACGGGATCGCGTGTTTGCCGGCGAGCGCTGCGAGCTTTCTACCCGGCGCCGCGGCGGTAAAGCCTTGGATCGCATAATTGCTCGTGTGCGCCTTCAGGATCAGAGCTGTTTCGGGCCCGATCGCCGCCGCATAGTCGGCCAGATGCGTCCGGTTCGTCGTTCCGACTTCGCGCAGTTTCGTGCCCGCGCGCGCCATTATGTCGGGCAGACGAAACGACCCACCGATCTCGATCAGCTCGCCGCGCGACACGATCGTCTGGCGCCCCTCGGCCAAGGTATTCAACGCCAGCACCAATGCTCCGGCATTGTTGTTGACGGTAAGCGCGGCCTCAGCCCCTGTCAGCCGGGTCAGCCAGCCTGCGACATGGTTGTCGCGCTCGCCGCGCTTGCCGGTTTGGATCTCGTATTCGAGCGTCGAAGGTTCGCGCATCGCCTCGACCGCCGCCGCAATCGCCTCCTCGGGCAACGGCGCACGGCCAAGATTGGTGTGCAGCACGGTGCCGGTCAAATTGAAGACCCGGCGCTGCGACGGCTGCATTTCGCGCACCAGCGACGCAGCACTCTCTTCGACGATCGAGGCCACGGAAGCGCCGGCGCCGCAGCGGCGGCGCTCGGCCAGTACGGCCCTGACGGCGGCGATGACCAGTGGCCGCCCGTATCGGGCGAGCAATGCGCCGGCTTCCTCGGATCGCAAGACGCGATCGACGGCCGGCAGCCCCGATCTGCCTTGGCGCTCCACCGCCGTCATTTAGCGGCGATCGGTTCGTGAAGCGCCTGTGCAGCGCCCTCTTCGAAATGAACGCATGGCTCGCTGCCGCTCAATCCTACAACCCGGCCAATCACGGCGGCGCAATAACCCAGCTCGCGCAACTCGGCGAGGCAAGCCGTCGCGCGTTCGGCCGGAACGCCGGCGAGCAGGCCGCCGGCGGTCTGTGGATCGATCAGCAATGGGGCTAGTTGATGCTGTTGCGCCGCCGGGGCCAATGCCGCCAGCGCAGCGATATTGTCGGCATGCAGCGAGCTGGTGACGCCGCGGTCGAGCAACGGCAGCGCGCCCTCCAACACCGGCACTGCCTCAGGGTCGAGAATCGCATCCCTGGCCGAGGCACACAGCATTTCGAGGAGATGGCCTAGAAGACCAAAACCGGTCACATCGGTGCAGGCGCTGGCCCGATGCGCCAGCAGGGAGGCAGCGGCTGAGGCCGCAGATTGCACCATGGTTGCGATCGCCGACTCGACAACCCGCGACGGGACCAGCCCGCGCGCGGCCGCGGCGAGGATCACGCCGGTGCCCAGCGGCTTTGTCAGAATTAGCCGATCACCCGCCCGCAAACCTTGCTTGCGCAGCAGCTTTCCGGGACGCGGCCGCCCGGTTACCGCAAAACCGAGGGCGAGCTCGGCGCCCTCGGCGCTGTGCCCGCCGACCAACACGGCGCCTGCCGGCTCGAGCACGTCGAGGCCGCCGCGCAGCAAGTGGAAGAGGTCATGCTCGACGAGCGGCGGACGCGCCGGCGGCAGGGTGGCGACTGCCAGCGCGGTCTCGGGGGTGCCGCCCATGGCGTAGATGTCGCCGAGCGCATGGGTCGCCGCGATCCGTCCGAACAAATAAGGGTCGTCGACCATGGCGCGGAAGAAATCGACGGTCTGCAGCAGCGGCGGAGCGCCGGGGAACGAGATCAGCGCCGCGTCGTCCGGGCTGTCGAGGCCGATCATGACAGCACTACTGGTCGCCGGGTGCAGTCGCCGGATGGCGCGACCGAGCACGGCAGCCGGGACTTTCGCGGCGCAGCCGCCGCAGCGCATCGGGTCCTCTCCCGGCTCCGAAAGCATTTCGGGCAATTCGCGATAGCGCTGCATCCAGCGCCGATCGATCCGGTCCTTCAGCTGCCACAGCCGCGGGCCATAGGCGGCAAAGGGTCCGCGCGAGGCGACGGCACGCCCATCTCCGGTGCCGATCAGCGCCAGCCCGCGCCGCTGCGGCACGGCACGACGCAGCCGCTTGCCGGCGAGCGCGCGCCGCAAATTCGCTGCTAGAGGTCGGCCTTGTCGGACCGCATAGACACCCGCTTTCTCGCGCGGATGGGCAATCATCGTCGCTACATCGCCCGCCGCAAAGACCCGCGGATCTCCAGTCGACCGCAGCATGTCATCAACTACGATGAAGCCCCTCCCGGTTAGCGGTAGCCCGGTCTCGACAAGCCACGGCGCGGCGCCCGCTTCGGTCACCCAGAGCGCCTCTTCGAATTCGATCCGCTTGCCGTTGGTGCAGACCAGCGCGCCGGGGTCGACGCGACCGACCGCGCTGCCTGTCAAGACGGTGATACGGCGCTCGCCGAGGATTCGCTCCAACAGGCGGCCGACCCGAGCATTATGCGACGGAAGGAGCCCGTCACGAGTGACGAGGGTAACCTCCACCGCGGTGAGCTGCGCGAGCCGATGCTGCGCCGAGAGGGCGAGTTCGACCCCGCCGGCACCGCCGCCGACGATGGCCAGGCGCAACCGCGGCATCTCCCGGGCGCGCGCCAGCAGAGCCTCCCAGCGCTCCGCGAAACCGTCGATCGGCTTGACTGCGATCGCGTGCTCGGCGGCGCCCGGGACATCGTCCGAGCGCGGCGCCGAGCCGATATCGAGCGACAGGATATCGTAGCGGATCGGCGGGTGGCCGCGGCTCAGCACAAAGCGCTCGCTCAGGTCCAGTCCGACGGCCTCGTCGCAGATTAGCCGCGCGCCGGCAAAACGCGCGAGTCGGCCGAGATCGATGTGGCACTCGTCAAACGAGTAATGCCCGGCGACGTAGCCCGGCAACATGCCGGAATAGGGCGTCTCGACATCGCGGGAGACGAGGGTCACGCGCACCCCGGGCATCGGGCGCATGCCAAAGCTTTTCAGGACATGAACATGCGCATGACCGCCGCCGACTAGGACCAGATCGTGGGCGGCTGCGACAGGCTGCTGCATCCTTGCGAGTATGCCCGAGCGCTCCGCCGAAGACGAGACGGAAGGCAGCGCGCATCGCAATGGCGCGCCGATAGGGGCCTCGGCTATCGTCCTCGTCAGGCCGTGTCGGGGAGTTCGAGATGCGAATAGGGTTCAACCTGCCGATCAGCGGTCCAATCTCGTCCGCCGAAGCGCTGATCCGGATCGCGCAGCAGGGCGAAGCGCTGCGCTATGATTACCTGACATTAACCGATCATATCGTACTGCCGAATTTGCGGGTGCCGGGCTACCCGTATTCCGAGAGCGGCGAATTTTTCGGAGAAGGTCCGGAACGTCGGCACGAGCAGCTGACGACGGCGGCCTTCATCGCGGCGAGGACGTCGCGGATCGGGCTTGTTCTGGCGGTGATGGTCGTGCCGCATCGGCCGGCCATGCTTGCCGCCAAGATGCTATCGACGATCGATGTTCTCTCCGGCGGCCGGCTCGTCGTCGGGATCGGCGCCGGTTGGCTGCGGGAGGAATTCGATGCGGTCGTCACTCCACCTTTCGCCGAGCGCGGCCGGGTCACCGACGAATATCTGAGCGCGATGCGGAACTTGTGGACCGAAGAGGCGCCGCGCTTCGACGGGAGCTGGACCCGGTTCGACGGGATCTCCTTCGAACCAAAGCCCGTGCAAAAGCCTCATCCACCGATCTGGGTCGGCGGTGAGAGCGGGCCGTCACTCCGTCGCACCGCCCGGTTGGGCGATGCGTGGTATCCAATCGGTAGCAACAGCCGGCACTTGCTCGACACCTTGCCACGCTATCGCGCCGGGGTCGACCGGCTGCGCCGGCTAACCGCCGAGGCCGGTCGCGATCCAGCGAGTGTCGCCCTGATTTATCGGGTCAAGCGCTACGGCGAGGCGGTGTCGTCGAAGGCCTCCGATGGTGAACGGCGGCTGTTTTCCGGCAGCACGGCGGACATCGCCGATGATTTGAAAGCGTTGCGATCCTTGGGCGTCTATGCGATAGACATTGATGTCGAACGCCCTGATGCAGAAGCCTCTATTGCCGAAATGCGACGCTTTCAAGAAGAAATAGTTTCACGACTATAGCCCGGCCGAATTCAACAGATTCGACTGTACTGGGCGGCAACCGCATGGCCCCTTGAGACGCCGGCGCGCGTGCGGCGCGCCAAAGCGCGGGGCCGATAGCGGCCGGCCAGTCTGCCTTTTGATGCCGCAATCCCAGCGCCGGCGGCGACCACGATCCTGTCGAGATGCGTCCATACTCCATCGAGCGCTTCAGCGATCATTTTAGCATCGTGCAGGGTCTGCGGAAGCAGTTCCGGACGCGCCTTCAAAACCATGTGCGTGACCTCGAGGGCTTCGATGCCATGCCGCTCCTCGATCTTTTGTGAGAAGCAATCCGCGAAGTACTGTTCTTGCCTGAAATGCGGGAAATGGACCGAAAAGGCATCGGCCAGCGATCGCATCCAATCGACCGACATCATCTCGACAGCGCACCACGGACCGAGTGATCTTGCATAGAGCCTCGGCGCCAGACGCACAAAATTCGCAGTTTCCGCTTCGAGATAGTGGCACAGCTCGCCGGGTTCGCCGAATTCTTCATCGTCGAGCAGACACTTTGCGCCAATCCCGAGAAACGCCCTGGTCAGCTGATAGTGATGGGTATCGCCATCCGGAAGTCCGTCGTCGTCAATGAATATCCGGAGCTTGCGTTTGCGCAGTGCCGGGCTGTCGAGATGAGGGAGGTAATAGACCGCAGCCCGGGTCGCATGCATGGCCGACTGGTAAATGAGATGAATCTGCCCGAGAAATGACGGATCGGCCATCACAGTGCCGGGTAGCGCTGCCAGCCGTCGAAAGAATGGCATCCGCGATGGCCGGTGTTCCTCGAGAATGGTGGCCATGGCATTGGGAAAATCGTCGATTGCAGACAGCATCGCTTCACTATGTTGTGCCGTCCGGTCGGTCGGCTGACGCTGATCGTTCACTGTAATGTCCTCCATCTAACCGGCAGGTCGCGGCTGCGCCGGGTGCCGCCAGGCTCGGCCCGGCACTGATCCCTAAGGCTACCGGCAATGGGTAAACTTAACGTTATTAGCAAGCGCACTCGTAACTGAAGCGCATTAATCCCTTATTTATCTGGGGTTTGTAGCGTCGGCACCCGGCCCAATCGAGTGACGCTAGTTAGTATTACCGATCGAAAACCCCGACTGATGTTCAGCTCATTTAATGAATTGGCGATTGGCTGGCTGACGATGTTCGTTATCGGCAGCGACCTGTTCGTAGTTTCCCCGCTGCTGCCTATGATCGCGGCAGATTACGCCATTCCACCCGCCGCGGCGGGATGGAGCGTCACCGTGTTCTCGCTGACCTATATGCTAAGCGCTCCCGTGTTCGGTTATCTCGCCGACCGAATTGGGGGTAGCCGGATCGTGACGGCTTGTCTTGTCGCCTTTGCGGCCGCCAACCTGCTGACGGCGATGACCGGCAATTTGGCCTGGCTACTGGCAGCGCGGTCACTCGCCGGGGCGTCCGCCGCCGGCGTGTCGCCCTCGATCTACGCCCTGGTAGGCGACCGGGCTCCGGCCGATCGGCGGGCCACATGGCTGGCGATCGTGGTGTCCGGCCTCTTGATGTCGCTGTCCTTCGGAGCACCGATTGGTCTGCTCGCCGCCGGATCGCTTGGTTGGCAGATTGTCTTTGCCGGGCTCGGGACGCTGAGCCTCCTCCTTGCATGGGCCAACCGCCGCGTCTGGCAAGACAGCGGCCGCGCCTCGAACCCAGCCACGCCGGCTCGGCACCCGACCGCGCCTGCAGTCGCCGCTCGCCTCGCTCCGACAGTACTCTGGAGCACAGCGCTATATGCCATGTACACCTACCTCGGCGAGGGTCTGACCTCGTTCGGCTATTCGACCGAGGAGATCGCCGAGGTTATTCTGGTTTACGGATGCGGGGCGATCTTCGGCGTCCTGGCCGGCGGACGCATGACGGACCGGCTCGGCGCAAAGCTGACGAGCATGGTCGGACTCGCCGGCCTCTCCTTGTGCTTGCTCATGTTGCGCGCCGCACTGGACACCGGGATCCTTGTCGAAGGCGCGTTCGCACTCACGTCCTTAGTCGCGCAGCTGTTCTTTCCGGCTCAGCAAGTCCGGCTGGCGAACGAGTTTCCGGCCCAGCGCGCAGCGATTCTGGCCTGGAACAATAGTGCCCTTTTTTTAGGAATATCCTTCGGTTCAATGATGGGGGGGCTGGCGATCTCGCTCGGCGGCTTCGACATCGATTTGTCGATCTCGGCGGATATCGCAATCGCCGGCTTGACGATTGACTTGAGCCGTCCTCAGCAACCCGGCTCGCTCGTCCAACCGGAGCTGCCATCGGTCATCGCGCAACGTCGGCAGTCGTTTCGGCCATCTCAGGAGCCACGGGCAAGGTGACGGTTACCGTCGTGCCGGTTCCGAGTTCGCTGTAGATGTCGAGGGTTCCGCCATGCAACTCGACGACCGATTTGGCAAAGGGCAGTCCGAGCCCGGCCCCTTGATGCTTGCCGTCGAGCACCGAGTTAACACGGTAAAAGGGTTGCAGCACCAGCGGGATATCCTGTGCTCGAATGCCGATGCCGGTATCCTGAATGCGAATGCGCAGCGCTGCCTCGTCGGCCTCGCTCGATACCGTGACGCGCCCCCCGGCCGGTGTGAATTTGATGGCATTGCCGACCAGATTGACAAACACTTGTTTAAGCTTCACCGGATCGCCTTCGAGCGCCGGCCAGTTCGTAGGATCGCCGTCGACGACGACCTCGACTTTGGCCGAGTTGGCGGTTGAGCGCAGCATCATGAGACTCTCGGCGAACAGAGCACCCGGTTGCGTCCTCACGCGATCGATTTGCAGCTTTCCAGCTTCAACCTTGGCAAGGTCGAGCATTTCTTCGACAAGCGCGAGCAGATGCATGCCGCTTTCATGGATATGCTGGGCATATTCCTTGTAGGCCGGCACCCCGATCGGCCCCATGATTTCGCGGTGCATCATCTCGCCAAAACCGATGATCGCATTGAGGGGGGTGCGCAGTTCATGGCTCATATTGGCGAGGAACATCGACTTAGCCCGGTTGGCACTGGCCAATTCGACCGTCCTCTCTTCAACCCGAAGTCTCCAATGTCGCGTTGAGCTCGCGCAGCTCCTTCTCGGCACGCATTTGTGCGGCATAACGCGCCCCGAGAGCTTCGGCCATTGCATTGAACGTTGCCCCCAAATGGCCGATTTCTGATGCCGGGTGCTGTACCTTGACCCGCGCGTCATAGTTGCCGTTGCGCCACTCGGTGGCGAACTGTAGGAGACAGCTGATCGGTTCCTGAAGGAATCTGCGTCCGCCGACGATCGCGGCAAAGGTCGCAGCCAGTAGACCGAAAGCAATCAGTGCGACGCCGCGCGCCGTGGCGCTGTCGATTGCTGCGAAGGCCTCGGCTTTCGATTGCCCGGCGCTGAGAAAGAAATCGCGGGGTGGAAGGGCCGGCGGCAGATATCCGAAAATTCGCGTAGCGCCGTCGACACCGACCGCCTCCTCCCATCCGGTGGTGTCGCCGTCCATGATGTCTTCGTGGCTTCTTCTCATATTCTTGCCGACGAGTGCCTCGGGGTTCGGCAATCGCGCGACGATATTGCCCTCGCGATCGGCGATCAGGATCGAAGAAGTTGGCGACAGCCCTCTTTCCTTCAGGTGTTCGGAGAGCCAACGCAGGTCAAGCCCGGCGAACACAACCCCCGCAGCGCGGCCATCTGCGTCTCCGAATTTCAGGGCAAAGTGGATCATACGGCGGCCGCTTGCCGGATCGGCCCAGTAATTCCCGACAGCGAGCCCGTCTTGCGCCATCGCGCGTTTGAAGAATGGCTGGTCGCCGACCGAGCCGTAGGCTAACGGCGTGCTCGAGCAAAATACCCGTCCCTCGGTATCCGCCGCGGCGAGTAGGCTATAATTGGCGTATTGCGATCCCAATGTCGCAAACAGTGCGTCACAGGCCTCGCTCGTGCGCAGTTTGACCGGCGTGAGTTGCGCAAGCGCCAGCAGCAACTGGCGAGCTCCCTCGCGCAGTTCACCGATCTCCTCGCCGAATTGTTTGGTGATCTGCACGACTTGTTGCCGGATGTCGGCTTCGCGTGCTTTACGCAGTTCATATTCGTTGTAGCCCTGGATCACTATAGCCGGGCAAATTGCTATCAGTACGAGAATAATAAGCCGAACCGTCAGGCTGGCATGCGGAATACGAGGCCAAGCAAATCGCCGCTTGACCGCTCCCGTCTGGTCGAGCGCTGGGCTGGCTCCATGGGTAGTCATTAACCCTATCTCCGACGTACCGGACGCTGCTCGGATCGATGGCGGCGCCCCGAGGATTTTGGACAGGGACGCCCTCAGTAACTCTATAATCTGCTTAAAATTGGTTAATTGACCGCTAACGAGCGAGGCCCTCCTCTACTCGAGCTGGCCAAAGGCAGCGCGTTCTTAGACCGGCACATCCCCCTGCAGCATGACGCGGTACAGATAACGCAGCTGTTTCATGTCGTAGTCGCCATTTGCTTTGTGCAGCAATGAGCGGTTGTCCCACATGACCAGATCGCCGAGCTGCCATTGGTGACGGTATTGGTATTTTAGCTGTGTTGCGTGCTCGAGCAAATCGGCGAGCAACCTCAATGCTTCCGCTTCCGGCATTCCGACGATCCCCTCATTCCGGATCGGGTTGAGGTAGATCGCCTTGCGACCGCTCTCCGGGTGGGTGCGCACAATCGGATGGTATGCCATATCGGGGGCGCGGTCGCGGCCTTCGGGGCTCAATTCCATCAATTTACGCGTACTGTGGCGGCTCTGATAGACATGGATCGCCTGCAGTCCGTCGAGATGGCGCTTGGTGTCCTCCGGCAGATCGTCGTAAGCGACGTGCATGTTGACGTACTGCGTGTCGCCGCCCCGGTCCGGCAGGCTAACCGCGTGCAGCACCGTGGCTTTCGGCGGGCGCAGCGCGTTCGAGTGATCGGTGTGGAACCCCTCGCCCGGGATGTAGCGGCGTCCATCGGGGTAGCTGTCCTGGTTCGAGATGTAGTGAACCAGCGGACACTCCGACAAAGCAAAGCGCGGATTGTGTTGTGGAAAGACGTCGCCGAACAGCCCGACCGCCGCGAGCAGCTGGTGCGGCGTCAAATGTTGATCGCGAAACACCAGCACCGAATGATCGACAAAGGCACGATTTAACCGGGCCTGCAGCGGCTCGTCCATCGGCCGCCTGAGATCGAGGGCACGGACTTCGGCTCCGGTATGCACCGACAGCGGCGTGATCGAGCATTCCATCTCTCAGCCGGTCTCCATCGGCAGGGTCGGGTCGGTCGCCCACTCGCCAAGCGAAGCGTCGTAAAGCCTCACCTCGGGGTGGCCGAGCATGACCAGTGCCAGCGCATCGGCGCTCGCCGCAATGCCGCCGCCACAATAGGTGATAACACGCTTGTCGAACGCGCCAACTGCCGCGAAACGCCGGCGCAGCTCGCCGGCCGGCAGAAATTCGTTGGTGTCCGGATCGAGGAGATGCGCCGCGGGCAGATTGACGCTGCCCTTGATACGCCCGGGTCTGCCATAGCTATTGCCGCCGATGCCGACATGCTGTTCCGGCAGCAGCGCATTGATCGTACATGAGGCGCCATCGCCGATCGCCTGCAAGACCTCCTCCTTACCGACCATCAGCGGGCGCGGTGCGCTGATCGCGAAGTTTTCAAACGGGCGAGGCTTCGCCGGGCCGGTCTCGACCGGCCTGCGCTCGCGGCTCCACTTCTGCCATCCGCCATTGAGGACCGCCGCTTTATCGAAACCGAAGACGCGCAGCAGCCACCACACCCGCGTCGCCCACCACGGATTGGCGGTGCTGTAGAGCACAGCGCGCGTCCCCTCGCCGACACCGAGGCGAGCCATCGCCGCGGCAAATGCCTCGGCCGAGGGCAGCATGAAGCGAAAGCGATGACGGTTGTCCGAGAGATCGCCTTGCACATCGACGAATTGTGCGCCGGGGATATGGCCTTTTTCAAAATCGGCACGGCCCGACACGACTTGATAGGTTGCCTGCGGGTCGGGAATCAGATGCGTCGTGCAGTCGAGGACGCGGAGATCGGTGTCGGCGAGCTGGCGCTCGAGCACATCGGTGTCGATCAGAAACTCGGGATGACGAAAGCCTTCTCCGATGCTCATGCCAACCTCGCTCTCTATGGGTGTCGTCTGGCGCGCTGCCCCTGCCGGCCACTTGATATCCGGTTTACCCGGTGCGACGGTGGTGGGCGCGACTGGGATTGAACCAGTGACCCCTACGATGTCAACGTAGTGCTCTCCCGCTGAGCTACGCGCCCGCGACCACGGTCGGCCGGGACGAGGATGTAGCGAAATTGTCGGCGGCAGGCAAGCGAAGCACCAGGCAGATCAGGGAGAAAATGGCGTGGAGATACCCCGAGCAGGCGAGATCCTCGTCGAGCGGGACCTGATGGTCCCGGCACGCGACGGGGTTGTTTTGGCGACCGATGTCTATCGCCCCGCCGGCGGCGCGGCGTTTCCAGTGTTGCTCGAGCGCACCCCGTACGACAAATCTGCGCCGAGCCGCTCCGAGCGCACCACCGCGGTCGCGCAAGCGCGGTCGCGCGCCGAAGTCGCCGGCTATTTCGTCGGTCACGGCTATGTCGTCGTCTATCAGGATTGCCGCGGCCGCTATAAATCGGCAGGCCATTTCACGAAATATCTGAGCGAAGCCGAGGACGGCTGCGACACCCTCGCCTGGCTGTTGCGGCAGAGTTGGTGCAATCGTCGGATCGGAACTTTCGGTCTCTCCTATGCCGCGCATACCCAGGCCGCACTCGGCTGTCTCGACCCGCCGGGGCTGGCGGCGCAGTTTCTCGACTGCGGCGGCTTCTCAAACGCCCATCGCAGCGGCATCCGCCAGGGCGGCGCGTTCGATCTGAAACAGGCGACCTGGGCCTACAACAACGCGCTGGCCGACGCCAGGGACCCCGAGGTCAAGGCTGCGCTCAGAGCCCAGGACATCAAGGGTTGGTTCGCCCGAATGCCATGGCGCAAAGGCCAGTCGCCGGTCAGCGCGGCTCCGGAATACGAGGATTACCTCTTCGAACAGTGGTCGCACGGCGCGTTCGACGATTTCTGGAAGCGACCGGGGATTTACGCTGAGGGCTATTACGGCCGGTACGCCGATGTGCCGGTGGTGAATTTGTCCGGCTGGTACGACCCCTATGCGCGGACAGCGGTGGAGAATTACCTCGGCCTGTCGCGCAACAAGCGCAGCCAGCCACGCCTTATCCTTGGTCCATGGACGCATGGCGACCGTTCGCTGAGTTATGCCGGCGACGTCGATTTCGGCCCGTCGGCCCCAGTCGACGGCAATCTCGCCGAGGATTTCTTCGCGCTGCGCCGGCGCTGGTTCGATCGCTGGCTGAGAGACGTCGCCAACCACGCCGGCGACGATCCGGCGGTCCGGGTTTTTGTGATGGGTGGCGGATCGGGACGGCGCAACAGCGCCGGGCGGCTTGATCACGGCGGCCGTTGGCGGACGGCCGCCGATTGGCCGCTGCCCGAGACGCAGTGGACCAAATTCTACCTGCATTCCGATCGGACGCTCGGACGCGCATCGCCGGACGAGAACAGCCAACCGTTAGATTACATGTCCGACCCGCAGCATCCGGTGCCGACGATCGGCGGCGCGCTCAGTTCGGGTGAACCAGTGATGCGCGGGGGCGCCTATGACCAGCGCGAAGGGCCCAGTGTATTTGGCGCGCGCGAACCGTTCCGGCCGCTCGCCGAGCGACCCGATGTCCTGGTTTTCTCCACCCCGCCGCTGGCGCGCGACCTGGAGGTGACGGGACCGATCACGGTGCGGTTGTGGATCGCCTCGGACGGGCCCGATACCGACTTCACCGCAAAGCTGCTCGATATCCATCCGCCGAACGACGATTACCCGGAGGGCTTCGCAATGAACCTGACCGAGGGCATCCTCCGCGCACGTTATCGCGCGAGCTGGGAGCTGCCCTCTTTGATGGTACCCGGCGAGGTCTACCCGATTACGATCGAGCTGTTCCCGACGAGCAATCTATTCGCGTCAGGTCATCGGCTGCGTCTCGACATTGCAAGCAGCAACTTCCCGCATTTCGACGTCAACCCCAATTCGGGCGAACCCGAAGGCGCGATGGAGCACCCGCGCGTCGCCCGCAACCGGGTTTTTGCCGATGCCGCGCGCCCATCCCATATCGTGCTGCCGATCATTCCGGCGGACCGGTGAGGAGAGCGATGCGGCTGGTCGCCTTACTGTTGACGGCGCTGCTCGCCGCCGGCCCCGGCCCTGCGGCAGCGGCGGGATCGGGAAATCCGACGCATGATCGTCTCCTGGCGCTGCCGGCAGCCGAGCAGGCAAAAGCTCTTGCAAGGAACGTTGGGCGCGGTTGCATCGGCACGTCGGCATTCGTGATGGGGCTCGTCAATACCGACAAATGGAAATCGCTCGCGTATTGGAGTGTAAAATGTAAAGATGGCAAGAGTTATGCGATTTAGATCGCCCCTAACGCCGAGACCTTCGTGATAGATTGTCGCCTTCTGGAGGCGAATGGGAAGGAATGCTTCAAGAAATTTTGAACACTTGCTGACGTCACCAGCGCAACGGCGGACGGCAGACCGAATACCAAAGACCGAGGTTCTCCTCCCGCCATTTCGGATCCGAGCAGTCCTTCTTCACGATTGCGGCCGAGGCCGTGGGATCGGAAGGGGGAGCCGGGGCCGAACTCGAACAGGCCGCGACGGCGACTAACACGATCGCCGGAATTCCCAGTCTAACCAGCACGCTCTCCCTCGCTTCGGCGAACCCGACGGCCGGATTCTCGGCTTCTGCGTCCGGGATTGCAAGGCACGCGCAACAACCCAGCGGGCATAAAGTGGCGCCGGGTCTGCCGCTTTTGCTACGCGCAGTAGATTTATGTAATTTCAAGAGCCGAGAGGCAGCATCGCGTCCCGACGCAATCGCGAGATGGCGGAGACCAGCTTTATGAAGCACGACAACAGACCCCGGAACTACCGCAAAGATACGCTTCTCACCCATCTCGGGCGTCATCCGGAGGCGCATCACGGGGCTGTCAATCCGCCGGTTTATCATGCCTCGACAATCCTCTCGTCCAACATGGCCGAATGGGAGGCCAAGCGGGATCCGGGCAAGCGGTTCGACGTCGTTCGCTACGGGCTATTGGGCACGCCGACGACCTTTGCGCTCGAAGAGGCGGTGGCGGCAATCGAGGGCGGCTATCGCGCGATGCTGATGTCCTCCGGCCTCGCGGCGATTACTGCACCGCTGCAGGCCTGCCTCAAATGCGGCGACCACGTGCTGATGGTCGATTCCTGCTACGGCCCGGCGCGCAATTTCTGCGAGAGAGTGCTGACCCGCTGCGGCGTCGAGACGACCTATTACGACCCGCTGATCGGCGGCGAGATCGCCCGGCTGATGCGCCCGAATACCCGGGTGGTCTATGTCGAATCACCGGGCTCGCTGACTTTTGAGGTCCAGGATGTGCCGGCGATCGCCGCCGCGGCGCACGAAGCCGGCGCCAAGGTCCTGATGGACAACACCTGGGCTTCCCCGTACCTGTTCCCGTCGTTCAAACATGGCGTCGATGTGTCGATCCACGCCGCGACGAAATACATCGTCGGCCACTCCGACGCGATGCTCGGGGCGGTCATCACGAACCAGGAGATGTACTTGCCGGTGCGCACGATGGCGGCCGATCTCGGACACTGCGCCGGTCCGGACGACGTCTATTTCGCATTGCGTGGAATGCGCACCTTGTCGGTCCGGCTCGAGCGGCACGAAAAGAACGCGCTCACCGTCGCGCGCTGGCTGCACGCCTGCCCGAAGTCTCGCGCGTGCTCTACCCGGCCTTGCCCGAAGATCCCGGCCACGCGCTGTGGAAACGCGATTTTCTCGGCGCCAGCGGGTTGTTCGGCGTCGTGCTCAAACCGGCCCCGAAAGCGGCGGTTCATGCGATGATCGATGCGCTCGATCTTTTCGGCATCGGCTCCAGCTGGGGCGGCTTCGAGAGCCTGATCCTGCCGACCCAACCCGAACGCGGCCGCACCGCGACGCGCTGGGCCCCCGAAGGCCCCACCCTGAGGATGCACATCGGCCTCGAGGATCCGCAGGATTTAATCGAGGATCTCGAACGCGGCTTTCACCAGCTGCGCACGGTCGCCGAGGCGGCTTGAATTATCTCGTCAAGCGACGCCGAACCGCGCGATCGCATCTTCGCTGAATTTGAGCCCGAGCCCAGGGGCGGTCGGCATCGCGAGCTCGCCGTTGACCGGCACCGGCACCTCCTCCCACAGCTGGAACAGGCGGGGCATATATTCGACCGTCAGCCCGTTGGGTACGGCGCCGACCAGGTGAACATGGATCTCCGGCACGCCATGGCTGACCACCGGCAGGTTGAAGGCCTCGGCCATCCCGGCGATCTTGAGCCAAGGGGTGATGCCGCCGGAGCGCACCTGGTCGATCATCACGATATCGACCGAGCGGGCCTCCATCATGTGGCGGAACGGCACAATGCCGTAGAGATACTCGCCGCCGGCGACCGGCGTCGCGAGCGCCGCGGTCACCCGGGCGAGCCCCGCAAAATCATCGTGGGCCGTCACGTCTTCGAGCCAATAGAGGCCGACCCCGGCATCCTCGACGCGCTTGCCGATATCGATCGCCTGCTCGACCCGCCAACGCTGGTTGATGTCGCACATCAAGTCCATGTCGGGGCCGACTGCCTCGCGGATCAGGCGGGCCTGCTCGACCTCGCGCGCCGGCGACGTGACCCCGGGCAGGCCGAGCTGCATCTTGGTCTGGCGATGACCCTTCTCGCGCAGCCTCCCGGCGGCGGTCACTGCCTCGTCGAGCTTGAGACCGCGCCGCAGCGCGCCGCTGGCATAGGTCGCGATACGGTCGCGCCCACCGCCGAGCAATTTCCACAGCGGCAGGCCGAGCGCCTTCCCCTTGATGTCCCACAGCGCGACATCGATCGCGGATAACGCCATCATAAAGATCCCGGCCGGACCCGAGCCGCCCGCCGCAGCACGAAGCTTCGCCGCGACCGCCTCGACGCGCAGCGGATCCTCGCCGATCGTCAGCGCTCCGAGCTCGTCGACGGCGCGCCGCAAGGCGGGCGTCAGCGCGCCACCAAAATAGGTGACCCCCAGGCCTTCGATGCCGTCATCGGTGCGGACTCGCAACGTGACGATCGGGTTCTTAGCATTGGGATTCTCCGAAAAACCCCCTAGCGGCTCATCATTTGGCAGCGCGACGACGCCGGTCTCGAGGTTTGCGATTTTCATCAGTCGGCTCCGAGGTGACTGGACTTCTCCGGGATCAGGTTCTTACTCAGACGATCGCCGTGGGCGCCTGCGGCACGGTCTTCCAGAATTCGCCGTCATGCCCGAAAAAGATCCGCGCGCCGGCCGCCTCGCGGCGGGCCAGCTCGTCGAGCGAGGCCAGCATGGCCTCGCGGTCGTGGACGCGCCGCGGCAATCGCCGCTCGCGCAAGGTCCGGCAGAAATAGCAGGCGTCGCCAGCGAGCACGACGTCGCCCGAAGCGAGCCGTACCTTCAGCGACTGGTGGCCCGGGGTATGCCCGTAGGTCGGCAGGCAGACGACGCTGCCGTCGCCGAACAGATCGTGCTCGCCATCGATCCGGATCACCTTGTGCCCGAGATCGAAATCGGCTCGGCTGTAGCCGTGCCGTTCGGCGATGTCCGGGTCGATTCCCGCTTGCCACTCGCGTTGCTGAACGACCATCACCGCGTTGGGGACGAGCACGTTGCCGCCGACATGGTCGAAGTGAAAATGCGAATTGACGATGATGTCGACCCGCGCCGGGTCGCGGTCGATCGCTTCGAGCCGCGCGCTGATTTCCTCGCCCGGCCGGTAGTCGAACGAGAAGAGGCCGGTGAGCCCGCTGCCCGACACGCCCGACCGGGTCGTGCTGGCAGTCCGGATGCATGCCGGTGTCGAACAGCGCCGTCCCCTTGGGATGCTCGATCAGGTAGGCCGGGATCGGCAACTCCGCCTTGCCCTCCCCACCCTCCATCAGATAGCCGAGATCCCCGGTCAGACGGCCGCAAGTCAGGGCGAAGAGCTTCAGGCTCAAGTCAGCCTCCCGCAATTTAAGAGCCTACCCAAGGATGAATCCTCAAATCTCAAGGAGTTGCTGCTCCTTCTCGTCATTCCCGCGAAAGCGGGAATCCAGGGAGGTCCGCAGCGGCTGCCCCCGTTCATGCCAGGGGCAGGCCCTGGACCCCCGCTTTCGCGGGGGTGACGATAACTCTTTGCAAAGACGGGATTCAATTTGCGCCAGAGAGTAAGAGCGCGGGGTTGATTTCACGCGGCGCGATAGCGATCGATCGTCGCCTGGTCGAATTTGAGGCCGAGACCGGGGGCGGTCGGCATAGCGAGCTCGCCATTCTGTGGCTGCGGGACCTCTTCGAAGAGGCGCATCAGCCACGGCATGTATTCGACGGTCAGCCCGTTCGGGATCGCGCCGATCAGATGGACGTGGACCTCGGGGATCAGATGGCTGACGACCGGCAGGTTGAAGGCCTCGGCCATGCCGGCGACCTTCATCCACTGCGTGATGCCGCCGACCCGCACCAGATCGATCATCACGACATCGACCGAGCGCGCCTCGACCATGTGGCGGAACGGGACGATGCCCCAGACATATTCGCCGCCCGCGACCGGCGTCGACAATGCCGCGGTGACGCGGGCGAGCCCGGGATAATCGTCGGCGGTCGTCACGTCCTCGAGCCAGAAGAGGCCGACCCCGGCATCTTCGACCCGGCGGCCGATATCGATCGCCTGCTCGACCCGCCAGCGCTGGTTGATGTCGCACATCAGCTTGATGTCGGGGCCGATCGCCTCGCGCACCCGCCGCATGCGTTCGACCTCCTTGGCGGGCGTCGTCTCGCCGGGCAATGCGAGCTGCGTCTTCATCTCGCGGAAGCCTCTTTTCCTTCAAACGCCCGGCGGCAGCCACGACCCGGTCGAGCGAGAGCCCCCGCATCAAGGCGCCGCTCGCATAGGTCGGAACCCGCTCGCGCGCGCCGCCGAGGAGCTTCCACAACGGCAGGTTCAACGCCTTGCCGCGAATGTCCCACAGCGCCATGTCGAGCGCCGACAGGGCCAGATGGAAGATGCCGCCGGGGCCGGCCGAGCCGGCCGCCGCGCGCAGCTTCGCGACGACCGCTTCGACCCGCAGCGGGTCCTCGCCGACCGTCAGTGCGCCGAGCTCGTCGACCGCGCTCTTCAAAGTGCCAGTCAGCGCGCCGCCGAAATACGTCACCCCGACCCCGACGACGCCCTGGTCGGTCTCGATCTGCAACGTCACGATCGGACGAGTGCCGTTGGGGTTTTCCGCAGCGTCGGCGAGCGGCTCGTCGGCCGGCAGGGCGACGATACCAGAGCGAATTCCGGTGATTTTCATCGAGATCCCCAGGGTTCAGAGCGACAAGAGTTGCATTCCCGGCCCGATAAGGGAAGCGCGCACATCAGACCGCAGCGCCTTGGTTTTGGCCTGAGACGCGACCGAGCGTGCCTCCTGATTCTACAGGAGAAAAACAGGAGGAGGCTTGTCTTATGCCGCAGAAACCCTCGCGCTTCGGCAACGGAGACGAGGTGGAACAGGAGTTGGCTTCGCGCCGGCATCACTGCGATTTCTGCGGGCGGGTCCGACCCTGACCATGACGAGTGGGAGCAAAGAGCGGCCAATGCCGGATACCACACGCTTCACGACGTTGTGAGGCATGATACCATGCGATTGCGGCTATTTGCCGGGCCCCGGCATCCGATTTTTGCCATCCACCGCGGCTCCGCCTTTGGGCCAAACCGATCGGTGCGGATGAGTATGAGTTTTAAAACGGCGAGATTCTCATCACCAAGAACACCTTTACATCATGACACTTTGCGGCAGCGGCCGGGTTTCGGCCGGACGGCCAAACGCAGATATTTGAAAGTCAGGCAGTCGCCTGGCGCAAGACGCTCTCCTCCGGCCCACTTCCGGCGCAGCATCCCGCCAGCTTGCCATCAACCATCACACCGGGCAGGCTCCGAATGCCGTGGTGCTTTGCCCGCGCCGCGATGTTCGGCTGATGCATGTCGTGAATTTCAATATCGTGGGCTGCGCCCGCGATGCGCTTAACCAGCTCGACCGTCTCACTGCATGTCGAGCAACCGGCGGTGAAAATCTCAATCTTCTTCCTTTGCGGCATCACTCCATCCTCCTCGGTTGCAGGGTCAAAGGGATCCTCGATCGCCTGCCCGCGCCTGAATTGGCGGGCAGGCCACCGAGCCATAAGAGCAAAACACGCAGCAATCGTCGGGTGTCGGACGCAATAGCGCACCGCATCCGGTACATTCGTGGAAAAATCGGCAGGCGTCTGTCGGCATGGTTTCCGTCTTCGTGGTGCCGCAAGCCGGACAGGTCAGCGTGGATTCCAGAATGATCATGATATTCACGCGAAGATGAAACCGAGCACGGTCAGCACGGCCCCGAAGGACAAAGCGCCGGTGAGAAACGCGGTTGCCATCGGCCGTCCGCAAGTCGCGCCCGGCGTGCATGCGGCAGCCGAGCGGCCACGCCAAAACAGCAGACCGCCACTGAACAGGCACACGACTGCACCGACAAGAAGGACCGGACGGTAAGTCGCGGCGAACAGCGCAAGGCCGCCGAGCCACGCAGTCGCAAGACCGAGCGAACCGAGCAGCATGGGAAGGGCACAACACGAGGCAGCACCGAAGGCAGCAGCAAGGCCGCCGGCCGCAAGCAAAGTCGCGCCGGCTTCGCGGATAGTTCCGCGTGCTGGAGAGACCCGTTCGATGTTGTCGGTCATCGCCGCTTTGCTCCTCGCGGGGGTACTATCAACATGCTAAAGCCTGTAGTCACTACAGGCTCAAGCGGTTTTTTTTTAAGCGGAGGCATCGCCGTGGCACAAAGCACGGGGATCCAAATTGGCGAACTGTCGAAGCGGACAAACTGCAACATCGAGACGATCCGCTACTACGAACGTATAGCCCTCTTAAGGGCGCCCGCGCGGAGCGCCGGACGCTATCGCGTCTACGACAACGGCGACGTTCGGCGGCTGACCTTTATACGTCGGGCGCGTGAACTTGGCTTCACACTGGACGAGGTGCGCACTCTGCTAGCGCTTTCGGCCAATGATGACCACGCCACGTGTGGCAATGTGCGCGGGCTGGCGGAAAGTCATCTTGCCGATGTTCGGGAAAAAATCGCCGACCTGCGAGCTATGGAGCGTGTCCTATCGGATGTCGTGCGGCGCTGCGGGACCGATGAAACGCCCGGTTGTCCGATTATCGAGGCGCTTTCGGCTGGTTGAGGCCATCGCCGCTTTTACTCGGCATTTTCACAACATCGATTACCCGACCCCTACGTAGTGCTGCAGAAATCGGAATTTTGCAATGTTACGAACCGTTTGATGTAGGTTAACTGTATGAGTAATGCAGAATTGGAGAGGCGCGGCTTTATCACACAGCGCCGCGCCGGCATGACTGCCATTGCGGTGGCCATGCCGATCGCGCTCCTGCTTTGGCTGGCAATTGCTTATCTCGTGCCGCCTTTAGCGGGCATGGATAGCCTAGGCGACAGGATGCTCTTTACGCTGAAATGCTGCTGCCTTGCGGTTCTGTTTTGCCTGGTGACCGGCGTGGAGGCCGTAGCTCATGAGCGGCTGTCTTCGCCGGCATTCGATCCGCTCTCTGGATTTGAGACGCCGAGGCTGCGAGTCAATCAACGCTACCTACAAAATACATTGGAGCAAATCCTTGTGTTTGCGGCGGCGCTTTTCGGTCTTGCGGTTTATTCCCCAGACGGCTCCGCGATGCGGGCGGTGCTAGCAACTACTGTCGTTTGGATAGTGGCGCGTTTCGCTTTTTGGATCGGCTATCATCAGAGCGCTGCAATGCGGGGCCTGGGTGCGCCGGGCATGGCGCTCAGCATGATTGTCCTGCTCTATGTGGCGGGTCGGATCGGTTTTGAAGTTGGCGGCGTCGTCGGCGCGGCGGTCCCGATCGTGGCGTTTTTAGCCATTGAGGCATTTCTGTTCCGGGCGACCCGGCCCTTGCGGTTCGCCGATCATCGCTAGCCGGGCACTATCTCAAGCCTTGCGCAACACCGATACGCTCCCCCGATAACCGGCATCGATCCGGGCTTGACCGACGGCCCGGCGTTAACCTTAATTTGAGGACCGGGCGATTTCAGCAGGCCCGGAAACAAGCGGCAGCGGCCGCAGATAAATCCCAGGAGGAAAGCCATGTCGGATTCACGACGTCCCCCCGGTTCGCGCGAAGAGGATGCATGGTTGAGCGACGAACAGCTCGGCCGATGTGCGCCGGCGGAGACCGAGCCGTTTCAGTCCCCGGTTCCGACCCGGATGATCTCCAACGGCGAGTATATGCCTCATCCGCAAACAAAACAGCAGCAGCACGTCGAGTTCCGGATCAAGGAGCTGGCCGATACCGCTGCGAAAAAGCTCGGCGTCAGCCGTCGCCAATTTCTCGAGGGAACGGGCGGTCTGGCCGCGTCCTTCATTGCTATCAACGAAGCCTTCGGCAAACCGTTCTTCAAGGTCAGCCCGGTCGAAATGTACGAGCCGGCGGCCTACGCCGAGCATGGAACCCCGTCGGACGTGTTCGTCTTCGACGACCAGACGCATATCGTCCGGTCAAGCACGAACAGTCCTCAAGGATTGAGAGCACTGGCGCAGGGACCGGGATCGGTATCCTCAGGTGCGGGGTTTACCGTCAATCCCTTCAATGGCGTGGGCGGAAATCCTGCTGGTGTCGACGAGCTCGGCAACCCTTGGACGGATTGGAATCCGGCGCAGCTCGGCCCGGACTCGCCGGCCAACCCCGGTCCGCCCACGACCGATCTCGGGGAGTTTCATCTCGGGCAATACATCAACCGTCTATACCTCCAGGCCCAGACCAGCGTCTCGATCATCAGCAATGCGAATATCGGCGCTCTTTACGCCTCCCGGCGGCGGTCCTCCTGTGCCGGCGTCCAACATCACCGAAAGCCTGGTCAGCGAGATCCTGACCGGCTATCAGACGTCGCAATGCCGGGACTTCATCAACACGCTCGCGGGCTCGAGGCGGGCCCTCGCTCATGGGCAGATCTATCCCGGCCCCGGGAACCTCGCAGGACCTGGCGTTTGGCGACTACACGCAGTGGCAGATCGAGTTCTGCCAGCCGGATTCGTGGAAGGGATATACCATCGCGGCCGCAGCCAGCGCCGCTCCGGGGGCGCAATTTATGAACTGGCGGCTCGACGATGAGACGATCGCCTATCCAACCTACGCGATCATCGACCAGAACAAAGGCCAGCTCAAAAAACATCCCGGGTTCTTCAACATTTGCATCCACAAGGGTCTCTCGGCAAATGGAACGCAGCCCTTCGGCCCGAACGACTTGCCGAATTACGGGAACCCCGACGACCTCGTGAAGGCGGCCACGGATTGGCGGCAGTTCAACTTCATCATCTATCACTCCTGCATTCGGCCGAGCTTCTGGGTCCTTCAATCTCTGCAGGATATCGCGAACCTGCCGGGGGCGATGTCGCCAACCCTCCTCCGGGACAGCTACGGGCACAGCGTCCCGAACATCCGCTGGTCAACGCAATTGGCTCAGATTGCAGGAGGCAGGTACCAGGCCGGGGCCGAACCGTCATCCAATTCTCCGTCGAGCCAATACCCGCTGCATAATATCTACGCGGAGCTCGGGACGACGATGGCCTCGATGATCGTCACGTTCCCCACGGTGTGGGCGCATCTGATCGGCCAGCTGCTGTACTACATGGGCGACGATCATATCGTGTTCGGTTCTGATTCGCTCTGGTACGGTGGCCCGCAATGGCAGATCGACGCTTTGTGGCGTTTCCAGATCCCGGATCAGCTCCAGGATAAATGGAAATATCCATCGCTCGACCATCAGGCCAAGCGGAACATCCTCGGTCTCAATAGTGCTCGGCTTTATGGTTTGGACGGCTCAGCGAGACGGTCGGTTGGCTCCCCCGGCAGCCCATACAAGCAGGGTAGCCTGGCGGATTATGCGGCGTACATGCAGCCCGGGAGTTCGATCGACGACGTGTTGCAAGGGGTCGGCTACCCGCAACCGATCACCCCGGCCAGCCTTCTCCCCAATGACAACTTCACCAAGATGAGGAAGCAATACGCTGAGATGGGGCTCGGGCGGAGCAACACTCGGTTTGGTTGGATGCGGACGAGAGGGTAGCGCCCAATCAAGGATTGACCCGCCTCACTACCGCGTATCTAGCCGACAACCCCTCTGGAAATTCCAGAGGGGTTGTCTATCGCACCTACCGCTTTAACCAAGGTCATTTTGCGATTGGATGAACCGTGCACTGGCCGATTGGAGCATGGCAAATCCAATCGCCAAGAATGACGATGGCCGCCGGCACCGCCAATCGGGAGGGTTCGGACACTGCCTGGCCTAGGCGGCGCTTGACCCGACGGCGGCGACTCTATTACTTACGCTGCGCGGGCGCATAAAATAACAGACACGGTGGAGTTGCGCTGCGATCTGGGAGCATCGATGACGCGCAGCGTTTCTTCACCGGTAGGTGATCGCCCGATGACCGACGGCGCGGCGGCGCCGGACACCTTTCCGAAACTGTTGCTCGAGCACGCTCGGGTCCGGCCGGACCGGCCGGCCAATCGCGAGAAGGATTACGGCATCTGGCAGAGCTGGAGCTGGGCCGCGGTCGCCGCCGAGGTCGAGGCATTGGCCTGCGGCCTCTCGGGAATGGGCTTCCGGCGCGGCGACAAGCTCGCGATTATCGGCGACAACCGGCCGCGGCTCTACTGGGCGATCGCCGCGACGCAGTCCCTGGGCGGGGTGCCGGTGCCGGTCTACCAGGATTCGATCGCCGACGAGATGGCCTTTGTTCTCGACCACGCCGAGATCCGCTTCGCGATTGCCGAAGACCAGGAACAGGTCGACAAGCTGGCCGAGATCAAAGAGCGCTGCCCGCTGCTCGAAAAAGTGATCTTTTCCGACCCGCGCGGCATGCGGCACTACGACCGGCCGTGGCTCGACGATTACGCCAAGGTGCAGCAGCGCGGCCGCGCGCTCGCCGCCGACCAGCCGGACTTTTTTGCTAGCGAAATTGCCAGAGGTCGGGGGAGCGATACCGCGATCATTCTCTACACTTCGGGAACGACGGGGCAGCCGAAGGGCGTCGTCCTCAGCTTCGACAACATCCTCAGCTGCGCCAGAACCGCAATCGCGTTCGAGGGCTTGACCGACCGCGAGGAGGTGCTCGCCTATCTGCCGATGGCGTGGATCGGCGAGCACGTCTTTTCCTATGCCCAGGCCTATTGCGCCGGCTTTTGCGCCTCCTGCCCGGAATTGCAGGCGACCGTGATGCTCGATTTGCGCGAGCTCGGGCCGAGCTATTTCTTTGCGCCGCCGCGGATTTTCGAGAGCATCCTGACCCAAGTCATGATCCGCATGGAAGATGCCGGCTGGGCAAAGCGCCGGCTCTTTCATTTTTTTCTCGACTTTGCCCGGCGGGTCGGGCCGAGAATTCTCGACCGCCAGCTTGTGTCGTTGACCGATCGTATCCTTTACCGGTTCGGTGAAGGGTTGGTCTACGGTCCGCTAAAAAATACCCTGGGCCTCAGCCGCGTGCGCCTCGCTTATACCGCGGGCGAGGCGATCGGACCCGATCTCTTCAGCTTTTACCGCTCCCTCGGGATCAATCTGAAGCAGCTCTACGGCATGACCGAAAGCTCGGTGTTCCTGTGCATCCAGCAGGATGGGAGGGTCAAGCCGGACACGGTAGGCGCGCCGATCGACAATGTCGAACTCCGCATTGCCGAAGACGGCGAGGTCTTGTTCAAGAGCCCCGGCGCCTTCCAGTGCTACTACAAGGACCCGGCGGGGACCGCCGAGGCAAAGCGCCCGGACGGCTGGGTCTATACCGGCGATTCCGGGTTCTTCGATGCGGACGGGCAGCTCAAGATCCTCGACCGCGCCAAGGATGTCGGACGGTTGCAAGGCGGCACGCTGTTTGCCCCGAAATTCATCGAGAACAAGCTCAAATTCTTCCCCTACATCAAGGAGGCGGTCGTGTTCGGCGACGGCCGGCCGTTCGCAACGGCGTTCATTAATATCGACCTCGAGGCGGTCGGCGACTGGGCGGAGCGGCGCGGCCTCGCCTACGCCTCCTACCAGGAGCTGGCGGCGGAGGACGCGGTCTACGACCTGGCGCAAGATTGCGTCGAGCGCGTCAACCGCGATCTCGCGGCGGAGCCTGCCCTGGCCCCCTCGCAGATCCGCCGTTTCCTCATTCTGCACAAGGAGCTCGACGCTGATGACGGCGAACTGACCCGCACGCGCAAGGTGCGCCGGAGAATCATCGCCGCCCGCTACGAACCGCTTGTCGAGGCTCTCTATTCCGGCAATGCGACGGGCCGCATCGAGACCGAGATCACCTTCGAGGACGGGTGCAAGGGCCAAATGCGCGCCGAGCTGGCGATCCGCGAGGTGAACACGAGCCTGCCGCCTGCCGAAGCGTTTCCCTTCAGGAGGGCCAGCTGAGGGTGAAACAACTCGGCGAACCGATCCTGACGGCGGATCGCATTACCCTCGCCTTTGGCGGCATCACCGCGCTCAACGCAATCAGTTTCACGATCCGTCGCGGCGAGATCCTGGCAGTGATCGGGCCGAACGGCGCCGGCAAGACTTCGATGCTGAATGTGATCAACGGCTTTTACCATCCGCAGGCCGGCACGATTACCTGGAAGGGCGAAGCCCGCCGGGATATGCGGCCCTACCACGCCGCGGCGCAGGGCATCGCCCGCACTTTTCAGAATGTTGCGCTGTTCAAGGGGATGACGACGCTCGACAACATCATGACCGGGCGGCTGTTGCGGATGCGCCGCAACTTTCTGTGGCAGGCGATCCATATTGGTCCGGCCGAGGAGGAGGAGCTCGCCCACCGCGCCCATGCCGAGCGGATCATTGATTTTCTCGAAATCCAGGCGATCCGCAAGACGCCGGTCGGACGGCTCCCCTACGGGCTGCAGAAGCGCGTCGAGCTCGGCCGCGCGCTGGCGATGGAGCCGGAGCTCTTACTGCTCGACGAGCCGATGGCCGGAATGAACGTCGAGGAGAAGGAGGACATGTGCCGCTTCATCCTCGATGTGAACGACGAGTTCGGCACCTCGATCGCGCTGATCGAGCACGACATGGGTGTCGTGATGGACATCTCGGACCGCGTCGTCGTGCTCGACTACGGCCGTAAGATCGCCGATGGCCCGCCCGGCGAAGTGCGGATCGACCCGGGCGTCATCGACGCCTATCTCGGCGTGCCGCATCAGGGCGAGGGGTGAGGGGGAAGGCTCGATCCGATGGAGGTCCTCGCGTCGGTCTTCCTTACCCCTTTCGCCAATATGTGGGACAACCCGGAATTTGTCCTCGAGGTCGTCATCGGCGGGTTGTTGAGCGGGGTCATGTACTCGCTCGTCGCGCTCGGCTTCGTGCTGATCTTCAAGGCCTCGGGCGTCTTCAACTTCGCCCAGGGAACGATGGTGCTGTTCGCCGCCCTGACCTTTGTCGGGATGATCGAACACGGCGTTCCGATCTGGGGCGCCTTCGTCATCGCGGTGGCGATCATGGTGCTCCTCGCCGTCGCGATCGAACGGCTGATGCTGCGCCCGCTGGTCAATCAGGAGCCGATCATCCTGTTCATGGGGACGATCGGCCTCGCGTTCTTCCTAGAGGGTTTCGGCCAGCTGGTCTGGGGCAGCGACGTGCATCCGCTCGACATCGGTATCCCCAAGGCGCCGCTGATCGTCGGCGGTGTGCTGGTCAACGAGTTCGACCTCGTCGCGGCGGCGGTCGCCGGCTCGCTGGTCGCCGTCCTGGCCCTCTTCTTCCAGCACACCGCGATCGGGCGCGCGCTGCGCGCCGTCGCCGACGACCATCAGGCGGCGCAATCGGTCGGCATCCCGCTGCGTTCGATCTGGATCATCGTCTGGTCGGTCGCCGGCGTCGTCGGGCTCGTCGCCGGGATCATGTGGGGCAGCAATCTGGGTGTGCAGTTCTCGATATCGCTGGTCGCCCTTAAAGCGCTGCCGGTGCTGATCCTCGGCGGCTTCACCTCGGTCCCGGGCGCGATCGTCGGCGGCCTGATCGTCGGGGTCGGCGAGAAGGTTGCCGAGGTTTTTTGGGGACCCGCCTTTGGCGGCGCGATCGAAGACTGGTTTGCTTACGCCCTGGCGCTCGTCTTCTTGCTGTTCCGGCCGCAAGGCCTGTTCGGCGAGCGCATCATCGAGCGGGTCTGAAATCTTTCAGAAATGGATCATCGCCAATTTTCTCCGTCATTCCGGCGAAAGCGGGAATCTAGGGCCCTCGGTCTCAACTGTCGCTCTGGCCCCCTGCTTCCGCGGGGGCGACGATCCAAACGGATGCCTGAGCAATGATTTACCGCGAGGTCGGCCAGTTCAAGGCGAGTTACGCCGCCGACCAGGCAATATTCCCGATCCGCCAGGACCGCTGGCTGATCCTCGCAGCGCTCGCGGTGGCCTATCTCGCGATTCCCGCGGCGGGCTCGGAATACTGGCTCGTGACGATCATGATCCCGTTCCTGGTCTACGCGCTGGCGGCACTCGGCCTCAACCTGCTGACCGGTTACGCCGGGCAGCTGTCGCTCGGCACCGGCGGGTTCATGGCGGTCGGCGCCTTCGCGACCTACAAGCTGACCACCGCCTTCCCCGGGCTCAACATCGTCCTCGCCCTGATCCTCGCCGGCATCATCACGGCGCTGGTCGGCGTGCTGTTCGGCTTCCCGAGCCTCCGGATCAAGGGTTTCTACCTCGCCGTGGCGACGCTCGCGGCGCAGTTCTTTCTGATCTGGATGTTCAACAAGTTCCCGTGGTTCTACAATTACAGCGCCTCGGGCGTGATCAGCGCGCCGCCGCGTGCCGTATTCGGCCGCCTCTTCGTCACCGGGGCCGAGGCCGATCCGCGGGCAAAATACCTGTTCGTGCTGACTGTCGTCATTGTGCTCGCGCTGGCCGCCAAGGGTCTGGTGCGCGGCCGAGTCGGGCGGGCTTGGATGGCGATCCGCGATATGGACGTCGCGGCGGAGATCATCGGCATCCGCCCGTTGCGGACAAAGCTACTCGCCTTCGCCGTCAGTTCGTTCTACTGCGGCATCGCCGGAGCGATGTGGGCTTTCATCTACACCAGCGCGGTCGAGGCCAGCGCCTTCGAAATCGACCGTTCTTTCCAGATCCTGTTCATGATCATCATCGGCGGCCTCGGCAGCATTCTCGGCTCTTTCCTCGGCGCCGCCTTCATCGTGCTGCTGCCGATCTTTCTCGACAACGCGCCGCGCCTCGTCGGGCTCGAGATTCCGGTCAATCTGGTGACCAATCTGCAGTCGATGATCTTCGGCGCGCTGATCATCTTCTTTCTGATCGTCGAGCCGAACGGTCTGGCGCGGCTGTGGGCGATCGGCAAAGAGAAGCTGCGGCTATGGCCCTTCCCGCATTGATTGCGAGAAGCCTTGCGGCGGAACCGACAGGAGCTTAGAAAACCCGAAACTCACGACACAGGGAGGAGAATATGAGGCTGTTCAGAACATTGCTTGCGGTCGTGGCCGCGGCAGTCGCCGTATCCGGGGCCGGCACGGCGTTCGCGCAAAACGAGCAATTCATTCCGCGCCTGGTCTACCGCACCGGCCCCTATGCGCCGAACGGCATCCCGTTTGCCGACGGCTACGCCGATTATCTCGACATGATCAACGCTCGCGACGGCGGCGTCGGCGGTGTCAAGATCACCTATGAGGAGTGCGAAACCGGCTACAACAACGACAAGGGCGTCGAGTGCTACGAGCGCCTCAAGAACAAGGGGCCGACCGGCGCCAGCCTCGTCGACCCGCTGTCGACCGGCATCACCTATGCTCTGATCGAGCGCGCCACCGCCGACAAGATCCCGGTCGTCTCGATGGGCTACGGCCGGGCCGACGCCAGCGATGGCGCGGTGTTCCCCTATGTCTTTACATTGCCGGCGACCTATTGGGCGCAGGCCGACGCGATGATCAAGTATGTCGGTGACCAAATGGGCGGCCTCGACAAGCTCAAGGGCAAGAAGATCGGCCTCGTCTATATCGACATCGCCTACGGCAAGGAGCCGATTGCGACGCTCGAAAAGCTGTCGCAGAAATACGGCTACACCTTCCTCAAATACCCGGTCTCGGCGCCCGGTATCGAGCAGTCGGCGACCTGGCTGCAGATCCGCCAGCAGCGGCCGGACTGGCTGCTGATGTGGGGTTGGGGTGTCATGAACTCGACCGCGATCAAGGGAGCAGCCTCGGTCGGATATCCGATGGACCACTTCATCGGCGTGTGGTGGTCGGGCTCCGAGCCCGACGTCGCGCCAGCCGGCGAGGCGGCAATCGGCTACAAATCGGGCACGTTCCACGGCGCCGGACAGGATTATCCGGTGATCAAGGACATCCTCAAATACGTCTATGACAAGAACGGCGGCCACACGACGCGGGACAAGGTCGGCGAGGTGCTTTTCAACCGCGGCGTCATAAACGCGATCTTCGACCTCGAGGCGATCCACACGGCCCAGGGCAAGTTCGGCAAAAAGCCCCTCAAAGGCGAAGAGGTGCAGTGGGGATATGAACACCTGAACATCACCCCAGAACGCATCGCGCAGCTCGGCGCCGACGGGCTGATGCAGCCGATCCAGCTCTCGTGCGCCAACCACGAAGGCAATGGCAGGGTCCGCATCCAGCAGTGGGACGGCAAGCACTGGCACTTTGTCTCCGACTGGATCCAGCCCGACCGCACGATGCTGACCGAAATGTATGACGACGCGGCGCTCGCCTACGCGAAGGAGAAGGCGATCACCCCGCGCGACTGCTCGAAGGTGATGTGAGGCCGCGCGGCACCGGCTCCCATCCTCGCGACGCCTGATGACCGAACCGGCCGCGCTCCTCGCCGTCAACAACATCGAGGTGATCTACAATCATGTGATCCTGGTGCTGAAGGGCGTATCGCTGGAAGTGCCGAGCGGCGCCATCGTTGCGCTGCTCGGCGGCAACGGCGCCGGCAAGACGACGACGTTGAAAGCGATCTCGAACCTGCTGCGCGCCGAGCGCGGCGAGGTCACCAAAGGCTCGATTACCTTTGCCGGCGAGCGGATCGATGCGCTCGACGCCGCCTCGCTGGTCAAGCGCGGTCTGATCCAGGTCATGGAGGGCCGCCACTGCTTCGCCCATCTCACCGTCGAGGAAAATCTGTTGACCGGAGCTTATACGCGGCATGACGGGCGCGCCCGGGTCGCCGATGACCTCGACAAGGTCTACCGCTATTTTCCGCGGCTCAAGATCCGGCGCAGCGCGATTGCCGGATACACCTCGGGCGGCGAACAGCAGATGACGGCGATTGGGCGGGCACTGATGTCGCGGCCGAAGATGATCCTGCTCGACGAGCCGTCGCTGGGTCTTGCGCCGCAGCTCGTCGACGAGATCTTCGCCATCGTCGACCGGCTCAACAGCAATGAAAATGTCGCCTTCCTGGTCGCCGAGCAGAACACCAATGTCGCCCTGCGCCACGCCGATTACGGCTATATCCTCGAAAACGGCCGGGTCGTCATGGACGGCGCGGCCGCCGCGTTGCGCACCAACGAGGACGTCAAGGAATTCTATCTCGGGCTCTCGGCGACTGGCCGAAAGAGCTACCGCGACGTCAAACATTACCGCCGGCGCAAGCGCTGGCTGGCCTGACAGCCCGGAAATTTCCGTTCCGACTCCGCCGTTCTCTGCCTTGTCATGCGGTGTGGAGTGGAAAATGAAGCTTGTTTTCAGGCTGGTCGGAGCGGTCGCGCACTGGCCGGCCTGCCTCTACCGGCACATGCCCAGGCGCCGCCGCCGGGCTCCTACCAGCAGAGCTGCCGGGAGATCCGGATGCAGGGCCCAACCCTGACTGCGGTTTGTCTGAGGGCCAACGGCCGCGGCAGTCAGTTGACCGCCCTCGATATCACGCATTGCGTCGGCGATATCGGCAACAGCGATGGGCACTTGCAATGCAACGGCGGTCGCCCGGCGGCGCCGGTAGCCGCGCCGCCTTATCAAGGCGGGGGACCAGGCTATTCCGAGGGGCCGGGCTACCCGGACCAGGTATGGACCACCGGGATATGGACAGCCGCCGCGCTACGGCGAAGCGGAAGGCTACCGCGGACGGTGCGACGGCCTGCGCCACGACGAGCGCGAGTTGCGTGACAGACTAGCCCACACCCCGTATGGCGAGGAGCGCGAGCGTCTGCAATACCGCCTCGGCCAGGTCCATGCCGAACGGGAGCAGTGCTGGCGCCGCTGAGGCCCCAAGCCGCGAAAGCGGTAGCGAGCGTGCCGCTGAATTACCGCGACGACATCCCAGGTTTCGGAACTCCAAACTCGTATGGTGTCGTCCCAACCCATCGTCGCGAATAGGGGCCTCTGTTGATGGAAGCTCAGCGCGACGACTGACCCCCTATGGCCTTCCAGAATGCGGCGCAACTTGCCATTGAGGACGTCCCAAAGCTTTACGGTGTTGTCGAGGCTGCCAATGGCGAGCATCCGTCCGTTTGGCTCAAAGCCGACACTCGAAACCGGGAAAAAATGCTTCTCGAACAAACGAGGCACTGTGCCGTCGAGGATGTCCCACAGGATCACCGTCCCATCTGCGCTAGCACGGGCCAGTGTGTGCCCGGTAGGGTCAAACATCACGCTGACGACCTCGCCACGCGGTCCGCGGAAGGTACGAAGCAATTTGCCGTCAATTGTGTTCGAAAGGTTTACAGTGCCGTCATTAGCACTGCTGGCCAGGATGTGCTCCGTCGGGTGGAAGGCAACGCTGGCAATGCTGCCGGACTGCCTTGCGAGCGCGTAGATTAATTCTCCGCTGGCGATGTCCCACAAATTGACGGTGCCATTGGCGCTGCCGCTGGCCAGCCGTCTTCCTGCCGGGTCGAAGGCTACGCTCGCCACCTCGCTGCGCTGCCATTCGAAGGTGCTGCGCCGCCATTCGAACGTGCGGAGCAACTTGCCGTCGACAGTGTCCCAAAGCGTTACGGTACCGTCGAGGCCGCCGCTGGCGAGATGCTGAAGGCCCGGATCAAAGGCAACGCAGTTGATCGCGCGATGATTCCATTCCAATGCGCGCCGCAGCCCGACCCCGGGCGGCATGCCCGTCGCTGCTCGCGGCCTCCCGCTTCTTCTTGGCATCGCCCTCTCTTGCGCTTGCGCCGAGGGTACCCCGCTATAAGAGTTAACGTTTAGTCTAACCCAACCGGGCTCGCAGCATCAATGATGGCCCGCGCCAGGCCAACGGCGGCTCAGTTCCGGTAGCTGGGATCGAGCTTATCGGCGAGCCGCAGCAGCGCCGGCCATTCGCGCTGCCCGGCGAGACGCTCCAGATTGCCGCCGGCGAACAAGGCAGCCTGGCGCTCGCAGGTCTCCGGCGACGGGATCACGACCTTGGCGCCGGAGCCGGCCGCCGCCTGGATCTTCAGCTGGGCTTCGGCGGAGCGTTCGAAGTGATAGGTCGCCGAGAACGCCTCGGCGACGTTGCGCCCCGTTACCAACAAGCCGTGGTTGCGCAACACCAGGACCGGGTGATTGCCAATACTCGCCTGTAGCCGCTCGCGCTCGTCGAGGTCGAGCGAGACGCCCTCGTAATCATGATAACCGAGCCGGTTGTAGAACCGCATCGCCCATTGCGACAGCGGCAATAATCCTTCTTCGAGAGCGCCTACGGCGATGTCGGCCTCGGTGTGGGTGTGGATGACGCACTGCACGTCGGGCCGGCCCAGATAGATCGCGCTGTGGATCACGAAGCCGGCGTAGATCGGCTCGTATTCCGAGGGCTCGACGAGGTTGCCTTCGAGATCGACCTTCAACAGGTTCGACGCGGTGATCTCGTCGAACATCAACCCCATCGGGTTGATCAGGAAGTGGTCGTGATGGCCCGGCACGCGCGCCGAATTATGCGTCAGTATCAGATCGTCCCAGCCGAAATGGGCGATCAGGCGATAGCAGGCGGCGAGATCGACCCGCACCGCCCATTCGTCCGGGTCGATATTGCGCGGCCGCGCGGAAAGCCTGGCTTCGAGCGTGTCCATTGTTGTTCTCCGAGTGACGAAGTGAATTCAGACGGGGGTGAACATCGGCACCGGCGGGCCGCCGTCGCTCGGCTTGAAGACGAGCCGGACCGCCTGGCCGATGCGGATTTTGTCGAGGTCGCAATCGACGATATTGGTCATCATCGTCGGCCCCTCGCTCAATGTCACATAGGCGATGGCGTAGGGGATGGGGGCGCGCCGCATCACGCTGTAGGTGTAGATCGTGCCGTTGCCGGACGCCTGCTGCAGCTCGGTCTTGTCGCTGAAGCAGAACGGGCAGATCGCACGCGGATAATAATGCACCGCGCCGCAGGCGGTGCATTTGCCGATCATGAATTTGCCGCCTTCGGCCGCCTTCCAGAACGCCTGGGTCTCGGGATTGGGCTGCGGGGCTTGGATCTTGCGTTCTTGCGCCGGCATCGGCCTCACTCCCTTTCCATGATGACGGTCGCAGCGCCGTGCCGGGTGCCGAGCGAGCCGCCGGTGCCGTGCGCCAATGCCAGATCGCAATTCCTGACCTGCACGGCCGGATGCGCCTCGCCGCGCAACTGGCGCACCGCTTCAACGACTTTGGTCAGCCCGCCGCGATTGGCCGGGTGGTTGTTGCAGAGCCCGCCGCCATCGGTGTTGAACGGCAATTTGCCGGTGCCCGAGATCAGATTGCCGTCGGAAACGAACCGGCCGCCCTGACCCTTCTCGCAGAAGCCGAGATCCTCGATCTGCATCAGGACGGTGATCGTAAAGCTGTCGTAGATCGAGGCGTATTTGATGTCGCCGGGCTTGACGCCGGCCTCGGCAAAGGCCGGCGGTCCCGACCACACCGCTCCCGAATAGGTCAGGTCGACCCGCCCGCCCATCTGGTGCTTGGGGGCTTCCCCGGCGCCGATGATTTTGACCTTGGGGCGTTTGAGGCTCCTCGCCACCTCGGGGCTGGCGACGATGATCGCGCCGCCGCCATCGCTGATCACGCAGCAATCGAGCCGATGCAGCGGATCGGCGATCATCGGCGAGTTGACGACATCCTCGACCGTGACGACATCGCGCAGCATCGCATGCGGATTATGCTGGGCGTGGTGCGAGGCCGCCACCTTGATCCAGGCGAGCTGCTCGCTGGTCGTCCCGTACTGGTGCATATGGCGCATCGCGCACATCGCGTACATGTTCGCGGTCGCCGGCCCGTAGGGGTTTTCGAACTGCGCGTCGGGCGTGTTCTGGGTGGTGCGCGCTGCGGTTCCGGTCGCCTGCCCCTCGCTGCGCGGCCGCCCGGCCAGGGTGATCAGCGCGATATTGCATTTGCCGAGCGCGATCGCCTCGGCGGCGTGCCCGACATGAATGAGATAGGACGAGCCGCCGGTATCGGTCGAATCCATATGGCGGAGCTTGAGGCCCATATAGTCGGCCATCGACAGCGGTCCGAGCCCGGGCGCATCGCCGGCGCAGAAATAGCCGTCGATATCGTTCTTGCCGAGTCCGGCGTCCTCGAGCGCGCCTTTGGCTGACTCGGCATGCAGTTGGGCGAGCGACTTGTCCTCGGCCTTGCGCGTCGGATGCTCGTAGATCCCGACAATATAGGCCTTATTCTTGATGCTCATCTTGGGCTGGTCCTCCCCTCGAGGCGAAAGCAACGGTCGAAATGATGGGATACCCGTTCGGCGCCCTCGGTCAATCCCGGACTACCGCCATGAAGGTGCGGCACCAGCGCCCCGCGTCGTTGTGGTTCAATTCGAGAGCTTGGACAAACTGCAAGCATTATACGATCCCGCCCCCTATAAGGACGCCATAGCCGTTGGCGACAAGTATGCGACACAGCGCATATTCGGCGTTGAAGGGATCTCACCGTAGGCCGCACCGCCGCAACCTAAAGTTTAAGGAGTGTTGATTATGGGGTTTCAGATTCCAGGGCCGACCATCGGAAAAGTACAATACCTTGTGGATATCTATCAAGCCGTGGTGCTCGATGGACCGCCTGATAATTTCGACAAAGTCCCGGACCACCAAGCAATCATTTGTATCATCGACACCATCCAGTACGAAGTTGCCAGCTATGCGTATTCGCGACAGGAGTTTAGTTTGCTGGATGACCACTCAGACTTTCGCAAGCGCACCTGGCTATTAATGGACAAGTCCAAGGCCAACCAAGTGTCTGGGTTTGGTAAGCTTGAGGTCGGATCGAATGAAGGCGAACGATCGCGCGGCTGATCGTCGGCGGCTTAGTGCTGGTGCTCCCAGCCTCATTGGCGCCGTTTCCCTGTGTCACCGTCAATGTCTTGGGGTCGGGCGGGGTCACCAACACCCCCAATGATCTCCGACGAGGCCGATTTCGATCGTGCTGAGCTGATCCAACCCGAAGTCATGGCGCCGCCTCCCGTATGGCTTGTCCCCGCCCCGGCCGGGAAAGTGGTTTCGGGCCGGATCCCAAAAAGAGACAAGATGCCGGACCATAGCTACCGGCGCGGCGCTTGACGCGAGGCTCGCCCGCCTCCCAGGAGACGGCTGAGTTCGGCCTGGTTCAATTGATCAGCAATTTTATCTCGATTGGCTTTGACCGCGCGGCGACCGCGTGATGCGGCATGGAGCAATCGTGGGTTGGACCCAGCGCTCGCGGCGGAACCAGAAAACCCCGCGCTTTCCTTCACCTGAGTTTCGGGAAAGCGGCTCTCAGGTGTAAAGGCTACACTGCCTTCGTCGAGGTGATGGTTACTTTGGATTTCGAAATTCTGCGACTTCTGGTCGGGTTCTCCATCAGAAGTCGCCACCCACGGCGTTGTTGCGCCCGAAGCGTGTTGTGCGGTGCTCGCCTCGTCGGCGAGCGACAGAGGCTGAGCTATGACCTGCTGCGACCCGCTTGGCTCGGGCGGGGGTGTCTCGTCGGTAGACGGACCCACCGTTGAGCCGTGGGGGGTCTCGACTGCCGCGATGCTGGTCTCGGCGGCGCTCGATAGCGGCTGAGCTATCATCTGTTGCGACCCACTTGGCTCGGGCGGGGCTGTCTCGTCGGTAGACGGACCCCGCGTTGAGCCGTGAGGGGTCTCGACAGCCATGGCGCTCGTCTCTCCATGAGGGAGCGGCTCCAAAGCCGGTTCCACTGTGGTTCCCTCACCCGACATGCCAGAGGGTGGCGGAACTAGTGTTGAGGACGGCAAGTTGTTTGCTTCACTCGAGCTCGGCGATTTTGTCTGAACCGGGACTGGCGCGGCATTGCTATCTGGGTAAAAAACGATAGTGCTGATGGATACGTCTTCAATGGGATTGTTGTCGATGCGGGACCCTGTGAGTGTTTCTTTGCTGGTGCCAAGCAACGAGAAGGAGGCGACGCTAAAGAGGACAATGATTGCAGCAGCGACAAGCCCGACGGAGGCGAGATACAGGAGCACACCCTCTGTGAGCCTCGCGTTGTCAATCCGATCGCTTAAAATGGACATCTCGCCGCTTCTCGGATCACGCTTGGGCAGCAGCATTTCGCTAACACGGGTCAGGGTCATCGAGTGGCCTCTAGCCTGGCCGCGAGGGCGATGCAACCTACCATATAATCCCCGCATGGAAGTACACGTGCGTGCTGGCGGAAACAAGCACGCGACCCGGCCCCATCGCAAAATCCTTAAACCTAAGGGCCGGTCGAAGATCTTCGATCCCGGTTTAGTTATCACCCTCTGAGTTACTTGTAGGCCACACCTCGGGATCCTCCGGTGAGGCCTCGGCGGAGAGCAGGACGACTCATCGCTTTCCTCGAACGCCACCCAGCGGCAATCCTTGCATAGCCGAGACCCAGAGGCTAATTCGCCTGCGCGATAATTTCGGTGGGCGCAATGAGCGCTCGTTCAAGGTTGTCGATCATATTTGCGACCTTTTGCGGAGCCGATGTGCCCATGACGATGTGCAGACCCAGAGGTGGCCGCGCTCCGGTCAGCTGCGCCCGAGCGCGCATCTCACAAAAGAATTCGATAGCGAAGTCGCGCCGACTACGTTCCTTTTGTACCGTGAACCCAGCGCCTTCGAGTTGGCACCGATAGGCAGCAGCGGTTTCGACGAAGCTCGTGTCCGGGGTCGCCGCCCATGGTACGGGTAGGGTGAGATCGCCTTCGCGTTCGCGCATCACGTCATAGACTCCGAACACACAGCGCGCGGCTTAAGGACACGGCGGATCTCGGCAAACAATTTTGCCTTGCCTTCGATGTTCATGCCGACGTGCAGCATGTACGCGCAATCGAAGGTGCCCGAGGCAAAGGGCATAGCGAGAGCGCTCCCTCGCCTGTACGAGACCAGCGAGTCCAGCCCGACCCGGCGCGCGAAAGCCGCAGCGGCGCCAACATACTCCTCGGTCAAGTCGATGCCGGTCACCCGACAACCCCGTTCTTGCGTGAAGTAGCGCGATTGTCCGCCCAGCCCCGAGTCGATGTCGAGAAGGTGCGACCGGGGCGCCGGTTCAGCTCAGAGGCAAAGTCTGCGGTCGCCTGCCGCCCAGCGATATGAAACTCGTCAACCGGCGCCTGATCAGCAGACGTAAGAGCGTCCAGATTTTTTCCAGAAGCGATCAAAGCGTTGAAGATCGCCGTCTCCAGGGAGCCATGGGTATAGTGTCGAGCAACCGACTTTTCGAGATCCATCACGATACCCTTGTTAACCAAAGGTTGCGTCTAGTCCGCTTACTTCGCCATCAGTGTAGCCGATTTCGCGCAATATCTCCGCGTTGTGCTCGCCGAGACGCGGCGGCGGCAAGCGGAAAGAGTTGCCGGGAGAGCTCGAAAACGCGACCGGTACCGCCATAGTCAGCATCTTCCCTTCGGAGGGGTGCTCGACCGGCTCGAAGAACCCGGTCTCGCCGAAGTAAGGATCGGCAAGCAGACCTTCGAGATCGGCGACGACCCCATTCGGCACGTCGAACCTATCGAGCCGTTCGCGCCATTCGGCGGTGGTGCGCCGGCGCATTCGCTCGATGACGATCTCGTAAAGCACGCCGATATTGTCGGTGCGGCGCGCCAATGTCGCGAACCGCTCGTCATCGGCGAGTTCCGGGCAATCGATCGCCTCGAACAGATGGCGGGACTGGGCATCGGTCGTCGCCAGGATGCAGATATGCCCGTCCTTCGTTGGAAAGGGCCGACGGTGCGGCGTCAGCATCCGCGGATAGCCGAGCCCCTTCTCCGGCTCGGCGAGGACGCCGTGCCAGAGATGGTCGACGAGATTGAAGCCGACCATCGTCTCCAGCATCGGCACATGCACCTCCTGGCCCTCGCCGGTGCGCTCGCGGTGGAACAGCGCCATGCCGATCACCGAAGCGAGGACATAGCCGCAGATCTTGTCGCACACCGCCATCGGCACGTAGCGCGGCTCGCCGCCGACGCCGCCGTTCAGCGCGGCCAAGCCGCTCTCGCCCTGGATCACGTCATCGAAGGAGGGCCGGTCCCGGTGCACCCCATTCTTGCGAAATCCGGTCGCGGCGGCGTAGACGATGCGCGGGTTGCGCGCCTTGAGGGCCGGGTAGTCGACGCCGAGCCGTGCGGCTGCTCCGAGGCGCATATTGTGGACAAACACATCCGCCGTCTCGGCGAGCTTGAAAAGCGCCTCACGTGCCGCCGGCTGCTTCAGATCAAGCGCAACGCTGCGCTTGTTGCGGTTGATGTTCAGAAAATAGGCGCCCATGCCGGGATGGCGCGACGGCCCGAGCGGCCGGATCGGATCGCCCTCGGGCGGCTCGATCTTGATCACGTCGGCCCCCATGTCGCCGAGAAGCTGCGTCGCCACCGGCCCCAACACCGCCGTCGTCAGATCGACGACGCGAATACCTGCAAGTGGTCCGGACATTCTGCGACGGCTCCATCCTGACTCCCCGAATAGCGAACTAGTCATAGCCCGGTGATTGCGCGCAAGCCCTTGCGCGGGACTTGACCGGCTTCGCCCTGCCACGCAGGGTTCCGAGGTCAATGTCAGGAGGCGCTGTTGGGACCGCTCGCTGGCGTCAAGGTAGTGGAATTTACCGGCATCGGGCCCGGCCCGATGTGCGCGATGCTGCTCGCCGATCTCGGTGCGACGGTCTTGCGCATCGATCGGCCGGAGCCGAACGATCTCGGGCTCGCGCGAGAGTTGCGCTACGACCTGTTGTTGCGTGGCCGCCGAGCCTTGGCGCTCGACCTGAAACGGCCGGAAGGGAAGGCGCTGGCCTTGCGCCTCGTCGAACGCGCCGATGCGTTGATCGAGGGGTTCCGCCCGGGGGTGATGGAGCGGCTGGGCCTCGGGCCAGAGGAATGCTTCAAGCGCAATCCCCGCCTCGTTTATGGCAGGGTCACCGGCTGGGGACAGGAGGGGCCGCTGGCGCAGGCGGCGGGGCACGACATCAACTACATCTCGCTGGTCGGCGCCCTGCACGCCTTCGGGCGGCGCGATGCGCCGCCGACGCCGCCCTTGAACCTGATCGGCGATTTCGCCGGCGGGGCGCTTTACCTCGCCTTCGGGCTGGTCTGCGGGATCCTCGAGGCGCAGCGCTCGGGCCGCGGCCAGGTCGTCGACGCCGCGATGGTCGACGGCGCCGCGTCGTTGATGACGGCCTTCCACGGCATGGTCGCCGCCGGATTGGCTACCCACGAACGAGGCACCAACCACCTCGACACCGGCGCGCATTTCTACAATGTCTACGAATGCGCCGACGGGCGCTGGATCTCGATCGCGCCGATCGAGGGCAAGTTCTACGCCGAATTGCTGCGGCGCCTCGATATCGATCCGGCGACCCTGCCGCCGCAAATGGACCGCGAGCAATGGAGCGAGACGCAGGCTCGGCTGGCGGCGCTGTTCAGGACCCGGACGCGCGAGGAATGGTGCGACCTGCTCGAGGGCACCGACGCCTGCTTTGCCCCGGTCCTGACGACGGACGAGGCGGCGCGCCATCCGCACAATATGGCGCGCCGCACCTATGTCGAAATCGACGGGATCACGCAGCCCGCGCCGGCACCGCGCTTCAGCCGTTCCATTCCCGACCTGCCGATCCCGCCGCAGCCGCCGAGCCGCTCCGACGAGGCGGAAACGGCGCTGGCCGCATGGCTCGAACCGGCCGAAATCGCCGCCCTGCGCAGCGCCGGCACATTGCAGTAGCACCGGGATCGCGCTGGGCGGCTGGCAAAGACGGAAGTCACCGCAAGGCGGTGATTCCGAGACGGTCGGCGACGCGGCGCGCAGTCTGCTCCCGCTGCTCCGCAATCGCCTGATAAGAATGCCGCACTCGCTCCAGCACGGCGGGCGGCGCCGTTTCAGGTGTGCCGCTGTTGAATGGCGGTTCGGGCGCGTAAGCAATAGAAAGCTGGATGGCTTGCGCCACCTCGGCGCCGCGCAGATCGGCCGCGACCCGCAGTGCGCCATCGATGCCCGCGGTGACCCCTGCGGCACAGACGATGTTCCCGTCAGTTACCACGCGCTCGTTCACCGCAATGGCGCCGAAGAATGGAAGCAGATGCATTGACGCCCAATGCGTCGTCGCCCGGCGGCCTTTGAGCAGCCCGGCCGCACCGCAAATCAGCGCACCCGTGCACACCGAAAACAGGCATCGGACCCCGGCCGCTTGGTCGCGAATCCACGCGAGCACATCCTCATCGTCCATCAGCGCCTCTTGGCCGAATCCGCCCGGCACGTGCAGGAGGTCGAGTTGCGGTGCTTCTGTCAGAACGGCGTCCGGCAACAAGCGTAAGCCGCGCAAATCCCGCATTGGAGCGGTGGTCTTAGCAAAAACACGATAGGTGGAGTTGGGAATGCGCGAAAAGACTTCGAACGGACCTGTCAAATCGATCTGGTCCAACCCCTCGAACAACAACGAACCGATCTGGAGGTGGATTTCGTCTGAGATCATGATGCAACGGCCTCGTCTGGATCTGCGTGGACAAGGCAACTCTACAATGGCAGACTATGGCGTAAATGCCATATAACCCTCGTTTCCTGCCAAAACCGCGCTTGGTCGAGATACTCGCATATCCTGCGGTACAGTTGCTGGATGTCGCCGGGCCGCTGCAGGTCTTTGCTTCCGCCAACGAGCTTGCCGCCAGAGAAGGCCAGGCGCCGCTCTATGCGCCTCGAGTGGTATCGGCAGGCGGCCCGGTCGTCACCGCCTCGGCCGGGCTGGGGCTGGTGGCCGGGCCGCTATCGCCGGCGCGGGCGACGCTCGACACGCTGCTGGTCGCGGGCGGCCCCGGCGTCCATGCGGCGGCCGCCGATCCGCTGGTGTTGGACTGGGTGCGGGCACGGGCGAAGCGGGCGCGGCGAATTGCTTCGGTCTGCACCGGCGCCTTTCTGCTCGCAGCAGCAGGTTTGCTGAACGGGCGGCGGGCGGCGACGCACTGGATGCATTGTGCCGAACTTGCCCGGCGCTACCCGGCCGTTCGGGTGGATCCGGAACCCATCTTCGTGCGCGACGATGCGGTTTGGACTTCAGCCGGAGTGACGGCTGCGATCGATCTCGCACTGGCACTCGTCGAAGAAGATGTCGGGCGCTCTTTGGCCCTCGCCGTGGCGCGCCACCTGGTCATGTTCCTCAAACGCCCGGGCGGGCAGGCGCAGTTCAGCACCGTCCTGTCGCTGCAGGGCGCGGAGGATCGCTTCGGCGCACTGCACAGTTGGATGGTCGGGCGCCTGACCGACGACTTGTCGCTTCCGGCCTTGGCTCGGAAAGTCGGGATGAGCGAGCGGAGCTTCAGCCGACGCTACGCGGAGGCGACGGGGATCACCCCGGCGCGTGCGGTCGAGCGGCTGCGGGTGGAAGCCGCACGACAGCTGCTCTTCGATACACGTCTACCGATCAAGCGCATCGCCGCGCGCTGCGGCTTCGGATCGGAGGAAACGCTGCGCCGAAGTTTCGTGCGCCTGTTGGCTGCCACGCCGCAGGATTACAGAGCGAGGTTCAGCGGTTGAGTCCGCTTTCGGAACGCCCGTTTCCCCACCGATGGCGGACTCAGACTAGTGTTCAGACACAGTCAGAAGATTCACTTGGCGACGGCGGATCAATGCTCACATCGAAAATCCCTGTCACACCGGGGAAGGCCGGTGCCCATGGCAAAACTGGGTCCCGGCCTTCGCCGGGAAGACAAGGAGAGGGGCATCGCACTGAATCGTTCGAATGCATCTCAGCACCAGATCGCGTGTTACAAGCAGCGTCTTAAGAGCCAGGACTTAGTAGGCGTGGGGGACTCCACTTTCTGGCTAATCGCTGACGGCTCACCAAGGATAACCCCCAAGGAGGAAACGACATGGCAGACAAGATTCGGCTGGGCCTGATCGGCGCCAGCGTCAAGGGTACCTGGTCGGCCCGTTCGCACCTGCCGGCGCTGCAGGCCAGTTCGGATGTCGAGTTGACGGCGGTGTGCACGACCAGAGCCGACAGCGCCGAGGCGGCGCGCCAGGTTTGGGGTGCCCGGCTGGCGTTCGACGACTACCGCAAGATGATCGCCTCGCCACAGATCGACGCGGTCGCAATCGTCGTGCGCGTGCCCTCTCACTATTTGCCGACCAAGGCGGCACTGGAGGAGGGGAAGCACGTCTATTGCGAATGGCCGCTCGGGCGGACGACGGCGGAGGCCGTGGAGCTTTCGGCGCTCGCCAAGGCCAAGGGGCTTGTCACCGCGGTCGGTCTGCAGGCCCGCGTCAACCCTGCCGTGATGCACATGAAGGAACTGGTCGAGGCCGGCTTTGTCGGCGAGGTGATGGCCGTCCATGTCAGCCTGCTGCGCGACGGCGTCTTGTCGCGACCGTCGCACCGCACCTGGCAGCGCGACGCCGAACTCGGCGCCAATACGTTGACCATTGCCAATGGCCACACGGTGGATGCAATGCGCTTCATCACCGGCGATTTCTCTCGGCTGTCCGCGGTGGTGGCGACCCGGGCGAAGCAGTGGCTCGACACTGGGACCAACACGCTGTTGGATGTCACCTCACCCGACAACGTGCTGGTCAGCGGCCGGCTGGCGAATGGCGCCGTAGCGTCGGTGCATGTCGGCGCCATCCCGTTTGCCGGCAGCGGCTATCGCATGGAAATCTACGGCCGCGACGGGACCTTGGTCGCAACCGGCGAGGATTCGCCGCAGTTGAGCGAGGTTTTCCTGCACGGGGCGCAGGGCGACAATACCCTCATGCCGATGCCGGTGCCGCCGCGTTTTACGTTCGCCTCGCCCGGCACGCCGTCAGGTGAGGCCATTAACGTCGGGCAGATGTACATCCTCCTCGCTCGGGCGATCCACGGCGGCGAAAGCCGTCAGCCTACCTTCGAAACCGCGGTCGACCTGCACCGCCTGGTCGATGCCATCAAAGAGTCGTCGGATAACGGTCGCGAGGCGATCCTCGGGTAGCGAGCGGCGCCCTTGGTCGGTTTTGATGGCATGGACGGAATGCTATCCTCTGGGAGAACCAAATTGCGGGGAGGAAATTCATGACAGGATTCAAGATCGGTGCAGCCGCGCTCGGGCTCGTGATCGCAGTCCTCGCGGCGGCGCCTGCCGGCGCATGGCAGCGCGGCGACGTCGATGTGCTGGCCGTCCTGCCGGATGTCACGCCCGGCGTGCAGAGCAGCGTCGAAGGCCTCACGGTGGGGCCCGACGGCAACATCTATGTTCCGACCTTCGGCTTCAACACGGAGGGCGCGCTCAGCGGGCCGGCAGTGCTCTTCGTGATCTCGCCGAGCGGGGACATCATCCGCAAGGTCACCATCGCTAATTCGACCGCGCACATGCTCGGCCTCGCCTTCAATCCGGTCACCAACATGCTGCTGGTCCTCGACTTCGGGGCCGGAACGGTGCTCAACGTCAACCCGCACACCGGCGCGTCCACGGTGTTCGCCGGCCCGATCGCCAATTCCGGCCTCAACGCCCTGACCTTCGACAAGGCCGGCAACGTCTACGTGTCGGATTCCTTCAACGGCGTCATCTGGAAGATCGGTCCGCATGGCGGCTCCGCAACGGCGTGGAGCAGCGATCCGCTGCTCGGCCCCGGAACCGGTCTGACGCCGCCGTTCGGCGCGAACGGCGTCGAGTTCAGCAATGACGGCGAGGTTATGTTCGTCGCCAACACCGCGTTTCATCAGATCATCCGGATCCCGGTGAACCCCGACGGCACGGCCGGCGAGGCGTCGATCTTCATCACCGGCATCAACGCCCCGGATGGGATCATTGTCGACCGTGACGACAATATCTGGATCTGCGCCAATCAGGAGGATGAGATCGTCGTCGTCGACAAGACCGGGAAGGTGATCGCCAAGCTCGGCGACTTTCAGGGGCATCGACCACAATGGCATCGTGCGCGGGCTTCTATTCCCGGCAAGCCTGGCCTTCAGCAAGGACGGCTCGACCCTCTACGTCTCGAACCTGACGCTGTTCCTACCGTATGCGGGCGCCGAGGCGGCCATCGACTCGCCCTGGACCCTGGAGGTCCAGGGCTACACCGTCTCTCAGCTTCCTGCCAAGATCCCGCCGCTACCCGACCGTGACTAGCATAGCCACCACGGCAATCGATGGAAATGATAGGGCCGCCTTTCGGAGGCGCGTTTTTGCAGCGGGGGACACCGACAGGTAATTTACTGTAACCGGGAGGAGCCAGGCGTGCGCGTACAGCGACTGCTCGACAGACCCATCATCTCGACCGGCCTGCACCCCAGCATCGGCGCGAATATCCAGGGTCCATCGATGATCCGGGCGCCTGACTGGATCGAGGGCCGGCTCGGTTACTATTACCTCTATTTCGCTGACCACAAGGGCCGCTACATCCGGCTCGCATACGCAGATAACCTGCTGGGACCTTGGAGGATTCACCCACCCGGCAGTCTGCATCTCGAAGAGTCGTGTTTCCTGACCGAGCCGCCGAAGGTCACGGCGGAGCAGTTCGCACAATTCGGGGCTCTCTTAAAGCAGAGCGGCGTCGTGATCTCCCACGATCTGCTTTTGGAGATCACGACGCCGCACATTGCGTCACCGGACGTGCATGTCGACACCCCGGGGCGGCGGATCGTCATGTACTTCCACGGCCTCGATGACGTTGGGACACAGGTTACGCGCGTCGCCACATCGCGGAACGGCATCGACTTTAACGCCCGGCCGGAGGTATTGGGGCGCCCCTACATGCGCGCCTTTGAGCACGACGGCATGACCTACGCAATCGCTATGCCGGGGCAGCTCTATCGCTCGACGGACGGCATGCACGGGTTCGACCCGGGCCCGAATTTATTCAACCCCAGCATGCGTCATTCAGCCGTGATGAAGCGCGGCGGCGAGCTCTGGGTCTTCTGGACGCAGGTTGGCGATACGCCGGAAAGAATTCTCCTGAGCCGGATCGAGCTCGCCGGCGATTGGCGTAGCTGGAAGTCAAGCGCACCCAGCGAAATCCTCCGGCCGGAGCGCAGCTGGGAGGGCGCAGACGCACCGCTCGTTGCGTCGGTGCGCAGCACCGCCTACGGGCAGGTAAATCAACTGCGCGATCCCGCCATCTTCGAAGAAAACGGGCGGGTGTATCTGCTCTACGCCGTTGCTGGAGAAAGCGGGATCGCGATCGCCGAAATCCTGATGGGCGAATAACCGCGAGCGCAGTACGCCATCAGACGACAAGGTTTGCCGGCAGCGGAGGTGGCTCGGTGTCGTACGGCGACTCGCGCCTCCCGCTTCCCGGGTTACGCCAATTCCTCCAACAAGGACTTCGCCTGTCGCAAGTCCACTGTTGCGAAACCCTCAGTGAAGCGGCCGTACACCGATCTCAGCAGCTCGCGCGAGTCAGCAACGCGGTGTTGACGTTGCCAGACCCGTGCGAGGCTCGTCGCCGTCCGCAGCTCCCAAGCGAGCGCCTGCTGCCGGCCAGCCCATTCGAGCGCCCGCCGGAAGTGTCCTTCGGCAGAGGTAGCGGCGTCGGCCGCACCCTCCAATATGACGAGTTCGCCCTTGATGCGGAGCAGCTCGGCCACGTACCACCGTTCGTCGCGGGCTTCACAGCGGGCGAGCGTCTCGTCGATAGTTTCGAGCCCCAGCCCGACCTCGCCTGCTGTGCCGAGGCAAGCCGCCAGTTCGCCAAGCAGCAGCAGGAAGCGCGGCAGAAACCTCGCCTCGCCGGCCTGTTCGAGTGCGCCGCGCAGCGCCCGCAGCCCGGCGTCGAGATCGCCGCGCTTGGCGATCACCAGGCCGTTGAAGCAGCGAGCCCAGACGTGCCACAGACGCACCGGGTGACGCTCGGTATGGTCGAGGAGCATCGCGCCGTAGCGCTCGGCGGCGTCGAGATCGCCGGCCCAGAAAGCGATCGGGCATGCCCCCTGGCCCAGGACGCTGCAAAAGGACAAGGCCTGCCCGACGGCGTTACCTTCCTCGATATTGTGCTCGACCACACGCAGCGCCTGGTCGGCAAATCCTTGCAGCCACAGGATGCGAGCCTGGAAATAGTGGGTCGACACCCGCATTTCGAACCGCACGCGGACGATCTGAGGTTGCTGCGCCAAGGCAGCAAGCTGGGCGAGCGCGCGGTCGATATGATGGCGCGCCTCTCGTTGGTCGCCGAAGTAATGCAGAGCCGTGGCGAGGATACGATCGGCCATCATCAAATCGATCGCATCGCTGGTCTGTGCCGCCAAAGCGGCGAAGCGCCGGGCGAATTCGAGCGCAGCGCGAAGATCGCCATTGTTGAATTGATCGATGCACAAGCTCCAGAGGGCACGCAGCCGATAGCCCGTGTCGTCGAGCCTTTCCGCGAGCTGGAGCGTGCTCGCCCAGGCGGGGCCGGCCTCGCGCGCACGGCCGACGCCGTACATCAGCGACCAGCCAAGCTCCGCGAGAAGCTGCATGCGTGGTCGCGCGGTCGCGGCATCGGCGCTGTCGAGGCGGGCCAGCGCCCGCTCGACCCGCTCGCGGCACTCGCCCAACAGTGAAAGCTGGACCCATAGCGGGACAACGGCGATGGTCAACGCCACGCCGATCTGCGGGTCGCCCTCGGGGGAAAATGCCCAATCGAGGCCGGCGCGCACATTGTCGAGATGCCGGCCGTAGATCGCCAGCCACTCGGCTTGCGGCCGCGACTCGCTCTCGGCTTGGGCCGGCGCGAACAAGGCTTGATAATATTCCGCGTGGCGTCGGGCGACTTGTTGGAGTTCGCCCGAACTCTTGAGCTTCTCGAAGGCGTAGAGGCGCGTGGTGTCGAGGAGACGATACTGAGCGATCTCGCCGCGAGGATCGGCGGCGACTAGCGATTTGCTGACGAGGTTCGCGACATGGTCGACGATCTCGGACGGACTAGGATCCGCGGCGATGGCAACCGCAGCCTCCAACGGGAAATCGCCGGCGAACACGCTGAGGCGACGCAGGACCGCGCGCTCCTCTTCCGGGAGGAGCTGATAGCTCCAGTCGAGCGCCGCGCCGAGCGTCTGATGTCGGGGCAGAGCGGTGCGCCGGCCGCTCGTCAGAACCCGAAAGCGATCGTCGAGATGCGCCGCCAAGTCCCGAACGCCAAAGACGTCGACCCGAGCCGCTGCCAGTTCGAGCGCCAGCGGGATGCCGTCGAGCCTGCGACAAATCTCCAGAACCGCCGGCACGTCCGCATCGGCAAGGGTGAACCCATCCACGGCCGCCATCGCGCGCTCGTTGAACAGCTGGACGGCCGAGTAGTGCAGCGCATCGCCGGCGGCGAGATCGACCGGGTCCGACGGGAGTTCCAGCGCGGCCAGGCGATGCAGCGATTCGCCCTCTGCCCGCAGGGGCTCGCGGCTCGTCGTCAAAATGCTGACGCCGGGCGCCGCCTTCAGCACCGCCTCGGCCAGCGCCGCCGCCGCGTCGATAACGTGCTCGCAGCTGTCGAGCACGATCAGGGCAGTCTTGTCGCGCAGCCACGCGGCCAACCCCCGCACGAGGTCGGTGCCCGAAGGAGGGATCCCCAGCGCGGCGCCGAGCACGCTCGGCACCAGGTCGGGATCGGACAACGGGGCCAGCCCGACGAACCATACGCCGTCCTTGTACGACGCGCGCACGATGTCCGCGACGGCGACCGCCACGGTGGTTTTGCCGATCCCGCCCGGACCGACGATGGTCAGCAAGCGGCGCCGGGCCAGCTGCCTCGCCAGCGCGGGGACGACGTCGTCACGGCCGATGACGCGCGTGAGCGCCGCCGGCAGATTGTTGACTACGGCCGCTCCGTCCGCCGACGCAGGGTCCGGGCCCGCATGCTCGCGCGTCACCGGTGCGACAAAGGCATACCCTCGGCCGGGGTTGTTGGCGACGTAGCGCCTGCCGGTGCGGCCGTCGCCGAGCGCCTTGCGCAGCGCCGCGACATGCACCCGGAGCGCCCCCTCGTCGACGACCGTGTCGGGCCAGGTGCGGGCGATGAGCTTCTCCTTGGGGATCGTCTCGCCGGCGCTTTCAACAAGCGTGAGAAGGATGTCCAAGGCGCGACTGCCGAGGCGCAGCGGCCTCCCGTCGTCGAGCAGCATCCGCTGCGCGGGGATCAGCCGGAACGACCCGAAGACGAAGGTTTCGTCATCCACCGGGAATCGTCCTGAAGTGCCTGCCAATTCATACAGACATCTGAAGATTTGGCAACGCGACCAAGATCCGCTCAGCACCCATTCACGCGATCGTGCGTTCCGGCTGGCAGCAATGACGTTGCTAACCGACTACTGAGCTCCGGCCCGCCTTAATGGTACTGTTTCTAGCGATACTCAGCGACATTGCTGCCGCGGCACTTGCGTGGCTTGTAATTGACAATCTGCTCCGCGCCGAGAAAGGGCTGCTGGCTTATTCCAGGTGCTCTAAAAGGTCCTTCGCCTGTCTCAGATCTGCTGTCTCGAAGACTTCGGTGAACTGATTATAGATCGGTGTTAAAAGCTCGCGCGCCTCCTCATTTCGAGCCTGCCGTCGCCGGAGTCGAGCGAAGCTGATAGCCGCGCGCAATTCCCACGACAGAGCCTCCTGTCGGCGCGCCCAGGCGAGCGAACGCAAGAAATAATCCTCCGCCTCAGTGGCGATCGGCGCGCTGTGCAACAGCAGCAATTCGCCTTTGATCCGGAGGAGTTCGGGCATGTACCATGATTCACCGTTGCGCTCGGCGAGCCGCAGCGCCTTGTTGACCATGGCCAGGCCCTCCGCAGCGTCGCCACCCGCCGATAGCTGTTTGGCGAGGGCACCTAGAAATACCGAATAGAAGACGCGGTGCCGCGCTTCGCGCAAACCATCTAAACAGGACCGAAGCAGCCGCACTCCAGCGGTCGTATCGCCCCTCAGTGCCTGCAATTCCCCATCAAACCCAAGCCCATACGCATGATAATTATCCAAGGAATGCTTTTCAGTATGGTCGAGCAGACTTGTTGTCAATCGCTCGAGTACGGCCAGATCTCCGACCCATAGCGAGACCAGGCATCCCGTCCACATCGCTATACATAGGGAGACGGGATGCTGAAGCGCCTGAGCTTCCTCGATCGAGGTTCGGCTCTGCTGCATTGCTTGTTGGGGAAACCCCTGGATCCACCGAGCGAGGCCTATTATCCCCAGAGCGTATACGCGCTGATCGAAGCCGAAGCGGATGATTTCCGCGCGCCGCGAGACCGGCCGAGACCCGTCACGGACCCTCTCCATATGCATTCTCCCGCGGGTCAGATCTCCGAGGCAGAAAAGCGAGAGGCCGAGCATCCAGTCGGCGGTTGGCCTACCGCTGGGATCGGTGACGTGGTCGGCAACCGCCTCGCACCTGCGAGCCAGTTCGAGCGCGCTGTGGAAATCCGGAAGGCGCAAGCGGAAGACGCACAAACCAAATAGGGTTCGCAGTTGGTAATCGGGATCATTGAGGCTCTCAGCGAGTTCGACCGCCTTAGTAAGAGCGGCCTGGGCTTCGTCGGTCATGCCCTTAGTGAACATCAGCGAGAATCCGAGCGCAGCGTGGAGCTGCATCTCGCGCCGCGTCCCGCGGTCGGTAGCATCGAGGCCGGCGACAGCCTTTTCCATCCAGTCGCTACATTCACTCAACAGCGACATTTCGAGCCATACGGGCGCCGATGCTGCCGCCAACGCCACATCGATCGATGCATTTCGGCCGGGCCCGAAAGCCCAACCCAGCGCTGCGCGAATATTATCGATCTCACGCGCGTAGTCGGCACGCCGGTTATCTCCGGCCTTATCCTGCGCGGCTGCTGCTGTCAGGAAGTCACGATAGTACTGCGCGTGGCGTAATGCAATCAATTGGTTCTCGGCGCTCTCGGTCAGCTTTTTAAGCGCGTAAACATGCGTTGTGTCGAGTAGCCTGTGATAGGTGATATCACCGCTGATGTCGGTCGCGACGAGCGATTTCCCTGCCAGATTTGCGACGCCTCCGACCACATTGGCAGCGTTGATCCGCTCGTCTGCCGCAATGGCCGCGGCCGCCTCCATTGTGAAATCGCCTTGGAAGACGGCAAGGCGCCGAAATACGATCTGCTCGATTTCCGATAGCAGGTCGTAACTCCAATCCATGGCTGCGCGCAGGGTTTGGTGCCGCAGCAGCGCAGTGCGCCGGCCCTTCGTCAGCACGGTGAACCGATCGTCGAGCAGCGCGGCGAGGCCCTTGACGCCAAACGCATCGACTCGGGCAGCCGCCAGTTCCAGCGCCAGTGGCACGCCATCGAGCCTGCGGCAAATATCTAGAACTGCCGGGACATCGGCATCGTCGAGAACGAACCCGTCCAATGTCGCGACGGCGCGCTCGTTGAACAGTTGGACGGCCGAGTAGCGCAGCGCATCGCCGGCGGTGAGATCGACCGCATCCGACGGGAGCTCCAGCGCGGCCAGGCGATGCAGCGCCTCGCCCTCCGCCCGCAAGGGCTCGCGGCTCGTCGTCAAAATGCTGACGCCGGGCGCCGCCTTCAGCACCGCCTCGGCCAGCGCCGCCGCCGAGTCGACAACGTGCTCGCAGCTGTCGAGCACGATCAAGGCATGCCTGTCGCGCAGCCACGCGGACAGCCCTGATAAGGGGTTGATGCCTGACAGGGAGATCCCCAGCACCGCGCCGAGGGCGCTCGGCACCAGGTCGGGATCGGACAACGAGGCCAGCCCGACGAACCAAGCGCCGTCCTTGTACGACGCGTGCACGATGTCCGCGACGGCGACCGCCACGGTGGTTTTGCCGATCCCGCCCGGACCGACGATGGTCAGAAAACGGCGCCGGCCCAGCTGTGTCGTTAACCCGGCGATGGTGTCGTCGCGGCCGACGATGCGCGTGAGCGGCGCGGGCATATTGGTGATTACGGCAGTTCCGTTCGCCGATGCAGGGTCCGGGCGCGAATACTGGCGCGTCACCGGTGCGACAAAGGCGTAACCTCGCCCGGGATTGTTGGCGACATAGCGCCTGCCCGCCCGGCCATCGCCGAGCGCCTTGCGTAGCGCCGCGACATGAACCCGGAGCGCCCCCTCGTCGACGACCGTGTCCGGCCAGGTACGGGCGATCAGCTTCTCCTTGGGGATTGTCTCCCCGGCGCTTTCAACAAGCGTGACGAGGATGTCCCAGGCCCGACTGCCGAGGCGCAGCGGTTTCCCATCGTCGAGCAGCATCCGCTGCGCGGGGATCAGCCGGAACGATCCGAAGACGAAGGTTTCGTCAGCCACGCGGGAATCGTCCTCCCAGGCCCCCAATTGATACCGAGCGCGCCAAACTTTGCAATGCGACAGGGGTCTGACCGAGTTGTCTCCCTTGCTGATCCCGTCGCGGCCGCGGCGCGCAGGACGCCGCAAACCGCTCTTAACACAAGTTCACAACCATTAACGCGACCAGCGCCCAAGACCGCGCCAAATTGCAGGCCATAAACCAAACGGAGGCCACGATGACGAAGATTAGCTACGCCGAGCCAGCCCTCTACCGCGAGAACGTGCCACCTCATCGCGGAAATTGGTTGCCGCCCTTAGGGCGTCGCGTCCCGCCGGGACTGGATTGGCTCAGCTGTAGCGAAAGGAGAGGAAACATGGCGATAGGCTCTTTTTCAGCGATCTTCAATCAAGCCATCACCAAATCGATGGTACTGAAGACGCCGATCTGGAAAGCCGCGGCTTTTGCCGCTGGGCTCGGCCTCAGCATGCTTTGCTATCCCGTCCATGCCGCGCCGTCGAGCGGCGGCGATACCGTACAGGGCCTCTACGACGCGTTGCTCAACACGATGAAGAACGGCCGGACATTGGGGCAAAGCGGGCGTTTCACCCAATTGGCGCCGGCAATTCGCCGCAGCTTCGACATCGCTTCGATGGCGCGATTGTCGGTCGGCCCGTCCTGGGCGAATCTAAGCGAGGCACAGCGCCAAGAGGTGACCGAGAGCTTCGGGCGCTACATCTCGGCGATCTATGCGGACCGCTTCGACAGCTATGACGGACAGAAGCTCGAGGTGATGCGCGAAGAACCCGGGCCGTCCGGGGTCATGGTGCGCAGCCGGATCATCAAAGCCAACGGTGAGCCGGTCAAGGTCGACTACCTGATGCGCCGCAACGGCGAGGGCTGGCTTATCTCCGATGTCTACCTCGATGGCGCGATCAGCGAAGTAGCGACCCGCCGCTCGGAATTCGCCGCCATCCTCAAGAACGAGGGCATCGATCAGCTGATCGTAGCCCTTAACCGCAAGGCGGATATCCTCACCGGGACCACGGCGAGGTCTTTCTAAAGAGAAGAATGCCACTCCGTGACCCGTGCAGGGTCATTCGGGGTCTCGCTCGCCACACAACCCAAAGAACAGCATTCATGCCAGTAGATGCAGCCCAGCTGGTGCTGGAGCCCCACACGCAGCAATTCGTCGACGGTTTGGCCGGCGCGCCGCCGATCTACAGGTTGTCCCCGGCCGACGCGCGGTCGGTTCTGGAGCGCGCACAGTCTGCGCCGGTCGGCAAGCCGAGCGCCCAGATCGAGGATATCGCCTTCCCGGTCGGCCCCACCGGATCGGTGCCGGTCCGGATCGTTCGGCCGGCCGGCACAGCCGAAGTCTTGCCGGTCGTCCTCTATTTTCATGGTGGCGGCTGGATCCTGGGCGACCGGGACACGCACGATCGGCTCGTCCGAGAAATCGCGGTCGGCGTCGAGGCGGCGGTCGTGTTCGTCGATTACGCCCGTGCGCCGGAAGCCCGCTATCCGGTCGCTATCGAGCAGGCTTACGCCGCGACCCGCTACGTGGTCGATCACGGCGCCAGCTTGCGCATCGATCCCTTACGCCTTGCGGTCGCAGGCGACAGCGTCGGCGGGAACATGGCAGCCGCGGTGACCCTGATGGCGAGGCAACGGCGCGGCCCGAAGATCGCGTTCCAGGTGCTGTTCTACCCGGTTACGGATGCCGGTTTCGACACGCCCTCCTATAGCCACTTCGCGGATGGGCCCTGGTTGACCAAGCGCGCCATGCAATGGTTCTGGGACGCCTATTTGCCTGATCCGGCCGCGCGGAAACAACCCACAGCGACGCCGCTCAATGCCTCGCTCGACCAGCTCGCGGGCCTACCCGAGGCGCTCGTTATAGTCGACGAGAACGATGTGCTCCGTGACGAGGGCGAGGCCTACGCCCGCCTGCTATCGAATGCGGGGGTGCGGGTCACCTCGACCCGTTACAACGGCACGGTCCACGATTTCGTAATGCTGAATGCGCTCGCGGATACGCCCGCCGCCCGCGGAGCCATTGCGCAGGCCGTCTGCGCCCTCAAAGCAACGCTCGGGTAAACGCTGATCACGGGTCTGTGCGAGATGGCACAGACAACGAGACTTCGCTGCCTCGCCGAGTGGTATCGTGGAACGCTGCGCTTCCTGAAATGGCGTTCCCGCAGAACTCCCCGTCTGAACGACAGGCAATGACGTATACTGATCATCACGAATGGGTCAGGTTGGCAGCCGACCGGCTGCTCATAAGCGGTCTTGTTCTCTGGCAAGCAATGTGTAGCGAGTGGGCTAGGACGCGCCTCGACGAGGAGGGAGCCGACGCAGTTGTGATGCCCATCGAAAAAGCTTTAATAGATTTCGCCTAAGCGTACTCGGCGGTCGGAAACACTTGAGCGAATCCTTCGAAACCCACCAACTTAAGGACGCCGTCGAGCGCATGCATGGCGGTTCAGCGCAGCTCGCCCAATCTGTTTCCGTGCGCGAGACCTTCGACGGCAAGCCTGCACGGGAAGGCGTAGTGCATATCTTTGACCTGACCGACCACCCGATCGCGACCCGCGCCTATGCCTGGTCCTCGCCGATCGGGGGAAGCACGAAGCGTCGGTTCTTCGCGGTGCTGCACACGGATCGGATCAACTCGCCGCTAGAGGCCGTGCGAGCGGCGATCATAGCTGAGCGGCTTGCAACGAGGTGAATCGACGCCGGGGATTTTTGCGGCTTGGATTAGGCCTGGCGGTGCTTTGGTTCGTGTTCTGGACGTTCGCCTACGTACTCAGACCGCGTTCGTCGGAAAACCAGCCGCCCTCTGGCCCTGCGTTCTCGTTGACGACGGACATCGCTCTTGTGGCCACTGCTATCCTTGGCGTGCCGTGGATCGTTTCAGGTTTTAGGCCAAATTAGGGACACGACCCGAGCGCCGAATACTGACGCCCTGCTAAACCACGATCGGGGAGATCCGACATGTCGTCCAAGCTGATCAGGAACGCAACGCTCCGGGTCTACACGGGCGCGCCGCACGGCATGCGCACGATTCCCCAGGACCAAGTCAACGCCGAGTTACTGGCGTTCATTAAGTAGCCATCGGCTGCGGTCCGCAATCCTATAGGCACGATGAGACAGGTCCTGGCGCAGCAGAGTGAGGCCAAAATGACTATGGAAATTCGACAGACCGACACCGCGGTCGTGTTTATCGACCCGCAAAACGACGTGTTGAGCGACGCGGGGGCAAACTGGGAAGCGGTCGGCGCGAGCGTTACCGAGAACCGCACAGTCGAGAACATCGAGCGGATCTTCAAGGCCGCGAAGGCGAACCGCTATGAGGTGTTTATCTCGCCACATTATTTCTATCCGACGGACAGCGGTTGGAAGTTCAACGGACCGCTCGAGACCGACGAGTTCAAAACCCATAGCTTTGCACGAAACGGACCGCTGAATTTGACGGGTTTCGCAAACTCGGGCGCGGACTGGCTGGATCGCTTCAAGCCCTATATCGAAGACGGCAAGACGATCGTCGTCAGCCCGCACAAAGTATGGGGGCCCCAGACCAATGATCTCGTCCTGCAATTGCGCAAACGCGGGATCGCTAAGATCATCCTCGGTGGCATGTTGGCCAATATGTGCGTCGAGTCCCATCTGCGCGAATTCCTCGAACAGGGCTTCGAGGTTGCAATGGTCAAGGACGCGACCGCCGGACCTCGGCATCCGGTGTGGGGCGACGGCTACCAAGCGGCGATAATCAATTACCGATTTCTCGCACATGCCGTGTTGTCGACCGATGAAACGGTCGAACGCATGCGCTAGGAGAGACCATCAATAGCTGCGAAGTAACGCTTGAATCCGACGCCGTTCAAAGAGCACGAGATGAGCCCCGGTACCGCGACCAGCGACGAAAGATTTGACGTAGCCTACCTGGTGCTCAGCGGCACGACGACGGCGGCGCGCTGTCCCGAGCTTTTGCGGGGCCTGGTCGGCATTGGCTATTTGACCGTCATCGCCATCCCAACACCGAACGCGTCGCGCGTCATCGCGCCGCGCGAGCTCGCTGATATCGCAAGGGTGCAGGTCGTCCAGTCGTATTTCGATCTGGCCATCCGCCCACGACCGCCGCGCGGGGTGGTGATGTTCGCGCCCTGCAGCTTCAACTCGCTGAACAAGCTCGCGCACGGCATCGCCGACAATCTTGCGCTATCCGTCGTCGCCGAAGCGATTGGACGGGGCACGCCGGTTATCGTGGGCCCGTCCTTGAACGCGCCGCTGTTGAACCATCCCGAAGCGCAGGCATCGCTGAAGAAATTGCCCGGCTGGGGCGTCAGGGTCGTCCCGCCGGTCGACGAGGGTGAAGGACCGCGCCTCGCCCCGACCGCAGTGCTGATCGACGCCGTTCGCCCCTATGTCCGTCGCGGCTGACCGATCATAATCAGTACCCCATCGTCTTGTCGATTTCCTGCAACAACCGGCCGCCGGCTCTCAGGTTTCGGATGTTCGCGGCAATCTCGGTCACCAGCTGACCAACCGTCGGCCGGCGCGCCACATGCGGCATCACGGTGACTTGGGGGTGCAGCCACAGCGGGCTTTCTGCCGGCAGCGGTTCGGGCCACAGCGCGTCCAAGGCGGCGTACGACAATTGGCCCGAATTGAGCGCGCGGATCAAATCCGCCTCGACCACATGCTTGCCGCGCCCGACATTCACCAGCATCGCCCCTCTCGGCATCATCGCGAAGGTGCGAGCGCAGAAGATGCCTTCGGTTTCCCGGGTCAGCGGCAACAGACAGACGGCGATGTCGGTTTGGTTGAGAAACGGCTCGAGCTGGTCGTCGCCGTGAAAAATCGGCACCTCCTCCTTCTCCCGCGGTGACCGAACCCAAGCCGAGACCGGGAAGCCGAGCGACTTCAACACCAATGCCGGCGCCTTCGCCATCATGCCGTAGCCGAGAAACCCGACACGGCGTTCCTCCGGCCGGACGATCCTCGTCCTCAGCCATTCCCGATTGGCCTGGGCCGCCTGATAGCCGGGCATGTCGCGATGAAAGCGCAATACGTGCATGACGACGTATTCGGTCATCATCGGATCGCCGCCGGGCGGCTCCATTTTGCCGAGCGGGACCTTCGGCAATTTTGGATGGTTGACAAACGCCTCGACGCCGGCCGAGCGGCTGAACATCGCCTTCAGATTGGGAAATTCGGGCAGCGCGTCGAAATCGGGATGCATGAAGGCGAGATACTCGATATCCGCCAACTCTCCCGGGTCGGGCCAGAGGCGAATTTCCAGATCGGGAAGCTGTTCCGCAAAGGTGTCGCGCCACGCCTTCGCGTTGCCGATACGCTTGTCGAGATCGACGATGAGCAGCGCCATGTTTTTCACCTAAGCTCCTCTCACCGCCGTCCAGCCTGCGCGCGTGCTTTGTCGAGATCGGGGAGATTGCTGGCCGAAGCCACGTCGCCCAGCCGCGACCCCCTTGTCACCGAGAGCGCGGCGAGCGCGGCGTCGTTCTCGTTGATCTTTGCCATGATGGCTTCCTTGGCGCGGTCGAAGACGCCGCGGTTGGTGGCGACGAAGTGCTGTGATTGTCGGAGGCCCGTGAGATAGCCGTTGATTTCCGGCACGACGTAGCGCGCCACCATGTCCCAGCTGCGCATCGTGTTCTCCGGGATTGGCCCAGTCGTGCACGAAGCCGACGACGGTGCCAAAGCCGCCGCTGATCTCGAGCACCGATTTGATCCGCGCCACCAGGTCGTCCGGTGTGCCGATCGTCGCCGAGGCCCCGTCCGAGAACGCGGCTTTGTCGACCGCCTCGTCGGGGTCGCTGAACGGCTTGGCATCCGGCCGCTGCAATGTGCCGACGACGTATTGGTTGTGATGGCGCAACAGGCCCTCGCGGGCTTCGGCGCGCGCCTTTTCGCGGGTCTCGGCGATATGCCAGCTCAACAGAACCCGCCAGTTCTTCCGGTCGACCGTCTTGCCGTGCTTGGCGGCGGCGGCCTCGGCGAAGCCCCATTGCGTCGGCAGGGCGTTGAGGCCTTCGCTCGACATCGAGCCGATCGAGATGATGCCGATGCCGTGCTTGCCGGCCAAGGTCATGCCGGATGGGCTGATCTGCGACGCGACGGCGAAGGGCATCTCCTCCTGCAAGGGCAGCAGCTGCAACGCCGCGTCCTGCATCGTGAACCAGTCGCTTTTAGCGGTCACCCGCTCGCCATTGAAGAGGCGCCGGATCACGCCGATCGCCTCGTCCTGGCGGTCGCGCTGCACCATCGGATCGATCCCCAGCGTATGCGCGTCCGAGGCGAGCGCGCCCGGGCCCGAGCCGAAGATTGCCCGCCCGCCGGTCATCCAGTCGAGCTGCACCATGCGCTGCGCGACGTTGAACGGGTGGTGATAGGGCAATGAGATGACCCCGGTCGCGAGCTTGATGCGCTTCGACCGCTCGCCCGCCGCGGCTAAAAACATTTCGGGCGAGCCGATCATTTCCCAGCCGCTCGAATGGTGCTCGCCGCACCAGAATTCGTCGTAGCCGAGGCGGTCGAGCTGCTCGACGAGGTCGAGATCGCGGCGGAACTGCAACATCGGGTGCTCGCCGACCGGATGGTGCGGGGCGAGGAAGGCGCCGAAATTCAAACGCGGCATAATGGGGTTCTCCTGGGAATCGTCAGGCGCAAAGCGAGTGACGCGCGATGCGCGAAATCTCGCACATGGCGAAAGCCGGGGGAAGGTGAGAGACTGGCGCTGAGCTTTTTGCACACGCCGAACGGGGAGAGAGGTGATCCAATGACAGAGACGAAGCCCGGCCACGCACATCTGATAACCGGCGGTTTTCCGCCCGGTTCAATGGCCGGGCACGACCACGATTATGCCCGCCTGCGGCTGCTGGAGCTGCTGGCCAAACGGGACGTCCCGGCCTCGGTCGCCAACGACTTCGCGGATGTCGAGAAATGGCTGCCGGTCTCCGGATTGCTGATCACCTACGTCGCCGGCCCCTACCCCGACGCCGCGCAGACCCGCGCGATCGAGCGCTGGCTGGAGGCGAGCGGTCATTGGCTGGCATTGCACGGCACCAGCGGCGGTCGCGCCGAGCGAGTTGAGGGCAGTCGCCAGCGCCGCACCGTCAAGACCGAGCACCATGCCCTGCTCGGGGGCTATTTCCTCACCCATCCGCCGATCTGCAAGATCCGCGTCGAGGTGACCGCCAACGATCACCCTCTCACCCGCGGGCTCGGCAGCTCCTTCGAGGTCGAGGACGAGCCCTACTTTGTCGAATTGCAGGATCCGGGCGCGACGCGGATCCTGCTGACCGCGGATTACGGCCCGGGCGCCACCTCACCCGCGATCGGGACGCTATACGACTCCGACACCTCGCTGCAGCCCGACGGCAGGACCCGCGTGCTCGGCTATACCCGTCAGGTCGGCAACGGTGGCGTGACCTACTTTGCGCTCGGCCATTGCCACAACCCGGCAATCCGCGCGGGCCGAACCGTCGACCCCGCAGACACGACGCCACCCACCTTCCGGGGCTCGTGGGAAAGCGACGGGTTCATCGCTTTGCTGCGTAACGCCATCAGCTGGGGTGTCGATGCCTAGGCGCAACAGCGTCCCGAACTGGCATTCTCTGGGCGTCATAGGTTTATTGACGCCCTTCAACGAGCTTGTCCCAGATCTCGCGGTCGTAGACAAAGCCTTTCTCGAGCGGGGTGCCCTCGATCAGCCGCGCCGGATCCGTAGGATCGCACGCAAAGTCGGGGCCGATGACATCGACGACGCAGACGTCGCGATAATGCGTATTGGGGCCGTTGGCATTGAGCGCGCGTCCATGATAGCCGTGTTCGAGCTTGTAGAGCAGGTCGCGCCCGCCGACCGTCATGCGGCGCTCGACCAGCCGCATCTGCCGGTGATCCCATATGCCGAGCGCCTGCAAAGTCGCGCGGGTGGTCAAATTGTTGAGCCAGCCTTCGAACGTGTAGAGCGCGTCGCTGCGAATTCCGGCGCTGTCGTCCGAGTTGAACTCGTAGCCCATGCCGAGTTCGCCTTCGACCGGCGACTGGGTCGCGTCGATGATCTCCGCCACGCCGTCCGGCGCCGCCTTGCGGCTCGCGACAGCCCAATAATACATCGGCTTCGGCTGCGAGCTGGACAGCAGATTATTCGGGTCCGGCGGCGCAGTGGGCGGATTCTGGCCGATCGATTTATAGGTAAAGAGCGTCATTACCGGGTTCGGGTCGGCGTGGTCTCCGGTGAGTTCGATGCCGAGATATTTGAACGGCAGCTTGACGCCCGCACCCCTTCCGAGATTGGGGCTGGCATTCGTCAGATCGCCGCCATTCTCCATCAGATCCTTCATCGTGTAGTGGGTGTCACCCACATCGATCTCGGCCAGCCAACTGGTCGGGCTCAGGATGTTCTGCCAATTGAAAGTCTCGAACGCCGCGATGTATTGGTCATAATCGAAGTTGGTGAACAGGCTGTCGCACCCCGCCTGACCGAAGTAGAGGATGCAGGCCATCATCACCCCGAGATAACCTTGGCTGTAATTCGGGTTGTTGGTTTTGGCGAAATTGCCGACCAGACCGATGCCGGTCAGCCAGTCGTTTGCGTCGTTGAAGCCCCAATTGCCGAGCACCGCCATCGCCGCCATCAGCCAGTCCGCCTTGGCATGCCCGGCCGGGCCGAGCGCACGCCATACCACGGGTGTGTGCTTGATCAGCAGGATCGCCTGCGCGACCGGGCCATCGGACCAGCCGTCGAGCGGTCGGGCGACCTGCGGCCCGTTGCCGTCGCTTGTCAGGGTGTTGAACAGCTCGACCACGCGATGCCAGACCAGCCGGTGGTCGGAGGCGCGCGCAGCCGGGTCGAGATAGGCGGTCAGCGCCAGGAAATAGAACGCCTGCGCCGATTTGAGCACACAGTGGCTGGTGCCGACCTGCTTGAGCGACGAGTAGGCCGGGCCGGGGCAGGCCTCGCTCGGGGCGTAGTGCAAATCGGGCTCGCTCATCGCCGCGTCAATGACGGCCCGACTGAACGGGGCCTTTTCGGCCAGTGCCGGACCGGCGGCGACCATCAGCACAATAGAGGCGCACGCCGCCAACACCGCAAGTGTCGAGCGGGGTTCGGTTCGCGCCGCCGCGGCTTTGCGTCGTGCTTCGCCCACCCCTGGCGGCGCCGGGTGCGCACTGCCTTCTTGCCGTCGGCTCATGCCAATCTGCTCCGCCACATTCGCCGATCTCGATAATATCATCGCGCGGGTCACAAGCGTTAGGCGCACCCGGCGCAGATGACGGGCGGCCCTGCGCCGAGTGCAAGGCTCGGCGCGGATCGCTTGTGGCGCGCGGCTCGCAATGCCCGCACAATCGACGGCGGAGAGCCGACATTTTTCCGGAGCAGATCATGAGCGCACACATGACCCCTGAACAGGTCCGTTCGAAAATCGACCATCCGATCGTCGATGGCGACGGGCATTGGGTCGAGTACGATCCGGTGTTCAGCGAGAAGATGCGCAAGGTCGGCGGCGACCTCGCCGCGGACGGGTTTCTGAAGGCGATGGGGACGACTCGCGAGGCGCTCTCGTTGTCGGGCGCCGAACGCCGTCACAAGCGCATGGGTCAGCAGGCCTTCTGGGCCCGTCAGGCCGAGAACACGCTCGACCGCGCCACCGCGATGATGCCGAAGCTGCTCTACGACCGCCTCGACGAGATCGGCCTCGACTTCGCCGTGATCTACCCGACCGCCGGGCTGCGCTTCCCGCGGATCCAGGACGACGCCACGCGGCGCGCCGTGATCCGCGCCTACAATGTCGTGTCGGCGGATTATTTCAGCGGTCTCGGCGACCGGCTGACGCCGGCGGCGATCATCCCGATGCACACCCCCGACGAAGCGATCGCCGAGCTCGAATTCGTCACCAAGCAACTGGGCTCGAAAGTCGGCATGTTCGGCAGCAATATGGCCCGCAAGGTACCGGCAGCCGCGGCCAACGACCCCGACACCGCGCGCTTTGCGGTGTGGTACGACGTGCTCGGCCTCGACAGCGAGTATGACTACGACCCGGTCTGGGCGAAATGCATCGAGTTGGGCATCGCGCCGACCTTCCACAGCGCCGCGAGCAATCAGGGCCTGCGCCTGTCGCCGACCAATTTCGTCTACAATCACATCGGCCATTTCGCCGCCGCCGGTCACGCGACCGCCAAGGCGATTTTCTTGGGCGGCGTTACCCGGCGCTTTCCGGAATTGCGCTTTGCTTTCCTGGAAGGCGGCGTCGGCTGGGCCAGCCAACTGTTCGGCGATCTGATCGAGCATTGGGAGCGGCGCAGCGCCAAGGCATTGGAGCGCATGCACCCGGACAAGCTCGACCGCGCCAAGCTGATGAGCCTCGTCGAGAAATACGGCTACAGCGACATTGCCGTGGCATTGCGCGAGCGCGGCGGCCTGCCCGACCCCGAACAGGCCTATCTGACCGGCAACGTCGAAGACATCGACGATTTCTCGGCCTGCCAGATCACCCGCAAGGAAGACTGGGTCGATCTCTACGCCAAGCCCTACTATTTCGGCTGCGAGGCGGACGACCGCATGAACGCCACTGCCTTCGGCCATAACAATCCGTTCGGCTCGAAGCTCAACGCGATCTTCAGCTCGGATATCGGGCATTTCGACGTGATCGATATGCGCCACCCGCTGCCCGAGGCCTATGAGCTGGTCGAAGACGGCCACATCACGGCGGACGATTTCCGTGCCTTCACCTTTACGAACGCGGTCAAGCTGTGGGGCACGCAGAACCCGCGCTTCTTCGAAGGCACGCGCGTCGCCAAAGAGGCCGCCGCCGTGCTCGCCGCCGCCGAAACCCCGACCCTCGCCGCCGCCGAGTAACCCCGCCACAGCAGCGCTGCCCTCCGGCGGCGCTGCAATACAGCAGTTCGGAGCGGGTTTGGGCCGACGACTTCCCAGTGGTGGCGCTCGTAGAGTTTGACGCGTTCGTCATTGTCGACCGGACGGGCTCCGAGAGCGCCTCGATGAGGCCTCCGGCGATGGCGGGGTGTAGAGAAACAGGACGCGGCGGTTTCACTGCCGGTATCCTCCCAGGCATGCGGGATGTTTTGCGCGGCATGAATGCACAAGTGCCGGGCCCGCCGACGGCGACTTCGTCGCCGATCTTGAAGATGAATTCACCCGCTAGCGCCCAGGCGACTTCGTCGCTGTCGCGGTGGAGATGATAGAGCCTCGTCGTTCCGGCGGGCAGGATCTCCTCGAACACCACAATCCTCTCATCGGTCTCGCGCCCGAGGAGCTTCAACGCAAACGAGCGGCCGGGTGTCGCGACTCGAAATGCTTCCCGCCGTCCGCGGGTATGACAAAGCCCTTTGCTGCGCTCATGCCCGTGTCCTCCTTGTTGGGGCGGAACGATCGAGGATAATCGAGGGCGGCTCAATTCACCAAATGGGCGGTCTCCATGTGCTCGTCGGCGCCCGAGGCGGGGGATTGTCTCTCCGCGGTGATAATCCCGATTTATTACGGAGACTATCGGCCCTTCCTCCAGCGTCTTGGGTTTGTGATCAGGCACGGTCTTCGCCCCTGGTTCGAACGGGTATGGGCGTAGAATTCGCCAGGATACCTTCGAGTTCCATCAACCTTAGCAACAGCGGAACCAGCCCAGGCTCTTCTACGAGCCTGATCGCCTTTTTGATCGATAGCCAGGCTAGCTTTCTTTCGCCTTTTTCGGGCCATTTCTTGAGCTGTTCCTTTACCTCAAGCAGAAAAACCTCGACCGACGCCCCGCGAGCTTCTCCCGTCTCCAGTTTCTTGAAATAGGTGTAAATGCCAATCGGGATCGAGCTTGTGATTGTGCCTTTGACCCCGGCCTCTTCATAGGCTTCCTTTTCGGCCGCCTTCCAGGGCGACGCACCATTAATGTTCCCCTTGGGTATGATCCATCGCCCTGTGTCACGCGACGTCATCAGCAGCACCCGAGCTTTGCCGTTCAGCACGCGGTAGGCGATGACGCCGGCTTGATGAAGAATTGGGTGCGTGGCTACCATACGGTTCGAATCATCTTTATCGGAAGGCAACCGGCGCCTTGCAATCGATAGCTCAACACTGACCGGATTTTGGATAAATTTTTAGTCTTGAGTTTGTCGGGCGTGCGGGTGGTTTATGCGCCTCGCGCGGTGCTCGCACGCAGCCGCGGGAGGGCGGAATGGATACCACCCTGACGTTGATCGATCTCGCCGGCTCGATCGCCCTGCTGCTGTGGGGCGTGCACATGGTGCAGAGCGGCATCCAGCGCGCTTTTGGCCCGCATCTGCGCCGCTTTCTCGGTCGCGCTTTGCGGGGTAATTTCGCGGCGTTTCTGGCCGGGCTCGGCGTCACGGCGGTATTGCAGAGCAGCACTGCGACCGGGCTGATGGTGGCAGGCTTTGCGGCCGGCGGGTTGGTCGATTTGGTCCCGGCGCTGGCGGTCATGCTCGGAGCCAATGTCGGAACCACGCTGATCGTGCAGCTGTTGTCGTTCGACATCGGCCGTGTCGCACCGCTCTTTGTGCTGATCGGCGTCCTCCTGTTTCGTCGCAGCTTCGCGAGCCGGACGCGCGACCTTGGCCGCGTGGCAATCGGGCTCGGGCTGATGCTCCTTGCCCTCCAGCAGCTCCTCGGCGCTGCTGACTCCATACGAGGACGTGCCGAGCCTGCGTTTGCTGATGGGTGCGATCGCGACGCAACCAATTATCGCTGTGATCGTAGCTGCGGCGGTGACCTGGGCGGCGCATTCGAGCGTTGCAACGGTGCTTTTGACGATGTCGTTGGCCGTCCAGGGCGTGGTCCCGCCGCAGGCCGCCTTTGCGTTGGTGCTCGGAGCCAATCTCGGCTACAGCGCTGAACCCGCTTATCGAAGGCGCCGCGGGCGACGATCCGGTAACGAAAAGAGTGCCAGTCGGCAACCTGTTGAACCGGCTCCTCGGTGTCGGACTCGGGCTCGCGCTGCTCAATTGGATCGGGCCGTGGATGGTCACGATCGAACCCAATGCCGGGCGCCTCGTCGCCGATTTCCACACCGCGTTCAATCTTGTCATGGCGGCAATATTCCTGCCGCTGCTGCAACCCTTCGCACGACTGCTGGTGTGGCTGCTGCCGGCGCGTCCGACGCAGGCCGACCCGTCAAAGCCGATCTACCTCGATTACACCGCACGCGAGACGCCGGCTCTCGCCCTGGCCGGGGCGGCGCGCGAGGCGCTGCGCATGGCGGACGTGCTCGAAGCGATGCTCCGCGGCGCCCTCGAGGCGATCGACCAAGGCGACCGCAAACGAGTCGGCGCGACAAAGGGGCTGGACGATGTGCTCGACCGCCTCAATCGGGCGATCAAGGTCTACCTGACCGACCTCGATCCCGACTCGCTCGATGATGACGACAATCGCCGGCTGACCGAGATCCTCGCCTTCATCACCAATATCGAGCACGCCGGCGATATCGTGGAAGGCAATCTGATGGCGATCGCCGCCAAGCGGCTCAAGCGTGGCCTCGCCTTTTCGGTCGAAGGCCAGGCGGAAATCCGTGCGATGCTCGAACGGCTTGCCGGGAATGTGCACACCGCGGCGGCGGTGTTCATGACCGACGACGCGCGCGCGGCCCGCACCCTGCTCGGCGAAAAGGAGGTCTTTCGCGATCTCGAGGCGCGCGCGACCGAGGCTCATTTCGCCCGTGTCCGCGCGGGGCGTGTCGAGAGCGTCGAGACCAGCGCATTGCACCTCGACATTCTGCGTGACCTCAAGCGCATCAACGCCCATATCGCCGCCGCGGCCTATGCGGTGCTCGAAAAGCGCGGCGAATTGCTGTCGAGCCGGCTGCGGCAGGAAACGGAGACGCCGCCGCTCGCAGAATGACCGTCAGCCGGTCGAGCTGGCAGGCTGGCGCAGGTAGGGACCGAGCCGCCAGGCGAGCGGCAGGGTGAGCGAGCACGACGGCAGCGACCAGCAGCATCATCGTCGGCACATCGGCAAAGTCGCTGATAAGACCGTACAGAACCGGGGCCAACGCACCGGCGCCGACCCCGCCCGTGTAGAAAATGCCGAAAGCGCGCTGTCGCCGCTCCGGCGTCACCAGTTCGGGAACGGTGCCGTACAGCACCGAGGAGGTGCCGTTAAGCGCCATCCCGATCAGCGGCAATAACGCTAGACCCGCGACGAGCGGCAGCGGCAGCAGCACCAGGATCCCGGTCGCGGTCAGCCCTTCGGTGACAAAGGTCGCGCGAACCACCCCGAGCCGGGCACCGAGCCAGCCGCAGACGAGCTTGCCGGCGGCCCCGCCGGTAAAGATCAGGGTCAGCGCAATGCCGATCATCGGCAGATCGGCGCCCTTCATCTTCAACAAAAACGGCAGAAAGGTCAGAAACCCCATGCGGGTGGCGCTGTCGATCATCGCGATCGACAACAGCAACGGAAAGCCGCGCCGGCTCGGCGTCACCCCTGTACCATCGTCGGCTTGCCGGCGGCGTCTTCGGACTTTGCACCGCGACTCGGTAATCCGCGCGCTGTCAGGATTACCGCCGCCGCGACCAGCCCAACGACGCCGATCGTCGTCGTCGCCGCCCGCCACGGCATCAGGGTCAGCAGTCAGGCGGTCGCCGCCGGGAACGCCATCTTGCCGAGATCGCCGGAGAAATTGTAGCCGGCGAGCGCAGTGCGCGAGCGCTGGCCGGAAAAGGCCTGGGCGACCAGATTGGCGCCGATCGGGTGCTGCACGCCCGAGCCGAGCCCGCCGAGGATCAGCGCGCCGACCAGCATCGCGAACCCGACGCTCGCCCCGGCGACGAGATAGCCGATCCCGGCAAGGGCGGTGCCGAAGCCGAGGATCAACGGCCCGCCGAGGCGCTCGGCGATGATCCCGGCCGGCACCTGGAACCCGGCCATCGACGCCGACATAGAGCGCGCGCAACAACCCGACCTCGGCATAGCCGAGGCCGAACTCGGCCTGCCACAGCGGCAGCAGCACATAAAGCAGATCAGTAAAGCCGTCGTGCAGCACATGGGCGCCGCAGGCGACCGCCATTGTCCGACGCTCCGGCGCGGCAAACCTGTCGAGGGTTGCCGTAATCAGGGACATCGCATCGCCTCTCTCGCCATTGCCGACAACTTGAACTGTTACGTTTTTACGACAGCAGTTCCCGAGAGAGCAAACAGTGGGTTCCTGAGCTAGTGACGTAACAACGGCGACAGCCTGGCCGAGCGACCGTTCAGATCACAGTCCGCTCGACCTCATCGAGACGGACTTCGTCGCGCCGACGACGATTGAAGGTGATGATCGCCGCCGCCACCGATCACGTAGCTCTCGGCGCGGTATGCCAAATTGGCAATCATGTAATTGCCAAATTCTCATTGTACCCTCGTGGGCATCGGCACCCGCGGGCGGGTGAGAAATTGCAATTGAAGGAGTTGCTGATGCCTGATCTCGACCTGATAAAACAGGGAAAACAGGCGGCGCGCGACCGGCGTGGGCGGTTCGCCAAGGGCCGGTCGGGCAATCCGGCCGGCCGGCCGCGCGGCTGCCGCGACCACATCAACCGCGCTGCCCGGCTGTTGCTCGCCGGCGAGGGCGAGGCGCTGACCCGCAAGGCCGTCGAGCTGGCGCTCGCCGGCGATCCGGCGGCATTGCGGCTCTGCCTCGAACGCATCGTCGGGCCGTATCGCGAACGCGCGGTCGAATTCACGATGCCGCCCATCCGCAACGCCGGCGATTTGGCGGGTGCGATGGCCGCGGTCGCCGACGCGGCGGCTCAAGGCGCAGTCACCCCGCGCGAGGCGATGCAATTGGGCCATGTGGTCGACGCCTATGTCCGCGCGGTCGAGGCGACCGAGTTCGAGCGGCGCCTGCGCGTATTGGAGGCGGCCGATGTCGCGTCCACTTGATACTCGCCTCGATCGGGAAGAGGGGAGGCGAAGCGCGGCTGGCGCCGAGCAAGACGCGGCCGCGATCCGCCGCCGCCATATATGGCGGGCCGAAGCCGCGATGGGTGCGGTCATCCGCAGCGCGCTGGCGCGCGCCGGCGTCGATCCGGCGCAGGCAACCCGTCTTTGTGTCGCCGACGAAGCCGCCGCGGCCCTCGCCGCACTGCCCGACACGCCGGAATTGCAGCGCGCCGACGGCGACGATGCGGCGGCCGCCGACACTCACGATCGGGCGCGGGCGGATGCTTTCGAGCCCAAACTCCTGGCGCTGGTGCGGGGCTTTGCCGGCGCGCCGCCGCCCGATTTCGCCAATGCCTCCTTCGCCGAACTGTTCGCCTGGTCGCTCGCCCAACCGGCTCCGGAAACAGCGGAATAACCCTGCCGGCTATCAGGACAGGCTTCCGCGAGCGTGGCTCACGATCAGGGGGCTACGGATGCAAAGGAGAGCCGCGGGCGAAGGCGCGGTCGTGGCGGGCGAAGACGTCGTTGAATTCAGCTGACGGCAGCGCGCGGGCCGTTGCGGATAGCGACCAGATCGCGCCGATGACCGCGAGAAAATCGGCGCCGGCTTCGACGAGCGGGCGCGCAATTCTGCTGGCGTGATGCCGCCGATCGCGCAGCACGGCACGATCGTCGTCTCGCTCCAGTCGCGCAGCAGCTCGGGGTCGGCGTGGTGCTTGGCGGCCTTGGTCGTGCTCGGGAAAAAGGCGCCGAAGGCGACGTAGTCGGCGCCGGCTTCGGCGGCGGTGATGGCGCGGTCGCGGCTGGCGCCGCAGGTCACCCCGACGATGCGGTCGGGGCCGAGCAGCCGACGCGCCTCGGCATAGGGCATGTCCTCCTCGCCGACATGGACGCCGTCGCAATCGAGCTCGGCGGCGAGATCGGGGCGGTCGTTCATGATGAAGGCGACGCCGCGCTCTTGCGCGATCGGCTGCAGCACCTGCGGCGGCGCGCCGGACCGTGTCGTCGTCGACTTCCTTGAGCCGCAGCTGCAGCGCAGGCGACATCGCCGCCGGCGAGCGCCGCCTCGAGTTCCTTGGCGAACCGGTCCGGGTCGAGCGCCGGCGGCGTGATCAGGTAGAGCCGCGTCGTCGCCCGCGTCTCGCGCTCCGGCAAGGGCTCAGTCTTTCCCCTGATAGATCTTGATGATCTTGGACAGCATGTCGAACGCCTCCGGCTTTCGGCCGCTGGAAGGTGTTGCGGCCGATGATCGAGCCGTTGGCGCCGCCGTCGCGGACCGCGCGCACCTCGGCGAAGACGCCGTCGAGGTCCTTCGCCTCGCCGCCCGAGAAGACGACGATGCGCCGGCCGTTGAAGGCGGATTGCACGACATGGCGGATGCGCGCCGCCGGGGTCGAGATGTCGATCTTCTGCTTCTCGTAGACCGCCTTGGCCGCGGCGAGCTCGAGATGCGCGGTCGGCGGCTTGACCTTGATGATGTGGGCGCCGAGCTGGGCCGCGATCTGCGCGGCATAGGCGCAGATGTCGATCGCCGTCTCGCCCTCGCGCGACAGGTTGCCGCCGCGCGGGTAGGACCAGATCACGACGGCGAGCCCATACGACTTCGCCTCGCAGGCCATCTCGGCGATGTCGCGCATCTGGTCGTAGGCGGCGTCGGAACCCGGATAGATCGTATAGCCGATCGCCGAGCAGCCGAGCCGCAGCGCGTCCTTGACATTGCCGGTGATCGCCTGGGTCGCGTTCTCCTTGAAGCGCGACATGCTGTTGGCATTGTTGAGCTTGAGGATCGTCGGGATCCGTCCGGCAAAGGTCGTCGGCCCCGGCCTCGATAAAGCCGAGCGGCGCGGCATAGGCCGAGAGGCCCGCGTCGAGCGCCAGCTGGTAATGGTAATGCGGGTCGTAGGCCGGCGGGTTTGGCGCAAAGCTGCGCGCCGGGCCGTGCTCGACCCCCTGATCGACCGGCAAGATCAATAATTTGCCGGTGCCGCCGAGCTTGCCTTGCAGCAGAATGCGGGCGAGGTTCGCCTTGGTACCGGGGTTGTCGCTCTCGTAATTGCTCAGGATTCGCTTGACGGGATCGGACAGTTCCATCGGCTTTTCCTTCCTGGCGAGGGGCGCATTCCATTTGGCGTCGCCCGATCGCCTGTTTTACCGCAAAAGCCGGCGTCGGGCGAGAAACTCGGCGCATCATCCTCGCCGGCATAACCCGATGGAGACACCATGCCGAAATCCCTTGTCACCGCGCTGCTTGCCGCCCTTTTTTCGTCGAGCTGTCTCGCTTCCGACGCTGACACCGTGCTTGCGCAAGTCGCGGCGCAGAACCTGCCCGGGCCGCCGCAGCCGACGCCGAACCTTCCCGGCGGGCCGCGGCTGCCGCAGGGCGCAGCTGGCGGATCGGGCAATTATGTGGTCAGCGCCGCGGCCAACGAACACGCGGCCTTTCTTTGGGTCGTGGACAACGTCCAGCACGCCGTCGTGCTCTGCGAAAAGGCCGACGTCCGGGATTTCACCTGCACCAAAAAGCCGTTGCCTTGAACCTTCGTTGCCATCGCTTTCATGGCCAGGTGGTAGCGTGTGATAACCGTGATCGGCAGATGCAGCCAAACCATCAGCAGGAGCTCGGATGATGGCGCTTTCCGACGTAAAGGCACTCACCTTCGACGTGTTCGGCACGGTGGTGAACTGGCGCGACAGCGTCGCCCGCGAGGCCAAAAGCATCCTCGGTCCAAAGGGATACGATAGGGATTGGCACGACTTCGCGGATCGCTGGCGGGCGCGCTATCAGCCGGCAATGGAGAAAGTACGCAAGGGAGAGCGCCCGTGGGCGAGGCTCGACGATCTGCATCGCGAGAATCTGGTCGAATTATTGAAAGAGTTCGAGATCGGCGGTCTTGGCGAAGCCGATATCGACCACCTAAACCGCGCCTGGCACCGTCTCGACGGCTGGCCGGACACTGTCGAAGGCCTGACCCGCCTCAAGCGCAAATTCATCCTCGCGACATTGTCGAACGGGAATGTCGCGCTGATGGTGAATATGGCCAAATACGCCGGCCTGCCGTGGGACGCGATCCTCGGCGCCGAGGTCGCCCACGCCTATAAGCCGCAACCCGAGGCCTATGACCGTACCGCCGCCTTCCTCGATCTGAAGCCCGAGCAATGCATGATGGTGGCGGCGCACAATGGCGATCTCGTCGCGGCGCGCGGCCGCGGCTTCCGCACCGCCTTTGTCAGCCGGCCGCTCGAGCACGGCCCCAACAAGACCCGGGACCTCAAAGGCCGAGCACGATTTCGACGTGATCGCCGACAATTTCATCGACCTCGCGGCGAAGCTCGGCTGCTGACCTCTTTGGCGCGCCGGCTCACTCGGCGGCTTGCGCGACCGCTACGGGATGAAAGTTCTTGGGCAGCCCGGCCTTGGCGATAGCGCCGTGCTGGACGATGTTCGGCAAGGCACCGGCGACCAGCTCGCGCACGGCGATCAGCCGGTCGAGGTCGATGCCGGTCTCGAAGCCCATCGCCTCGAGCATGAAGGCGAGGTCCTCGGTGACGATATTGCCGGTGGCGCCCGGCGCGTAGGGGCAACCGCCAAGTCCGCCCAACGAGGCGTCGAAGGCGCGCGCACCGGCGTTGAGTGCCGCCAGCACATTCGCGAGGCCGAGCCCGCGGGTATCGTGGAAATGACCCGCGACCGGCAGCGGCGCGACATCCGCCATGACCCGGCGGAAGACCCGCTCGACCGCGGCCGGCTGGCCGTACCCGACCGTGTCGGCGAGGATGATCGCATCGGCCCCCGCCTCGGCGACTTCGGACGCGATGCGGCGCACCCGGTCCTCGTCGACCGCACCCTCGATCGTGCAGCCGAAGGCGGTGGCGAGACCGCAGGCGACGCGCGGGCGGCGGTCCTCCGGCGCCGTGTGGCAGAGCGCCACGACGCGACGGAAATCCTCGATCAACTCCGACGTGCTGCGGCGGACATTCGAGCGGTTGTGCCCGTCGCTGACCGACAACACGAAATTCATCTCGGGGACGCCGAGCGCCAGACCGCGTTCGGCGCCCTTCAGGTTGGGGATCAGCGCCGAGACGGTGAGCCCGGGAAGCGACATCGCGTGACTGACCATCGCCTCGGCATCGGCGAGCTGCGGCAACAGCTTTGGCGGGACAAACGAGCTAACCTCGATCTCGCGCACCCCGGCGGCGTATTCCGCATCGAGCCAGGCGATCTTCTGCTCAGTCGGCATGATCTCCGCGAGGCTCTGCAGCCCGTCGCGCAGCCCGACCTCGCGGACGTAGGCGTGCTCGCTCATTGTTTCCTCCAGGCAAATACGGTCGGATCAAAGCTAGACCCGACCGAGCGCCGCGGCAACGAATTCACACGACGTGTTCGGGTGTCAGCGCGCAGGCGACCTCGGTATCGGCAAGCTCGATCTGGATCGTCGCATGCTGAATTCCGAAACGGTGGTGCAGCTGCTCCGCCATGCCGTTGAGCGCGGCGTCGCCGGGATGTCCGTGCGGCATGATCAGATGGCAAGTCAGCGCCGTCTCGGTCGTGCTCATGCCCCAGATGTGGAGATCGTGCAGCCCGGTGACCCCCGGAAGTGCCAGGAGATGCGCGCGTACCGCCGCAGATGTCGACCGCTTCGGGGACGGCGTCCAGGGCGAGGCGGATCGCGCTCTTCAACAGGCGCCACGTGCCGATGACAATGACGGCGGACACGATCAGACTGACCGCAGGATCAAGCCACAAACTGCCGGTCAGCCAGATCGCGATACCGGCGGCGACGACGCCGGCCGTCACGAACGCGTCGGCCGTCAGGTGCAGAAAGGCGCTCTTGACATTCAGGTCGCCTGCGCCGGAGGCAAAGAGCAGCGCGGTCCCGCCGTTGACGAAGATGCCGACGGCAGCAACCGCGATCATAATCCCGCTGGCGACCGGGACCGGATGAGTTATGCGCCAGATCGCCTCCCAGCCGATTCCACCGGTCACTACCAAAAGGATGATCGCGTTGGCGAGCGCCGCGAGGATCGAGCTGCTGCGCAGCCCGTAGGTAAACCGGCCGCTCGGCTGCCGGCGGCTCAGCACCGCGGCGCCCCAGGACAACGAGAGGCCGAGCACGTCGCCGAGATTGTGCCCGGCGTCAGCGAGCAGCGCGAGCGATCCGGCGACGATCCCGGCGACCGCTTCGCCAGCGACGTAAGCGAGGTTCAGAGCGATCCCGATTGCAAAGGCGCGCCCGAAATTCTCAGCGGCGTGTTTGTGAGAATGGTGGCCGTGGTGATTGTCGGCCATCTGCCGGACCTCAGGGCTCCGCGCCTCAGGGCTACTGAACGCCGAGCAGCTCCACATCGAAAATCAACGTGGCGTTCGCCGGGATCACCCCGCCGGCGCCGCGTGCCCCGTAGCCGAGGTCCGGCGGGATGGTTAAGGTGCGCTTGCCGCCCACCTTCATGCCGACGACGCCCTCGTCCCAGCCGGCGATCACCTGATGCGCCCCGAGGGTGAATTGAAAGGGTTGGCCGCGGTCAACCGAGCTGTCGAACTTTTTGCCCTTGGCGCCGTTGTTGGACAGCCACCCGGTATAGTGCACCGAGACCTTGTGGCCGGCCGTCGCTTCAGCGCCGCTGCCGGTTTGGGTGTCGGTGTATTTCAATCCATTCGGCATCTCGATCACCTGGTTGGCCGCCGCAGCCGATCGCCAGAGCGGGTTCACGGCGGCGATAATGGCGAGCGCCAGCGCGGCGCAAGACAATTTGATCGATATCATGGTTTTCCGTTGTTGTGTCGAAAACGCGCGCGTCGGCGACGGTCCGCTCGTTTTGGGTGATTCCGTGCCGGCCTGGACGAACCGTCGGACCAGGTTAGGTTGGTCGATCTCCGGAAATGGCGGCAGAAATTTTTTTCGCGCGAGGATCATCGATCGCATCAAGGGCATCAAGGGCCGCTTCAGAAAGATCGGGCATTGCGCGGGCAATTCGGCCGAGCAGGATCGTGCACTCCTCATCGGCTATCGGAACTACCGCATCGATGATTTCCGCGGACGGCTCCTCGCTGAGATAACGGGTGAGCAGCAAGCGCGCCTCATTTCGCCCCAGGCGACCGAGCGCGCAAGCGGCGGCGCGTCGAACAGTTGGATCGAGGTCATCAAGCAGCTCGCGCAGCAGAGGAAGCGCTTCCGGCCAAGGGCGGGCGCGCCGGCAGGCATCGGCGCGTATCCGCGGCTCGCCATGGCGCAGCAACTCCAGCACCGTTTTGCGCGGGAATGCGGCCGCGAGCCCTACGGCAGCTGCGACTGCCTGCTTCAGACATGGCCCCTCGACCACCCGCGTGTCGATAAGCCGTAGGATTGCCCGTGCCGCATCGGGCCCGCCAATGACCGCGAGCGCCTCGAGAGCGGCCGCCTGTTCCGGCACGATCCTATCGCGGCCGAAACCGGCCAAGCGCCGACACAGCATTTCGAGTGTCGGGATAGCTGCCGCGGCGCGGCGGCGTCCTGCTTCGGCGGCCAAGGCGGCACTGTCGCGAATCCCCGAAGCGCGCAGCGCGGCGACCAGGCTGTCATCGTCGAGGGTATGGCTCGCGATTACCCGCCGGGATGCGTTGCGGGGATGCCTCGGCTCCGCCGGGTCGGGGTTCACGCTGAAGAGGTCGAGTTGCTCAGCAGCCGCCATTTGAGCGTATATTACCAGAGAATTTCTTTCTGCAACTGAAATGCCTGCCACCAGTCGGCTGCAGTGCGGAGCATCCGCTCCGCTACCGAAGGATTGACAGCAGACTGGCGGCTTGCGGAGATGCAAGACGGAGGAACCGACCATGCTCGACGGCTACATCTACAACGCCCTGCGTACCCCGTTTGGCCGCCACGCCGGCGCGCTCGCAAAGATGCGGCCCGACGACATGTTGGCGGCGGTCATTGCCGAGGTTGTCAAGCAAAGCCCCTTTGATCCGGAGAAGATCGAAGATGTCGTTGTCGGCTGCGCCAATCAGGCGGGTGAGGACAGCCGCTGCGTCGGGCGCCATGCCGGGCTGCTGGCTGGATTGCCGATCGAGGTCGCCGGCTCGGTTCTGCAGCGCAATTGCGGCAGCGGCCTCAACGCGATCGTCATGGTGGCGCAGGCCGTCACCTGCGGCGAAGGCGAGGTGATGGTCGCCGGCGGCGTCGAGAGCATGAGCCGCGCACCCTTTGTCATGAACAAAGCGGAGAGCCCGTTCAGCCGTGACGGCCGGGTCTATGATTCGACGATCGGGGCGCGCTTTCCGAACCCGAAGATCGAGCGCCAATTCGGCGCTGACACGATGCCTGAGACCGCCGACAATCTGGCGCGGGATTACCAGATCACGCGCGAGGCCTGCGATATCTTCGCCGCCGCCTCGCAGCGCAAATACGCCGCCGCCAAGGCGGACGGCTTCTTCGCGGGCGAGATCCTCGGCGTCGAGGTGCCGGGCGGCCGGGCAGGACCGGTCAAAGTGGCCGAAGACGAGCATCCGCGCCCGCAGACCGATCTGGCAACGCTCGCCAAGTTGCGGCCGCTGCAGGAGGGCGGGGTAACGACTGCCGGCAATGCCTCGGGCATCAACGATGGCGCGGTGGCGATGATCGTCGCCAGCCGCAAGGCCGGCGACGCCGCCGGGGCGGAGCCGCTGGCCCGCGTGGTCGCCAGTGGCGTGGCGGGAGTGCCGCCGCGGATCATGGGGATCGGCCCGGTCGAAGCCTCGAAGAAGGCGCTCGCCCGCGCCGGCCTCGGCCTCTCCGACATCGATGTGATCGAGATCAACGAAGCCTTCGCCGCCCAAGTGCTGTCATGCCTGCGCGGCCTCGAATTGCCGTTCGACGACAGCCGCATTAACATGAATGGCGGAGCGATTGCGGTCGGCCACCCGCTTGGCGCCTCGGGCCCGCGCATCGCGCTGACCGCGGCTCGGCAATTGCAGCGCACCGGCGGACGCTACGCGCTGGTCACGATGTGCGTCGGCGTCGGCCAGGGCATCGCGGCGGTGCTCGAACGGGTCTGAAGATCCTTTCACCGGGTCATGGCCTCCCCAGATAGGAGGCCATGACCTCTGTTCCGACTTTTGCGACGCGGCCGACATTTCTCGGCGTCGAGCGCGCTAGCGCCGACGCGGCGATTTGCGTCGCCGGGATCCCGTTCGATCTTGGCACCTCGAACCGCCCAGGGGCGCGGTTCGGGCCCGCCGCGATCCGCCAGGCGAGCCGTATGCTGGTCGACGGCGACCATCCCGCGTCCTGGGCCGAAATGGAGCGGCTGGAACTCGCGGATATCGGCGATTTCCGCATCGTCCATGGCGATATCCGAGGTACCCTTGCCAAGATCGAGGAACAGGCGGCGCCCCTCGCACACCTTGTCGCGCTCGGCGGCGACCACACGATCACGATCGCTCTGCTGCGCGCGCTGGCGCGCCGCAGGGGCCCGCTCGGGCTCGTGCATTTCGACGGTCATGTCGATACCTGGCCCGAAAGCTTTGGCCTCGTCTGGGGCCATGGCTCGCCGTTCTATCATGCGATCGAGGAGGGCCTGATTGACCCGCGCCGGACGATCCAGATCGGCATACGCTCCCCTATGCACCGCGACATCTTCGACTGGACGGTCGGCAAGGGGGTGACGATCGTCTCCGCGGAGGATGTCCACGAAACGGGACCGAAGGCTGTCGCCGAACGGGTCCGCCAGGTAGTCGGCGGCGCGCCCATCTATCTGAGCTTTGATGTCGATGCGCTCGACCCCGCTTTTGCGCCGGGCACCGGCACACCCGAAGTGGGAGGGCTGGCGACCTGGCAGGCCAGGGCGATTCTGCGCCGGCTCGGCGGCCTCGATTTCGCGGGAATGGATGTGGTGGAGGTGTCGCCGCCCTACGATGTCGCCGAGATCACCGCGCTCGCGGCGGCGACCATGGCCTGGGATTACATCGGGCTACTCGCGCCGCACCCTTCGCGATAGACACGCCGGCCAGTCCGGCCTGCCGATTTTACTGCGCCGGAACATACTGAAGATTTCGAAAAATCCTTGAAGCGGCTGGCCCTTTTCCTATTTTAGAGCCCGACGCAAATCGCACGTGCCTAGAACCCCGTGCCCGGGGTGCTGCTACGACGTAACGCGTCCTTTTCGGCCGAGCCGGCCACCTGTGGGCCGGCCTCCTTAAGGGAAACGGATATGTTCCGGCACGCGATGCGAAGTCCTCGCACTATCGTCTGACGCCTCGGGGCATTTGCCCCGGCAGGCGCTTCACCCCAATCGGCCATTCCGTCTGTGGCGCTTCCGAGCGCCCGCAACGGTTTGTCGTCCCCCCGTTTTTCGGAGGATCGTGCGATGGCACAACCCCGTCTCGTCTCTTCTCGCCCCTATCGGCGCGCTGTCTTGCCCTCGATCGATCGGGTCGTGGCGCACTCTCGGCCGACCGATCCGTTGCTGTGCCTGCGCCCCGCTGCTATGGCCGCCGCCGCAAGGCGGTTTGTCGATTGCTTTCCGGGCGATGTTCTGTACGCCGTCAAGTGCAATCCCGAGCCACGCGTTCTGCGGGCCCTGTGGGCCGGCGGCGTCAGACATTTCGACTGCGCCTCGCTCGCCGAAGTGACACTCGTCCGCAAGCTTCTTCCGGCAGCGGAGATCCACTTCATGCATCCGGTCAAGGCTCGGCCGGCGATCCGCGAGGCTTTTCGCCGCTGCGACGTGACCGACTTCTCGTTCGACAGCGCCGACGAGCTTGCCAAGATAATGCAGGAAACGGTGCCGATCGGGCTGGTCGGCGATCAACCGAGTTCTGGGGCTATTGGTGCGCCTGGCTTTGCCGAAGGGTGCAGCGGTGTACGACCTCTCAGGCAAGTTCGGCGTGCCACCGGACGAAGCCGTCGCACTCCTGCAAGCGGCACGGCCGCACGCGGTTCGCCTTGGCATCGCTTTCCATGTCGGCTCACAGTGCCTCGATCCCGGTGCCTATGCGCGGGCTATAGCGCTGGCCGCCGAGGTCATCGCAGACTGTGGCGTTCCAGTCGACATCGTCGATATCGGCGGCGGGTTTCCGGTCAGCTACCCCGATATGACGCCGCCGCCGCTCGGCTCTTACATCGCCGCGATCGCGACGGCCGCCGAAGCATTGCCAAGTAATGTGTGGTTGTGGGCCGAGCCGGGCCGCGCATTGGTCGCCGGCGGTGGCTCGGTCGTGGTTCAGGTGCAACAGCGGCGCGGCGACACGCTGTTCGTCAATGACGGCATATACGGCAATTTGAGCGACGCTGGCGTTCTCGGCTTTCGTTTTCCGGCACGCCGGCTTCGTCTCGGCGAAGTCGCGGATGCGGACGAGCCAGCCGCCGACTTCGCTCTGTTCGGGCCGACTTGCGACAGCGCCGATCGGATGCGCGGGCCGTTCCGGCTGCCCTGGGACATGCGCGAGGGCGATTGGATCGAGCTTGGTCAGCTCGGTGCTTATGGTGCCTGCCTCAGCACAGGCTTCAACGGGTTCGGCCGTGTCGACCTAGTGGAGGTGGCAGATCCTCCGATGCTGAAGACGCCGGGCTACTGAGGCGGAACTTCATTCGCGTCCCGGCCAAGAGCGCCTGGCGGGACGCGAATGGACTTACGCTTCGTTCCAGATTTTGTCGGTCAACGGCAACCCCGGATATCGGCCGGGCCGAGCGGGCGGTACGGCACGATGCCGGCCTTCCCCAGAAGCGAGGTGATTTGGCGAGTATGCTGCGTCGAGTGCTAAACCGTGCGCTCGAACATTTCGTGCCGCGAGATTTCGCCGAAATAGGTCGGCACTGGGGCGCTTGAAGTCCTCCCCAGCAACCCGCTGCCACCAAGCATTGGGGCCCGCACGCTTTCGCGGAATTAGCCCACCGCCGCGCTGGTCCGCATCTCCGCCAGCGCCGGGACAACTAGGCGCTCATATGTCGGGGTTGCGCCCGTGTCTTCCGTGTCCAGATAGGCAGGCGGGATCTGGAAGATGTGGTGCATCAGCATGCGATACGAACGCGGCCGGTTCGGCATCTGCACTTCAAGCTTGCCCTCCGGCATCTGGCGGACCAGCCGGATCGCTGTCTCGAGCACATGGTTATAGCGGGCATGCAGTTCGATCGGGGAGAGCGCGGGGCTGGTGTTTTCCTGAAGGCCGAGGAACTCGACGACCTCGCCGATGACCTGTGCGAAGACAAAGTAGTCGCCGCACGACACCGCCGGTACCGAGCGCGCACAAAGGCGCCGTAGCTCCTCTAAGCCGCTAGTGTCGGCGCCAATACGTTGATCGATTCAAACTCGATCCCACGAACCCAGAGGTACTCCTTGACCCTCAGGCGGCTTGTTCAGTGCGGCTGCCAAAAAACCTTGATCGGCGCGCCCATCGTTGCGCTTTCGCCTTGTTGCAGACTAGATCCTATTGCCGCGCCCGGTCCATTGCAACAGCCGCTCCGGCACACTTGCGAGCATTGCTTCCCACGGCGCGACAAGCCTATCTTCGGCTCGAATTCCGTTATGGAAATGGAGGGAACGATGACGGTTATACGGGCATCGGAGCGGGCGACTCGGCGGGGCGCGGCGGATACCTTTACCGGCGAGGTCTTTCAGGATGAGGTGCTCGTCGGTCAGGCACCGTCGCGGATGCGGGCGACAGTGGTCTCCTTTACCCCCGGGGCCCGGACGGCATGGCATGCCCATCCGGTGGGACAGACCCTCTATTGCCTCTCCGGTGTCGGCCTCATCTGCATTGGCAAGGGCTCGCGGCCGCATGCGATCTATCCGGGCGATACCGTGATGATCCCTCCCGATACTATGCATTGGCATGGCGCCGCGCCCGACCGGCTGTTCAGCCATCTGGCGATGTCGGAAGCCGGCGAGCGCGGGCAGGGCACGGAATGGGCCGAGCCGGTCAGCGAGACCGACTACAAAATGGAACCCGCCACCTCCTGAAATCTGGGCTTCTTCACCCGCTATCCTCGCTTGTTGACGCGTCGGCGATGGTCGGCGCGAGCGGCGCTCTGGGTTAGCGAACCGGCGCCCAAAGCACCTCTTCGATCTGGTCGGCGCCGGTTGCCAGCATCACCAGGCGGTCAAACCCTAGCGCGATGCCGGCACAAGCCGGTAGCCCATGCTCGAGGGCGGCCAGAAAGTCCTGGTCGATTGGGTAGGTTTGGCCATATAGCGCCTGCTTGCGGGCCTGGTCGGCGATGAAGCGGGCGCGTTGCTCGACCGGGTCGGTCAACTCGCCGAAGGCGTTGGCGAGCTCCAGACCACAGATATAGACCTCGAAACGCTCGACGAGCCGTGGGTCGTCCTGCCGCCGGCGTGACAGCGCCGCCATCGACAGCGGATAGTCGTAAAGTATTGTCGGCACGCCGAGGCCGAGACAGGGCTCGATCCGTTCGAGAAAAATCCGGAAAAACAACACCTCCCAGTCGTCGCCTGGATGCGGTGCGATCCCGATGCCGCTAGCGGCTGCAGCGAGGTCAGCGGGATCGGGTCTCGCCGGATCGGGCGCCGTCGCCAAAAGGTCGATGCCGCTATAATGGCGAAAGGCGTCGGCGACGGTGATCCTATGCCACTCTCGCCGCGCGTCGGCGGTGCGCCCGCGCCAAGTCAGCGCCGCGGCGCCTGCGGCTTCTTGACAAACGCCGACCAGAGCCGCGCATTCCTCCATCAAATCGCGATAGGTCGCATCGGCCTGGTACCACTCGAGCATCGAAAATTCGGGATGATGGGTGGCGCTGTGCTCGCCGTTGCGAAACACATGAGTGAGCTGCCAAATCCTTGGCATGCCGGCGACGAGCAGCTTCTTCATCGCAAATTCAGGCGAAGTATGAAGATAGCGCGTGGCTCGGCGGTCTTCGCGCGGGTCGCGAAGCTCGGTCGCGAAAGCCTGGAGATGCGGTTCGAGCCCCGGGCTCACCTGCAACGCCGAGGTGTCGACCTCGACAAATCCGCGCCCGGCGAAGAAACCGCGGATCGCCTCAACCATGCGGCCACGCTGCTCCAGTCGCCGACGGCGTGAGGCAAAGCGATCGGGGCGCCACCATTCCTGCATCCTCGTGCCCTCGTTCTTGTCGCTTTCCGGACCTATGTTAGCTTCTGCATTACCGCTAGCCTCTTCCCCCGAGATCCTGCCAATGAAAATCAACGCCATCGACATCAAGCCGGGCAATGTCCTCGAATACCAGAACAAGCTGTGGCTTGTGCTCAAGCGCGAGTTGGTTCAGCCCGGCAAGGGCGGCGCCTTTGCCCAGGTCGAGCTCCGCGACCTGCGCGGCGGCAGCAAACTCAACGAGCGTTTCCGCACGCAAGAAACCGTCGAGCGTGTCCGCCTTGACGAGAATGAGATGCAGTTTCTGTTCGCCGAGAACGGTCAGGCGACCTTTATGGACAGTGACAGCTTTGAGCAGATTTCGATCGCGCGCGAGACGATCGGCGACCCGGCCGATTTTCTGCGCGACGGAATGGTCTGCAAGGTCATGCTCTATGAAGGTGCCGCGCTCTCCGTCGAGCTGCCGCCGAGCGTCGTGATGGAAGTCGTCGAAGCCGACCCGGTGGTGCGCGGGCAGACTGCGTCGTCCTCCTATAAGCCGGGCAAGCTCGAAAACGGGCGCCGCGTGATGATCCCGCCCCATATCGGCCCAGGCACCCGCATCGTTGTCAGCACCGCCGATGGAAGCTACATCGAGCGCGCCAAGGATTGAGGCTCAAGGCGGGCTTGGGCCCGCCGCACTAGGGAAAGCTCATCAAAATGGTGATGCGGTCGCCGATCCTGAACGTCATGGGCAACGCGGCGCTAAAGGCGGCGCGCGGTCTGATTCGTGACTTCGGCGAGATCGAGCACCTGCAGGTTTCGATCAAGGGCACGGGCGAGTTCGTCTCGACCGCCGATCTCAAGGCCGAGCGCGCCCTCAAGACCGAGCTGAGAAAGGCGCGCCCCGGCTATTCGATGCTGTTCGAAGAAAGCGGCGCAGAAGCGGGATCGGATACGCGGCACCGCTGGATTGTCGATCCCCTCGACGGCACGACGAATTTTCTTCATGGGCTTCCCCATTTCGCAATCTCGATTGCTCTGGAACGCGATGGCGAGATCGTCGCCGGTGTGATCTACGAGCCGATTCGCGACGAGATGTACTGGGCCGAGAAGGGCGTCGGTGCCTACGTCAACGATCGGCGACTCCGGGTCTCGGCTCGGCGTCAGCTCGGCGAGGCGGTGATCGGCAGCGGCATGCCGTTTGGCGGTCGCGCCGATTATCCGATTTATCTCGCCACGCTGGCGGCGGTAATGGGCGCCACCAGCGGCATACGGCGAATCGGGTCGGCGGCCCTCGATCTCGCTTACGTCGCGGCCGGCCGTTTCGATGGGTTTTGGGAGTTCGGCCTGTCGCCGTGGGACATTGCCGCCGGCGTCCTGTTGGTGCGTGAGGCGGGCGGGTATGTCAGCGACATGACGGGCGGCCACGGCATGATGGAGAGCGGCGACGTGTTGGCCGCCAACCCGCACCTACATTTGCCTCTCGCCGCGCTGATCAAGCAAGCGATGCGCGGAAGCCGGGCCGCGTCGTGAATTCGCGCCCGGAGATTTCGTTGTTGCGCAACCGCGCGATGCGGTACCTTTGCTGATCGATCGGCGTCGGGTGCGGCTGCGCAGTTCAGGGTGCGCTCACCGGAGAAGCACCGATGCGGGCGGGGTCCTGGGATTGCAGTGAGCGTCAGCGCGATTACAGGTAGCGGCGACTTTACCGGATGAACCAGTCGCGCCGCTTCCTTGTTCGGATGGTTCTGTTCCTCGTGCTGGTGGCGGGCTTGGCGGCGGCGCTCGGGCGCTCGCTGGCTAACGCTTTCATGGGCAATCCCGGGGTCAACGGCGTCATTCTCGGTATTCTGATCGCCGGCATTATCTACATTTTTCGCCAGGTCTTGCTGCTCGACCCCGAGCTTGACTGGATCGAAAGCTTTCGCAACCGTCAGACCGCCGACGATCCGGCGGCCTTACTGGACCCGGCGCCGAGACTGCTCGGGCCGATGGCGCGCATGCTGCGGGTACAGCAGGGCCGGCGAGTCAGTCTCTCGGCGAGCTCGTTGCAGGCGCTGCTCGATGGCATTGCTTCGCGGCTCAACGAAACGCGCGAAACCTCGCGCTACCTGATCGGCGTGCTGATCTTTCTTGGGCTTCTCGGCACCTTCTACGGGCTTTTGGAGACGGTGCGCTCGGTCGGAGATGTCATCGGTGCGCTGAATATCGGGACCGGCGATGTCGCTCGCGCCTTCGCCGACCTCAAATCCGGCTTGGAATCGCCGCTTCACGGCATGGGGACCGCGTTCAGCGCGTCATTGTTCGGGCTCGCGGGCAGCCTCGTCCTCGGCTTCCTCGATTTGCAGGCCGGCCAAGCGCAGAACCGGTTCTACAACGAGCTCGAGGAATCGCTGTCGGCCTATACGCGGCTTTCCAGCGGATCCTTGAGCGATACCGGAGACGGGTCGGTGCCGGCCTATATTCAGGCGTTGCTCGAGCAAACCGCGGATAGCCTGGAGAACCTCCAGCGCATTCTTGCGCGAAGTGAGGAGAGCCGGATCGGCGCCAACGCCACTCTCGCAAGCCTGACGGATCGTCTCGGGGTTCTCGCAGAGCAAATGAAGGCAGGGCAGATCCTGATGGTGCGGCTCGCCGAGAACCAATTGGAACTGCGGCCTTCGCTCACTCGTCTCGCCGACGCCGTCGAGAACGCCCACGGGCATGACGATGTTCTGCGCGGCCATCTGCGCAACATCGAAGCTTATATCGCGCGCCTCAGCGAGGATGTGGTGCAGGGCAGGGAGCAGAGCGTGCAGGACCTACGCGGCGATATCCGCATCGTCGCGCGCACCATCGCCGCTCTTGCCGACGACGCGCGGCGCTGACGGCGCTCCTCTGTCACAGCGATGGCAATAGCACCGCGAAGCTCTCGCCGCTCGAGCATCGACATCTGGCCGGGCTTTGTCGACGCCCTGGCCCAGCTGCTGATGGTGATCATCTTCATCCTGCTGGTGTTCACGGCCGGCCAGTTCTATCTCGGAGTGGCGCTGTCCGGTCGCGACCAAGCGTTGCAGCAGCTGCAGCAGCAGGTCGACGAGTTGGCGAGCCTGCTCGCTGTCGAGCGGCGCGCTAACGACGAGCTGCGGTCCGGCACCAATGAGCTGTCCGCGCAGTTAAAGAGCGCACTGGCTGAAAGCAACCAGCTGACCGGCAAACTGCGTGACGCCGACGCAATGGTCAGCGTCGACAAGGAGAAAATCGAGCTGCAGCTCCGCGAGATCGCTAGTCTGCGGCAGGACCTTGAAGCTTTGAAGAGCGTGCGGGCCGATCTCGAAGCGAAGCTTGCCGCTCTTGCGCAACAGCAGGGGGGAGCGGCGGCGTTGCGCGATCGTTCAAAGGAACTCGAAGCCCGTCTCGCCTCCGAGCAGGAGAAGACTTCGCTTGCGCAGAAGGAGATCGACGTCCGAGACGTCCGCGTGCGGGAGCTCGGCAGCCGCGCCGAAGGCGCCGAGCGGGCGCTGACCGCCGAGAAGGACATTAGCCGGCAAGCCCTCGCCCGAGTCGACGAATTGAATGCACAGATCGCCACATTGCGCGAGCAGCTGTCGCGGATCGCCGCCGCCCTCGATGCCTCCGAAACCAAGGTCAAGGACCAACAGGGGCAAATCGTCGAGCTCGGGAAGCGCCTCAATCTGGCGCTCGTCAACAAGGTCGAGGAACTGGCTCGCTACCGCTCCGAATTCTTCGGCCGGCTGCGGGAGATCCTCGGCAATCGGCCCGATATCCATATCGTCGGGGACCGCTTCGTCTTCCAATCGGAGGTGTTGTTCGCACCAGGCAGCTCGGAGCTCACCGATGGCGCCAAGAAGCAACTCAAACCGGTTATCGCGGCGCTGAAAGAAATCGCCGCCAAAATCCCGCCCGACATCAGCTGGATCTTGCGGGTCGACGGGCATACCGATCGCCGCCCGATCAGCACTTCGCAATTCCCCTCCAACTGGGAGTTGTCGACCGCCCGCGCAATATCGGTCGTGCGCTTTGCCATCGAGGAAGGAGTGCCCCCAGAACGGCTAAGCGCGGCCGGGTTCGCCGACAAGCAGCCCCTCGATCCGCGGAATACCGAGGATGCCTACCGCCGCAATCGGCGCATCGAATTGAAGCTGACCGAACGGTAGCTGACCTATGATTTCTCTTGGCAAGGCTCTCGCCCGCTTGGCCGAATATGGAGACGTGTTATGCGCATCCTGGTAATCGCGGTGGCGCTCACCGTGTTTGCCGCCTTGCCGCGAGTTTTGTCGGCGGAGGATTCGGCAATCCCGCGAGCGGTCGAAAAAAAACACGGCGTCGTCCATCGGGACCCAACTACCCGAATTGCTGCACAGGCTCGGGCTCGATTTTATTTCACACGCGCACGCGACGGAGTGCACCCGCGTAGGCGAGCCTTGCACATCGAATGAGCAATGCTGCCCCGGCCTCGAGTGCTCGGGAGGGCCTCCGGCGACTTGTACGCCAGAAGACTGACCGGAGAAGTGAGATCTCGGCTGAACCGCTCTGATGGCTGCAATGCCGCCCTGAGCCAGGCAGCCGCTGGTCAAGTCCGGCGATCTGCGCACGCCTCGGCCTCAGCAGATCGGTGATGCGTCGCGTCGGTAACGGCCGTTGGAACTTTTCAGACTGATCTTGTCATATCGGGCCGACTCGCCTATGGGCTCTAGCGTGGCCGAAATTGCACCTGCCAGCGCAGCACAGCGGACAGCCGCGGAAGTGGAGAGCACGCTCCCCACCGAGACCCGGCTGCGGGACAGCGAGTTGTTTCTGCTTGTGCTCGCGCTGGCCACCGGGGTCGCGGCCGGCGTCGGGGTGGTCTTGGTCGACTTGTTGCTGACGCTGCTGCGGCAGCTTGCTTTCGCGATCCCCTCCGACGGGCATTTGAGCGATATTCACCTTGGCCCGGCTCGGGTGTTGATGATGCCGGTTCTCGGCGGGCTCTTGGTCGGCCTCGTCTTGGCTCTGCTGCGGCGCTGGCGGCCGCGCGAGGTCGTCGACGCCATTGAAGCGAACGCGTTGTTCGGCGGTCGGATGTCCGTTGGCGACAGCCTGGGCCTCGTCGCGGTTACCCTGCTTTCGGGTGGGTTCGGCGCCTCGGTCGGGCTTGAGGCGGCCTATACGCAGCTCGGCGCCGCCCTCGCCTCGCGGCTCGGCAGATCGGTCGAATTGCGGCGCGACGACATCCGCACGCTTGTCGGCTGCGGCGCCGCCGGCGCGATTGCGGCCGCCTTCAACGCCCCGCTCACCGGCGCCTTCTACGCCTTCGAGCTGATCATCGGCAGCTACACGCTACAGGCCCTCGCGCCGGTCGGCATCGCAGCCCTGACCGGAGCGCTGGTGGTCCGTGGGCTGGTCGGCTCGAACCCGATATTCGTCGTCTGGCACGAAATCGTTATATCGGCGACCGACTACCCGGCCTTTTTCGGTTTGGGCCTAGCCTCGGCGGGGCTTGGCATCCTCGTCATGAAGGGGGTCACCTCGACCGAAGCGCTGTTCCGCTCGCTCGCTGTGCCGCGCTGGGCACGGCCGGCACTCGGCGGCCTTCTGATCGGGGCCATGGCGCTGCTGTTCCCGCAGATCCTCGGCAGCGGGCACGGCGGAATCATGCGAGTGCTGCATTCCGGCTTCGATCTGCCTTTTCTGGCAGGGCTGATCATCGCCAAGATTGTGGCTTCAGCAGTATCGATCGGTTCCGGGTTTCGGGGCGGCCTGTTTAGCACCTCGCTGTTCCTCGGCAGTCTGTTCGGCAGCTTTATCGGCGCGTTGCTGGTTCGGCTCAGCCCCAATCTCGGCGCCGACCCGCTGATCTATACTTTGGTGGGCATGGGCGCCGTCGCCGCCGCGATCGTCGGCGCACCGATGACAATGATCATGATCGTGCTCGAGACGACCGGCGACTTTGCGGCGACCATCGGCGTCATGGTCGGGGTGGTCACTGCCGCGATCGCGGTGCGGCACTGGTTCGGTTATTCGTTTGCGACCTGGCGCTTCCACCTGCGCGGTCTAGCGATCCGCAGCCCCGAGGATGTCGGCTGGATCAACGAGCTGCTGGTCGGCCCGATGATGCGGCGCGACCCGGCCGTGATTGCCGCCGAGTTGCCGCTCGACGAGCTGCGCCGCCGTTTTCCGCCCGGCAGCATCAGGCAGGTATTTGTCGTCGACGGCCGCGGCAGCTTTTCCGGGATCATCGATCCCGGCGAGCCGAACGCGTCTGACAGCACGGACACCGAAAAGACCGTGGGCGAACTCCTCTCGCAGCCGGCGCCGTTCCTGTTGCCAGGCGACAATCTGCGCACCGCGCTCGATCGATTCAGCCAGGCGGCGCAAGAGACCCTCCCGGTCGTAGACAATGCGAAAGACCGCCGAATCATCGGCTATTTGAGCGAAGCCTACGCTCTGCGGCGTTATGCTCATGAGCTCGAGCGCCATCGCGGTGGTCTGCGCGACGACGCCGGCATCTTCAGCCCGACTGGCGGGGATTCGCCGACCGCTCCACAGCAACCATAAAATAGATGACGATTTTTCGCATAGCTGCGATAGAATGGCTGCAACGCTATCGAATCGGGTGCGGCATCGGCCAATTACCCGCATCAGTCGAGGAGAGGATTACCTCGCCAACAAGACGTACGGTTTTGAAGACTGTGGCCCTGTCAACGACGAGCCTGGCGGTCCCGTTCGTCCGCGGGCCGCATGCACGCAAGGCGGCGAACCCGATCAATAAGGCGGTAGATTGGGCGGCGCCCGAGATCGAGGGCTTCACGCGGATGTGAAGCGGCAGGTGCAGCTGCTGCGCCTAATTGATCGAGAATTGCTTGTCAGAATTGGTGATGACGCGGCGCGCCAACCGGTGCCCGGCATGAGGAGAGGAGAGGGATGGCAGACGTCGTAACCCGTGACCTCCGCGTTGCGAGAGTGGAGAGGCGGATCACCCTGCACAAATTCGCGCGGCGCAAATCGACGATAGCCTTTCTGATGGCTTTGCCGCTGATCACGATCGTTGCCTGTCTGGTCGTCTACCCGGCATTGTATTCGATACACTTGGCGACCCTGAACAAGTCGATGCAGCACTTTGTCGGGTTTGGCAATTTCGAATTTCTGTTCAAGCGCAATACGTTTTGGATGGTGGTCGAGCAGTCGCTGCTGTTCGCCGTTACCGCCGTGATTTTCAAGGCTGTCGTCGGGTTCATCGTTGCCCATTTCGTGCACAACCTGCCGGCGCAAGGCCAGCGCAAATGGCGCGGGATGTTGCTGATCCCCTGGGTTATCCCGCCGGCGATGAGCACGCTCGCTTGGCTGTGGCTGTTCGACCCGTCCTACAGCGCGTTCAACTGGGTTTTCGCCCATCTCGGCATTCCGCAGATCGCCTGGCTCGGCAATCCCTACTGGGCGCGCTTTTGCGTGATCCTGGTCAATGTCTGGGTCGGTTCGCCGTTCTTTATGATCATGTATCTCGCCGCGCTCAAATCCGTGCCCGAGCAACTGCACGAAGCTGCGGCGATCGACGGCGCCAACTGGTTCCAAAAGATCTGGTACATCAACGTTCCGATGATGCGAAACATCATCCAGATTACCGCCCTCTTCTCGTTGATCGTGACCTTCGCCAATTTCGATATCGTCAAGATCCTGACCAATGGCGGGCCGGTCGATCAAACCCATGTCTTTGCCACCTGGGCGTTCACCTTGGCGATCTGGGGGAATGACATCCCGCTCGGCGCTTCGGTATCGCTATTTATGGCGCCGATCCTGGCGATCGCGGCGTTCTTCATCTTGCGCAACGTACGCCGTCGGGGTAACGAGGCATGACGATGACGACGGCAACGGTTACGGCAACCGGCGGCAAGGCCCGCGTCGCGCGCTACGGCAGCATCTCGCGCGGCCGGCGCAAGACGCTGTTCTGGTCTTATGTCTTCCTGATCCTGTTCGTGATCTTCTTTTTGACGCCGCCGATCTACATGTTCATCACCTCGCTCAAAACGAGCGCGGAGATCTCGGCAGCGACAAATCCTTGGTGGGTCTATCACCCCACTCTGTCGAACTACATCGAGCTGTTGACCCAGAACCAATACCTGACCTTCTTTCGCAATTCGGCGATCGTCTCGGTGTGCGTAGTGTCGCTGACCATGGTGGTCAGTGTTCTGGCCGCATTTGCGTTGGCGAGGATGCGGTTCTGGGGATCCGCTACCCTCGCGACCGGTGTTTTCCTGACCTATCTCATTCCGGACACGCTGCTGTTCATTCCGCTGTTCAAGACTTTCGCCTTCATTCACGACAAGACGGGTATCGAGCTGATCAATCATTGGTGGGTTCTGATCATCCTCTACCCGACGCTGACCGTGCCGTTCTGCACCTGGATCATGATCGGCTACTTCGCCAGCATTCCGAAGGAGCTCGACGAGGCGGCCCTGATCGACGGCGCCGGGTATATGCAGATGCTGACTCGTATTTTCATCCCGGTGGCGATTCCCGGGATCATTGCCGCGACGATCTTCTGCTTTACCGTATCGTGGGCGAATTTCCTCTACCCGTTGGCCTTTACGACATCGGCCGACCAGCTGGTGCTGCCGGTCGGCATCGTCACCACCCTGATCCGGGGGGACGTCTATAATTGGGGGCAAATCATGACCGGCGCGCTGCTCGGGGCTGCACCGCCGCTGATCATCTACGCGTTCCTGATGGACTATTACATCTCCGGCCTAACCGCCGGGGCGACGAAAGGGTGACAAATGGCGCAAGTCGCGCTCCGCAATATCGTCAAGACGTTCGACCGAGACCCCTGCGGTTCAGGGCATCGATCTCGACATCGCCGACCGCGAGTTCATCGTGCTGGTCGGACCTTCCGGCTGCGGCAAGAGCACCACCTTGCGGATGATCGCCGGGCTCGAGGAAGCCACCTCAGGCGAGATCTTTATCGGCGACCAGCTGGTCAACGACGTACCGCCCAAGGACCGGGACATCGCGATGGTGTTCCAGAACTACGCGCTCTATCCGCACATGACGGTGTTCGAGAACATGTCCTTCGGCCTGCGGCTGAAGAAATTTCCGAAGCCGGAAATCAAGGAACGGGTTGAAGTCGCCGCCCGTATCCTCGACATTACCGACCTTCTCGGCCGTCGCCCCAAGCAGCTTTCCGGCGGGCAGCGCCAGCGCGTCGCGATGGGCCGCGCCATCGTGCGCAATCCCAAAGTCTTTCTGTTCGACGAGCCGCTCTCGAACCTCGACGCCAAGCTGCGCGTCCAGATGCGGACCGAGATCAAAAAGATCCATCAGCAGGTGACCACGACGACGGTCTACGTCACGCACGATCAGATTGAAGCGATGACATTGGCCGATCGCGTCGTTATCATGAATGCCGGACGGATCGATCAGATCGGCTCGCCGCACGAGGTCTACCACGCGCCGAAAACCCAGTTCGTCGCTGCCTTTATTGGCTCGCCGACGATGAACCTGCTGCCCTGCCGTCTGGTCGAGAATGGTAGCGGGCTGACCGTCCGGTTGTCGGACTGGCTGTCTTTTCCGGTGCCGTCCTCGCGCGAGGCCCGCTATCGCTCGCGGGTCGGCAGCGAGCTGACCTTTGGCCTGCGTCCCGAGCACATCATCGAAGGGCGCGGTGAAGTGCCACCCGGCGCCACCGGCTTCGACGCAAGGCTCGACGTCGTCGAGCCGATGGGCATGGAGACGATGGTCTATTTCGTCGTCGACGGGGTTGAGGTTTGCGGCCGGGTCAACCCCGCCGCGGCCGGTGCCGCCGGCGAGTCGATGCGCCTGGTGGCCGACCTCAACCAGATGCACTTGATCGATCCGCGCACCGGATTGGTCATTTGATCCGCGACCGAGCCGGTCGGCCGATCCCGCATGGATGTCCGCGAAAAGGTCGTGCGATTACCGGCGCCGCCCGCGGCATCGGGCAGGAATTCGCGCGCAGCTTGGCGGCGGCCGGCGCACATATCGTCGCCGGCGATGTCAATGATTGCTCGGCGACGCTCGACCTTGCGGCGGCGCAGGGCGCCAAGGCGATCGCGGTCAGCTCGACGTCAGAGATGCCGAATCCGCGCTCGCGATGATCGATGCCGCGATCCACGCCTTCGGCCGGGTCGACGCGCTGATCAACAATGCCGCGCTCTACGGCGCGTTGCACGGCGGCCGCTTCGACGCGATCGCCGAGGCGGAGTGGGATGCCGCGATGGCGGTCAACGTCAAAGGGATCTGGAACTGCTGCAAGGCGGCGGTGCCGGCGATGCGCGCGCGCCGGCGGCGGCAGCATCGTCAACATCGCTTCGCTCGCCGCGACCTACGGCATGCCCTTCGCGCTGCATTACACGACCTCGAAAGCCGCGGTGATCGGCCTGACGCGCGGCCTGGCGCGCGAGCTCGGGCGCGACGGAATCCGCGTCAACGCGCTGGCGCCGAGCGCAGTGCTGACTGACGGCACGCGCGAATTCTTTGGCGATAGGCTCGACCGGGCACTCGACGCGATCAAGACCGGGCAATCAATCCAGCGCAATCTGATCCCGTCCGACCTCGTCGGAGTGGTGACTTGGCTCGTCTCGGATGCGAGCGGCTTTGTGACCGGCCAGACCATCGCGATCGATGGTGGCACGGTGATGCTTTGACAGGCGAGGCACGCGTTCGATGTCGCTGACCGGGAAGGCGGCGCTCGTCAGCGGGGCCGGCGGCGGGATCGGACGGGCGATCGCGCTCGCCTTCGCCGAGGACGGAGCGGCGGTGTGCTTGCTGCGACATCGACGCCGCCGCGGTCGAAGAAACCGCGCGGCTGATCGAGACCGCCGGAGGACGCGCGATTGCTCGGTACTGCGACGTTGCCGTCGAAGCGGAAACGGAGGCGGTTGCCGCCGCGGCGCATGGAGTTTTCGGTCGGCTCGACATCCTGGTCAGCGGCGCCGCTCCTAACGATCCGTCCGGCACGATCCTCGAAACCAGGCTCGCCGAATGGGATCGGGTACTGGCTGTCAACCTGACCGGGTCCTTTCTGCTCAGCCGCGCGGCGCTGCCTCTGATGATCGCGGGAGGCGGCGGCTCGATCATCTTCATCGCCTCGCAGCTCGGACGGGTAGGTAGCGCTGGACGAGCCGCCTATTGCGCGACCAAGGGCGCGCTGATTCAGCTCGCCAAGGTCATGGCGATCGATCACGCCGGTCAGAACATTCGTGTCAACACGCTGTCGCCGGGAGCAGTCGAGACGCAGCGCATGTTGCACCGGTACGGCAGCTTTGCGGCGGCCCGGGAAAAGCTCGGCCCGAAGCACCTGTTGGGCCGGCTCGGCCGCCCGCAGGAGATCGCCTCTGCCGCGGTTTTTCTCGCAAGCGACGCGGCGAGCTTTGTCACCGGCAGCGATCTGCTTGTCGACGGCGGTTATACCGCGATCTGACGAGGATCGCCTCGACGGCAGCGACGGCGCTGCGAGGAGCTGGATCTCGGATCATGCCTTGACGATGTCGAGCACCGCACCGTCAAGGCCGAGACAAGCAGCGAGCAGCGGGCCGCCATGCTCGGTGCCGCTATCGATCGATACGGCGAACTCGCGCTCGACGACGCCACGCCGTTCGCGGTCGACCCCTCTGATGACGCGTCTGAAACCCTCGAATGAGGCGTCCAGCTCGAGGATATCGTCACGCCCCCACCAGAAGGCGTCGCCCTGCGCGGCAAGCGGGCGCAACGGGTCGAGTGCCGGCATGGATAAACAACAGCCCGCCCTCCCCGGTAAAGGCAGCATGCCGCAGCTGAGAAAAGAGTGCTGTGTGGCCGGGTGCGGCATTCATCGCGCTGCGCAGAGCACCCGTCCACCGGGTGATCGTGCGCGGGCCGTCGCGGCTCGCTGCCAAAGCTTGCCGCAGATCGCCGCCATAGGCCTGGATGATCGCCGCCATGCCGGCCTCAACCATCCATTGCAGCACCTCGCTGGGATTGGGCGCAAATTGCAGCTGCAGCATTTTCTGCCACATCTCCTCTTGCGCACCCCGCAGGAAAACGGCATCGCAGGCAAAACCGTGCCGCCGTCCAAGAACCCGGCGACGGAAGTCGAGCAGCTCGTCGATGGTGGCGAGCACTGCGTCGCCATGCCCGACGTAATTGCCGAGGTAGACGACCCGGTCACCCTCTTGAAATCGCTCGCTGATCAGATCGTGCACGCTGACTAGGCGTCGTGCCGCGCCATTAACCGCGGCGATCGCCCAGACCCGCCGGGCATCACGCAACCGGGCAAATTTCCGGTCCGGTCTTGACTGTGTTGCTCCGCGTTCCGGCGCGGACTTCATCTGCCCCGAAGGCTTAAGCCGTCAGCAATTGTTCGACGCGTTGGGTCGCGGTGTTCTCGTCGATCCGCTCGACGGCGGCGAACTCGCGCACAAAACGATCGAGCGCCGCTTGGTAGATCTGTCGCTCACTGTAGGATTGTTCCGGCTGCCCGGCATTGCGATAGAGGTCGCGGACGACCTCAGCGATGGATCCAGGGTCGCCCGAGGCAATCTTGGCCTGATATTCCTGCGCGCGCCGGCTCCACATCGTCCGCTTGGCGCGTGATCGACCGCGCAATTTCGCGAGAGCGGCGTCCATTTCCTTGCGGCTCGACAACCGCCGAAGACCAGAGACCTTGGCTTTGGCGAGCGGCACCCGCAAGGTCATGCGGTCCTTGTCGAAATGGACGACGAAGACGCTCAGCGTGTAGCCGGAAATCTCCTGGGTTTCGATGCCGACAATCTTGCCAACGCCGTGCGTCGGGTAGACGACGAGATCTCCAGTAGCAAATGGAAGTTTATCGGAATTCATATCCGTCTCGCATAATCGACCCGCTTGGCGCTGCCAAAACGCTTCAGTTGGTCGCTTGACCGGGCGACGGCCACCATCCGCGGATCGTCGAGAGCGCGGACACAGGTGAGGAGGTCGGCAACTGGACCTGGGTGACAATACCATGATAACAATGGTGAAAGCCAGCGCATCGCGCATATCCGATGCGCAAATCCGCTAATTGGCGCGAGTTTCGCAGACGCCACGCGGCATTGCACCTAGCTGCCACCGGGCTTAGGGCTGAAATACTTGTCGTATTTGTCGGTCACGTCCTTGAAATCATCGGCGTCGGCCGGATAAGGCTTCTTTCGGGTAATATTTGGCCAGCTCGTTGCGTATTGGCGGTTGAGCTCAAGCCATTGCTCGGCCGGCGGCTCGCTATCCGGAATGATGGCCTCGACCGGGCATTCCGGCTCGCACACCCCGCAATCGATGCACTCGTCGGGGTGGATCACCAGCATGTTCTCACCCTCGTAGAAGCAGTCGACAGGGCAAACCTCCACGCAATCCATATATTTGCAGCGGATGCAGGCTTCTGTGACAACGTAGGTCATGGTCTTTGATTCTTCTCCTGAGCTTCCGAGCGCTCCTTGCCTGGCGATGGATCAGGTCGCCTCGTCGAGGCCCAGCCGTTTGAGGACGCGCCGGCGCGCCATGCCGCGTTCGCGATCGGGCACATAGATCAGCCCACCGACACGGCGCAGCAAACTGTCCTCGTACTCGTCGAGCACCCCGTCCGCGTAGGCTACTTCCCAGAGCATCTCGACAAGCCCGATCCGATCCGCTAACGAGAGCCGCTCGTTGATGATCCTGGTAAAGTGGAAAAGTTCGGCCGATTCGGCCGCCGCCGCCTCGCCTGCGGCGAGCAACGCCCGCGCGTCAGATTGCGACAGGTTGAACCGGCTCTCAAGTAAGCGTGCGACGATTGCGCGCTCCGCCTGGTCAAAGTGGTCGTCGCTATAAGCCACTTCAATCAGCAGCGCGGTTAGAGCAAGCTGAACCTCATCTTGCCGCCCTCGACTATCCGGCCGACCGCCGCTGATCCACGCTCGGATGCTGTCAATCATTGCATTTGCCTAACACGCAGGTCGCATCGGCACAACCCCTCGCGGTTTGGGGGTTTGCCCGGACCCTGCGGGTTTCTTGGCGCCAATGAAATTACCTGCCGGCCGGACCGTTGTCGGCTATCTAGCGAAACTGCTACGAGCCGCCCGTGACAAAGCGTGGCAACATCATTGTTCTGCATTTTGTCGGCCAGATGCCGCTCGCCGGCATCGCTTGGCAGGCGATGCATTATCTTTTAGGCCTCGAGCGGCTCGGCTATACCGCCTGGTACATCGAGGACGGCGGCGCCAATCCTTTCGACCCGCGTACGAACAGCGTCGCGATGGCGTGTGACTACAATGTCGCCTATCTGCGGCAAGTTATGGAGCGCCATGGGTTTGCGCGGCGCTGGGCTTACTGGGACGCGATCAACGACATCCATTACGGCCTCCCGCGCCAGCGGGTACACGCCCTTTATCGCGAGGCGGACGGGCTGATAAACCTCTGCGGCGCCGCCCGTTTGCGGGAAGAGCATCTCGCCTGCCCGATCCGCGTCATGATCGATACCGACCCCGTCTACGAGCAGATCAAATACGCTACCGCGGACCAGGCATCGCGCGCCTACCTCGATGCGCACACGCATTTTTTCACTTATGGAGAGAATTTGGGCGCCGCGGATTGCCCGGTGCCGCTGTGCGATATTGACTGGCGCCCGACCCGACCCCCGGTGGATCTCGGGCTCTGGCCCGAACCGCGCGATGCGCCGACTTGCTTCACGACCATCGGCACGTGGGAGAACAAGGGCAAAGACATCGAATTCGGCGGCTCGCGCTATGTCTGGTCAAAACACGTCAACTTTCTGCGGTATCTCGACTTGCCGAGTCTCCGGCCAGGCGACTGCTTTCGCATGGCGATGTTGCCGCCCGATGATGGGGTCCGCGCGGCGGTGGCGGCCGGCGGCTGGAGTCTCGTCGACCCGCGCCCGATCTCGGCCGACATGATGCGGTACCGCGATTTCATCGCGGGTTCGCGCGCCGAGTTCACCGTGGCAAAGGATATTTACGTACGGCCTAACAGCGGCTGGTTCAGCGACCGCAGCGTGTGTTATCTCGCCGCGGGCCGGCCGGTGGTGACCATGCGCACCGGGTTCGGCAAGCTCTATCCGGTCGGCCGCGGTTTGTTCGAATATTCGAGCCGCGCCGAGGCGCTCGCCGGCATCGACGCAATTGCCGCCGACTACCCCGCTCACAGCCGAGCGGCGCGCGAACTGGCCCGAGAATATTTCGCGCACGACCGCGTTCTCAGCGCCATGATGGCCGAGTGCGGTCTGTGAACCGAACGTCTTCAGCTTGACAAGACGACGGCCAGAGTTCAGATGCTGCGACCCTGAGAGGAGCACGACAGCACCGGTTCTACGGAAACGATATCCGGACCCAGGCATGGACGTTTTCACAACTCGGCTCGCCGTCGAGCCCGCCGCGGCCTGTCGCGCGGATCCAGCGCCATGGTACCAGCGATCCGACGACAAGGCATTATCGGACCGTCTGTCATTTGCTGTGATCGCGATCGGGACTGCGCTCGTGCTGCTGACGTTCCGCGATTACGGGGTCACCTGGGACGAGGATGCGCACAATTGGTACGGGAATTTTGTTCTCGACTATTACCTGTCGTTCTTCGGCGACAAGTCGGCGCTACACTGGCGGGACCTTTATAATTACGGCGCGATCTTCGACACGGCCGCCGCCGCGCTGAACCGAGTTTCGCCGATCGGAGTCTATGAAACCCGACATCTGTTGAACGGTCTCGTCGGAATCCTCGGTCTTATCGGCTGCTGCAAGCTCGCCCGCGCGGCAGCCGGCGCGCGCGCCGGCTTTATCGCGGCGTTGTTTCTAATGCTGACCCCGAACTATTACGGGCAGATGTTTAATAATCCAAAGGACATTCCTTTTGCGGTAGGCATCGTCTGGGCTACCTATTACATGGTCCGGCTTGTCCCGACATTGCCGCGACCCCCACTCCGGCTGCTCGCCAAGCTAGGCGCGGTGATCGGCATGGCGATGGGGGTGCGGATCGGGGGCTTGTTGCTGGTTTGCTATCTCGGTCTTCTTCTAGCGGTGGACGGGATTTGGCGAGCCGTCACCACCCACCGCCCCGCCGTGCTGGTCGACGGCGCTTGGACAGGTTCATGGCGCATCCTTGTGCCAGTCCTGCTCGTCGCCTATCCGGTCATGTTGTTGTTCTGGCCATGGGCGCAGACCGACCCGATCGAGAACCCGTTGCGCGCCCTCGCCTTCTTCTCGCATCAGACCTTCCCATTCTACACGCTGTTCGACGGCCGGTTCTTTCCCGCGTCGGACCTGCCTTGGAGCTACCTCCCGACTTATATCGCTATCGCCTTGCCGGAGCTCGTTCTGGTTCTGCTAGTTTGTGCGCCGGCGGTGCTCGCCGCCGAGTTTTGGCGGACGGAGCGGCTGTCCCGAGAACAAGCGCTTACCGGGCTGATCATCGGGGTCGGCATCGTCTTTCCGGTCGCCTATGCGATAGCGATCAAGGCCGTACTGTTCGACGGCATGCGTCACTTTATCTTTGTCCTGCCCCTGGTGGCGACCGCGGCGGCGATCTGCGCCGATCGCGGGCTCTCTTGGTTGGCGCGGTTCCCATACCGAAGGCCGATTTTGGTGGCCGTTGCACTCTACGGCTTCGCTCATGTTTCGATCATGGTGATGCTGCACCCCGACCAATACGTTTATTATAATGCTTTCGTTGGCGGCGTCGAAGGCGCGCAGCACAAATTCAAGCTCGATTACTGGGCCAATTCATATGCCGAGGCAGTACAGGGGCTGGAGGATTATTTGCGCGCCGAGTATGGTTTAGACTTCGAAGAGCGCGAATTCACCGTGGCGATATGCGGGCCGTCGGTCTCGGCGAACTATTATTTCCCCCCAAATTTCCGGTTGGTGCACGAGCGCGTCCGGGCTGACTTTTTTATCGCCTTCACCAAGGATAATTGCGACCGATCGCTGCCCGGCCGACAGGTTTACCGGGTGGAGCGCATGGGCGCCTTGTTGTCAGTGGTACTCGATCGCCGCGACCTCGTCCCAGAGCGGCCGGCCTTGCCATTGCAGCAGTCCCCGCTTCTGGCGGGACCGGCAAAACCGCCGCCGCCTCAGCGTTAGAAGAGCAGCGCGAGTGGACCGATCCGAATACGACAAGCTGGACCGAGTCGAAGACCGGATGTGGTGGTTCGCCGCGTTGCATGGCAACCTGATGATGCTCGCGCGCCGGTTGCCGCTCGACGCGGTTAAGCTGCCGATCCTGGATGCCGGCTGCGGGACCGGCGGGTTTCTCGCTCGGTTGGCCGGCAGATACCGCGAGAGAGCCGTGGTTGGATTGGATTTCGACCTCCAGGCTTGCAAACGCGCCGCAGTGAAGAGCGCCCGACCGGTTTGCGCTGGATCGGCCAACGATTTGCCATTCGCCGATGGCGTTCTCGCCGCGATCTTCAGCGCCGATGTGTTGTGCCACGAAGGTGTCGACGAGTGCCGCGCGCTGCGGCAATTCCACCGCTGTCTGGCCGAAAACGGCTGGCTGATCCTCAACTTGCCGGCGTATCACTGGATGCTGTCGCGACACGACGTCGCAGTTCGCAATATCCGGCGCTACACCCTGACAGGTGTTCGCGGTTTGCTGCAATCCGCAGGGTTCCATCCTGTCTATCTATCCTACTGGAATTCGATGCTGTTTCCGATAATGGCGATCACCCGCAAGCTTTTCCCCGGGGATCGCGCCGCGACCAGCGACGTCGAGCTCTATCCAGGCCCGCTAGACCTGCTTTGCCGTGCCGCGACCGGTATCGAATCGGCGCTGTTGCGGGCCGGCGTGAAATTCCCGTACGGCGGCTCGGTTCTCGCCGTCGCCGCCAAGAGAGGCAACGCTAATGGCTGAAATGGCGCAGACGAACGGCGAAACCGCGCCATCCTGCTTCGCGCTTTCGATCGTGATCCCGGTTTATAACGGAGCAAGCAGCATCGCCGAGCTGGTCAGCGCCCTTGAAGAGCTCTCGATCGAAGGCGGCCATGAAATCGTGCTGGTCAACGACGGCAGCCCCGATAACAGTCTCGAAATCTGCCGCGCGTTAATTGACCATGCACGAGTGCCGATTACCCTTGTCGGCCTAGCGAGAAACTACGGCGAGCATAACGCAGTTATGGCAGGCCTGCATCATGTCAGCGGAGCCCATGTCATTACCATGGATGACGACATGCAGAACCCGCCCGAGGAAGTCGAGCGCCTGCTGGCCTTCGCCCAGCGCAGCGGCAAGGACGTGATTTACACCTACTATGACGATAAGCGGCATGCGGCATGGCGCAACCTCGGCAGCGGCTTTACCAACCGGGTCGCCGATTTCGTCCTCGAAAAACCGCGGGGCCTCTATTTATCCAGCTTTCGCTGCATCAGCGCCTTTGTGGTGCGCGAGATCATCCGCTACAAGGGCCCGTTTCCCTACATCGACGGGCTCATCATGCAAGTAACCCACGATGTCGACCGGCTGATGGTCCGCCATCTGCCGCGCGCTGTCGGCCGCAGCAATTACACGCTGCGCCGGCTTCTGCGGCTGTGGGCGAGCATGTTCGTCAATTTTTCGGTGATGCCGCTACGGATCAGCACGATTACCGGGTTTATCCTCAGCGCCATTGGGGCGGTCGGCGGGGCATGGGCAATCGTCGAAGCGCTGGTCCGATCGACGCCGCCGGGCTGGGCTTCGTTGTTCGCGGCAGTGCTGCTGCTCTCGGGTGTTCAGCTGCTGATCCTCGGCATCGTCGGCGAGTACCTCGGCCGCCTGTACCTGACGGCCAACGGCAAACCCCAAACGGTGGTGAAGGAGATATGCCGCAGCCGCGACTTCCCCTCAGCCGAGAGCCCGCCCCCAGTTTTGCTGCGCGAGCGCGCCTAGACCCGATGGCGCCTTATTACACAAGCCTAACGGCGGCGATCCTGCTCGGGATTGCCGGACAGGTCCTGTTGAAATCCGCTGCCAACGGGTCGACGACGGTCATTTCACAATTTCTCAACCCGTTGACGATGATCGGCCTTGCAGTCTACTTCGTTGCTGCCGTCTGCTACATTCTCGCTCTAAAAAAGATTCCGGTTTCGGTTGCCTTCCCTTCAGTCGCAGCGAGCTACGCGATCGTCGCCGTGCTCGCACACATGCTCTGGAACGAGCCGTTCGGTTGGCCGCAGATAGCCGGCATCGCGCTGATCGGCAGCGGTGTGCTGCTGATCCACCAGCATTGAGCCAGCTTAACCAAGAGCTAAAGCATTCGACCAGATTGGCGCGCGGTGTCATTGCGAGGAACGCATCGCGCGACGAAGCAATCCCGACCGACAAGCGCCCAGAGGCCCGAGATTGCTTCGCTTCGCTCGCAATGACAACCGGAGGTGGCGTTCGATCTGACCGAAATCTGCAGTAATACGCCATCGCTCGTCGGCCAGGCTCGCTATGGGATATTGGGGTAGCACGCCGTCGCCGTCAGAGATGTTCCCCCGACGGCAAGCTGGACAAGCTGCGGGACGGCACTGGTAAAGGTGCTGGTGATGGTTACCTGCGAGAAACCGGTCGTGCCGCCGCAAGCAGTGTTTGCCGATAATGTTATGCCCGCACTGGGGATCGAAACCCCCCACTGGCTGCCGACCTGCTGGATGTGGCTCGTCGTGTTTGTCGCGCTGTAGGTGCCGCTCGAGGCGCAGGCACTCTGGGGTATGGCCATGCACCTGGCGCCGTCTATCGCGGCCTGTTGCAAGGCCTGCTCGGTCCACAGCAACCGGCTGTACTCGACCACGCCGAAAACCAGCGCCAGAAAAACCGGTGCGACCAAGGCGAACTCGACCGCAGCGGCTCCTCCGCAAGCGCGGCGCAGCTTGCGCAGGGACGACGAGCTCATTGCGTTTGGACCAGCGCGCCTCGGCTGATTGTGCCGTTCTGAACAAAGCCGAAGGTCGGGAACAGCGGCGTAAAGCTGCGGCTCGCGGTAATCGTCACGAATTTCCCGGCGACGCCGCCACCCGTGCACGAGCTGCCGCAGGTCTGGAAGCCTCCCCAACTCCAGCTCGACAGGGACCCGGTCGGACAATAGCAGTTGTCGGCGTTCGAAGCTGTCCCGCTCGACGCGGCGGAACCGCCGGTCACCGTCGCAGTGGGCCCGTTATTCACGACGATCGCGCCATCTTCCCATCCCGTGCCATTGGCATTCGCCACGACATTGGAGATTGACGTCGCTAGGGTCGCACCGCTCGTCGAATTCACATTCGCGGCGTTGACCGCTGCGTATTGAGCACCCGCGGACACTGCAGAATCGATCTGGAACTCGATGAACATCAGAATTCCGATATCGACCGTTCCGGCGAAGATGGTCAGGACCAACGTCCCGTAGATCGCGAATTCCACCGCGGCTACGCCTGCGCTTTCGGCCGCTGACAAGACCCTCAGAAGGAGCTTAAGGCAAGCGCTAGACCGCGCGGCGAGCGTGCCCCGGATCATTGCACCAAGGCGATCGTCGTGCCCGAGCTGCTGCCGCCCAAGCCGCTGCAGGTCGTGCCCGCCGCGCTCCCGGCGGACAATGTCACCTGCGAACCGACCAGCATCAGGCACGCGTTCGCATCGACAGTGTCATGCAAGGTGGCGGCGCCACTCATGCTCACAGCGCCGTTGGGGAAATAAAAAGCCCCGGAAACCCGGGTATTCGTCGCGCCAGAGGTGAACACCGCCGCCGCCGTGCTGCTCGACGACTGAGGGCCGATCACTGCGAGCCCGGCAGTGCTGCTGCCCAACGTCGACGACGAAGTAGGCGCAGTGAGGTTCACCGTGCTGTACCCGGCGCCGAGGCAAAATGCCGAAGCAACCGAGTTGCAGCTTACCGTGGCGGCGCCGGAGATCACCAGGGTGACGCCGAGCCCGCTCAACCCGGTCGTCGTACCACTTGTCGGACAGTTGCTTACATCGCCGCCCCCGCCGTTGCCGAACGCGACATAGCCTTTCACGGTGTAGATCCCGGCGCCAAGCGACATGCCGCCCGCACCATTGATGCTGCCGTTAATGTCGTGCTCGGCCGCTGAAGGGATTGCAAGACAGCTACCGCCGCCGCTGGTAATATTTCCAGCGGTCTGAAAGACGTCGCCGCTGCCGGTAGCGTCGGCCAGCGTCATGATCTTGCTGGTGCCGACATTGATCGAATTGCCGTCCCCGGCTTTACCAATATTATAGCTGTTATTGGTGCTGGCGCTCCCCATGGCCAGAATTGCGCCGCCACCATTGTAAATGCCGCCCGACAGAACGAAGGTATTAGGGCCGTTAAAGGTGAGACTCGTTCCAGTGTTACAAATGCTATAACCGCTTTTTCCGCTGCAGGAAACGCTCCCGAGATTGTACGAACCGGCCCCGAAGGTGGCCGTCGTGCCTCCTCCCAAAGTGATCCCGCCAGAGATATTCAGGACAGCGCTAGACGAGGTGGTCGTGAGCGTGAGTACGGCGCCTCCACTGATCGAAATCGCCGCGAAATTGAAAGGACCGGCACCGTTGCAGGTGACCGCCCAAGGAGATTTCGAGGAGGACGTGGTGCAGCCTGCCGGTAAGGAACCCGTGATTTTGCTGGATGCGAACGTCACACTGTTTCCGCCAGTGGGCGCGGCCGGTGAGCTGATGCTTGAGACCGTGCTGATCCGACTGGTGGCGCCGGTGACCTCGGTGTTGCTGGCCAAGGGATCGGCGGTCCCCGTCTTGCTCTGCTTGACCGAGGACGTTCCCGACGGCGGCACAAGAGCGCAGCTCGGGCTTGGCGCCGTGGTGTTGTAGTCGACGTATTTCGTCGTGATTGTATTGCTGCAAGCGTGCGCGGTCACCGTGGTATTTGACGCGACGGCGCAGTCGGAGGCAGTCAACGTCGCCCCGCCGGTCAAGCTCACCCCCGTCCCGCCGCCGCTGAGCGCGATGATGCAACCCGGAGCATCCCCCTTGATCTCCGCATAGGCGGTTGCACTCACCGGCAGTGTAGTGCTGCTTGCCAGGACTCTGGACAACATCAGGGGGCTGCTGGTGGTAACCGTGACTTTTACGGCTTGATTGCCGCTTCCGCTCGGCGAGGTGACCACGTTCGAACTTGCGGCGGTGCTGCTGAGCCCGTTCAGCGCCGCGAGGTTGCCGACTGCGCTGCTGGTGCTGGAGGTCGACCCCGTCGAGTTGTAGACCAGCGCCCCGCCGTAAGCGGCAATGTCGGCGATCCTTTGGTTCTCGACCTCCCGCAACAGCCCATAACCGAACTCGAGAGCCAACGCCGAACTGCCGACAATCGCGAGGATCGCGAAGGCGCTCAAGATCGTGATGGCGCCCCGCGTGTCGCCCAATAGCCGCGGGAGCATCCCACGCTCTCCAATTTCAAACCCGATTGCTCGAATAGGCGAAGCTATGCGCTGGTGGTAAACAGCGGCTTAATAAGGCGATCGCTCGCGTTCGCCTCGTGTCGGCGCTCCGGCCACGCCAACATGTCTCCTCATCTGCTTCAAATACTGGGCTTCTTTACTCTTTGATAATGGCTGTTTCTTACGCTGCGTCGCATCCGCCAATTGGCCGAAAGGGACACCCCGCCCTGGTGAGGAGGACAGATATCCCCCATCCGGCCTTTTCTGGCGAGAGTGAGCAGGGCGTTACTGATGAAGCCATTTCGTCGACTTGCGCGCGATCAAAAAGGCGCCCTCGCCGTCGAGATGGCATTCGTCGGGCCGCCCTTTCTATTGCTGTTGGCGGCGATTTTTGAGCTCGGCCTGACCCTCACTACCCAATCCCTCTTGGATGGCGCCGCGCGCGACGCGGCGCGGCTCATCCGCACGGGGCAAGTCCAAACGCAAGGGAGCCCGATCGGCACTTTCCAAAACCTGCTGTGCTCAGATATGAGCTCGATAATCTCTGCCTCGGAATGTGACAGCAAGGTCCTTTTCGAGGTCCAAATCTTCACTAGTTTCGGCACAGTCAGTTTCACTCCGTGCACGCTGAACGCGAACCAGACCGGCACCGGAACGGCCTGCCAATTCTCTCCTGGCGCTGGCGGTCAGATCATCGGCGTCCAGGTCAACTATCCCCGCCCCTTTATCATTCCGTGGGTAGGGGCATGTTTAAGCGGCGGCAGTTGCTGGACTGGAGTTGGTTCAGCCAACGGCACCAATCCCGGCGCCGGCACCGCGACGTTGACATCGACCGTCATCTTCCAAAACGAGCCGTTTTCGTGACCGGGCATTGCCAGTCTACGCCGGACGGCAGTCTCGTGCGCGACCGGTCGGGCGTCGCGGCGATCGAGTTTGCGCTGATCCTTCCGGTTATGCTTCTCCTGTTCATCGGCAGCTTCGAGACCACCAACCTTGTCCTTGCCTCGATGAAACTCGAGGCCTCGGCAGAGACGGCCGCCGATCTCGTCGCCCAGACTAGAGTGAACACCGTGCTGCAGAGTACGGACTTCACCAACATTACAAACGCAGCAAAGCAGGTCCTTACGCCGCTTCCCACGAGCGGGAGCCAGCTGAAGATCGCCTACGCCAGCGTGACGTACAGCACTGGCAGTGCGGTCATCGATTGGCATGTCGAAGTCAACAGCGCGACCGCGATTACCACGGCCAACATCCCGAACAGTGCAAGTCTGGCGAACCTCGGCAGCCAGACGAGCGGGTCGACGGACAGCGTGATCATCGTAAGGCTCAGCTACGCGTACAGCTCGCCCATAAGTTACGTCTTGAACTCGTCCTACACGTTGACCGAATCGGCCTTCAACCGACCGCGCTACATGAATTGCGTGCCGACCTATCTGAACACCGGCGGCGCTTGCCCGTGAGAGCTAATCGAAAGATCAAAGGAATTAGTGGGATGCTCCGGACTATCACTGCCGCCATTGCCCTTCTGCGTCGGCTAGCTGAGCGACGTGAAGGGAACGTCGCATTGATGTTCGGACTATGCGCTATTCCGGCCGTCATCGCAGCCGGCATGGCGATCGACGTCGGGCGCGCTTACTTGGTGAAAGTGCGGCTTGGCGCCGCCCTCGACGCGGCGGCGTTGGCGATTGGCTCGGAGACCAATCAGACACAGACACAGTTGACCACCTCCTTGCAAAACTATTTCACCGCCAATTATCCGTCAACGGCGCTAGGCACCAACGTCAGCGTCGCGACCGTGCCGGCCAACGCCGATCTGACTGCATCCGTGCTCAACTTCCAGGCGCAAGCCACGGTGCCGATGACGTTCATGCAGCTGGTCGGCATCAACAATATCACTGTCACGGTTGCCGCCCAGACCAAGAAGACCGTCGGGCTGGAAGTCGCCGTTGTGCTCGACAATACCGGCTCGATGCTGTGCGGCGCCAACGAGGGCGCCGCCTCGACCTGCGGGGCTGATGTCGTGGCATCGGACACGACATGCACAAATTCCGGCAACAGCAGCCGCATCTGTACCCTGATCAACGCCGCCAAAGATTTCATCAACACGCTGACCAGCGCCATCAACGCTTCCCAACAGCTCTACATCAGCATCGTCCCCTATGTAACGACCGTCAACGTAGGCGGATCGCTTAATTGCACCGATGGTACCACCAGCTGCGGCAGCCACATCGCCACCGATTCCTGCAGCGGCGACTTTGTCGATGACAAGCTCAACCCTATCTACCATGCCGAGACTGTCTGGAGTACCAAGTCCACCGCCACGGTGACGGCGACGCTGACCAACGGCAGCGCAACCGCTACGAGCATTGCGAGCACAAGCAACATTCTCGTCGGCATGGCGGTGAGTGGGACGGGGGTACCGTCCAACACCTTTGTCAAAACCGTCCCGAACTCGACCTCCATCACCCTCAGCGCCAATTATACGGGCACCACCGGAAGCGGCAAGACGCTGACGCTCGGCCCCGCCGGCAACATGGACTCCACTCCCACGGGTTCCTTTACCGGCAGTACCGTCCTCAATTTCCCGACGGCGCCCAGTCCGGCCCTTACCGCTGGGATGGTGGTCACCGGGAACGGCATTCCGTCGAATACCGCAATTCAAACCGTCAATAGCACGACGCAGATAACGCTATGTAAACCAACAACCGCCGCGGCGCCCGGAGCGCTGTCGTTTTACAAGCCGGTGACCTACGACGCCGCCTACAACACGGCCAGTCCCGCGGGATCCTCGACCTCGTCGAACTGGGGAGGCTGCATCATCGAGCCCACCAGCTCCGGTGAGAACAGCGGCGTGGCAAATGTGCAAAACTGGACCGCGGCCAATCCTGATACCACCGAGCCCAGCAGCTCGCTGCAATGGTACCCGTACTGGTGGGCAAGCGCCGGGGCCAACACCTGGACTGGCGGCGGGAATTCTATCCACAATCAGAGCACTGCCTCTGAAATCCAGGGCCAGGAATATAACGACTGGCTCGCGCTTCCCGGCCCCAATCAGGGCTGTCCCGTGCCGCTGCTGCCGCTTACTGATGTGACCAGTACCGCGGGCAAGAACACTGCACTGGCTACGATAAACAGCATGTGGCCGCGCGACGCTGGCGGCACCCAGGTCCACATCGGCATGATCTGGGGCTGGCGCGTGCTCTCACCGAACGGCCCGTTCACGCCGACCAACGGCCATCCCTTGAGCTACAGCAGCGCCTCGACCACGGGGTGGAAGAAAGTCGTCGTGCTGATGACCGATGGCCAGGAGGAATGGCCCGCGACAGACAACATGACCGGTCTCGGCCAAATAGCCGACGGGAAAGCTGGCACGACCTCCAGCACGAGTACCGCCGTGACCAATTTGAACAGCCGCCTTGCAGCCGTCTGCAGCAACATGGCCGCCAGCGGCGATTTCATCATCTACACGATCGGGCTGGGCAATAACGGCGCCACCAATACCCAACTGCAAAACTGCGCGACGACATCGAATGGCGGTTTTTTCGAGGCCGCGACCCCGAGCAACCTCCAGAAAGTGTTCAACGACGTCGCCAAATCGCTGATCGCGCTCCGCCTCAGCCAGTAGCGGCATAATCGCGACCCGCATGCGGCATCGTCGATCTAAGGAGTCGGTCCGCCGTCCGCGGAAACTTTGCTCGGCGGCTCGTCGTCCGCGAGCAGCGGTGTCCATGCCGCCGCCAATTCGGACAGGCGCACCGAAGTCGCGGTTTCTTGATACAGCAACCGCGCTTCCGTCGCAGGGCCGCGGCGCGTCCCGAAGGCCAACACCCGAACCGTGCGACGGAAGGGACCTTGCGGCAGGACGACGTCATCGCCGACACGAACCGTTTGATTGGCCTTTCTTATCGTCACGCCGTTGACCGTGACCGCGCCGGCAGTGCAAAGGCGGGCGGCGAGCGAGCGGCTTTTGACAAAGCGCGCAAACCATAGCCACTGGTCGAGCCGCAGGGTCGGCGATGCGGGTGAGGCGCGGCCGCTCAAGCCAGCTTCAGCTCCCGCAGCCTGGCGAATGGATGGCCTTCCGCTGCCTGCTGGCGCCGGCGGTCGCTGCCATTCGCTCCGCGCCGACGTCGCGGCCGCGCGACGAAAGTCTCCTCACCTCTATCGATGACGACGCGATAGCCGAGCGCCGCCAGCAGCCTGCGCAACGTCAATGGTTCGACGCCGGCAATCACCGCAAGTTCGGGGCGAGCCGCGAAGGGGCCATGGCGTGCCAGACGCCGCGCCGCGGCGGCGAGGCGCTCCAGACGGTCCGGCCGCAAGGCGAGCCCGTCGACGACGCGCAGGCCGATCGCCTCGTAAAATGAATTCGGCAGTGAAGGCTCGACCTCGACCGCCTTTGCGCGGCGCCGCGTGACCGGTAGCGCCGGCACCGGCATGTCATGGCGTACCGCCCAGAGGAGGGCGCGAAAGCGCATCGAATCGGCGCGCAACAGCGGCTCGAAATAGATGCTCTCGGTTCCGAACCGGACCCCGAGCCGGCTCAGTGCCGCGCGGTCGGCCGGGTCAAGGACAGCGGCCTGCCGCGCTACCCCGGCTGTCGGCACGCATCCCAGCGTGGCAGCGAGCTGAAAGACCAACCCGCGCCCGACACCACCCAACGGCAATGCTTGTGCGGCGAAAAGCGGCGCCAGCCGGCGCTCGATCTCGCCGGAGAGGAATTCCTGGAGCCGTCGGCGTACTTTCTCGCGTGCCTCCCCTTCGATAGAATCGCCGGCGAGCGGCTCGGCCCGCGGCGTCAGCACTTGCTCGCCGGCCACCATGCGGCCGACCTGACCGCCGCGCCAACGCAACTCTCCGCCCACGCCAATTGCGAAAGTATCGTCCGAATCCAAGGCAAGTCGCCGTGCCCGGGCGGCGACCTCGCCGCGCAGCACGCGGCTGGCGGCGGAAATCAACATCCGCGCCTCGACGCCGTCGACCGAATCGGGAGCAAAACGCAACCCCTCGAGCCGACCGATATAGGCCCCTTCGACCAGCACCTCGCCGGATTTCGATATCGCCGCCATCAGCTCGCCATCGGATGCTAGCCGGCGCATCAGAAACGCCGACCGCCGGTCGACAAAGCGTTGCGTGATGCCTTCGTGCAGCGCGTCCGACAACCGATCCTCGATGCCTCGGGCGCGGTCCTGCCATGCCGGCGCGTCCTCCACCCAGTCGCCGCGGTGGGTGATGTAGGTCCAGGTGCGAATGTGGGCGATGCGCGCCATCAAACTGTCGATGTCCCCGTCGATGCGGTCGAGATTCGCCATCTGCCGGGCGATCCAGTCGGTCGGCAGCCGCTCCGCGGGTCCGGCGAGATGAAGATAACAATGGGCGAGCAGCCGGGTATGGCTCTCGCTCATCACTTTGCGGAAATCCGGGATCTGGCACACTTCCCAAAGCAGCCGAACGGCGCCGGGATGAGTGGCGAGCTCGACAATTTGTTGGTTGCGCGCAAGGGCCTGCAGAGCGCGATGGTCATCGGCTTCGCGAGCTTGAACGAGACCAGGGATGGCGGGCTTTTCGTCGAGGCTTTGCAGCAACGCACCGACCGACCCGAAACGCAGCCGGTTGTTGCGCCAGTTCAGCCGAGTCAACGGGTCGAAGCGATGGGTTTCGATCGCTTCGACGATCTCCGGATCGAGCGGCCCCTGCTCGGCGGTGGTGCCGAAGCTGCCGTCACTCATATGCCGTCCGGCGCGGCCGGCGATCTGAGCCATCTCGGCGGCGGTCAGCCGACGTGGACCGCGGCCGTCGAACTTTGCGGTGCGGGCGAAGGCGACGTGATCCAGGTCCATGTTGAGACCCATGCCGATCGCGTCGGTCGCGACCAGATAATCGACCTCGCCGGCCTGGAACATGCCGACCTGGGAGTTGCGCGCGCGTGGGCTGAGTGCCCCGAGAACCACTGCCGTCCCGCCTCGCTGACGGCGGACCAACTCGGCAATCGAAAATACGTCGGCGACGGCAAAGGCGACGACAGCGCTGCGCGGCGGCAGACGCGTCACTTTTTTGTAGCCGGTATAGGACAATGTCGAGAAGCGCGGCCGGCTGACGTACTCGACCTCGGGAACCAGGCGCCGCATCAACGGCTTTATCGTGTCGGCGCCGAGCAGCATCGTCTCGTGCAGACCGCGCGCCTGCAACAGCCGTGCGGTAAAGACGTGGCCGCGCTCGGGGTCGGCGCATAGCTGAATTTCGTCGACGGCGAGGAAATCGACTTGACGGTCGAGCGGCATCAATTCGACGGTGCACACAAAATACGACGGGTTTGGCGGCAGGATCTTCTCTTCGCCGGTGATCAGCGCGACCGAGCGCGCGCCCCTCAGCTTGACGATCCGGTCGTAATTCTCACGGGCGAGCAAGCGCAGCGGGAAGCCGATCAAGCCGCTGCGATGGCCGAGCATGCGCTCGATGGCGAGATGGGTCTTGCCGGTATTGGTCGGCCCGAGGACCGCGACAAGCCGCGGAGCGGGGCGGAACATGGCCATGCCCTAAAGGTATCGGGTGGAAAGGGCGCTAGGGCAAGAGCAAACCGACCGGACAACTTCGCAGCCCCCGAGTCCGGCGGGCGAAAGGAAGCCCCGTGAGCCGGAGAATGTCGGCCTCGACCTCGCCGCGACGGCAATAACATCTGCGTCGATCGGCGACGATGGCCTTGCATGGCGCAGATTTTCGCCACATATGCTCGGCGCGTTTTCGCCTACACGCGACAGCAGCCATGACCCAGGAAACAAGAAGCTTCCAGGCCGAAGTCAGCCGCTTACTCGATATCGTCGCGCACTCGCTCTACAGCGAGAAGGAGATCTTCCTGCGCGAACTGATCTCGAACGCCTCGGATGCCTGCGACCGGTTGCGTTACGCCGCGCTGACCGAGCCCGGTTTGGCCGAAGGCGACACCGAATACCGGGTGCTGCTCACCCCCGATAAGGACGCCCGCACTTTGACGGTGGCGGATAACGGGATCGGCATGACCCGCGACGAATTGATCGAGAATCTCGGCACGATCGCCCGGTCCGGCACCGCCGCGTTCGTCAACGAGCTGTCGGGCGACGCGCGCAAGGATATAAGCCTGATCGGGCAGTTCGGCGTCGGCTTCTATTCGGCTTTCATGGTCGCCGAAAAGGTCGAGGTCCTGAGCCGCAAAGCCGGCGAAAGCGAGGGGTGGCGCTGGCTTTCCGACGGCAAAGGCGAGTTCACGGTCGAACCGCTGCCGGAGGCTGCACGCGGGGCCAAAATCGTCGTGCATTTGCGCGAGGGCGAGGACGAGTATCTCGACCCGGCTAGGCTCCGGAGAGTTGTCAACACCTATTCGGACCACGTCGGACTGCCGATTGTCCTCAACGCAGCCGGCAAGGAGGAGACGATCAATACCGCCTCCGCTCTGTGGACCCGTCCCCGTTCCGAGATCAACCAAGACCAATACCGAGAATTCTATCATCACGTCGGCCATAGCTTCGACGATCCGTGGCTGATCTTGCACAATAAAGCGGAAGGCGTTCTCGAATATACAAACCTGCTTTTTGTGCCTTCGACCAAGCCATTCGACCTGTTCGACCCGGAGCGAAAGAGCCGGATCAAGCTTTACGTCAGGCGCGTATTTATTACCGACGAAGGCACGGGGCTGTTGCCGTCCTATCTGCGGTTCCTGCGCGGCATTGTCGACAGCGAGGATCTGCCGCTCAACGTCAGCCGCGAGATGCTGCAATCCAACCCGATGGTCGCCCGAATCCGTCAGCAACTGACGCGGCGGGTGTTGACCGAGCTGGCCAAGAAAGCCGAGCGAGGCAGCTGACGAATATGCGAAATTCTGGGAGAATTTCGGCGCGGTGCTGAAGGAGGGCCTCTACGAGGAGCGCGAGCAGCGCGACGAGCTGCTGGGCTCTCGCCCGGTTTCGCTCGACCGCTCGCGACGGGCTCGTCTCGCTCGACGAATATGTCGCGGCGATGAGGCCGGGCAGGACGCGATCTACACGATCACACGGCGACAATCTCGAGGTCATCAAAAAGAGCCCGCAGCTCGAAGGCTTTCGCGCCCGCGGCGTCGAGGTGCTGTTGATGACCGACCCGATCGACGAATTCTGGGTGCCGGCGATCAATACGTACAAAGAAAAACCGTTCAAATCGGCGACCCGCGGCGGCGTCGATCTCGACAAGATCGCCCCGCCGAGGAGCGCGCGGAGAAGAAGCCGGAGGCCCCCGCCAAACTCGCCAGCCTGATTGCGATCTTCAAACTGGCGCTCGGCGAGGCGGTCAAGGATGTGCGCAGTTCCGAGCGTCTGACCGACAGTGCGGTCTGCCTCGTCGCCGACGAGGGCGATATGGACATGCATCTCGAGCGGCTGTTGAAGCAGCATCGCCAGCTCGACACCGCCTCCAAGCGCATCCTGGAGCTCAACCCGCGGCACAAGCTGATCGAGCGTCTCGCTGCGACGGTGGGCGAAAGCGGAGCGTCGGACCAGCTCTCGGAGTTCGCCTGGCTGCTGTTGGACCAGGCGCGGATCGTCGAAGGCGAGCAGCTTCCCGACCCGCCCGCCTTCGCCCGCCGCCTCGCCACCCTCCTCGAAAGAGGGCTGCCGCAAGCGGCCTAAGCTATTCCGGGAAAGGCGCCGCCACTCCCTCCGGGACCGGGACCTGGAAGACGTTCAGCGTATTCCCGATCAATGTGTAATAGCCGATGATCGCGATCACCTCGGTCAGGCCGGTTTCGCCAGCACCCGCACCGCTTCGGCGAAGCTCGCGTCGGACAGCCGCCGCGTCGTGAACAGCTCGGTGCAGATCCGATGGACGAGGGCTTCGTCCTGCTGTTCGAAACTCGGCGTCTCGCCGCGACGGATCGCTTCGACGGCGGCAGCGGGCACCCGGCTTTCTCGGCCAGCGGCGCGTGCGCGTACCACTCATATTGCGCGCGCCAGAACTGGGCGGTGGTGATGATCGCAAGCTCGGAAAGGCGGTCCGGCAGCGAGGTTCCCCAGCGCAAATGTTCGCCGAGCTTTGCGGCGTGCTCACAAATCTCGGGCGCACGAATCAACAGCTGGAACGGACCGCCGAACCGACCGCGCCGCCCGCGATGATCTGATCGTGAACACGGCGCTGAGGCGGCGTCATTTCAGCCGGCGCGATGTCACGATACCGGGCCATGTCTGCTCCTATCCTAACGCGCTTGGGCAACCCGCTCCCTTCGATCGGCGCAGGCTTTCGGTAATTTAACCTCATGCTAAAGGGGGCGGAAGGCGGGATCGCCTCGGACCAGCAGGTGGACAACGGCCGGATGCCAGGGCTTCGAGCCGGCTTTGGCCTCGCGCTCTTCGTTTTGACGAGCTGCACCCAGTTTCCTCCGGTCGCTGCCGTCAACCTCCAGGCATCCCGCCGGGAGATGCGCGAGTCTGGTTCTACCGTGTTTACGATCCCACGGAAAGCAAGGGGCGTCCATACATCTACATGAACGAAGGGATCATCGGTATATCGGAGCAAGGTTATGCGTTCTACCGGGATGTTCCCGCGTGGCGTTACCACATTACTGTCGAGAGCTATGGGCGCGACCTCTACCAATTCCAGGATGTGGCGCTGGCTGCCGGACGCAGGAATACGTGAAGATCCTGTCGTTGCGGAGTTGGGTCGAATCGGGACGGAGCTTCAGCCGCGACACATTCTACGTCGCCGTCATAGCGCCCGAGTTTGCCCAGGCCGAGCTTTCTTATTACCCTTTTTAGGCGGCGGTTAAGTGTCCGACCCGAAACGATGAAGCGAGCCTCGCTACGATTCCCTTGAGCGTCAGATTCTGAGGTTGTGCCCGGCGGAATAGGCGGCCGCGCTGCCGGATTACAGCGAATTAATCCGCATGAAAGCCGCCTGTCACCTGGTGGCCCCAAGTCTCGGGCATCCGCTCGCATCAGTTGCCTGTTCGGCGGCCGCGCGAGCATTCCGCTCGACAGGAGGAGCAATTGGCTACAGTCAAGAGAGACGACCCCCACCGCCCTTGGCTTGGGAAGAGCCGCGCCGCGGCTCTCGGCTTCGGGCTCGGCGCGACGTTGGCGCTTTCGCCCCTGGTTTGGGCCGAAAATCCGCCGACGACCGACAACCCGGCGCAAGCGGGAACCCCAACGCCCGAGACGATGACCTCTCCGCTGGCGCTGATGCAACACCAGAGCTTCGCGCCGCTGGTCAAGAGGGTGTCGCCGGCGGTGGTGAACATATCGGTGACACAGAACGCCGCGGCGGACGCAACGACCGACGAGCCCGAGATGGCTCCAGGCTTTCCAAACTCCCCTTTCGACGAATTTCTGCGTCGTTTCTTCGAGCAACAAAATCCGAACGGGCAGCGCCACGTCTTCCCGCAAATGCCAGGCGGCCAAGCTCATCGGATCGCGCTCGGCTCCGGATTTATCGTTGATCCTTCTGGCTACGTAGTGACCAACAGTCACGTGGTTGGCTACGCAGGCAAGGTCGAGGTGACGCTGCAGGACGACACCAAATATCCGGCGAAGATCATCGGCCGCGATCCAAAGACCGACATCGCGGTGCTGAAAATCAGGGCCGACAAGCCGCTGCCCTATGTCAGCTTTGGCGACAGCAGCGCGGCGCAGGTCGGCGACTGGGTCATGGCCGTCGGCAATCCCTTTGGGCTCGGCGGGACGGTCACCACCGGCATCATCTCGGCGCGCGGGCGCGACATCCACTCCGGTCCATTTGACGATTTCCTGCAAATCGACGCGCCGATAAATCGCGGCAATTCCGGCGGCCCGACCTTCAATCTGGACGGCCAGGTTATCGGCATCAATACGGCGATCTATTCGCCCAACGGCGGAAGCGTCGGAATCGGCTTTGCGGTGCCTTCTAATGTTGCGAAGACTGTCGTCGCGCAACTGGAGGAACACGGCAAAGTGAGCCGCGGTTGGCTCGGCGTCCAGATCCAGGATGTGACACCCGCGATCGCCGCAAGTCTTGGGTTACACGGCGAGCACGGCGCCCTTGTCGCGGTCGTCACCCCGAACAGCCCGGCCGCCAAAGCCGGCCTGAAGCAAGGCGATGTGATCTTATCGTTCGACGGCAAGGAGGTGAGCCACTTGCACGACCTGCCGCGGCTGGTTGCCGCGACCGCACCCGATACCAGCGCGAAGATGAAGGTTTGGCGCAACGGCCAGACCACCGAGTTGCAGACAACGTTGGCTGAGCTGCCCAATACAGAGCAGGTCGCCTCGGCGGCCGAGGGGCAAGACCAGGAACAATCGCCCCAGGCTGATGCGCTGGGCATGCATTTCGCACCGCTGACGAACCAGCTGCGGCGCGAGCTCCACATCGGGAGAGAGGTGCAAGGGGTGGTGGTCACCCGGGTCGACCCCGGGAGTGCCGCCGACGCGGTTGGTCTGAGCGAAGGCGATATCGTCGTGGCGATCGACCAGCAACCCGTCAAAACTCCGCAAGAGGCAGCGGCGAAGTTGAAGGAGATCGGCGCATCGCCACGGAAGAGCGCGCTATTGCTGCTGAACCGCCATGGTGTCACCCAATACGTCGGCGTAAGCCTCGACGGCAATCAAGGGTAAGTCGGCAAGGTGAAGCCGGGCGCTGCCGATTGGGCGGCCCTTCCTCTGAGGGCCACGGCTCCAGAGGCAGGGTCGCCCCTGAGTCCGTAATCGGGCAACCGCCGATGACGATGGCTCAGCGCGGGCGCCAAGTCGGTGACGGCCGCCCGCCATTGTCACGGACCGCCAACGGGATGCGCGCTTCGAGGCGCTCGAGCTCGATCCGCGTGCGGGCGCCAGCCCGCAGCAATCGATCTGTCGCCTCACGCAGTCCGCTACGGCTCTCGAGCGTGTCATCCGCGAGCGCGGCGTCAAACGCCGCAAGGAACACTGCGATGTCCCCCTCAACACGCGCGCGCAACACCTGATCGATGAATGCGCCGCCGTCTCTTGCCCGATGAGGTTCCGGCACCGGGCGAATTGCTCCGCCATACGCGGCCGTTGTATCCGGGGAGTTGCTCAGTTGACCGACGGGCAAAGACAACCCGTTTTGCTGGCCGCCTGACGGCCGTACCGGCGAGCGCTCGGGTGTGCTGGAGCCGACCGCGCCATGTGGTTGCGGGTTCGGGCGATGAGTATCCTCTTGTGAAAGCGAGAGATGAAGGGTGCGCCGCGGCTCGCCGCTTTGCGATAACGCGCCGTCAGGGCGGTGGGTCTCCGGCGAAGTTCCGTTTGCCATGCGGTCGGCATGACCCGCGGTTTGTTGCACGACAATTACCGAGCCACTGTCGAATGCGTCCGCCGCGCTGTCAGAGGCATGCCCCGGCTCGTCTCGCGGCGGCTCACGACCCAACCCCTCAACTTCCTCGGAGCTCGGCGGCGCTGCAGTCTCTGCGCCGCCGATTTTCTCGAGCTTTGCCTCGCCCCCTGGCGCAATTGTGGCCGATATTTCGGTTGTGGAGCCTTTGACCAATTGCGGTTGCCCAGCGCCGATCGCGCTCTGCTCTGTACTTTCCGCGGTCGCTTCACGCACCCGGCTTCGGCTCAAGATATAACTGATTGCCGGCGGCGAGCAGTCGTAGGTCCGGGCGATACTAGCTAAAGTCTCTCCGGCTTCATATCTCATTGTGATCGAGGGCCAGTCCTGCTGGGGTATTTTTCCTCTTTTACTTGATCTTTCCATGCGACGAGCTCTTGGCTGTAGCCTTGTTGTGTCGTGCTGATCTGCACTCGCAGATCTACTGTACGGCGTCAATTCGACGCCGCTGAGCATCACGGGTTGGAAAACGACGGCTAGGGCTACGCTCGCAGCCCGGCAACTCGCCGAAGCCACATAAGAGCACCGCACCCCGAGCCGGTTTGCAGATACTTCATAATAGCGGTAAGTCCGTCAACAGGTAAGCAAGTTTGTTCGTTCGACAACGCATTTTGGCGAAACACCCGCCCGGCTGCGGCTCGGCCACCGGTCAGACGCGCAAAATTTTCCCGGGATTGAGAATACCGTCTGGGTCCAGCGCCTTTTTTATCATCCGCATGACGCTGACCGCCTCACCGTGTTCGGCAACCAGGAATTCCATCTTGCCATACCCGATCCCGTGCTCGCCGGTGCTCGTGCCCTCCATCGCCAGCGCTCGTGCGACCATGCGGTCATTGAGCCGGTTTGCTTCGGCCAGCTCTTCGGGCCGATCCGGGTCGATCATGAAGACGAGATGAAAGTTGCCGTCGCCAACATGACCGACCAAAGCATACGGAAGCGGCGATTGCGCGAGGTCCCGCTTGGTCTCGCTGATGCACTCGGCGAGCCGCGAGATCGGCACGCAAACATCGGTGGCAAAGCCCTTGGAACCGGGGCGCAGCGCCAGCGCGGCATAATAGGCGTCGTGCCGTGCCTGCCAGAGCTTCGAACGCTCTTCGGAGGTCGTCGCCCAGCGGAAATCGTCTCCGCCGAGGTCACCCGCGATCGCCTTCACCATCTCGGCCTGTTCCGCCACGCCGGCCGGCGAGCCATGAAACTCGAAGAACAAGGTGGGAGCCACTTTATGATCGAGTTTTGAATATTTGTTTATTGCCGCGATTTGCGCCTCGTCGAGCAGCTCGATCCGCGCCACCGGCACACCGCTCTGAATGGTCAAAATGACCGTGTCGACAGCGCCTTCAATGCTCGGAAAAGCACAGACCGCCGCGGAGACCGCTTCGGGAATTCCATAAAGTCGCAGGGTCAGTTCGGTGATGATGCCAAGCGTTCCTTCAGACCCGACAAACAGGCGGGTCAAGTCGTAACCTGCCGCCGATTTGCGGGCGCGACGGGCGGTCCGAATAACCCGGCCGTCGGCGAGCACCACGGTCAGCGCCAGCACGTTCTCGCGCATTGTGCCGTAACGAACGGCGTTTGTGCCCGAGGCGCGAGTTGCGGCCATTCCGCCGAGCGAGGCGTCGGCGCCGGGATCGATCGGGAAAAACAGGCCGGTATCGCGCAAATGCTCGTTCAGCTGCTTGCGCGTGACACCGGCCTCGACACTGGCGTCGAGATCTTCGGCCTGCACGCGCAAAATCCGGTTCATCTGCGAGGTATCGACAGAGACGCCGCCCGCCAGGGCCGCCACGTGTCCTTCAAGTGAGCTGCCGGTGCCGAACGCGATCACCGGCGTCTTATGGTCGGCACACAGCCGCACGATCGCCGAAACTTCCTCGGTGCTGCGGGCAAAGGCGACCGCATCCGGGGCATGCGGAGCATGATCAGGATTCGTCCTTCCCATGCTGGGCGCAGACCGCCGCCGAAGTAGAGAGCCGGTCGCCGAGGAGCTCGCGCAACCCGCCGAGCAGCGATGGCGCGAGGGGCTCTCGACGGAGGGCGGATGCGGGCATGGCGGCGACCAAAAACATCGGGATCCGGATCCCAGAGTTTCTCAATTACTCTTCGACGGCTGGTGCCGCAATCAGTATCGGGTCGGGACGTAAGCGCCTGGTGGTCGGTCGTTTCGCCGATGGCGGGCGTCAGATCATTTCCGGCCTTAAAATTTCGGCGATCGCGGCAATTCCTTTCCTTTTCCCAAATCGGCGGTGGGCGTCATTGAGCAGCCATTGAGGAAACACCACGTTTCCTGAAGGTTATGGCGAGGTTCGGAGGTCGCGATGGCGCTGGCGGCGGTCACTCTCGATGACAAATACGCGCTCGAGAGGGGACGGGTCTATCTGACCGGCACCCAGGCGCTGGTGCGCATGCCGATGATGCAGCGCCAGCGCGACGCCGCAGCCGGTCTCAACACCGCTTGCTTTATTTCGGGGTATCGCGGTTCGCCTCTGGGCGGGTTCGACCAGGGCCTGTGGAGCGCCCGCCGGTTTCTTGAGCGCAACCACATCCGCTTTCAGCCGGCTATCAACGAGGAGCTCGGAGCGACGGCGGTTTGGGGGAGCCAACAGATCGGCCTGTTCCCAGGCGCCAAATATGACGGCGTCTTCGCGTTGTGGTACGGCAAGGGACCAGGAGTCGACCGCAGCGGTGATGTTTTCAAGCATGGCAATGCTGCCGGGTCGGCCCCCCATGGCGGGGTCCTGCTCCTCGCCGGCGACGACCATACCTGCAAATCTTCGACTCTGCCGCATCAATCCGAATACGCGTTTATGGATGCGTCGATCCCGGTGTTGAACCCGTCGGGAGTGCAGGAGATCCTCGACCTCGGCCTCTACGGCTGGGCGATGTCGCGCTACTCCGGCTGTTGGATCGCCTTCAAGACAATTGCCGAAACCATCGACAGCTCGGCCTCAGTCGAGGTCGGTCCGGAGCGGATCGATATCGCATTGCCCGACGATTTCGAGATGCCTGTTGGCGGGCTCAATATTCGCTGGCCTGATCAGCCGCTCGATCAGGAATATCGGCTGCACAAATACAAGCTCTACGCCGCGCTGGCGTTCGCGCGGGCCAATCGCCTTGACCGGATTGTCATCGACAGCCCGCGACCGCGGTTTGGCATCGTAACCGCCGGGAAATCCTATCTCGATGTACGCCAGGCGCTCGACGATTTGGGCATCGACGACGAGCATGCCGCCGAGATCGGCTTTCGCCTCTACAAGGTAGCGATGTCGTGGCCACTCGAGCGCGAGGGCATCCGCCACTTCGCGGAGGGTCTCGAGGAAATCCTCGTCGTCGAAGAAAAACGCGCGGTCATCGAGAACCAGTTTAAGGAACAACTTTACAACTGGCGTGAAGACGTCCGCCCGCGGGTCATCGGCAAGTTTGACGAGAACCGCAACTGGATCCTGCCGTCAAACGGCGAATTGACGCCGGCACAGATCGCCCGCGTCATCGCACAACGCATCGCCCGATTTCATACCTCGCCGAGGATTACCGAGCGCCTCGCTTTCCTCGAGGCAAAGGAACGCCAACTCGTCGGCAATGTCGTGCCGTTCAGTCGCACCCCTTATTTCTGCTCGGGTTGTCCGCACAATACCTCGACCAAGGTGCCGGAGGGGAGCCGCGCAGTCGCCGGCATAGGTTGCCATTATCTTGCGCAGTTCATGGACCGGTCGACCGCGACCTTTACGCAAATGGGTGGCGAAGGTGTGCCTTGGATCGGCCAGGCGCCGTTTACTGACACGCCGCATATATTTGCCAATCTCGGCGACGGCACCTACACCCATTCGGGCGTGCTGGCGATCCGTGCCGCGGTCGCCGCCAATGTCAATATCACCTACAAGCTGTTGTTCAACGACGCCGTGGCGATGACCGGCGGCCAGCCGATCGACGGCGGCTTGACCGTGCCGGTATTGACTCGCCAGCTCGCGGCCGAAGGGGTGCGGCAGATCGCCGTCGTGACCGACGAGCCCGACAAATACCCGTCCGGCGTCGACTTCGCGCCAGGAACGATAGTGCGCTATCGCGGGGATCTCGATGCGGTTCAGCGCGAGCTTCGCGACATCACCGGCGTTACCGCCATTGTTTATGACCAGACGTGCGCGGCCGAGAAACGCCGCCGCCGCAAGCGCGGCCGCTTTCCGGACCCGGCCAAGCGGGTCTTTATCAACGACCTCGTCTGCGAGGGCTGCGGGGATTGCTCAAAAACTTCTAACTGCCTTTCTGTCGTGCCAGTCGAAACCGAGTTCGGCCGCAAGCGGGCAATCGATCAGTCGAACTGCAACAAGGACTATTCCTGCGTCGAAGGCTTCTGCCCGAGCTTTGTCACCGTGCATGGCGGCTCGCTGAAGCAGCCCAAAGGCGGGGATCTCGGCGAGGACGAGCTGCCGCCGCTCCCCGGGCCGGCCCACCCCGCCCTCGACGAGCCTTACGGCATCCTTGTCACCGGCGTCGGCGGAACCGGGGTCGTCACGATCGGTGCGCTGCTCGGCATGGCGGCGCATCTCGAACAAAAAGCCTGCACAATTCTTGACATGACCGGCCTCGCCCAAAAGGGCGGCGCCGTCTACAGCCATGTGCGGATCGCCCGCAGGCCCGAGGCAATCCATGCGGTGCGCATTGCCGCCGGCGGCGCCCGCCTGCTGCTAGGGTGCGATCTTGTGGTCGCGGCAAGCGCCGATGCGTTGTCAAAGCTGCAGCCCGGCCATAGCCGCGCGATCGTCAACAGTCACGAGACCATCACCGGTGACTTCACGCGAAACCCCGATCTCACCTTCCCCGGCCGAGAGCTGCAGCGCAGCATTGCCGAGGCAACCGGAGCGGCCGACACCGAGTTTATCGATGCCACCAGCTATGCCAGCGGCCTCTTCGGCGATTCGATCGCGAGCAATCTTTTCATGCTCGGCTATGCCTATCAGCGCGGAGCGGTGCCGTTGTCCGCCGACGCCCTCGAGCGGGCGATCGCGTTAAACGGCGTCGCCGTCGAATTCAACCAACGCGCATTTCGGTGGGGACGGCGCGCCGCCATCGATCCCGCGCTTGTCGAGGCCCGCGCGACCCCGCGCGGCGCAATGCCCGAGACGCACCGTCTTTCCGAAACCCTCGAACAGGTGATCGATCGCCGCGTCACATTCCTGACCGAGTATCAGAACGGCGCCTATGCAACCCGTTATGCTAGGCTGGTCGGGCGTATCTGCGACGCCGAGGCCGCGAACCTCCCAGGCGAGACACTCCTGACCGAGACGGTCGCCCGTGCTCTGTTTAAGCTAATGGCCTACAAGGACGAGTACGAGGTCGCCCGGCTCTACACGCAAACCGATTTCCTGAAGCGGGTCGCCGATCGCTTCGACGGCCCCTACGAGCTGCATTTCCATTTGGCGCCGCCGCTTCTCGGTGATCGCGACCCTCAGACCGGCCATCTCCGCAAGCGCGCCTTCGGTCCTTGGATGCTGTCCGTGTTTCGCCTCCTCGCCCGGCTGCGCGGCTTGCGCGGCACGCCCTTCGACATTTTTGGCCGCAGCGAAGAACGGCGCGCTGAACGGCGGCTGATCGGCGAGTATGAGGCGATCCTCGACCAAATCCTGGCCCATTTGTCGACGGCCAATCATGCAACAGCCGTCGAGCTCGCCGCCCTACCACTCGAAATTCGCGGTTTCGGCCATGTCAGGGAAGCAAATCTCGCGCGCACCAGGCGAAGGAGGCCTTGCTCATCGCCCGTTTACGGTCACCGCTACCGTCCCACGCGATGGCAGCCGAGTAGCGGATGCGCTGACTGCCGGTCTTCATCCAGCTTCGAGCGGCAGCGCTATAAAGCGAGAATTGCCCTCGCGCTCGACACGGACGAGCACGTTTTTGTGCCCGTTTTTTTTGGCAGCGGCGACCTTCTGCTGCACCTCCTCGGGCGCCCCGACCGTCTCGTGACCCACGGCGATCACGAGGTCGCCTGGGCGTAACGCTTGGGCGGCCGCCGGACTGTTTTGCGGAACCTCGGTAATGACGACGCCCTTCGCTGTATCGGCCAACGAAAATTGCTTACGCAGTTCGGGGGTGAGCTTGGTCAGCTTGAGGCCGAGCGCGTCGACGCTCGGCGGCGGTTTCGGCTTTTCCGGTTCCGGCGGCGGCGGCGCCGGGCGGTTCGGGTTTAACCCCGCGACCTTGAGTTCGATCTCCTGCTCCTTGCCGTCCCGCCACATCGTCAGCTTGACCGGTGTCTCGGGCGGTGTGTCGGCAACCAGCCGAGGCAGTTGTCGGCTGCGGTCAATCGGCTTGCCGTCGTAGGTCAGGATCACATCTCCGGGCTGCAACTTTGCCTGGGCCGCAGGGCTGGCGGGATCGACCGCCGCGATCATCGCCCCGCGACCCTTGTCAAGCCCGACGGCCTCGGCGATTTCCTCGGTCACGGGCTGAATCCGTGCCCCGATCCAGCCGCGTTCCACTTTTCCGGTGGCCTTCAGCTGATCAATGATCGGCCGGGCTAGCGTCGACGGGATGGCAAACCCGATGCCGATCGAGCCGCCCGAGGGCGAAAAGATCGCCGTGTTGATCCCGATGACCTCGCCGGCGAGGTTGAACATCGGCCCGCCGGAATTGCCGCGGTTGATCGACGCATCGGTCTGTAGGTAATCGTCGTAGGGACTGGAATGGATATCGCGCGCCGTTGCCGAAATAATGCCCGATGTTACCGAGCCGCCGAGGCCAAAGGGATTGCCGATTGCGAGCACCCAATCCCCGACTTTTGTTTTGTTCGAGTCTCCCCACATTGCGGCCGGCAATGGTGCCTTTCGCCTCGACCTTGAGGAGCGCCAGATCGGTTACCGAGTTGCGCCCGATGACTTCGGCTTGCAAGGTTGTGTCATCTGATAAGGTCACAGTGATCTGCTCGGCGTTGGCGATGACGTGATTGTTTGTAACGACGAGCCCGGATGGGTCGATAATGAACCCCGAACCAAGCGATGCCACCCGCGGCGCCGATGGATTGGGCCCGCCATGGCCCCCCTTCTCGCCAAAAAAGTCGCGGAACAGTTCGTCGAGCGGCGCTCCGGGCGAAGGTGGCGGTGCTTCCGGTGCTCCTTTGGCAGCCGGCAGCTGCCGTCGCCTGAGTCGTCGAAATGTTGACGACGACCCCGACCAGCCTGGCGGCCAGCTGAGCGAAAATTTCCGAAAAGGGTGTTTCCGGCGGCTCGGCCCGGCTCGGCACAACCACGCTCAGCGACAACGTCAGAAATACCGTATGCATCAAGGCCCGGGGGCCGAAAAATGTCACAACACCTTTCTCCCTTCGAAGCCCTCTTCAGACCCGACAGCCGCGCAGCAAACCTATGACCGACTTTCACCAGCGGCTCGATATGAAATGACGGCAGCCTTGGCAAGTTGAATGTTAACGTGACCCATCACCATCGAATCCGGCAATCTTCATCCGACAGGGTGAGGGCGAAAGCGCGCATTCGGACAGTAAGCAATGCGATTTTTTGGCCGATTTTGGGCGACCGGTGGTCGGCGGACCGGACTTGATCAACATCAGCGACTTCGGGGCGGATCCTGGAGGTCAACTAAGGCGATTTGGGCACGGAGATGGATATGAGGCGCCGGCGCAGCGCAAAGATCGTCGCGACACTCGGGCCCGCGAGTTCGACAACCGAAAAGATCCGTGCCTTGTTCGACGCCGGCGTCGATGTGTTCCGGCTGAATTTTAGCCACGGTACTCATGACGACCACCGAACCCGCTTCGAGGCCATCCGCGCCGCCGAGGGCGCAACCGGGCGGCCGATCGGTATCCTCGCCGATTTGCAGGGACCAAAACTGCGCCTCGGCACCTTCGCCGAGGGCCGGGTCGAGCTCGGCGCCGGTGAACACTTTCGTGTCGACCTCGATCGGCAGGCCGGCGACCGCAGCCGCGCGCCTTTGCCACACCCCGAGATATTCGAGGCGATATGTCCGGGGACCGAGCTGCTCGTCGATGATGGCAAGGTGCGGCTCCGGGTTGAGACGTGCGGCGCCGGGTTTGCCGATACGTTGTGTCTGGTCGGAGGATCGCTTTCCGACCGCAAGGGCGTCAACGTGCCGAATGCCGTGCTGCCGCTTTCGGCGGTCACCGAGAAGGACCGCGCCGATCTCGCCTTCGCGCTCGAACACGGCGCCGATTGGGTGGCGTTCTCCTTCGTTCAGCGCCCCGAGGATGTCGCCGAGGGCCGCAAGCTGGTTGGCGGTCGCGCCGGGGTCATGGTCAAGCTCGAAAAGCCGTCCGCCATCCAGCGCCTGCCGGAAATCATCGAACTCGCCGACGGGCTGATGGTCGCGCGCGGCGATCTCGGTGTCGAGATACCGCCAGAGGACGTGCCGAGCGTTCAGAAGCAAGTCGTCCACGCTTGCCGGATTGCCGGAAAGCCGGTGATCGTGGCGACCCAGATGCTGGAATCGATGATCGCGTCGCCGACGCCGACTCGCGCCGAGGCTTCCGATGTTGCGACCGCGGTCTATGAGGGCGCCGACGCGGTGATGCTGTCGGCCGAGACGGCAGCCGGACGATATCCGGTCGAGTCGGTCGCGATCATGAACCGTATCGCCTGTCGGGTCCAGGAAGACCCGCTCTACTACTCGATCCTGGAGGGCGCCCGCATCGAGCACGAGCACACGGCTCCGGATGCGATCAGCGCCGCCGCCCGCCAGGTCGCGAGCCTCGTTGGCGCGGCGGCGATCGTGTCCTACACGACCTCTGGTGCGACCGCCTTGCGCGCCGCCCGCGAGCGCCCAGAGGCCCCGATCCTGGTGCTGACCTCGAACCTCGGCACGGCGCGGCGCCTCGCGGTGTTGTGGGGCGCCCATTGCGTGCACACCCGCGACGTCAAGAGCTTTGGCGACATGGTGCAACAGGCCGTGCGGATCGCCCACCGCGAACGGGTCGCCGAACCCGGCCAGCGCGTCGTCATCACCGCTGGTGTCCCGTTTGGCACGCCCGGCGCCACCAACGTACTCAGGATTGCCTGGATCGATCGCTGAGGTCTCAACCGGTCGAGCGTTGCTGGCCGAGCGACGCCCGATATTCGAGCGGGCACGACAAATTCCAAAATAGTCGCTAACATGATGCGTCCAGAAGCGCATCGGATAGCCGGTTCTCGCTCAACCAACGTGATACAGTCGCGAACGGTTCGACTTCATGGATCTTTCAATCGTCATTCCGGTAAAGAACGAGGCCGAGAACATCGCCCCGCTAGTCGGCGAGATTCGCGCCGCACTCGACGGTTTCATTGATTACGAGGTCATCTTCATCGATGACGGCAGCGACGATCCGAGCGCTGCCGAAATCGGGCGGATTGGAGCCGAGACGCTGCGCCTTCGATTGGCACGCCACACACGAAGCTGCGGTCAGAGCGCAGCGATTCGCACCGGCGTCAGGGCGGCGCGGGCGGCTTGGGTGGCAACGCTCGATGGAGACGGCCAAAACGACCCCGCCGATATTCCGAAACTATGGCGGCAGGGCCTCGCGGCCTCGGGAACTGTGCCGGTGCTGATCAACGGCTGTCGTGAGAAGCGGCAGGACAGCTGGGAAAAGCGCTCGGCATCGCGCATCGCCAACCGGATACGCCGGCGGTTGCTCGGGGATGGTACACCGGACACCGGTTGCGGATTGAAGTTGTTTCCGCGTGCGCTTTTTCTGGATCTGCCCTATTTCGACCATATGCACCGGTTCCTTCCCGCGTTGGTGTTGCGCGAGGGCGGGCGGGTGCATTCGGTGCCGGTCAATCACCGGCCGCGCCGGCGGGGTGTCTCAAAATATGGCGTCTTCGACCGCCTCGGTGTCGGAATCGTCGATCTTCTGGGCGTCATGTGGCTCATGCGCCGCGCTGCTCGGCCGCAGCTCCTCAACGAGGCGGAGATCGATGCGAAAACGACTTCGCGATCACCCGCTGCCTCGATGCTATGATCTCGACGAAGGACGAAGGAGTGGCGGCGATCCTTCCGGCGCTTGGCTTTCGCCGCATCGCGCGTTTCGCCATCCTCAGCCTGATCGCAATCGGGGCTGTCGCCGCCTGGCGCTGGCGGGCGCTTCTCGATCCAGTCACGATCGCTTCAATTCTCGAGCGATATCCGGCGATGCCGTTGGGGTTTCTCGCCGTCCATGTCGCGGCTAGCTTGCTATTCATCCCCCGGACTTTGCTCGCCATCACGGCCGGAATGCTGTTCGGCGTCGGATGGGGGATCTTTTGGGCCGAACTGGGCAGCACCGCCGGGGCGGCAGTAGGCTTTCTGATCGCACGTTATATCAGTGCGGGCTGGATCGATCTCGAACATCGCGCGCGTATCGGGCCGATCCTGCAGCGGGTGGAGCGTGGCGGTTGGCGCTCGGTGGCAATGTTGCGGCTGATCCCTGTTATGCCGCATAGCTTGGCGAATTACGGGCTCGGGCTTACGCGGCTGCCGTTCGGGGCGTACACGATCGGGTCGCTGATCGGCCAGTTGCCGATGACCATCGCCTATGTCGAGCTGGGCGCGGCAGGAGAGAGGTTGATGCTTGGCAGCGCCTACTGGATAGAGCCGACACTGATCGGCCTTGCCGTGCTTTCCTTGTCGCTTATGGTCCCGGTCGTTTCCCGTCGGCGGGCCCGCTGACCAGCCCATAACGCTTTCGGGGCAGGGCCGTCGGTGGCCCAGTCTAGCAACTCGACAGTGTGAACGACGGGAACGGGGCAATCGCGGGCGAGCTGGGTGATGCAGCCGATATTGCCGGTCGCGACCACGTCCGGCTCGATGGCCGCGATGTTGGCCAGTTTGCGATCGCATAGTGCTGCCGCGATCTCCGGCTGCAATATGTTGTAGGTTCCCGCCGAACCGCAGCAGAGGTGCCCCTCGGGCACCTCGACCGGCTCAAACCCCGCTGCGGTAAGGAGAACTCGTGGGCCGGCGTGGATACCCTGGCCGTGCTGCATCGAGCACGCGGAATGATAGGCCACACGCCGGTGGCTCGCGGTGCCAGCGCCCGACGGCGCGCCGAGCCCGAGGACGCCAATCACCTCGGTGATATCGCGGGCGAGAGAGGCGATCCGCGCCGCCGTTTCGGCATAGGCCGGATCCTCGCGGAGCATAAAACCGTAATCTTTCACAGTCGTGCCGCAACCCGAGGTGTTGATCACGATGGCGTCGAGGCCGGAAGCAAGACGCTCGCTCTCCCATTGATCGATGTTGGCGCGCGCAAAGCCGAGCGCCGATGCTTCCTGTCCGAGATGATGGACGAGCGCTCCGCAACAATTGCTGCCCCGCGCGACAACGACCTCGCAACCGTGCCGGGTCAACAACCGAATCGTCGCCTCGTTGATTTCGGGTGCCAGCACCCTTTGTGCACAGCCCGGTAAAAGAGCCACTCGCATCCGCCGTGCGCCTTCAGCCGGAAACAGGCGGCGCCGGTCCATTGGGGAAGCGGGTGGCACGGAGGCAGGGGCAAGCGCGAACAGCGGCGCCAACCGGCCAGACAACACGCGCGCAAAGGGCTGTACGAGAGCCGCGCCGCGAAGCGCCAAACGGAACGGCAGCGGCCGCGACAGGACGGTGCCGAGCAGCCGACGAAGCGCTCGCTCGCCCCGCGGTCGTCGGTAATTCCGTTCGATCCACCGCCGGGCGTGGTCGACTAGATGCATATAATTAACGCCCGACGGACAGGTCGTCATGCAGGCCAGACAAGAAAGACAGCGGTCGATGTGCTTGACCGTATCGGCAGTGACCTTCTCGCCGCCCGAGAGCATCTCTTTGATCAGATAAATCCGCCCGCGCGGGCTGTCGAGCTCGTCACCAAGCAGGACATAGGTTGGGCAGGTCGCGGTGCAAAAGCCGCAATGGGTGCAGGTCCGCAGCACCTTCTCGGATTCGGCGGTGTCGGAATCGGCGAGCTGCGCCAACGTAAAATCGGTCCGCACCCGGCTTAGCCCCCTTCGACCATGGGTCCGGGATTGAGGATTCGGCGGGGGTCGAAACTCTCCTTCACGCGAGCGGCGAGCGCCGCCAGCGGCGGCGGCGGCTCAAAGACCGGGACGGCGCGGCGCAGCTCGGGCGGACCTTTGATCAGCGTGGCGTGACCCGTTCCGCGCTCATCCACCCCGCGGATCGTCGCGCGGATGACCGAAGCGCCACCATCCTCGGCTCCCGCGATCGCCGCCCACAGAAGGCCCCCTCCCCAATCGAGATACCAGTCGGCGTCGAGGCGGTCCGAGATGGCTCCGGCCAGTTCGGCCCCGCGGCTAGGCGCGATTGAAACGCGCCAGATCGCGCGATCAGCGTGCCCGGCAAAAGGTGCGACATCCCTGATCGCCTTCCAGAATAGCGCGGTCGCGTCATCATCCAGCACCGTCGCTTCACAATTTGCGGCGAGGTCGGCGAGTAGCCGCTCCCGTCGGTAATTTACCGACGGAGGCGGACCCTCGAGGCGCAGCGCCGCTGTCCCGCCGACCCACGACAGCGGGGTCAATGCGGCGGTCGAGAGTTGCGGCAAGAAGACCGCGCCCGATACCTCATGCGGCGAGGAGAGCGCCCGACCGAGGGAGCGGACCGCGGCGGCGGCATCAAGCCCGCAAAGCACGACTGTCGCGGCCGCCTCCGGACGGGGCAGCACCTTCACTGTAACCTCCTCGAGGGCGGCGAGCGTCCCATAGGACCCGGCCATCAGCTTGCAAAGGTCGTAGCCGGTGACATTTTTGACGACCTTACCACCGGCCTTGAAGATCTCGCCGCGCCCGCTGACGCCGCGAAATCCGAGCAGATGGTCGCGTGCCGCACCAGCCTTTATCCGGCGGGGTCCTGAGAGATCGCAAGCGAGAACGCCGCCCAGCGTGCGACGACCGGCTGCCGACACCGCCAACCCCAGAAGTGCGCCCCAATCCGGGGGCTCGAAGGCCAGCATTTGCCCCGCCGCAGCGAGCGCCGCCTCGACCTCCTCGAGCGGCGTGGCGGCCGCGGCGGTTAGGACCAGCTCGCTCGGCTGATAATCGCGGATCGCGGCGAGGCGTGACAGGTCGAGGGTGCGCGGCAATTGGAGCGGCCGGCCGAGCCCTCGTTTCGAGCCGCCGCCGACGAGTTCAACCGGCTCTTCTGCGGTGAGCGCCTCGGCGACGGCATCGCGCAATTAGCCGAGATTGGTGGGCGCGAAGAGGCTCATGGCCCCCCAAACGCCTAAAAGCGCGGCAGATCCGGAAACGGCAGCCGGCCCGCGTGAACATGCAGGCGGCCGAGTTCGGCGCAGCGATGAAGCTGCGGAAACACCTTACCGGGGTTGAGCAGCCCGGCGGGATCGAAGGCGCATTTAAGGCGCTGCTGATGCGCCAAATCGGTTTCGTCGAACATCGTTCCCATCAGGTCGCGTTTTTCGACGCCGACCCCGTGCTCGCCGGTCAGAACACCGCCGACTTCGACGCAGAGCCTCAGAATGTCGGCGCCGAAGGCCTCGGCGCGCTCGACTTGGTCGGGCTTGTTGGCGTCGTAGAGGATCAGCGGATGAAGATTGCCGTCGCCCGCGTGGAACACGTTCGCAACCGCGAGCCCATATTGGTCAGCGAGCCCGCGCATTCGACTCAATACCTCGGCCAGGCGCGCACGCGGGATCGTGCCGTCCATGCAGTAATAGTCAGGTGAGATCCGCCCGACGGCCGGGAAAGCTGCCTTGCGCCCGGACCAGAAGGCCAACCGCTCGGCGTCATCGCGGCTGCGTTGGATCGTTGCGGCCCTGTGGTCGCGGGCGATTGCCTCGACCTTGTCGATCAGATGGTCGACCTCAGCCGGCGCGCCGTCGAGCTCGACAATCAGCAGCGCCTCGGCATCGAGCGGATAGCCCACCTGGACAAAGGCCTCGGCGGCGTGGACCGCAGGTCTGTCCATCATCTCCATGCCAGCCGGAATGATCCCGGCGCCAATCACCGCTGCGACGCAATTGCCGGCATCCTCGGTGGCCGTGAAGCCGATCAACAACGCCCGAGCCGTGGTGGGCTTGGGCAGAATGCGCACGGTCACCTCAGTCACGACCCCGAGGAGGCCTTCGGATCCCGTCATTACACCGAGCAGATCATAACCTCCGGCATCGAGGTGCTTGCCGCCGATGCGGATGATCTCGCCGCCCATCAGCACCATCTCGATGCCGAGGATGTTGTTTGTCGTCAGCCCGTATTTGAGACAATGCACGCCGCCCGAATTCTCGGCGACATTGCCGCCGATCGTGCAGGCGATCTGGCTCGAGGGATCCGGCGCATAATAGAATCCGGCCTGCTCGACCGCCTTGCTGATCGCGAGATTGGTAACTCCAGGCTGAACAATTGCGCAGCGATTGTCGTAATCAACTTCAAGGATCCGACTGAACTTTGCCATGCCGAGCAGCACGCCGTCGGCCAAGGGCAGCGCGCCCCCCGACAGCGAGGTGCCGGCTCCCCGCGGCACGACCTTGACCCCCGTCGCGCTGCAATAGCGCAGCACCGCCGCGGCTTGCGCGACGGTCGAGGGCAGCACGACGATTAGCGGAAGCTGCCGGTAGGCGGTCAGCCCGTCGCTCTCATAAGCCCGGCGTTCCGCCTCGGAGACGATGACGCCTTCACCCGGCACAATTTTGCGGAGCGCCTCGACGATTTCAGCGTGGCGCTCGATTACCGCGGCATCCGGCGCCGGCATCTTCATCGGCACGATCCGGCAGCGTCGCCTACGCCCGCGGTCAGCCCTGCCGTGCCTTGTACCGCGGGTTGGCCTTGTTGATGATGTAGACGCGCCCCTTGCGGCGCACGATGCGGCAGTTCTTGTCGCGCTTTCTCAATGACTTCAGCGAATTGACAATCTTCATACCCGTATCCCTCGCGAATTCACGAAAATAGGTAGCGGGCTGGGCAAAGTCAAACTTGGCGGATGCAAAGTGACATGTCCAAACAGCTCTCGATGTGATCTTGCTGTGAGCCGTCGCGACAGAAGGGCCCGTTCGGGCCAGGGTTTTACACGCTCGCTCGTCCGCTCAGTCCTCTCAGCGTCTGAAGCTGACGAGGAAGTTGGACTGGGCGTTAAAACGTCAGCGGTTTAGGAGCTGCATCAACGTCATTCGTCAGGGTTGAAAAAAAAAGTCTTTTTCGATTTTGGAGGCTGTGCCCGAAACGTCCGACAAAAATTTGGCGATGTCGGGATCGGAAATACCCGCATCGGCCATACTCAAGGCGGGGGCGAGAAAGGGATTGCCCAATTTGGCGCGTTAAAGGCGGCCGAAGAGTTAGTTAGGTATCAAGTTTTGAGGGCTGTACCGGCACATCCGGCTTCACCGGGAACGAATTGCTCAAATGCGCACGTAACCGCGCGCTAACTAAAGGAGTTTTGCGAAGTCGGCCCGTTGGATCTCTTCGGGTCGAGCCGCTGACGATCTTTCCGTTTCGTTCATAATACGATCGTATTTTCACCCAAATTTGTTATCCCAAGGCTATTCGCCGGCCGCAAGCCGGGGGTACGGACACTATTGGTTGTAACGCATGAAAAGGTAGTATGATCGTGTTCATGAAGAGCACGATCGAACTGACGGGATTGGAACGTATGGAACTGAACCAGCGAGCGACGAGCCGGAGCGGGCGAGCCGATGATGGGCGGCGGGCGCGGCTGATGTTGCTGCTGGAAGCGGGCCATACCTGGGCGGCGATTCGCGACAAGCTGGACTGCAATGATGCGTTTATCGATCGCTGGAGCAAGCGATTTCGGGAACGGCTGGCAGGGCTGTTCAGTCGGCACGCCGGGCAGTGGCCAGCACGCTGACGCCGGCGCTGGAGGCGCGGATTCTGGAATGGACGCTCAAGCGTAAGCCGCCGACGGGTCGACGCACTGGAGCACGCGCAGGCTGGGTTGGGCGCTGACGATCAGGCACATGATGGTGGCGCGGGTGTGGCGCGAAGCACGGACTTAAGCCGCATCGGATCGAACGCTACATGGCTTCCGAAGACCCGGACTTTGAGAACAAGGCGGCCGATATTATTGGACTGTATGTCAACCCGCCGCCGCATGCGGCGGTGTTCTGCGTCGACGAAAAGACCGCCATCCAGGCCCTGGACCGGCTGGATCCGGTGCTGCCGCTGTCGCCGGGGCGGGTCGAGCGGCACGGCTTTGAGTACTACCGACACGGCACGCTGTCGCTGTACGCCGCGTTCAACACCAAGACCGGCGAGGTGCTGGGCAAAACCGCCGCGCGGCACACTCAGCGGAGTTTGTCGCCTTCCTGGCCGACATCGTCGTCAACCAGCCGCGCGGCAAAGAGATTCACCTGATTGCCGACAACCTCTCGGCCCACAAGACCAAGCGGGTCGACCAATTCCTGGATCGGCACCCCAAAGTCCATCTGCACTTCACTCCGACCTACTCCTCCTGGCTCAACCAGGTCGAACTCTGGTTCGCCAAGATCGAGCGCGACGTCATCGCCCGCGGCGTCTTCACCTCGGTCACCGACTTGCGCCGCAAGCTCATGCGCTACATCCGTCACTACAACGGCTCCCAAACCCATCAAGTGGAGCTACCGCGACCCGACCCGTCGCTTCACTCCCAGTTCAGTTGTTACGGTCCACTAGTGCAACAGTGCAACACCATTCGAGATCGTGAACGCCGGATCTTTTGCAATTCGCACCGCCCCAAAACTCCGTTCTGTGGGCCGTTGGCCATCATTTCAACTCCGTCGCTTTTGAGGAGGCGTGGTTGGTTTGACACTGCCGACATACCAATGCGCTAATTTATTGCAAGCTGGGGGGCGTAACTTCGGCGCCGCTTGATCGCGCAGATTACTTATACTCATCTTTCAGGTATTATCAATATTTACCACTACAGATAGTTGCGACGGATATCGATAAAAAGGTATTAAGATCTCCAGCCAGTAAGCTACGGTTGGCCACCCAGGGGCGTCAGACAGCGATACCTCTTTTTTTTCGCCAAGCCTCGCCGCTGATATGAACCTGCCCATGTGGCTGTTTGATGAAGAGCGCCTGGGACCGCCCAATCTGCCCCCCGTCGCGTTTCCCTTCGCCGCCGATGAGACCGCGCGGTTTGGCAGCACGGTATGGCCCTAAAGTTCTTTGGACCTCGTGGCGAGGTCCGCGATCTTCGGCGACCAGAGGCGTGGGACGGCGCGGCATCGACAACCTCGTCGTCGATGTGCCTGCCGGTCTCGAGCTGATGGACTTCGACGTTGGGTGGAGCAGTCACACGAGTATGGCAGCGCGCGCGCCAAGCGACGGTGGCACACCAGTTGATCGATCGCCGCGAGGTGCTGGGCAAGTGAGCCGGTGCGACCAACTCGCGGATTAGGCGGCGAGCGGATCGTAGCCTATGTCAACAATCGTACCCTGCCCGCAAAGCAGGATTGACTTGCCGGCGCTAAGGAGGCGCGACGTTCTCTCACTTTCTATCGAGATGATGCATTTCGAAACTAAGCGGTAGCAATTCGTCGATGCTGCGCACCTCGATTTCGCCTGCTACATTTGCCATGATCATCGGGGCCCGGCGCGTAAACTCGACAAGAACCTGGCGGCATGATACACAAGGGGGATAGGCCGCGGAAAGTCGGCTATGACGGCCAATCGCGCTGAGTGCTCGGCAACCGGCGCTGACCGCGGTGAACGCCGCGACGCGTTCCGCGCAGATCGTCAGCCGTACGAAGCATTCTCGACGTTGGCTCCAGCAAAAACTCTGTCGTTCTCGCATAAAATGGCGGCGCCGACCGCGAATTTCGAATAGGGGGCGTAGGCATGACCACGGGCGGCGTGGGCTACGTCGAGGAGGTCGAGTGCTTCCTTTCGGGTAACCCGACCCAGACGCTCGGCGGCGACGCTCGCAAGCCGACTATGCCATCTCTCTCGCAAGCCGGATTGATCCATTAGCTACCCTCTGGCCGAAGCGTCAGCCTGGACCAGCCCCCTCGCGCCAGTGTCACTCCCACGACGCCGCAGCGGCAAGGTTGTGGTCGCCGCGCCGCAAGTCGGCGACGTCGTTGCGGCCGGAGAAGAAGGCTTTGATGTTGCGCGTTGCTTGGCGCAGGCGCTGGCGGTTCTCGACGAGGGCGATACGGACGAAGCCCTCGCCGTATTCGCCGAAGCCGATGCCCGGCGACACCGCGACATTAGCCCGCTCGAGCAAGAGCTTAGAAAAAGCGAGGCTGCCGATTGCTTGAAAGGCGGGCGGGATCGGCGCCCAGGCGAACATAGTCGCGTCGGGCACAGGAAGCTCCCAACCGGCTTGTCGCAAACCGTCAATTACAACATCGCGCCGAGCGCGATAGCGCTCACGAGTTTCGGCGATGCAGTCTTGCGGCCCGTTAAGCGCCGCGGTCGCCGCCACTTGGATCGGCGTGAAAGCGCCGTAATCGAGATACGATTTGACCCGTGCCAAGGCCGCGATAAGTCGCTGATTGCCGACGGCAAAACCGATGCGCCAGCCCGCCATCGAATAGGTCTTGCTTAGCGAGGAAAATTCGACCGCGATGTCTCGGGCGCCCGGCACTTCGAGAATCGAGGGCGGCGGCTTGTCGTCGAAATAGATCTCGGCATAGGCGATGTCGGACAGCACGACGATGTCGTGCTGCCGGCAAAACGCGACGATCTCGCGGTAAAAGTCGAGATCGACAGTCTGTGCGGTCGGATTGGCCGGAAAATTGAGAACGATCGCAAGCGGCGGCGGGACGCTATGCCGCACTGCCTTCTTTAGCTCACCAAGGAAGTCGAATTCCGGGCCGACCGGCACGTGGCGGATTGAGGCGCCCGCCATGATAAAGCCAAAAGCGTGGATCGGATAACAGGGGTTAGGGACGAGGACGATATCGCCGGGCGCGGTGATCGCCTGGGCCAAATTGGCGAGGCCTTCCTTGGAGCCGAGGGTGACGATGACCTCGCGCTCGGGATCGAGTTCGACCTCGAAGCGGCGGGCGTAATAGGCCGCGCAGGCGCGGCGCAGCCCGGGAATTCCCCGAGACACCGAGTATCCGTGGGCCTTCGGGTTTTGCACCGCCCCGACAAGCTTGGCGACAATATGAGGTGGTGTCGGACCGTCGGGATTACCCATGCCGAGATCGATGACGTCTCGCCCGGCGCTGCGCGCCTTTGCCTTCAGCGCATTGACCTCGTTGAAAACGTAAGGGGGGAGGCGCTTGATGCGGTAGAAATCTTCGGGCATGGCAGCTCTGATGCACGTGGACCGCACCTTTTAAGCCGACAAGCTCGTTATTGCGAGCACTAAGCGCCGCGCCGATTTTATGTCGGAATAACCCGCCCGATGCGTTCTCTCGGGGATCAGACACTCTTCCGCGTGGAGGGTTCAGGGACAAAAGCGGAGGTCGTCGCGTTCGTATTCGTAGTCCTCCATCGCCTGATGAAGAACATTGTCGGACGGCAATGCCCGCAGTGCTTGCGAGATTTTCTTCAGGGTCACCTCATCGTAGGCGACGGGCTTGGGGCATTGGCAGGCAGTCAAACGCGCGCCGCTGCAGCCAGCCACGAGCAGAACCGTCGCGAGCGCCGCGAAGCGCCTTTTCATCTTAGAAGCCATGCATTTGTCCCCCGCCGGGCCCAACCAGCATGACGACGGCCTGGCTCGTGATCAAGGAGGAACAGCGCCTCTCGCCATCAGCAGAGGGATCGCCTCTCCTTCCGGGAAGAACGGCACGGTGGCCCAGGTGACGAGGAAATACGCTGCAAACCCAAGCTTGGTTGGCTGACCCCAGGCGGTCATGCACGGGGCATTTTCCACCAGGCGGCGAGATCGGCGGCCGTACCTGCGAACCTGCTGCGATCGCAGCGGCCAATGCCCGTGACCGGAGCGACGTCGGAACCAACGGTCCCATCAGTGTGTTGCCAAAGCGTCCACTTCGGCCAACCTGGTGGACAAATGGGCCGCGAATTGTATGCCGGCAACCACAACGGGCAACGCGACAGCACGCCGTTCGGGAGCCCGGTACCGCGCCCGTCAGGTCCGTAGCGGCCGATATAGACGAGCGGCGGGTTGCCTGTCGCCATTTGCAACCGCGCCGCGGCCTCTGCGGTCTGCGCAACTGTCACCGTTGCCCCGATGTCGTTCGGCTCCGCGTCGAGCGCGAGGACGGGGCAGCCATCGGCCACGGATAATAAGTTCTCGACCTGCAGCTCGGGCGCAGAACTATCAAGAAAATGATAGGCCCCAACGAGGAGCCCGGCAGCGGTCGCGCCGGCGCAGCGTTGGACGAATGTCGCATCTATCCAGTGCGCGCCCTGCGTGGCCTTTAAAATCACCGCAGCAATTCCCGCCGACTTGACTTTTGCAAAATCGACTGGCGCCTGCCAATGACTGAGGTCAATCACAACGTCGGAGGTAACCGACGGGACGTAGGGTGCCGAGCTCAAATGTAATGACGGAGGCAGATTGCCGATAAAGCGCAATGGGGTCATTGCTGAAAAAGTCCCAAAACTGCCTGCTTGAATTGTGCCACCGCGGTGGCGGCGGCGACGATGCCACCACCAAGCCAAAGGGCGACGCGCAGACTGAAGCGCCCACGATCGGCAACCGTGACGAGTTCTTCGACTTGATCCACGAGTCCTTTGCGCCCTTTGCTGTCGCCGTGTAGGGCATGGTGGATCTCTTCGATATCGCGCCGGATCAGCGCTAGTTGAGTCTCTACTGGGTAGGCTACCAGCCGGTCATCCGTGGGCGGCATGCGAAACCTCAATTTCGTGCGCGTCAAACCGTTGGGGCTGCCGCGTTGGAGTTCGGTCGGCGCGCGGCGCGCAGATCATCTTCTCCGCCCGACAATTCTGATGCCCCGTGGCCCAAAGCTCAGCGACTTGGTCTCGCCACCGACTTGAATGCAACATTCGCCGGTCGCCTCGTCGGCGGTGATGATCTCGCCCGGAACATCGGTGTAGTCGTCGGTGCGGACGATTTTCCAACGTCTCTTATCTTCTGTGCTATCCCAGGATTCGAGCTTCATTATGCTATTCCCACGACGGTCCATGCGAGATTCGCCAGAGTAGCGTCCGAAACGGACGGCGCGACGATGGCAAGCACGTCACCGGCATTGAACACAGTGGCCGAGCTCATCGCGAAAGAGGCCGCAGTGGCCGATGCGGCGAAAGCCATAGTCCCAATATTCGTGCCGTTCTTCTGTATGTTGAAGGTGGTCGCCGCGGCTGCCGCGGTTCCGGCGCTGCCCCGGCTGCCCGAAAGCCCTGCCGGGACGGTCGCCGGCGCGGCGAATACATAGCTCTGGAGGACGAGGTTGGCGGTCGGCTTGCCGTTATAAGAGCCGCTGAAGATAATCGTAGAAGCCTGCCCGGTCCCTTGGACCAGGTAGGAGTATGCCTGAACCGAGGCCAAGTCCTGTAATCCGCCGCCAACGATGTTCATTGACAGGAACTTCAAATAGATGGTTTGGCCGATCAGGCTGTTCGGATAGGAAAACCGACCGACAGATCCATCGAGCCGAGCGAATTTCGACCCGGGGGGATGATCGACGATCGCGCTGCCGTAAGCACCCCGATAGAGAGTCGTCAGGTCATATTTGGCAGCAGCGGTCAGCGTCGCGGTCTGGTACGCGAGAAGCTCGCCGTCGGCATAGCACAGCGTAACCAGATTGGCGGCGTCGGTGGCGGAGACCGAGACCAGCTGACCCTGGCTTTCGGTCAGATCGACCGAAAGAGTGCCGATGGTATCGGGCGAGGGATGAGGAGGCAGATCGGCGACCAGTGTTCCTTGAGTCGCCGGTGCGCTAACCGTTCCGGCCAGAGTATAGGAATTGCCGTCGCTCGAGATCCAGACCTGTGCCCCGCCCCAATTCGCTCCGCCCGACAGCGCAACCCAAATTTCGGGGCCGCCGGTCAGCAGCGCGGCCGGCGGCTCGAAAATAATCGGCTGGTTGATATCGCCCGCCGGCGAGTTCCAATTCGGGACGAAGCCTGCATTAGACTGTTTGGGGTACAGCGCTGCCGTCGAATAGCCGCCAAAGAAATCCTCCGCGGTTATCGAAAGCGTGCCTTCCTCGTCCTCCTCGACAGCGGTTATCCGCACGATTTGCTCCGAGACACCGAGCCTTGAATCCGAAATCTGGATAAGGTCCATCGGCTCGAGCAGACAATATTTCCACCCGAGTTTGAAGGTGTAGGTATTGCGAAATAACAGTGCGCGCTGCAGCATGAGCTGGGCGACGAGCGGGCCGACGGTCAATGGATCCACGATCGCTCGCGCCTTCAGCGAGCTGTCGCGGCGCACGCCATAAAGCTCGATCGCCGCCTGATCGAAAGCCTCGACTACCGCGGTGTTGTAATTGTTCGATCGGTCCAAACATTCGAGTTGAATAGAGTTGGTAGCATCCGCCGGGGTCGACCGCATGATACGGAGCGGATCGTCGCCGAACCCACCGGTAATCGGACCCCCGCCGGAGCGCAACAGCGGGCCGCCCGGCGACACCCCGGAACTCGTGCCGACGCTCGACCCTTGGACGATAAAATCGTCGTCGTCGAGGCTGTAGATTGGGATGATATTCGGGGTGTAGTTCGTGCCGTTACCGGTTACAGGCTGATCGCCATAGGGGACAATCTTCAACAACCCGCCCGACCAGACAATGGCGCTATTGGTGATTTTGACAATATTGGCCAAGTGTTGCTGCGCTTCCTGTTGGCTGTCGAGCATCGGCGACAGGAAAATCCCGAGTGCCTGACAGTATGCGGAATAGAGAAGTCAGATCATCGAGGTTTGCGACCGGGAAACCAGCACCATAGCGGGGATTGGTCAGAAAGTCGGAGACGATCGCAGCGGGATCGGCATCTAGCCCGTTCGTGCCACTGAGCTGCAGAAGACCATACACCTCGAATGAGAAATTCGGCAAAGTAGCCGTGTTCCCCATTGCGTAGTTGTTGGCGACCACCGTTGCGGTCCCGGAATAGCCAAGAGCCTTGTCGCCGTGGTTGGTCTCCCAGTACGGATCTGACGATTGGCCGTCGCTCCCGAGGTAGACCGCCGCTGGAAGCGCCGACAGTGCCCCTACGTTCTTGTCCCACCACACGGTGCCGAGGCCGGCGATCGGCCCTTGGCATACACCCATTATGACAGAAGCGCTGTATTTATACTGCTGGCCGCCTCCCTTGCCTCCGCCGCCACCTTTGCCGCCAGCACTTTGCTTCGATGGAGTTGCCTTAAAATCGTCGTACTCGATCAGGTTCGGGGAAACCCGGGTCGTCCCATAGACGAGCGGGATCACCCCGCCATGCTGCGAGGTTTGAAACTGCAGCGAGCCGACCGTCTTCTGCTGCTTGGCGTTCGATGCGTTGCTTAGGATGCCGCCCATGGCAAGCCGTCAGAGCTCGGAGGTTGGAAACGGATCAAAAAAGCGCACTTGCCGATCAGCCAGCGGCGGCTGATTCGCGTCTGCGTAGCCGACCCCCGCATCGCACCAGGCATGGATCAGCCGCGGCCAAGAGACGACGATGGCGCCGTGTGCGAAGCAGCGGCCGAATTTGAATACGGCCACGTCGCCGCTTTGCGGGTCCGCGTCAAGCTCGCGGGCGTAGCGCATGACGCCGTGCAGGTAACGTTCCGCGTCGCGGTGCAGATTCCAATCAGGCGGATAGAACGGCACATCGAGATGCGGGATCACGCCCGCCGCCTCGTAGACCTCGGCAAGCAGCATCAGACAATCCGTGCCACTGCCCTTGATCCGGCCCATGTGGTGATAAGGGGTCCGCAACCAGGTTTCGGCCTCGGCGATAACCCGCGACCTCAGGCTCATACCGCCGTCTCGGGCGTCGGGATGTACGGAAAGCCGCCGAAGTGAACGGCGTTATTGAAGACGTTCGTGCAAGTCGCCAATGTACGGTCGCAGCCGGGCAGCAGCTGGAATTCGTCTCCGGCCAGGACCGGCGCGAGAAACCCTAGTTTCACATAAACCCAGCCGCCGCCCATATTCGCGATCGTGCGGCTCGATCCGGTATTTGCCCCGGTCGCGCCAATGATTGTCCCCTGGATGTAGAGATTGGACGGGGTCGGGTTGACTGGGGTTGCAATTTGCGCTTGGCTCGAACCGGGCCCAGCGGGAAAAGTTGTCTGCAGGTTCGAGCGATCGAATTGACACATCGCATCGCCAAATAGGTGTGTGCATGACGATTGCCATAAGCGGCGCGGCATCTGAATATTCAGCAGCTCTAGGTGCGAGCGGCATTTCAGGTCAATCCCGGTGCGGGTGCACTCGATGTCGGAAATACGGCCGGCAAAAAGGACGACCGTTCCGGCACTGGTATCACCATAGGCCGGCATGAAGGTTCGTTCGAGCTGGAGCAGCGCCCCGTCAAGCTGTCCTTGCCAGGCCGCCTCGAGGAACGATACGCCGCCGATCAGATCCGTCGTCTCGGGATACAGCTTGACCTCGAGCTCGTCGACCTGGGTGCCAACAACAACCCTGGTTTTCGATCGCTCGAACTTTGGCCCGAGTTCGAATGTATAGCCATTGGCGCTGATCGCGGTTGGTGCCGCCGAGTAGCGCAGCACAGAGCCTCCGGCCAAGGTGATCGTATAGAGGTCCGCCATAATGAAACTATCGCTGCTCGCAAGCAGCGCAAGCAGAGCGGAACTGGCGGCCTTCACGCGCGCACCGAGATGAAGGTCAACTTTTTCAATTGCCACAGCCGATACATGAAATTTTCAAAATCGTATTTGTCGTCAATGAAGCGGCATCGGAAGTAATAGGTGAAATCGGCGCTGACAATCAGCCCGCTGCCCGGCGCCATGTTGAAGGTGACCAGGCCATTGTCGGGGTCGACGCTGTAAGCTGAAGGGTTTTGCACGATTCCATTGAGGTAGATCGCTCTGACGACATTCGGCGCGACGATCGGTTCAAAGAACCCGCCGCCGGGTAATGTCGTGCCCATCGTGCGCTGGAGCTGGAAGACGCTTGTGCTGGCGTTTCCGATCCCGATCTGCTGTCCAGTGACTCGACAGTCGCTCGGGTCCTGAAACAAGAATGTACCGAACGCTCCCTGGCAGAGCAAAAAGAACCCAACCAAAGTTCTAAGCTCGTCATAGCCCGCGGTCGGGTCATCGCGCAAAAAATCGTAAACCAAGGCAAATTGCCATAACGGATAGGGGTAATCGAGAGCCCGCAATTCGCGCCCTGACGCAGCGCGCTGGATTCGGGTCTGAAACGTTGGCGTCTTGGTGACGCTCCAGGCCAGACCTGGTAATCCCGGAAAGATCAACCCCATCACGCCGTCCGCAGTGCCGAGCCGTTGCGCATCGCCTTGTTAACCGCGGAGACGAGCAGGCTGCCATTACTTTGAAAGAATCGCTTAACGTCTTGGCTATCGATCGCCGAGACGTTGATCACCACCGGACCGGCGCCCGCCCCGGCCCCGCCATTGGCCGAGATCATCCCCTTCAGGCCTTGGCTGATATTGGCCGGCAGTATCATCTCGTTCTGGTGAACCATCGCGAGCTGATCCGAAGGCACTACCCAGCCGCCGGCGGCCGAAGCTATCCCGCTCGCCGCGGCCATCACTGTGGCTTCTCCGGCTGCGGCAGGTCCGGCCGCTGCCGGTCCCATAATCGGCGACAGGAATGCAAAGATGCCGCCGAACGCCTGCGCCGAATCGGTAACGATGCTCTTGACCGCATTCAACGCCTTCATCGCCAGCCCGGCGGCCATTCCTTCGCCTTCCGCGGCGGTGCGCGCCGCGGCTCCGGCCTCTGTCGCGGTGGTCATGGCGAGCTCGTTGGCAATCCAATTGGTCACCATCTTGACACCGAGGTTCACGAACTCGCCAATGATCGACTGGCTGATATTGGCAACTGCTTTCTGCAAAGTCGTCGTACCCAAGATCATGCCGGTAATCGACGTATCGAAGGCGCGTTGGATCGGCTGCATGATACTTTGCCAAGCTCTTTGGCTGTTCTGCGCCGCCTGAATGTCGAGCTTTTGCTGGTCGGTCAAAAACTTCTCGTAGGCCAGTCGCTCCTCATCGGATATTTTTTGCTTAGCGCTGGCATCGTTCTCGGCTGCTGCGAGCTTCTTCTCAAAGTAGTCCTGATCAAGCGCCCATTTTGTGTCGAGCAGCCCCTGGAGTTCCGCAATCTCCTGCGTCCGCGAAACCCGACCAAGCTCGGCACTGGCTTCGATTGACGCCTTTTTGCGGGCATAGACGGCGCCAGTGACCTTTTCATCACCGTTGAGGGCAGCGATCTCGTCGCGCCCGCTCCGTGCGGCGCGTGAACCGGCAACGCCGCTTCCGCCGGCGGCGGCATATGGAAGCATTCCGTCGCCGATCGAACCTGCAAGGCCGCCGGCTCTCGCCTGCAGAGCATCGATGCTCGATCCGATTTGCGCGGCGGCGGCGCTCAACTGCGACTGCGCCTGCTGGGCGGCGGTGCCCAACCCAGAAAATTGAGCCCGCATCGCGTCCGTCGCTGCCTGGACCGAACTCGATGCGACCTCCATGCCAGACTGGAGACTGTCGATCTGGGCGCTGATGACGACGCTAGTTTCAATATCGGCCATGCCAGCCTCTCAATGACAAACTCGCGCGCCAGTGGCTTTGCGTGGCACGGGTCAGCCTGCAGCAACCGCCCGACGGCGCAACTCGGCAAAGTCGAGCACCACCGGCATCAGGCCAGCATGAACATCGCCAGCGCCAAATCCAGGTCCGAGCCCCGCGAGAACCGAGCCGGGTTCGGCAGCCGCTCTCCCAGTTCGCCTGGCAGGCGTCTGAGGCAGCCGCTTTTGGGTGTCTTTACCGACACCGAGATACGCCCCGAACAGCAGGTGCAGCGGCGGGTGCTCGGCCCAATAAGACGCCAGTTCTTCGACCTGCAACAGCGTCATTGCGTCTATTACGGGATAGCTGTAGCCGCAGGCGGTGGCGAGAAGCCCGTAGATTTGTCCCCAAGCCTCCCCGGTCCGCCCACCGTGATCGGCAGCGGTCCGGAGATCGCCGGATCGGCCCCCGAGATCGTCTCGGGGGCCGGTGCTTCCCCCACGGGGGTTCCGCGCGGCTTTAGACCCGAGCCGGTGAGAACGGCATTCAGCACGACGCTCGCATTTCCAAGATCGAGCAGATTCTCGACCTGATCCGCCGATACTTCAGGATAGTTGCGCTGCAATGCTGCCGTGACGATCTCGACGAGGACGGCAATCTGCGCCTCGCCCATAGACGCGCCGATTTCGGTCAGTTCGCGGACTTTGGGCATCAGACGCCGCAGTTGGCCAAGGGTGAGGGGCGGCACCAACCAATCATGGCCGGCCATTGCGACCGCCACACCTGGGATCATCATTCGACGGTGCTCAGGTAACCGATCGTGCCCGAGGCATCGGCAAAAGCCATAAAGTCGAGTTCGCTGATCGTCCACGTGTCGAGCTTTGTCGGCAGTGACAGCTTATTTGCCGTGCAGGCGTTGAGGCGGAGCGCGGTGCCGCTGCCATTGTAAGTCGTGTAGAATGTCGCCTTGAACGTCGGCGTCATACCCATAACCTGGTTCGTAATAGCCAGCTTGCTGCCGCTGGTCGCTATGTTGTAAGTGTAAGAGATCAGCAGTGCGGCGCTGGCATCGGCGGAGGAAAAGGTATAGACGCCGGTGGAAAAATTGACGGAGTATTGACCAGCAGCCGATGGCGTCGTCACCCGGTTGAAACGTTTGCCGGTTCCCGCGTAAACAACGCCGAGATCATCATTGTAGCTCGAGGCGTTGGCAGCAATCACCGTAAATGGCGTCGCTGCCGGCACTGTGGCAGCTTCGAGCTGCGAGACGGCGAACTGACCGGCGGCGGGGGCCAATCCGAAGAAGATGTCGGAGTACAGCAGACCGAGGATCTGCGCGAACTTCGCCTTACCTGTGATCTTGCCCTGCCCGCGGGCGATCGCTACTGGAAACTGCAGTTGGCCGTAAAGCTCCTTGTCAGTCCAGTCGAAGTCGATCTGGATGTCTTGTAAGACACCGAACTGCCGCGGACCAATTCCCGAGCCAGTCACATCAGTGCGTTCACCCCATACCGCACCCGAGCCGAAGCTCAATTGCATGTCACTCACTCCCTTTCAAGAGCCGCTTAAGCCGTTCCTTGGCGGCGTGGGCGACATTCCAGGCCTGCGTGTCGCGCGCGACGATCGAGCCGTGGAAATGATCTTCCCACCAGCGCTCGATCAGCTGATCGATCGAAACGGGCTCACCAGCTTGGATGGTGCCGAAATTTTTCGCGGCCATAGGCCACTCCTTCGAAAAGGGCGGATTCCAGGAACATTGAAGCAGTGCGGCGCGTCCCATCCCTCGAGCCATAGCCGAGCGCGAAGACTCGGTCCTGTGCCGCGTCATTCCGGCATCATCAGACGCACAGGATCTCGACTGGTACGATCGCGATTACCTGATCCCCGAGTACGCCTTCATCAGTTTCGACCTTGCCTGCTATATAAGCGTGCTGGACCATATCGGGCAGGCCAAGATTCTCGAATCCCGGTTGTCGGTGATGGCGCCAGCGCGGCTTCGAGCGCGTCGAGCAGCGAGTTTAGGATGGTTCCCGGCGCTAAATAGGGATCGCTCGAATGAGCGTAGACATAAAATTCGGCATAGAGAGTCCACACGATTGGTGCGCCCAGCTTTTTTATCGCAGCGTTGCCACCTTTCTCGCACATGAACAATGCCGGCTGCTCGGCCGGCGCCACATCTGCCCAATGGCGCAGGCGCCGATTAGCACTGGCGAATCGAGCCGCGCCGGACCCCAACTCCCACAGCGCGGCAAAGACCATTTCACGGACAATCATGGACTAATCCCGGTCGGCGGCCCTCAGTAGCAGCGTATTGGTGACGCAAAGTCTCTGGTTCTCGTTCCACGGCTGCATCGGAAACGACTCCACGATTGCCGCGGGAGACAGAGATCTCCTGTACCAGGCGACCATCAGGTCACGGCATCGCGCAGAGCCGCTTCCACCTCGTCGCGGATCGCCGGCGACATTTCTTCCATTGCCGAGCGCAGGAACGAGCGCGCTGGAAGATCCATTCTGCGACGGTAAGCCGGCACATTGATCGTCCTCTCCGAGATTGGACGTCCGAAGGCTTCCTTGATATTTCGCAGGCTCGCTCTGACATCGACTGTACCAGCAAAACCGAATTCGTGGGCGCCGGCATATGCACTATCGCTGAAGATCGTCGCGGCAACCCCTGCGGCGCTCTGATCGATGCGCAGATCGATACTCGATTTCAGCGCTCCAGACCGGACGGCAAGAACCTGGCCGCTGAGCGCGTCCTGCTGAACCTTGCTCTGCAGATCGATCCCCAACTTGGTAATCGCTCGCGCGATCCCATTGTTGGCCGCAGCCGGAATGTCGCGCAATCGGGCCAGGACTTCGCCGTCGCCGACGACATGGGCCGCGATCACAGGACGGCCGAGAGCATCGCAGGATCGGAGCCGGTCGGCGCCTCGATCGGGCGGATTGCCGCAATCGGAGCCACCAAGCGGTATTGCTGCAGCAGCGTTTTAATCGCGTCGCTCAGGTCCTTTTGCGAGTAACTGACCGTCTCTGCGCCGCCCATCGACTTTGAAACTTCGCCAATACGAGTGCGCTCGCGGTAGCGAAGCGCGACGAGCTCGATGCAGGCCTGGGCGATCTCGGGTGGTGTGGTCGAATATCCGGCGGTATATGTAATTACAACGTTCTGAAACCCACGGTTAAATCGAGAACCGCGAAGCGAGAGTTGCGTCTTACTAAATCTATAGCCGTCAGCCGTGCTGGATGCTGCCTGTGGAATTACCTGATCGTCGATCGTCAGCGATAGCACCGCGCTGACCGGAAAGCAGGCGAATTGCAGCCTATGACCATCGGTCCCATCGCGCACTTCAAGGTAATCTTCCGGCGCGATTTGGCGGCAGAGCCAAGTTTGAATATACTGACTGGCCGCCGTGACGAGGCGGGCGAGCAACGCGTCGTCAGTGGTTGGGAACGCGCTTTGCCCGGTTTGCAGCCACGCCTTGACGTCGGCCAGTGTCGTTAGGTCACCCGATGCCACAGATCAATCCCTAGTAGGCCGATTGCTCGGCGTCCGTCTGGCGTGCTTTAAGCCCGATGTCTCCCCTCGCGGCGCGGCAACGAAACCGTGTGCCGAAAGCTCGTCAGCGGCCTCGGCTGGCACCAGGACATCGCCGTTCTTGTCGCAGGAATATTGACGGCCGGCATAGGAACAGCCGGCAAACTCATCATGATGCAGTCTGAGATTCCCGGATGAAAACGCCCCTTCCGTGGGTTTTGACAGAGCGAACCCGCCCCTCGCGAGCAACGGGGCGGCGACCTCCAGCGGCACTTGAACGCATCCTTTATCGTCGACCGGATATCGCATCGTGCCATGGCTCGCCTCGTCCTGGCCGAACCACGCGCGGAGCCGTATTGTGTCCTGCGCCGGCAAATCCCCGGGGCTAGGCCCCGAGGGTTCGACAACAGGCGCTCCCCTCGGACGCGCCGGGATGTTGGGCAATGCCATCACCCGTTGGCGATGTTGCAAATTACACCCATCGCAAAGGGTGCGTAAACCGCCAGCACTTCCTCTGCATAGACGCCAACTTGGCGCTGACGGGTGACAATCGGCCAGTCGATCTGGTAATAGTCTTGCCGTGTTTTGATCTCCGCAACGTTCGGCACTTCGTTCGACTGGTATTGGATCGGCAAATTCTCGGCCCAGGCGATGATTGTGCCGGGAGGTACCCGCGGATGGATCCTGATCGGGATCCGCAGGCCCCCATTGAGCGCGAACGGATTGTAGTAGAACTGGATCACTCCCGACGCGGTCAATTGATACTCACCGGCGCTGCCGTCAGCTGGCGTATCATAGCGTAGCAATGAACCTGACGCGTTAGACAGAACCTTAGTCGTTATGTTCTTCAACTCTTGGGAGTTGACATAGAGAACCGTGGGTGACAACTGAAAATTGTCCCACATCTTCTGGAACATCGTATCGATCTCGTTGACCGAGCCGCGGCCCGATGCGGTCAGGGACGTCCCGGTCCCGGCCGTCCCGGTAGCCATGAAGTTGACATACGCGTTCGACCCGGCTTTCAACGCGGTCGTCAACAGCCCATCATACGCATAACTGGGATTAGCCGAGTTATCGCTAGTAATGGCCGTCTGGGATTGATTTCCAGTGCTGAGCGGCGCGGTGATGGCCATGCTGTTGATCGTGGTGATTGCCTGCAATGTCTCGGTCCCGGTAGTGGTCGAGACATACCAAGCGTAGGCGACAGCTCCCAGGATCGGGGCTACAGTACCGAACAGCGTCTGGCCTAAAGTCACCGCCTGGCTTGCCTCGGCGCTGATGTTCGACGAACCACCCGCGAGAGTGAAGCTCTTGCTGTCAGCGCCAGTGACGGTCTTCGAAGTGGCGACACCGCTCAACACGCTGGAATTCTGGTAGCCTTCGAGCGTCAGTGCTACGACCTTCACGAAATAGGTCGCCGCCGGGAGTGTTGCACCAGCGCCCGACGCCGACAAGGTCGGAGCTGTGGGCGTACCCAGGGTGAGCGAGGCATTGCCGGCAAGGATTGCCATCTCTTCCTTGAGCATCATCTTCTGCAGAAGGCGGAACGCCATCTGGGCCTGGATGTCCTCGAAGTGGCGGCCGGCCGAGATCGCTTCGAAGGTCGCCGCATCTTCCTCGCCGATTGTTACGAAGGCGGAGGTTTTGTTAGCGGTCGAATATGACATCTGCCCCGAGCGTTGACCTTCCGGCACCCACCCCATCGCGTCGAAGCCAGAGCCGATGATGGCATTGACCTGCCGCCAATTTGTCGCCGAGCCGACGCCGCCGCCGACCCGCGGGATGATATTCCGGATCGGCGTGACGAACGGATAAAGGTTTTTGGCGGGCGCCTGGAGGTCGTAGGCAAGCAGTCCGGTCGCAGTCGAGATCGACTTGGCGAGTAGGTCGTCCGGCTTGGCCAGAACCCCTTTCATGAGGTCCAGAGATTCTTGAGTGATTGGGTTCATCAAACCTTCCTCCCGAAAAGGGGGGCAATGAGAAGCCCGGTGTAGCACCGGGCCTGGCGACGGCCTTTCGGCCGGATCTTGGGTGCGCCGCACTTACGGCAACAAGCTTGCCGACGCGGCCTCTCAGTGTCGTTAATGGTAAGAGTTTGCACAGCCTCAGCCACTTGCTGACCCAAAGCTCCGAGAGCCATGTCACGAAGCTTTGTCAGTGCGGTCGGCACTACTGCAGTGGTCTTGTCCCGTTCAGCCAGAAGACCAAGCTCCAGCGCGTCCCGCGTTCGACCATCAATGCCCGATGCATTACAAATGACGGGAATAACACGATGTCACCGATTTCGAGAGCGACCTTGTTTATCGCCGACTGACCGTAAAAGACTTCGATCCCGCCACCTCCTACCGAATTATTTGAGGTTAGCTCGACGACGGCAGTGATTTTTCGCAAACTCATCTGTTGCGATCCCAAATCCATATGCCAATCGTAGTGCTGACCTGACTGATACCGGGTAAGTTGAGCTTGCCCCATGTCCTCAGCTAGCTCAAAACCGTATTTCGAGTTAAAGTGGCTGACCGTCTCCCAAACTCGATTAAATATCCAATTGGTATTGGCGATACGAGGTATCCAAAAGAGATCGCTATCCCTCAATGTCAAACCCGACGTGTTCGATAATTTGCTTCGTAGTCGATGATTTGTGTCGTGTAAGCCAATGATTTTATCACATTCTACGAAATCAAATTTCTTGTTTGTATACTTCAAAGTAACTAAACGCACGCCATAAACCTTCGACAGCTTCGAGACTTTGCTGTTTCATGACCGCTGCACGGCTTGCAATAACTATTTCACGACTTGTGACGGTTCATCCGCGGTCGAGCCGGTCACTCGAATTGGATTCGCATAGCTGGCTTTTATCAGCATCAAAGTCTGTTCCTCCTTGGACATTTTGCCGAGTGCAGAGGCGATCGCTTCCGACGAGAGCGGCGCATCGCCGCTCCTACTGCCGGGGACGCGGTCCTGCTGCTTTGAGACTGAAGTCGTGCCCTTCGCGATCGTTAGCGGCGGCAGCGGCGTCCGAGCAATATCGTCGACCCGCTTTGTCAACCGCTCCAGCATTGGGACGATCTCTCCGAGAACTTCGACAAGCTTCGCCTTTTCCTCCCGTTCACCGACCAACGCCTTTGCCAGGTCTCGCGGGCGCCCCGCCTTGCCGGACGCGAGTTCGCTCTCCTGTCGCTGTTCTGCGCTTAGCGCGCTAGAACCGATGATCCCTGATGGATCGCATTGCGCTCCGGCCGCTGCTAGATGACGGTGTGCCGCATCGAAATGCTCCATTGTCTCCTTCGAATGGCGTGTTCCAAGTTTCGCGGTCCCTTCGCAGATCGTCCCGTCGGTCAGTTTGGCGAGGCAATCATGGGCAACATCCATCAAGTGCTGGTGCGCTCGTCCGCGTTTGCCAAGCACGGCGGCAATGACCCCGAGCACTTTGACTGTATCAACCTTATCGTTGCCACCCGGGCCTGAGCTCTCGTCGTCTTTGCCCGAAGTTCCTCGATGGGCGCGGCGCCGGCTTTCCTCAAATGGTCTCGCGCTTTGGCTGCGTCCTCCTTCTCGTCGACCGCCAGGCCACCGATTTTGAGGCATTTGTCGCATGCGAGATGCGCCATATCCATCAGTGCCTGGTCGCCCTGTGAATGCCTGGCTTTGGTGAGAAGATCAGCAGCGAAGTTCCGCATATCCGTTTTCCCTTTCTGCAGAAGAGCAGCGACACGCGCGGTCCCGGACGCGCCAGCAGCCATCGCCAGCATTTCGGACATCGCCGGCGCGATTGCCGCATCAACCATTTCTCGGTCAGCCAGCAGCTCGCCGGTTTCTTCGGTCGCCAAGGCGTTCAAAAACCCGCACAGCTCGGCGATGATCGCCTGGAGCCGAGCGGGCTGCGGCGAACCGTCATTCTCGATTGCCGCTTCGAGATCGAGGGCGTCTTTCAGCCATTCGAGATCGACGATCACACGAGCGACACCGCCGATATCCTGGAGCGCCTTGGTAAGCGCGGCGCGCGAAGCCTTTTCGCGGTCGTCGACCGAAGGCGGGCCATCCTTGCCGATTTTTTCCTTCCAAGCCACGATGATGTCGGTCTTTATTCGCCTCAGCTGATCGTTGGGGTACTTCCTGTCGTTGCCGGGTTTGTTGATATAATTCCAGGCAGCCCGAATATGACGGTCGGTGTCGATCGGATAGCGCTTCTTCCCATCCGCCTGGTAGCCGGGATCAGCATATTGAATGGCGGCATTTGGCTCTTCGCGTTCTGCGCAATTCTTGCGATCGCTAGTCGCCCGCGCGACACTCTCAGCCTCGGCCGCGGCTGGGATTACCGCGGCGATCGCGACTTTGGCTTCGATCAACTCGGCGCTCAGCTTTTCGAGACATCTGACCGCGTCGGCTTTGGCGAGATGGCGGTGATCGGGGGCCGAGCAGGTCCAGATTTGCATTGGTGGGTTGAAGGGCTCCTGCACGGACGGCGCGCGCGCTAAAATTGCGGGACGATGCAACGCGCCGGCAATGTCGCTGTCATTAACAGCAGCATCCGATCTGATCGCCGCCTTCCAACAGTCGAAAATCGCCTCCGGATTGGCCGGGCGATCGACCAGCGATATTTCATTAAGCACAACGCTGGTGATCGCCTTCGGGTTCCCGGCCTCGCGTTGCGTCACACGGCCGCCAATGGAAAAGCCCCTATACACTTGATTTTTTACCTTAGCGACGGCCACCGGGTCGACAACATGGGCGACAATACGAGTCGTGCCGTCGTCGCAGACTTCGGCCTCGAGCGTTGTTCCGGCAGCCGAAAGTTGGTGCATTTCCCGCAATGCAGGGAAGCGCATGTAGCCCGGGATCGCCGCTCGCATGGCTTCCGCCCGCACAATCTCTCCCTGTTCGTCTACGGCCTCCGATGTCGCGATTCCGTGCACGCGGACGGTCCCGTCATCCAGAGGCTCGACCTTTTGGATTGCGCCATAGAGCCGCATAATTCGCATCCCAGTCAGATGTCCTGATTATATTCTACCGGTAGCCGGATTAACCCCGGCGCCGACATCTTCAATCGTGCAATACCCCGGCTCTTTTTGCCGGTATTGCCTGGCGGCCACTGGAAAGAGGCTACCTCGTCCTGCTCAACTTCCCAAATCACGTATCCGCAAGCTCGCACTGGACCGCAGCATTCAGTTTCAGAACGCGGCCATCGCTGAGGTTGGCCGTGGCTTCGAGAATGTAAGTCCCGCCGGCAGCCGTTACCGGCATCCCACCAATCAAACCGACCGAAAACCATCCCGAGCGCGTCAGCGGCGATCCATCCGTGGGCGACCGTATCTGAATTGCGTTTTGTATCGAAACCGCCAGCACTCTGGACTGCGGCGCCGGATCGGTGGCTGTTTGATAAGGAGCCATCGCGCAAATCCAAGTCGTCGACACAATCGTAGAGGCACCCATATCTGCTGTGAAGTCAAAGGCAAAATTATCAATTTCGCCGACTTCGATCGGGTCGAACGGCGTCGCTATGCGCATTCGGAAAACTCACTGGCCTCTGATGGGATGAATACTGCCGGGGGTGGCAAGAATGCGGATTCTGCCAGGCGAACGGATCAGCCGCTCCGGCGAAACCAGTGGCAAAGCCGGCGGATCCGCCCATTCCGAGATCAATAACCCATCCGCCGAAATGCGCGTACCGCCGGTCAGCGATTCGAGGGCCGGGAATGCTTCACGGCTAAGAATCACGACGGCTTCATTTGGCTCTCTTGCATCGTAGGCGACCGCGTACAGCCATTCGAGACCGCCGCCCACGTCTGTGGCAAGCCGCCCGCGCCATTCGGCATAACCCGAGTACAGCCGAACGAAGCGGCAAATAACCTCGCCCAGAGCTATCAACTCCGCGCGCAATGACGCGGCAGCTTCAAGCCGCAGTAACGCGTCCGCGGCGACTTCAACGGCGCCGCCCGATTCGCCCGGTAGTCCTGCATCCCCGCAAGCCACGCGAGAGATTCCGATCGGGGTAGCCCTACCGCGCCCGACGCCGCCACGCGCTTCGAGTTGCGGTCGGTGATCGTTCTGGACGGTGAGACCGAACTCGATCGCAGCGAGTTCATCCTTGCGCTCCGTTGCCCGTGACTCGAATGGAGCCCAACACTCTGCGGTTAGCCTCGCGCTTGCCGCCGGCGTATAGGTAACGACAATGACGCCATCGCCGCCGGCCCCGCCTGCACCCCAGGCCGTGCCGATCTGCGGGTAGCCGCCCCCGCCGCCCCCGCCGCCATAACTGGCGCCGGTACCGCCATTGCCCGCGAGGGCACCATTACGTCCGCCGCCGCCACCACCCCCGCCGCCAGATCCGTGAATACCGTCAAATTCGCTGCCGGTTGCACCGTTACCGCCAATATCGGAGGTAAAGTACTTGCCACCACCGCCGCCGCCGCCGGTTCCTGAGCTTCCGTTTCCGGCGCCGCTTCCTGTATCGCCAGCGCCGCCTCCGACCCCGCCATTGCCATTGCCGCCAGAGCCGCCGTTGCCGGCTGACCCGTCGCCATCGTTGCCGGCGGCGCCATTGCCGTTACCGCCGCCACCGCCTGCTCCAGACGTCGTGATATTGTTGGGACTGCCTCCAGCACCGCCGTTTCCGTTCGGTCCGCCTGCCCCGCCGCCGCCACCCCCGCCGTAGGGGTTGATTCCGCCGACCGCCGCGCCGTTGCCGCCGGAAAACTTGGTCGCGCCAACGCCGCTGGCCGCCGCGCCACCCAAACCGCCCGAATTATCGGCGCCGCCGACCCCGCCGGCGGAACCGACCGACGACGCAGCAAGCGCGGCGCCGTTGAACCAGGTGGAGCCACCGGTAGCGCCGGCCGAGCCGCCGGTTCCGATTTGAACCGGGATGGCGGTCCCGCCAGTGAGCGGAATGTTGGTGATTTTGGAATATGCACCGCCGCCACCGCCGGAACCCGCGTAGGAGGCGGTCGCCGTCTGGCCGCCACCCCCGGCGCCGATCGTCTCAATGCTATTGTCGGCCGAATTCCAATCTGTCGGCACTGTCCATGACGTGCCCGAGATAATGAAGATCTGGCTCATATCGGGACCGCTGGCGGCCGGAAAGATATGGTTGGCCAACACCTCTCATGTTGCGCTGCAGGCGGAACGAGCGTCCCGTTAGGGAGCCCTGTCCGGTCAACCTCCAGAAATTGGTCCGGCCCCTTCACCCATTTGGCTATAACGCGGACTGCGTTTTGGGATGTTGAGGCCATCAGGGCTCAGATCGGGGCTGATCAGGACCGGCCAGCGAGGTCGCTGGATCGTCGATCGGCAACCAACCTGTCGATGGCGACCTCGTCCGGCGAAGTGCTGATCACCACACATCGACAGAGGAAAGCGCTGCCGACATAGCGGTCTCCAACCCCGGCATTCTCACTCGGGACTAACTGGCCGCGCGCATGCACGTCAATCCCGGGATCGGCATTGCAGACACCGATAACCTCTCCCGAGCCGTCGATAACACAGCATCGCCCAGTCGGTGGCGTGACACCTGTAGCGGCAGCGATCGCGGCTCGACAGGAGGCATCGTTATAGGGTCGAGGGAGCGGCAACAGAATGACGCTCTTATCAGGCAGGGCAGCTAATCCCTCGAGTTGTGCATCGTCATCAGGGATCAGTTTCCAGCGTAGAATTCTCCGGTCTGCCCCAAAGAAAACGGCGAGCTGAGTACGATCGGTCATGGTGGGGCTCGACCCGGTTGGGGGCAAGGATTCTCGGCGAATTCCAATGATGGTGCCGCCGTCGTTCGCGGGGTCCGCTGCGGCAAAAGGCCCGGTTCGGTTCGGTGACGCCAAACTGCCACGATGTGCTGTCCCTCCAAAACGTGTCGTCATTCTCAAGATGACGCGGCCGGAACTGCGCCTCGAACCGTGAACGTGGTGCGCTTCAGCACGGTATAACTGTCGTTGACGTAGAAGCGCGCTTCATAGGAAGCATCGGCGGTCGGCGCCGTCATCATGAGGGTCGCCGCGGTCATGCCGGCATTGGGCGGCGTCTGCGAGCCGCTCAGGTAAACCCAGACGATAAAGGCCGTGTCGGCAGCGCCGGCTGCGGCCAAGCCTACCCAATCGGTGCGGTTTCCCGGCCCGTTGGCGACGCTTACCGTCAATGCTGCGCCTACCGCCACGACCGCGTTGGCAGAGCCGTTTACCGTGATTGAAGGCCCCGGTGGGGGCGGCGGAGGCGGCGGAGGCGGAGGTGGCGGAGGTGGCGGTGGAGGCGGAGGTGGCGGTGGAGGCGGAGGTGCGGAGATACCCACATTGATCGTGAAGATGCCCGAGCCACTGAACCTGGTGTTTATTCCTACGGCTCGGACTCGGACCGAATAATAGCCCGGCGTGACCGTCATACCCCATGACGCAATCAAATTATTGCCCGAAATTGCGAAATGACCGGCCGAGCCTTTGGTCAAGGCGTATTCGCACGGTATCGTGTTCCCCGAAAAATCTCGTGTAGTGATCACGCCGATAATCGTTCCGGCAGGGGCATTGTTGTTGATGGTCAGATTACTGATGGTGATCGCCATTATGTTTCTCGGCGTTGTCTAGGATGCGGGCGAAGAATTAGACTGTGGTTCCCTGTGTCCTGAGATCGGCCGCGCCTTTGTAGGCCGCGGTACCGGCCGGCAAGGTCAGCCGTAGCCATAAACCTTGGGCGCCGGCAGTATTGGGTGCGGGCCCTGACGGCAGGTTGCCCGGGCCGGGCACAGAGACAAAAGCGGGTTGGGTGGTGAACGAGCCCACCCCTGCGGAGGGCGCTATCTGTCGATTGACTATGGTGCCAGCATCGTTCAGGTTTGTCGTCAGTGCCAAGTCGAGAAGCGCGCCCGAAGGAAAGCTTGGAGTTTCGCTCGCCACCTCGATCTGACCACTGGTCAGTGCCGTGCTGACGTTGTTGTTCACGACAAAGACTTTTTCGTAATAGGTGCGCTGCAAACCGGTCGGAGCGTCAGCCGCAGTCGTTGAGAACATGCGGACTACCGCAGTAACCGGGTTGGGTGCCATTTCAAAAAGCATACCCTGGAGGATCTTGTACGTACTCGTATTATCGGGAATGGTGCCCCAGTCGCGATTTACCGCGACTACATCGGTGCCGTAACCCGCGGTGGCGATAATTTGGCGCAACTGATTCGGCCCGGTGCCGGCCTTAGTCCAAATGATCTGCCCGGCGGAGACGCTGGCTCCGTCGCCCGACTGTAGTTTGAACAACGCTGGACTGGTACCGGCGTGATTGGCGGAACCGGTTTGAGCAGTACGCACAGCGGCGTCGGTTGTCACCGAAGCGGATGGCATCACGCAGCTGCGCGCGGCAAGCGCTATATCGCCGACCGCCGCGGTGCCTCCCGGATTGGCGACAGGGCCGCTGGCGGTCGCCCCTGACAACGCAGCATAAAGCAAACGCTCCAGTGGTTGCGAGCCGGTCACCCACGTCTGACCGTTCAAGGTCAGCGTCTGGTTCTGCACCACACCCGTTGGGTCGCGTCCGTAATAGGCGATCTTGGTCGCCGTGTCGCTCGCCGAGCTCGAGATGACATCAACGGTGCCGGACGGGGCTATATCGTAAAACGCCACCCGTCGAGTGAAATCGACTGCGCCGCCGGTGATTGCACTATCCGCCTCGGGCATATTAACCGAGCCATAGACGACGATATCGGAGGGCAGAACACTCATCAGAGGCTCCTACTGTTTCCATTCATTGACCTCGAGCTACGACCGAGCGGCGAGAACTGCGCCTGGAAAACCCGCAATGTCGCTCGTTGCCCATTAATTGGCTGCAGCTACCGGCAGTACGGGGCTCCCCTGCGCGGTCGAATCGGGTTGGTCGAGCGGTATCGATAGAGCTAAAGGTGTCGGCTCGGTTACCGATGCTGCATCCCGTAACACTGCCGAGGCAAAAGCGCGAAACGCGACTCGACTGCCGTCTCGGGGTGACGGTGCAGTCAGCCGGTCGGATCGGCGACAGCTACCAGGGCCTGGTTTACCCGCTAAGCGCGGCGCCGCACGGCGAGAGCCGGCGACTGCATCGTCGCCAACCGATTGCCCGCATCCACCCTCGACACGATGGCGTGGCGCAGTAGCACTGGCCCTTGCGCGGTCAAAAACATCGGCTCGTCGCCGCCTTCTACGGGACCAAGTCCGAGGATGTCGCGCACCTCATTGACCGCATAAATCCCATCTTTGACATAGCTACCGAGGATCGTCGCTTGGTCCTTCGGGTCAGTCGGCCGAACATCCGACCAGGCGAATTCCAGATCGACATGTCCCATCCGGTTCTGAATTACACCGTCGACAAGGCGCTTGACCCAGCCGATCAATGGCGCGAGGCCTTCCTCCACAGCCGCTTCCTGCGCGGTCTCTGCGGTAGCTCGATTGACCTGCGGGGTAAAGGCAGTAGGCGGCAACGAAAAGGCATAACAGACAATCCGCGCGAGCCACTCGTCGAAATCGTCTTTGTAGGGTGCTTCTTTGAAGGCCTGGTATTTGGCCCCGCTAGGGGCCCAGACGAGCCGGGTGCGAGTGCCCGTATTTCCCGCGAGAATCGAGTTCGAACCACTCCTGAAACTGACAAATCTGTTCGGGACTCCAGCCATCCGGCGCGTTGAGCAGACCAGGCGGAACATTACCTTCAGTGAAATGCTGCAACTGCATAACTTGGCGGCGCAGCCCGATATTGACGGTCATAACAATCTGTTCGATCGGGCTGAACCCGTATGCCTTATGCGGACGCGGGTTCCGCGGCAAGTAAATCAGCTCGTCGGTGGTCAGCAGGCGCCACGGCCGTCCGTGAATGACCTGCTCGTAGGCGGGGGCCGGCGGCCGCGGCCGTCGACCGGTGTCGTCGAGCAACACTTTGATCGTCGAACCGTCGACGATGTCGAGCCCAATCATGTCGCCGCCACGATTGCGCCGAACCTCGAGTGCTGGCGCGTCGAGCACCAGGACGTCCTCGAGTGCCTCGCGAAGCCAGGTCGCGAACGGCTGCTCCCCGTCAGGCTTGCGCCAGAACTCTGTCACTTGCTGGATGCGCGAGGCGGCGCCCGCGGCCGGACTTTTTTCGTTACGTGATTTTATTGTCCACTCAAGCTTCTCGATCTGGTCCTTGCGCGTCTCGATCGCGAGCCGCGTGATATCGTGGCTTTCGGCCAAGGCCCTCAGCTCGTCGAAGCCGATGGCCTCGTAGGAGCGCGGCGTGTAGATGGTATTGAAGCCGACTGGGAAATCCCACAGGCGTACCCTCTCGCGCTCTGGCGGGACCAGTGGGTAACCGGGCGAGAAAATACCCTGGTCAGGTTGAAACACGTCCCGAAATTGGGTGACGTCATTTTGAGTTCCCCAGCCGCCCCAACTGTATGATGCGAGCGTGGTCCGCCTCCCGCTGGGACCGGGCATCAGGGGAGTTCCACTCTAAACATCAACCGGTGTGCGCCGCGGACGTCGCCGCTTAATCGCATGTTTGCTACAGCGTCACTGATGGGGAGCTTGGGATCTGCACCCAGCAACATGAAAACCATCGCTGCGAGCCAGACGAGAAATGGCCAGATCATTGGTAGGCGACGCAATGGTAGACCAGACTGTCACCTGCAGTCAGCATCCCGGTGAGCGCAACACCGCTCGTCGAAGTGCTCATGGGCCGAATTAGGCTTCCGCTGGTCTCGTCAGAAGCCGAGCAAACCGGAGGATTTGGCCACGGAGAGACAAATGTGATCGTGCACCTACCGCCATTCGTGGAAGCGCCAACCGTAATTCGCCCCGCGCTGTCGTTACCGCCGATAGTCGGCGCGTTGCCGCAGTCGATCGGTCCAGAACCGATAGACGGGGCCGCTCCAGTCATGATTTCGTGCCCGAGCATGCCGAGCGCTGCCGCGCTGCGCGGCGTAATCGACGCGATCCGGAAATTGCTGCCGTCAAATTGCAACGCCAAAAATTCGTAGTTTGTTGACGCTAGCGTCACCGAACTTCCCGCTGTGCCGGTCGCGCCCGACGGATAGAGGATCCGGCCACCTGACCCGCCATTGACCTGAACCGTCATCGCCTTGCCATTGTCCGTCGCAAACCCCATTATCCAGCCTGTATTGACCGAGTTCGTCGGCGGCAGCGTGACGGTAAGCGAGCCTGTTGGGGAATTGTAGCTGGACAGTGCGTTACCGCCGTCGCTTTGAGAGGCGACATAAGTGCTGACCGCAGGAAAGGTCCAACGATTGATCCCCGGCGCGTTTCCGGTGATCCCCATCAGGGTGGCTGTTGCCGGGGTGGCCTGAAGGACACGGAAATTGCTACCGTCGAATTGCAGAACTAGGAGTTCGTAATTCGCGTTGGCAAGCGATGCCGAAGATATGGTCGCGCCACTGCCGGGATAGAGAATGTGCCCACCGGAAGTTCCAGCAACCTGCACCGAAGCCGCCTTGTTGCCGTCGGTCGCAATCCCTATGGTCCAACCCACCGACACTGCCGTCGTTGGCGGTAGTGTCACGGCCAGAAAAGGCAGCGGGGTATTGACGCTTGATATTACATTCCCGTTATCGACGCCCGTGGCCGCATAGGAGCTAACCGCAGGAAAGCTCCAGTGACTGAGCCCGGCAGCGCCGATCATGCCGATTGCTTGAGCAGTTGCAGGCGTCGCGTCGAGAACACGAAATATTCCATTGCCGTCGTACTGCAAGACCATAAACTCATAAGCCCCTTGGCTGGTATTCGCCATCGCCGCCGACGTCTGCGATCCGCCGGAACCAGGCCATACGATCCGACCGCCGGCAACGCTATTCGCCTGTATTGTAAGGCTTTTGTTGTTGTCGGTTGCAAAGCCGATCGACCAGCCCGCCGGAAGGCCACTGACCGGCGGCAATGTGACCGTCAATCCGGTGCCGCTGTTATAGCTCGATAAGATATTGCCATTGTCGGCCAGTCCGGCCGCATACCCGGCACTGGATGGAAACAGCCAGTTGCTCGGCCACGGCGGCGGCTCAAAACCATTGGCCAATTGTGTGTTTCGGGTCGACGATACGAGCCGAAAATTGTTGCCATCGAATTGCAGCCGAACATATTCGTAATTACCCACGCCCAGCACCATCGATCCGATGCTCTTGCCGCCCGAGATGATCAAACCGCTGGTCGCGACAATGGTCATTCCCTTGCCATTGTCCGAAGCAAATCCCATGGTCCAACCGGGGTTGAGGCTGCTAACCGCCGGCAATGTCACAGTCAGCGAGGCGCCCGGCGTATTGTAGCTCGAGACGCTGATCCCATCGTCGATCGGCTGGGCGACGTAGACTGCCGCAACCGGAAACAGCCAATTGTTGCGCGAGCCGGTGCCGACGATCGATATCCCGGTCGAGAGCGGGCCGTAATTAACCGTGCTGCCTCCGTAATTCGGGTTGAGCAGCACGTTGTTCACGCTTGCCGTTGCATTCACCGCTGTGGCACAATCAAAATAGGGCGACACGAAAGTATTGAGGCCGTTGTGATTGAAAGTTATCGACAGGCAAGTAGGGGACACTTCGAGGTCTAAGCCGAGAAAGGTGTTGCTGAAATTGTATCCGTTCTCTAAAACTAGTCCTCGACCTCCGACGCCTTCGGCTGTACCCGCGCCGGATATCCTTGAGAACTGAGTTTGCTCGAAGGCGAGACCGGCCGCTCCACCGCTCGACACGCAGACCGCGTAGACATCGCTGTCGAGCAGGTAATTGAACTGGCACCCACCGGCCCCCGCGGCCGAGCTGGCATTGTTGACTATTAAATGATCTATTTTAGCAGAATTATGCGCGTCGGAAAAATCGGTTTTCCCGAGCACGACAACGTAGGCGGGTGTATTCCCGTTGACAAATAGACTTCCTTCTTCTTTGAAATAAAAGCATCCGCTCGGACTGGCACTGATGCCCCCGCCACATTGGATCTGTAGCACCGGACCGGACGCGATGGTTCGGCCGTCAATGACAGCGCCTTCGGAGATGAGCCGGAAACCCTTGCTCGCCTGGCCGGCGTAGTCGATCGTAATCTGCGAGCGAACCTTATATGTGCCGGCAGGCAAGTGCACCGGCCAATTGTTGGTGATTGCCGTCGAAATTGTGGCGTTGAGCGCGGTGGTGTCGTCATGATTGCCGTCGCCGGCAGCGCCGTTGCAGCGGACGTCGATCCACGGGCTCCCGGAGCACATGACCACGTCGCCCTGCAAGGTAGATGGGCCGGTGATGTTCAGGGATGACCCGTTGATCGTTTGGGCCAGCGTCGGGAGCGTCACGCCCAGCCCGAAAGCGAAGGCCGCAACCCGCAGGAGGCCACGGCTGATCTGCAACCCAGGAGCTCTCCGATGGTGCACTAGCCGCACTCCTGTCACATGTCTGGTCGTCACCGAATACTGCTCCGGGCCCGTCGTGCATGCCAAACCAGCGAGGTGCCGAGCGCCGGCTGCGGACGGATCGGGCGATCGCAGGCTGTACCGTATGTCAATCTGTTGAGCGCGACAGCGACTATAGTCATTGCGGCAATCGAAAATGCGGCAGCGGCGGCAATAATCGATGGCAGCTCTGCCACCAGTTGGGGTACCTGAAGCGACATCACCATCTCCGTGCCGCAAACGCCTGGCCTGTCGAACTGCCGTAGACACTCACAACGCCCGCCGGCTTGTAGCCTGACGGCGTTGCGAACACCGTGCCCGACGGAACGGGAATCGAGGCGCCACCGGCGTTTGCCGTACCGACATCCGAAACGTAGAGAATCGAGGAAGAGTTATTTGCGACGAGATACCCATTGACCGGAACAATCCCGGCGAACAGATTCTGCGCCATACCTCCGCTCACTACGGTTCCACTGCCGTCGATCGCAGCGCCGCCCGCGGCATTAATGACTGGGAACGGCGCCGACGGGCCGACCGGCGTCGCTATGCCGCCGGACATCGACGCGGGCGCATGCACCGGAACGAGATTGCCGGCGACATCCGTCTGCGTCGAAATCGACTGAGTCGCAGTGTTGGCGTCCTTGACGAGCAGCGTCAATGATCGGCTCCTTCCCGGAAATAATCAGCAAAGGCGACTAAGAAGGGCGCTTACGGCCTGCAGTATCTGCGAACTGGTCGCTCAGCTGGCGATAGACCTCGTAAATTCCCCCTCCTGCCATCGGTGCGACGAGGAGGTCGGTCAACGCCCAAACCAGAGCATCCACCCGGTCTGGGGAATAGCCCACCGAGCGGGCGTTCGGATTTGAATGCGCCTCGGCGGTAAAGGCGCACATCTGATCCTCCAGCTGAGGGAACACGCCGAGGTGACGTACCCGGCCCTGTTCGTAGAGTGCCGCCACCGGCTCTGCCCGAGTCACCTTACCTCGCGTGGCGCGGACGGCAGCGAACGCCGCGTTGGGCTCGATCATCCGCAACGTAGCCTCGACCATGTCGCCGCCGTTGTTGACCTCGGCGACAATTCGATCGGCGCCGTGAGTGCGATAAGCGGAAATTGCCGTCTTGGCCCATTCCATCGGCTGATAGCGACCCGAGGCGTCGGCAAGTACCCACCCCCGTCCGTCCTCATCCTTGCCGGCGACGATGATCCCGGTTTCGTCGGCCCCCTCCTTCGAACTCGCGGCCGGATCGATTGCGACCACCACCCTGACGAGCACTGGGGTTACGCGTGCTCGGGCGCCCTCGATAATGCCGCGGTTCCACAACGCGCCGGGTATGTCCTCGAGAAGCTCCGCGTCGAGCTCTTGGCGACCGAGACGCGTGCCCTGGTACTTACGGATAATCTGTCCGAAGAAAGCTGCTGCAAGATTAGCCCGGTTCTCATAAGTCTTGCCTCGTGTGACCACCGCAGCTGGATCGGCAATCAGCTCGCGAAGCAGCTTCGTCGGCCTCGGGGTCGTTGTTACTACGACGCGCGGATCAGATCCCAACCTCAGCCCGAACATCAGCATGTCCCATGCTTCGGGATAGCGCCAGCTGGCGAGCTCGTCGCACCAAGCGGCATCGTGCTGAGGTCCACGAAGTCGTTCAGGCTCGTCTGCACTGAACAGTGTGGCAATCGCCCCGTTGGGCCAAGTCAGCCGGCGCTTAGAGGGCTCGTAACGAGGCCGCTCCCATGGTGGCGAGATCGCCAGGATACCGCTTTCGCCCTCGACCATGACATCGCGCGCATCGCCGGCGGTTGGCGCTACAAGCGCTAGGCGGCGCGCCGTTCGCGCGATTGCCCGAGCGCGGATCATCTCTGCGCCGGTTCGCGTCTTTCCAAACCCGCGACCTGCGAGCAGGAGCCACACCCGCCAATCCCCGTCCGGCGGTAATTGATTTGGGCGCGCCCAAAACGGCCAATCGTAGAGAAGCGCGCGCGCCTCGGCAGGGCTCAGCGCAGCAATGAGCTCATCCCGCAGCGCCTCCGGCAGCGAGGCGAGCCAACCGGCGTGCAAGCACGTCACGCGCATCCTCCGCGAGATCCTCCGATGTGTCGCGATCCTGTCGCCGCGCCGTCGGCACAACCATTCCGAGATGCCGGGCGATGGCATCGAACGCCGATTTCTTGTCGTAGAGCGTTACCCGGTATTGTCGGCTCCCACTGCCCGTCGTCGTAATCTCGGCGATCGCAGCGGCGTCGGCGTCGCTGAGCGCCTCCGGCGTCTTCAACACAAGGCCATCGGGTCCCCAATCAGCAACGCGCCGCAGATCGGCAAAAGCGATGTGCGCGTATTCCTGCAACACGCGCTCCGCTGTTATCCCGAGGCACGCGGCACGCTCAGCAATCTCGTCACGACCCGCTTCGGAGGAATTGCCAACCCGCGTCTTTGGCGCGAACCTTGCGCGACGCCGACGGAGTTGCCGACCGACGACCGGAGCGTGGTGCCAATCTCGATGCTCTTTCCTTGCTGTTTGTCGGCGGTATGACAATCCTCGCGGCTGAGCACGATAGGATAGCGCCGCCCAACGCCACCCTCAGTCGGGTTCATCGTCGGTATCGAGGTGATCCCGTCACCTACTCTTGCCAATTTCAACCACTTGTACCAGATCGATCCGGATTTGTCAATCAGATTCGATGTCATGTTAGCAATCAACGTGACGCGGAAAAATGAGATTCTAGCGCTCCCAGAGCCGCAATCAGTATGCCCGACGCCGTCTCCTGGCTAACCCGCCGTCCGCTCCAGCCCTGCTCCAGCGCCCACTCCTTCAGCGACCGCTCCCAACCGAGTACGTGCCACAAGCACGAGCCGCCGGCCGAACCCAGCCCACCTACCGCGATGATCGCGCGCCATACTAATTCGCGCGCATTCTCGATTCGCGAACCGGGCTCGTCCTGGGATCTAAAGCCGGAACGATTTCCGGTCCGCGGACGCGTCAAGTCGAACGCGCGCAGCGGGTCGAGCTGCGCGATCGCAAAACGCGCCCGAAAATCCTCTCCGGCTTGTCTCATCCCCGCGGTGATCGAGCCGCGTCGTTCCATCGCTGCAAGCGTGTCGACAGCGCGATAAGGTCGCGCTGGCCGGCCCGAATCGTCACCGATCGGCCGATCGAGACGTTCGATAAGGCCATGATTGCGACGTTCTGGTGTGGGCACGAGATCGGCGACTCCCGCAGCGGCGGCCCCGGAGCGGCACGAAATACGGCGTACCATTGGCGTCATAACGAACAAATCATGAACGATTTGGTCATGATGCACCTCGAACCGCCTGCTCAAGGCGCTCCAAGAAGTATCGAGAAGGTCCGGCGCCTTGCCGCGCGCGACGACCACCGACAGCACTTGCGAGCGCCTCTACTTCCTGCAACCGTTGAACCTCGGCTCTGCTGCCGCAGACGATATAGCAGAGCGAATGATGGGGCGGACAATAAGGCGAGGATGGCCGCCTTGGGCTACCACACATCCGCCTGCCCTCGGGTTCATCGACGACGTATGCGCAACCCAGATCATCATCGAGCTTCTTAAGCTCCGGCGGAACAAAAACTTCCCGCATACCGGCGTCTCCAATTTCTCATCGATATAGCTTGTCATCACCGCACCGGGATGTTAGCATCTGTTGTTGTGGTGTCAACAAAGCAAATTGTGAAGGACGCATTATGGACGGGTCCTGGTTCAACCAAGCCTTGGAGCGTGTCGGCGCGTCGCAGGCCGATCTCGCTCGCCATCTCCGTCTGGCGCCATCAGCGGTATCCCGCATGCTGAAGGGGGAGCGCCAGATGAAGCCGCTCGAGGTCGTCCACATTGCGGGATTTCTCCGGGTGCCCGAGGACGAAGTCCTGCGCCATGCTGTCGAAAACGCAGCCGGGGGTCCCACGGGCGGCGCACCACGGCTCGGACGGGGTCGCCCGCCCTCAGCAGGCTCAGCTTCGCCAGCGGTTCCACAAGCGGGTCTAACTACGCCGTCGGATCGCATCCCGATCCGCAGCGGCGCGCGCGGCGGCATTGATCAGGAGATGTTCCTGGAAGACGGTCCGATCGGATACACACCAAGGCCGGCCAATCTGGGCGGCGTGCGCTCGGCCTATGCCATTTACATGGTCGGGGACAGCATGGAGCCGCGTTACCAGCCGGGCTGGCTGTTGCACGTCAATCCGTTCAAGCCGCCGACCCGCGGCCGGGACGTCGTCGTTTACAAAGAGGGGCAAGCTGTGTTGATAAAGCAGTTCGTCGGCTGGGAGGGCGACACGCTGATCCTGCGCCAATTAAACCCGCCGGACACGTTGCGAATTCCGCGCGAACAAGTGCGCGAATGCCATCTCGTGGTGGGCACGGATCAGGAGGGTTAGGGAACGCGAGCAACCGCGCTCTTAGCGCTGTACGGACGCTACGCGGAGAGGCGGTGCCTGATGCGGCTCAAAAACCGGGCGGTTGCTCGTCGGCTGGCGATACGGGAGGCGACGGCTGCACCATGGTTTCGTCGGACTCGCGGCGTTCTCCCTCAACGGCGCCGATATCGACATCGGCCGGCGTGGTCGGGCGTGGCGCCCCGTGCAAATTGGCCTCGCCATTGGCATTCATCACGCGAAAGTAATGCTCCGCGTGCTGATACAGGTTTTCAGCGGCAATCCGGTCGCCGCTTGCCGTCGCTTCGCGTGCCAGCGCGACATAGCGTTCGAAGACTTGATAGGCATTGCCGCGGATCTTTACGTTCGGACCGTTGCTGTCAAAAGTCTGGATCCGGTGTGGCATCCGCGGGCGATTGTGGTGCGGATTGTTCCCGTTGTTGCGGCCGCGCGACCGCTTGTTTGGTCCTGGTCTCATGACACCTGTCTAATCGCGATGGACATTGTCGGACCTTTGTCCGGCTGGAGCATTCCCCTGGCCCCTCTCAGGCGGTCTCGGCCAAGTACTGCCACTTTTAGCCGCGGCGCCAAGCCCCCGAGCAGCCCCACCCTAGACGGGACCGCCGCGTATTCCAACCATTTTCTGCCCCGCAAATCATCTGGCGTCCGCACTGGCGATCAGGCAGCGAGCGAACCCGGCGAGATCCTTTTCAATCCCGTCCACGGCCAATCCGTTCGCCTCGAGGATCTCGGCGACCTTGCTTGCCTGGCCAACGCCGATCTCGGTAACAAAAATCCCACCGGGCGCCAAGAGCGTCGGGACGTCCTCAGCTATCCGTCGATATGCCTCAAGACCATCCTCGCCGCCGTCGAGAGCTCGCAAAGGGTCGTGGCAGGCGACTTCGCGGGGCAGCAGCGGAAGGGCTGCGCGCGCGATGTAGGGCGGGTTGGCGATGATCACATCGAACCGACGCGACAGAGCCGCCCCCCAATCGCCGACAAGAAAGAACGCCCGATCGGTGCAACCGAGAGCGGCGGCATTTCGGGCCGCCGTGCGCACCGCGGCTTCGGCGATATCGAGACCGACGCCAGCGGCTGCCGGGAATTCCCGAAGAAGCGCGACCAGCAGGCAGCCGGTGCCCGTACCGAGATCGAGAAAACAGAGCGACGCACATCGACCCGGGCGCCGCTTGAGCACCGCCTCTATCAGCGTCTCGGTTTCCGGACGAGGATCCAAAGTCGCTACCGACAAGATGAACTCGAGGCCCCAGAATTCGCGTCGCTCGAGAATGCGACTCAAGGGCTCGCCTTCAGCCATACGGCCTAGCATCATTCGAACCCGGTGGGTGTGAGGCTCGTTCAGCACCCTTTCGGGGTGGCCGACAAGATCGGACTGCGAGATCGCGAGCGCCGAAGCGATCAATCGCCTGGCATGGCGCCGCGGTTCTTCGAGACCGACGGCGGCGAGTGCAGCGGCAGCCTCGGCAACCAGCGAGCCACGTGTTGCCATTACCCTGCTCACTCCTCAACGGCGGCCAACCTGGCAGCCTGGTCCTCGGCGAGGATGGCGTCGATCAGCTCGTCGAGCGCTTCTCCGCTCATCACCTTGTCGATCTTGTACAGGCTCAAATTGATGCGGTGGTCGGTAACCCTGCCTTGCGGAAAATTGTAGGTGCGGATCCGCTCCGAACGGTCGCCACTGCCGACCTGGCTCTTGCGCTCAGCGGCGCGTACGCTGTCGCGTACCTGCCGCTCCATATCGTACAGACGCGAACGCAGTACTTTGAGCGCCTTAGCCTTGTTCTTGTGCTGTGACTTCTCGTCCTGCTGGATCACCACCAGCCCCGTCGGAATATGGGTGATGCGCACTGCGCTATCCGTCGTGTTGACTGACTGACCGCCGGGTCCGCTGGCGCGGAAGACATCGATGCGCAATTCTTTGTCGTCGATGCGAACATCGACCTCCTCCGCCTCGGGAAGTACGGCAACAGTGGCTGCCGAGGTGTGGATGCGGCCACTCGCCTCGGTCTCGGGCACTCGTTGGACGCGATGCACACCGGATTCGAGTTTCAGCCTGGCGAACACGTCTCTGCCGCTGATCAGGGCACTGGCCTCCTTGAACCCTCCGAGGCCGGTCTCGGAAAGGTCGAGCATTTCGAACCGCCACCCGCGCCAAGCCGCATATCTTTGATACATCCGAAATACCTCAGCGGCGAACAACGCCGCCTCCTCGCCGCCGGTGCCGGCGCGAACTTCTAGGATAGCGTTACGCTGGTCGTCGGCATCCTTCGGAAGGAGCGCGAGTTTCACCTGTCGTTCCAGACTGGGGAGACGCTCGCGCAGCAGGCGCAGCTCGGCCTGAGCGAGCTCCTGCAATTCAGTATCCTCGGTAGATTCGGCCATATCCGTGAGCGAAGAAACCTCGTCGCGAGCGCGGCGCAGGGCATCGATGCCCTCGACGATAGGGCCGAGTTCGCTGTATTCCTTCGAGAGCCTTACAAACTCGGCACCGCTCAGTCCGCTGCCGGCCAACGCCTCTCGAAGTTCTGCATGCCGCCGAACAAGCGGTTCTAAATGACTCTCGAGCGAGGCTTCCATGATGTGCCGGTGTGTCAGCCGGTGAGCGTGGCCAGGCGCGGCTGCAGCTCAGTTGTCGGCACTTCAAATTGCGCGCCAGTGTCGAGGTCGCGCAATGACACCACCCCGCGGCCGATTTCATCGTCGCCGACTAGAACCGCCGCGGATGCCCCGATCTTGCTGGCGCGCCGCAGGCGGCGCCCGAGATTGCCGGCGTAAGCGCAATCGACGGCAAAGCCACCATCGCGCAGCTCTTCTGCCAGTTGCAAGGCGATCGGTTCCCCGGCGTCCCCGATTGGTATCACTGCAACGGGCCGCCTCGGTTCCGCAGGTTCGGCGATCAGCATCGCGAGGCGCTCGATGCCCGCTGCCCAGCCAACTCCCGGAGTCGGTGGACCGCCCATCGTCTCGATAAGGCCATCATAACGCCCCCCGCCGATTACCGTACCCTGTGCCCCCAAATCCGACGTGACGAACTCAAACGCGGTGTGGCTATAGTAATCGAGACCGCGCACTAGGCGGGGGTTCAGACGATAAGTGATTCCAATCCGATCGAGACCATCGCGCACTCGCGCAAAAAAATCATTCGAGGTATTGTTCATATAATCTTTGAATAACGGGGCGTCAGCGTTGACTCGTTGGTCTGATTCATCCTTAGAATCGAAAATTCGCAGCGGGTTTCGCTCAAGGCGCCGACGACTATCCTCCGACAGATCGGAGATGCGCCGTGAGAAGTAAGAGACGAGCGCACCGCGGTAGGCGGCCCGGCTCTCCGGATCCCCGATCGTGTTTAGCTCGAGCACGGTGCGCTGCCGAATCCCGAGCGCACTGAGAATTCTGCTGCCAACGGCAATGACTTCGACATCCGCCTGAGGCTGCGCCGCACCAATGAGCTCGACGCCGATCTGGTGAAACTGCCGGAACCGACCTTTCTGCGGCCGCTCATAGCGAAACATCGGTCCGCTATAGAAAAACTTCAGAGGTGCAGCCTGAATTAGGCCCTCCGACAAAACGGCACGGACCACCCCTGCCGTATTCTCAGGGCGCAAAGTGATTTCCTCACCACCGCGATCGACAAAACTGTACATCTCTTTAGTGACGATATCGCTGGTCTCACCGATCGGCCGACTGAAGACTTCGGTAAACTCAAAAATCGGCGTTGCCATCTCGGCAAAACCGTAAAGCTCCGCAGCGGTCCGTGCGGTGTCGACGACTTGCCGGTGGCGCCGCGACACCGCGGGAAGCAGGTCTTGGGTACCGCGTACTGGCTGCAAGGGTCGCATACGCCGTTTCTCCGATCTTTCCGCCGTGTTAGCTAAAGCTTCTCCATCACTGACGACAGATGTTAGCTGTCGTACGACGCCTCAAGGGGTTGTAGAAGGGCGGCGGCCAGTTGTTCGCGGGCGACTTTAGCCGATCGGAACAAAGATCGAATGGCGAATTTCCCTTCGACATGCTGCGACAGCCACCATTCCGGCGGTACCCTCAATTAGCAGCACCTTGCCGGCGCCAATTATTCGGCTCTCTCCGCGTCGGCGGCGCGATACAGCTTATGGATGCGGATGACTTCTTTCTCCTTCGATTAGCGGACGTCTCCGACGAGCACACTTCGGATGTGTCAGACCAAAATATGCCTTATCCCGGGTGGCCGATCGCCTGCCTCGACCGTGGCTTTTTTCCCGGTCGGGTGATCGGCTGCGTTGAACTTTGTAGTCGCTGCCGGCAACATGGCGTAACGGTGAGCGCTATGGCCCTTTATTTTGCATTCGATGAGCGCAACTGTAACGCCGTCCCATGATCAGGCCAAGGCGCGCGCCGTTGGCTGGCTTACCGCGTGGGATTCGCAAGGCATTCACCGCACCGCGACGAGCGGAGACGAAGCAGGCGCGCTTTGGCTCGCGGGCGAGACGGCTCGGCTGGGTGCTGTGGTCGCCTCAGAGGCATTCGCGCTGGTCCGGCTCGAACCGGTCGCGTGCTATTTGGAACTGGACGGCGTTCGCATCTCGGGTGTCCCGGCATTTGATGCTGCCGCGACTAGCGACGATGGGGTTGCCGGCAGACTTAGTTTTAATGGCCGCGAGCAGAGCATACTGGTCGCCGAATTGACACCCCAATCGGGTTTATACTGGCCAATACGACAGGCCGCAGCGCTGCACCGCACATCGTGCTTTGGTTATTGTCAGCGCCGGCGAGCGCCCAGGCATGGGCGTGCTAAATGCCGAGCGGTTCCGCGAACCGTACGCCGCGCCGGCGATACATCTTTCGAGTGTCGCACGCGAAGCCTTGCTCGCGGGCGCCTCACGCGGTGCAACGGCCCGGCTAGTAAACGATAACCGATATTTGCCGGCAACTGCCCGCAACGTCGTCGTCGCAATCCGAGGACGAAACCCCTCCTCTCCCCATTTGGTGGTGATGACCCCGCGGAGTTCCTGGTGGCAATCGACCGCCGAGCGGGGTGGCGGGCTCATCTGCTGGCTCGAAGCATTGCGCGCCCTGATTGCGGCCCCACCTGCTTGCGACGTGATCTTCACCGCTAACAGCGGCCACGAGCTCGGCCATCTCGGTCTCCACGATTTCATGGGCCGCCGCCCGGGCTGGGCACCACCTGGCTACATTTTGGCGCAAATATCGGCGCCGTCGGCGGCAAGCTCTCGGTGCAGTCGGCAAGCGACGACCTGCGCCAAGTGACGACCGAGGAGCTAGCCCGCGCCAGCCAACCGGCGGATCTGGTAGCGCCAAAGACGTTTGTCCCCAGCGGGGAGAGCAGGGACATCCATCGCGCCGCGGGCGATACATTACTTTGCTCGGTAGCAACCCGCTGTTTCATCTGCCGCGGGACCGTTGGCCGGACGCGGTCGGCGCCGATATCGTGACCCGTGTTGCCACCGCTGCTGCTGCTATTGTCGTGAGCCTGACACGTTGAGCCCGGTCTACGCTCGGTTGAACGCCGGCATGACATCCCTAGCGAACCACCGGAGTTGCTCCTTGGACTCCTCGGGCGGCAATCCCTCGGCCCAGTCGATCATAAAAATCCTCCAGCCCGGGATATTTCGCCTCGATCGATTTGATCCCGTTGATGATCTGCGACGGTGGCCCCGCAGAACCACGCCTTCTGCTGCACGCCGTCGCGCAGCGACGGCACCCGCGCCGACGCTCCAGCGGGTGCTCCACGTCCGACCCTGCTGGTCAGCATAACGCACGAAACCGAAAGGCGCAAACCACTTATAGCGCTCGTCGTGCGGGGGTTCGACGCGGCGCATGGCCTCCTCCTGGCTGTCGGCAAGATAGATCCCTGCCCCCAGATCATGTCATGACCGAGCTGTGTCGCGCGGCCGTGCCGGACGCATGCGGCATGAAAACCACGCACCACATCGTCGAGGATTTTTTCGCCGTTCAAGGTAACCATCGCCTTCAGGCCGTATTTCGCCATCATGTCAATGGTCTTGCCGCTGGCAATCGGCATCCAGATCTCGACCGGCAGATGCTTTGGCCGGGGTACGATCGTGATTTCCTCGAGCTGGTATCCGCGATAGGGTATTGGCGGCGGACATCCGTAATACTTCCCCTTGTGACGAAAGGCGTCCTCATTAAAGCATCTTAGCAGCAGCTGCAGCTGCTCTTCGAACATTTCGCGATTGGCTTCCGTATCGAGCGACGGCGCCCCAAAAGTCTCCACCTCGCGTGTATGATAGCCGCGACCGATCCCCATTATCGCGCGGCCGTTGGTGACGATATCGGCCATCGCGTAGTCTTCCGCCAACCGGATCGGATGCCACATCGGCAGGACGTTGAAAGCGCAACCGAATTTCAGACGCCGTGTCTGAGGTGGCGAGCCACAGCCCGAGCTGGATCAGATTGGGACGACACTCGTATCCTTTCCGCTGAAAATGATGCTCGGCGGTCCAGAAGGCATAATAGCCGAGCTCGTCCATCACCCTGGCGACATCGCGGGCGCTCCAGAAAACCTCGCTGAGCCGGTCGTTGGCATGTCGGCGATCGTTTGCCGGCGCCCCTGAAGGCCGATGTTGTCAAGCTCGATCTGACCGACATAGAGCGTGGCGTTTGATCAGGGATCTATGCACCATTTTGGAAGCGATCCGCTGCTGCTTAGCGGAATAGACCAAGAGCCCCCGGCTGTGGCTATGGATACCAGTAGCTCGCAACATAGCCCTCCCGCGGCGGACCAGCAGAACGACCGCGATAGTACGGGATCGGAGCTCGTAGCGGTGCAATCGGGGGCATCGCCCGCGCTCTCGATTGGCATCGCCGAATAGTCGTTGGGAAGCGAAAGACGGCCGGCCTCATGCCTAATCACGCTCGATAGGTTCTTTGCTTCGCACTCGAGGCGACGGCGCGCCGACCTGGATAGCGGAACTCGCCAATCGCCGTATGGGCCTTGGGCTCGGAGCGCGCATCGCGTTTCTTCTCGCCTCCGACCAAGCGGTGCGCCGATCGCCCGACCCGAGGTTTCGGCTGCGCCGGCAGGCTAGAAATTGGTCGATCACGCTCAGGGGGCGGGCTGACGCTCGCGGTTCGGACTTCCGGCGTGCCTACGGTGGAACAGGCCATCGGCAGCGGTGGTGGAAGTGGAGCCCTGGCTGTCGGCTCTTCTTCAGCGAGCACGCGGCTCGGCGCGGCGAACACCAGCAGGCCCAGAGCAATCGACAGCAGGCAACGAGCGCGACTTTCGCGGGTGGAGTTTCGGTCGGTTCAACCGGCTCGTCCCTCGCCTTGGTTCCGTGGCGTGCGCCCTCTCAGTGGTAAGGGTCGGCGGCGTCGCGCAGTCCGTCGCCGAAGAAGTTGAACGCAAGGACGGTAAGGATGACGCAGGCGACCGGGAGCATCACCCATGGGTAGAGCGCCACAACGTTGATGTTTTGCGCTTCGTTGAGCAGCACCCCCCAGCTCGTCATCGGCGGTCGCAGACCAAGACCGAGGAAGGAAAGTGCTGTCTCGCCGAGAATCATGCCCGGGATCATCAAGGTAGCCGAGGCGATCAAGTGGCTCATGAAGCTCGGCAGCAGGTGCCGGCCGATTATGCGCGCGGGTCTCGCACCCATCAGCACCGCCGCGGTGCAGAAATCTTCTTCGCGCAAGGACAGAAGCTTGGACCGCACCGCCCGAGCGAGATGGGTCCATTCGATCATCCCGAGTATCAAGGTAATGCCGATATAGACGAGGATCGGACTCCAACTGACTGGAAGGATCGCGGAAAGCGCCATCCACAGCGGCAGGTGCGGGAACGATTGGATGACCTCGATCCCGCGTTGGATCAGGATGTCGGTCCAGCCGCCGTAATAGCCGGCAATCCCGCCGATCACGATGCCGAGAGTGAAGCTGACCGCGACCCCGAGTAGCCCGACGGTCAGGGAGATGCGCGCACCATAGATCATCCGCGACAGCAGATCGCGGCCCAGCCGATCAGTGCCCGCCAAGAACAGCTGCCCGTCGGGCGCCGGGCAGACGAGGTGAAGGTCGCCGCTGAACAATCCCCAAAAGCGATATCTCCCGCTGTGGCAGAAAAAGCGGATCGGCTGCCGCTTCTCCGGGTTAGCCTTATAAACCCGCTCGAGATTGTTCATGTCGAGCCGGTAGTCATACCCGTATACAAACGGAGCAACGAGCCGGCCCCGATCGAAGATCCGGACGCGCTGCGGCGGGGCATATATGAAATCTGTGTTGCGCGCATCAAGATCGTACGGCGCGAGAAATTCGCAGAACAGGATCGACAGGTACATGGTTAAAAGAACGGCGCCCGACAGAACAGCGATCCGGTGGCGGCGCAGCTTCCACCACACCATCCGCCACTCCGACGCCATGTAGAAGCGCTCCTGCGCCGGCGTCATCCGTTCAACGGTGTAAGGGTCGAATGGCGCGTCGGAGACGTAGTGCGGCAAGGCATCGGCGGGCGCAGCCCTGCCGCCAGCGCCGTCCCGCGGGGCTTCGCCAGCGAAAATCAGATCGGTCATTGTCGCCGGCCCGCTTGCAGGCGGATGCGCGGATCGAGCACTGCAAGCGCCAGATCGGACACGAACACGCCGATCACCGTCAGAAAAGCCAAAAACATCAAAAACGACCCGGCTAGATACATGTCCTGGCTGCGCAGTGCATCCAGCAGCATCGGTCCCGTCGTCGGCAAGGACATGACAACCGAGACGATGGCAGCCCCGGATATCACATGCGGCAAGAGCGATCCGATGTCGGAAATAAACGGGTTGAGAGCCATCCGCAGCGGATACTTGAACAAAAGCTTCAAAGGGTGAAGGCCCTTCGCCCGTGCAGTTACGACATACTGCTTTTGTAATTCGTCAAGCAGGTTGGCACGCAACCGGCGGATCATGCTCGCCGTCCCTGCGGTACCGATAACGACGACAGGTATCCAAAGATGCGCAGCTACCGAAACGGCTTTGGCAAAACTCCACGGTTGATCAACAAATTGCGGATCCATGAGCCCGCCAATCGAAACTCCAAAATAGACGTTGGCGAGGTAAAGCAAAACTAGTGCAAGCAGAAAACTTGGCGTCGCTAGTCCTAAAAAACCGAGCAACGTCAAGACGTGGTCGGTGAGACTGTATTGGTGAGTTGCTGAATAGACGCCAATCGGAAAAGCCACGATATAAGTGAACAAGATTGTGGTGAAGGATACGATGAATGTCATCAGCAGTCGGTCGCCGACGACCTTATTGACCGGCAGGTTGTAGGCGAAAGAGTAGCCCATATCGCCGTGAAGCAACCCCCCGGCCCAGAATATGTATTGCTCCCACAGCGGGCGATCGAAACCGTATTGCGCCTTTAGGAAATTGATCTTCGCTAGATCCGCCGCTTCGCCGGAGCTTTGCAGCTCGGCGATGTAAGTCGAAAAATAGTCACCCGGCGGCAAGTTTATAATCGTAAAGATAACGATGCTGATTGCGATCAGCGTCGGGATCATGATCAGAATTCGGTGAACGAGATAACTCAGCATGTCGCGCCGGTTCCTAGCAAGACGGCGGCGGCGAGGCCGCTATGGTTGCGGATTTGGCCGATGCTTCAGACAGGTCGAACCAGAACCCGTCCGGCTTGTAAACACCAAAATAGGCCCCGGGATCCCAGTTGTAGATGCCCTGTTCGGGAACATTACGAAGCCTGGCATTTACGACGATCGGTTGCAGTACGCCGGCAACGGTTCCGATCGAAAAGACCTCGTCGGCCCAGATTCGAAGCATATCGTGCCAGATGCGCGCATGTTCCTCTACGGAGGTGGCGGTGAGCCACTCCTCGTAAAGCTCCTTCAAGCGCATGGCCGACGGAAGATTTGGCGGTTCGCCCGCCGCACCTTTCGTCTCATAGTACTGACCCCATTTCGGCCATTCGAGCTGCTGCTGACTTGTCGGGGCGAGTTCCCACGGCGGCATGCTGGCAGTCGCCAAGCCATTCTCGATCCCTTTGTCGATCGACATCAGCGTCTCGCCGGAAAACACCCTCCGCCGGAACAGCGTTAGCTGGGACGGTTTGGCAAAGAGTTTGATCCCGATGCGCCGCCAGAAATCGCGAATCAACTCGAGCACGTCTGATTGTTCGGTCGACTCTCCGAATTCTCGACGATGATCTCCATCGGCCGCCCATCCGGAAGCTGACGTATCCCGTCACCGTTTCGTTTGGCAAGCCCGATCAAGTCGAGCAGACGGTTCGCTTCCGGAGGATCGAATCTTGCCCATGCCGAACGGTAATGGGGCTCATAGAGAGGGCTCTGCGGCAATACGGTATTCTGTCCCTCTATTGCCAGCCCGAAATAAATCGCTTGATTAATCTCATGGCGGTCGACGGCGAGGGACAGCGCGCGGCGAAAGCGCAAGTCGTGGAAAAGCTCGTGCCAAATCTCGTCATTGGCGTTGAGGTTCGGATAGATGGCGAGCTGGCTGCCTGGGCCGGTGCGCCACAACCGCACCTTGAAGCCGTTACGCTGCTCGCTGGCCTTGAGAAAGGTATAATTGTCGAAGCGCAAATATCGCCCCTGGAGGTCGCTCTCCCCTGCGCCGGTCTTGGCTGGGATGATCTTGCTGTCGGCGATCGATAAGATAACACGATCGATGTAAGGCAACTGATGCCCTTCTTTGTCTATCCTATAGTAATAAGGGTTTCTCTCAAATATAAATCGATCGGAAGGCGGTCGTGTCTTTAGTATCCATGGCTCTAACGATGGCAGATCCGGGTTATCATCCCGATACATCGTGTCCATTTTATTGTGTAGCGCTGCCCAATTACGCTGGTTGGTTCGCTTTACTAGCGCCTCCAATGCTGATTTTTCGGCATACTTCTGATGAAATTGCTTGAGATAGTGAGACGGACGATAGATGTAAAGCGGGCTCGGCCCGGCGAGGTCCGGCAAGAAGAGCGGGTTCGGCCGCGTCCAGCTGTAGCGGACCGTAGTTTCATCCAATACCTCGAAGCGTGGCCCCTCACCCTGTGGCAGCATGGATATGGGCAGCCCTGACGGGGATAGGTGCCTGTCCTGGGCGACATCTTCAAACCAATAGCGAAAGTCTTCCGCCGTAAAAGGCTGCCCGTCGGACCATTTGTGTCCTTTGCGCAAATGCAAAGTGAAGATCCTGTTATCCTCGACCTCGACCGCTCGCAATATATCGGGCACCAAGTCCAGCGAGGGGGTGTATCCGACAAGCCGCGCATAGCCGTAAACCACCATCATGCGGGTGTCTTTGGGTCCCCCCATCAGCATCCGCAGCTCGCCCCCGGGGTTGCCAATCGTCTCCGTCTTCGCCACTGCCGGTTCTTGCGGCACCCGGTCCTCGATCTTGGGGAGCTTTTGGCCTATCACGTCCTCCTTAAGGGCCGGTGTCTCTTTTAGCTCGGCCCGCGATGTGTCCGGCGTGGCGAGCGCGATCCACAGCGCCAGGCCAAGCCGCATCCCCTCGTGCCGGTTTGGGATGATCATCCCCATCGAGCGGAACTCACGCCCTAGCGCGATGAGTCGCCCAGGCAGTCGGCAAAACGGGCGGCGCATTAGCCTCGACGCAATGACGCGGAGTAATCTCGATCAATTGTGGGGAGTTTGCGGAGTCGCGGCGGAACGGTTCAGGCCAGGCCTGGGGATCCGACGCCTTGTCCGCGAGCAACTGGTTGAAATCCAGGCGTTGCGACGGGTCGGGAGTCGGCACAGCCGCAAGGAGCGCCTGCGTGTACGGATGAATCGGATTGCGAAACAGCGTGTCGCGATCGGCAATTTCGACGATACGGCCGGCGCACATCACCGCGATGCGGTCGGCGATGTAATCGACGACGGCGAGATTGTGGGAAATAAACAGGTAAGTAAGGCCGAGCTTGTGCTTCAGATCCATCAACAAGTTGAGAATTTGCGCCTGGATCGACACATCGAGCGCCGAAGTTGGCTCATCGCAAATTACCAGGCCGGGACGCAATGCCAGAGCGCGGGCGATGCCGATGCGCTGGCGCTGGCCTCCTGAAAAACTGTGCGGGTAGCGCTTCACATGCCGCAAATCGAGACCGACGAGGGTGACGAGCTCATGCACCGCTTCGCGACGCGAACGCACATTGCCGATGGCATGGATCACCAGCGGCTCCTCGATTATGTCATAGACCGTCATCCGCGGGTTCAGAGAACCGAACGGATCCTGAAATATGAACTGAACCTGTCGCCGAAACTGCTTCAAGTCGTCGCCCTCGAGCGACAGCACATCGATCAATCGCCCATGATCGTTGAATGTGATCGAGCCTGAATCCGGGGCCACCGCCCGCAACAACATTTTGCTAAGGGTCGTCTTGCCGCAACCGCTCTCGCCGACGAGCCCGAGACATTCGCCGCGTTCGATCTTTAGGCTGACGCCGCCGACGGCAGTGACACGCAGAGCTGAAGTCCCACTTCCAAACAATCCGCTTTTGCGGATCGTATAAGTCTTGGTGACCCCCACGCATTGCAGCAGCGGTCCGATTGCATCGGCCGGCCATTTCCGTTTCTCCGCCATCAGATGTGGCGCATCGCCAGGCGGGATCTCGCGGATCGGTACCAATCGCTCCCCGGGCTTCATGTCAAAGCGCGGCACCGCCCGTAACAGGGCCTTGAGATAAGGGTGCTCCGCTCGACGGAAGATATCGTCGAGCGTGCCGCTCTCCATCACCTCGCCGCGGTACATGACCACAATTTCCTCGGCGACGTTGGCAACGACCCCGAGATCGTGAGTGATCAACAACACTGCCATGCCGAGCTCGTGCTGGAGCTCGCTAATCAGCTTTAGGATCTGCGCCTGAATGGTCACGTCCAGCGCTGTCGTCGGTTCGTCCGCGATCAGCAGTGCCGGACGGCAGACTAGAGCCATGGCGATCATCGCGCGCTGGCGCAATCCGCCGGACAGCTCGAACGGGTAACTGCGCAGGGCCCGCCTCGGGTCAGGGAAGCCGACGAGGCCCAGCATCTCCTCGGTCAATTCGCCGGCCTGCGCCGCGCTCACCGGCCGATGCAGCCGCAAGGCCTCGCCGACCTGATTCCCGATAGTATGCATCGGAGACAGGGACGTCATTGGCTCTTGGAAGATGATCGAGATCCTGCCGCCGCGTATCGCCCGCATCTCCGCGCTATCGCTGCGCAATTTCGCAATATCGATGACATTACCGTCGGGCCGGGGGTCGGCAAACAGGATTTCGCCGCGGGTGATGATGCCGCTGCGGGGGAGGATGCGGAGTATCGTTTGGCTGACGACCGACTTTCCAGATCCAGAACTCCCCGACCAGCGCCACTATAGATCGCGGGCACACCCGAAACGAAACCCCAGTGACCGCACGAATGAAACCACCTGGCGCAGCAAAATGCACATGGAGATCACTGACCCGGAGAAGGTCGCTCACGCCGCGCCTCCCGCCGCCTCTTCCAAGCCCAGCGCGGCGTCGCGGCATCCAACTCCGAGAGCCTGCAAATTGGCTGATGTAGCCGGATCCAACGAGAGGCCGCGCCTCATGGCCGCTCTGGCCGACATCCCGACTAGCTTGGCAAAACCTTCGATGCGGCTGTCAACTCGCAGAGTCGACCACCCGGAGCGAAGCTCGAGCTGCATCCATCCGTCACGACGATCGCGGCGGGTGGAATAATAGGCAAGCTTCATCCGGTCAAGTTCGCTCCAAGGTATGCATATTCGCAGCGGCCCGGATGCCCTTAACGCCGCCTCGCTCACCTCGAGCCGAGTTCCGTGGCGAAGCGCGGTCCGCGCACCAAACAGGGCGAAGAGCGCGGCGAATCCGCCGAACACGGATCCACCGATAATCCCCGCCGGCATCGTTGCGAGGATTCCGCTGCTCAAAAGCAAGCCGGCCGCAGCCCGGACATAGTCGCCAAGCATCGCCGAAGTCGGATAGACGTGACCGGTCATGCTGGTATAACCGTCGCGGCGGCGAATACTTCCCTTGCATCAAGCCAGTGCGTCCCGGCATGAGCCCCCGTCACAGCGACGAGCCGGTCAAGGAAGGCGTCTGTTGCCTCGTCCTGGACGAGGTGGTGCGTTAAAATCCCCGTCGGCTCATTGCTGCACACGACGCCCAGCCGACGCGCCCGGAGATGTTCGAGGAGAGATCCCAGCGCCCGTTCTTCTCCGATGAAGCCCCGGCTGCTCTCCCATGCAACGAGGTCGACATGGACATTGACCTCAATGATGCCGAGGGCAGGCTGAAGGGCCTGGCGGGGCTTTATCCGCGAAATCGCAAACAGGCCACAACCGCGGAGAAGCGATAGGAGAGAGGCGTCGAAGCGATTCCACGGCGGCACCAGAACCGGCAGCGCGCCGTTCCCGAACAGTGCAGCGAGCCGCGCGTGGCCGGCGGCAAGGTCCGACGACACCAGGCCGCGCGGGCGCCCGGCAGGGAATTCGGTCTTTTTCCCTCCCGCCGAGCGATTCAGATGATGCCAGCCGTGCTGAAGAACAGCAATATTTGCTCCAGGCCGCGGCGGTCGGCAGAACCATGCAGCGAGGTCTTGTCCAGCGAGGGCCGGGATAACCGCCAGCGCGACCGGTACAGTCCCGGCGATAAGCATCAAACGGTCGAGCCGTGCGCTCGGTGCAACCGCATCGTCGTCGCGCCACCACAGCGTTGCCACCCGTCCCGCTTGTTGCCAGCGATCGAGTTCACCGACCAGATCGGGCCATCCGGCGGCGATCACCGGGGCAACACGGGGCGGCTGCTCATGGACGGATCATAGCGGCAGTCCGCTGCAACACAAATCCCTCGGCCGCGCGCTACGCAGCCTCCGCCGGACCGCGAATCATGCCGGCGATCAGAGCTGCCGCATTTCGCGCTCCTTCGGTCGCGATCGTGATCTTTTTGGGACGACGGGTCATCGCGCGATCAATAGCGCCGGCGAGCCGCTCGGGCGACAACTCCTCCTCGCGAAGTATCTCGAGGATCCCGCAAGAGTCCAGCCGCTCCGCTCGCAAGCTCTGCTCGGTCTCGCGATGAGAGGCGAAGGGCACGACGACGGCAGCTACGCGGGCTTCGAGGATGTCGAGCACCGTATTGTATCCAGCCTGACTCACCGAGACCCGACATCGCCGCAAAAGGGACCTAAAATCGGTCCTGTAGCGCTCGAGGACCACGCCCTCAGGCAGGCGACCCGCCAAGCGTACGAATTCCGCTTCGGGCAGGTTGGGACCGGCAAGCAGCCGCCATGTCAGATTTGGCAAAAATCCCTGCCGCCGGGCTTCGAGTGCCGCCGTTAGCAGAGCGCCGCCGACCGCACCGCCGCCGACAGAGACGACGACTTCACCGGCGCCCACCAACTCTTTCGAATTTCTCGGCTCTCCCACACCAGCTGGTTTCTCGGCCTCACCGACGTAGCCGGTATAGGTCAGGCAGTCGGCAATCTCCGAAGCCTCGGGAAAGCTGGCCTCCAACGGGATGAAGGCCGGATCGCCGTGAACCAGCACGCGATCGAAATCCTGTCGAACCCGATCGACGATCTCTCCGCGGCGCCTTGCATCATCGGGCGCGACCACGATGTCGCGAAGCGAGCAAAGCACGAGCGGCCGAGGGCGGCGTGCCCGTGCCGCGGCGATCAGCGGATCGAGTTCGAAGCGGAAGGCCCGGCGGCCGAACGGAAACGCCTCGATCAAGATGGCGCCGGGCTGGGCCACCTCGAAGGCGGCCAACAGCATTGCGCGGCGCTCGCTTCGCAGGTCCTCGTCGACCGGCCGGCCGGCAACGTTAACGAGTTCCCTAAATCCCGCGTCGCGGGCCTTGATTGACGGCAGTTGGACAACTCGATCCGCAGGCACGCAATCGAGCGCCAAATCAGGCTCTCCTCCGGAGACCAGCGTCACCCTGACACCCTCACGGGCGAGCGCGTCAACAATTCTCAGGGCGCGCCGCAGGTGCCCGATCCCGAGGAGGTGCTGAACATAGAACAGGACGGTCTCGGTCACGACTGTCGGCGGCTCCAGATCACCTGCAGTCTGGTCGCCGCAGCATATTGATCACCTCATTCAGTCGGAAAGCAGCGGCGGAGAGATCATGCTCTGCCCTGACCCGCTGCCGCGCGGCCGCGGCGAACGCGGCACGCCGACCGTGATCGGTGATCAGGCAGCGAACCGCTGCGGCAAAGGCCGCCGCGTCGCCCGGCGGGACGAGCAAGCCCGTCGCCCCCGGCACGACAATTTCGCGGACGCCGCCACCGCCGCCCGCCACTACCGGCAAGCCGCTCGCTTGCGCCTCAAGCAGCGCCATGCCGAACGCTTCGTTGAGGGCCGGCCAGACGCAGAGATCGGCCAAGGCTAGCCGATCGGCGATCTCCGCGGAGTCGATCGCCCCCGCCCAGCTCACGCGATCCCCGAGCGGGTGAAGCGCATCCTCTACCTCACTTCGGGCCGGACCATCGCCGATCACCTCCAGCGACCAAGGCAGATCGACCAAATGTGACAGGGCCTCCCCGAGAACTTGGTACGAAGCAAGCTTGTCGCCAAAGCGCATCATCGCAACCACGATTAGGCGCAGCGGCCCGGCAGTCGCGCGCGTTGCGCCATTATAGGATAAAGCATCGATGAACGGCTTGACAGGGACCCAGCAGCAAGGGTTTCGCAACAGCGGGGCGATACACTCCCGATCAACCGAATTCAGCCCGATGACCGCATCGGCTCGCCGGATCGCCCCCTCCGCCGCATCGCGACCGGCTGCCCAAGCGCCCAGCGCCTGTTTAGGCGCGTTGGAGGCCTCCGCAACCACGTAGGGGATGCCGAGCGCATCGGCAACGACCGGACCCAACCAATCCGGCGCTTTATGATAGAGGTGATAGGTAAACCAAAGATGAGGAGTAGTCTCCGGTGCCTTTGCGCAGCGCTGCAGAAAGCCTGCGGCGAGCTTCGTGCCGAGAGACGCCAGCCGAGCTTGGCGCAGCGGATCGCCGCGTCCATCGTAGCTGCGGAAGCGCGAAGCGACTAAAGGATCGTGTCCGGCGACCCGCAAGGCTGTCAAGGAACAACTGGGCGACGCGACGGTCTCCCGACGGTGTCGGGTGATCGGGAGACTTCAAGGGCGCGTAAAAGGCGATGCGCATTCCGTTCGGTCTGTGTCTCGCCCCACCCCGGCTAATGCCTGCACGCGTCGGCGAGAACCGCCGTGCTGGTCTCGTCACCTCCGACCGAGGGGGAACCTAAGCCAAAGCGCGTTGCCAGCAGATCGATCCCTGGGTCCATAGAGAAGAGACTGCGGACGCGGCGTTCGCCGGCGGCGCCCAACCCGCCCGTCTTACAGGATCCCGGATCAAGCTCGCCAGGGCTTGGGCGAGCGCGACCGGGTCGCCGGGCGGATGTCAGCAACCCGGTCACTCGCGCCTTTATCATCTCCGAAATCGTGGACTAATTCGGTAGAGATGCAGGCGAGCCGTTGGCTCTGCGCCTCGATCAACACATTGGGGAGACCATCCCGGTCGCCGTCTCTCGCGACCTTGCAGGCGAGCACGAAAAGATCGGCTTCTCGGTATGCCGTCAGCACCTCCGGATGGGCGCGGGCGCCACGCCATTCGACCCGGTGCGAGAGACCGAGGCGGTCAACCTGCGCTCTCAGCATTGGGCTCAGCGGGCCGCCGCCGATATGAACAAAACGCCATTCGAGGTTGGCAGGTAGAAGCGCGAGCGCTTCGAGCAGATCATCGTATCCCTTTTTCTCGACCGTCCGTCCGACTGAGAGAAGGATGACGGGGTCTCGCGGATCGCTGCCGTCCGGACGTGCTCGGGCGCGGTGGAGCTACCTGAAAACGCTGGAGATCCAGCCCGTGGTAGCACAGCCATACGTCCTCGGGACGATTTGCCAAGTCAGCAAGATGACGACGGGCCGTCTCGGTGCAGCTTACTACCCAATCGGCTTCCGCGAGCTTCGCACGCGTCTCCCATTCGGACAGTGTCCATATGTCTTTGGCGTGCGCCGATGCGGTCCACGCCCGGCCGGTCATCAGCGCGGCATAACGCGCGACCGAGGCCGGCGTATGAAGAAAATGTGCGTGGAGCCGATCGACGTCATCCGGCAATTCCGCCGCCAACACCAACGCCTGACCAAACCGGCGGACGCGATTTGGCGTCGGATCGCGGCGCAGATCCGCAAGCCAGGCAGCCCGTGCCCGGCTATACCCGGGGTGCTGTCGCGAACGCCGCCAGCCGCACCAAACTCGGACGGGTTCCTGATAGAGGTATTCCGGAAGATAAAGCAGCTCGGCGCGGATCAGGCCATGGATCGGGTGTGTCGCGCGATCCGTTGGATGACGCAACGATACAATCAGGATGTCGAGCCCGCGGCGCTCTAGGGCAAGGATTTCCTGGGCAATGAATGTCTCGGAAAGCCGCGGATAGCCCTTAAGGACAAAAGCGACCCTACCCGCTGCCCTACGCGATCCTGGCACATTCAAGTCCCAAAGCGTGCTCGCGCCGCAAAGCACCCGGGCCGCCCCTGCTCGAGCCACTTGCGTGCCGAGCGGTTGACCATCGGCATCCCGTCGAGCAATCCCGGAATGAGGACCGTTGACGGAGGCCGCTGGCGGGTCAGCCGGCAAAGAGCCGCAGCCATGACTTGAGGATCGCGGCCCTGTTGCTCGGAAAGCATCGACAATAGTCCAAGTTCGGCGGCTCGCTCAGCTCTGATGAACTGCTCCAAGCGCGGGGCTGTCCGCGGCACGATCAGCGCGCGCTTATCGAAAGAGAGGATTTCGCAGAAGGTGTTGTAGCCGCCCATCGCGACGACGCCGGCAGCCCGTGCGATCAGACTTTCGAGCCGGGAGTTGAAAGTGATCGCCCGCACATTGTTGAGCCGAGCTGCGCGACCGGCGAACGCCGCTCTCTGTTCCGGCAACATGAAAGGGCCGAAGACGAGCAGAGCGGGATACGGGATAGCGCGATCGTACTCGTACGCCGACAGCACAAGTTCGATAAGCACCTCACCGTCTCCGCCGCCGCCCGGGGTGACCAGCAGAAACTCGCTGTCGAGAATGCCCAGGATTTCCGGCGCGAGCTGCAACTCGGTAGCGGTGCGCCGTAAGTATCCGGTATAGGTCATGCGCTCCCGCACGCTCGCTGGCACGGGCAAACCCGCCAGCGGATCACATATCTGTGGTAGGCCGTAAACCCAGATTTCGTCGTAATACTCGGCCAACGCCGGGACGACCTGCTTGCGCTCCCACTCGCTCTCGAGCGCCTCGGGGTCATCCATGACGTCGCGCAGCCCCAGTATCAAAGCGGTGCCGCGCCGCTGCAGCAGGTCGAGCGTATCGCGGACCTCTCCGCGCAGCCCCAACGGCTCCTTGTCGACGATCAGCAAGTCGGGATCGAAGATATCGGCCGTGTGGCGAATGATCGAGGAGCGCATAGCCAGCATCTCGTCGATATCGATGTGCAGGTTGAGCGAGACGTATTCACCGTTGCGCAGCTTGATGACGCCCGGCACGCGGACAAAATCGACCCGCGAACGAAAATCGAAGCTGCCGATAATCGGTGACCCGGATAAGATCAAGACCGAAACCGCGGGATCGGCATCGACCAGTGAGTGCGCGATAGCCCGACAACGGCGCAGATGGCCAAGTCCGAAGCTGTCGTGGCTGTAGATAAGCACCCGTTTATGATGACGACGAACGGTCACACGGGGTCTCTCACGTCAACATGCCAGCCGACTATTGCATAAGCAGCGGCATCGCGAAATGATATTTTGATGAAGGCGATGATGACAAAAGGAATGGCGGCGGTCGTCATACCGGCCGAGAGCCCTCTACCGCCATCGCGCGATACGCTTACACTTCTGCCGAAAAAGCAGACGATCAAACCGCCAGATCTCGGTGTAGCAGATCCGAACGCGCTCGAACCGACAATCTACCGCTTTATCCTTAGACACAGCTTACCGCAGCAGCTGCTTCTACTCGTCCTGACCCTCATCTCTTTTCCTTTCCTTTATTTTTCGCTCGACCTTCCGAAAACGATCGTCAATCGGGCAATCGGCGGCACCCATTTCCCTCAGTACTTACTTGGATTAAATCTTGGTCGAGTTAATTATCTATTGTTACTGTGCATCTTATTTCTATTACTTGTTTTTATCAATGGAGCTTTCAAATATTTTATAAACACATGCAAAGGGCGGCTTGGCGAGCGGATGCTCAGGCGCTTTCGCTTTCAATTGTATCATCGGATGCTGCGGTTTCCGCTTGCTCAATTCAGCAAGACATCATCGGCTCAGATCATCCCGATGATCACCGCGGAGTGTGAATCGCTGGGCGGTTTTATCGGCGACGCCTTTGTCACCCCTGCGTTTCAAGGCGGCACATTGCTGACGATAATCTTTTTTATGTTCATGCAGGATCCAGTGTTGGGCGCTGCGGCGGTAGCCCTCTATCCGCTGCAAGGTTATGTAATACCGAAATTGCAGCGCAAGGTGAACCAACTCGGTAAGCGTCGTGTCCGCACGATACGCGAAGTCGCCGACCGTGTTTACGAATCGGCAGCCGGAATTGTTGATATACATGCCAACGATACGGTCAAGTTTCAGCTAGCTACTTTCGCACACTTGCTGGGAACTATTTATGATATACGGTTTGAAATCTATCAGCGAAAATTCTTTGTGAAATTTTTAAACAATTTCATTGCACAACTGACTCCCTTTTTCTTTTACTCGATCGGCGGTTACCTGGTTATTCGTGGCAATCTGTCATTCGGTGCCTTGGTTGCCGTGCTCGCGGCATACAAGGATTTGGCGTCACCGTGGAAGGAGCTCCTAGACTTTTATCAGATCAAAGAGGATTCTCGGATCAAGTACGAGCAGATCATCGAGCAGTTCCAACCTGCCGGGATGATCGACGCCAGCTTGCAGCTGGCTGAGCCCGGAACGGTGGAACCGCTGAAGGGCGACGTGGCGGCCGTCAACTTGTCTCTCGCCGAGGACGACAGCAGCCGCGTAATCGACGGGATCGCTTTCACCATTTCGATCAATGAACACGTCGCACTCGTCGGACAAAGCGGCAGCGGCAAAAACGAACTGGCGCTATTGCTGGCCCGCTTGATCCAGCCGACGAGCGGGCGCATCACGATCGGCGGGACCGAAATCGCAAAACTACCGGCAGCAGTGATCGGCCGCCGTATCGGATACGCGAGCGCCACGCCCTACCTCTTTGCCGGCACGCTGCGCGACAATTTATTGTTTGGCATTCGCCACTTCCCCATCACGCCGGCTGATTATGAGGGGCCAGTAGCCAAAGGCCGGGCGCGGCAAGCCTACGAAGCCAGGCAGTCCGGCAACATCGAGCTGGATCCCCAAGCCGACTGGATCGATTACCACGGTGCGGGGGTCGCCAATTCTGAGGCGTTGGCACAGCGCATGATGCAGGTGCTGGCCTGCCTCGACCTTGACGAGGCGATCTACTCGCTTGGCCTGCGCTGGCGGCTCGATCCGGAAGCCCATTCTGAGGCAGCCGTCCGGCTGCTGGAGGCACGCATGGCGCTAGCCGGACGGCTCATCGAGGACGGGATTACCAGTCTGGTCGAAACCTATGACTCCGAGCGATTTAATCTTAACGCCTCGGTTGCCGAGAACTTGCTGTTTGGAACACCGATCGGACCCACCTTCGATTTCGAAGCGCTCGCGGAAAACGTGTACGTGGTGGAGATTTTGACGAAGGTCGGACTGATCGAAGACCTCGTTTCGGCCGGCAAACAGGTTGCCGAAACCATGATCGAGTTATTTGCCGACCTGCCGCCCGATCACGAGTTCTTCGAGCAATTCAGCTTCATCAGCGCCAGTGACCTTCCCGAGTTCGCAGTTATCCTGGGACGTGTCGGCGAGGGGGGAACCGCGGCTCTTGCCAAGGAGGATCGCGCAAAACTTCTCTCGCTGCCATTCAAGCTGATCCCGGCGCGTCATCGTCTCGACGTCCTCGATACATCAATGCAAGAGCGGTTACTCGAAGCGCGCAAGGTGTTTCGTGCCGAGCTCCCGACAAAAGCCCGACAACAGATCGAGTTCTTCGAACCGCAGCGTTACAACGCCGCCGCCTCGGTCCAGGATAATATACTGTTCGGCAAGATAGCCTATGGCGAGGCGGACGCGCCGGTTCGCATCCCTGCGGTCATCGCCGAAGTGATCGACTCTCTATCGCTGCGCCAGACCGTCATCGACGTCGGACTTGATTATAACGTCGGCAGCGGTGGCACGCGCCTGTCGTCCGCGCAACGGCAGAAGGCCGCGATCGCGCGCGCCGTGCTAAAGCGGCCCGACCTTCTGATCCTCAACGAGGCGACCACTGCGCTCGACGGCGAATCCCAATCCAAAGTAATCAGCGGATTGAAAGACGAATTTGCCGATCGCGGCATCATCTGGGTGCTGCATCGGGCGAGCCTCGCCCGGTATTTCGATCGCGTTCTCGTTCTGAGCAGCGGTAAACTGCACGAGCAAGGACGTTTCGTCGAACTCGAAGGTAATGGGTCGCTGATGTCGTTGTTGATCGCAGCAGAATGAAGGAAGCAAACCGCACGTCAAATTCTATAGGAGCGAGGAAATGAGCCTAAAGCAAGAGTTCGAGCTACTTCGCCGGGTCCCGTTCTTTGCGGAGATCGAGCCGGCAAAATTGAAGCTTTTGGCATTTATGAGCGAGCGGGTCGCGTTCGACCCAGGAAAGCGATTGTTTCGGCAAGGCGATCCGGCCGACGCCGCGTATCTCATCATCGACGGACACGCCGATGTCATAGTCGAGACGCCCAGCGGGCCAGTAGTCTTGGCGACACTTGGCGCGAACGAAATCGTTGGCGAGATCGCGATCCTGTGCAATGTGCCGCGCACCGCGACTGTCTGCGCGCAAGACCGCCTCACCACCTTGCGCATTTCCAAGGAACCGTTCATGCGGATGGTGCGGGAATTCCCCAATATGGCGATCTCGATCATGCAGGAGCTGGCGCACCGGCTCGAATTAACGAATAACCAGCTGCAGACTGCCCTCGCCGAAGTTAACAGATTGCGTGAAACGGCGGGTATCGCTGCTTGACTGGCGTGAGCCGACTCGACAGCTTTATCCGGCGCCTGGAGGCTCAGCGCGCCTGCCTCGATCTGGCCGCCGATTTGGTTCGCGGCCTGGCGGGTGAGGTGCTCGAATTGGGTCTTGGCAATGGTCGGACCTACGATCACCTTCGCGACCTCTTCCCGGATCGGAAAATTTACGTTTGTGATCGAACCGTTACAGCCCATCCCGATTGCATTCCGCCACCCTGTCTCCTTCTGCTCGGTGACATGCGCGAAACGCTGCCGGCGGCGGCAAGCCAGCTTAGCGGTCGCGTGGCGCTCGCCCATCTTGACGCCGCGACCGGAGACACCGTGGCAAGCCGGAGGCTGGCGGACGAGCTCGTTCCTCTGATCGTGCCACTCCTTCGTCCGGGGGCAGTCCTTGTCAGCGAACCCGAGGCGTTCATCGACGAATTGACCCCCCTAGCCTTGCCGGAAGGTGTAGCTGCCGGACGCTATTATCTCTACCGCCGCATCAGTCGCCGATCGACACCATGACAGGGACATGGTCCGAGGCCTTGCCCCAACCGCGGCTGTCACGGTGGACCCGCGTCTCCGATAACGCGCCGACCAGCGAAGGCGTCACCCAAACGTGATCGAGGCGCCGGCCCCGATCGGACGCAGCCCAATCGCGGGCGCGATAGCTCCACCAGGTGTACAAGCGCTTCTCCCGCGGCACGAAATGCCGCACCGCGTCGATGAAACCTCCCGCACTCTGCAATCGCCCGAGGCGGTCGACCTCGACTGGAGTGTGGCTCACCACTTTCAAAAGCTGCTTGTGCGACCAAACGTCAGTTTCCAATGGGGCAATGTTGAAGTCGCCCACAGCGATCATTGAACGTCGATCCCGCCGCTCTGCTGCAAACCAAGCGGTAATTTCGTCGAGAAACTGAAGTTTGTGGGCGAACTTCGGGTTCGCCTCTGGATCCGGTAGATCGCCTCCTGCCGGAACGTAAATATTATGGAGTTCGATGCCGCCCGGCAGCTCGACTACGGCGTGGCGGCAATCCGCTCGCTTGCACCAGGCTCGGGTCTCGGGCGATGCGAACGGCGACCGCGACAGGATAGCCACGCCATTATACCCTTTCATACCGTGCACCAGCATGTGGCGGTAGCCGAGTACTTCGAACGCCTCCCGCGGGAATAGTGTGTCAGGGGTTTTGGTCTCTTGCAGACACAAAACGTCCGGAGCCCATTCGGCCAGTAACCGACGAACATTGTCGATCCGCAGCCGGATCGAGTTGATGTTCCAAGTGACGAGGCGCAGTTTCGACTCTCGCTCGCGGCAATCCGGTTATGACAACCTGCGAACAACAACGGCGCCCGGTCGGGGGGGAAGACCGGGCGCCTGCATGTCAGAAGCGTTTGGGGGAAATCGGACCCGCAGGGGAGACGGGACCGCTTTTAAAGAGAGTATGTAGGCTCTCTCCGCTTCTGAGTGATGCAAATGGGGTGCGCCCGAGCGAAAACAAACGTCGATTCGCGCATATCCGAAACGGAAAAAACGCATGCGAGGTGATGGAACCATTCACAATACTATTACGCCGCGCTTATAGTAAGGCTATTACCCTCTAAAGGTGCGTTATTGCAAGCTCGGGCAAAGGCCGAAAATAGCGCCTTCGATAGAGGATTCTCGGTTATCTTGTATTCGGGGTGCCATTGCACCCCGACAACAAACCGCGCCTCGGGTAGGCTTACCGCTTCGATCTGACCGTCGGGGGCGACGGCCTCGACACGAAGCTGCGGAGCCGGCTGATCGATGCCCTGGGAGTGCAGCGAATTGACCATAACCTCAAGCGTTCCGACGAGCGATGCCAGAACCCCACCCGGGGCGAGCCGGACGCTGTGAGCGGGTCCATACGGACCGTCGGGCGAATCTTTTTGCGAGCGGTGATTGAGCCGGCCGGCCCGCTCGTGTAACCGCTGATGCAAGGTGCCGCCGAGCGCGACATTCAACTCCTGAATGCCGCGGCAGATCGCCAAAATCGGCAAATCGCGTCGGACGGCCTCGCGAATTAGCGGCAGCGTTGTCGCATCGCGTTCCGGATCGTGAAGGGTTTCGGGCAGACTTGGCTCACCGCCATACTGACTGGGGTGGACGTTCGACGGGCTGCCGGTCAGCAGCAAGCCATCGAGCTTGTCGAGCAGCACGCAGATATCGACTTTCGAGCCAACTGCAGGGATCAGTACCGGGATGCATCCGGCAGCGTCGATCACCGCATTCGGATATCTCTCGCTGACTCCGTGCAACACCCGCTCGTTCACGGTGCGCATGCAGGTAGGAATGCCGACTATCGGCATATGGCGAGCGGGCACGGGGCTCAACTCAGGGTTCGTATTGACGGCGGGAAGCAGCATACGGATCCTGATATACAAACAGCTTGGGGTCGAGCGCCATACCAAATCGAGCATCGTAGAGCGAAACTGTTGTCGTCTTGCGCTGCTGATCGACAATTGACCATTGCCGAAGGGCCAGCGGATTGTCGCTGAACACCATTGTTAGGCTGCCGCTGTCCGGCTCGGCCTTTTCGACAACGGTGATCCGCAGCGCGTTGGGACCGCGTTCGAATCGGGTGATGATGAGGTCGCTAAAGGTGATCGGATCTCGCAGTAGCAACCAAGCGGGCGTCGATTTCAGGCCTACTTTCGACATTTCAGCCAGCTCTTTGTCGACGTAATAAACGTAAAACATGTCGGCGAGTAGGAGAATTGGCGAGGGGGGGTCGTATTCGAAACGCATTCGGCCTGGACGCGCCATCCACAATTGGCCCTTGGCGGTGCCGCCTTGCGAGGACACTTGCTGAAAACGCGCATACATCGTGCGGATACCGTTCAGATAGGCGGTGATCCGCTGCAGATCGGCCGTGTCCTGTGGTGTCAGCGCGACGGCACTAGGTGGGGCCGCAGCATCGACGATCGAAGGCAGCATTGCTCGCGCGGCGAAACCGGCAACGATGACGGCGCGGCGGCTGATAATGCTGTGACTGCCTGGAGAGCAGAATCGACGTCTGCCCTTTGCGATGCCTCTCATTTTGTTTTCGGTTCTCCGCTTGACGACTTGACGAGGAGATCACGCGTACCGCCGGGCATTTCAATTGCGATCAATCGCCGCCGCGCGCCAGAACCTCGCGTTTGCCAACATGGTTGGCAGCCGTTACGATGCCTTCTGCCTCCATCCGTTCGATAATCCGTGCGGCGCGGTTGTAGCCAATCTGAAGGTGGCGCTGCACGAAGCTTGTCGAAGCCTTGCGCTCGCGGCAAACCACCGCGACGGCCTGCGCATATAATTTATCGCCCGATCCGCCCTCCTCATCCTCCGAAAGTGGATCAAGCGGCGCATCGTCGTCTTCGGTAATTGCGTCGATATAATCCGGCGCCCCGCGGGTTTTTAAGAACGACACGACACGCTCGACCTCTTCGTCCGATACAAATGGGCCGTGGACGCGGGTGATGCGGCCACCTCCGGCCATGTAGAGCATGTCCCCGCGGCCGAGCAATTGCTCGGCGCCGCCCTCCCCAAGGATCGTGCGGCTGTCGATTTTTGAGGTCACCTGAAAGCTGACGCGGGTCGGAAAGTTCGCCTTGATCGTACCAGTGATCACATCAACCGACGGGCGCTGGGTGGCCATGATCAGGTGTATCCCGGCCGCACGAGCCATCTGCGCAAGCCGCTGGATCGCCGCCTCGATCTCCTTACCAGCAACCAGCATCAAGTCCGCCATCTCGTCGACGACGACAACGATCAAGGGGAGCTCGCTGGTGTCGAAAGGCTGCTCCTCAAGTATCGGCTCGCCGGTTTCCGGGTCAAACCCGGTTTGTACCTTGCGGATCAGGCTTTCGCCTCGCGCCTCGGCTTCAGCCAGGCGCGCGTTGAACCCATCGATATTGCGTACCCCCAGCTTTGACATCTTGCGGTAGCGGTTTTCCATCTCCCGCACCGTCCATTTCAACGCCAGCACCGCTTTCCTCGGATCGGTGACGACTGGTGCGAGGAGGTGCGGGATGCCATCGTAAACCGAGAGTTCAAGCATCTTCGGGTCGACCATAATGAACTTGCAGCGGTCCGGCGGCATCCGATAGAGGATCGACAGGATCATCGTGTTGATCCCGACCGATTTGCCCGACCCGGTCGTGCCCGCGATCAACAGATGCGGCATCTTGGCGAGGTCGGCGAGCACGGGCTCGCCGGAAATATCTTTGCCAAGGATCAGAGCGAGGCGCCCGAGATGCTTCTCGTAAACTGGTGAATCGAGCAGCTCGCGTAGAAAAACCGTTTCCGCTTTGCGATTGGGGAGCTCGATGCCGATCACGTTGCGCCCGGAAACAACGGCGACGCGGACCGAGATCGCGCTCATCGACCGAGCGATGTCGTCCGCAAGACCGATGATCCGCGAGGCCTTGATGCCGGGAGCCGGTTCAAATTCGTAAAGCGTGACGACCGGCCCTGGGCGAACCTGGACAATCTGGCCGCGAACGCCAAAATCCTCCAATACCGTCTCGAGCAGCCGAGCATTCTTATCGAGGGCCTCCTCGTCGATCGTCTCTGTTCTGACCGCTTGCGGTTTTGCCAAGAGCTCGAGCGAGGGCAATACCGGCTGCGCCTCCGGCTCGAGATCGAGTGCCGGTTGCCGCACTTGTTCAGCGCGCCGTCGCTGGGCAAGGGGCCGCGCTTTCGGCGCAATAAAGCGGACGAGGCCGCCGCGATCTCGCTCACCGTCTGCTGGGCCGGCGATGCCGCGAGCGAGGCGGAGCTCGCGTCTGCTGGTCAATGGCGTGACGGCCGCTGGGCGACGCAGACCGAACGCAAGGGAGGTGGCGTCAAATGCGGGAGTCCCGTCGGGGCGTGATTTCCTCCAGCCGTCCCAGAGGCGACCGACGATCCAACCCTTCGCGACCGATCCCTGCCTAGAAAGAAAGGCAAGGCGGCTCGCGCCCCGCCCCGCCCCTTCGCCGATCTCGCGCCAGTCACGTAACGACAGCCCCAAATTCGCCAACAGCAGCAAGCCGACCAAAGCTGCCGCTACCATCGAAATCGGCAGCGCCGCCGCGCCGAGTCCGGAATGGGCCAGCAATCTCTGAAGACCCCACCCCACGGCTCCGCCGGGGCCCGCAGGCAGCGAGAGTGTTCCGAGATCAAGGATAGAAAGCGCTAGCGCGCCCAAAACGAGAATTATCGGAAGCAATGCCAACCGCGGCCAGATCGTGCGAAGCGGCCGGTTCAACAGCAGGCGAAAGGCCCAGGCGAGAAGCAGAATCGGGATCAAGAAAGAAGCAAGCCCAAGGCTCTGCCATAGCAGATCGGCCAGCACCGCCCCATCGCGGCCAAGAAAATTATGCGGTGCGGTATCGACCGCTGTATTCAACGATCCGTCGCGCGGGTCGTAAGTGAGCAACCCCAAACTGAGCAACAGACACGCGAGCAGCACAGCGAAGCCGAGCCCCTCAAGCAACCAACGCTTCAGCATCGCCAAAGCTTTGCCAAAGCTTCCCGTGCGATGACCACGAGCGCTCGCCCAATACTCCAGTGATTTGGCCACGCTATCCCCCCGATACCCGGCCCGACACAATCTCCCCTATGCAGTACAACACGGACTGCTTTGGCGCAAATATGATCGGAACGGCAACAATCTCGAAGTGACATAAGCCGAAGGCCGACTCCGCTCTGGTGTTCCGACCGATTATTCGAACAACTTTAGGCATCCGCTCCGAAGTTTGGCGACGGTGATCTACTGCCGCGTGCCGCGGCGGCTGGCACTGGATGCGATGTGAAATTGGCATTTCTGCGAGGGCATGGCGCAAAATCCGCGCCGGGTGAACCAAGGGTGGTAATCGCCGCCTGGACAGCATGCCCGGCGGACTTCATCCTCTCGCCGTGATCGACGATGTCGAGCTCTTGATCGCCGGCGGCGGGCTGAACGGACTGCTGCTTGCGGTAACATGCGCGGGTGCCGGCCTGGCGGTCGCCCTTGTCGAACGTGGGGATCCCGCTGCAATGCTCAGTGCGGGGGGGCTCGACGGGCGCAGCTCGGCCATCGGATATGGCTCGCGCCAGGTTCTCGACGCGATTGGGCTGTGGCCCGACATCGCTTCCCACGCCGAGCCGATTCTAGAAATCAGGGTTGCCGACGATACGTCCCCGCTCTTCCTGCATTACGATCATCGTAACCTCGCGAGCGGGGTTCCGCTCGGCTACATTGTTGAAAATCGCGTGCTCCGACAGGTGCTGATCGAACGCGTCGGGTCGATCACAAACCTGCTATTCCTGGCGCCGCTCTCCGTCGTGTCGGTGACAAGCTCGCCGCTTGCAGCTGCTGTCATGCTTTCGGATGGGCGGCAGATCAGGGCTCGGCTAGTCGCAGCGGCTGACGGCCAAAATTCCCCGCTGCGCCGCGCCGCAGAAATCAGAACTGTCGAATGGCGATACCGCCAGACGGGCATCGTCACCACGGTGCGGCACCAGTACCCGCACGGCGGCATCGCGGTCGAGCATTTCCTGCCGCCGGGACCATTCGCCATTCTGCCGATGACGGGCAATCGTTCCTCCATTGTGTGGACGGAACGGGCTGAGCTTGCGCCGCGGTTGATCGCTCTCTCTGATGCGGCTTTCACGGTCGAGCTCACGGCCCGGTTTGGCGCTTTCCTTGGCGCGATTGAGCCGATTGGGCCGCGTTGGGCCTATCCTCTGGCGCTGCTGCTGGCCGAACACTACGTCGCTCCCCGATTGGCCCTGATCGGCGAGGCCGCGCACGTGATCCACCCAATTGCCGGCCAAGGGCTCAATCTCAGCATCCGCGACGTGGCCGCTCTTGCCGAGCTGATCGTCGACGCGCGCCGCCTCGGGCTCGATATCGGTGACGCGACAGTACTCCGGCGATACCAGCAATGGCGACGCTTCGACACGCTTGCGCTCGCCACCGTGACCGATGGCCTAAACCGCCTATTCTCGAACTCCGTCGCGCCGCTGCAATTCGCCCGCGATGTCGGCCTGGCCGCGGTCCACCGTTTGCCCGCGCTGAAGCGCCTGCTAATGCGCGACGCGATGGGTCTCGTCGGCGATCTGCCTCGCCTCGTTCGCGGCGAGAAGCTCTAACGCTGGATCCGCAACTGCCATCCCTAGGGTTGGCGGCTGAGCCCGTTCGCCGCAAGGGCGTCGAGATACTCGCGCCAACGCTTCTGATGTTCGACCCCAAGCTGATGGAGGTAGCTCCAGGAGTAAATCCCGGTGTCGTGGAGGTCGTCAAAGGTGATGCGAACAGCGTAATTGCCGATCGGCTCGAGCCCGATTATCCCGACACGAGCGCGGCCGTGCACCAGCGACTTCTGTCCAGGAGCATGTCCCTGGACCTCGGCCGACGGGCTCTCGACGCGCAAATACTCGGCCGGAAGGCGAAATCGGGTGCCGTCTTCAAACACGATCTCGAGCAACTTCTCCGGCCGTATCAGGCGAAGTTCGACCGGCCAGCGTGTTGTACCACCCCCGCTCACCGACCCCATTCCATTTGCATCATGGAGAGGGAAGACGCTTAGTCATCGTTTCATGATCGCGCAGCGGGCGCGCTTCGTCGACCAGCATAATGGGAATCCCGTCCCGGATCGGGTAAGCGAGCCCAGCCTCTTCGCTGACCAGCTCCTGGGCCGCGCGGTCATAGCGCAACGGTGCCTTGGTCAAAGGGCAAACGAGGATCTCAAGCAACTTCGGATCGATCTCCGGTGTCCCTTCCATGACCTCCCTCCGCTCCGAGCCGAGCCGCGCTCAGTGGCGCGCGCCGGTCCCGTCTCTCGGACGCTCCCGCGCGGCCATCTCGACAATTGCGGTCAGCAGCCGGGCCCGCTCATCAAGATCGGGCGCCTCGAGCAAAGCCTGCTTTTCGCTCGGCTCAAAGGGACAGATCATCGCTATAGAGGTAACGAGGCGATCACCGGGCACCGAACTGACGGCGTCCCAGTCGGCCGAGATCTGGTGCTGTTGGAAATAGGCCCTGAGCCCACGCACCAAACGCTCACGATCGAAGCCCGGCTCGTCTCCGTTCTCAAGATCGCGGGCAAATTCATCCCACCCTGGAACGATCCGGCGGTAACCCTCCAGCAGCGGCAGCTCGTCGCGGATACGAAACCGGGAGGTGCCGGTCAGCGTGATCAGGAAACGTCCGTCCTCGGTCTCGGAAAACGACGTGATGCGGCCGGCGCAGCCGGTCGGGTAGACCGGCGGATCGCCCGAATCAGTCGGATCGCTAGGCTGCACCATGCCGATCAATCGCTCGCCGGCCAGCGCGTCGCGCGTCATCGCTAAATAGCGCGGTTCGAAAATGTTCAGCGGCAGCCGGCCGCGGGGCAACAGCAGAACACCGGTCAACGGGAATATCGGGAGAATGGCAGGAAGAGTGCCTCTGCCGTGCCGCTCGCTCATCCGTTCCCTCGCTCAGGAAAACATCACCGACGAAAGCCGCCGCCGACCGCTCAAGGTCAGGGGGTCGGTCGGGCCCATCGCCTCAAAGAACTTGACGAGCTGCTTGCGCGCCGCCTGCTCGTTCCATTCGCGATCGCGCTTGAACAGCGTCAACAGCTCGTCGATTCCGGCTTCCCGCTCGCCGCTCCCGAACAACGCTGTAGCAAGCTCAAAGCGTGCCTCGTGATCATCTTGGTTCTGCGTCAAGCGGGCGCGCAGCCTGCCCGCCGAGGCCATCGCCTTCTCCGCCTGCTCGGCGAGTTCGAGGCCAGCGCGAGCCGCCGCGATCTCGGCATGGCCGGCGCTTTCCTGAGGAACGCGATTAAGCAGCTGCCTTGCCTTGGCGAGTTCGCCGCGCGCGATCATCGCCCGAGCTAGGCCCACGAGTGCGTCGACATTACCCGGCTCGCGCTGCAGAATTTGCGAATAGAGCGCGCTCGCGCTGGCATGATCGCCTCCTTGCGCGGCTTCCTTGGCCATCGCCAGCGCCTCCTCGATCGGCGAGGGGCCACCCTTTCCGCCGGCCAGTCGCTGGACGAACTGCTTGACCTGGCTCTCGGGCAGCGCGCCTACAAAGCCGTCGACCGGCCGCCCGTCCTTGAAAGCGTAAACCGCCGGGATCGACTGAATCCGCATTTGCTGCGCGATTTCGGGATTCTCGTCGATATTGAGCTTGACCATCCGCACGGAGCCATTGGCAGCGCGCACGGTCTTTTCGAGGATCGGCCCGAGCTGTTTACAGGGGCCACACCAGGGCGCCCAGAAATCGACGATGACCGCCGCGTCGAACGAACCGTCAACGACCTCGGTCATGAAATTAGCGGTAGTGACGTCCTTTACGGGGGCGGCCGACGCGCCGCCGATCAAAGATTCGCTCGGCATCACTTTCTTCTCCGGATCTACCCAACAACATGGCGGCATGCCGGTAAGAAGACAAGCGCTCCAAAGGAAAGCGAGCGCCGCGGAGCGATCGGGCGAGCCCCCCTATTAGTCGACAGGCTCGCCTACGAGGGCGGCCAATGCGAGAATCCGAGCCTCGTGTCCCGAGCCGGCGATCAAGCGCAATAGGTCGGCGGGCCGATCGCCATCGTGCGATCGTTTTCCAAAGGATGATAATTTAGCAGGTCGCACCGCAGCATATCGGCGTCGAGCACTGGAGTGACGAGACGCTCGACATCATTGAGAAGAGCAAAAGGCGTGACGCTCCCCGGCCGAACTCCCAATAGCTTAAGAAGATCGGCGGCGCCACCGGATGAAAATCTCGGCGCGGCCAGGCATACGGCAAGTTTTTTCAAGTCGATCTGCCGTTTCTCCAGCATCATTACTAGCCAGCACCCGCCCTTCTTGTCCTTGAGGAACAGGCTTTTGCAGTGGCCTCCCGGAAGGCTGCCGCGCAACGCCGCCGCTTCGGCAACCGTGAAGACAGGCGGATGCGAATAAGCTCGGTGCGTGATCCCCAGCGCGGGAAAATGCTCAAACAGCTCTTGGGGTGTCATCAGCGGAGGCGGCGTAACGGGTGACGACCGACGGGAAAGCAAGACTTGCAAACCCCCCGTTACCGGTTATCATGCGCAGCTGATCGTCGCGGCAAACCTCCCCGCGAAGGGTGCGGGTGTAGCTCAGGGGTAGAGCACAACCTTGCCAAGGTTGGGGTCGGGGGTTCGAATCCCCTCGCCCGCTCCAATATTTGAAATATTGAGAGCCGCGGGAAACCGCGGCTTTTCGCATTTGCAAAGCGTAGCTATAACTGGAGATGAGACTTTTTGGGAGGAAAGATCGATGGGTCTGACACTGGAAGAAGCCAACCGCATCATTCGGGGCGCGCTGGCGAAAGCGCAGGAGCTGAACATCAAGATCAGCGCCGCGGTCTGCGACGGCGGCGGTCGGCTGATCGCACTGCAGCGTATGGACAATGCAATCTGGGCGAGCGCCTACGGAAGCCAGGGCAAGGCAGTCGCTTCCGCTGCCTTCGGCCGACCCAGTGGCGAACTGACGGAGCGGGCAGACCAGCCCACGCCGCGCGGAATTGCGGCCGCGTCAGGCGGACACATGATCATGGGCCAGGGAGCGGTCCCGATCATCCGCAACGGGGTCGTTGAGGGCGCCTGCGGGGTCGGAGGCGGCACCTCGCAGCAGGACGAAGACTGCGCCCGGGCAGGCATTGCGCAATTGTAAACCGATCGCCAGAGCTCTGAGGAAACGCCGATGAAGATCGTCAAGGTCGAAGACCTGCATTGCGATGCCGGTTGGCGGGTCAATTCCTTTCTCAAGATCACCACCGATGAGGGCATCGTCGGCTGGTCGGAATATATGGAGGGCTACGGCGCGCAAGGGCTGACCGGCGTCATCTTGAAGCTCGCCGAGCGCTTTCTGATCGGCCAGGATCCGCGGCCGGTCGAGCGCCACACCTCCTATCTCTACGCCGCGACCAGGCAGGCGGCCGGCGGGGTCAATCAGATGGCGATCGCCGCGATAGAGAACGCCCTCGTGGACATCAAGGCAAAGGCATTGGGCGTGCCGGTCTACGAGATGCTGGGTGGGCCGGTGCGCGACCGATTACAGCTCTACTGGTCGCATTGCGGCACCTACCGCGCCCGCCATGCGGAGCGCATAAGGGAATGGGCCGGGGTCGACCCGGTCCGCTCGCTCGACGATATCGTGGCACTCGGCGAGGAGGTCAGACGCAAGGGCTTCAAGGGGCTCAAGACCAACCTGATCCGCTTCGACCGCGACAAGCCCTACATGTACGGCCCCGGCACTGGCAACCCGCCGGGCTTTCCCGAGCTCAACGTCGACTACCGCATCGTCGATGCCGCGGTGGCGCAGCTTGAGGCGTTCCGCCGCGGCGCCGGCCGCGACGTCGGGCTCCATCTCGACACCAATTTCAATTACAAGATCGACGGCTATATCAAGCTGGCACGGGCACTGGAGCCGCTCGATCTGGTATGGCTCGAAATCGACCTCTATGACCCGGCCGGGTTGGCCTTGATCCGCCGCTCTGCCGGCACCCCGATCTCGTCCTGCGAATCATTATACGGCAGGCGCCAGTTTCGGCCGTATTTCGAGCAGCAGTCGGTCGATTACGCGATCATCGACGTCGCCTGGAACGGCATCCTCGAATCGGTCAAGATCGCGGCCATGGCCGACGCCTACGAGGTCAATGTCGCGCCGCATAATTTCAACGGCCATCTCGGCTCGTTGATCAGCGCGCATATGTGCGCCTTGGTGCCGAATTTCAAAGTCATGGAAATCGACATCGACGATGTGAAATGGAAGGACAACATCGTCACCGTGCCCCCGATCATCGAGAACGGCGATCTCGTACTGCCGAAGGGCCCGGGCTGGGGCGCCGACGTCAACGAGGAATTCGTCCGGGCGCATCCGCCCAAACGGTAAGGAAACAGGAGGCCGTCCGCCAGTCGCTCGTCTGCGAACGGCTGCCGCCGGCTTCCCGGAATGGCGCTTATTCGACTTTGGAGGTGTAGCCCCAAAGTACAATATGGCTGAGCGATCTGCGGGGAGCGATATGCCCATGGATTTTCACACCTTTCAGGCCGAACTGCGCCGGATCGCTAGCCATGTGCAGGCGTTCGCCGTGATAGGTCCCGCGTTGCGGCTGCATGAGACGAAAAAGCAAGCCGATCCTGACGTCGAGGCTCGGCTCCTTGCCGCAGTGGAAGCGGCGCTGCCCGGCGAACTCGATGGGCTAGATGCAAAGCAGGTTTCCCGCACCCTGGCCTATGTGACCCTCCAGATCGAGGACGCGACGGATCGATTCCACAATGCTGACCGCTCTCCCAGGTGGATTTTTTTGGGAACCCCCCACTTCGAGCCCACGGCCAAGGCTCTCGCCGTACCGTCCGCCCAAGGTTGGCTGCGTCACTAGCCGGCTGCTTTCTCGATTTGAGGACGGGCGTCGGAGCCGTAAACCTTGAGGCGGCGGAGCAACGCCCGTCGGTGCAGGTGGTCGGCATTGACATCTGAGAACCATCCTTGGCGTTGGCCCGCGGTAATGTCACCACCAGTCCACATGCCGCGCGTATCGAGATTTGTGCGCGGAACGTGACGCAACTCGACGAGCTTGCCGCGCCTGACGTGGCTGCCTGCACCCTCCTGCCGGGGCCAGTCGCCCCAAGGCAGTGCTCAACCGCCTCGCTGCAGCTTGGCTCCGAACGGCCATCTAGCGGTGGGCTTTTACGCCGTGCTGAAGGATAGAGCTGGCGCAAGCCCTAACAGCGCTACGGGTCGCGCCATCTGTGGGAAATCGCCGAAATGGAGCCAGCAATGTCGTCTCCGAGGCTTCGTCGATGCGGAGACCCGCGGCATCCTTCCAACTAACTTCGTCATAAGCCGCCGACCCTCGTGGTAAAATCAAATTAATGATTCCCGAGGCAACCCTCACCCACCTAGCCCGGCGGGCTGGGTCCCCCCTCTTCCGCGGAGCAGGAGAGGGCTTCGAGGCTGTGCACTCACATCCCCTCGCGCGCATCGCCGGAGAGGGTGCCGAGCGCGGCGAGGCGGGTGAGGTGTCCCGGTACCACATGTAGGTCCGCACCGCTAGCTAGCTGACGCTCAGAGCCGGCGCGGCGAGCACGGTCGGCACTGGCGTGACGGGCGCAGCGGGAAGGCGTTGCGGGCCGGCACGATAAGGCGCAGGCTGGGTCTTAGGATCTGTGCGCAACGGGAGGAGCCAGCGATGAGCGACAACACCCAGGACCTCAACTTTCTGCAAGGCGTCAAGGTGGTGGATTTCACCCAATTCGAGGCCGGGTACGACCTCTACCGAGGTGCTGGCCTGGTTCGGCGCCGAGGTCGTCAAGATCGAGAACCCGGGACGGGGCGATCCCGGCCGCCGGCTACGCCCCGACAAGCCCGACGACGACCCGTGGTACTTCCACCAGTTCAACGTCAATAAGAAGTCGCTGGCGATAAATCTGAAATCGTCCGAGGGGGCTCGATATCGTCAAAGAAATGCTCAAGAAGGCCGATGTCACGGTCGAAAACATGGCGCCGGGCACAATCGAGCGCCTCGGCCTCGATTACGAATCGGTCAAGAAACTGAACCCTGGCATCATTTATTGCCAAATCAAGGGCTTCGGAACGGGCAGCCCGCATGAGAAGGGGCTGGCGTTCGACATGATTGCGCAAGCCGCCGGTGGCCCGATCAGCGTCACCGGCGAGGCGGACCGCCCGCCGGTCAAGCCGGGCCTGAGCTTTGGCGACACCGGCACCGGGATGCTGATGGCGGCCACCATCCTCGGCGCCTTGCACGAGCGCAACCGCACTGGCCAGGGAAGGCGGCTGCAAGTGGCAATGCAAGACGCAATGATCCACTACATGCGCACCTGCTTTGCCACGATGGCGCGCACTGGCAAGCCGGCGCCGCGGCGCGGCGCCAAGTCGGGCGGGGGCAACAATGCGCCGTCCGGTCTCTACCCGTGCAGGGGGGGTGGTCCCAACGACTATGTCTACCTGACCACCAGCCGGGCCAATCCCGAGCACTGGTCGCGGCTGATGAAATTGATCGGGCACGAAGAATTGATCGAGGATCCGCGTTTTGCGACAGGCAACGACCGCGTTGCCAACGAAAAGGAATTGGACACGATTATTGGCGAATGGACCCGTCATCACGACAAGCGCGAGGCGATGGAGAAACTCATTGCCGTCGGGGTACCGTCCGGCGCCGTGTTCGACACGATGGAATTGCAGAACGAGCCGAGCTTCGAGGAGCGCGGCATCATGCAGACCGTCCACCACCACAACGGCGGCTACAAGATGGCGACGTGGCCGGTACGGATTGACGGCAAGACCGTGCGGCTGAAGGGATCGCCGGCGCTTGGGCAGGACGGTGCAGAGGTTCTGCACAACTGGCTCGGAATTGGCGCGAGAGAGGTCGAGGCTCTGCGCCAGGAAGGCGTCATCTAACCTCTTGCCCAACCACTAGGCCCCCACCCGCGGGTGGGGACCTCCTTTTTCCACGAGGAGCACCGATCCGCCTGCGCCTCTTCGAGAACCTTCGTTTCGTCCTTTACGCGCCGTTTATCCCGCGCATACATCCGGCGCTTATGCCGCGGAAGGGCTCAATGTCGCACTGTTGCGATCGCCGGGAATAGGCCTGGCCGAGCGGGCGCTGATCGACGGAGACGTCGACGTGATCTGGATCGGGCCAATGCGGGTCATGAAGCACCACGACGCCAATCCCGGCTCTCCATTCGTCTGCTTTGCCGAAATCGTCTGCCGCGATCCCTTCTCGATCGTCGGCGATCGACCAAATCCAGACTTTCGTCCGGCCGATCTTTCCGCAATGAAATTTGCAACAATCAGCGAGGTCCCGACACCGTGGCTTTGCCTGAAGGAGGATTTGCGTCAGGCGGGCATCGATCCTACCCGCCTCGATCGTGTCTCCGACCGAACCATGGCGGACAATCTCGAGGCCCTTCGTCAGGGCTGGCTGGACGCTGCGCAGCTTTTTGAGCCCGCCGTCGAACAGGCTTTGGCTTCAGAAATCGGTCATCTCTGGCACACTGCAAGCTCACGCGGCCGCACCACCTACACGGCCTTGGTCACGACGGGCCACCGGCTCAGCGATAGCGCCGAGGCGCTGCTGCGCATGGTGCGAGCGGTCTTCGGGACGCAGCAATGGATTCATGCTTGCTCTGTTCAGGAGATCGTGGCGGCCATTGAGTCGTTTTTCCCAACGCTCGATCGCGGGGTGTTGGCCGGCTCTATCGCCCGCTACCAAGCGCAGCTGATCTGGGGATGCGATCCGGTTCTTCCGGCGGACGGCTTTTATCGGCTGCAACGGGGTCTCATTTCGAGCGGATTCATTCTCGGGCCAGTCGACTATAAGGCATGCGTAGACAATACCCTCGCCCAACGAGTCATTGTCGAACTAGCCGGCGAGTGAAATCCAACAGGGAAGGCACCTTCCGATCCTCCGGCATGACTCGATCGGCCGGGTCGGCCAATGAAGGTCGATCCATTATCACGGACGAACTTTCGACAGCGATTCGTGCCGACGATGGATTTTGCGACGGTTGCGCGCCTCGATGAGGCCGATCGTAAATATCCCGCGCTCCGACTGCACCGGGTCGGTAGTAAAGCGAATTGCGGTGCGACAGAAGCTCACGATGAGCCGCGCGTGAGCGTTTCCTTCGGCTCGCGACCGACGAAACTGGCTTCAGCAGTGCGTTAACTGAGCAGCCCGCCATCAAACAGTGACAATTTCCTGGACGCGCTCTTTTTTCGATGCGTAGATCATCTATTTATCGGAGAATATGCGCCAGACGGCGGGGTTGCTACTGGGAAGGCGAGGAGGAATAGAGCAGATGGCAACGTTTGACGAGATTGGGCAGGAGAAGCAGCGGATATCCGAGCGGCTCGGGCGGCTTGACGCTGAGCGAACAAAGCTCGCCGCTCAACTCGATGAGCTCGAAATAGCCGAACGCGTTCTGACGCGCTTCGGCGGAAACACGGATGCCGGCAGTAGACGGAGAAGAGGACGCCCGGCCAGAACTGCACCTGCCGCAGCGGCGCCCACCGGGCAGCGCAGGGGTCGCGGCAAACAGCCAGCGCCGGCGTCGAGCGTGTCGCTGAGCGATGCCACTTTGAAAGCCGTGCAGGCGCACGGCGAGGGAGCCACCGCAAACGAAATTCTGACCTACCTTTCGCGGGAATTAGGGATGACGGTGAGGCCGAACCACCTCGGCATTGCGTTGCAGCGGCACCGTCGTGCTGGCCGCCTTGACAACCGCGATCAGCGCTGGCACCTGCCGCAATCGGCGCAACGGGAGCACTCAGAGTCGGCCGCAATGAGCGGCTGACCCACGCGGGATCAGCCGCTGCGAAATCCGGCTGGCAGCGACCGGCTTATCGCAAATGAAGCGCGGTGTCCCGCTCCTACCCGTTAACCGATCCTGGATTGCGCGGCACCGCGCTGATGATTGCGGCTCTGGATCGGCGGATCCTACAGCTTCAGCAGCCGCTTGGCATTGCCGCTCAACAGCTTCTCCCTGTCCTCGGTGCAGAGCGGCAGGGTTTCGGTCCATTTCGTTCCGGGCGGATTGTCGACGAATGGGTAGTCGACCGAAAACAGGATTCGATCGATCCCCATTTCCATCATGCAGCACAGCAGGGCCGGATCGGAAAAAAAGCCGCTGGTCGTGATGTAGAAGTGCTCGCAGAAAATGTCACGGAAACTCTTGCCGCCCTTGCCGTCGCGGGCCAGCCCCATGCTGATCCGCCAAAGATAAAACGGCAGACCTTCGCCAAGATGGCCGAGAATGATTTTCAAGCCAGGATACCTGTCGAATACGCCGCTCAACACCAAACGCAGTCCCTGTGTCGCAGTCTCGACAGTGAACCCCCAGGCGGCCCGCAACAGCGATGGATATTGCTGAACATAATCTTTGTAGTAGGCCTCGATGACCGCCGGATGCGGGATGGACGGGTGCATATAGAGCGGGACGTCGAGCGCTTGCGCCCGCTCAAAGATCGGCCAGAACCGCTTGTCGTCGAGAAAGAGACCGTTGGTTAGTCCGTTCACCAACGCGCCCTTGAACCCGAACCGGGTGACCGTACGCTCGAGCTCGTCGGCCGCCGCCTTTGGGGTCCGGCGTTGGAAGCGCGGCGAACGCGGCAAAACGGTCGGGATGCGCGCGAACCGCCTCGTTCAGCCGATCATTGGCGCGGCGCGCCAGTGGAACAGCAGTCTCGGCGTCCAGCTTTTGTAGTCCTGGATTGGCGAGCGACAGCACTTGCAGGTCAATGCCCGCCTCGTCCATCTCTTTCAGCCGCAAAGCTCCGAGATCGTCGAGCCGCTCGACGATCCGCGGCACATTCGTAGCATCCAAACCGGTGATGTGCCGTTTGACCTCCGGGTCGAAATAATGCTCCTCCAACGCGATGATGTAGGGTTTCGTGGCCATTGATACCTCCTCATTGAGTGTCATCACCACCGCTCCTCGCCCGACGGATGCGCCGTCGACCAACTAGCGGCTAGCAAGACTGCGTGCGTGAGCCCGCAAATCGTAGTCGGCGTCGGCGGCTTGCTCAGGTAGCAGCTCGGGCTCACTGGCCATCAGTCGGCGCGCCACGACGTGATCGGCTGTTCGGTTGACCGATTCGACGCCGATCAGTTTCCCGCCGCGGAAGCAGAATACCGAGAAGCTGCGATCGGCCGGATTGCCGCGGATGACCGCCAGATCGTGACCGGTCGTTATCCCGGCGATTTGCAGCTTCAGGTCGCCCTGATCGCTCCAGAACCATGGCACCTTTTGATAGGGTTCCGGCCTGGCGGCCAGACGCGCGGCGACGCAGCGGCCCTGATCGACGGCGTTCTGCACCAATTCGAGGCGAACGCGGCCCGGAGCAAAGGGGCTCGGGAAGTTGGCGCAATCGCCGATCGCCGAGATCGCCGGATCACCGGTGACGAGGTATTCGTCGACGAGGATACCGTTGTCGACGGCGAGTTCGGCGTCGCCGGCGAGTTCGGCGTTGGGGATGACGCCGATGCAGATCAGCACGTGATCGGCGGGCAAACGACGGCCATCGGTCGTCTCGACCCCGGTAACTCGATTGTGGGCGCCGAGAATACGGGTGACCCCGGTGCCGAGCGAAACTTTGGCGCCCCATTGCACGTGCGCTCGGGTGAAGAACCTAGAGATTGGCGCCGACACCACACGGCCCATCGGATGATGGGTAATCTCGAGAATGTGAACATCGGCACCCTGCGCAATCGCGACAGCGGCGAATTCGAGACCGATAAAGCCGGCGCCAACCACGATGACTTTACAGGCCTCGGCCAACCGCCGCCGCAGCTCATCGGCATCGGCTAGGGTGCGCAGCGGCAGCACACCATCCAGTTCGGCGCCCGGCACGGCGAGAGGCCGGAACCGCGCTCCAGTGGCGAAGACCAGATGATCCCAGGAAATCTCGATCCCCGACGCCAGGCGAACGCGATGTCGGCTGCGGTCGATGCCAATCGCGGGGTCGCCGCAGATCAGATCGATCTGCTGCTTTGCGTAAAACTCGGCGGGCCGCAGCCACAGATCATCGACGCCGGATTCGCCGGCGAGGTAGGATTTCGAGAGCGGCGGGCGCTGGTACGGCAGAACCGGCTCGTCGCCGATCAGCACCACCCGGCCCGTGAAGCCCTCTTGGTGCAGGGATGCCGCGACCTGGAAGCCGGCCTGGCCGGCGCCGATGATGGCGACGACCGAAGCCGGCATCAGATCTGCGTCTCGGGCAGGTAGACGACCAGACCCTCGAGCTCGGGTGCCGAGACCAATTGGCAGCTCAGCCGGCTATTGGGCTTGCGCTCGCTCGCGGTGAATTCGAGCATCGCCTTCTCGTCGTCCGATATTGGCGGGGTTCGATCGAACTGGGCGGGCTCGACATAGACGTGGCAGGTCGCGCACATCATCTCGCCACCGCACTCGGCGACGATGCCATCGACCCCGTTGATGATGGCGCCTCGCATGACGCTGGTGCCGAGCGGGACATCGAGCACTTCCTTGGCCCCGTTCGGATGGACGTAGGTAATGTTGGGCATTGCTTTCCTATCGATTGGGAGGCGGCGCGGACGAGCGAGGATCTAAACCGCCACCGGCCAGCCGGCGTCAAGTCCCGAGGTCGACCCACACCTCATCACCTCGCGCAACGAGCCTGGCGCCCAAACCTGCGCTCTCCTCCGCGATCTGCCCGAATGCTGCCGTTTCATCCGCCGGCTCACGGAGGAGCGTGCGGTTACGATCGTCGTGGCGGACGAATTGGAACGCGACCTTCTCGGTCCGCCCGCGATCGCAGGAGAGCTTCACCATCATGCCGAGCCAGTCACCGTGCCTCAGACCGCCGTGCCCGGTATGGAACGAAAAGCTGCCAAGCCCATAGAAAATAGGCTTCCCGCGATAGATTTCGACCGGCAGCGAATAATGCGGCCCGTGCCCTATCACGATATCGGCACCAGCGTCGATCGCCCGATATGCGATCTCCTTCATATACCGAAGCACTTCCCGGTGCAGTCCCCAATGAAAGGATGCAACCACAACGTCCGCCTGCCGCCGCAGGTCTGCGACATCTTCTTCGAGCCATCGCAAATAGGCCGGATCATGCCCAGGTCACGATTTCGGGCGGGATCCCCGGGCGGTTCGCCGGCGGGCGGCGCGCCATGCATCGGGAGCTGGTAGGCCGTATGCCCGCGGATCACCGCGATGCCGACGGCATTATCCCCGGCCTCGTGGTTGGTCGGCCAATAAACCGAGCTGCGTTGCAGAAAGCCAAAACGCGTACCGTTCCGCTCGATGATTGCCGGAGCACGAGCAATTGCCAGGTTGGCGCCGGCACCGGTATGGGCAATCCCGATCCGGTCGAGCTCCGCGACCGACGCGATGATCGCCGTTTCGCCATAGTTTACATTGTTGGCGAGACCGACCGCGTGCACACCGGCCGACACCAGCGCCTCACCGGCAATTAGCGGGTCGGCGAAAAAGCCTTCATGCTGTACCGAGTGCCCGCTCGGCGGCTGGTAGAGACAGCATTCGAGATTGCAAAAAACCATCCCGGCGTCGCGGAACTCGTCTTCGATCAGCGCAAAGGGGACAGCAGGATCGGTGACGTTCATCAGATTGACGTCGCCGGTGAGGATTAGCTTTGTAGCCATGACCCAACCCCGTAATCGAGCTCGCTGCGGCACCATAATTGCGCAACCGAGGTAGCGCCATCGTGGCCGGCAGGAAGCAGCATCGAAGCTGAACGCTTCCTTGCCGCCGAACGCTCAACTCGACAAAATGTGGCGGGATCGAGGGAGCGGGCGATGGAGCGCACGGCGGAATCACCTCTGGCGATTTATCAGGCGTACCTCGAAAAGGGTGAACTGGCCTATCAGTGGAGCCCGGAGGCCGGTAAGGCCGTCTTCTATCCCCGTATCATCTGCCCGTTTTCCGGCAGCGACCGGCTCGAATGGCGAGTGAGTTCGGGGCTCGGCACGGTCTACGCGACGACTGTCACGCATCCGCGGGACGGGGCACCATACAACGTCGCGCTGATCGATTGCGACGAAGGCTTCCGGCTGATGAGCCGGGTCGAGGAGATCGCGCCCGAGGCGGTTCGGATCGGCATGCGGGTCAAGTTCCGCGTCCACCGCCCCGACGGCGACGAGCCGGCATACCCGGTCTTTGTTCCGGTCGAGGCCGGCTGATGGACGGGCTGCAGCGCGGCTCCGCCGCAATCGTCGGCGTCGCCGAATCCGATCTCGGCGCCGTCGCCGCAGGACATGAGCGCGATCGACCTGATGGCCCAGGGCATCCAGCGGGCGCTCGCCGATTGCGGCCTCGATTGCGCGATGTCGACGGCTTGCTGTGCGCGACGGCGCAAAGCCGCACCTCGGGCCTGTCGCTGGCCGAATATCTCGGGATCTCGCCGGCCTTCATCGACAGCACGATCCTCGGCGGGTCGTCATTCATGTTTCATGTCGCCCATGCGCAGGCGGCGCTGCAGCTCGGCCTGTGCAAGGTCGCTGTCATCGCCTATGGCTCGACCCAGCGCACGATCGGCCGCCGCCACGCCTCGGTGCGCGAGTACAACCCCTACGAGACGCCGTTCCGGCCGTTTCTGCCATCGACCGCCTATGCGCTGGCGGCGTCGCGCCACATCCACCAATACGGCACGACCCGCGAACAGCTCGCCGCGGTCGCGGTCGCGGCGCGCGAATGGGCCTTGCTCAATCCGGCAGCCTGGGAAAAGAAGCCGCTGACCGTCGCCGAGGTCTTGGCGGCGCGGATGATCAGCTATCCGTTTACGGTCCGCGATATCTGCCTCGTCACCGACGGCGGCGGCGCCGTCGTGATGACCACAGCCGAGGAGCGCGCGATCCCTGAAAAAGCCGCCGGTCTTCGTCCTCGGCTGCGGTCAAGCGATCACCCACGCCAACATTTCGAGCATGCCGGATCTGACCGTGACCGGGCGCTGTGCAATCGGGCCGCGCCGCGTACGAGATGGCGCGACTGGGGTCCGGCGACATCGACGTGTTCGAACTCTATGACGCGTTCACGATCAATACGATCCTCTTTCTCGAGGATCTCGGCTTCTGCGCAAAGGGCGAGGGCGGCTCCTTCGTGGCCGACGGCCGCATCGCGCCGAAGCGGCAGCCTGCCGGTCAACACCAATGGCGGCGGCCTCTCCTACTGCCATCCCGGCATGTATGGGCTGTTCCTGCTGATCGAGGCGACGCGGCAGTTGCGCGGCGAATGCGGCGCACGCCAAATTGCCGATTGCGAGACCGCAATCGCCCACGGCAATGGCGGCGTGCTGTCGTCGCAGAGCACGGTTATCCTCGGGACCGCAGCGACACTTTAACTGGGAGGAAGAAATGGCCGAAAGCGCCTTGGTTCGCTTGGAGAATGTCGACGGGATCGGGGTCATCACCGTCGACAACCCGCCGGTCAACGCGCTGTGCCCGGGGGTGCCCGAGGGCATCGTCGAGAATGTCGAGCGCGGCAATGCCGACCCGGCGATCAAGGCGATGGTGCTGATCGGCGCCGGCCGCAGCTTTATCGCCGGCGCCGACATCCGCCAGTTCGGCACCAGCCGGCCGCCGCCGGTCCCGGGCCGCCGCCCGCATCAGATCCTCGACGCCAGCGCAAAGCCGGTCGTCGCGGCGATCCACGGCTATGCCCTGGGCGGCGGGCTGGAGATCGCGCTCGCCGCGCACTATCGCATTGCCGTGCCGAGCGCCAAGGTCGGTCTCCCCGAGGTACTGATCGGCATCCTGCCCGGGAGCGGCGGGACCCAGCGGCTGCCGCGCCTGATCGGCCCGAAAGCGGCGATGGAGATGATCGTGTCCGGCCGCCATGTTCCGGCCGAGGAGGCGAAGCGGCTCGGCATCATCGACGAGCTCGTCCCGGAGGGCGGCGATCTGCGCGAGGCGGCGATCGCGATGGCGCGCCGCGTCGCCGACGACCGGCCGTTGCCGCGCATCCGCGACCGCGACGACAAGCTCGCCGAAGCCAAGACCGATCCCGGCATCTTCGAGGCGATGCGCAAATCGATCGCCCGCCGCGCCCGCAACCAGAAGGCGCCCTACAACTGCATCGCCGCGGTCGAGGCGGCCTGCAGCCTGCCGTTCGACGAGGGCGTCGGGCGCGAGCGCGAGCTGTTCGACGAGCTCGAAAATTCCGCCGAGGCGCGGGCCCTGCGCTACGCCTTCTTTGCCGAGCGCGAGGTCGCGCAAACTGCCCGACATCCCGCGCGACACGCCGCTGCGCCCGATCAAGACCGCGGCGATCGTCGGCGCCGGCACGATGGGCGGCGGCATCGCGATGAGCTTTGCCGAGTTCGGCTTTCCGGTGAAGCTCCTCGAAGTCGAGCCAAGAGGCGCTCGACCGCGGGATCGCGCGGATCCGCGCCAATTACGAGACCAGCGTCAAGCGCGGCAGCCTGACCGAGGCGGAGATGAACCGCCGCCTCGGCATTGATCGAGCCGGTCACCAGCTACGACGACATCGCCCAAGCCGACGTCGTGATCGAGGCGGTGTTCGAGCGCATCCCGGTCAAGGAGGAGGTGTTCAAAAAGCTCGACGAGGTCATGAAGCCCGGCGCGCTGCTCTACACGAATACCTCCGGCATCGACATCGACATCATGGCCAATGCGACGAAGCGGCCGCAGGACGTCGCCGGCACGCATTTCTTCGCGCCGGCCAATGTCATGAAATTGTTCGAGGTCGTGCAAGGGCGCGAAGAGCGCCCCCGACACCCTGGCGACGGCGATGGATCTCGGCCGCAAGATCGGCAAGATCAGCGCGATGGCCGGCAATTGCGACGGCTTTGTCGCCAACCGCAGCCGCACCCCGTTCGGCACCGAGATGAACATCATGGTCGAGGAGGGCGCACTGCCCGAGCAGGTCGACAAGGTCATGGTCGATTTCGGCTATCCGATCGGGCCGTTCGCGACCGCCGATCTGTCCGGGCTCGACATCGGCTACGACAGCCGCCAGCGGCGCGCCGCGGAGAACCCGAACTACCGCAAAATGCCGATCGCCGACGCGATCGTCGAAATGGGGCGGCTCGGGCCAGAAGACCGGAGCCGGCTGGTTCCGCTACGAGAAGGGCGACCGCACCCCGCACCCCGACCCCGAAGTCGCCCGCATCATCAAGGAAAAGGCGGCCGAGATGGGGGTCGAGCAGCGCAGCTTCACCGACGAGGAGATCCTGCGCCGGCTGCTGTTCGCCTCGGTCAACGAGGCCTGCAAGATCCTCGAAGAGGGCAAGGCCTACCGCGCCAGCGACATCGATGTGATGTGGCTGGACGGCTTCGGCTTCCCGCGCTATCGCGGCGGGCTGATGTACTGGGCCGACGGCATCGGCGTCGCCGAGGTCTACCGCCAGATCGCCGCCTGGCACCAGCGCTACGGCGAGCGCTGGGCCCCCGCCGCCCTGCTCCGCCGCCTCGCCGAAACCGGCACCCCGTTGCGCGAGGCAAAGCCCGGCGGAGGGTGAGCCGGTCTAGGTCGAGCGCAGAGCCGGGCGGCCCATCGCCCCAGGGATGGGGCTGCTCCCCGGCCGCCGCCCGGATCATGCGGTTCCAGTCGGTCGGGGCGAAATTCCCGGTTTTTCCCGTTGGAACCGGGAATTTTTTCGATTTCCCCGATAAAAGCACCGTTTGGCCGCGAAAATTGTCAAGCAAATCAAGCGGTTGCCTGAAAATTCCCGTAACCACCCGAACCGGGGAATTGGCACCGCAAACCGGGGAATAATTCGGCCGAACCGGGAATATATCGGGGAATTCCTGCCAACGATGTTTAGCCGCCAGTACCCCAGGGCCGCCGAGCACCAAAAGAGAACCAGAAAGAGACACATCTCTTCGCCCGTCGAAATCCGATAAAAAAATATCCAACTACCGGGTGCGACCCTACCGCGAAACTTGGTCCTTTATGAGGCGGACGCACGCGCGATCAGATCGTCCACCCTTGAAAGAAACAGCTTGAGAAGCGGCGACTTGTTTTCCTTGTGGTAACCCAAGACCAGATCGATCGAGGGTGCCTCTCCAGCAAGCGGCCGGCTGATGACCGACCACGTGAGGAAATTTCGGGCAAAGCCCGGCAACAGTGCCAGCCCGCGGGTCGAGGCGACGAGTGATATCGCCATGGAGAGATACTCAACCCGGTGCGCTGGGTGTAGGTCGATGCCCGATCGCCGGAAGTAGTCTTCTATCAGCGAGCGCAAGACTGGCGCCTGGTCGGCCATGCCAATGAACGTCTCCCCAACGAAATCTAGGGGCCGGATCGCGTCATGCGACACCAGACGGTGATCGCTTGGCAAAACGACGATCAGCGGTTCCGTAATCAGAACTTTGTAGACGAGATCAGGGTGGCGTTCCTCAGGTCTCATGAAGGCCGCGTCGAACTTCCCGGTGGCAACGCCCTCGGCAAGCTGTGGCGAGTGCTTGCTGGCAATTGTGACCTCAATCTTCGGCAGCTCCTCCCGAAGTACGTGCATCACCGCCGGCAGCCATTCCGGCTCGCACCCGCTCAGAAACCCTAGCGCCAAGGTCCTCTGCTCCGGATAAGCAGCCCGGCGCGCCGCTTCGCCGGCCGCCTCGACCTGAGAAAGCGCCAGCCGCGCGTGATCGAGAAACGCCCGACCGGCCGCCGTCAGCTCGATCCCACGCGGGCTGCGTATCAGGAGTTGGACGCCGACTTCCGACTTCCAGGTCGCGGATCTGCCGGCTCAATGAGGGCTGCGCGGTATGCAGCCGCCGATCGGCTGCGAGTGTCAGACTTCCTTCCTCGGCGACGGCCACGAAATAACGTAGATGCCGCAGCTCCATACTCCTCGTGCCATGCCTGCCAAGTATGACCTCGATCTTACAAAGTCTTTCTCGGAGCCGCCAGGAAAACCCAAATCTTCGAGCATCGGCAGCAATCCTTGGAATGCCGGTCTCCGTACGACAGGGTTAGTAGCCGATATGAGCACCCCCGTTGTCTTGATTACCGGCGCGTTGACTGGGATCGGACGTGCAGCGGCCTTTGCGCTTTGCGCGGGAAGGCAACCGCGTCGTCGTTTCCGGCCGTCATGACGACAGCGGCCAGGCGCTGGCCGCTGAGCTTCGCGGGCTTCGGCGGCGAAGCGGAATTCATCCGTGCCGACGTGCGCCGCGAAGACGATGTGCGCAGCCTGGTCGATCAGACCGTCGCGCGCTTCGGTCGTCTCGATGCGGCCGTCAACAGCGCCGGCACCGAAGGCAAGCCCGGCCCGGTGACGGAACAGACCGCCGACAGCTACGCCGCGACGTTCGATACCAATGTGCTTGGCACGCTGCTCAGCATGAAGCATGAGCTGCGGGTGATGCTGGGTCAGCGCAGCGGCAGCATCGTCAATGTTTCGTCGACCTACGGTCACGCCGGTACCCCCAACGCCTCCGTCTATGCCGCCAGCAAGCACGCGGTCGAGGGGCTCACCACATCCGCGGCGCTCGAGGTCGCGGGCTCGGGCGTTCGCGTCAATGCGGTGGCACCGGGGCCGACCGAGACCGGGATGCTCAATCGCTTTACCGGCAGCGCCGAAAGAAAGGCCGGCCTCGTCTCGACCGTGCCGCTCGGCCGCGTCGGCGAGCCCGACGAGATCGCCAACGCCATCCTGTTTCTTTGCTCCGATCGGGCGTCCTTTATCAGCGGCCATGTGCTTTCGGTCGATGGCGGGAAGTCGGCGGGGTAAGATGTCGAATCCGAAACCCAGACACAGCGAGGTGAAGCCGTGGAACCGAATGTCGCAACCGCAGCAAAGCCGGTCAAAATTCCCGGGCCCGATCATCCGATCACGATCGAACGCAGTCCCGCTCGGATCGTCGTCTCGGTCGCGGGCCGGGTCGTCGCCGACACGCGAGAAGCGCTGACCTTGCGCGAAGCCGCCTATCCCGCGGTTCAATACATCCCGCGCAAAGATGTCGACATGGCGCTCCTCGACGCGCACCGATCACACCACCTACTGCCCGTACAAAGGCGATTGCAGCTATTACAGCATCCCGCTCGGCGGCGAGCGCTCGGTCAACGCGGTGTGGAGTTATGAGGCTCCATACGCCGCCGTCACGCCGATCAAGGATTATCTCGCCTTTTACCCCAATCGCGTCGACGCGATCGAAGAACGGCCAGAGGCCTAAACCCTCTTCCGTTGAGCTTTCCGGGAGGTCGCTGTCAGCCGGCGACCCCCTGGAGCGCCGGCGCGCCTCGGGATGCAGGCACTGCAGTGCATCGGCAAGTTGGCAGATATCGGCTCGGTCGTCGCCTTCCTCGCATCCGACGATGCCTGCTGGATCACCGGCGACACGATCCGGGTCGATGGCGACTCGAAGCTGTGAGCCTCCTTCTTAACGCAAAGACCAACGGGTGAATGTCATGGGTGGACTGGCGGATCGTATTCGGTACGCCCTTTCTAACCCGCTCAACGACGATCACGCCATCGACCCGATGCGTGAGCTTGCTGACGTTCTGCGCGAGGTTGGCCTGGAACCGCGGTCCGGCGGCGGTGCGGTGACCTTTACCGGGCGCGACCCGATTATCAGCAGCCCGCTTCCATTCGCGACGATGGCGGCCGTTGCGCTGATGGCGAAGGCCGTGTCGGTGGCGGAGCTGTGGCGCTTCCGCGGCGGCCAAGGTCAGGACCTTTCAGTTAACCTCGGCAAGGCCTTGCATCGACTGTGTCCTTTCTACGACAAGAAATGGGAACTGCTGAACGGCTACGCGCCAGGTAATCCGGCAGACCCGAAGAATCCATTCATGCCCACGAACATGTATCGGACGCGGGACAATCGACGAATCCTGTTCATGAACATTTATCCCCGCATCCGGAGCGCTGCCCTTGCCTTCCTCGGCTGCAACGACGATCCGACGGCGATTGGAAGCGTGATCCGCAAGTGGGATGCTTTCGATCTGGAGGAGCAAGCGAACCGCGCCGGTCTACAGGCTACCGTCGTGCGCAGTGCACAGGAGTTCCTTGACATCGAGCAATGCCGCTATCTCGAAGACCTGCCCCTCGTGCACATCGAAAAGATCGCGGATGGCGACCCGGAGCCCTTCACGCCCCGACCGGAAACGCCGCTGGGCGGTGTGCGAGCGCTCGGGTTCAGCCACGTCATCGCCGGACCAGGGATGGGGCGTGGATTGGCCTATCACGGGGCGGACGTCCTCAATCTGTGGACCCCGGACGATTTCGAGATGGACTTCAACTACTACTCGGCCAATGTCGGAATGCGTTCGGTGATCATGGACTTCCGGCGTCCTGACGAGATGGCGCGCTTCCGGCGGCTTGTGGCCGGAGCGGATATCTTCTTCGCCAACAGGCGCCCTGGCCTGCTGGAGAAGCTGGGAATAACCAGCGGCGAACTGGCGCGGTGGCGTCCCGGCATCGTGCAGATCGATTTCTCGATCTATGGGGCTGTCGGACCTTGGGCCAACCGAATTGGCTTCGATCAATCGGCTGGCGGCGTTTCCGGGGTGCTCGCACTCGAGGGCTCCGTCGAAGAACCGAAGCTCCCCGAGATCTTCGTCGTAAACGACTACATTTCGTCCTGGATCGGAATGGTCGGCGCCATCGCCGCGTTGCGGCGCAGGGCCACGGAGGGCGGCAGCTACCGCGTCCGCGTGTCGCTGGCGCGGGTGTCGTTGTGGCTGCTGCAAATGGGGATCTTCGACAAGTCCTACGCGAGCGATGTAGCAGGCGGTGCTGGCGATCACGCCTATCCTGACCCTGACCTGTTCCGGGTGGAAACCCCGTGCGGCCATTATCAGGGCGTCACCGACCAGGTCGTCATGTCAGGGACGCCAGGTTTCTTTGCCGTGCCCCTGGTTCCTCGCGGCTCCAGCAAGGCGGAGTGGCTGGCCCGCTCGATTCCGCTAGATGCGGCCCCGGGGCCATCAGTAACCGGAATAGCGTGGAAGGAAAACCGTGACGGGAAGACTTGAAGGCAAGCGAGTGATCGGAAAACCCGGCCGTGCTTGGCCACCGGTCGCAAATGCGTGCAAACCGTGCTGTTCCTGGCCGGCGGCCGCTGCGCCAGGCCAAGCCGGGCGCGGGGGGTGATTGCTCACGAGAGCTTCGAGAACAGAAAGAGCCAGACGCGCGTAGAGCAGTAGGATCAGTGCCGCGCCTGCGAGGCTGGTCCATCTGCCCGCATCGCGTGCCGGCGCGAGCCACCAGCCGAAGCCGTTACTGACCCGAGGTACCAGCCAGTTCAGCAGAAAGCACGCTGACGACATTGCCGATGAACAGCGCGAGCCAGAACGGCAGGCCGGCCTTTCCGATCAAGACCGGCGTCTGCACCCACACGCCGAACAGGAACACCACCGGATAGAGCAGCAGCAGAACGATCATGTTTTGCTTCCAGGCTGCCGGCGCCGAAGTTCCGTCTACTGCCGACGGGAACCACTGCTCGAACCCGGTGCGCACCACGCGGGCGTGAAACTCCTCGAGAAACGGCGCCGCTTCCTTCAGCAGTCTTTCCCGCTCCGGCGAAGCGAGCCAGGTCTGGCAGATTGCGCTCGGTGTCGAAGCGCAGGATCGCCAACCAGTCATCCTGCACGCCGGGGATCGGCGGCTCGAACCGGTAGCCCTGGAAACCCGGCGATTGTGCCTGGGCCGTCGCGATGCGCTGCTCCCAGGCGCGGAACGCCGCTTCTTGGCCCGGCCTGACGCGAGACGAGATCACCGCGGAGACCGGCGCCGGCTTCGCGCCAGCGGCGCTGTCGCGCACCAGATGTACATCATCCGGCCCGACCAGCATTGGCTGCGCGGCATCCAGAAGTTGCGCCCGCCGCTCGGAGCGCAGCCAGGCAGCTGCGGCCCCGATGTTAGCGAAGCGCTGTTGGATCACCCAATCCACCTGCACGGGGGGATTGGGCGGCAACACGCTTTGGGTGATGAAGCCGGGACACTCCGCCGCCGCGCTGCTGATCGCGCTCTGCCACTGCCCGAATTCCTCTGCCATGCCCTCGCGCACGCGGGTCTGCGTGACGAGGGTCACCGCCGCGTCGGGTGCCGGCGCGGTGGTCGTTCACGGCTCCGGCGAGAGCGCGGCGAAGATGCGATCCGGCGTCAGCGGCAGGTGCGCAAAGCGGATGCCGGTGGCATTGGCGACGGCATTGGCGATCGCCGGCGCGACCGGGTTGATCGCGCATTCGCCCTGCGATTTGGCGCCGAGCGGGCCGATGCGATCGTGGGTGTCGGCAAAGAACACTTCGCTCGGCGGCACATCGGCAAAAGCGGGGATTCGGTAATTGCGCAAGGTTGGGTTCACCATCGCGCCATCCGCGCCATACGCCATGTTCTCGGTCAATGCCCAGCCGAAGCCCATGGCAATGGCGCCATCGATCTGTCCGCGGCACTGCATCGGATTGATCAGCCGCCCGATATCCGCCGCATGCACGCTGTGCAGGATGCGGATCTCGGCCGTGACGCGGTTCACGGCGACGCGAACGCCGTGCACGTTGAAGGCAACCGTGCGCGGCGAAAGATAGGCTTTGCGCCGCGCCTCGAAGCGATGCCGCTCGCGCATGCCCGCGGCATGCAGCTCCGCAAGCGGGATGCGCTGCGCGCCGCAGATCACTTCGTCATCGGCAAGGCGGCACTCGGTCAGCGGCACCCCCATGTGGCCGCTGGCATAATCCAGGATGTTGTCGCGCAGTGCCGCGGCGGTCAGCGCCACCGCCTGGCCGGCGACGACCGTGCCGGTGCTCGCGAAGGTGCCGGTGTCGTAGGGCGTCAGGTCGGTGTCGGCATTGACGATGTCGATCCGCCCGGCCCGCGTACCCAGCACCTCGGCGGCGATCTGCCGATGCGAGGTGACGGAGCCGTTGCCCATTTCCGTCGATCCGACCGCCAGGTGGTAGCGGCCATCCGCCAGCAGGCGCATCTCGGCGCCGGAGCGATGCTCGGTCGGCGGTCCGCATTCCAGCATGGCGAGCGCGGAACCCGTTCCCTCCACCCATTCCTCGCCTTCCGGCTTGGGCATGCCCCGCCCGCTCTTCAGCGCGCCTTCGACGAGGTCCAGGCACTGGTCGAGCCCGTAGCTGCCGAAATCGACATCCGACGGGTCGCCCCAGATCGATCCGATCCAGTCGTCGGGGCGGATCATGTTGCGGCGGCGGATCTCGAACGGGTCGAGCCCGAGCTTTCGCGCCAGATCGTCGATCGCGCATTCGATCGCGAAGGTGGTCTGCGAGGAGCCATAGCCGCGGAAGCCGCCGGCCGGGACCATGTTGGTGTAGACGGCGTAACCGTCGGCTTTCTTGTTCGGGCAGCGATAGGCCGCGAGCGGGCCGGCGAGCGCCGCTGCCAAGGTCTCGCCGCCATGGCCGCCATAAGCGCCGGTGTTGGAGACGACCCTGACCTCGATCGCGGTCAGCGTGCCGTCGCGGAGCGCGCCGAGCCGCACCTTCGCCGTCATCGGGTGGCGGGTCGTGGCGCCGATGAATTGCTCCTCGCGCGTGAATTCCCATTTGACCGGCCGCCCGGTTTTCAGGACGGCAAGCACGCAGAGATCCTCGGTCAGCATCTCCTGCTTGCCGCCAAACCCGCCACCGACCCGCTCGGTGAAGACGTGCACGTCCCGCGCCCGCAGCCCAAAGATGTGGCAGAGCTTCTGCTGGGCAATAAACGGCGCTTGCGAACTGGTGCGCACATGGACGCGCCCGTCCGGCGTGGTCCAGGCGATCGAACCGTGCGTTTCGAGATGCACGTGCTGCACGCGGGACGTGGAATAGACGCCCTCATGCACGACATCGGCGGCGGCGAAACCCTCCACCGTATTGCCGACCTCGCCGTGGATATCGACATAGACATTGCCGTTCGCGGTGATCCCTTTGTCGTGCAACAGCGGCGCTTCGGGACGCATCGCCGCCTCCGGGTCGAACACCGCGGGCAGGATTTCGTACAGTACCTCGATCAGCCGGCAGGCCGCTTCCGCCGCGGCTTCGGTTTCCGCGACAACCGCGGCGACGCGCTGCCCGACAAAGCGGACCACATTGTCGAGCACGTAGGTGTCGTCCGGATCGACCAGGTGATCCTCGTGCGTGGCGGTGCTGTAGAGGCGGCGCGGCACGTCCTCCCAGGTGAAGATGGCGACGACGCCCGGCACGGCAGCCGCCTGCTCACACCAGATGCCGAGAATCCGCGCATGGGCATGCGGCGATCGCAGCACTTTGAGGTGCAGCAACCCTTCCGTCGAAACATCCATCGTGTAGCGGGCCTGCCCGGTAACGATCGCCTCGGCGAACGGGTTGCGCAGGCTCGCGCCGCAGGCCTGGCCGGCGACGTCCTCCTCGGTGGAGCGCACCCCGGCGAGCGCATCGGCGATGGCGCGGTATCCGGTGCAGCGGCAAAGATTACCCTTCAGCGCGTGCGGCAGATCGGCGTGCTGATCGGCATCCAGGGCAGCGGCGGTCATGATCATGCCGGCGGTGCAGAAGCCGCATTGGAATGCCTGCGCATCGAGAAAGGCTTGCTGCATCGGGTGCAGCGCGCCGTCCGTGGCCAGGCCTTCAATGGTCGTCACTTCGCGGTCCGCGGCGCGGAATGCGGGCATCAGGCAGGAATGCACCGGTGTTCCGTCGAGCCAGACGGTGCAGGCGCCGCAATCGCCGGCATCGCAGCCTTTCTTGACGCCGAGGCAGCCGTGCTCGCGCAGGAAGGTGCGCAGGCACTGGCCCGGCTCCGGCTGGGCTTCGAACCGGCGGCGATTGACGCTGAAAGCCAGCGCGCCGGCGGCTTGGCCGGTCCAGCCGGCGATGTCGTTCATGCCTGGGCCCCCGGCCGCGCCAATTCGGCGCGGATCTGCTCCGCGAAATGATGGGTCAGGTGGCGCTTGTAGGCGGCACTGCCATGGACATCGGCGAAATAGCCGTCGGCCGGAATCCGCGCGTCGATCGCCTCGCCGCAGCGCTTCCGCGGATGGGATTTCGTCAAAGCGCAGCTGCACCGGGCGCGGGGTTGCGGCGGTGATCGTGAGCAGCAGGTCGCGCCGCGCCGGATCGCTGGTGCCGATCAACAGTGCGGCGGAGCGGCCGAGCTTGGTGAGCGAAGCCTGGCGCAGTGCGGCTCGTTTGCTCAGCGCCGAATCGGGCAAATGGATGTTGCGCAGCAATTCGCCGGGCCGCAGCACGTTGGTATGGTTGCCGGTGACGAAATCGACCGCCGGCACCTGCGCGTGCCGCCCCGTCGCGCGGCCACAGCGTGCAGCGTCCTTCGAGAGCGACGATCAGCGAGATCATCGCACCGGCCGGCAGCGACATGCAGATATTGCCGCCGACCGTGGCCGCGTTCCAGATTTTGAACGAAGCCAGCAGCGCGTCGCAGCACTCTCGGATCAGTGCGAGCGGCGGTCCATTCCCCGGGTGCCTCGAAGCGATAGAGCTCGGCGATGCGGCAGGTGCGCCGATCTCCGAGCCCGGCGGGCGAGACCTCCAGCGCCGGCCAGCCGAGATGGCCGAGATCGATCAGCGTGTCGGTCGCGGGTTGCGGCTCGGAGAACAGCCAGGTACCGCCGGCGAGCCAGGCAAAGCCGTCGCGCCATTCCTCGATCTCGGCCGCCGATCTTGGGTGGCTGCAACGCGGTGACGGTATTGAGGTTCATCTTGCGCACGTTCCGGAGCGGGCTACGGGCAGATCGTCGAGCGAGGCGGGGCCGGCGCCAGGGGTGATCAGCGTCGGCCATTGGTGCGAGCCGAACGGCACCGCCGGCGGCAGGAACGGCTTCATGCCACATTTGGCGCTCTGCGCGACGATGGCTTTGCGCGCATCCCCGCCCATCAGCTCGTAGTCCATCAGATAGTAGTTGCCAAAGAACACCGCGCCCACCGAGCGGTCAGCGATGATCCGGGTCAGCGACTCGAGCATGTCCTCCGGTGTCGTCGTGAAGGAGATCGTCTCGATCAGCATCAGTCGGCTGTTGATCGCGTCGGGGCCAAAAAACTGCGCGAGCACGCTGAAGAACACGTTGTTCTGGCGCGCGACATAAATCGTGTTGCTGGCGGCGTATGTCTTGTCCCAGTCGCCGCCGAGCAGCTTCTTCCAGCCGGCGACCACGCTCATCCAGTGGCTCGACCTGGGTCTGCGCCGCCCAAGCGATGTTCTTTTTCAGCAATGGCGCCTGCTTCCGGGCAAAGCTTTGCAAGATCGCGTAGCGAAATCGCGCCGTTCTCGAGCGCACGCATCCATGAAAGCGATATTGTTCTGCAACAGCGCGCGGCTGTTGGTCCGCCAATCCGCCTGCATGTCGGTGGCATCGAGGGTGTCGAGGGCCGTCTGCATCTGACTGCGATAGGCCAGCATCGGCCCGCGCCAGGACTGGTTCGCGGGATTGTCCAGATATGGCGTGACGACCTCGCTCAGCGCCATGACGCTGTGTCCGACGGATTTCAGCAGCTGATAGACAATCGGCACCGACGGCGCTTCGAGCGGAGCCATGCCCGGCCGGTACAGGATGAACCGCCCGCCGGCCCCGGAGAACAGGGCGAGGATGACGGGGTGCTGCGCCAGGATGTTCTGTTGGAAGACGCGCCCGGCAGCGTCATAGAGCCCGAACATCGCCGTGTTCAGTGCGAGAACATTCTGGTTCGCCGTGTCGACCTGGCTTGAGCCATCGGACCAGCAATCGGCCGCAAAAATTCCGGCGGTCAGAGGCGCTCGCGGCGGGCCCTGCGAGTGGTCGTGACCATCAGAAGGGCGAAGATGGGCTGTTTCGTAGCCGCCGCAATATGCAATACAACCTCCCAGATCGACGTTCCGCCGCAGAGCGAAGCGAGCCTCTTCCAACGCAAAACAGCTGGCCGGTGGTAGACACTGCAGTGCCGGCTTCTTGGTAAACGGTCTTTAGCTCAATACTCATTCGAAAAAGCTAACTGCCTTGCCGGCACCCCCTCGTTTCGCCCATCCCTGAAGGGCTGTTAGAACATTAGAGGGTACCTCAAAGGTTGCTGCTCGTCTGGACGACGCACAATTTGGAGCAAGCGCAAGAAGTGTCAACACGCAGGTTTGTGGCCATTCTTCCCGCCGGCCCCCGGTTCAAGTACGGTAATAGAATAGATAGGTGTCGACGGGGGACCGGATGGCGATCCAGTACAGTGGTAATCTACTCGTCAAAGTCCGTCAGCGGCCGTTTGCCGGCTTGCTGGCGGGCGCACAGCCACTGGCGATCCGGGGTTATCGGCTGGAGCCGTTGATTCAACGGGCATCACGCCACACCGATGTTCTCGACGTTGCAGCCCGCGGATCACTGGCTTACGGCGACTGCGAGTGCCGGAAGCGACCTCCATCCCTGGGACGAGGCTCATCGCGTGGCTCGTACTGCCCAATATTCGATTTATGTCGAGCCGGATCTGCTGCAGGAGGCGCAACCGGCTCCCGCGGCAACCGCACGACAGGGATTTGACCAGGATTGGCCGCCCGTGGCACTGGTGAGCCCGGGATGGCATCTGGCTGACGGCTTCACCGGGTTCGCAACAGGTGCGCGGCAACGCAACCGGCAGCGGCGTTCGCATTGCACATCTCGATACCGGCTACTGGCCGCCGCACGATTCGACGCCGCGCCACATCAGGCGCGATCTCGGCTATAATTTCTACGAGAACAATACAAACACGACCGATCCGGGCACGAGCGGAGTATTGCGGAATCCGGGCCACGGTACGGCAACCCTGGCGATCCTCTCCGGGAACACGGTCGACTTGATTTACCAGGGACAGCAGTACAGCGGAGATTTCGGCGGCGCGCCGGACGCGGAAGTCGTGCCGGTGCGGATCGGGCCGTCGGTCGTTCATTTCTACAGCAGCGCGATGGCGCAGGGTATGGACTACGCTCTGGGCCCCTCAGGGGACCCCGCGAACAGCAATCCCGCCAACAAATGCGATGTCGTCACGATCAGCCATGGCGGACTGCCGTCCGAGAGCTGGGCCGACGCGGTCAATCATCTCTACGATGCCGGTGTCGTCATTGTGGCGGCCTCGGGAGACAACTATTCGGAGCTTCCAACCCATCTCGTCGTCTATCCGAGCGCGTTCAACCGGGTCGTCACGGCGGTCGGCGCCACTTATGACAAGACGCCTTATGTGACCAACAAGATCGGCGAGCTACAAGGGAATTGGGGGCCCGACGATGTCATGGACAAGGCCATTGCCGGCTATACCCCGAATGTCGCGTGGATGATGTTCCAAACAAATGACGGGTTCGACATGGATGGGGCGGGAACCTCGTCGAGCACGCCGCAGATAGCCGCCGCGTGTGCATTGTGGATCGAGCTCTATGGCGGGAATTTCGCGGCCGGTTGGCAGCGGGTCGAGGCCTGCCGCCTGGCATTGTTCAGGAGTGCCGATCCGGGGAACGGGAGTGCCACTTATCTGGGCAAGGGTATTCTCGACGTGCCCAAGATGCTCGATCCCGGCCTTGCCGCTGAGGTTCACCAGGAAATCCAGGCGAACCAGGTACAGCCGTCGCCGGTGGACAGCGTGTCGTTTCCATTCTTGCGGCTGTTGCTCGGCTCGGGCCCGCCCGGCAGCGAAGAAGAGAGGATGTACGAAACCGAGGCAGCGCAGATTGTCCGCCGCTCCACCAACCGAGAATTGGTTGACGGCTTTCACGCTTTTACACGACGCGTCACCCTGACGCCTGCGACGATCGCGCGGCTGCGCCAATTGCTCAAAGCGGAGCCAGGCATTTCCGACGCTCTCGCAACGCGATTGTGAACAGAAGTGCATATTCTCGCCGGAAACGCATATGATGCGCCGGAATTGGCATGATTACCTTCGATACTGATCCCCGACGCTACCGCCACTGGCGTCTCGCTTGCGATGGTTCGATCGCCACTCTGACCCTGGATGTCGCCGAAGAGGGCGGGCTTTCGTCCGGGCTACCGCCTGAAGCTCAACTCCTACGATCTCGGCGTCGACATCGAATTGCACGATGCCCTGCAACGCATCCGCTTCGAGCATCCCGAGGTGCGGGTCGTCGTTCTCACCAGCGGCAAGGAGCGGATCTTCTGCTCCGGCGCCAACATCTTCATGCTCGGCCTCTCCAGCCACGCCTGGAAGGTCAATTTCTGCAAGTTCACCAACGAAACCCGCAACGGCATCGAGGATTCGAGCGCGCACTCCGGCCTCAAATTCATTGCGGCGTTCAACGGCACCTGCGCCGGCGGCGGCTACGAGCTGGCGCTCGCCTGCGACGAGATCGTCCTGGTCGATGACCGCTCGTCGCCGGTGAGCCTGCCCGAAGTGCCGTTGCTCGGCGTGCTGCCCGGCACCGGCGGCCTGACCCGCCTGATCGACAAGCGCAAGGTGCGCCGCGACCTCGCCGACGTCTTCTGCACCACCGTCGAGGGCGTGCGCGGCGAGCGCGCCAAGGCATGGGGCCTGGTCGATGACATCGTCAAGCCGCCGCGCTTCCGGCAGCTCGTCGAAGAGCGCGCGCAGGCGCTCGCGCCGAACAGAGCGAGCGCCCGACGACGCCACGGGCGTGGCGCTGGCGCCGCTCGAACGCCGCATCGACGAGCGCGGCTTCCGTTACCGCTGGGTCGACGAGCGACTCGCGACCGACGACCGGCGTGCGACCTTGACCGTGACGCGGCCCTGGCGGCGAGCCGTCTCGGCGCGCTTTCGCGGCGATCACTGCCGCCGGCGCGCAGTGGTGGCCGCTGCAATGGCGCGCGAACTCGACGACGCCATCCTGATGCTGCGCACCAACTATCTCGACATCGGCACCTGGGTGCTGAAGACGCGCGGCGAGGTCGAAGCTGTGCTGGCCAGCGACGACGATGGTCGCCGATCGGCACCACTGGTTCGTGCGCGAGACGATCGGCCTGCTGCGGCGCACCTTCGCGCGGCTCGATGTCGCCTCGCGCAGCTTGTTCGCGCTGATCGACGAGGGTTCGTGCTTCGCCGGCACTCTGGCTCGAGCTCGCGCTGGCCGCCGATCGCAGCTACATGCTGAGCGAGGCGGCCCGCGCATCGCGCTGACGGGCTCAATTTCGGCCTGCGCGGTGGTGAATGGCCGCAGCCGGCTCGCGACCCGCTTCTACGATGAAGCGCAGGTCGGCGGCGCTGGAGCGGGTTTCGGCCCGAACCCCTCGATGCAGCCGCGGCGCTCGACCTCGGTCTCGTCACCTCCGCGCCCGACGAGCTCGACTGGGACGACGAGATCCGCATTGCGCTCGAAGAGCGCACCGCCTGTCGCCCGACGCGCTGACCGGGATGGAGGCGAACCTGCGCTTCGCCGGCAGTGAGACGATCGCGACCAAGATATTCGGCCGCCTCTCGGCGTGGCAGAACTGGATCTTCACCCGGCCGAACGCCGTCGGCGAGCAGGCGCGCTGAAGGTGCTACGGCACCGGCCGAAGGCGCAGTTCGACTGGGATCGGATATAGCTGGGGAGACAGCGATGAGCATCGACTACAACGACAAGATTCCCAACAACGTCGATCTCGCCGACGACCTCGCGTTGCAGCGCGCGCTCGAACAGTGGCAGCCCCAGTTTCTCGACTGGTGGAAGGAAATGGGGCCGACGGCGGCTCGCGAAGCGCGATGTCTATCTGCGCACCGCCACCAGCGTCGATCCGAGGGCTGGGCGCATTTCGACTACGTGAAGATGCCGGAGTACCGCTGGGGGATTTTTCTCGCCGTCCGGTGCCGGATCGGCGGATCGGCTTTGGCGATGCACAAGGGCGAGCCTGTCTGGCAGGAGGTGCCCGGCGAGCACCGCGCGAATTTGCGCCGGATCATCGTCACCCAGGGCGACACCGAACCGGCCTCGGTCGAGCAGCAGCGTCATCTCGGGCGGACCTGCCCGTCGCTCTACGACCTGCGCAACCTGTTTCAGGTCAATGTCGAGGAAGGCCGCCATCTGTGGGCGATGGTGTACCTGCTGCACGCCTACTTCGGCCGCGACGGCCGCGAGGAAGCCGAGGCGCTGCTGACGCGCCATTCGGGAGATCGCGACAATCCGCGCATTCTCGGCGCCTTCAACGAGCCGATCGCCGATTGGCTGGCTTTTTCATGTTCACCTATTTCACCGACCGCGACGGTAAATTCCAGCTGAAGAGTCTTGCCGAGAGCGCCTTCGATCCGCTGGCGCGCACCTGCCGGTTCATGTTGACCGAGGAAGCCTTCCACATGTTCGTCGGCGACGAGCGGGATCACCCGCGTGATCAGGCGCACCCTCGAGGTCATCAAGCAGCTCGGCAGTGACGACCCGATTGCGGTGCGCAACGCGGGCGCGATCGATCTGCCGACCTTGCAGCGTTATATCAACTTTTGGTTCAGCTCGTCGCTCGACCTTTTTGGCGCCGAAGTCTCGTCCAATGCGGCGAGCTATTTCGCAACCGGCCTCAAGGGTCGCCCGGACGAGGCGCGGTTCGAGGAGCATCGTGGCGCCAGCCCCTTGCGCCTGGAGCTGCCCGACGGGAAGGGCGGAGTGATCGCCGAAGAGGTGCTGATGCGCACCGCCATCAACGAGGCGACACGTTCCGCCTATGTCAAGGATTGCGACGTCGGCGTCCAGCGCTGGAACCGGCTGATTCGCGAGACCGGTCTGGATTGCCGGCTAACGCTGCCGAGCCCGCGCTTCCGGCGCTCGGTCGGCGCCTGGTCGGGTTTTCACACCGATCCCGCCGGAAATCCGATCGACGCTGGGGCATGGTGGCGCCAAGCAAGGCGATTGGCTACCTTCCGAACGAGGATCGCGGCTTTGTCGCAAGCCTGATGCAGCGCGTGACCGAACCCGGCAAATTCGCCGGCTGGATCGCACCCCCCGACGGCGGCATCAACAATCTCGAAGTCGCTCACGAGTACGTTCGGCTCAACTAATCCATTCCGATGCCATCGGGGAGGGCGGGAAGCGACTGGTCTGAACCGTCTCAGTTTTTCGAGATGCTGTAGCGTGAGTGTAACAAAGCTCGATTAGTGGTAGATTGATCGAGTTCGCGGCCTGGTCATGGGAGAGGCTGATGGGAAAGCGCTCGTCGCACGCTGCGTTGGCAATCCGCCTGGCCGAAGTCAGCTATTCCGGCCAGAACGGCGGCGATCAGATCCCGCCCGAAGGGGAGCGCGAGCAGAGCTATCGGCGCAGGGTGCGCCCGCAAAGCGATGGTCAGCAGCGCCTGATGGCGGCGATCGAGCGCCACAATTTGACGATCGCGCTGGGCCCGGCGGGTACCGGCAAGACCTATCTTGCGGTCAGCGCCGCGGTGGCGGCTCTCGAAGCCGGCGAGGTCGGCCGCATCGTGCTGACTCGACCGGCTGTAGAAGCCGGCGAAAGTCTCGGCTACCTGCCCGGCGACATCAACGACAAGCTCGCACCCTATCTCCGGCCGCTCAATGATGCGCTGAACGAACGGCTCGGCGGCCGCCGGGTCAAGCAGCTGATGACCGAGGGAGCGATCGAAATCGCACCAATCGCCTATATGCGCGGACGGACCCTGAACAACGCCTTTATCGTCATCGACGAAGCGCAGAACTGCACCTATGGCCAGATCAAGATGCTGTTGACCCGGCTCGGCTGGCACTCGACGATGGTGGTCACCGGCGACCCCGACCAGAGCGACCTTGCTCAACGGGCTCTCCGGGCTTGCGAAATCGCCGGCCGCCTCGACCCGATCACCGACATCGCGGTGGTTCGCCTCGCCGACCGGGACATCGTCCGTCACCCGCTGGTTGCCGAGATGCTGACGATGCTGTGAGACCGGCTCCCGGCCTCCAGACGAGAGTTGACGCCGGGCGCGCCAGGTCGCTTATTCCCCGGTACGGCAGGTTCCGCAGCTCTAGGAGGCACAAGATGCCATCGCAGCCCTTCACTGGGGTCCTCGTCCCGGTCCTGACCCCGTTCACCGCGAGCGGCAGCCCCGATGCCGTGCGCTTTGTCGCTTTTTGCCGTTGGCTGCTCGACCAAGGCGCCGGGGGGCTCTCGGTGTTCGGCACGACAAGCGAGGCGAACTCGATGTCGGGCGCTGAGCGCATGGCTCTGCTCGACCGGCTGATCGACGCCGGAATTCCCGCCGAAAAGCTGATGCCCGGGACCGGCGCCTGCTCGATGACCGAGGCCGTCGACCTCGTCAGGCACGCGGTCGGGCACGGCTGCGGCGGCGTGCTGATGCTGCCCCCCTTCTATTATAAAGGTGTCAGCGACGACGGCATCTTCGGTTTCGTTGCCGGAGTGATCGACGAGGTCGCCTCGGCAGCGCTCAAGGTCTATCTTTACCATATACCGCCGGTCGCCCAGGTTGGCTTTTCGCTCGACCTCGTCGGCCGCTTGATCTCGGCCTATCCGAACACCGTCGTCGGGCTCAAGGACAGCTCCGGCGATTGGAACAACACGTGCGCGCTGCTCGACGCGTTTCCCGGGCTTTGCCGTATTCCCGGGCTCGGAGGTCTTTCTGCTCGACGCATTGCGCAAGGGCGGCGCTGGATGCATCACCGCCTCGGGCAACGTCAACGTGCCGGGGATTCGCAGGGTTTATGACAACTGGCAGGGACCGCAGGCCGACGCTTTGCAAGCCGAGATCACCACCTTGCGCAAGGCATTGCAGGCCTATCCGATGGTCCCGGCGCTGAAGCGGATCGTCGCCCACTTTCATAACGACCCGGACTGGGCCGCAGTGCGGCCGCCGCTCACGCCGCTCGACCCGGCGCAATCATCGGCGCTGCTCGCCGACCTCGCCCGGCTCGGCTTCACCCTCGGCGAGCGAACGCGATCAATGGCGGCATAGCCATGAACTCCGTATCAGCGCCTGCGCGCATCCCCGAACGCCAAGCCTTTTACGATCGCATCTCTCCGGCGAACCTCGCTCCGTTATGGGAGCAGCTGCATTCGCTGGTGACCCCCGAGCCGACCACGCAATGCCTCCCGGCGCTGTGGCGCTATGCGGAGATCAGGCCGCATTTGATGCAGGCGGGCGGGCTGATCACCGCGCAAGAGGCTCAACGCCGCGTCCTGATCTTGGAAAACCCAGGGTTGAAGGGTCAGGCCACGATCACCGGCTCGCTGTTTGCCGGGCTGCAGCTGATCCTGCCCGGCGAAGTCGCGCCGGCTCATCGTCACACCCAATCGGCGCTGCGCTTCATCATCGAGGGTCACGGCGCCTATACCGCGGTCGATGGCGAGCGCACCGCGATGCAGCCGGGCGATTTCGTCATCACGCCCTCCTGGACGTGGCACGATCACGGCAACGATACGGCGGAGCCGATGGTCTGGCTCGACGGGCTCGACATCCAAATCGTCAAATTGCTGAGCGCCAGCTTTGCCGAACAGGCCCCCGCCGAGGTGCAGGCGGTGACCCGGCCCGAAGGCGACAGCGCGGCGCGTTTCGGCAACAACTTGCTGCCGGTCGACTGGCAACCCGCGGTCAAGACCTCGCCTGTCTTCAACTATCCGTATTCGCGCACCCGCGAGGCGCTCGAGACGCTGCGCCGGAACGGCGATCCCGACCCCTATCACGGGCACAAGATGCGCTACGTCAACCCGGCGAGCGGCGACTATGCGATGCCGACGATCGGCGCGTTCATCCAGCTCGTGCCGACGGGCTATGCGACCCAGCCGTACCGCTCGACCGACGGCACCGTTTATGTCGCGGTCGAAGGCGCGGGCGAGAGCCAGATCGGCGACCAGGTGTTCCGCTGGCAGCCGCGCGACATCTTCGTCGCGCCAAGCTGGATGCCGGTCAGCCATCATGCCGCCGACGAGGCGGTGCTGTTCAGCTACTCGGACCGGCCGGTGCAGGAAAAACTGGGGCTCTGGCGCGAGCAGCGCGGCAACGCCTGAGCAGGCGCTAACGCGCCCCTTCACCCACCCGTCGCTGGCGCGCCGGGTCCCCCCTCTCCCGCACTGCGGGAGAGGGTGCCGAGCGGAGCGAGGCGGGTGAGGGCAGGCTTTTGCCGACGGTGTTTCGGGAGGTCGCGAGATGACGGACGGCGAGACGCGCGAAGACGGGCTCGGCCTTGCCGGCAAGGTGGCGATCGTCACCGGTGGCGGTGCGGCCGATGACGGGATCGGCAATGGCCGCGCCGCGGCGATCCTGCTCGCCCGGGCCGGCGCGAAGGTTTTAGTCGTCGATCTCGATAGGGAGCGCGCCGTGCGCACTGTCGCGATGATCGAGGCGGAGGGCGGGACCGCCGCGCCGTTTGTCGCCGATGTCACCGACGAGCAGCAAGCCCGCGCAATGGTCGATGCCGCAGTCGCGCAATTCGGCCGGCTAGACTGTCTCGACAACAATGTCGGCATCGGCGGCCGCGGCACGGTCGTCGAGGTGACGCCGGCGGATTGGCGTCGCGTCATGCATGTCAATGTCGACAGCATGTTCATGGCCTCGCGGCATGCCATCCCGGCGATGAAGGACACCGCGGGCGGCGGCGCCATCGTCAACGTGTCGTCGATCTCGGCGCTGCGGCCGCGCGGTCTGACGGCCTATTCGACGTCGAAGGGCGCAGTCATTGCCTTGACCCGGGCGATGGCGGTTGATCACGGCCCCGACGGGATCCGCGTCAATTGCGTCGCACCGGGGCCCGTCTATACGCCGATGGTGTACTCCCGGCAGATGAGCCCCGCCGGCCGCGAGGCGCGCCGCAAGGCCTCGGTGCTCGGCATCGAGGGCCTGGGGTGGGACATCGGTCACGCGGTCCGCTTTCTGCTGTCGGCCGAAGCACGCTACATTACCGGCCAGACTTTGGTCGTCGATGGCGGAGCCACCCTTGTGGGACCGGCCAGGGCACCCGACTAGAAAGATCAGGGAGGAGATTCGACGATGGCGCGCCTGCCTTACCTCGATAAATCCGATCTGCTGCCGGAACATCAGGATCTTCTGGCGCGAAATCTCAATTTATACCGGGTGCTCGCCCATAGTCCGCGTGCCGCGCGCAGCTTGAACACGCTGGCGCGCTTTGTTCGTGACGGCAGTCGCCTCGACCCGCGGCTGCGCGAATTGGCGATCCTTCAGGTCAGCTATCTGGCGCGCTCGGCCTGGGGCTTCTCGCACCATGTCAGGATCGGCCGCGAGGTCGGGATTTCCGACGATGAAATACGCGCCCTGGCCGACGACACTGCCGGCCGGCCGACGGAGCTCGAACCGCTTGCGAAAGCGGTCCTGAGAGCGGCGCGCGAGATGACCACCGATCTAACGGTCTCAGACGAAACCTTCGCCGAGCTGCAGCTAGGGCTCGATAATGAGCGCCTGACCGACCTGATGATCACAATCGCCTTTTACAACGGCCTCGTGCGCCTGATCGAGACCATGCAAGTCGACGTCGAGGACGATTATCTCCCCTATCTGAGCGAATTTCCGCTGCCGAAGAGTTGAACGCAGCCCTCGCCGTCACCTACTGGCCAGAGCCCGGGCGAGCTGGCTGACAGCCTCCTGATGCTTCTCGTTCCTGATCTCGGCAAAGTTGCGTGCGATCTCGAGCAGCATCCGCTGATGCGGCGTGATCTGCCGCGGCCCTTCCTGCCCGACACCCTCGTAAAAATAGGTTATCGGGGCGCTCAATGCGCGGGCGATTTCGAACAATCTCCCGGCGGAAACGCGGTTGATGCCACGCTCATACTTGTGAGCTTGTTGATAAGTGACGCCGATCATTTCGGCGAGCTGTTGCTGGGTCAGGCCCAGCATGATGCGGCGTTCGCGAATTCGGCTACCGACGTGATCGTCGATCGCTGCGGTTGACCGCCCTCTCTTCGGTTTAGCCATGCTGTTCACCTGTAAGTGTTCTCCGACGTGCTAACCGTTACCCGGCCCGTATCCATCAACGCGATAAAGACGGGTTCATTCCAACTGTTCAACTAAGCGGCCAAAATAGAAGGATCAAAGGAACGCCGACCCCGACAACGATCAGCGATAGCGGCAGCCCGAGTTTCCAGTAATCCGCGAAGTGGTAACCACCCGGTCCCATAACAAGGGTATTCGATTGGTGGCCGATCGGCGACAGGAAATCCGATCCCGCACCGAGAGCCACGGCGATCAGAAAGGGATCGATCTTGTAGCCCAGATTATGGGCGAGTTCGCCGGCGATCGGGCCCATAACGAGCACCGCCGCAGCGTGGTGCAGGATCGGCGTTACCAACATGGTTACGGCGAGAATCACGCCCAGTATCGCGTAACCCGGGAGATGGGCGGCGAAGCCCGCGATTGCCCCGGCGAGCAGCTCTGTGGTCCCGGTGCTCTTGACCGCTTCGCCGATCGGTATCAGCGCACCAATTAGGATCAGGATCGGCCACTCGATCGCAGCATAGACCTCGTTTAGCGTGAGCAGACCGAGGATCACGATGGCGAGCGCCGCCCCGACAAAGGCGATCTCGGCCGGGACCAATCGGAACGCGGCCAGCGCCATAGCCAGCCCCAAGATCAGGAGCGGCAGCACCAGCTGGCGCCGGCGTCCGAGCTGAAGTTGGCGCTCGGCGAGCGGCAGGCAGCCAAGCGCGGCCAGCGTCTCGTAGATCGTCGCCCTTCGGCCTTGAAACACGATCGCGTCGCCGAGTTGGAATTTGACCCGGCGCAGCCGAACTGTCGTCCGCCGGCCGCTGCGGCCGATCGCCAGGACATTGACCCCGTAATGCTCGCGCAGATGGAGGTCGGCTGCGGAATGGCCGATCAATGGCGAATTGGCGGTAACCACCGCTTCGACGACGGCGAGCCGGTTGGGATCCCTCTCAGCCGGCACCAGCGCGGCATCGCGTTTCGGCTCCGCACGTTCCTTCTCGGCCTCCCCGACGACCTCGGGCAGCTCCTTGCTGCCGACCAGCTCGAGCTTCCCGTCGCTAATAAACTGCTCGAGGGCCTGCGGGTCGGCCTCGACCACGAGCAGGTCCTCGGGCAAAATTGCCCAGCTGCCGCCGGGGATATACCGGCGGTATTCGTCGCGGACGATCGCGGTAACGGCGACATTGCCTCCTGCCGAAATCCTCGACCTCGGCCACCGTTTGGCCGGCAAACGGCGAATCCTGCCCGACCTCGAGCTCGCTTGTATAATCCTCGATGCGGAAGGCTGCTTCAGCCGTCGCGGAACGCCGGCCGCGCGGTATCAGGCGCCATCCGAAGGTCAGAAACAGGACCCCGCAAAGGGCGGTGCCGAAACCGACCGGCGTGAAATCGAACATGTGAAAGGGCGCGCCCTCCAGCTCCTGGCGCACGGTTGCGATCAACATGTTCGGCGAGGTGCCGATCAGCGTCATCGAGCCGCCGAGCAGCGAGGCAAAGCTGAGCGGCATCAAAAACTCCGACGGCGACCGCTCATTCCGGTGTGCGACCTGGAAGGCCACCGGGATGAAAATCGCCAGTGCTCCGACATTCTTGACGAAGGCTGAAAGACTTGCCACGCAGGCTACCAGGACCCCAACCTGGAGAGACGGCGAGCGCAACAACGGCGTCAGCCACCGAACCAGCAGTTCGACTGCGCCCGACCGGGCGATGGCGGCGCTGACGATCAGCGCACCGCCGATCAGCGGCAGGACCGGATTCGAGAACCCCGAAAAGGCGTGGTTAGTCGGCACGATCCCGCCGAGCACCGCGCCGAGCAACGCCAACAGAGCGACAAGGTCGTAGCGCAACCTGTCCCATAGGAACAGGACGATCATGCCGCCCAAGACGGCAAGGGTGACGATTTGGTCGCGAGCTCACCGAAGCGAACCGGCAGGCGACAGAGTTTCGACAGCGCGCCGCGTAATTACCCCGACGAGGCTTCCGGCCGTGATCGAGCACCGGCATTTGATCGATGCTGTGCTCGGCCATTCGATCGGCGACGCTCTCCGCGGTTTCTTGTTCGGTACACGTGAAGAGTGAGGAAGACATCACCTCGACACTGGGCGTAGCCGTAGGATCGAGACCTGCGGCAACCACCCGAATCACAAGATCGCCTCTCGTCAGCACGCCGACGACGCGATCGTCGTCCCCGACGAGAATAAACCGGCTATCGATATCGGCGATCGCCTGCGCGGCGCTTTGCACACTGTCCCCAGCGGAAACGAGTGTTACGTCCCGCAGCATTAGCTCGCCAACCTGCATCAATCCGACCTCTCATTTTCCGCCACACGGTCAACACCCCGCCAACACCAGCGTTCTCGCGATCCTACGGAGGAAACCATGACCGAACCGAGCGGGGGTGCCCGCAGTGCGCGAAACGCGGCGGCAACTTTATCGGCGAGACGCAAGGGTTGACGCTCGCCGGTCTATTGGCGGCGCTTGCGGGCATGGTTGACGTGCTCGGTTACCTCAATCTCAGCGGCCTCTTCATCTCCTTCATGAGCGGCAACACGACGCAGCTGGCTGCCGCAATCGGTCAAGGGAACCTCACCGCGGCCGGCGCCATCGCAGAGCTGATCACGCTCTTCGTGTTGGGGGCCGCGGTCGGGCAAATCCTCGCCGGTTTCGCCGGACGATGGCACATGAGTTGGGTCCTGATCGGCGTAGCGGGTCTGCTGGTGATCGCGGCAGTGCTGGGAAGCACCCCCGAGCCGATGGTATTGGCGATGGGCGCTCTCAACGCGTCGATGCACCGGGCCGGAAACATTCCCGATCAGCCTGACTTTTGTCACCGGGACGCTGGTTCGTTTCGGCCAGGGTCTTGGCGACTTTCTCACTCGGCGCCAGACCGGATGGTATTGGCTTCTACAAGCCACGCCGTGGCTGGGACTGATCGCCGGAGCAACAATCGGTGCGGCCATTTACGTTCGGATCGGGGAAACGGCCATCTGGGTTCCGGTGATCTTGGCGGCCCTTCTCGGGGCCTGGTCGGCGACCATACCCGACCCGGATTGACGGCAGCCACCGCAGCGCTTGCCTGTCATCGCACCACGGCGGCAAGCTGCGGAGCTTGGCAATCGAGAGGAAATCATGACCGAACCAGTCGGCTTGGCGCGCGGGCTCACCAATTACGGCGATCCCGATTTCGCCCTCTACCTGCGGCGATCCTTCGCCCGTCGATGGGTTATTCGACCGACCTCCTGGCGCGGCCGGTGGTCGGCATCGCCGACACCTATTCCGGCTTCAACAATTGCCACCGACACTTTCCCGAGCTGATCGAGGCGGTCAAGCGCGGCGTTCTGGCGGTGGGCGGGCTGCCGCTGACGTTTCCGACGATCTCGCTCGGCGAAGTGTTTCTCAACCCGACGAGCCTGATGTTCCGCAATCTGATGGCGATCGATACCGAAGAGATGATCCGCGCCCAGCCGATGGACGCGGTCGTGTTGGTCGGCGGCTGCGACAAGACCGTCCCGGCGCAGCTGATGGGGGCGATTTCGGCTAACCGACCGGCGATCCAGCTGGTCGCCGGGCCGATGCTGACCGCACGCTGGCACGGCGAGCGGCTCGGCGCCTGCACCGATTGCCGGCGTTTTTGGGCCAAATATCGCGCCGGCGAGATCGAGCCTGACGAAATCCACGACATCGAAGGCAATCTTGCGACGACTGCCGGGACCTGCGCGGTGATGGGGACGGCGAGCACAATGGCGTCGATCGCCGAAGCCCTCGGCATGATCCTGCCCGGCAGCGCGGCGATCCCGGCGGTCCATGCCGACCGCTTGCGCGCCGCCGAAGCGACCGGCCGCGTCGCGATGCGGCTCGCCAGCGAGCGCCTTACCCCAGACCGCATCGTCACGCCGCAATCGATCGAGAATGCGCTTCGGGTGCTGACGGCGATCGGCGGCTCGACCAATGCGGTGCTTCATCTGACCGCGATCGCCGGGCGCGCCGGGGTCGACCTCGACCTCAACCGCCTCAATCAGATCAGCGAGACAACCCCGGTTCTCGTCGATCTGAAGCCGACCGGACCGCACTACATGGAGGATCTGTTCGCCGCCGGTGGGATCGGCGCGGTGCTGCGCGAGCTGAAGCCGCTTTTGCATCTGGATTGCATGACGGTGGCCGGGGAGAGCCTGGCGGATCGGCTCGCCGCGCCCCAGGGCCCGGTCGACCGTTCCGTCGTCAAACCGCTGGCCGATCCACTGCAGCCTAAGGGCGGTCTCGTCGCACTGTTCGGTTCGCTCGCCCCCAAGGGCGCGATTTTCAAGCGTTCGGCGGCCGACCCCAAGCTGTTCGAGAAAGAGGGCCGCGCCGTCGTGTTCACGTCACTCGATGACCTCTCGGCGCGCATCGACGATCCGCAGCTCGACGTGACCCCGGACGATTTCCTGGTGTTGCAGAACGCCGGCCCGCTGAGCGCCTCGGGGATGCCCGAGGCCGGCTATCTGCCGATCCCGGGCAAGCTCGCGCGGGCCGGGGTCAAGGACATGGTGCGCATCTCCGACGCGCGGATGAGCGGCACCGCCTATGGCTCGATCGTCTTGCACGTCACCCCCGACGCCGCGAGCGGCGGGCCGCTGGCCAAGGTGAGGAACGGCGACCGTATCCGCCTCTCGGTCGCCGAGCGCCGCCTCGACCTTTTGGTCGCGGCCGAGGAGCTGGCGCGCCGCCCGGTCGTCCCGTCGCCCGTCCCCGAGCGCGGCTATGCGGCGCTCTATCGTCGCGAGATCCTGCAAGCCGACCGCGGCTGCGACTTCAACTTCCTGCGCAAACATCCGCTCGAGGCTGCGGAACGCTGAGGCACTCGTCGAGCTGATCCCGCAGCCGCTGATGGTCGAGGTTCCGGCCGATCAGCACGAGCCGGTTTATCCCGGGGCCAACCGGCCCGCTCTCGTCGAGCGTGAACCGTTGGCCGACGAGATGAAATATGTACCGCTTATTGCTGTCCTCAAGCCACAGCACGCCTTTAGCGCGAAAGACGTTGTCCGAGAGCCGCTCGAGAAATTGCTGAAATCTGTCGGCCGAAAAGGGTCGCTTCCCCTCGAATGAAAGCGCTTCGAAGCCGTCATTCGCCAGATGCGCCTCGTCGTGCCGGGCATGCGCGTGGTCCGAACAGTCGATGTAATAGCTATCCGATTGAAACAGCCCGACGCTGAGGATCAACGCGAGCGGGACCCGGCACCGGGTGGTGCGAAGGATCCGTGCCCCCGGTCTGACCTCACGAATCTTTTCCTCGACCGAACGCACGCGGTCGGCGCCGGCCAGATCGCATTTATTGAGCAAAATAACATCGGCATAGCGCAACTGGTTGCGGGCAGCCCCGCCGGCGAAAAGGTCCAGGCTGAAATTGTCGGCATCCGCGATCGTGACGATCGAGTCGACGCGCACGCGGTCGCGAAGTTCCGAGCGCAGGAAGGTCAGCGCAATCGGCAGCGGGTCGGCGACACCAGTGCTCTCGACGACCAGGTAGTCAATGTCCCGATGCCGCTGCAATACCGAAACTACGGCGTCCACCAGGTCGTCATTGGACGAGCAGCAGATGCAGCCATTGCTTAGTTCGATCATATCATCGGTGATCGCGACGATCAGCTCTCCGTCGATCCCGATCTCGCCGATCTCGTTGACGATGACGGCAATCTTGAGCCCGTGCTGGCTCGCCAGAATATGGTTCAACAGGGTCGTCTTGCCGCTTCCGAGAAAGCCGGCGATTACGGTGACCGGCAGGCGCGCCTCGTGCCCGGCCAAGACCTGTCGCGGCGCCATCATGGCCTACCGGTGCGGACGGTCGAAGGCAAAGCTATAGGAAGTCCCGACCGCCGACTGGCTGACCGCGTCGCCGAATGCGTTGGCCAGAGCGTGCAGCGCGCGCCAGCCCGTGCAATGCCCGGTGATGATGTATTTGATGTGAAACGGCCGCAGCGCCTCGACGGTATCCGGAATGATGCCTTCCATCACGCCGCCCAGATGCAGCCCTCCCATCAGGCAATGGATCGGAGTATCAGGAAACAAATTGCAGACCTCGGTGCATACGTTGACGATACCGGCATGCGAGCAGGCGCTGAACACGATCAGCCCCAGATTGCGGACATGGACGACGAGCATGCGCTCGTCCATCAAGAAGGGATCGGGTTGCCACGGTGCATTGGGTCCGCTGCGACAGAGGTGATCGACGCGGCCGCGTTCAAACGGAGTAACCCGGGGGATTTCACCGCTGTAATAGAAATGCCCGTCCAGCAGCAGCCGCTCCGCACGGTCGTTCACCACCGTTGCGCCATGCTCCTCCAGTTCTGCCGGAAGGGGGACTTTGGCGACTGGGACGATGCTGCCGCCTTTGAGCTGGACTCCTCGTTCGTTGAACATGTCCGGATTGACGTGCACCGTGACCCGACCGCCCTCTTGCATAATTGCGTCGATCGCTGCTGGCAGCGCTCCCATATGATCCCAGTGCCCGTGGGTCACTGCGATGGCACTCGACCTCGCCAAGTGAAATTCCGAGATTGCTGCAGTTGCGTATAAAAATGGCCCCTTCCGGTCCGGTGTCGAACAGCAGGGTGTGCTGCGCGCCCTCGGTTCTCGACACCAGGCGCAGTCCGTAACCGAGATTTGCGCAAAGCAGTGCCTCACCGGAAATCGTCGTCGCGCCGGCCCGAACGATGTTGGCGAACTCGGAGACCGCGAACAGCGTCTTGCTGACATAGGCATCGCTGACGTCGTCGGTAAGCACGTCGACGGTAAGAGAATCGACCGGGCTGAGTGGGCTAGTGAGATCGGTCATCGGTACCTCAACAATCCGCCGTTTCACGGCGGGCAGTACATCCATATGCGCTTTCCTGATACGATGCGATACGGATGCCACCCCATTGAGCAAAGGCCAGCAATGACCGATTTGATCCTGCGTGGCGGCGAAGTGATCGACGGCAGTGGACGGCCGCGCTGGCGCGCTGATGTCGCCGTTGCCGGCGACCGGATCGTCGCGGTCGGCGCCGTCGAACGGGTTGCAGGTGCACGCGAGGTTGACGTATCCGGCAAGATCGTCGCTCCGGGCTTTATCGATGTGCATACCCATGACGACCGTGCCCTCTTCGCGACTCCGGCGATGGCCGCCAAGGCGAGCCAAGGGGTTACCACGGTCGTGACCGGGAATTGTGGGATCAGCCTGGCGCCGCTGGTGCTTGACGGCGCGCCGCCGCCGCCTCTCGACCTGATCGGCGATAATCGAGACTATCGTTACGAGCGCTTCGCCGAGTATTTCGCGGCGCTCGATAAGGCGCCCGCGGCGCTCAATGCAGTCTGTCTGGTCGGCCACTCGACATTGCGCGTCGGCGCGATGAGCGCCCTCGACCGACCGGCAGAAAACGCCGAGCTGGCGCAAATGTGCGAGCGGCTCCAAGAAGCGCTCGAGGCCGGCGCTGTCGGCATGTCGAGCGGCCTCGCCTACGCCCCGGCATTCAATGCGCCGCCCGCCGAGATCGAAATGCTTGTGGCGTTGTTGCGCCCGGCCGGCGCGCTTTACACGACGCACATGCGCAACGAAGGGAATGCCGTCATCGACAGCCTCGAAGAAAGCTTTGCCGCAGGGGGATCCGCCGGCGTTCCGGTCGTGATCTCGCACCACAAGACGATTGGCCGAGAAAATTTCGGGCGCACCGCCGAGACCCTTCCGGTCATCGCCGCGGCAATGACCCGCCAAGAGGTCGGGCTCGACGCTTATCCCTACATCGCCTCTTCGACCGTGCTGAGCGCGGCCCAGGCCGAAAGGTCGCTGAAGGTTCTCGTTACGTGGTCGAAGAGCACGCCCGAACAGGCCGGCCGCGAGCTTTCCGCGATTGCCCGAGATTGGGGCATCAGCGAGAAGCAGGCGGTCGATCGGCTGCAACCGGCGGGCGCCGTCTACTGGACCATGGACGAGGCCGATGTGCAGCGGGTGCTGCGTTTCGAGCACACGATGATCGGCTCCGACGGACTGCCGCACGATGCTCACCCGCACCCGCGCCTGTGGGGCGCTTTCCCGCGGGTCCTCGGCCATTACAGCCGCGAGCTCGGTCTCTTCGGGCTGGAGGAAGCGGTGCGCCGGATGACCGGCCTCTCCGCCGCGCGGTTCGGCCTCACCGGCCGCGGCATCCTCGCTGCCGGCGCTTATGCCGACATCACCGTCTTCGATCCCGCTACCGTCGCCGATCGCGCGACTTTCGAAGCGCCGATGACCCCGGCGGCCGGCATCGAGCATGTCTTTGTCAACGGCCGCCTGGTCTGGAGCGAAGGCAAGTCCACCGGCGAGCGGCCGGGCCGGGCGCTGCGACGCCAGCAAATGCAAGCCGAGGCGCGCTAATCCAAACAGTTGGTACGGCTGCCGCTATACAAGCCCGGCATAACGACTGCCCTCGGCATGGAGATCATCGGATCATCCACCACAGAGGATCGCGCCGGAGGTTCACGGACTGGGACAACATGGCTGAGAAACTGCTCGACCGATGTTTGCCAGCTGAAGCGCGTCGCATGGTGTCGGCAAATCTCGCGCGGAATCGTCAGTGCTGCGATCGCTGCGGCGCGCAGGTCCCAGTCCAGTTCTCCGGCGCCGCTGTCGCCGATGACGTCGAGCGGGCCGTTAACCGGCAGCGCCGCTACCGGGAGCCCGCAAGCCAAGGCCTCGAGCAGGACGAGCCCGAATGTCTCGGTGCGGCTCGGCAGCACGAACACATCCGCCGACGCGTAGTGGCGGACCAGCGCTTCGCCCTCCTGTCGTCCGGCAAAGTGCACCTTGGGGTAGCGGCGCCTCATCTCAGACAGCAGGTGGCCGTCGCCGACGACCAGCTTCGAGCCGGGTAGATCGAGATCCAGAAAAAACGGCAGATTTTTTTCCGCGGCAACTCGCCCGACGCAAAGAAATACCGGGCGAGGGAGATCCACGGCGGGCGCGATCCGCGGATGGAACAGCGCAGTGTCGACACCCCGCGTCCACGGAACCACCCGCTCGAAACCGTGCGTGGCGAGCTCGCGGCGAACGGTTTCCGTCGCGACCATAACCGCGCTCGAGCGCCGGTGAAATCGCCGCAGCGCGGCATAGGTCCACGGCATCGGAACCCCGAACCGGGCCCGCAGATATTCCGGGTATTTAGTGTGATAGGCGGTCGTAAACCGTAGATTCCGTTCGATGCAATACCGCCGTGCAGCGAGCCCGAGGGGGCCTTCGGTGGCGATGTGGATCGCGTCGGGTGCCAGCGCCTCGAGCCGCCGCGCCACTTGCAACCTTGCGCCGATTGCCAACCGCACCTCCGGATCCGTCGGGCACGGAATGGTGCGAAAAAGATCCGGCGTCAGCGGAAACGCCTCATGCCCAGCTGCGGAGAGTCCGCTTCGCAACGCGGCAAGCGTGCGCGCCACACCGTTGACTTGCGGCCGCCACGCGTCGGAGACGAGCGCGAACCTCACGAACCCGTGCCGACAAGATCGGGTAGCTGCGGCTCGGTCTCGACGACCTCGAGAGCGGCGGGCACCCGGCCGCTCAGCGCGTCGAGCGCCCACCGCTCGATCCAATTGATCAGTTCAAGCGTTCCGTCGAAATGCTCGACGAGAGCCGTGCAGCTTTCGACCCAATCGCCATCGTTGCAATAAAGCACCCCATTGATCCGACGCATCTCGGCGTGATGGATATGTCCGCAGACGACACCGTCGACACCGCGACGGCTCGCCTCGTCCGCCACAGCATCGGCAAAAGAGCCGATGTACTGCATTGCGTTCTTGACCCGATGCTTTAGGTAGGCGGACAGCGACCAATACTGGTAACCCAATCGGCGTCGCACTGTGTTGAAGTAGCGGTTGAGCCACAGCGCAGTGGTATATGCGCCGTCGCCGAGCATCGCCAGCCAGCGGGCATGCTTGACGACGGCATCGAAAACGTCGCCGTGGATAACCAGCAGCCGGCGTCCGTCGGCCGTGACGTGAACGGCCTCGTCCGCCACCTCAACGCCGCCGAACTGCAGCAGCGTATAATCGCGCAGCCATTCGTCATGATTGCCGGGGACATAGATCACACGCGTGCCCTTGCGGACCTTGCGCAAGACCTTTTGCACGACGTCGTTATGGGCCTGCGGCCAATACCACGACCGCTTCAGCCGCCAGCCGTCGATGATATCTCCGACCAGATAAATCGTGTCGGCGTCGTTGTAACGCAGGAAATCGACTAGGAATTCGGCCTTGCAGCCGCGCGTACCGAGGTGGACATCCGAGATCCAGATGGTGCGATAATGCTGCAATCTCGCCATCTGGCTCACGGCCGTTTCTCGGCATCGGCCAATTCCGCGCGAAGCGAATAGGACCAGATCTGCGCCGGGAGCAAGTTGCGCCAGACCCGGCAAATCTCTCGCCCGACGATGTCGAGACCATCCATCCGCAAAGGCGATGAGAACGCATTGGTCATCTGCAGAAACTGCCCGCCCGGACCAAGAAGATTGAGACAGGGCTCGACGATGGCGCGTTGCGCTTCCACCGGGAACCATTTGATCGGAAAACTCGAAACGACGGCGGACAGCCGCTCGACACGGCCGGTGAGGTAATCCCCGATTCGCGTCGCATCGCCCTCGATTACGGTCATGCCGGGAAATGCACCGCGTAGCATCGCAGCGAGGCGTTGTTCGCGTTCGACGGCGATGATGCGGTCGGGCGGACAGCCGGCCCGCACGAGGCCGCGGGTCAAACTCCCGGTTCCAGCGCCGAGTTCGAGCACCGGCCCCCCTCTGTCGAGCTCGACACACCGCGCAATTGCGTCGGCGAGACGCGAACCGCTGGGATTCGTCGCCGCTATCCGCAGCGGCTTTTGCAGCCACAGGCCAAAAAAGACGGTTGCATCGGCGGCCACGATCATCACCCAGTCCTGCCCAGCCGAGCATATTCTACAGCTGGTATGTTACAGTTTTTCGGGCCCCAAATGTGGAATCGCGATCGCAAAACCGTCATCAACGCGTGCTACGTATCGCCGATCGGGCAAAGGAGCGCGCTTGATGGTCGAGAACGTTGCCAACCTCTTCGAGGTGACACTGGCCCGTTTTGGAAGAAAGCGTGATGCGCGCCGCCGAGCGCGCTTCAACACGTTGCGCAAACTGCCGCTGCTGCACCATTTCTCCTCCCGGCCAGCGAGCAATGAGCCGGACCCGATCTCCCTTGCCATATTCGCGATCGACCGCATCGGCCCGGCCGCGGTGCGCGCCTGCGCCTCCGGTGTCGAGGTTCGTGTCGCAGCCCCCGACGAGGCGACCGCCGCAGTATGTCGCGCCGCACTGGCCGAGACGGCGCGACGGCGAGGTACCGACCGGCTGGTTCGGATTATCGTCGATTGAAGGCTGATTTAATGGGGCGCTGACCGCGCATCTTGCCTGCCCGCTTGCCCCTAGTGGCCGGAGTGATCGAGCGCGTAACCGGCCGAGCGCACCGTGCGCACGATGTCGGTAGCACCGTTGCCATTGAGCGCCTTCCGCAGACGGCGGATATGGACGTCGACAGTCCGTGCTTCGACATAGACATCGTGACCCCAGACCGCATCAAGCAACTGCTCGCGCGAGAAAACCCGACCGGGATGCGTCATCAGATACCGAAGCAGGCGAAACTCTGTGGGGCCGAGATGTATGGGCGTACCGGCGCGCGAGACCCGATGCGCGGCAGTATCGATTTCGACGTCGGCGAATTGCAGCACCTCCTGCGCGGCGCCGGGCTGTGCGCGGCGCATCACTGCACGCAGCCGGGCGACCAGCTCGCTCGGGCTGAACGGCTTGACGACATAATCGTCGGCGCCGCTGTCCAAACCACGCACCCGGTCGGTTTCCTCACCGCGCGCCGTCAGTATAATCACCGGCAACGAGCGGGTCTCGGGAGAGCGCCGGAGGCGTCGGCACACCTCGATTCCGGAGACCAACGGCAGCATCCAGTCCAGCAGTACGAGGTCTGGCTTGCGTTCGGCAATCTGCACCAGCGCCTCCTCCCCATCACCGGCTTCGCAGACCTGGAAGCCTTCTTTTTCGAGGTTGTAGCGCAGCATCGTGACGAGCGGCGCCTCGTCCTCGACGATCAGAACCAGTGGTTTTATCATTGCGCGGTATTGGGTGGGGTCATGACCTCGAGGCTCGATAAGTCACCTTTCGGTCGAGCCTGCTCGAGGGGTGTTCCGTTCACCAAATAATACAAATTTTCGGCGATATTGGTGGCGTGGTCACCGATGCGCTCGATGTTTTTGGCCATGAAAAGAAGGTGAGTGCAAGAGCCGATACTGCGCGGATCTTCCATCATATAGGTCAGCAGCTCGCGGAACAGGCTCGAATACATCTCGTCGAGTTCGGCGTCGCGAATCCACACGGAGTAGGCCTTGTCGGCGTCACGTTCGACATAAGAATCGAGGACATCCTTGATCAGCACCTGCGCGAAATGCGCCATGCGCGGCAGCGCATAGACCGGTTGCACCGGCGGCGTCTGGCTCAGCGCGATCGAACGTTTGGCGACGTTCGCGGCGTAATCGGCGATCCGCTCCAGGTCGCTGGCGATCTTGAGTGCCGCAAAAATCTCGCGAAGGTCGCGCGCTACCGGCTGGCGCAATGCGAGGAGCCGGATCCCGAGATTGTCGACGTCGCGTTCCAGCTGGTCGGCCTTGACATCGCCCTCGACGACGCGCGCGGCCAACTCGGTGTCGCGCGTTACCACTGCCTCGATTGCCGCGCCGAGCTGGCTTTCGGCGAGACCGCCCATTTCGGCAATCGTATTAGTGAGCTTGTGGAGCTCGTCGTCATAGGCTCTGGCGATATGCTCGGCAGCCATTTGCTCGCCTCTCCGCTGCGACGGTTCAACCGAACCGGCCGGTGATGTAGTCCTCAGTGTGCTTTTGCTTCGGGTGCGTAAAAATGCGCTCGGTTTCGTCAAACTCGATCAGCTCCCCGAGATACATGAATGCCGTGTAGTCCGAACTGCGAGCCGCTTGTTGCATGTTGTGGGTGACAATCGCGATGCAGTAATCGGCTTTCAGCTCGGCGATCAGCTCTTCGATGCGTTGTGTCGAGATCGGATCGAGCGCCGAAGCGGGCTCGTCCAGCAACAGGATCTCAGGCCGCACGGCCACGGCGCGGGCGATGCACAAGCGTTGCTGCTGGCCGCCGGAAAGTCCCAGGCCGCTTTGCCGGAGCTTGTCCTTCACCTCGTCCCAAAGTGCCGCACGGCGCAACGCCAATTCGACCCGCTCGTCCAAATCATGGCTTGAGAGCTTTTCGTAAAGTCGGATCCCAAAAGCGACGTTGTCGTAGATCGACATCGGAAAAGGCGTTGGCTTTTGAAAGACCATGCCGATCCTCGCCCGCAGGAGATTGAGATCCAGCCCCGGCGCCAAAATATTTTCGCCGTCGACGACAACCTCTCCGGTCGCGCGTTGCCCAGGGTAGAGCTCGTAAATTCGGTTCAGCACCCGAAGGAGGGTCGACTTGCCGCAGCCGGACGGACCGACGAAAGCCGTCACTCGTTTGTCTTGCAGCGGCATGGTGATGTTTTTCAACGCCTGGAAGGTGCCGTAATAAAAGCTTACGTCGCTGATCAGCACCTTTTGCCGGACATCGGGCGAAGCGTCGGTCTGACGAAACTCGGGCGGTGCGATTGGCATGGCGCGCCGTGCGGCAGCTGGGCTCATTGCTTGAACGTGCTCCAGGAGGCGAGGGTGCGGGCACCGATGTTGAGAAGCAGAACGGTGATCGTGATCAGCAGCGCGCCGCCCCAGGCGAGCACCTGCCAATCGGCATAAGGGCTCATCGCGAACTGAAAGATGACGACCGGCAAATTCGCCATTGGCGCGTTCAAGTCGTTGCTCCAGAACTGATTGTTCAGCGCGGTGAAAAGCAGCGGGGCGGTCTCGCCGGCAATGCGCGCGACCGCCAGCATCACGCCGGTTACCATGCCCTGGATCGCGGCGCGGTAGGAGATCATCACGATCACCTTCCACTTAGGCGACCCAAGTGCGGCGGCGGCCTCGCGCAATGCGCTCGGGACCAGGTTCAGCATATCTTCGGTCGTCCGCACGACGACCGGAACAAAGATGATGGCAAGCGCCACGGCCCCGGCCCAGGCCGAGAAGTGGCCCATGCGCACGACCATCAATTCGTAGACGAATAGCCCGATGATGATGGACGGAGCGCTCAACAGGATGTCATTGATGAAGCGGACGACTTCGCCAAAGCGGCTGCCTCGGCTGTATTCTGCCAGAAAAGTGCCGGCCAGAACGCCCGTCGGGGTGCCGATCAGCGTGGCGATCAGGGTCATTGCGACGCTGCCGAAAATTGCGTTCAACAGTCCGCCCGCGCTGCCTGGTGGCGGGGTCATCTGGCCGAACAATGCCGGCGATATCGCGGCGATTCCGTTCCACAGTAGGGTCCATAAGACGAGGACCAGCCATAGCAGGCCAAAACCGGTTGCGGCGACACAAAGGGCCATGACAAGGCCATTGACGATGCGGCGTCGAGCGTAGGTATTCATCGGCTCAGCCCCCTGCCCGTTTTTGCAACGCCAACAGCAGGAATTTCGCGATCGTCAGCACGACAAAGGTGATGATAAACAGGATAAAGCCGAGCGCGATCAACGACGATAGATAGAGATCGCCGACAGCCTCGGTGAATTCGTTCGCCAACGACGCCGAGATCGTCGTTCCGGGCTGCAGGATCGAGGCGCTGATGCGATGTGCGTTGCCGATGACAAAGGTCACCGCCATGGTCTCGCCGAGCGCCCGGCCGAGGCCGAGCATGATGCCGCCGACAACGCCGATGCGGGTGAAGGGCAGGACAACCTTCCAGACCACCTCGGTTCGCGTGGCGCCGAGCCCATAGGCGCTTTCCTTCAGCATCGCCGGTACCGTCTCGAAGACGTCGCGCATAATCGACGAGATAAACGGCAATACCATTATAGCGAGAATAAACCCGGCGGTGAGCACGCCGATGCCGAGTGGCGGACCGGCGAACAGCGCACCGATCCCCGGGATTTGACCAAGCGTATTGATGATCGGCGGCTGGATATACTGCTGGACAAATGGCGCGAATACGAAAAGACCCCAATTCCATAGATAATGCTCGGGATTGCCGCCAACAGCTCGATCATTGTCGCAAGCGGCCGTTTCAGCCAGAGCGGGCAAATTTCGGTGATGAACACCGCCACCCCAAAGGCCACCGGGATGCCGACCAGCATTGCGATCGCTGAGGTCACGAGGGTGCCGTAAATCGGCGCTAGAGCCCCGAACTTTTCGGTCACCGGGTTCCACACCTCGGTGACAACGAAAACAAGGCCAAAAGCCCGCAACGCCGGCAACGCCCCGTCGACCAGAGCGATGATGACGCCGCTGAGTATCAGTAAGACGAGGAGCGCGAAGGCAAAGGTCAGCGCGCGGAACGCATGATCCCCGATGGCGCCGGCACGCCGGCGCCGCTCGGCTACTCCTGACTCCAGCGCGATCTCAGCCGCCATGATCGGGGCCGCGGTGCTGCCCGGTCAACCCATCAAGAGGATTTCCCGTCCCACACCGGCTTGCCGTCTGGCCCGACGATCTGTTTCCAGCTGTCCTGGAAGATCGCGACAGCGTTCGGCGGCATCGGCACATAGTCGAGCGCTTTCGCCATGTCGGAGCCGTTCTTGTAGGCCCAGTCGAAGAATTTCAGCACCTCTTTCGCGCGATCGGGGTGTTCCTGCTTTTGGTGCATCAAAATGAAAGTCGCGCCGGTAATCGGCCAGGTCTCCTTCCCGGCCTGATCGGTAAGGATCAGATAAAAGCCCGGTGCGTTCTTCCAGTCCGCGTTGGCCGCGGCGGCCTGAAAGACGTTGATACCCGGCTGCAATGCCGCCCCATCGCGATTGATCAGCTTGGTGTGGACCAGCTTGTTCTGCAGCGCATAAGCATATTCCACGTAACCGATCGCGCCGGCTGTCCGCGACGTCAGCGCCGCGACGCCCTCATTACCTTTGCCTCCGAGCCCCACGGGCCATTCGACGGACGTACCCTCGCTCACCTTGTCCTTCCATTCCGGGCTCACCTTCGAGAGGTAGTTGGTAAAGATAAAAGTGGTGCCGGAGCCGTCGGAGCGGTGGACCACGGCGATTGCCGTGTCCGGCAGCTTCAGACCGGGATTGAGCTTGCCGATGGCGGGGTCACTCCATTTGGCGATCTTTCCCAAATAGATATTGGCGATTGTCGGGCCGTCGAGCGTCATCTGGCCCGGCTCGATCCCGGGAAGGTTCACCACCATCACCTCGCCGCCGACGACCGGCGGAAATTGGGTGAGACCGCTCTTCTCGAGCTCCTCCGGCTTCAACGGCATGTCCGAGGCGCCGAAATCTACCGTCCGGGCTTTGATCTGGGCAATTCCGCCACCCGAGCCGATCGACTGGTAATTCATCTTCACTCCGGTTTTCGCGGCGTAGGCTTCCGCCCATTTGGCGTAAATCGGGTAGGGAAAGGTGGCCCCGGCCCCGGAGATTTCAGCGGCCTGGGCGCCAAAGCCGATCGCAACAGCGGCGGCCATCCCGAACAGTGCGATGCGGTAAGCGTTCACGGTTTGCTCCATCTCGAGAAAACCGACCCTAAAGGGCCGCAGCGAGTTGATGATTGCAGTCATAAATTCTGCAGCGGAAGGTTAGATGACAGTTACGTTGCAGTTTTATGACAAATCGCCGGAACAGGACTGAGGCATTGACCGAGCGGGGTAGGTGCGCAACAGCACGGTAAAAACCGAGCCCACTCCCGGCGTGCTCTCGATCTCGAGAAATCCCCGGTGGTGATTGAGGATATGCTTGACGATCGCCAGCCCCAATCCGGTTCCGCCCATTTCTCGCGACCGCGCGGTGTCAATTCGATAGAACCGTTCGGTCAATCGCGGTAAATGCTCCCGAACGATGCCGTCGCCATGATCGCGCACCGCTACCGCGACAAACCGGCTCGATGCGGCTCCGCCATCCGCCGTCATCCGCAGGACGGTTTCGGCATCGATCGAGATCTCGGTTCCGGCACGGCCGTATTTGATCGCATTCTCCACGAGGTTTTGAAAAACTTGAGCGATCTCGTCCTGGTCGCCAAGCACCGCGGGGAGATCGTGCGGCAAGGCCAGAAGGATGCGCATTCGGCGTTCCCCGGCACGCAGCTCCATAGCCTCGGCAACGCGGTGCAGGAGCGGACCAAGGGTGACCTGGTCTTTTGGCATGACGTGCTCGTTGAGCTCGATCCGCGAGAGCGACAGCAAATCCTCAACCAGCCGGGACATGCGAGACGCCTGATCATGCATGATCGCGAGGAACCGGTCGCGTGCTTCCGCGTCGTCGCGTGCCGGGCCGCGCAGGGTTTCGATAAACCCGATCAACGTCGAGAGAGGGGTGCGCAGCTCATGGCTCGCATTCGCGATGAAGTCCGCCCGCATCTGTTCGGCGCGCTTCAGCTGCGTGATGTCGTTGAGGGTCAGCACTGCGACCGCACCGTCGAGCGACGGGCGGTCGATACGGGCGAAACGGGCGCGCAGCTGCCGCTCGACCGGAACCGAGACGGCGAAGTCGACCACGCTCGCCGGTTCGCCGCGCAGCACCGTATCCGCCGCCGCCAGGACCGCGGGGTTGCGGAGCGCCACGGCCAAGTCTCGCGGTCCGGACCCGGCACCGACCAAGGCTGAAGCCGGCGCGTTGGCGCGGACGATTTGCCGCCTGCCGTCGAGCAGGATCAAGGGGTCGGGAACCGCAGCAATGACAGCCTCCGCCGCCGCCAGCTCGCCTTCGGCAGTGCGCACGCGGTCGCGCCAGCGCCGCGCAAGCCGGACGATCGCGAGCCAGAGTTCGTCGGCCCAAGGAGCGAGCCTGCGGTTGATCGGATGCAACCCCATCTCGGCTTCGCCGGCGTCGAGGCTGTCGACAGCGTCGCGAACAGCTGTCAAGTCGCTGACCGAGCGCCCGATCACGAATGTGGTCGAGGCCAATATGACCACGGCGGCGATCAGCGCCGCGCCGACCGCCAGAAGGCCCCATACCGCAAGAAACGCGAGCACGATCAGGCTCGAAGCAGACACCGCCAGCGCCAGCGCGGCGATGCGATAGAGGCTCCGCGGGCGCCTCCCGATCACTGGTCAGCGGCCTGATGGCTATCCCGGCGGCCGCGTTGGTATCCGCCCGATCAGCGGATCGCGTCGTGCGCCGAGAGGGCGGCTAGGTTCACCAGTTCGGACACCGTCGCCCCCATATTGACGATTTGCACCGGATGAGAAAGTCCGAGAAGTAGGGGTCCGACCGCCGTTCCTCCGCCAAGCTCGGGCAGCAGCTTTGCCGCGATATTGGCACTATGCAGCTCGGGCATGACCAGGATATTGGCCGGTCCGCTAAGGCGGCAAAACGGATAAAGCTGGCGCATCAGCCGTTCGTTGAGCGCAACATCGGCGCTCATTTCGCCATCATATTCGAACGCGACACCGCGCTGATCGAGCAACGCCACCGCGTCGCGCACCCGTTGCCCGTCCTTGGCCATTGGATTGCCGAAATTCGAGTACGACAACAGCGCCACTCGCGGCACCAGCCCCAACTCGTGCGCCTTAGCCGCGGCTTGCGTCGCAATGTCGGCGAGCTGCGCCGAGCTCGGGCTCTCATGCACCAGAGTATCGGCGAGCAGAACGGTCCGCTGATGCGCCAGCAGCACGGTCAGACCGAGCAGGACCGACCCAGGCTCCAGCGCAATCACGCGCGCGACTTCCTCGAGAACATCGAACGAGTTGCGGGTCACCCCGGTCAGCATTGCGTCGGCGTCCCCGCAGGCGACCATGCAGGCGGCGAAGGCGTTGCGATCCTGGTTCACCAGGCGCTGACAGTCGCGGTAGAGCATCCCCCGGCGCTGCTGGCGCGCGTAAAGGAAATCGGTATACCGCTTGTTGTGCTGCGACAACCTCGCATTGTGGATCTCGAGCCCGCGAGCCGAACTCAACCCCATCTGCGACATCGTCGACTTGATCCGATCCTCGCGGCCGACCAGCACCGGCGTGCCGTAGCCGCTCTCCGCAAACAGCAGCGCGGCGCGGATCGTCTTTTCTTCCTCGCCCTCGGCAAAGACGACGCGCTTTGGCGAGGCGCGGACGCGCTCGAAGATCAGCTCGAGCCCCGCGGCGGTCGGGTCGAGGCGAGCGCGCAGTCCCCGCTTGTACGTCCCCATGTCGAGGATCGGCTTGCGCGCGACACCGGAATCCATCGCCGCCTTGGCGACCGCCGAGGGCACCGCCCAGATCAATCGCGGGTCGAATGGCGCCGGGATGATGTAATCGGGTCCGTAGGTCAGGCGCTCGCCGGAATAGGCGGCGGCGACCTCGTCCGGCACGTCTTCGCGGGCGAGCTCGGCCAAGGCTTCGGCGGCCGCGATCTTCATCGCGTCGTTGATCGTCGAAGCGCGCACGTCGAGGGCGCCGCGAAAGATGTAGGGGAAGCCGAGGACGTTGTTGACCTGGTTCGGATAGTCGGACCGTCCGGTGGCGATGATCGCGTCCGAGCGCACGGCGCGGACTTCCTCGGGGGTGATTTCCGGATCGGGGTTGGCCATCGCGAAGATGATCGGCTTATCCGCCATCGCGCGAACCATCGCCCGATCGACCGCCCCCTTGGCGGAGAGCCCAAAGAACGCGTCAGCGCCCTCGATCACCTCGGCCAGGGTGCGCGCTTTGGTCTCGACCGCATGAGCCGACTTCCATTGGTTCATGCCATCGGTGCGACCGCGGTAGATGACACCCCTGGTGTCGCACAACACGACATTGTTCGGCGGCAGACCCATGGTCTTCAACAGCTCGACACAGGCGATCGAGGCGGCGCCCGCTCCGTTGACCACCATTTTAGTCTTGTCGAGCTCACGGCCGGTCAGATGGAGGGCGTTGATCAGGCCGGCGGCGGCGATGATCGCGGTACCGTGCTGGTCGTCGTGAAACACCGGAATGTCGAGCAGCTCGCGCAGCCGTTCTTCAATGATGAAGCACTCCGGCGCCTTGATGTCCTCGAGATTGATGCCGCCGAAGGCCGGGTGAAGAAAACGCACGCAATTAACAAACTCGTCGACGTCACGGGTGTCGATCTCGAGGTCGATCGAGTCGATATCGGCGAAGCGCTTGAACAGCGCGCACTTGCCCTCCATCACCGGTTTTGCCGCAAGAGCGCCGAGATCGCCCAGTCCGAGGACCGCAGTCCCGTTCGAGATCACGGCCACGAAGTTACCTTTGGACGTATAGTCGAACACGGTGCTGGGCTGCCGCTCGATGTGCAAGCAGGGAAAGGCAACACCCGGCGAATAGGCGAGCGCCAAATCGCGTTGGGTCGTCAACGGTTTGGTCGGCGCAATCGACAGTTTCCCGGGGCGCCCGCTGGCATGAAACTGCAGGGCCTCGTCTTCGGTTGCGCGAGTGATGCCGGTGTCCATACTTCCTCGTCAAATAAAGCCTGGGTCTGATCGGGCCGACCGCTTTAGTCACGCTGCAGTTTAGAGAGCGGGTCTGACGCCGTCAAAGCTGCGTCGGGGAGCCGTTGACAGCCCAGGCGGCGGACCTATAGTGCGCGGCTCGCGGCGGGTGACCCAGGCAGGCATTACCGCGGCCTCCGCAGTTCTTGCGCCTGGTCTACGGCAAACCATATCGACGGGTATCATGTTCGCAGTGATCCGGACCGGCGGCAAGCAGTATAGGGTCGCCACAGACGACGTCATATCGGTCGAGAAGCTTGCCGCCGAACCCGGCGCTATGGTCGAGTTGACCGATGTGCTGATGATCGGCGAGGGAGCCGAAGTTACGACCGGCGCTCCGGTTATCGGCGGGGCCTCGGTTAGCGCCACCGTCGTCGAGCAGCGACGCGCCGCGAAGATCATCGTCTTCAAAAAGAAGCGACGGCACAATTACCGGCGAAAGAAGGGGCATCGCCAGCAGCAAACCGTGCTGCGCATCACCGAGATCCGGGCGGCGAACGGCGCGCCGCGCGAGGAAGGAGCGGCAGATGGCGCATAAGAAAGCAGGCGGTTCCTCCCGCAACGGGCGCGACAGCCGCGGCCGACGCCTCGGCGTCAAGAAGTTCGGTGGCGAGGTTGTGATTGCCGGTAATATCATCGTGCGCCAGCGCGGCACCAAGTTTCATCCCGGTGAGCATGTCGGTATCGGCCGCGACCACACGTTGTTTGCGACCTCGCAGGGGGCGGTCCGATTTCATACCGGCCTCGCCGGCCGCACTTATGTTTCGGTCGTGCCTGCCGCGGCTTCGGCGAACGAAGCGGCCGAATAAACGTCCCCGGAAAGCAGTCCAGCCGGGGGAGCGGCCCGCCTAGTTGCGATGCAGTTCCTCGACCAGTGCAAGATCTACCTGAAAAGCGGTGACGGCGGTCGGGGCGCCGTGAGCTTTCGTCATGAGAAATTCATCGAGTTCGGCGGACCCAACGGCGGCGACGGCGGCCGGGGCGGCGACATCGTTTTCGCCGTCGCCGCGAACCTCAATACGTTGATCGATTATCGGTATCGCCAGCATTTCCGGGCACCGAATGGCCGGCCGGGCGCGGGCCGTGATCGCACCGGAGCCGACGGCGAAGATCTCGTGTTGCGTGTCCCGGTCGGGACCCAGATCATGGACGAAGAGAACCGGGGAGTGCTCGCCGACCTTACCCGCCCCGGCCAGCAGCTGGTCTTTCTGCGAGGCGGCGATGGCGGGTTCGGGAATTCGCATTACAAGAGCTCGACCAATCGCGCGCCACGCCGCGCCGACCCCGGGCTGGCCCGGCCGTGAAGCATGGGTTTGGCTGCGCCTCAAGCTGATCGCCGATGTCGGTCTCGTCGGCTTGCCCAACGCCGGGAAATCGACCTTGCTGGCGGCGGTCACGCATGCCCGGCCAAAGATCGCCGACTATCCTTTCACGACCTTGAAACCGCAGCTCGGCGTCGTTCGCCGGCACGATAGGGAGTTTGTCCTGGCCGACCTTCCGGGGTTGATCGAGGGCGCGAGCGAGGGTGCCGGGATCGGCACTCGCTTTCTCGGCCATGTCGAGCGCTGCGCGATCATTCTCCATCTGATAGACGGCGCGCTCGACGATGTGGTTGACGCATACCGGACAATTCGCGAAGAGCTCCTCCGCTATGGTCACGGCCTCGCCGAAAAGCCGGAGATCGTCGGCCTCAACAAAATCGATGCGATCGAGCCGGAGATGGTGCGCACCAAGTGCCGCGAACTGCGTCGCGCGACCCGTCCGGAAACGCAGGTGTTGCCCGTATCGGCTGCCACCGGCGTTGGCGTGCCGGACCTGATCGAGGCCGCGTTCGCCGCGTTGTCGGCAAGTAGTAACAGGGACGAAAAGCCTGGGGTGGAGACCAGCTCTCTATCCTATGCGCCATGAGGGAGGTTGGTACCCGCACCCCCGCGCAAGCGCTGATAGCGGCTCGGCGGCTGGTCGTGAAGATCGGGTCGGAGCTGCTGGCTGCCGAAAGCGGTGAGGTTCGCCGCCCTTGGCTCGATGCGCTGGCGGACGACGTCGCCCGCTGCCGATCCCGCGGCCAGGAGGTGATCCTCGTCTCCTCCGGAGCGATCGCAATCGGCCGGCGACAGCTCGGCCTCGCCGGTCGGCGGTTGCGGCTCGAAGAAAAGCAGGCCGCCGCAGCCACCGGGCAAATCCGCCTCGCACATGCTTACCAGGAAGCGCTCGCCCGGCACGGCATTACCGTCGCCCAGATCCTTTTGACCCCGGAAGACACCGAAGAGCGCCGCCGGCATCTGAACGGACGCGCAACCTTTGCCCAGCTGCTGGCGCTGGGCGCGGTTCCGGTGGTCAACGAAAACGATACGATCGCCACCACCGAGATCCGCTTTGGCGACAACGACCGGCTGGCCGCGCGCGTCGCCCAGATGACGAGCGCCGACATGCTGGTGCTGTTGTCCGATATCGACGGGCTCTACACCGCCGACCCGCGCAAAGACGCGAATGCCGAGCATATCGCGATGGTGCGTGAGATCGGGCCGGAAATCGAAGCGATGGCCGGTGAAGCGGCTCCCGGATACAGCTCCGGAGGGATGGTGACAAAACTGGCCGCCGCGCGCATAGCGATGAGCGCCGGCTGCCGCATGCTGGTGGCCCAGGGAAAAATCAAAACATCCGCACCCGGGCCGCTCGCCGCGATCGAGGCGGGCGACCGGGCGACCCTGTTCGTGCCACGGGGCGAACCGCGGTCGGCGCGCAAGGCGTGGATCGCCGGAACGGTCAATCCGTCGGGCATAGTGATTGTCGATGACGGCGCGGCCAGAGCGCTGCAGCGCGGCACGAGCCTATTGCCCGCCGGAGTCGTCGCGGTCGAGGGCATCTTCGAACGCGGCGACGCGGTCATTGTCCGCACGCGATCCGGCGCCGAAGCCGGCCGCGGCCTGTCGGCTTATTCGAGCGCCGATATCGCGCGCATCGCCGGCCATAAGAGTGGTGAAATCGCCGACATCCTCGGGTACCGTGGTCGCGACGAGATTATTCATCGCGACGATCTGGTGGTGAGCGAACCCCGATGACGACCGAAACCTTGGTGCGTCGCCAATCCGCCGCATCGGTGCCCGACCTGCCGTCGGTCATGGCCGCGATCGGGCGCCGCGCCCGCGCCGCTGCCGCCACTCTGGCGCTGGCGCCCGCGGAGGCCAAGACCATGGCGTTGCGAGAGGCTGGTGCGGCCGTGCGGGCGCAAGCTGCGGAGATCCTCGCTGCCAATGCTCTTGACCTTGCAGAGGCCGAAACGGAAGGCATCGCGCCGGCTTTGCGGGACCGCCTGGCGCTCGATCCCGCGCGGCTCGAAGCGATCGCCGCGGGGCTCGAGGCGATTGCCGCGCTGTCCGAACCGGTCGGGCGTGTGCTGCACCGGCGCACGCGGCCGAACGGGCTGGCGATCGAGCGGATCAGCGTGCCGCTCGGGGTCATCGGGATCATCTACGAGAGCCGGCCGAACGTTACCGCCGACGCTGGCGGGCTTGCGCTCAAATCCGGTAATGCCGCGATCCTGCGCGGCGGGTCCGAGAGCTATCACTCGTCGTTTGCATTGGTCGCGGCGCTCGCCGAGGGGCTGCGCGGTGCCGGCCTGCCGGAAGCCGCGATCCAGCTGGTGCCGACGCGCGAGCGCGCCGCCGTCGGGCTGATGCTCTCGATGAACGAGCACATCGATGTCATCGTGCCCCGCGGCGGAAAATCGCTGATCGAGCGTGTGCAACGCGAAAGTCGGATCCCAGTGATCGCGCATCTCGAGGGGATCTGCCACACTTTTGTCGAAGCCGCCGCCGACCCAGCCAAGGCGCGGGCGATCGTATTGAATGCCAAGATGCGCCGCGTCTCGATTTGCGGAGCGATGGAGACCCTGCTGGTGGACCGAAAGCTCGCCGCCGATCAATTGCCAATGCTTCTCGCCGATCTGCGCGCGGCCGGCTGCGAGTTGCGCGGCGACGCGGAGACCCGGGCGGTCGATCCCGCCGTGCTGCCGGCGGTCGAAGAGGATTGGCGCACGGAATATCTCGACGCGATCCTGTCGGTTCGGGTGGTCGACGGGATCGCCGGAGCAATCGCTCACATCAATCATTTCGGCTCGCACCACACCGATGCGATCGTGACCGAGGATAAGGAGACCGCGGAGCGCTTTTTGCGCGAGGTCGACAGCGCCATCGTGCTGGTCAACGCCTCGACCCAGTTCGCCGATGGCGGCGAATTCGGCATGGGAGCCGAGATCGGCATTTCAACGCAACGCCTTCCGCCGCGAGGTCCGGTCGGCGCCGAGCAGTTGACCACGTACAAGTATGTCGTGCGCGGCACTGGGCAGGTGCGCCCCTGAGCGCCCGCCCCGGGTCTTGGCTGTCGGCGGGACGGCCTCGCCGCATCGGGCTATTGGGAGGCTCGTTCAACCCGGCCCATGGCGGACATCTACATTTGAGCCTGTTGGCGCTCAAACACCTCGATCTCGACGAGGTGTGGTGGCTGGTCTCGCCGCAGAACCCATTAAAGCCGGTCGACGGCATGGCGCCTTTCGCGGTCCGGCTCGAACAGGCGCGCCGCGTTGCGGCAGCTTACCCCCGCATCGTCGTCACCGATCTGGAGAGCCGATTAGGGTCGTCGTACTACACCGCCGACACGTTGAAGGCGTTACGCCGCCGCCTTCCGCGCCTGCGCGTTGTCTGGCTAATGGGTGCCGACAACCTGGTTCAGCTCCGGCACTGGCAGAGGTGGAACGAGATCTTTCGGACGGTCCCGATTGCCGTGTTCGACCGCCCCTCGCATTCTCTCCGGGCGCTCTCCGGCCTGGCGGCGAAGCGGTTTTCGCGGCAGCGCGTTCCGGTTTCTGCGGCGCGCCAATTGGCACAGATGAGGCCGCCGGCCTGGGTGTTTTTCCACACCCCACTCGACGCCCGCTCGGCGACTGGGATCCGGTCCGAGCAGCAGGAAAGCCCAACCCCAACCTTCATGGAGCAAGAACCGCAATTGTCAACGATCACCACCCTCACCCCCCGCACCTCGCAGACCCGGCCCGAGGAGCGGCCGCCGGAGATCCTGCCGCTCGTTTTAGAGACCCTGGAAGACGGCAGGGCGGAAGACATTGTCACGATCGATCTGGTCGGCAAGACAACGTTTGCCGACCACATGGTGATCGCCAGCGGCCGCTCGACCCGTCAGGTCCTGGCCTTGACCGAGCATCTCGAAGAGGCCCTCGCCGGCCGCGCCCGGATCTCGGTCGAGGGCAAGACACAAGGCGACTGGGTGCTGATCGACGCCGGCGATGTGATCGTGCACCTGTTCCGGCCCGAAATCCGCGTTTACTACAATCTCGAGAAGATGTGGGGCGCAGCATTCCCCGACGGCGAAGCGGCACGCCAGTAGTTCGGGACGCCGCCGATACGCTTCCGCCTCCTCGTCACCGGCAAGCTGCGCAGCGGGCCACTCAAGGAACTGCAGACGCTTTATGCTGCCAGGATTGTGCCGCCACCAACGATCGTCGAGCTCGAAGAGCGGCGCCGCTTGCCGGTAGTCACGCAAAAAAAGCGCGAAGCTGAGCTGATCCTCGCCGCGTTACCGCTGCGCTGCCCGCTCGTAGCCCTCGACGAGCGCGGCACCGCGTGGCCGAGCCGCGCCCTCGCCGATCGCATCGCAGTCTGGCGCGACCAAGGTCTGCCTGAGCTCGCCTTCGCAATCGGCGGCGCCGACGGTCTCGACGGCACAGTACTCGAACGCGCCGCCGCGACCTGGTCGTTCGGTCCCTTGACTTGGCCGCATCTGCTCGTTCGCGGCATGCTGCTCGAACAGCTCTATCGCGCTCAGCAGATCCTCGCCGGTCATCCCTACCACCGGGACTGAGCTTGCTCCATATACAGAGGGCAGAGCTTAGGTATCCGGGATTTTTTACGAGCGCGGCCAACTGATGAAAATTGCCAGCTGGAATGTCAATTCGGTAAAGGCACGACTGCCGCATCTCCTCGCTTTCCTCGAAGACGCCCAACCCGACGTTATGTGCCTTCAGGAAACCAAATGCCTGGCTGCGGATTTTCCGATGCTCGAAGTCAATGGCCTCGGATACCAAGTCGAGGCGATCGGGCAACGCGCCTATAACGGAGTGGCATTGCTCTCGAAACGTCCGGCAGACCAGCTTGTTGTCGGATTACGCGGCTGTGACGACGACGACCAGCCGCGCTACATCGAGGCGGCTTTTGGCGAGGTTCGTGTCGCCTCGGTCTATCTGCCGAACGGCAACCCCGTCGGGACCGAAAAATTCACCTACAAGCTCGCCTGGATGGAGCGGTTGATCGAGCACGCCCGTGGACTATTACGGCAGGAGATACCGTTCGTGCTGGCTGGCGACTATAATATCTGCCCAACCGACGAGGATGTTTACGACCCGGTAGCATTTCGCGACGATGCGCTGTGCCGGCTCGAAGCGCGTTCGCGTTTTCGCGCCCTCCTTCACCTCGGGCTAAGCGACGCCTACCGCATTTTTCACCGCGAGCCGCACCGCTACACGTTCTGGGATTACCAGGCCGGCCGCTGGCATCGCGACGAGGGATTGCGGATTGACCACCTGTTGCTGTCGCCGCACGCTGCCGACAGGGTCGCGGCCTGCGAGATCGACAAAAAACCACGGGCCAAGGACCGCGCGTCGGATCACACGCCAATCTGGTGCGAGCTCGCGGTTTAGACGACCGCCTGCCTGGTTCGAGCGGCAGGTTTGCCTGCGAGATTTGATCGCCTCAGCGCGCCCGAGTCGTTGCGCCCGGTGTCGTCGGGATGCGGCGGCGTGATCGTCCCACCGAGCGACCAATCCCAGCCGCTATCACCGAAATGTTGGCGAGGGTGCGCCTTCTCATTCGATGTGAAACCGTTCTGCCGCGGCGGCGAGGGTGTCTTCTCGCTCCTTCAACGGCGCGCGCGGCGCGAGGGCCAGAACCCGGTCGCCGTCGCCGAGTTCCTCGAAATCATGCGCAATTGCCAGTTCGTTCTGCCGCGCCACTGCTAGCGGGATGGTCGTCGGGGCTCGATCACGCCGGGAATCTTCGTCGATCGTCAGCTCGCCGACCGCAAACTCCTGGCCTGCGAACGCTACGCGTCCACGCGATCCGGAAAACCTTGATAAGCCAACGAAAGCGGGAGCCGCGAGGGCAGCAGCCGAAAACGTGGTCTCGAAATCGAAATGTCGGGCGATCGACTCGGCAAAGGTCGCCTCGGCGATCCTCAACACAATCGGCATTGTCGGATTGCGGGCGCGTGCGCCGAGTGCGATCTCGAGGTTCAATGTATCGACATTGGTCAACGCAATGAGACTGTGTGCGGCCTCGAGGTTGCAAAGATCGAGCGCCGCGTCCAGGCTCGCATCTCCGGTCAGCAGATCAAAGTGCTGCTCACGCGCTTTCTCGACAATGGTCGTATCGGGGTTCAGCTCGACCACCACCAGCCGCTTGTCGAGCGCGAGCAGCAGGTCGATGACCCCAGAGCCGATGCTACCGGCCCCGCAAACGACGATGTGTCCTCTGCGGTGCACGGGCCGCAATCCCTGCATCGTGACCCACTGCACCCGCGTCAGCAGCGAAGCCCCGAATGCAATGAAGAGGCCCGTCAAGGTGATGCCGGACAGCATCAACAGCATGGCGGCGATAATGTCGACAGGATGGCTCCGGTCGGGCGTTACATCGCCATAACCGGTGGTCGTCATGGTCGTAACCACGAAGTAGACGGCATCCAGCCAATCACCTCCAAGAACTTCGTGGAAGTACCAGGTGCCAGCCAGGAAGACGCACAGCGTCGCCACGGCGAGCCGGGCCAGGATCGGATTAAGCCGGGGCGGACGCTGCCGTTTGCGACTAAGCACCGACCACAATTTGCGGCCGATCGCAGGCGACGCCCGAGTGGCCGATCGGCGGGAAATGCTGCTTTGCAGGCTGGCGATCTCACCATAGACGACAAGCGTCGCTTGGTCTGAGAGAAGCCCGTCCCGAGGGAATTTGGTCGCGCCGTCGACGGCAATAATTCGGGCGGCCAGTAGTCTCTCTGCCTGCTCCAGGCTGGTTCCGCCGACCCCGCAATCTTCGGCGATTCGGGTGGCGAAGCCGGTAAGTGGACCGTCCGGCTCGGGAAATTGCAGTCCGCGAAAGCAGGACGGGTCGATAGCGGCAGCGGCATAAGTCGCGGCCGAATGCCAGGCGAGCGACAGAACCGAGCAATTCGCCAAGTTCTGCTCGATCTTAGGCGCGAGAGTCCGGTTGAATTGGCGCAGCACAATGCGGATGTGCGGATTGGCGTCGCGGGCGAGGAGCGCGGCGTGCAGATTGAGATGGTCGTCGGGCGACAACGCCAAAATCGTGATAGCGCGGCGCACGCCGGCGCGATCGAGCCCCTCGCTGCTATCCGGTCGGGAGGCGGCGACGAAGAGGGCGCCTACGGCTTCGACCGCACGCTCAAGGTCGGGGTCCCTGCGCCACAGCACAACGACCCGATGTCCCTGGAGCGCGCAGATCTCCTGTGCCGTACTGAGCGCGATCGCTCCGCCGCCGACGATAATCATGGCCGGAACGTCCAGCGCTACCACGACAGGCCTTTCTCAGCACCTCCAGCGCTTGTCGCTCGAGTCCTAGGGCTCGGGGTCCGGCGGATAGGCGTGTTGCACGCCGGCGCTGTCCTCGACAATCCATTCGCGGGAGGAGCCGCTTGGCGCAACCGCGCACAACGCGATCGACACTTTGCCGTAGCCGCCGGGGATGTCCAGCACATAGGTCGGCTGGCAGAGGCCGGACACGCGGCCGCGAAGCGCGCCCACGAGGCGTTGGCCGACCGCGATGCCGCTGCGAAAATGCGACGTGCCGCGGGCCAGATCGGCATGATGCAGATAATATGGCTTGACGCGCATTGCGACGAGGCCGCGGAACAGCGCTTCCAGCACCGACGAATTGTCGTTGACGCCGCGCAGCAGGACGGTTTGCGACAGCAAGGGTATGCCAGCACGGGTCAGCCGCAGAACCGCCTCGCGCATTTGTGCGGTGAGCTCGCGCGGGTGGTTGGCATGGATCACCACATAGACCGCCTTCTCCGCGCCGAGCGCCGCGACGAGCGCGGGACTGACACGGCGCGGGTCGACAACCGGAACCCGGGTATGAAACCGGATCACACGGACATGCGGCATCTGGTCGAGGGCGCACACGAGCTCGCCAAGCCGGCGCGGCGCCAACAGGAACGGGTCGCCGCCGGTAATGATCACTTCCCAGATTTCCGTATGCTGACGGATGTAATCGAAAGCGTTTTCGAGTGCCGCCCGATCGAGCATCGCAGCTTTTTTGCCGACGACCTCGCGACGGAAGCAAAAGCGGCAATAGACCGGACATATCAGCGTCGGCTTCAACAGCACGCGATCGGGATGGCGGTGGACAATGCCGGGCACCGGCGACCAGCGCTCGTCGCCTATCGGATCGGCCCGTTCTTCGGGCGCAGTGGTGAGCTCGGCTGCTGACGGCACAAATTGGGCCGCGATCGGGTCAGTCAGATCGCTCGCATCGATCAGAGCCGCCATATCCCCGGTCAGGGCAACGGTAAACTCTTCGGCAACCCGCTGGATCTCCTCTAGCCGACCGGGCTCGACCAGCCCGGCGGCGATCAGATCTTCTCCGTCCAACAACCGAGGCTGCGCCATTAGATTGCTGGCAGTCGGTCGTAAGCCCATTTTAACCGGCCGCGACTGCGAATGGCGTCGGCTTCACGCTCCCGCTGCTCCTCGACGACCTCCGCCTTGGCCTTGGCGAGAAAGTTGGGGTTGTCGAGCTTGGCGGTAATTTTGGCCAACTCCGCATCGAGCTTGCCGATTTCCTTGCCCAGCCGCTCCCTTTCGCGAGCGAGATCGACGACTTCTCCGAGGCCGAGGATCAAAGTCGCGCCTTCGATCATTACGGGAACCCCGCCGGCAGGAATTTCGGCTACGGGCTCGAACCGCTCTACCCTGGCAAGGCGAACGAAGTGCTCGCGATGATGCTCGATGCGTTGCGCCGCTCGAGGCTCTACGTCTTTCAGATAAAGTGGTATGCGCGCCGCCGGCGGGACGTTCATTTCGGCCCGAAGCGCGCGGACAGTGTAAATCGCCTGCACGACCCACTCCATCTCGGCCGAGGCATCAGGATCGCCGCTGTCGCGAGCAAGCTCCGGCCATTGAGCGGTGATCAGCATTCCCGCCGCCTCGCCTGCGAGATGCTCCCATATTTCCTCGGTTATAAAGGGCATGAAAGGATGCAGCAGATAGACGATCTGCCGCAAAATCCACGCCGTCGCGGCCTGTGTCTCGGCCCTGGCGGCCGCGTCTTCACCTTGCAGGATCGGCTTTGTGAACTCGAGGTACCAATCGCAGAATGTGCCCCACAAGAAATGGTACAACCGGCTCGCCGCCTCGTCGAAACGATAGGTCTCGAGAGCGGCCGTCACCGCCGCCGCGCAATCGGCCGTTGCCGCGGTTGCCCAGCGGTTGACGGTGAGCCGGCAGTTCGCCGGAGCGAAGCCGGGAACCAGCGCGCAACCGTTCATCTCTGCATAGCGCGCCGCATTCCACAGCTTGGTCGCGAAGTTGCGGTACCCTTCGACGCGGCTCTCGGCGAGCTTGATGTCGCGGCCGGGTGCCGCCAGCGCCGCCAGGGTAAAGCGCAGCGCATCGCAGCCGTAGCGGTCGATCAGCTCCAACGGATCGATGATGTTGCCGCGCGATTTCGACATTTTCTGGCCGCGTCCGTCGCGCACCAAGGCGTGGATGTAGACGGTGCGAAACGGAACATCCCCCATAAAGTGCAACCCCATCATCATCATCCTGGCGACCCAGAAAAAGATGATGTCGAAGCCGGTGACGAGATCGTCGGTTGCATAATAGCGGGCGAGCTCCCGGGTCGGTTCGGGCCAACCCAGCGTCGAGAACGGCCATAGCGCCGCGGAAAACCACGTATCGAGGACGTCCTCGTCACGCCGCAACTCGACCGGCTCGCCGTATTTTTCGCGGGCCTGTTGCTCTGCTTCCTCCTCTGTCTCGGCGACGAAGACTGCCCCATCCGGCGCGTACCATGCAGGGATCCGGTGACCCCACCAGAGCTGCCGCGAAATGCACCAGGGCTGGATCTTGCGCATCCAGTCGAAATACGTGTTCTCCCACTGCCGCGGCACGAAACGTGTGCGTCCGTCCTCGACGGCCGCAAGCGCCGGAGCGGCCAGCGTCCCTGCATCGCAATACCACTGGTCGGTCAGCCAGGGCTCGATCACGACCCCCGAGCGATCGTGATGCGGCACCATCGATACTTGGTCCTCGACCTTCTCGAGGAGGTCGGCAGCCCCCAGGTCGGCGACAATTCTCGCGCGCGCTGCAAAGCGATCGAGACCGCGGTAGGGCGCCGGCACTGCGTCGGTCAGGCGGGCGTCCTGATCGAAAATGTTGATCAGCGCAAGACCATGGCGCCGGCCGACTTCGAAATCGTCGAAATCGTGGGCTGGAGTGATCTTTACCGCGCCACTGCCGGTCTGTGGATCGGCATATTCGTCGGCAACGATCGGGATCAGGCGGTCGGTCAGCGGCAGACGCACCGATTTTCCGACGAGATCGGCAAAGCGCGGATCGTTCGGATGGACCGCAACGCCGGTATCGCCGAGCATCGTCTCCGGCCGGGTCGTGGCAACGGTGATGAACCGGCCGGGAAGTTCAGCCACCGGGTAGCGGATATGCCACAAGGACCCCTTGGTCTCGCGACTGTCGACCTCGAGATCCGAGATCACGGTGTGCATCGCCGGATCCCAATTGACCAATCTCTGATCACGGTAGATCAGGCCTTCCCGGTAAAGCTGGACAAAGACGCGGCGAACCGCGGCGGCAAGCCCGGGGTCCATCGTAAAGCGCTCGCGGCGCCAATCGGGCGAGGCGCCGAGCCGCCGAAGCTGGCGGGTGATCGTGCCGCCCGACTGGGCTTTCCATTCCCACACCCGCGCAACGAACTGCTCACGGCCGATATCGCGCTTTGTCGTGCCTTGTTCGACTAGCTGATTGCCGACGACGATCTCGGTGGCGATGCCGGCATGATCGGTGCCGGGCTGCCACAGCACGTCACGGCCCCGCATGCGCTGGTAACGCACCAGCACATCCTGCAAGGTGAAGGTCAGGGCATGCCCCATATGCAGGCTCCCGGTCACGTTCGGGGGCGGCATCATGATCGTATAGGGCGGCTTGCTGCTGTCGGGGTCGGCGGCGAAGGCCCCCGCCTGCTCCCACAAGGCGTAGCGCCGCGCCTCCATCGCAGCGGGTTGATAGGTCTTGTCCGGCATCGCTGAACCGTCCTCGGCTGGGTAGTTGCCCGGAAAGCCTTCGCGGCTCAGGCTGGCGCGACGCGGGCGGGCGATTGAGATCGTGGCGTGCGGCGGGTTCAGCGCAGCCTCGCCTCCTCGACAACGCGGGCGATCTCGTCGCGGACCAGTCGCTCGACGATGTCCGGAAGATGTTCGTCGAGCCAGGTTTGGAGCAAGGGCCGCAAGATATCGCGAACGATATCCTCGAGCGTACGGTCCGCTCCCCCGAGTGGCAGCTCTCCCTCCCGGCGCCGTTCGCGAGGCAATCCGCCGAGCTTGGCAAAAGCGGCAGCCGCGACGCCTGATTTCGCCGACGATAGGATGCGCTCGCGGCCGGGCCCGAGGATCGGCTCAATACCAGGATCGTGACCTGGATTGGATTGTGACAGGTCAGGCTCGACCGGGACGTGGGCGTTTGTCGGTGAAGGATCGAGCGACGGTGCGAGCCTCGCAGGAGGTGCGCTCGGGTTCTCGGCGGCGGGCGTCACTCGCCGCACCGAGCCGTCGTCATTGACCGCCTCGGTCAGCTCGAGAATATCGCCATCATCCGCCGCGGTCGGACGAACCGGTTCGCTCGGTTTCTTATCCTCGGCAATGATCCGGCTGATGGAGGCAATGATCTCCTCCATTGAGGGCTCTGGCGGCGATTTGGCGTTGTCCGACATCAGGGCAACCGATAAAGACTGAAGAGTTGACCTAACCTAGGCAAGCCGAGCCGGATTTGCCAGTGGACCGGCGGCTCGAATCAACTCATTCGGACAGGCCGCCGCGGAAGCCGATCCATTTGTTCTTCACCTCCTTATAGTGCTTCTCCATGTCGTAGAGCTTTACCGGGAGTTGAAGTTCGGGTGCGATCAACCGGCCGACCGAGGCCGCCAGATTGAACTCGGCGAGCGCGGCATCATGCTGTGAGGTGACGAGCTGAGACTGGGTGGTGAGCAGCTGTTGGTTCTGGATCAGAACGTCGAGCACGGTACGCGTGCCAACCAAAGCCTCCTGCTGCACCCCTTCGAGGGCGATCTGAGCCGCGCGGACCGCCGCCGCAAAGGACGAGATGCTGGCCCGGGCCGCTTCCAAGGTTGACCAGAACTGGGTAGCCGTCTGGACGGCGGCCCGGCGCGCATCGTCGACCTGGCTGCGCCGCTGACCGACGGTTTGCTGGGCTTGTCGGGTTTGCGAATAGATCGCGCCCCCCTCATAGAGCGGCATCGTCAGTTGCGCCGAGACCTGCGCGGAATTCGACAAAGAGCCCTTAAAATTCGCGGATTGGTCGTAGCTGCGGAGGAGCGTGCCGACGACCGAGATCTGCGGCAACAGTTGGCCGCGCACGACGTCGATGTTGTCACGGGCGGCAAGTTCGGCGAACGTCGCCGAGATCACACTGAAGTTATTGTTCATGGCAAGGCTTATGACCTCCTCGCGCGTCGCGGGGAGCGCCGGACGCTCCCTCGGCAACATAAGCCTGCCGGGCGAATGCCCCACCGCACGCACATATTCAGCCCGGCTTATCTCGAGCTGACCTTGCTGCGTAACGAGTTGGCCTTGGGCTTGCGCCAGCGAGGATTCGGCTTGTGCCACGTCGGTGCGGGTGACTTCGCCGACGCGGAAACGATCCTGCGTAGCCTCCAGCTGTTTGCGGAGGACTTCAACGTTGTTGCGTTGAACTTCGACCAGAGCCTGGTCGCGAACGACGTCGAGATAAGCCTGAGCGACCGCTTGGAACACCGTGGTCTCAACCGCCAGGGTCTGCGCTCTTGTCGACTCTACGCTATTAATCGCCTGCCTGGTCTGCGCCTCGGTCCGGCCGCCGCGGTAAATCGGCTGGTTTGCCTGGAATTGGAGCACATCCGGTCTGGTGATCGCATGAAGGACAGATCTCGTTCTTCCGACGGCGAGCTGTGCGTCCGTCGGCTTGGTCTCCAGCGATGTGGTTGCCATGCCGACCTGGCCGGTAAAGGTGACCTGGGGCCGCCAGAATGACAGCGCTTGCGGAACCTGCTCATCGGTTGCCCGCAACAAGGCCCGTTGCGCGAGGAGTTGAGGATTATTGTTATAAGCTTCGGCGAGTGCCTGGGTCAGCGTTTGCGCGCGCGCGGCAGTCACGACAGAGATGAATGCGAGGCCGGCGAGCGAGGCGAGGCTGGTCAACTGGCGAAGCGGCCGCCAACAGGTGATGCCCGCGCGAGGGGGGGTCAAACCGGCGTGCCGGCTCTCAGGCATTCGATCCGCTCCAGATCAGGCCGTCAACAGAACACGAATTCGGGCTTCGGCAGGAAGCCCGGCAACAGCGGGGTAGCGGCGTCGAATATAACGCGGCGCGCAAGCACACCGCCAGCCCGTCTCGTTAAGATAGCACGGCCGACTGTGTTTCCGGGTTTGACGACGGCGAGAAGCCGGCCGTCTTCGGCGAGTTGCGAGACGATCTCCGACGGCACCTCGGCGACGGCTCCGCCGAAGAGGATCACATCGAACGGAGCTCGCGGTCGATACCCCTCGCGCAATGGGGCCTCCACGACGCTGACCGCCGCGATGCCATGCTCGACGAGAGCTGCTCGGGCTCGCCGCGCGAGCTCGGCATCTTCTTCGAGTGCAACAACGTTCCGCGCAAGAATTGTGGTGAGCGCTGCCTCGTACCCGGTTCCGGCGCCGATGATTAAGGCGGTATCGGTACGCTCGATCGCCGCCGCCTGCAGCAGCCGGGCGGCGACCATCGGCTCCATCAGATAGCGCCCCCTGCCGAGCGGCAAATCCTCGTCGGTGTAGGCGACTTGCCGGAATTGCTCAGGAACGAACAACTCGCGGGCAATGCTGGCAAAGGCTGCCAGCACGCGATCGTCGGTGACCTTATTCGGTCGGATCTGGCTGTCGATCATGTGGGTGCGGGCGGCGTCGAACAAGGTCATTGGCTCTTCCGATAAATCGCAAAGCGTTTATATCGGCCACCGCGCGGAGGCACAAACGGACGGCCCGCAATTGATCAACACGACAGGCGCTCCAGCTCCTGCTCGCTCGTCAGTTGGGCCAAGAGTTGCGCGGCGGTAAGACCGGTAATGGGGTGCCGCCAACGAGGCGCGATCTCGGCGAGCGGGACCAGCACGAACCGGCGTTCGTGCAGCCGCGGATGCGGCAGGACGAGCGAAGGCGTGTCGATCGCCTGGCCATGGTGATCGAGCAGATCGAGATCGAGCACCCGCGCCGCGTTGCGCGCCGCGCGGGTGCGGCCAAATCGCGTTTCGATGGCTTGCAGCAGCGTCAGCAGCTCGCTCGCGCCGAGCCCGGTCGCGAGCGACGCGACAGCGTTGACGAACCAGGGCTGGTTCGAGCGGGGGACCGGCTCGCTGCGATACCACCCGGAGCGCCTGACGATAGCGATGCCCGCCGCTTCCAGCGCAGCGAGCGCAGCAATCTGGGTGGCGCGCGGCGAGCCAAACCCCGGGCTGTCGAGATTCCCTCCGATGCCGATCAGGATCACCTGATGTCCTCCACCATCCGGTCGCTTCTTGACCCGGACTGAGCCGTGTAAGACACTCACGTTACAGATTGACCCGAAATGAATTTGGTATATTTCGGCAAGGAGTGATCGCTCCTGCGGAAACGGGAGACCGGAGCGTCCGCCGCAACACACCCCGCGACAGGATTGCCGATTTCACGGGAATGGTGAATTGGGGTGATGCGGGCGTGATTTACAAGATCCATTGCGGGTCGGTACCTAATACGATAGGGCATTTTGGCAGATGATATTCTACCCGGAAGAGCGACTTGCTATTTTCATTGATGGGGCCAACCTTTACTCTGCCGCTCGGGGCTTGGCGTTCGACATAGATTATCGACGGCTGCTCGATTTATTCAGCACCAAAGGTCGGCTAATTCGAGCGTTTTACTATACCGCATTAGTTGAAGACCAGGAGTACTCGCCAATCAGGCCGCTCGTCGATTGGCTCGACTATAATGGCTACGCAATGGTTACGAAGCCGACCAAGGAATTCACCGACGCGATGGGCCGGCGACGAATCAAGGGGAATATGGACATCGAGCTGGCGATCGACATGCTCGAGATGGCGCAGTACATCGATCATGCGATCTTGTTCTCGGGCGACGGGGATTTCCGCCGGCTGGTCGAGGCCGTCCAGCGCAAGGGGGTTCGCGTATCGGTAGTTTCAACCATGCGCTCGACGCCACCGATGGTCTCGGACGATCTGCGCCGCCAGGCCGACAATTTCATCGAACTTCAGGATCTCGCGCCGAGCGTCATGCGCAACCACCATGCGCGCGACGAGCCTCATCGGCCGCGCACCGAACCCGTCGACGAAGCGTGACGATTTCAGCCCCGGTGGCCGCGCCGCCGCGGGACTGCCCGCTCTGCCCACGCCTCGCCGCGTTTCGCGGGGCGCAACGGCGGGCTCATCCGGAATGGTTCAACGCGCCGGTGCCCCCCTTTGGCGAAGACGCGGCCGCGTTGTTGATCGTTGGGCTCGCTCCCGGATTGCGCGGCGCGAACCGGACCGGTCGTCCATTTACCGGCGATTACGCCGGGGAATTGCTCTACGAGACCTTACATAAATTCGGCTTTGCGGAAGGCGCCTATGAGGCCCGGCCCGATGACGGCCTGATGCTCCGCCGGGTCCGCATCACCAATGCCGTGCGTTGCGTTCCGCCGCAGAACAAACCCGAACCGGGCGAGATCGCCACGTGCCGGCGGTTTCTTCTCGCCGAGATTGCCGGTATGCCGCAGCTCCGGGCGATCCTGGCCCTCGGGGCGATCGCTCACCAGAGCGTGCTCGCGATGCTCGACCTGCGCCGCACGCTGTTCCCTTTCGCCCACGGTCGAATGCATGTGTTGCCCTCGGGCTTGGTGCTTGCCGACAGCTATCACTGCTCGCGGCTCAACACCAATACGGGCAAGCTAAGTCCCGCCATGTTCGAATCGGTGTTTGCCACCCTCGCGCGACACCTCGCCACAACGGAAAGAGCGTCTCAGCCCGATGCTCTGCCGGCAAACGAGGGGGTTGATGAGGAGCCCGCATCAGCGGGCGGGTGAGGAACAGACGGCCGGCGCGAGAGTGGTCTTTGCGGTGAGCCGGGCTCAGGCATCGCGGTCGCGTAAGATGCGGGCGCGGCTGCGCTGCCAGTCGCGCTGCTTCTCGGCCTGCCGCTTGTCAGCCTTGCGCTTACCGCGGGCGAGCCCGAGCTCAACCTTGGCGCGACCGCGGGCATTGAAATAAATCGACAGCGGCACCACCGTGATGCCCTCACGTCGGATCGCGCCCAACAGCCGGTTCATCTGCTTGCGATGCAGCAGCAGCTTGCGCGGACGGCGCGGCTGGTGATTGAAATGAGCGGAAGCCGAGTATTCCGGAATATTGGCATTGACGAGGAAAAGCTCGCCGCTGCTCCCGTCGGCATAAGCCTCGGCGATACTTGCCTGCCCCTGGCGAAGCACCTTGACCTCGGTGCCCTGCAGGACCACTCCCGCCTCGAGTGTGTCCTCGATTAGATAGTCGTGGCGCGCCCGCCGATTTTGCGCGACGTAACGATCCGCCGATCGCATTAGTTGAGGAGACCAGCGCTCCGCATCGCCCGCTGAACCTTGTCCTGAGTTTCAGGCATGATCGCCCATAACGGCTGCCGCACTTCGGCGGTGCAGCGGCCCAGAAGCGAGGCAGCATATTTGACGGGAGCCGGGCTGGTTTCGGCGAACAGCGCGTCGTGCAGCGGGATCAGGCGCCGATTGATCTGGCGCACCGTCGCGACGTCGCCGCGCTGCCACGCCACGTGCATCTCCGAGCATAGCCGCGGGGCGACATTGGCGGTCACCGAAATGCACCCGTCGCCGCCTTGTGCAAGGTAGGCAACGGCGGTTGCGTCTTCGCCCGAAAGCAGGCAGAAACCGGCGCCGATTTCGACCCGCATGCGCAGCGGCCGGGCCAAGTCGTTCGTGGCGTCCTTGACCCCGACGATATTGGGCAATTCGGCAAGACGCGCCATCGTCGCATTCGTCATGTCGACCGACGAGCGGCCCGGAATGTTGTAGATGACGATCGGCAGATCGACGGCGTCGTGAACCGTCTTGAAATGCTGATAAAGCCCCTCTTGCGTCGGTTTGTTGTAATAAGGGCAGACAATCAGCACCGCGTCGGCTCCCGCCGCCTTCGCTCGCCGTGTCAGTTCGATCGTGTGTTCGGTCGAGTTTGTTCCGGTTCCGGCGATTACCGGTACTTTGCCACCGGCGGCCTCGACGCACAGCGCGATCAGCCGCTGCTGCTCGTCATCGGCGAGCGCCGGCGCTTCTCCGGTGGTGCCGCACGGCACAAGGCCGTGGGTGCCCTGACCGACCTGCCAAGTCACGTGCTCCTGAAAGGCGCTCTCGTCCAGCCGGTGATCGCGAAACGGCGTGATCAGCGCGACGAGCGATCCGTTGAACATCGTTTCCTCCGGGACGGCCGCATTGCCGAGCCACGATAGTCCTCGGCGTCGCCGGCTTCAACAGCCCTACACCGCCGCGCGTGCTGCACAGATGCGGGGTTCCGAGGCAATGCGCCGGCGAGCTTCCGGCCGGCTGACTTGCTCTCGGTGGAGAAACACCGTAAGAAGCTTTGCCTCATCTTTGACCCAGACAAGGAGCGGTCTGATTTTGCTCCCGGCTCTCCGCGGGGTGGTGCTGGTCGCGTTAATCGCCGGCGCTTTCTTGGTTCGGGTTGCCGCCGCTCACACGTTGGCGCCAGCCGATCTAGTAGCCATACGCTCAGCCCTTGCTGAAGCGCAGGGTGGCGATTGGAACCGTGCATACGCCGATGCGGCCGCGATAGAGGATCCGCTGCCGCTGAAGATGCTGCGCTGGATGGATTACGCCCGTCCTGGTACCGCCGGGCGCTTTCCTGACATCGCCGAATTCATCGAAAAAAACCCCGATTGGCCCGGTCAGAAAGGCCTGCGCAAGCATGCCGAGGAGGCCTTGGCCGGCGAATCGGATGCGGTCGCGGCCGAGTGGCTCAAACGTTATCCGCCGATCAGCGCCACGGGCAGGGTCCGCGAGGCCGAAATCGCCTTAAACGCCGGCGATATCGGCGGCAGCACCGAGGCCTTGCGGGCAACCTGGATTGCCGCCGATTTCGGCCCAGTCGACGAAAAGAACTTTCTTGCCCTGCATGGCGCCGCAATCCGGCCGGAGGACCATGCGAAGCGGGTCGACCGGTTATTGTGGGATGGGCAGAGCGAAGCAGCGCACCGCATCTTGACGCTCCTCCCGCCCGATTATCGCGCCCTGGCAGAGGCTCGCTTGGCGCTTGCCGCTCAGGCCTCAAGTGCCGACGCATTGGTCGCCCGGGTTCCCGGACGATTGCGTTCCGATCCCGGACTGATCTTCGAGCAGCTGCGATCGCGCCGCAGGAAAGACATGACCGACGCGGCCGTCCAGATCCTGCTCGCCCAGCGCAACGACCGCGTCCGGCCGGCGGCGTGGTGGGCTGAGCGGCAAACGATTGCCCGACGGGTTCTCGCCGGCGGCAATGCCGAGCTTGCTTACCGGATCGTCGAGCAGCGTGGGTTGATCGAAGGCAACGCCTTCTCCGAAGCCCAGTTCTTATTGGGCTACATTGCGTTGCGCTATATGAAACAGCCAGCGCTCGCCTTCGAACACTTCTCGCGCATATTGATCCAAGTCAACACGCCATTTGCCAAGGCGCGGGCCGGTTATTGGGGCGGCCGCGCGGCGGAGGCGCAATCCAAACCGGAGCTCGCGGCAAAGTGGTACGCCGCCGGGGCCGATCACATGGCTACTTTTTACGGCCAGCTCGCCGCCCACCAATTGGGACGCGACGCACCGCCGCGCCCGGCGCCGGAGCCCGTGCCCGACGCCGCAGAGCTAGACCGCTTCAACAACAACGAATTGGTTCGTGCCGCCCGCGTCTTTTTCGAGCTCGGCGACCGCGACCACAGCAAGATTTTCCTTCTTCACATGGCCGACAACGCGAAAACCCCGACGATGTTCGCGATGCTCGCCGACCTCGCCGAAAGCAGCGGGCGCATTGATCTTGCAATTGCGGTAGCGAAACGTGCGATCGAAGCCGGTACACCCCTGATGATTCACGGCTATCCGGTGACCGAGATCCCGAGTGGCGGCACGGCGGAGCGCTCCCTGCTCTTCGCTATCACGCGACAGGAAAGCGCGTTCGAGCGCGACGCCGTCAGCCGGGTCGGGGCCCGCGGATTGATGCAGCTGATGCCGGCTACGGCGAGTTTTATCGCCAACAAGATGCAACTGCCATTCTCGGCCGACCGCTTGACCGCGGACGGTATCTACAATGTATTGCTCGGGCGCACTTACCTCGAAACTTTGATCGATGATTTCGGCGGGTCTTACGCGCTAGCCATCGCCGCTTACAATGCCGGCCCGACGCGAGTGCGACAGTGGCTGCGCGACTATGGCGACCCACGCGGCGGCAATATCGACATGGTCGATTGGATTGAGATGATCCCGATCAACGAGACGCGCAACTACGTTCAGCGCGTCCTCGAGAACCTGCAGATCTACCGCGGCCAGATCGGGCGCGATTCGGCATTTTCGCTGGCCAGCGATCTGGCGCGCTGATACGACGACCCGATTATTTGTCCGCCGCCGGGATAACTCGGGCGAGCTCGATAAATTTCTGCGGGTCTTGAGGTTCGTCGTTGACGAGAACCTCGTAATGCACATGCGGACCCGAGCTGCGTCCGGTACTTCCGAGAAAGCCGATCTGGGCATGTTCCGCGACAGTTTGCCCGACCGCGACGATATAGCGGTGGAGGTGGCCGTAGACGGTGGCGATCCCGTTGCCGTGATCGATCTCGACCACCTTGCCGTAATCGCTCCGATAGCCGGCGTAAGTCACTACCCCTGCTGCCGTAGCATAGACAGGCGACATGTAAGGCGCCGAAAGATCGATCCCGGTATGGAACGACAATCGCCGATTGAACGGGTCATGGCGCGGCCCGAACCGGCTCTCGAGCTGGAAGTGGTCAAGCGGCACGGACAGCGGCAGTGATTTGATCAAGCTGCGCATCGCCTCCAGCTTGTCTGTGCTGATCCCGGTCAGCTGTTCACCCTTCGGCGGCGGGACAAAGGGACCGCCTTCGGCGCGATTTTGGGCGAACTGCGGGAATAGGCGCTCGACATTCAAGCCCGTCGAAGCGAGTACGTGGCGAAATTCGTCGATCGCTTGTTGAGCGAACGCCGCAAAGCTGCGCAATTCGCGCTGCGGTTCCGGGGGCGCATCGGAAATCGGCAGTTCGGGTTGTGACGGATCAGCCTCGGATTGGCCGAATTCCGCTGTGATCAATCCGGCCAAACGAAATTCGCTGCCCGGTTGCTGCAGTCGCAGGGTCTGGCGCTGCGAGCGCTTCTGCTCGATCTCCGCAATTCGCGCCCGCAATCGGTCTCGCTCGATGATCGCCTTGTCTCGATCGGCGCTGACCTGTTGCAGCTTTTTTGCTGTCGCATCGAGGCCGGCTTTGTACTGGTCGTGGCGCGCCTGTTGACCGGCACGATCCCTCTCGATCCTGCCGAGGCGCGCCGCGAGCGCCGCGCGCTGAGCGTCGGTCTGTCGCAGCTCGCGCTGCGTCTCCTCCAGCGTTTGGCTCAGTCGGCCGATCTGCGCCGCGGCGGCGCCATCGGATGTCGGCAGCGGCTGACGCAAGTCAGCGCGTTGCTGCGAAGCCTGACCTTGCACGCTGTCGAGCAAGTCATCTTCCTGCCGGCTCTCGCGTGAGGCGAGTGCAAGTTGGTCCCGCAGCGCCGCCACATCGTCCTGTAGATCGGCGTTTGCGCTTTCCGCCCTGACGACCGCCGCTTCGCGGTCGGCGACGACCCGGTTATGGCCAATCCGAATGAGCGAGAGATAGCAAAGCGCGGCGGCCACCGCGATCGCGGCCGCAGCGGTTGCAATCTGGCCAGCCGGTGTCAAAGAAATCCGTGACGATCGATTTGCTGTCCGAAAATGAATGCTGATTTCGGGGAAGCGTGTGCCTCCCCGGCCCGGTAGTTCCGCGACCATATCCCCCGCCCCCACGTGCTGCCGAACCGTGGATGTCCGGTGGTAGTAGCCCGGACCAGGTTGCGGCTAGATCAAGCCGAGCCCCATCAGCGGCGCTCGCCGCCATGCACCCTAGCGGTCCGATTTTCCCCTGGCAACTATCATTCGTTAATTTTTGTTACTTGATCTGTATCTTAACCAAATACCGCGCGCCTCCCCGCCTATCGCGGACAGACTTCGATCAAAACTCAAGTCTATCAATTGGTAAACGCGGCTTTTACAAACCGGCGATTAACTGGCAAGGCACGTAAAAGTTTTATACTGGGTCTATTTTGCGCGATTTACGTTTTACCCCGCCCAGATTTTCTGTTCACGCGAGTTCCTGGTGGAGTCAGGCATCGACGCGATTCTCTGCTTCGTGCAGTCCTTCGGGAACGAACTGGGTCCGGCAATATTCTGCGAAGGTTCCGTTGCTTTGCAGCAATTCCGCGAATGAGCCTTCTTCGACAATGGCTCCGTCGCGCAGCACGACGATCCGGTCGCAGCGCCGCACGGTTGACAGTCGGTGGGCAATGATCAGCGTTGTGCGCCCCGCCATCAGCCGTTCGATTCCCGCCATGACGAGCGCCTCGGTCGCGACATCGAGCGCTGAGGTCGGCTCGTCCAGTATCAGGATCGGCGCGTCGCGCAGCAGTGCGCGGGCAATGGTGATCCGCTGTTTTTCTCCCTCGGAGAGCAACACCCCGGATTCGCCGATGACGGTGTCATACCCCTCGGGAAGCGAAGTGATCAGGTCGTGGATAAGAGCCAGCCGCGCCGCCGCTTCGATCTCCTCATCGCTCGCCCCGGGACGCCCATAGGCGATATTGTCGCGGACCGAAAAAGGAAAGATCAGCGGCGGCTGCAAGACCATCGCGATCTGGCTTCGCAAGGAGTTCAGCCTGTACTCGCGCACATCGACACCGTCGATTTCGACAACTCCCCCGGATGGATCGAAGAACCGTGGCAGTAGCCCCAGGAGGGTCGATTTGCCCGCCCCGGTGGGGCCGACGACCGCAATTTTCGCACCGGCAGCCACTTTCAGGGTAATGCCGGCCAAGACCGGGATTTCCGGCCGATAGCGGAACTCGACATCGCGCCAGGCGATCGCACCGCGCGCTCCTGGTGGCGGGAAGCTGTGGCTCCCATCCTTGAGGTCGGGCTCGGTCTCGAGCACCTCGAAGACCCGGCGTGCCCCGACGCGGGCGCCGGCGATCAAGCCCCAGCTCTGAGTGATTTGGTTGATCGGCACATAGAGCTGGGCAAGGTAGGAGACAAAGACGATAAGCTGGCCGACCGAAAGATGTCCGGAGATGACGGCGCGTGCACCGGCATAAACCACCAGCGCGGTGCCGCCGGCAATTACGACGTTCACGGCTCCGGAATAGAGCGTCTGCCAATTGTAGAGACGCAGGGTCGCCCGCAAGCTCTCCCCGCTCGCTCCCATGAAGCGCCGATGCTCGTCCTCCTCTTTGGTGAAAGCCTGCACGACCTTGATCGACGACATCGCCCACTGAACGACCGAATAGACCCGGCTTTCGGTGTTGCGCACCTCGGTCGCAATATCGACGATCTTGCGGTTGAACCCGGAAATCAGCCCGAACAAAATTGGAACGACGGTCAGAGCGAGCAGTGTCAACCATGGGTCGAGCGGGAAGAGGACAATAAGCATGCCGCCGAGGAGGACCGTCGCCGACAGGATCGGCAGCGCGCCGTTCATGACCATGGTCTGGACGGCGAAGCTGTCTGCGGTGATCCGATAGAGGAGATCGCCCACCCGTTGCCGGCTGTGAAAGGCGAGGGACAGCCGTTGGAGATGGGCGTAGAGGGACCCGCGCAGGTCGTTCACCATTTTCTGACCGACGCCGATCGTCGTGTAATTATGTAGCAAGGTCAGAGCGCCGGCGCCCAGATGAACGACGACAATCCCGAGGCAGGCGAGGAGCAGCAGCCGGCCGGGCGGCAAGGACGCCAGCCCGTCGATCGGGAACGGCTTGCCGCCGAGCACGTTGTCGACTACCACCTGAAGCGGCCACGGCTTCAGCAGCTCAAAGCCGGTTATGAAGAACACTTGCAGCAGCGCCCAAACAACCGGCCACCGATACGGCCTCAAAAAAGGCAAGAGCTTTTTGAGCATCCGGTCTCAGACCGCGCGCGACGCGCGGAGCGGAAATTGGACTTGATCCTTCGGATCGACCGGAACCAGCCTGGTCTGCTTGGCGACAGCCTCGATGATGCGGTGCATCAATCTCCCGAAGGCGACGAGCTCCCATCCCATGATTCCCGAACCGATCAACCCCGCGCCGCCGATCACAGCGGCCGTCAACGGCCAGCCGAGGATCAGCGCGAATGCCGTCAGTGCAGCGCAGCTGCGCAGCAGGAAAAGGGCGAAACGGGAAAACCGCATCGCACAACGCACCCGAAGGAGCCGTTTGGCTTCGCCGTGATTCTCGGTACAAACGACCACCAGCGAGCGGCTGCAGAGCCCGCGCGCAATACTTAGATCCCAGTTGCTCCAGCCGATGTCGGGAACAACGAAGTACTTCTGCGGCACGAGAAAGTCCATCAGGCCGCCGATCAACGCCTCCTTCTCGGTTCCGCTGTCGCTCCAATAGGCGAGATGAAACGCCCGCGCCGCCCAGTGGACCTCGGCACGCTGCTCAGTCTCGACCAAGCGCATGTGGTCGTGCGCCCGTATTTCTTTGAGGCGCCATATTACGCGCTCCCAACCGCGCAGCAGAGGACCAAGGTAAATCAGTAACGCTACCAGCGCCCGAGCCTTCGCGCTGTTGAATCGATGGTCGATAGGCGCCTTGCGGGCACCGTTGACGCACATAACCCAGGTAACAACAAGAGGAACCGTGAGCAGCCACCACCATCCGCCGCCGACAATCCCGCCCAAGGCGAGCGGCAGCGCTGCAGCGCTCCACTCGAAACTGAGCGGCAGGAACGCCGTCAGCGACGAAGGCGGTTCGTACAGCGTCTGAAACAGCCCACGTCCGAATACTCCCGAATAGATGACGGGCCGACGCGACAGCAACAATGACGTGGAGAGATCGCCGTAAATGCGACCAAGCCACTTAGCCTGCCCGAATAGGTTGAAGCGGAATGGATGCTTCGAGTAGACGAGCGCTTCGGCCTTGCCGTAACCACGCTGCTGGGCGCAGTAAGCCGCTACCGTGTTGCGCCGGAAATGCCAGACCACAGCGGTCGGGCTGAAGCCGATCTGGTAACCCGCGTCCTGAAACCGCCAGCAGATATCGACGTCATCGCCGGCCGCCCGATAGGTCGGGTCGAAGCCGCCCAGCTGCAGCAGCACATCGCGGCGGAACGCCATATTGCAGCCTGCGATGTGTTCGGCGACCTCGTCGCTGATCAGAACATGGGTCGGACCACCAGGCGCCACAGCAACCGCGGCAGGAACCAGACTATCCTCCGGCGGCGGAAAATTCGGCCCGCCACAGGCCGCAAGCTGGCTCGCCTCCATCTTGGCGACGAGATAGGTCAGCCAATCGGGATCGGCGACACAATCGCTGTCGGTATAGGCGACGATTTCTCCGGTGGCCGCTTCAGCGCCGACGTTCCGGGCAGCGCTCAGTCCCTTATTCGGCTGATTGATGAGCCGGCAGTAATCGAACCCCTCGGCAATCTCGCGGGTTCTGTCGCGCGAGCCGTCATTGACGACGACGACCTCGTAATCCGGGTAGTTGAGCTCGGCGAGCGAAGCGAGGCACTGATCCAACGTGCGCTCGGCATTGTAGGCGCAGACGACCACTGAGACCCGCGGATAACGCGCGAGCGGGGGCGGCAAGGTTCCGTTGTATTGGCGAACGACTTCGTCGAATGACGGCTTCGGCCGGCGCTCCCGGTCGACCAGGCCGAATGCCCAATTTTCGACCAGGTGACCGCCGGTAAACCACTCGTCAGTCCAAGCGAAAATAAAGGTTCCCGCGACACCGGCTTCGAAAGCGGTGTGAACCTGCCATGACAGTACGCGTCGTTGCTCTTCCTCGCCCTCACCAAAAGAATCGACGCCGAACTCCGTTAAAACGAGCGGTTGATCGACTGCGACATTGTGCAGCCTCGCAATATAGCGGCGGAAGGCGGGTTGGGCATGGAGGTAGACGTTGAAGCAAACAAAATCGGTGAAATCGACGGTCAGATATTCGGTTGATGGATAATTGGCATAGCTGACGAGCGCCTCGGGGTGCTCGGTCTTAACGCACTCGGCGAGTCTGCGCAGAAAGCTGCGCACCGCCTCGGCGCCGTGCCAGCGAACCATATCAGGAGGGATCTCGTTACCGATCAGGTAGGCGAAGACGGCCGGATGCCGCCGACAGGCCTCGGACTCCGGCGATCACGGCCTCGCGAATCTGCTGTTGAATGGCTGCGCTGTCGAGAAATGCTATGTGCTGCGCCCACGGCAGACCGATGAGCAGCTTTATGCCCGACCGGTGGGCGGCGTCGAGTAGCCAGCCGGGAGGCACGGTGAAGACTCGTACGGTGTTGATCCCGGCCTCGGTCATTAGGGCAAAGTCCGTGTCGACCGTCGCCGGTTCGGGGAACGGCGCGCCATGGCTCGCCTTGGGAAATGGCCCGTAGGTGACCCCTTTGATGAAGTGCTTGCGCTCTCCGACAAAGAAAAACTTGCCCTGCACCCGTATGGGATGGGACAGCTCGGCTCTTGCTTGGGGTGCAGGCGAAGGCCGCGTCGCAACCTCTGCGGTCTCGACCATGGTCATAGTGAAAACTCCAGGCATGCCCGCTGCAGCAGCGAGCCCGCAGGCGGGACGGCGCTCGCATAACGGGCAATAAGGCAATTCATTCCGCGCGCCGAGATTGCGTCGGAAGCGCAGATAAAAACGCGAGCGGCTCCAGATCCTGCCGCCGATCGGCTTAAGCGTTGATGCCGCCGGCCCGGCCGGAGAGACGCGTTTGCCACACAAGTGCCGTGCGGATTATCGTCTCAAGATCGGACAGGCGAGCGCGCCACCCGAGGAGCTCGGCTGCCCGACTCGGGTCGGCAACGAGCGCCGGTGGGTCGCCCGGCCGTCGCGCGGTCTCGCGACATGATATTTGCCGCCCACTAACCGCCTCGGCAGCTCGAATGACCTCCCGCACCGAGTGACCCCGGCCGGTGCCAAGGTTTAATGCCACACTTTGCCGGCCGGCAGCGAGATACTCGAGGGCGCGCAGATGCGCCTCGGCGAGATCCTGGACATGGATGTAGTCGCGGATCGCCGTACCATCCGGGGTCGGATAGTCGGTTCCGTAGATGTCGATTTGCGGACGCTCGCCGAGAGCCGTCTGCAGAACGAGCGGCACAAGGTGCGTCTCCGGATCGTGCCTTTCCCCGATCTCGCCGTCGGGATCGGCGCCGGCGGCGTTGAAATAACGCAGAGAAGACCAGCGCAAGCCATAGGCCTGCCCATACCAGCGGAGCGCCCGCTCGATCGCCAGCTTCGTCTCGCCATACGGGTTGACCGGCAGCTGCGGCGCGGTCTCGCTGATCGGAACGCCGGCCGGCGTGCCATAAGTCGCGCAAGTCGAAGAGAAGACAATTCTGTCGACCCCGGTCTCACGCATTGCTTCGAAGAGAGAGAGGGTGCCAACGACATTATTGCGGTAGTAAATCGCCGGATCGGTCACTGACTCGCCGACATAGGCGTAGGCTGCGAAATGCACGACCGCCGATATATGATGGGCCTTCAGCGCCCCGATCAGCTTGGCGCGGTCCGCCAGTTCGCCCTCGACCAACGGACCCCAGCGCACGGCCGCGCGATGCCCGCGCGACATGTCGTCGAAGACGACCGGCCGATATCCGGCCCGTGCCAAAGTTTTGCACGCGTGGCTGCCGATATACCCGGCCCCGCCCGTCACCAGCACCGCTTCGGACATCCCTGCTCTTGGCCCGACGAGATATTTAAGGGGATAGAACCTAGCACGGCCCGCCCCTCTTCCTAAGCTCGGAATCGCCGTGGTGCGTCAGCCAGCCGCGGCGTGAAATGCCGGGCGCGCCGGCGGTTTGAGGCACATATCTATGGGCTGAAGTGTTCAGCGAGGTTGTCGAGCCTGATCTCGTAGGGTTCACAGCGTCCGCTCCAAGCGACAATCTCGCCGGGCGCCGCACGTAATGATTTCTCCGTGTTCAGAACATACGGGGTGGCGCACACTTGGTCGGCGACCACTGCGTTGACCTGCGGATCGTAATAGTTGAACTCGGCAAATTCGGGGGGAATATTGCCGGTCGGCTTCAGTCCGCTGGTGCCGTAGGCGTCCCTGACCGGGATGAACGGAGTGCAGCCGCCGAGGAGAGCGGCCGGTAGCGCGAGAACAAAGAACAGTCGCATGACGCGATCGACCGCTGGTTGACCCATCGAGTGTGCCCCGAGACGCCAGCCAGCGCAACCAAGAAGGCGGCCGAGGTTGGCTCAGCAGAGCGATGCAATCGCGCCGGCCAACTCACGCATGTCGTCGAACACCAGCGCGGCGCCATGCGCCCGAAGCCTGGCGGCGTGTTGCGGCCCGCAGTGGCTGCCGCCGCAAAAACCGATGGCCGTCGCCCGGGCAGCCACCGTCGCATCGATACCAGCCGGGCTGTCTTCGACGACCAGGCAGCGCTGGGCATCCACTCCCATTCGCTCGGCAGCGTGAAGAAAAATGTCGGGGGCCGGCTTGCCCCTTGCCACCATTGTCGCGCTGAACAGGTTCGGGGAGAAGCAATCCAACAGACCTGCGCTTTCGAGCCCCAGGCGAATCTGCCCCGGCGTACCGCTCGAGGCGACACAAACCGGGAGTTCCAGCGCCGCCAGCGCCTGGTGGATGCCGGCAATCGGTTTGAGGAAGAGAGGGTAGTCCCGCGCTATCAATGCCGCGACTTGTTGACGATAGACACCCCGGTAACGCTCGGCCCCACTCACGCTCGATAATCTCGAGCATCGCCGCATCCGACATGCCGCAGAACCGCGCCAGGAGATCCTGTTCGCTGATCTCGTAGCCGCAGGCGGCGAGCGTCTCGACGTGAGCGCGGTTGATAATCGGCTCGCTGTCGATCAACACGCCGTCGCAGTCGAATATGACCAGGTCGAAACGATTGTCGGTCACTGGGAGCGCCGGCGCCCGGCCCGCCTACCGACGGCACGATCGCTCTGCGGCACTCCGGCCGCGGTCAATGCGGCCTGCTGGCGGGCGGCGAGCGCCGCCTCGTCGAAATCGTCGATCAGCTCGTGGAACAACCGATACCAGTTGATCTCGGCCTTCAAGTGCATGAACACCGAGCCAAGGCCGATCGCGGCGCGATCCATAAAGACAAATTCGCGGGGTGGCCTGACCCCGCCGAGGCGACGGATATCGCGATGCACGCTCTCCGCGACGGCAGCACCGTCTGCCCCGCTCGCCCTTTCCTGGATCAGCCGCTTACGATCCTCCAATAGCGGCCCATAGATGAACAGCGCCCAGCGGTTTAGCACGTCGACCAGCTGATTTGACAGATTGCCAAAGCCCCAGCTTTCATAAGCGTGGACGGCAAGATCGCGATCGTCGCGCTGCAATGCGTGGTAAAGATCGATGACGCCGCGGACAAATGAAGGGCGAAACACCCGGATACAGCCGAAATCGAGAAGATTGACGGTGCGTTTCGGGGCGACAGTGTAATTGCCGAGATGCGGATCGCCGTGGATAACCCCGTAAAAATAGAACGGCACGTACCAGATGCGAAACATTCGCAGGGCAATCTCGTTGCGCTCCGCCAGGGGCGCCTTTGCGACGTCGAGGATCGGCGCACCCTCGAGCCATGTCATGGTCAATAGTCGGCTAGTCGAGAGCTCAGGGAGCGGCGTCGGCACTGCAACGCCGGGCTCGTCGCGCAGAATCTCGCCATAGAGCCGCATATGCGCGGCTTCGCGCTGGTAATCGAGTTCCTCCCGCAGCCTATCGGCGATTTCGGCATGGATCTCCGCTGTTGTTACCGCCCGGTCATAGCGCTCGTAGAGGCTCATCGCGAGTTTCAATTGGCGCAGATCGGCCTCTACGGCCGAGGCCATATCGGGATATTGCAGTTTGCAGGCGAAAGTCATGCCGTCCAGCCCGGTTGCCCGGTGCACCTGCCCCAATGAGGCGGCGCGTGCCGCAGTCCTGTCGAAATCACGAAACCGGCGCTGCCAGTCGACACCGAGCTCACCGGCCATGCGTCTTCGGACAAACGGCCAGCCCATTGCCGGCGCATTGGCCTGCAGCTGCACCAGCTCCTGCACGTACTCCTTGGGAAGCGCATCGGGGATCGTGGCGAGCAGCTGGGCCACCTTCATCAGCGGACCTTTTATGCCGCCAAGCACCGCCTTGAGTTCGGCGGCGTGACGTCCGCGATCGAGGTTTAGGCCGAGATAGCGTTCACCCGCCAACCGGGCCGCCAGCCCGCCCATGGCGCTCGAGACCTGAGCGTAGCGCCGGACGCGTCCGGTCAGAGAATTGTCGTCGGTCACGATGATTTGCCGGCCGCGATCATTCCGGGATGCCTCGAGGGGGCAGGCCCGGAACCCATGAACACCGACCACTCCCCGGGTTCGACTCGCCAGTGTTCATGGCTTCCGGGCTCGCGAGCTGCGCCCGCGCCCCGGAATGACAGTGTCTTGGCACCCCTATGCGACTTTCAACCGAGCCGTTCGAGCTCGTCGATAAATCCGGAGACGACAGAGAGGCCTTTTGACCAGAAGGGTGGATCGGCGGCATCAAGGCCGAAGGGGGCAAGCAGCTCGCGATGCCGCAACGTGCCCCCGGCCCGCAACATCTCGATATACCGCGCCGCGAAGCCCTGATGCGCGTTCTCGTAAACCGCATATAGCGAGTTCACGAGACAATCGCCAAAGGCATAGGCGTAAACATAGAACGGGGTATGAACAAAATGAGGAATATAGGACCAGTAATGGCGATAGACGCCGTCAAGGCGCAACGCCGGACCGAGGCTCTCGTGTTGCACTTCGAGCCAGATCTCAGCCAACCGATCGGGTGTCAGCTCGGCCTCGCGCCGTTCGTCATGCACACGACGCTCGAAGGTGACGAAGGCGATTTGCCGGACCACGGTGTTTAACATGTCCTCGACTTTGGACGCGAGCATGACCTTGCGTCGGCCTGGATCGGTTTCGCCGGCAAGTAATGCGCGAAAGGTAAGCATCTCGCCAAACACCGAGGCGGTCTCGGCAAGGGTTAGCGGCGTATCGGCCATTAAATAGCCCTGCCGGTTGGCTAGGAGCTGATGGACGCCGTGGCCGAGCTCATGGGCGAGGGTCATCACATCGCGCACCCGGCCCTGGTAATTCAGTAGCAGATAGGGATGGGCGCTCGGCACCGTCGGATGCGCAAAGGCGCCCGACGCCTTGCCCGGCCGCACCGTAGCATCGATCCAGCGTCCGGCGAAGAAGCGACCGCCGACCGTCGCCATCTCCGAGGAGAAGGCGCCGTAGGCCGAGAGCACGGTCTCCTTCGCCTCGGGCCAGGTGATCATGCGCTCTTCTTCTTCGGGCAGAGGCGCGTTGCGGTCCCAGAATGGAAGCTCTTCGACCCCGAACCAGCGTGCCTTTAGCTTGTAGTAACGATGCGACAACCTTGGATAGCTTTCACGCACTGCCGCAATCAGCGCGTCGACGACCTCGTCCTCGACAAAATTTGCAAGGTTGCGAGACGAGATCGGGTGCGGAAACCGGCGCCAGCGATCCTCGATTTCCTTGTCCTTGGCGAGCGTATTGGTGATCAGCGCAAACGTCCGCGCGTTCTTGCCCAGTACCACACCGACGGTCAGCGCCGCCTCGCGTCGGGTTTCAGGATCGCGATCGGACAGCAGATCGAGCACCTCGGCCTCTGTCAGCTCCCTGCCGCGAAACGGGAACCGCAAATCGGCTATGGTTTCATCGAAAAGGCGCACCCAGGCGGCGCGGCCGGCGACGTATTTTTCGGTCAGCAGCGTTTCCAGATCATCGCTCAGCTGGTGTGGGCGAAACGCGCGAGTGTCGCGCAGCCAAGGCCGATAGCGGGCGAGCTCCGGATCTGCAAGTTTCGCTTCGAGGTCGAGGTCCTCGAGGCGATTGAGCTCGAGGGTGAAGAACAACAGCGTCGTCGAGATCGCGTTCGTCCGCTCCTGCATTGTCTGGTAGAAGCGGCCGATTTCAGGATCGGCGAGATCGCCGGCGTGGACGAGCGAAGCGTAGCTCATAATGCGGCCGATTTTTTCCTGAAGGCGCTCATAAGTCTCGACCGCGACGCCGAGCTCGGAGCCGGACAACGCCGCGAGCCGACCCCGGTAGCGGTCGCGAAAGGCGTCGGCATTACCGGCGAGTTCACCGAGGTCGCGCGCCAGAGCCTCATTGTCGGGACCGGAATAGAGATCGGACAAGTCCCATTCCGGCAACGCGCCGAGTTCCCGCTGCTTCTGCCCTTGCGCTACTTCCGCTGCTGCCCACGCGCGCATTATCATGCCTCGATCGGTTGTCCTGCCTGGATATAAGGCTCGTAGCCCAAGATAACACCCGACCGCTCTGAACCGACCTATTCCGCAGCCGTTCCGAAACCCCTACAAAGACGACAGGAAGTCGGGGGAACAATGGATTACGATAGCTGCGGCAGCCTGCCGGCAATGTTCTTCGAGCAGGCTGACCGACTCGGCGACACGCCTTTCCTGTGGGTCAAGCGGGACGGCCGCTACCGCGCGGTCAGCTGGATGGAGGCGGCGCGCGATGTCCGCCGGCTGGCGCTCGGCCTCAGATCATTGGGCATCGGCCGCGGTGAGCGCGTCGGCTTGGTGTCGGAGAACCGGCCGGAGTGGGTCATCGCCGATCTGGCGATCATGAGCGCCGGAGCGATCACCGTGCCTGCCTATGTAACCCACACAATAGATGACCATCGGCATGTCTTCGCGAATAGCGGGGCGCGCGCGGTGATCGTCTCGAAGCCCGCTCTCTCGGCGCGGGTCCTTGTGGCGGCCAACCAGGTAGATACCGTGCACACGGTTATCGCGATCGAACCGTCTACCGGACAGGCGAGTGAGGTCGATCTGCTCTCCTGGGACGACATGCTGGCGCGCGGCGCCCAGCAGACGGACGATACCGCCGAGCTTATCGCCACCATCGGCAGTGACGACGTCGCCTGCCTGATTTACACCTCGGGGACCGGCGGCACGCCTAAAGGCGTCATGATGAGCCACCGCAACATCCTGGCCAACTGCCGGGGCGCCTATCGCGTGCTCGAGACCCTGGGGCTCGGCGACGAAGTGTTCCTGAGTTTCCTGCCGCTGTCCCACTCTTACGAGCACACCGCCGGAGAAATGTTCCCGATTTCGATTGGCGCGCAGATTTATTTCGCCGAAGGCGCCGAAACCCTGGCCGCCAATATGCTTGAAGTGCGCCCGACGATCATGACCGCCGTACCGAGGCTGTACGAGACTTTATATCAGCGGATCCGCCTCGGCATCGATCGGAGAGGCGGCGTCGCGCAGAAGATGTTCGAACGGGCGCTGGCAATCGGGAGTAAGCGGCTGCTGTCGCAGAAACCGAGCCTTGGTGAGCGTGTCCTCGATCCGGTGCTCGACCGGGTAGTGCGTGCCAAAGTCCGCGAGCGCTTCGGCGGGCGATTAAAGGCGATGGTCTCGGGCGGCGCGCCGCTGAACCCCGAGATCGGCCGATTTTTCTCGGCGCTCGGAGTGACCTTGCTGCAGGGCTATGGGCAAACCGAGGCTGGTCCCGTCATCAGCTGCAATTTGCCTGGTCGGATAAAGATCGACACGGTCGGACCGCCGCTCGATGGTGTCCGGTTGCGCATCGCCGATGACGGAGAGATCCTGATCGCCGGCGACAATGTGATGAAAGGCTACTGGAACGACCCAGAGGCGACGGCGCAATGCCTGAAAGACGGCTGGCTGCACAGCGGAGATGTTGGCCTGATCGACGCGGACGGCCATCTCCGGATCACCGACCGTAAGCGCGATTTCATCAAAAATTCCGGGGGCGAAATGATTTCGCCCGCCCGTATCGAGGGCTATCTAATTTTGGAGCCCGAGATCTCTCAGGCGATGGTCTTCGGCGATCGCCGCCCCTATCTCGTTGCGGTTGTTGTTCCCGACCCGGAGTTCGCGGCCAGCTACCACCCGGGGGACGCGCCCGCGGATCTCACGGCGCTCGCCGCCGATCCCGGCTTTACCAAGGCCATCGGGGCTGTCGTCGCCCGGGTCAGTCAAACACTCTCGCCGGGCGAGCGGGTGCGGCGTTTTGTGATCGCCAGAGAACCGTTCACTATCGCCAACGGGCAAATGACGCCAACCCTGAAGATTAAGCGTCATGTGATCCGCGAGGCCTACGCTGCCGCCCTCGACGCGCTATACCAGACGAAGGACATCGCGGCCTAAAGGAGACGGAAACCATGCGGCTCGAAGGCAAAATCGGGATCGTCACAGCGGCAGCTTCGGGGATGGGACGCGCCGGGGCGATACGTTTCGCCCGCGAAGGTGCGGCGGTAGGCGTGGTCGACATCGATCGGGCGGGGGTCGATGCGGTGGTCGGAGAGATCACTGCAGGCGGTGGCCGGGCGCTCGGCCTGGTCGGCGATCTGCGGGAGGATAATTTCGCCCGCAGCATCGTGCGGCGGACGGCCAACGCATTCGGCGGCCTCGATTTTGTCTGGAACCATGTCGGCCATCCTGGTCCTGCCTCGATCGAGGGCATCGAGATGGCGGATTTCGAGGTCGCAATCGACCTCAATTTGCGCAGCGTGCTGGTGACGACCGAAGCGGCGATCCCGGAGATCCGTGTACGCGGCGGCGGCAGCCTGCTCTTCACCGCATCGACCTCCGGCATTCAGGGCTCGGCATTCAGCCCGGTCTACTCGATGGCCAAGTTTGGGGTGGTCGGCTTTGTGCGCTCGCTCGCGAAGCGCCTGGCGCCGGAGAAGATCCGCGTCAATGCGATCTGCCCCGGCCCGATCGATACGCCGATGCTGCGGGTCTTTGTCGCGCGGCCGGACCAACAGCGCACTACCGGGCAGGACAAGGAGGAGTTGGTCCGGCAGCGCGGCCGCCAGAACCCGATGGGCCGCACCGGAAGACCCGAGGAGATCGCCAATGCGGCGCTGTTTCTGATCTCGGACGAGGCGTCGTTCGTCTCCGGCGCCGCGCTGCCCGTCGACGGTGCCGCCACCGCTTGAGGTGGCTGCCGGCGGATCGCATTCGGCTTCTGAGGATAATCATTGCCGCTAACCAACGACCGACCAGCTCCCGCTCAACGCCTATCCCAACACCTGAAGAGCCTCGAAGCCGAGTTGATCGGCATCATGCGCGAGGTTGTGGCGGAATTCCGCAACGCGGTGATGCTTTATTCGATCGGCAAAGATTCGAGCGTGATGCTGCATTTGGCGCGCAAGGCGTTCTTTCCCGGCGCGCTGCCTTTTCCGCTGCTCCATATCGATACCGGATGGAAGTTCCGCGAGATGATCGCGTTTCGCGACGCGACTGCGCGCCAGCTCGGGCTCGATCTCCTCGTCCACACCAACGAGGCGGGGAGAGAACGCGGGATCAACCCAATCACCTCGGGCTCGGCGCTGCACACGGCGGTGATGAAGACCGAAGCACTGAAACAGGCGCTCGACCGGCACGGATTCGACGCTGCCTTCGGCGGAGCGCGGCGCGACGAAGAAAAGAGCCGCGCTAAGGAACGCATCTTCTCGCTGCGCAATGCCGACCACGTGTGGAACCCTAAGAAGCAACGGCCCGAACTCTGGCGGCTCTACAACACCAGGCTGCGCGAGCGTGAATCGATGCGCGTCTTCCCTCTCTCCGACTGGACCGAGCTCGACATCTGGGAATACATCGCGGCGGAGCAAATTCCTTTAGTTCCGCTCTACTTCGCCGAGCGTCGCCCGGTAGTAAAGCGAGCTGGGGTGTGGATCATGGTCGACGACGATCGCTTGCCCCTCGAGGCTGGCGAACATCCCGAGTTGCGCTGCGTCCGTTTTCGCACTTTGGGATGTTACCCGCTAACCGGCGCAATCGAGTCGACCGCTGCGACGGCCGCCGAGATCGTGGCCGAATTGCGCGATGCGCGCCAGTCGGAGCGGCAGGGGCGGCTAATCGATGGCGACGAGGAAGCCGCAATGGAACGCAAGAAGCGCGAGGGTTATTTCTGATGTCGCGGCCCGGCGGTGGGTTTAGCACTCGGCCAGACAAAGGTCTCCTGCGTTTCCTGACCTGCGGATCGGTCGACGACGGCAAGTCCACATTGATCGGGCGGCTGCTCCACGATTGCGGGTTAATCCTCGACGACCAAATCGCGACTTTGGAGCGCGACTCACGACGGTTTGGCACGACCGGTGACGGAGTTGATTTCTCGCTCCTGTTGGACGGGCTCGAGGATGAGCGGCAGCAGCGGATAACCATCGATGTCGCCTACCGGTTTTTCGCGACACCAGGACGTGCTTTTGTCGTCGCCGATACCCCCGGGCACGAACAGTACACGCGCAATATGGCAACCGGCGCCTCGAATTCCGACCTGGCGGTGATCCTGGTCGATGCGCGGAAGGGCATTTTACAGCAAACCAAGCGTCACGCCTTTCTGTGCTCATTACTCGGCATTCGTCACGTCGTGCTCGCTTGCAACAAGATGGATCTCGTCGCCTTCGAACAGTGCCGCTTCGACGAAATCGTAACGCGCTTTTCGGCCTTCGCCGCGGATCTCGGCGATGCCCCCGTCACCGCGATACCGCTGTCGGCACGATTCGGCGACAATGTAACCGAGAGGTCGGCCCGGACGCCCTGGTACAACGGACCCACTCTGATCGAGCACCTGGCATCGGTCGACATTTCGGAGGCGCGCGCCCAGCGTCCATTCCGCTTTCCGGTACAATGGGTCAACCGCCCCAACAGCGACTTCCGCGGCTTCTCGGGCACGGTGGTCTCGGGCTCGATAACGCCGGGCGAGACGGTGCTGGTGACCGGTTCGGGTCGGCCTGCCCGTCTCAAGGAGATCGTCACCTTTGACGGTCCGCTCGAACGCGCCGAGGCGGGCGACGCGGTTACTCTTACCTTCGACGGCGATATCGATATCGCCCGCGGCGATCTGCTCGCCGACCCGCGCGACCCCCCCGAATTTGTCGACCAGTTCGCCGCGCATGTGATCTGGATGAGCGACCAGCCGCTGGTCCCCGGCCGCTCCTATCTGTTGAAGATCGGGACGCGCACCGTGCCGGCCACCGTCACCGCGCTCAAACACCGCATCGACGTCGACACATTGGCGCACCTGGCCGACAAGACCCTCGCTTTGAACGAGATCGGTTTCTGCAATCTGTCTACGGCTGCCCCGGTGGCCTTCGATTCGTATTCGGTCAGCCGCGAGACCGGGGCGTTTATCCTGATCGACCGCTTCACCGACGAAACGGCGGGCGCCGGGATGATCGCCTTCGGCCTGCGGCGGGCCAGCAACATCCACTGGCAGGCGCTGACGGTCGGCCGCGAGCAGCGAGCCGCACTAAAGGATCAGGTCCCTGCGGTCCTGTGGCTGACCGGGTTGTCGGGAGCAGGGAAATCGACGATCGCCGACATGATCGAAAAGCAGCTCGCCGGTCGCGGTCGGCATACGATGCTGCTCGACGGCGACAATGTCCGGCACGGCCTCAACCGCGACCTCGGTTTCACGGACGCGGACCGGGTCGAAAACATCAGGCGGGTCGGCGAGGTCGCCAAGCTGATGACCGAGGCGGGCCTCATTGTGATCTGCTCGTTCATCTCGCCGTTCCGTGCCGAGCGGCGGATGGTCCGGGAGTTGACCGCACCCGCCGCCTTTCTAGAGGTCTTCGTCGACACGCCGCTCGACGAATGCATCCGCAGGGATCCCAAAGGTCTTTACGCCAAGGCGAAAGCGGGGCGGCTCGAACATTTCACCGGTCTAGACTCGCCTTACGAGGTGCCTGAGGCTCCGGAAATCAGGGTGACGACTATCGGTGTGGCACCCGAGACTATCGCCGAGCGCATTCTCGACGAGCTGCGCGACCGCAAGATTATATAGATTGCCGCGGCGTTCACCACGGATCGTCTATCAGACGCTCGAGATAGCTGCCATATCCGCTGCTGCCGAGTGCTCCGGCAAGGCTCAACAGTTGCCCGACGTCGATATAGCCCATGCGATAGGCGACCTCCTCGACGCAGGCGATTTTCAACCCTTGCCGCAACTCTATCGTGCGGACGAACTCGGAGGCCTCCAGCAGCGAGTCGTGAGTCCCGGTATCGAACCAAGCGAACCCGCGTCCGAGACGCTCCACCGTAAGCATCCGCCGCGACAGGTAGACGTTGTTGAGATCGGTAATTTCCAACTCCCCGCGAGACGAAGGCTCTAGCGACGCGGCGATTTCCGGCGCCGAAGCGTCATAGAAATAAAGCCCGGTCACCGCCCAACGCGATCGCGGCTGCTGCGGCTTTTCGACGATAACCGTGGGCTCGCCATCGGCGCCGAACTCGACCACCCCATAGGCTTCCGGACGACGAACCTGATACCCAAAGATCGTCGCCCCCGGACGCGGCGTGGCCGCGTGACGGAGCATCGCCGGGAGGCCGTCGCCGTAAAAGATGTTGTCCCCCAACACCAGCGCGACGTGGTCATCGGCGATAAAATTCCGCCCGATGATCAGGGCGTGAGCAAGCCCGTCCGGTCTCTCCTGTTGCGCATATTGGATCGAGATGCCCCACTGCCGACCGTCGCGCAGCAAGCTGGTGAAGCGCGGCGACTCCGTCGGCGTCGTGATGACCAGGATGTCGCGGATCCCTGCCAGCATCAAGGTCGTCAGCGGGTAATAGACCATCGGTTTGTCGTAGATCGGCAATAGCTGCTTACTAATCGCCAGGGTGGCCGGATAGAGCCTGGTACCGTGGCCGCCGGCCAGAATGATCCCCTTCATTGGATCTCTTTCTCAAGCAATTCGTGAATCACCGCGATGAGAACTCGGTCGCCACGGCGCCGGCAAGATCCCAAAGGCTTCGATCTTGCGGCAATCGAGCACCGAGTTTTTCGGCCGCGGCGCTGACGCGGGGTATTGATCGGAGGTTATCGGCTGGACCCGCGGCCGCGCGCCGCACGGCCATGCGCCCATTCCATCCGCTATTTCGACGATAGCCTCGGCGAACTCGTGCCAGCTGGTGTTGCCGGTGCCGGTGAAGTGGAATGTACCCCAGTCGGTTCCGCCTTGGTCGATCCGCCGGGCGATCGCGATCAGCGCAGCAGCGATATCGGCGGCGGCGGTAGGACAACCGTGTTGGTCTGCGACGACGCGTAAAACCGGCCGCTCAGCCGCCAGCCGCAATATGGTCTTGACGAAGTTAGTGCCATGCGCGCCGAACACCCAGGCTGTGCGGAGAATGATGTGATGCGGCGCCGCCGCTCGCACGGCGCGCTCGCCGGCCTCCTTGCTGCGGCCATAAACGCCAAGCGGATTGACCTCGTCCTCCTCATGGTACGGTCCAGGCTTAAGTCCGTCGAAGACATAATCGGTCGACAAATGAATGAGCGGGATCGCGTTGTCGCCGCACTCAGCGGCGATGTGAGCGGCTCCGCCACAATTGACCCGCCAAGCCGTTTCAGGCTCGCTTTCAGCACGGTCGACACCGGTGTAGGCGGCGAGATTTATCACCAGATCGGGTTTTTGCCGTGCGATCGTCGCACTGATGCTCGCGGGTTTGCTGATATCGCACGCGTTCCGGTCCAGCGGCACCAGCTCGAGCGATTGAGGCCGGACGGCGCGGCAGATTTCCCGGCCTACTTGCCCGCTGCTGCCAAACACCAGGACCTTCACGCCACCGCCCTATGGCGAGGCGGCGTGTCCGAGTTCCCGACCCTGGCCGAGCAACTCGTCGAAATATTGGATGGTGCGGGCGAGCCCCTTCTTGAGATCGGTGTGCGGTTGCCAACCGAGCACAGTGTTGGCCTCGGAGATGTCGGGACAGCGCTGGATCGGGTCGTCGACCGGCAGCGGCCGGTGGGTCAAGGTGGAGCGCGAGCCGGTCATGTCGACGATAAGATCGGCGAGTTCGGCGACCGAAGTTTCGGTCGGGTTGCCGAGGTTGATCGGCCCGGTGACGTCGTCGGGGGCCGCCATCAGCTTGACAAAGCCGTCGATCAGATCGTCGACATAGCAGAAGGCGCGGGTTTGGCTGCCGTCGCCGTAGAGCGTGATCGGCGCGCCCTTGAGCGCCTGGACGATGAAGTTGGAGACGACGCGCCCGTCATTGGGGTGCATCCGCGGACCGTAAGTGTTGAAGATTCGGGCAACGCGGATCTTCAGATTGTGCTGGCGGAAATAGTCGAAGAACAAAGTCTCGGCGCAACGCTTGCCTTCGTCGTAGCAGGCCCGCGGACCGATCGGGTTGACATTGCCTCGGTAACTCTCGGGCTGCGGGTGGAGGGTCGGGTCGCCGTAGACCTCGGAGGTCGAGGCCTGGAAGATCCGGGCCTTCAGCCGTTTGGCCAGTCCCAGCATGTTGATCGCGCCGATGACGCTCGTCTTGGTGGTTTGTACCGGATCGAATTGGTAGTGAATCGGCGAGGCCGGGCAGGCGAGATTATAGATCTCGTCGACCTCGACAAACAGGGGGTGGGTGACGTCGTGCCGCATCGCCTCGAAATGCGAGATATTGAGCAACGCGGTGATATTGTCCTTGCGGCCGGTGAAGTAATTATCAACGCACAGGACGTCGTCGCCTTCGGCGACGAGGCGCTCGCACAGATGCGACCCGAGAAACCCGGCGCCGCCAGTAACAAGGACGCGCTTTCTGACAGAGCTCATCGGGAATCCTGTGAACGGGTTGCGACGGCGGGCATTCAGGCGAGCGCCCGCAATCCGGCGCGGCGTGCCGGGCGGGCTGGGCGACCAAGGCTTACATACGCGAGCCCGGCAGCTGCCACCTCGGCCGGCTGGTAGATGTTGCGCAGATCGATGATCAGCGGGCTGGCGAGCAGCCGCCCGACGCGCTCGAGATCGAGGGCGCGGAAGGCGTTCCATTCGGTCAGCAAGACCAGCGCGACGGCCCCCTCCATCGCTTCGTAGGCGTCGCCGCAATAGACCAGGTCTGGCATCAGCTTCTTCGCTTCGGCGATGCCTTCCGGGTCGAAGGCCCGCACGGTCGCTCCGGCGGCGGCCAGGCGCGGCAGGATCTCGAGGCTCGGGCTGTCCCGCATGTCGTCGGTGTTGGGCTTGAAGGTCAGCCCGAGCACGGCAATCGTCTTGCCGGTGACGGCGCCGCCGCAGGCGGCGATGATCTTGTCGGCCATCCGGGCCTTACGCGCCGCGTTGACCCGCACAACGGTTTCGACGATCGCCAGCGATGCCTCGGCCTCGCGCGCGGTACGCACCAGCGCAGTGCAGTCCTTCGGGAAGCACGAGCCGCCAAACCCCGGCCCCGCGTGCAGAAACTTTCGCCCGATGCGGCCGTCGAGACCGATGCCGCGGGCGACGTCCTGGACATCGGCGCCGACCCGCTCGCACAGGTCGGCGATCTCGTTGATGAAGGTGATCTTGGTGGCGAGAAAGGCATTGGCGGCGTATTTGATCAACTCGGCGGTTTCGATGTCGGTGAACAACATCGGCGTCTCGATCAGATAGAGCGGCCGGTACAGTTGCCGCATCACCTGGCGGGCCGATTCGCTGTCGGCGCCGATCACCACCCGGTCGGGACGCATGAAATCCTCGATCGCCGAGCCCTCGCGCAGAAATTCCGGGTTCGAGGCGACATCGAAATTGCCCGGCGGACAGACGCTGCGCAGGATCGCCGCGACCTGCCGCCCGGTGCCGACCGGCACCGTCGATTTGGTCACCACCACCGCATGATCGCGCGATCGCGCGGCCAATGCCCGGCCGATCTCCTCGGCTGCGGCAAACACATGGGTGAGGTCGGCATGACCATCGCCGCGCCGCGACGGCGTGCCGACCGCGATGAACACCGCATCCGCCCCGGCCACCGCCGGACCCAACTCGGTCGTGAAGGACAGCCGGCCGGCAGCCATATTGGCCGCCACCAGAGCCTCCAGTCCGGGTTCGTAGATCGGCAGCTCATGGCGCTGCAGCCGGGCGATCTTCGCCGCATCCTGGTCGACGCAGGTCACCGCTACACCAAACTCCGAAAAGCACGCTCCCGATACCAGACCCACATACCCCGCCCCGACCACTGCGATGCGCATCGGATCGATTTCCTTCAGACAATAAAATGCCGTGCTGCGCCAGGGCCATTAGCGGTTCTGGCACGAGATACCCCGCCGCCGAGCTTTATTAAGAGCACTCGACTTGCTTAGGTTGTACCATAGTTCGGTCTTCTTAGCATCGCACACCGAACGCCGATCCGGAAACAGCCGAACGGTTCGCTGCCTGAACTTGGCCCGCGCTGAAACAGTGAAAGCGATCCTCGAATATCTCGCGAGTTCCCGCGACACGATCCAAGCGGCGATCGACGACCGCACCTTCTCGGCCACGATCCGGGATATCGTCGATATCACCGCTCAGGCGCTCGCGAATGGGCGCAAGCTGCTTCTTGCCGGCAACGGCGGAAGCGCCGGCGATGCCCAACACATCGCCGGCGAGTTCCTTTCGCGCCTCAACTACGACCGGGCCCCTACGGCCGCTCTCGCGTTGACGACTGATTCGTCCGTCCTTACCGCGATCGGCAACGACTACGGCTACGACAGAGTGTTCGAGCGGCAGATCCGTGGGCTTGGCTGCCCCGGAGACGTCTTCTTCGCGATCTCGACATCGGGCCGTTCGCTGAACATTTTGCGGGCGATCGACGCGGCGCGGGATAAACAAATCGCCGTCGTCGGGTTTACTGGCAGGACCGGGGGCGAGATGGCCCCGCGCTGCGATCTCTGCCTGCGCGTGCCGGCGGATTCGACACAGCTCATTCAGCAAATCCACATCGTTGCCGGGCACATCATCTGCGGCCTGGTCGAACAGCGCTTGTTCCCGCAATCGAGTTGATCTCTAGCCCTTCCGGCATTTGAGCGAAGCAACAACTGGGCCGCGAGGCTGGCGTTGTTGACCGCAGGCGGCTATACTCAACCGTTGCTTGCAAGGACGGGAAGGTATGGTCGCAAGGGTTCGGACGGTCGCGTTCCACGGGGTCGATGTTATCGAGGTTGAGACCCAGGTGACGATCGCCTCCGGGCTGCCGGCCTTTACCGTCGTCGGGCTGCCGGACAAGGCGGTTGCCGAGTTGCGCGAGCGGGTCCGCGCGGCGCTCAGCTCGTTGGGACTTGCTCTGCCGCCAAAGCGGATTACCGTCAATCTCGCGCCCGCCGATGTCGTCAAGGAAGGCAGCCATTTCGACCTGCCGGTCGCGCTTGGATTGTTGACGGCAATGGAGGCATTGCCGGCGGACGAAATCGGCGGCTACACGGTGCTCGGGGAGCTGGCGCTCGACGGGTCGCTGACCAGCGTCGCCGGAGTGCTGCTCGCGGCCTTGGCCGCGGCGAGCCGGGGCAGCGGGGTGATCTGCCCGGCGGCCTGCGGCGGCGAGGCGGCTTGGGCGGGCGAGGTTGAGGTCGTCGCCGCGCCGAGCCTGTTGGCGATCGTCAACCATTTCAAGGGAACCCAGCTGTTGCCGCCGCCGGAACCGCGTCTGGTTGCGTCGCGCTCGGCCGGGCTCGATTTAGCAGATGTCAAGGGCCAGGAGAGCACCAAACGGGTGCTCGAGATCGCCGCCGCAGGAGGTCATAATCTGCTGATGGTCGGGCCGCCGGGATCGGGCAAGTCGATGCTGGCGGCCCGCCTTCCCGGCATCCTGCCGCCGCTCGAGCCGACCGAGGCGCTGGAGCTTGGCATGATCCAGTCGGTGGCGGGCGGCTTGCGTCATGGCGGGCTGTCGCGTGAACGGCCGTTTCGCGACCCGCACCACTCAGCGTCCTTGCCGGCATTGGTCGGCGGCGGCCCGCGCGCCCGCCCGGGCGAGATCTCGCTGGCCCATCAGGGCGTCCTGTTTCTCGATGAGCTGGCTGAGTTCAGCCGCGGCGCCCTCGAAGCGTTGCGCCAGCCGCTCGAGACCGGCCGGGTGACGGTCGCCCGTGCTCAGGGCCACGTCACCTACCCGGCGCGTTTTCAGCTGGTTGCGGCGATGAACCCGTGCCGCTGCGGCCATTTCGCCGAATTAGCGTGCGGGCGCGCGCCGCGCTGCGCCGAGGACTACCAGGGACGGCTGTCGGGGCCGCTGCTGGACCGCATCGATCTCTATATCGATGTCCCCGCGGTCTCGCCGGCGGATCTCGCGCTGCCGCCCGCGGCCGAGGGCAGTGCGGCGGTGGCCCGCCGGGTTGCCGCCGCCCGCGCTCGACAGTCGGCACGCTATGCGGCCCTGCCGGCCGGGCGCGGCATTCGCATCAACGGCGAAGCCGACGGGGTTCTGCTCGACACGGTCGCGACACCGGACCCGGCGGGCCGCGCGCTGCTGACCCGGGCGGCCGAAAAGCTGCGTCTTTCGGCACGCGGTTATCACCGCGTGATGCGCGTCGCCCGCACTCTCGCTGACCTCGAAGGCGCACATGGGGTCGGGCGCCGCCATGTGGCGGAGGCGTTGAGCTATCGCAGAGTGAGAGCGCCGCCGTCGAACCTTTTTTGAACCGGCGCCTCCGACGGCGTTTGGGCTCCATGCGCTTTTCGCATGGCCGTCCGGCGCTGGCCTGTGGAACGCATCCTGTTACGATCCGTTACTCTTGTTAATCGAAGAGTGACGCAACGCCATAAACGCCGACAGACCGGAGCCGATTGTGACACGGTGCAACGCCTTGGAATTCCCGAGAAAGTCCTCTACCTGGCCGCCGGAGCCCAGCCCCGGCTGTACCGAAGGAGCGCCTTCGATCGGTTCGGTGGAGGAAAAAATGATGGATTTCCTCGACGGCAGAACGCATGGCGAAGAACTTCTGCATGCGATTTACGACCAAGTTCTCGATGAACCGATCCCCGAGCGGATGCGTGCCCTGTTCAAAAAGCGAGAAAACAGCGCAGGCGCCGCGTAGAAGAGGATGCGGTTGCGCCACTCACGAGAGGGTTGAGAAATCCGAAACGGTTTCTTCGCGTTTCGCGGCAGGTTAGATTTGTCCCGTTAACGGCTCGGCGAGCGGGGTTCTCGCGCAGCCGATCGCAATAAGACTGGCGAATACGGGAGGTACTATCATGGCCAATGTGTCGGCGGCACCCGGCGACATCTCGCGTGGGATGACGCGAAACGAGCGAACGGTAATCCTCGCGTCCTCGCTCGGCACGGTTTTCGAGTGGTACGATTTTTATCTCTATGGCTCGCTCGCAGCGATAATCAGCCGAGAATTTTTTTCCGGCGTTAACCCTACAGCCGGCTACATCTTCGCCTTGCTCGCATTCGCCGCCGGGTTCGCGGTGCGCCCATTCGGAGCGCTGATATTCGGCCGGATCGGCGATCTGGTCGGCCGCAAGTACACCTTTCTGATCACGATTGTGATAATGGGCTTGTCGACCTTTCTCGTCGGTCTCTTGCCGAGCTACGCAGCGATCGGGTTGATCGCGCCGGTCATCCTTATCGTGCTGCGGCTGCTGCAGGGGCTGGCGCTCGGCGGCGAATACGGCGGCGCAGCGACCTATGTCGCCGAGCATGCCCCGCGCGGCAAGCGCGGCGCCTATACTTCGTGGATCCAGACGACGGCGACCCTCGGGCTCTTTCTGTCGCTGCTCGTCATTCTCGCACTCCGCGAGTGGATGAGCAGCGCCGCCTTCGAAGCCTGGGGCTGGCGCATCCCGTTCCTGCTGTCGATCATCCTGCTCGGGATCTCGGTCTACATACGCCTGCGCCTCAACGAATCGCCGCTCTTCCAGCAAATGAAAGCGGAAGGCAAGGGATCGAAAGCGCCCCTAACCGAATCGTTCGCCAACGCGGGTAATCTTAAAATCGTCTTGTTGGCCCTCTTCGGTGGAACGGCAGGGCAGGCCGTGGTGTGGTATGCCGGTCAGTTCTACGCCCTGTTTTTCCTGACGCAGATCCTCAAAGTCGAGGGCGGGACGGCCAATCTGCTGATTGCCGCCTCCCTTGCGATCGGAACGCCGTTTTTTATTCTCTTCGGGTCGCTGTCCGACCGGATCGGCCGCAAACCGATCATCATGCTCGGCTGCTTGCTCGCGGTAGTGACCTATTTCCCGCTGTTCAAGGCGATCACCCACTATGCCAACCCGGCGCTCGAAGCCGCGGTCGCGAACGCGCCGGTAGTCGTCGTCGCAGATCCCGGCCGATGCTCGTTTCAGTTCAACCCGGTCGGGACGTCGAAGTTCACGACGCCGTGCGACGTCGCCAAGAGCGGATTGGTCCGGCTTGGGGTTCCTTACAGCAACGAGCCCGCTGCGTCGGGAACGCCGGCCCAGGTCAAGGTCGGGCAGACCGTCATCACCAGCTACGACGCGACCGCGCCCGATGCGAGCGCCAAAGCAGCTGCGTTCAGCAAGGAGTTGAGCGATACGTTGAAGGCTGCCGGGTATCCGCCGAAGGCCGATCCGGCGCAAATAAACCACGGCATGGTCATCCTTTTGCTGACGATCCTGGTGATCTACGTGACGCTGGTGTACGGCCCAATCGCCGCGATGCTCGTCGAGCTGTTTCCGACCCGCATCCGCTACACTTCGATGTCGCTGCCCTACCACATCGGCAATGGCTGGTTCGGCGGCTTTCTGCCGCCGATCGCGTTTGCGATCGTTGCCGCTACCGGCAACATCTATGACGGGCTGTGGTATCCGATCGCGATCGCCGGGATGACGCTCGTCATCGGCGTGTTATTCCTGCCCGAAACCAAAGACGTCGATATCCGCGCGGGTTGATAATTACCGCGGCAGCATCGGGCCGAGGTCGCGGCCGCCAACGACATGTACATGAAAATGCGGCACTTCCTGATGGGCGGCGGCCCCGTTATTGGCAAGAATGCGATAGCCGGTTTCAGCGACCCCGCGCTCGCGGGCGATATGCCCAAGGGCGCGGACTAGCGCGGTAATTTCGCTCTCCGCCGCGTTGGCAGCGAAATCGTCGAGCGACACGTACTCCCCTTTGGGGATCACCAGCACATGGGTCGGGGCGCGCGCGCTGATGTCCTCGAAGGCGAGGACGTGCTCGTCCTCGAAGACTTTCTTGCAGGGGATCTCACCGCGCAGGATGCGGGCGAAGACATTGTTGCGATCGTAGGGCATCATCTGCCTCCGCTCAGAGCTGCGCCCGCCCGCGCTTTTCGTCGATGCCGGAAGCGCCCTCTCGCCGGGTCAGCTCGGCTGCGACATCGGCGGGGGAAATTCCGGCGGCGGCCCACAGCACGAGCAGGTGATAGAGCAGATCGGCGCTCTCGGCGGCGAGCCTCGTTGGGTTGTCCCCGACGCCTTCGATCACCGTCTCGACCGCCTCTTCACCGAGCTTTTGGGCAATCTTGGCGCGGCCGCGAGAGAATAGGCGCGCCGTATACGAACTCTGCGGATCGGCGCCGCGGCGCGCCTCGATGACCTGCCACAGCCGGTCGAGAGCGGGGCCCAACTCGGCGCCCATCAACTCAGCGCCGCACCGGGATACCGCTAGCGGCGAGCCGGGCCTTGGCCTCACCGATACGGTAGGTTCCGAAATGAAAGATCGAGGCGGCGAGGACTGCGGTGGCGTGTCCGTCGCGGATTCCTTCGACCAAGTGATCGAGCGTCCCGACGCCACCCGAGGCAATGACCGGAACAGGGATCGCGTCCGCAACCGCGCGCGTCAGCGGGATGTCGAAGCCCGACTTGGTGCCGTCCCGGTCCATCGAAGTCAGCAGGATTTCGCCGGCGCCGTAATCGACTAGCCGGCAGGCCCATTCGACCGCGTCGATGCCGGTCGGCCGGCGGCCGCCATGGGTGAACACCTGCCACCGCCCGATTGCTGCGCTCTTGGCGTCGATCGCAGCGACGACGCACTGGCTGCCGAATTTCTCGGCTGCCTCGCGCACGAATTCGGGGCGAGCCACTGCCGCGGTGTTGATCGACACCTTGTCGGCGCCGGCGAGCAGCAGGCGGCGAATGTCGTCGATCGTCCGAACGCCGCCGCCGACCGTCAGCGGCATAAAGCACTCCTCTGCCGTGCGGCGGACGACGGCGTAGAGCGTGTCTCGGTTTTCAACACTGGCGGTGATGTCGAGAAAGCACAGCTCATCGGCCCCCTCGCGATCATAGAACCGTGCCTGGGCCACCGGGTCACCGGCATCGACGAGGTCGACGAAATTGACGCCTTTGACGACCCGCCCATCCTTGACGTCGAGACAAGGAATGACCCGCATCTTCAGCATGAGTGCTGCTCCGCGACCAATCGCAACGCCGCGGCCGGATCGATCCGGCCGTCATAGAGCGCGCGCCCGCAGATCACGCCGGCGACGCCGGCCGCCTCATGCGCTTTGAGCGCCGCAATATCGGCGAGCGAGGCCACACCGCCGGAGGCGATTATCGGCATTCGAACCTGTCGCGCCAGATTGGCCACGACCGTCGCATCGATACCCGTCAGTGCCCCATCGCGCGCAATGTCGGTATAAATGATCGTCGCTACTCCGCAATCCTCAAAGCGCCGGGCCAGCTCGACCGCGTCGATCTCGCTCGTTTCGGCCCAGCCCTCAACCGCGACGCGTCCGTCGCGCGCATCGACCCCGACGACGATCGAACCGGGATGGTCGGCGGCGGCACGGCGCACCAGCTCGGGATCGCGCAACGCTGCGGTGCCCAGCACGATGCGCTCGATGCCGAGAGCCAGCCAGTCCTCGATTGCATTTCGGTCGCGGATGCCGCCGCCGAGCTGGATACGCAGATCGACCGAGGCGCGGATCGCTCTCACCGCGGCGCCATTGACCGAGCGCCCGGCGAAAGCGCCGTTGAGATCGACAATGTGCAGCCACTCGAAGCCGGCATCGCCGAACAGTTGGGCCTGCGCGACGGGATCCTCATTGAATACGGTGGCGCTCGCCATATCGCCGCGAACTAGGCGAACACAGGCGCCATCTTTAAGATCGATCGCCGGGAACAGGATCACGGCGACGTCGGGTCGTCACCGAGAAGCTTGTAGTAATAGTGCCCCGGGACAATTCGGCCTTCAACCTGGGCATACACGGGATGCGTGCCCCACCGCCGGTACCCGAGATTTTCATAGAGATTGATCGCGGCGCGCTGAGTATCGCGCAGATCGAGGTTGAGGACTGCGAGGCCGATCTCTCGCGCCAGCCGCTCGATTTCGCGCACGATGCCGCGGCCAAGGCCCCGGCCGCGCGCCCACGGCGCAACAAAAGCGCTGGTTAAGGTTCCTGCGAAGGCCTGCGCCTCATTGTTGCGCGGCGCCCGGCTCAGCTGAGCTGAGCCGGCGATCATGCCATCGAGCCGGCCGACCACGATCCGCCGCTCGGGAACGAGTAGTATCCCCTTCCAATAATTCTCGAGCACCTGCCGCGGCGGCGGCTTCAGCCAGCCGAAACCGCCGCCCTCGGTGATCGCGCTTTCGGTTGCCTCGCAGAGATCGTCGAGATCGGTGCCCGAGTACCTGGTCAGACGATCGACCGAGACGATCCCGGTGCTGTGTATGCCGCTCATGGAGACCAGCGCAAAAAGTTTCCGATAAGTCGCAGCCCCGCCTCTTGGCTCTTTTCGGGATGGAATTGAGTTCCGGCGATATTGTCGCGTCCTACGATTGCCGCTAGCGGACCGCCATAATCGGTCGTCGCGACGAGATCCGCCGATCGGGCGAGGCGGAAATGGTAACCGTGCACAAAATAACCATGGGTGCCCGCGCCGAACCCGGCGAGCAGCGGATGCTCGACCTTAGGCTCGATCTCGTTCCACCCAATTTGGGGGACCTTTAGCTCCGGATCGGACGGCTCGAGCGCGACGACCTCTCCGCCGATCCAACCGAGGCCCTTGGTCGTCGCGAACTCCCGCCCGCATTCCGCCATCAGTTGCATGCCGACGCAGATGCCGAGAAATGGGCGAGCCCGGAGTATGACTGTTTCATGTAGCGCCGTTTCCAGACCCGGAATAGCGGCAAGCCCGCGCCGGCAGTCGGCGAACGCCCCGACCCCGGGAAGAACAACGCGGTCTGCTGCGGCAATGGCTTCGGGGGTGCTCGCGACCCGCACCTCGGCAGGGATTTCGTTCTCGGCCGCCGCGCGCTCGAAAGCCTTCGCCGCCGATCGCAGATTGCCTGAGCCGTAATCGACGACGGCCACAATCATGGCAAGCTGCCCCCGAGGACGCCTTTGGTCGAGGGCACCGCGCCGGCCCGCCTGGCGTCGATCTCGACCGCTTGGCGCAATGCCCGGGCGAGGCCTTTAAAGCAGGATTCGACGATGTGGTGGTTATTCTCGCCGTAGAGGTTTTCAACATGCAGGGTCACCCCGGCCGATTGGGCAAAAGCCTGAAACCATTCTTTGAAAAGCTCGGTATCCATCTCGCCGAGCTTCGGCCGAGTGAAGCTGACCTTCCATATCAGATACGGCCGGTTCGAGGCGTCGAGACTGACCCGGGTCAAGGTCTCGTCCATCGGAATGACGGCGTGGCCGTAACGCGTGATCCCGGCGCGGTTGCCCATCGCACGCGACACCGCCTCACCGACGACATAGCCGGTATCCTCCGTCGTATGATGGAAGTCGATATGAAGATCCCCTTCCGCATGCAACGACACGTCGATCAAGCTGTGCCTGGCGAGTTGCTCGAGCATGTGATCGAGAAACCCGATGCCGGTCGAGACCTCGGCGGCGCCGCTGCCATCGAGATCGACCCGCCCGGTAATCCGGGTTTCCTTGGTGTTGCGTTCGACCGATGCCACCCGCACGGTAATCTCCTCGACGGCCGCGGTTGCGAAGACGTGTTCTAACAATTTCGACGAGCGCTTTCCACTGTCGGGCGCTACGGGTCGGCGGTGCTCGGCTTGACCGGAAACCGGCAGACCTTACATCTCAGTATCCTGGGAAAGGCTTACGGCTTACCTTCTCGGGAGTTCCCACCGCAACACCGGATTGCCCGACGAGGCTGATGGATCCTTCCGGCAACACCCTGTGGCACGGTACGACAATTCTCTGCCTGCGCAAGGGCGGTCAGGTCGTGGTTGCCGGAGATGGCCAGGTCACGATGGGTCAAACCGTCGTCAAGTCGAATGCGCGCAAGCTGCGTCGTCTTGCCGGAGGCTCGGTGATCGCCGGGTTTGCCGGTGCTACCGCCGACGCGATCACTCTGTTCGAGCGGCTCGAAGGGAAACTCGAACAATATGCCGGGCAGCTCCCCCGCGCTTGCGTCGAGCTCGCCAAGGATTGGCGCACCGACCGGTATCTGCGCCGCCTCGAGGCGATGATGGCGGTGGCCGATAAGAGCGTCTCGCTAATCCTGTCGGGCACCGGAGACGTGCTCGAGCCCGAGGATGGGATCATCGGGATCGGCTCCGGGGGCGGCTACGCGCTCGCCGCGGCGCGCGCGCTGATCGGCCTGGACGGGGTCGACGCCGCGGAGATTGCGCGCCGTGCGATGGCGATCGCTGCCGGGATCTGCATCTACACCAACGAGAAAATCACTCTCGAAAAACTGGAGTACTGAGGCGGTGTTTCAATCTATCCTCGTCACCTCCGCGCAAGCGGGGGTCCAGGGCTGCGCGCAAGCCGCTTGCGCCTCTGGATTCCCGCTTTCGCCGGAATGACGGCCGAACCAGGTCACAATATGACCTCATTCAGCCCGCGCGAGATTGTCTCCGAGCTCGACCGCTTCATCGTCGGCCAGCATGAGGCAAAGCGTGCCGTGGCGATCGCGCTGCGAAACCGCTGGCGGCGTCAGCAGCTCAGCGCGGAGCTGCGCGAGGAGGTGCTGCCGAAGAACATCTTGATGATCGGGCCGACCGGTTGCGGGAAGACCGAGATATCGCGGCGCTTGGCGCGCCTCGCTCAGGCTCCTTTTGTCAAGGTCGAGGCAACCAAGTTCACCGAAGTCGGCTATGTCGGCCGCGACGTCGAGCAGATCGTGCGCGATCTCGTCGAAATTGCGATAGCAATGACCCGCGACCGATTGCGCAAAGAAGTCGAGCCGAAGGCCGAGCTCGCCGCCGAGGAGCGGGTCCTCGATGCGCTGGTCGGATCGGTCGCCAGCGCCGACACGCGCCAGAAATTTCGCAAGCAGTTGCGCGAAGGCAGCCTCGACGACCGCGAAATCGAAGTCGCGGTCCAGGAGAGCGCGGCGGCGAACCTGCCGACATTCGAGATACCCGGGATGCCCGGCGCGCAAATGGGGATGCTCAATCTCGGCGATATCTTCGGCAAGGCGTTCGGCACGCGCTCGAAGCCGAAGCGGATGACGGTGTCCGACAGCCATCGCGTGCTGGTCGCCGAGGAGAGCGATAAACTGCTCGATCAGGAAATGGTCGTGCGGGAGGCGACCACCGCGGTCGAGCAGAATGGCATCGTCTTCATCGATGAGATCGACAAGATCTGCGGACGTGGCGAGCGGGCCGGCGGCGGCGGGCCGGATGTCAGCCGCGAAGGCGTACAGCGCGACCTCTTGCCGCTGATCGAGGGCACGACGGTCGCGACCAAGCATGGCGCGGTCAAGACCGACCACATCCTGTTCATCGCGTCGGGCGCCTTCCATCAAACCAAGCCGTCCGACCTGCTGCCCGAACTGCAGGGGAGATTGCCGATCCGCGTCGAATTGAGGGCGCTCGACCGCAACGATTTCCGGCGTATCCTGGTCGAGCCGGAAGCGAGCCTGATCAAGCAATACAAGGCGCTGCTCGAGACCGAGGGGGTCATCCTCGATTTCGACGAGCCATCGATCGACGAGCTCGCCCTGCTGGCCGAGGAGATCAACGCCGCAGTGGAGAACATCGGCGCGCGCCGTCTGCACACGATCCTCGAGCGCCTGCTCGAGGAAATCAGTTTCACCGCTTCCGATCGGCCCGAGGGGACCCGGGTCACCATAGATCGCGCCTATGTTCGAGAGCGCGTCGGTACCTTGGCCGAAAACGCCGATCTGTCAAAGTTCATCCTGTAAACGCCTCCCGCTTCCCTGCAACACGGGAGACTCCGGCTTCTGACGGCGGCACTCCTGAGACCGGCCAGGGCCAATCCGACGATCCAGGAGACCGTAATGCCCCCACAGATCGGATATCTGTTGCCGACCCGGGAACGGGTCATGGAAGGCCGTCCCGATACGAACCCGCTGCTGGATCTCGCGGCGCGCGCCGAGAATTCTCGGCTTCGATTCAATTTGGGTCGGAGATTCGTTGCTCGCGAGACCGCGCCACGACCCGCTGACCCTGCTTGCCGCCGTCGCTGCGCGCACCCGCGAGGCGGCGCTCGGGACCGCGGTTTTTCTGCCGGCGCTGCGCAACCCGGTCGTGCTGGCGCATCAGCTCGCCACGCTCGATCAAATTAGCCAAGGGCGGCTTGTGCTCGGGGCGGGTATCGCCAGCGACGTACCGAACATCAGGGCGGAGTTTGCCGCAGCGGGGGTGCCGTTCGAAGGCCGCGTCGGCCGCATGATGGAAGGTCTGCGCCTTGCTCGAGCCTTATGGACCGGAAAACCGGTCGATTGGCAGGGGCGTTGGCCGGTGCAAGGCGGCGTCCTCGGCCCGACCCCCTGGCGAGCGGGCGGCCCGCCGATCTGGATGGCCGGTTCGGTGCGCCCGGCCCTCGAGCGGGCCGGCCGGTATTTTGACGGCTGGTTCGCCAACGAGCCCGACCTTGCCCGCTGGAGCGACCAGTGGGCCGAGGTGCAGGCGATCGTCCGGCAAGCCGGGCGCGACGTCGGTCAGTTCACCGCCGCGATCTATGTAACCTTGGCGATCGACGAGGACGCGAGCCGCGCCGAGCGGCGGATCGATGCATTTTTGGAGACTTATTACGGCCAACCGGCGGCGGCAATGCGTCGGCGGCAGGCCTGCTTTGGCGGCCCGGTTGCCGGGGCCGCCGAATTTCTGCAGGGCTATGTTACGGCCGGCGCCGGCCATCTTATCGCGCGCTTCATCGGCGACCCCGAGGGTCAGCTCGAAACGCTGGCTGGACTTCGCGTGCAGCTCGGCTGGTGAGCGCAACGCCGCCCATGGCAGCATGCCATTGTGGATCACCGGGCGGAAGGCGGCGGCGCGCCCCGTGATAATTGGCTAAGCAGCGGTCGAAGTCGCGCGTCTCACACCGGACGTTCTTTTGACGCTCTCGGCGGAAGGATATCGCTAATTCTAGGCATCTTTAAGGATTACGCTGCGCGGTGCCGGCACCCGCCGGTTCATCAGACAGAGGTAACTACCCCAAGGGGGCTGGTGGGTGCGGTAGAGCCAATACCGCGTCGCAGTACCCCTACTACCGCTGATGGCCGAGCCTTCGGCACGGGCCATCTTCAGCTGGTCGATCGGTACGCCAGGCCGTCTTCCCGTTGACCAGAAGAGCGGCTGGCGCAGCGGGCTCTTCTGAACATGATTACGGAAGACGAAACCGAACTGTCCAGCGAGATTCGCGAGGCGTGCGGCGAAATTATCTGCGCCCACACAGTGCCGCGGAGCCAGCATGCGCGTCTAGTCGCGGAGCTAACCCAGGCAGTGCACGCGCGTGACGCGTTCATCGCGATCGCGGCACACGAGTTGCGCAATCCGATGACGCCGATGCTCGGGTATGTCGAGCATATCTTGTCGGTCGGCCGGCGCCCGGAAAGTAAGTGCCCGCCAGCGATCATCGCCGCGCTCGAGCGCCTGGCTAATCAGATAGCCGAATATGTCAAGCGAGCGACGACGCTTCTTGACGTCTCGCGCATCACGGCGGGAAAGCTTCGTGCCGAACTTTCGGTGGTCGATCTCTCCTCAACGATGCGACAGGCGGTGCACCGGCATCGAGCGGGTGCGGAGCGCTCGGGTTGCCGCCTAGAATCGAGCATCGAAGGCGAGGTATCCGGGCTGCTCGATGAACTGGCCGTCGAGCAGATCGCCGATAACCTCTTGTCGAACGCCGTCAAGTATGGTGCGGGCGAGCCGATTGAGGTCTCCTTGGTTTGTAACGGCAGCAAAGCGCGATTGACTGTTCGGGATCACGGCATCGGCATCTCGGAAGAAGACCAAGCCCGCATCTTCGGTGCCTTCGAACGCGCGGTGACCCGGCGTGAGGAGGGCGGCTTCGGCATTGGCCTCTGGGTTGTCCGCCATCTTGTGGATGCCATGCACGGCGAGATCCATGTAACCAGTTGCCCCGCCGAAGGATCGACCTTCACCGTGATCCTTCCGCTTTTGCCACCTTAAGGGCACCTCATGGCTACCGATCCGATCGACGCCAACGGGCAGACGCCCCTTGAGCGCGTGCCCACCGGCATCCCCGGCCTCGACACCGTGTTGCGAGGAGGCTTTCTCAAAGCAGGCATTTACATTGTGCGCGGCGAGCCCGGGGCGGGCAAGACGATCTTCGGAAACCAGTTCTGCTTCAATCATGTCGCCGCCGGACACCATGCGGTCTACGTCACCCTTCTGGCGGAGACGCATGACCGCATGATGCAGCACATGCAGACAATGTCGTTCTTTGAGCCGGCGCGTATTCCCGACGGTCTTTATTACGTGAACGGCTTCCGCGTCCTCGAGGAAGACGGCATCAAGGGGTTTATCGATTTACTGCGGCACGAGATTCGGACGCATAATGCGACGCTGCTCGTCCTGGACGGTCTCATCGCCACCGCGGAGTGCGAGCGAGTCGGATCGCGATTTCAAGAAGTTCATCCACGAGCTTCAGGCCCACATAGCCATCGAAGGTTGCACGGCGTTGCTTCTGACAAATGGTCGTCGCAACGACTACCACCCCGAGCACACGATGGTGGATGGGCTCATAGAGCTTCACGATGTGCTGTTCGGCATGCAAGCCGAGCGGGAACTGGAGGTGCGCAAGCTCCGCGGCACTGACGCCCTGCGCGGCCGGCACTCGTTCCGGATCACGGAAGCGGGCATCGTCGTCTATCCCCGAATCGAGGTCGCTGCTCGCCCGCCCCTCGGCCGATGACGATTGGCCCGATGAGCGATGCGCCACCGGCGTCGACCAGCTCGACGCGATGCTTGGCGGCGGTATACCGCGCGGCACGGCAACGCTGGTGCTCGGCGCCTCGGGTGCGGGAAAGACCAGCCTCGGTCTGCATTTTCTCGCGCAATCGTCCGCCGAGGAGCCCGGGCTATTGTTCGGCTTTTACGAGATGCCGCTGCGCCTGCGGCTGAAGGCGGCCCATATCGGCATTAAGCTCGACGGCCTCATCGAGCAAGGTCATTTGGAGATCCTCTGGCACCCGCCTACCGAGGACATCCTCGACGCGCTCGGCAACCGGCTCGTCGAGGCCGTGCGGCGGCGCCGCGTGAAGCGGCTCGTCATCGATGGACTTCTCGGGTTCCAAGAGATTGCTGCCGATCGACCGCATCGGATCGGCCGTTTCTTGACAGCGCTGGCGAACGAGCTTCGCGTGCTCGACGTGACCACGTTCTACACGGCCGAGACGCGGAACCTCATTGGTGCAGTGATCGAGGGGCCAACAATCGGCCTGTCTACAATCGCCGAAAACCTGATCCTGCTGCGGTACGTCGAGATGAGGTCGCAGCTCCGTCGGCTGATTTCCATCGTGAAGATGCGGGACAGCGACTTCGACTCGTCACTGCGCGAGTTCCGCATCACGTCTACAGGCATCGCAACTTGCCCGATACGTTCGACAGCGCCGAGGCTATCCTCAGCGGTTTCCCTCAACTGAAGAGCGAGGAACTGCCCGCGAACAACGCGGCTCGGCGACCTCGCGGGCGATAATTATGCCAACGGTCCTCGTGGTCGACGACGAGTTCGGAATCGTCGACGTATTAGAGACCGTCCTCACTGAGGAGGGCTACCGGGTTCTCACCGCGTGCAATGGTAAGCAGGGCCTCGCGAGGTTGGCGGAGGAAAAACCCGAGGTGATCCTGCTGGACTTTATGATGCCGATACTCAGTGGCGGTGACATGCTGCGCGCGATGGCATCGGAGCCGGCTTACCAGCGCATCCCGGTCATCATGATGAGTTCGCTCGGCGAGGAGGCGATCGCCAAAAGATGTGAGGGCTATGCCGCGTTCCTCCACAAGCCCTTCAGGGTCTCCGCCCTGCTGAGCACTCTCGCCCGCGTCCTCGACAGACCGGCAAACGACGCCGCCTAGCACTGGCGAGCCCGAAACGAGAGCTGTGCGCTCGGCGCCTGCTGCCGCTTTACGCCGCGGCGTGGATCGCGACCTCCTTGATCTCGCTGCCGACAAATGGCTCATACTCTTGGAAATTTGCGGCGAAGCGCCGGGTCAGCTCGCGCGCCGTCTCATCATAGGACTCTTTGTCGGACCACGTGCCGCGCGGGTCGAGGACTTCGCTCGGAACCTCGGGGCAGATTTCCGGCACCAAGAGGCCGAAATTGGCGTCCTGGCGCACCGGCGCCGCGGCGAGGCGGCCGTCGAGTGCGGCGCGCAACAATGCCCGAGTATGGGCAATCGGCATGCGCCGGCCGACCCCATAGGTGCCGCCAGACCAGCCGGTGTTGACGAGCCAGCACTGCGCCCCGTGCTCTCTAATCAGCGCGCCCAGCATCTTGGCGTAGACCGCTGGATGGCGCGGCATGAACGGCGCCCCGAAACAGGTCGAAAACGTCGCCTCGGGCGCATTGCCGAGGCCCTTTTCGGTGCCGGCGACCCGCGCCGTATACCCCGACAAAAAGTGGTACATCGCCTGCTCGGCGCTCAGCTTGGCGATCGGCGGCATGACCCCAAAGGCATCCGCCGTCAGCATGACGACGTTTTTGGGGTGCGGCGCCAGCCCCCGTGGATCGGCGTTCGGGATGAAGTCGATCGGGTAGCACGCCCGGGTATTCTCGGTCAGGCTCGCATCGTCGACATCGGGCAGGCGCGTCGCCTGGTCGAGGACGACGTTCTCCAGCACCGTCCCGAACCGGGTGATCGTTGCGTAGATCTCGGGCTCGGCAGTCGGCGACAGGTTGATGACCTTGGCGTAGCAGCCGCCCTCGAAATTGAAGATGCCGTTGGAGCTCCAGCCGTGCTCGTCGTCACCGATCAGGGTGCGCGAATTATCAGCCGAAAGCGTCGTCTTGCCGGTCCCCGAGAGCCCGAAGAAAATTGCGCAGTCGCCGTTTGGACCGACATTGGCCGAAGCGTGCATCGGCAGCACGCCGCGCGCCGGCAAAACAAAATTAAGATAGCCGAAGACCGATTTTTTGATTTCGCCGGCGTAGGAGGTGCCGCCGATCAGCACCATGCGCTCGGCGAAATTGACCAGAATAAAGACCTCCGAGTTGATGCCGTCGAGCTCGGGGATGGCGAGGAATTTCGGGGCATGCAGAATGGTAAAGGCCGGCTCGAACCCTTCGAGCTCGTCCACCGGCGGGCGAATGAACATGTTGCGCGAAAATAGGCTGTGCCAGGCGCTGTCGGTGATCACCCGCACGGGCAACCGGTAGCTCGGATCTGCGCCGGCGTAAAGGTCCTGGACGAACAGCTCACGGCCCTGAAGGTAGGCCAGCATGCGCTGTTGCAGGCTGGCAAATCGTTCGGGAGCGACCGGCTGATTGATCTTGCCCCAATCCACCGTGTCTTTGGTGCCGAGTTCCTCGACGATATACTTATCGCGGGGTGTGCGGCCGGTGTAAGGGCCGGTGCAGGCTGAAAAACTGCCGCCAAAGGCAAGTTCGCCCTCGCCGCGCCGCACCGCATGCTCGCAAAGCACCGGCATCGGCTGGTTCCAGTGCTCGGTTCCGAGGTGGCGCATCCCCTGCCGCTCGAGCCCGAAGCGGCTTTTCACTCCGGTCATCGGATAATCCTCTTCATCGAAGGCTTCCTCCTCTCGAAACCGGCCCTGCAACGCATGCGGGTAGAACCGGCGTTTTATGCCCCGCGGTATCACAACAAAGGCGACCGTGTCAAAATTCCCTCAACGAAGGCGTTACTTTCGGGCCTGCTCGGCAAGTTCGACGAGCGTGGCGCGGGCCCCCTCCGGGGTGAGGACAGGCGCCGTAAACTCGAGCCGGGCAATCTCGCCGTCGGCGCGCAGATCAATCCCTTCCGGATCGATGCCGGTCATTCGCCACCCGACACCGGGCCGACCGAGCAGACGCTGCGCGTAGTTGGCGACCGCCTGGGCGTGGTCCTCGTTCATATGCCTCAGGATCTCGGGCTCGGCCGCCGCGAGGCGGCCGGTCTCCGCCGCGAAGCGGAGCTCACGACCCTCGATCCAGTGAATCCGGCCGAACCCGGCGACCAGGTGTCCGCGTTCGACCGTCACCCGGTAAAGACGGAAGTCGCGAAAGCCCGAATAGACCGCGCTCGATGGGTGGTGTGCAGTGAAGCGCGCCAGGCGGCGCGGGTCGTCGACGGCTTCAGCCCGCCCGATCAAGGTCAAGCGCGGCCCGGTGAGTGGGTCCAAGTGACCGTGGGTCGCATCGAGCAGCAATGAGACGCGCGGATCAAGGGCGATGTTGCGGCTGTGCTGGGCAAGGTCGGACAGCAGCATCAGCGGGCTCGCATCGAGATCGGCGACCACCAGGACGAGCGACGCGTAAGGGGCGCCGCGCAGGCTCGTGGCGAGCGCCGCGCGGTCCTGCCCGCGCAGCAAGCGCCGGCCGAACCCGCCCGGACTATCGTCTGCCGCTGTTTTGCTCATCGCCGAAAGTGAGCCGGGCCGGCTCGCCAACGTCAAGGGTCCTCAAAGAGTTGCCAACCGGAATACGCGGCCGCGGAGCGCCGCACGGCCATTCGGTTGCAAGAACTCGCCCGTATTTTTTAAAGTCGGCTCAAGTACCGTTACGCCGGGCCTTCGCCAATCTGACGGAACGAGGCTGTAGGCTCCTGCGAGCTCGTAATATTGCAGGGATAAAGTGCCCACCGCCGGTCTAAAATAGGCGTACTGGGTTTGCCTTTGCCGCTGTCGGCCATATTTACTGATTACCCGGAACCGCTTGCCGAGCCATCGGGGGCGCCGCGGGGTTTAGGGGGCGCAAAGTGCCTAACACGATTGCTCTCGTCGATGACGATCGGAACATATTGACCTCCGTATCGATGGCGCTCGAGGCGGAGGGGTTTTCGGTGCGCTGCTACAGCGATGGCGCGGAGGCGCTCAAGGGGCTAAGCGCGCAGCCGGTAGACATCGCCGTTCTCGACATCAAAATGCCGCGGATGGACGGTATGGAACTCCTCGGCCAGCTGCGGCGGCAGAGCCATATCCCGGTAATCTTCCTTACGTCCAAGGACGATGAGGTCGACGAGCTCCTCGGTCTGAGGATGGGCGCTGACGATTACATCAAGAAACCGTTCTCGCAGCGCCTCTTGATCGAGCGCATCCGTGCGCTGATCCGCCGCGGTGAGCTTGCCCGCGAGCGGGACGACCCGCAGGGCGAGCCGGTAATCGTCCGCGGGCAGCTGATCCTCGACCCGGCGCGCCATCTTTGCACCTGGAAGGCCGAACCGGTCGAGCTGACGGTGACCGAATTCCTGATCCTCAAATCTCTCGCCCACCGTCCGGGGCACGTGAAAAACCGCGACCAGCTGATGGATGCGGCTTATGGCGAGCACATCTATGTCGATGACCGGACGATCGACAGCCACATCAAGCGACTACGCAAAAAGTTCAAGGCCGTCGACACGGACTTCGCCCAAATTGAAACTCTCTATGGCGTCGGGTATCGATACCGCGACCGTTGAACCTGCCGTCGCGCCCGCTCCGGCTTCGGCAGCGGTTGCGGACCAAACTGCGACGGCTCCGCGGCCGAGCGCGCGAACCTCGCGCAGTCCAGACTCGAGCATCGAGCTGCGACCGCGAAGCGTCGGCAAGCGGTGGCCGGTTTCGCCGCTCACGCGTCGCATCCTCGCCGTCAACGTGTTGGCGCTGGCCTTGCTCGCCGGCGGGTTTCTGTACCTCGGCAAGTATCAGGCGAGCCTTATCAGGCAGCAAATCGAGGCCTTAAAGACGCAGGGCGAGGTATTTGCGGCGGCGCTCGGGGAAGGCGCCGTGCTCGATTCGGTCGACGAGGGAGAAATTCTGCTTCCCGATCTCGCCCGCCAGATGATGCGCCGCTTGGTGGCGCCCACCCGCACTCGGGCGCGGCTTTTTGACGTCAAGGGCGACATCATTGCCGACAGCCGCGTGTTGCGGGGGCCGGGCGATACCGTTCAAGTGCTCGAGCTACCGGAGCCGGAACGGGAAGGCGCGATCCTGCACGGTGCGGAGCAGATCTACGACTGGATTCTCAATACATTGCCGCGCCAGATCAGCTATCCGGCGTATCGCGAGAGCGCCTCTCCACGGGCCGAGGATTACGCCGAGGTGATGCGGGCACTGCGCGGCGAGACCGGTTCGGCAATCAGGAGCGAACAGCAAAGCGGCGGTCTCGTGTTCAGCGTGGCGATCCCGATCCAGCGCTACAAGCAAGTGCTCGGCGTCGTCATGCTTTCGACCGGCAGCGGCGAAATCGAAGAGGAGCTGAGAACCGTCCGCCTCGAACTGCTGCGGATCTTCGGCGTGGCTTTGTTGGTCACGGTGCTGCTCTCATTCTACCTCGCCGGCACGATCGCGCGGCCGATTCGGCGGCTCGCTGCGGCCGCGGAGCGTGCCCGCGGACGACGGGCACGGGTCGAAATCCCGGATTTCACCCGGCGCGGCGATGAGATCGGCGATCTCTCCCGCTCGTTGCGCGAAATGACGGACGCGCTATGGCAGCGGATGAGCGCCATCGAGAGTTTCGCCGCCGATGTCGCGCACGAGATCAAGAACCCACTAAGCTCGCTACGCAGCGCGGTCGAGACTGCTACGCGGATCGAGGATCCGGCAAACCAACGACGGCTGATGGCGATCATCCTCAACGACGTACACCGGCTCGATCGCCTGATCACCGACATTTCCGACGCGTCGCGCCTCGACGCGGAGCTCGGCCGCCTCGATTTGGAGCCCATCGACATTGCGGCGATGTTGGCGGCGCTGGTCGATGTCCACGAGGCGACCCGGACAGCCGGTGCGCCGCGTCTCACGCTGGCAATCGCCAAGGGTGATCGTCAGCTGATCGTGCCCGGGATCGAAACAAGGCTGTCCCAGGTCTTCCGTAATGTCATCGGGAACGCGGTTTCGTTCAGCCCGCCCGATGGCGAGATCCGGCTGACCGCACGGCATGACGGCCGGGCGGTTATGGTTTCCGTCGAGGACGAGGGACCGGGGATTCCGGAGGACAGATTGACGGCAATTTTCGACCGTTTCTATACCGAGCGCCCGCTTGGCGAGCAGTTTGGCACGCATTCCGGGCTCGGGCTTTCGATCTCGAAGCAGATTGTTGAGGCACATCGCGGCATGATCTGGGCGGAGAATCGCAAGGACGCCGGTGGGGCTGCTGTCGGTGCCCGCTTCTGCGTTCGGCTGCCGGCGGCTCAGTGACAAAAGCCGCGCTGGTTCACGCCACAGCGGTCGCAATCGAGGGCCGAGGTCTGTTGCTCCGTGGGCCGCCGGGGGCGGGTAAATCAGATCTTGCCCTTCGCCTGATTGATCGTGGTGCCCGGCTCGTCGCCGACGACCAAGCCGAGCTGCGGCGCGCCGGAAAGCGTATTTTGGTAGGCGCCCCGGCGGCGATCGCCGGACTGATCGAGGTCCGCGGCATCGGAATAATTCGCCTCGACGCGCTTAAGGAAGCGCCGCTCGCCTTGCTCGTCGATCTGGTCTCGCCGGCCGAAGTCGAGCGGCTTCCCGACCGCCGTTTCGAGGATGTTCTCGGGCTCACCATCCCGCTGATTGCTTTATCGGCGTTCGAGGCTTGTGCGGCAGCAAAGCTTCGCCTCGCGTTGCGCGCGTTTCCAGCCGAGTGGTTGCCCGCTATACTCCCGTGATGATAACCGAGGGTGGTCGCGTCAGTTCGGGCCCGGCGACGGCCGGCGCGGCAGCCCGTGTGCTTTTGGTAACCGGAATGTCCGGGGCGGGGCGATCGACGACGTTGAAAGCCCTCGAAGACATGGGTTACGAAGCGTTCGACAATCTGCCGCTCTCGCTGGTGCCGGCGCTGATCGAGAGCGCCGCGGCAGATGCGCCGGCGATAGCCGTCGGCGCCGATTTGCGCACCCGGGGCTTTGCTCTCGAAAGCATGCTGGAAACCCTCGACGATGTTGTCGGCCGGACCGCCCGCGAGCTCACCGTGCTGTTTATCGACTGTGATGACGAGCGCCTCCAACAGCGCTATACCGAGACTCGTCGGCCCCACCCCCTTGCCGGTGACCGGCCCGTCATGGACGGTATCCGGCTCGAACGACGAGTGGTTTCTGCCCTGCGCGCCCGCGCCAATCTCGTAATCGATACCTCCAATCTGACCATCGCCGAATTGAAGCGCCTTTTGACCGGCCACTTTGCCCTCGAGACCATTGGTCTTCGCGTTTTCGTTACGTCGTTCGCGTATCGTTACGGCATCCCGCGGGATGCCGATCTGATATTTGACGTGCGCTTTCTTGCCAACCCGCATTACGTTCCGGAGCTACGGGCACTGACCGGACGCGATCCCGAGGTGGCCGCGCATATCGAACGTGATCCAGGCCTTCTGCCTTTTTTTACCGGGCTCTGGCAGTGGTTGCAGCCACTGCTGCCGCGCTATGAGAAGGAAGGTAAGGCCTACCTGACAATCGGCATCGGCTGTACCGGCGGCCGGCATCGCTCGGTCTACGTGGCCGAGCGGCTGGCCGCGCAGCTGCGCGCCGCTGGATTACGGGCGGCAGCATCGCATCGCGACATTCTGCAGTCGGGCTGTGCCGGGATGGTCTCGGCGGACGCGCCTGCGCTTGCAAGCTGAACGGCGGCGGAGCGTTCCAGCAGAGGGAATCCAATGATCGGTATGGTTTTGGTGACCCACGGACGGCTCGCGGCGGAGTTCGTCGCCGCGCTCGAGCATGTCGTCGGCGCACAGACGCAAATCGCCGCCGTGTGCATCGGCCCCGACGACGATATGGAAGAGCGGCGTCAGGATATCCTGCGCTCTATTGCCGCAGTCGACACCGGGGACGGCGCGGTATTGCTGACCGACATGTTCGGCGGAACCCCTTCGAACCTGGCGATCTCGGTCATGGATCGCGCCAAGATCGAAGTGATCGCCGGCGTCAACCTGCCGATGCTGATCAAGCTCGCCAGTCTGCGCCAGAACGAGAGCCTCGAGCGAACCGTGCTCGGCGCTCAGGAGGCCGGCCGCAAATACATCAATGTCGCGTCCCAGCTACTCACGGATGCCCGACGATGAGCGACCGACCGGCGGATGACGGGCCCATTGGCGAGCGGCCGCCGGACGAGCCCGATCCGCCGCAGGCAATGGTCTGGCGGATCGCGACGATCTGCAACCAGCGCGGGCTTCACGCGCGTGCCGCCGCCCGCTTTGTCAAGACCGCCGGGCTGTTCGATGCCGAGGTGTGGGTGCGCAAGAATGGCACCGAGGTCTCCGGCCGTTCGATTATGGGGCTGATGATGCTGGCGGCCGCACCGGGTGCGCTGGTTCGGCTCGCCGCTACCGGCCCGCAGGCCGAGGCGGCGGTGACCGCTCTCGCCAAGCTGATCGAATGCAAGTTTGATGAGGATTGAGGAGATTGCCGGCGCCGCGCCGGAGACTGTCGCCCCCGAGCACCGGCTGGCGGGCCTCGCGCGTCTCTCCGGGTATCGCCATCGGCCCCGCTCACATCGGGGACGGCGGCGATCTTCCGGTCACCGAAAGCCATATTCTCGAGAACGAAATCGAAACCGAAAGGGGCCGCTTCGCGGAGGCGGTTGCGGTCTCGCTGAAGCAGCTGCGCAAGGTGAAGGCAAAGGCGGCGGCGCTGCCCGGTTCCGCTGCCGAGGAGGTCGGCTATCTCCTCGATGCCCACCTCGCGATGCTGTCGAACTCCCGTCTGGTCCGCGGCGTCGATGAACGCATCGCGCGGGCGCGCATCAACGCCGAGCGCGCGGTGCAAATCGAGATCGACGAGATCGCCAAGAGTTTCGCCGCAATGCGCGATCCTTATCTGGCAGCCCGGATCGAGGACATTCGGGTGGTCGGTACACGGCTGATCCGCAATTTGATCAAGAAACCCTATGTCGCCTATTCGCGGCGTGGCGGAAGGCGCGGTCATTCTTGCCCACGAGCTGACCCCGGCCGATACCGCGCTGATTGATCCGCAGCGCGTCGCCGGCTTCGCCAGCGGTCTCGGGCGGCGCCGAGAGTCACACTGCGATCGTCGCCCGCGCGCTTGGGCTGCCGGCGGTACTCGCCGTCTCCGGCCTCCTCGATCATGTCGAGGCCGGCGATATCGCGGTGATCGACGGAACCAGCGGCAGCGTCATCATCGGCCCGTCGGCAGAGACGATCCGCGACTACGAGGCTCGACGCGACGCCTTCGCGCGCGAACGGCGTGGCTTGGCGCGCCTGCGCAGGCTTCCCGCGGTGACCCGCGACGGGGTCGAGATCACCCTCGAGGGTAACCTCGAACTGCCGATCGAGCTCCAGCAGGCGATGGCCAATGGCGCCATGGGCCTGGGCCTCGTCCGCTCGGAATTTCTCTACATGAACCGCGACGATCTCCCGAGCGAGGAGGAACAATACGCGGTTTTCTCGGCGTTGGTCCGCGGCATGGACGGAAAGCCGGTCACGGTGCGGACTTTCGACCTCGGTGGCGACAAGATCGCGCGGTCGCTGACCGGCTACGGGGCGGCGCCCGCCAACCCTGCGCTCGGCTTGCGGGCGATCCGTTTGTCTCTGCGGGACAGCCGGCTGCTGGACCCGCAGCTCGCGGCGATGCTGCGCGCCGCCAATGACGGGCCGCTGCGGATCCTGCTGCCGATGATTTCGACGGCCGGCGAGATCCGCAAGGTGCGCGAAGCGATCGACAAGGTCGCCCGACGCCTGCGGCGGCGCGGCGTGCGGCTGCCACAGGCGTTGCCGCCGCTCGGCGCGATGATCGAGGTGCCAGGGGCTGCGCTCGCCGCCGATTCACTGGCCGCCGAGGCGGATTTCTTCGCGATCGGCACCAACGATCTGATCCAATATACCTTGGCGATCGATCGCGGCGACGAGCAGGTCGCGCATCTTTATAACCCGCTGCATCCGGCGGTATTGCGGCTGATCCAGTTTGCCGTCGAGGCGGCGTTGCGCCGCGGCATGCCGATCAGCGTCTGCGGCGAGATGGCCGGCGAGCCGCGCTTTGCCGCGCTGTTGCTCGGTCTTGGCCTGCGCAACCTGTCGATGGCGCCGCGCAACATCCCTCGGGTCAAGCAGCGCATCCGTAACCTCGATATAGTGGCGGCCACGCGCCGCGCGCGGGCCATCATGGACCAGTCCGACACCGGCCGCATCGCCGCCCTGCTCGACGACTTCAACGCCGTCGCCTGGCCGAATTAACGCAGAGCGCCGAGCCGGATTTAGCCTCTCCGCAGCGATATCGGCCTGGTGCTTGCCGAGTGACGGTGCGCATGAATTCCGCCGCAGTTCGGCTTCAGCGACGCGGCTGCCGATTGACGACATAAAGATATGTGTATATGTTTCTAACTGGCCTCGCCTCGACGCTGCCATAGGAGAGCATCGAATGCCCGCCTTCACCGACTACAAGGTCGCCGACATTTCGCTCGCAGATTGGGGCCGGCGCGAAATCGCCATCGCCGAGACCGAGATGCCGGGGCTGATGGCGTTGCGCGATGAGTTCGGCGCCGCGAAACCATTAGCGGGCGCTCGGATCGTCGGCTGCCTGCACATGACGATTCAGACCGCTGTGCTGATCGAGACGCTGACCGAGCTTGGTGCGACGGTGCGTTGGAGTTCGTGCAACATCTTCTCGACCCAAGACCATGCGGCCGCGGCCGTCGCCGTGCGGGGCATTCCGGTCTTTGCCTGGAAGGGCGAGACCGAAGAAGAATACGAGTGGTGCATCGAGCAGACATTGCGCGGCCCGCAGGGTTGGGCCCCGAACATGGTGCTCGACGACGGCGGCGACGCGACCAAGGTTCTGCACGACAAATATCCCGACCTGCTGAAGGAGATCCGCGGGATTTCCGAGGAGACCACGACCGGCGTCAACCGGCTCTACGAGATGGTGCGTGACGGCTCCCTCAAGGCGCCGGCGATCAACGTCAACGACAGCGTCACCAAGTCCAAGTTCGACAATCTCTACGGATGCCGCGAGAGCCTCGTCGACGGGATCAAGCGTGCCACCGATGTGATGGTCGCCGGCAAGATTGCGGTGGTCTGCGGCTTTGGCAATGTCGGCAAGGGCTCGGCGGCGAGCCTGCGCAGCCAAGGCGCGCGGGTGATGGTGACCGAGATCGACCCGATCTGCGCGCTGCAGGCAGCGATGGAGGGGTACCAAGTAACGACGATGGAAGAGATCGCCTCGCATGGCGACATCTTTGTGACCGCGACCGGCAACATCGACGTCATCACGATCGACCACATGCGCCAGATGAAAGACCGGGCGATCGTCTGCAATATCGGCCATTTCGACAGCGAGATTCAGATCGACTCCCTGCGCAACTACCCTTGGGAAGAGGTCAAGCCGCAAGTCGACGAGGTCGTTTTTCCCGATGGGAAGCGCCTGATCGTGCTCGCCAAGGGACGGCTGGTCAATCTTGGCTGCGCGACCGGTCATCCAAGCTTTGTGATGAGCGCCTCGTTCACCAACCAGGTACTCGCACAAATCGAGCTATGGACCAATCACGGGAAGTACGAGAACCGGGTCTATGTGCTTCCGAAGCATCTCGACGAGAAGGTTGCCGCGCTGCATCTCGATAAGCTCGGCGGCCAAGCTGACCATGCTCAGCCCGGCCCAGGCGGGCTATCTCGGCATCGAGCGCTCGGGCCCCTTCAAGCCGGACCACTATCGCTATTAGAGCGAATGAACAACTTTAACTATGTATGATCAATTAAACGCTCTTGTTTATCGGTAAAAAACAGCTTACTATCCTCCTGTCTGGAGATCACCCGATCTCCGGTATATCTATGATTAAAAACAGGGCATGTGATCGTGATCGAGCTCGCTGGGGCGTTGTGCCTCGTCATCGCGCTGGCATCGGGGGCTTTGCTGGTTCGCGCCAGCGCGCAGCTTTGCGAAGCACGGGTGACCTGCGCGGTGCTCGACACCGCTCCGCTCGTTTGGTTTCGCTGGCCCTCCGGTCAAACGCACGACCGCGAGCCCGGTAGGGCGGCTGCCTATGCCAAGTTCCTCGCAGGATTGACTGACGCCGGCGCGGCGCGACTCGAAGCGGCGCGACTGGAACTGCAATCCGGAACCCCGTTCTCGGCGACTGTCGCGACGCGCGGCGGTGGTGCTTACATCGTCGAGGGTCGGCGGTCCGCTTTCGGTGATGCGATATTGTGGTTGTTCGACGCTTCGACCGCCGAAACCGCGCGCCGCGAGAATGCAAGCCTGCGCCAGATGCTCGACGCGCTGCCGGTGCCGGTCTGGCGCCGGGATCACAACGGGGCGATCGGCGACTGCAACCGGGCCTATGCAAGCGCCCTCGACACGTCCCCGGAATTGGTCCTGGCAGAGGGCCGGGAGCTGGCCCGCGGCGCTGGGCCAGGAGAACGCCGGCACGTCGTGATTGGAGGGTCCCGTCGGCTCCTCGAGATTTGCGAGACACCGTGCGTCGCGGATGAGGGGATTGGCTTTGCCCTCGATCACACCGCTCTCGAAACGGCGGAGGCGGAGCTATTGCGCCATGTCAACGCACATGCCGAGGTGCTCGAAGGCATTGGCGCGTCCGTCGCCATATACGGCCCCGACAAGCGCCTCAAATTCGCCAATGCCGCCTTTGCCGCGATGTGGGGTCTCCCGGAGAGTTGGCTCGCGGCACAACCATCGTTCGAGGAGACTTTGGAGCGCCTGCGGGAAGCCCGTTATCTCCCGGAAGTAGCCGATTTTCGGGCATTCAAATGCGAGCGGCTGCGGATGTTCACCTCGGTGATCGAACCACAGCAAGAACTGATGCATCTGCCGGACGGCCGCACTTTGATGCTGTCCACGTCACCGCATCCATTCGGCGGGCTGACCTTGGTTTATGAAGATGTCACCGACCGGCTGGCGCTCGAGCGCTCTTGCAACACGCTGACGCAAGTGCGGCGCGCCACTCTCGACCATTTGTTCGAAGGGATTGCGGTCTATGGCAGCGACGGCAGGCTGAAGCTCCATAATCCGGCTTACCTGACGATCTGGGAACTATCGGGAGACGACGTCGTCGGCGAACCGCATATCGGCGAGGTCATTGAGAAGACCCGTGCGCTTCTTGATGATGGCGGCGACTGGGACGCGTTAAAACAGAAGATGATCGGCAAGATCGCCGCCCATACACTGGCGAGTGGACCGGTCTACCGAGCCGATGGCTCGATGCTGCAAGAGGCGACGGTACCACTGCCGGACGGCGACGTGCTGGTGACCTATCTCGATGTTACCGATACGGCGAGGGTCGAGCTGGCGCTGCGCGAGCGGAACGAGGCGCTCGAGACCGCTGGGCGCCTGAAGAGCGAATTCATCGCCAATGTCTCGCATGAGTTGCGCACTCCGCTGAATGCGGTCATCGGCTTTGCAGAGGTCCTGACCAACCAGTACTTCGGCGATCTCAACCCACGCCAGCTGGACTACAGCCGTGGGATACTCGCCAGCTCGCACCAGCTCACGAAACTAATCAACGATATCCTCGACCTTGCCACAATCGAAGCGGGCTACCTGGTGCTCGAGACCGGTCCGGTAGAGGTTTTCGAGATGCTGCAAACCGTGCTGACCCTGACCCGCGATCGCGCGAGAACCCGCAATCTTGAGATCGCGCTGCGTTGTCCTTCTGATATCGGCGTGATCGCAGCGGATGAGCGGCGGCTAAAGCAGGCGCTTTTCAACTTGATTTCGAATGCCATCAAATTTACCCCGCCGGGCGGCGCGATCACCATCGAAGCCGAGCGTCGGAAGGACGAACTGCTACTGATCGTTGCCGATACCGGCATCGGCATTCCGCAATCCGAAAAGGCTCCGCTGCCTGGAAATTATGCCCCCGGAGCACGGCCCTCGCGGACCGGGTTCGGCCTGTCGCTGGTGGCGAGCTTGATCGAGTTGCATGGCGGCACCGTAGCGAGCGATTCGGCTGGCCGGCGGGGGATCAGAACCATTTGCCGTCTCCCAATTGCTCAGCCAGACGTCGCCGGCGCCGGTCTCCCGACGCTGATAACTTCCGAGGGTGGGGCAACGGCACCGCGTCACGGCTCCACAAAAGCGCAGGCCGGGACCGGAAGTTCCGACACCCCCGAAAACCGCGTCGCAGCGTAACAAATCCGTCGGCAGCAGGTGAGTAACGGGAACCATCGCGGCCGCCGCGGGTCCCGATTCGGCAGGCGAAGACCCAAATGGGCGACGGCAGCGCCCCTGACCGGTGCCGGCAATCGCGCGACGCCGCGCGTGTTGCGTCTAATCGCCGCGACGAACTACAACGTGTGAGCGATGATTATTGTCGATCTGCCCGACGAAGCCGCCACCGCGGCATTGGCTGCCCGGATCTCCGGGCTGGCTGAACCCTCGGACATCATGGCGCTCAAAGGAGATCTCGGGACGGGCAAGACGACGTTCGCACGGGCGTTCATTCGGACGCGCGGCAATCGCGACGAGGAGGTTCCCAGCCCGACCTTCACGCTCGTGCAGGTTTACGAGCTCGGCTCGGCAGCGATCTGGCATTTCGATCTCTATCGGCTGCGCGCCCCCGAGGAAGCGTGGGAACTCGGCATCGAGGATGCGTTCCACGAGGGCATCTCGCTGATCGAGTGGCCCGAACAGCTTGGCCCGCTGCTCCCCGAACGCCGTCTCGAAATCACCCTGGAATTCGCCGACAGACCCGGGTCGCGACGAGCGTCGCTCGATCCGGGCGCTGGGTGGCAAACACGTCTGAGGGCAATCACCGCTGATGCGTGACTTGGTCGAGCCCAGTTTTGTCAACCAAGCTCCTCTCGACCCGACGCCTGCAGTTGGCCCCGGCGATCCATCGCGGCAGCGTGCGATGAAAGCCTTTCTCGCCCGCGGCGGCTGGCACGCCCTGGCGCCAGCGCCGCTCTCCGGGGACGCGTCTTTCCGGCGCTATTACCGAATTCAGAGCGATCGGCACCGCGCGATCGTAATGGATGCGCCTCCACCACAGGAGGACGTCGCTCCCTTCGTTGCCGTCTCGAGAATCTTGCGTGGCCTTGGATTTAGCGCGCCTGAGGTGCTCGCGGAAGATCGTTCAGGAGGTTTTCTGGTAATCGAAGATTTCGGGGATGACACCTACACGCGTCTCCTCGACCGCGGCGCCGATGAGACGGCTCTCTACACACTCGCGGTAGACACGCTGGTCGCGCTGCAACGAACAGTCGCGACCCGTGGCGCGCTTGACCTGCTGCCCCCCTACGACGAGGCGAGCCTGCTCGCCGAAGCGGTGCTGCTGGTCGATTGGTATATGCCGGCGGCACTCGGAGCGCCGCTGCCGCACAATTTGCGCGACGAGTACCTTGCTGTCTGGCGGGCGGTTCTGCCGCACGCGACGGTTTCCGAGCAGACTCTGGTATTGCGCGATTATCATGTCGACAATCTGATGCTGCTGCCCGATCGTTTCGGGGTGCAGCGCTGCGGACTTCTCGACTTTCAGGACGCGGTTCGCGGTCCGGTGAGTTACGATCTTGTGTCGCTGCTCGAGGACGCCCGACGCGATGTTCCCGCGGCGTTGCGCCGGGCGATGACCGAGCGCTATCTCTCGGCCTTTCCGGCCCTCGACCAGCCGGCCTTCTTGCGTTCCGCCGCCATACTGGCAGCTCAGCGCAATTGCAAGATTTTGGGTATTTTCACACGGTTGTGGAGACGCGACAGCAAACCCGGCTATCTCGGTCACATCCCCCGGATCTGGCGTCTGCTCGAACAAGAGCTCGGCCATCCTGTCCTCGCCCCAATCGCCCGGTGGCTCGACCGCTACTTGCCGCGCTCCGCGCGCCGCATCTCCTGCGTGTAAAAGGGGTGACCATCGCGCCGCGCTCCGGAATGGTGCTGGCGGCCGGGCTCGGAACCCGGCTGCGGCCGGTGACCGCAACGATTCCGAAACCTCTTGTCGAGATCAATGGCCGCACCTTGCTCGATCATGCGATCGACCGGCTGGTGCTCGCGGAAGTCGAGCGCGTTGTCGTCAATGTTCATTACAAGGCCCCGATGGTAACTGCACAACTCGGGCGCCGCGAGCACCCGCGGATTGAGATCTCCGAAGAAACCGAGCTCCTCGACACCGGTGGCGGCGTCGCGCAAGCCTTGCCATTGCTCGACGACGTGTTTTTTGTCGTCAACGGCGACGTCTTGTGGCGAGACGGCAAGGAGCGCGCCTTGCAGCGCCTCGCTGCCGTCTTCGACCCCGAGCACATGGACGCGGTTCTGTTGTTGCAGCAGACCGTGACGGCGGTCGGTTACCAGGGCAGCGGCGATTACTTTATCGACCCAGCCGGAAGACCGCACCGCCGCAGCGAGCGCGCGGTCGCTCCCTACCTCTTCGCCGGAATTCAGCTGCTGCACCGCCGGCTGTTCGACGGGAGCTTCGGCGGGAGTTTCTCGCTGGTCCGGCTATTCGACCGTGCCGAACGGGCGGGGCGTCTGCACGCGATCGTGCACGATGGCGAGTGGTACCACATCGGGACCCCGGCAGCACTGGCCGCGACCCGCCAAAAACTGGCGGCACAGCACATCGAACAGTAACCCCCGCTCTCTTAGACAGAGGAGCTTTGTCTCAGACGCGATAGGGACTGGCCTATGGCTATAGAGCGCAAGTCTGAGTTCATCACTGCTGCCGCCGCTGCTTTGGCCGGCGGCTCGGTGTGACCGCAACATCGGAGGCTTAGAGCCAGTTGTGCCCGAAGCTTTATACTATTGCACCGGAGCGGCCGTTTCTGGCGGCACTCGCGAACGGGCTTCTCAACATGGCCACCGGCGATCCGCTGCTGCTGCCGCGGGTGACCATCCTGCTGCCAACTCGGCGCGCCGTACGCGCACTGCGCGAGGCGTTTCTGGGTGTCGCGCGGGACGGAACGGAGACAGGAGCGCCGCTGCTGCTCCCACGGATGCGGCCGATCGGCGATCTCGACACCGACGAGCTGAATTTAGTCGACACGGCGGTGGACCGGGAGAGATTGGCGGTGCCGCCCGCGATCCCCGAGCTGCGCCGCCGCCTGCTGCTGACTCGACTGGTGCTGAGGTGGAGCGCCCATCGCGGGGGGGATCCGCTGCTCCCTGGGCAGGCCGCCGCCCTCGCCGCGGGCCTCGCGCGACTTCTCGACAGCGTAGCGACCGATGGGGCGGATTTCGCAGGGATCCGCGAGCTTGTTCCGGACAACCTAGCGGAGCACTGGCAGATAATCTGCAATTTCCTCGAAATCCTGCCGCAGCAATGGCCCGATTTGCTCGCTGCCGAGGGCGTACTCGACCCGGCCGAACGGCGTAACCGCTTGCTCGAGCGCCAGGCAGCGATCTGGCGCCGCTCCCCACCAAGCGACCCGGTGATTGCCGCTGGATTGATCGGCGGCATCGCGGCGATGACGGAGCTCCTCTCGGTGGTCGGCGGGCTCGACCGCGGCGCGGTAATTCTCCCGGGCCTTGACCGCGCGGCCGATGATGACGAGTGGCGCGCCGTCCTACAGGACCAGTCACACCCGCAACATCTGATGGCGCAGCTGCTTAGGGCGCTCCACGTCGCACGGTCTGATGTTGGCGACTGGCCTCCGGAGAAAACCGGACCGATCCCCGCCCGAGGATTCGAGGAACTTTCCGATCTGCCTCTATTCGCCCAATTAGCATCCGCCGGGCGCCGCGAGGCGGGTGAGGGCATGCGCGCGGGCCGCGTGCGGCTTGTCGGCGAAGCACTGCGACCAGCAATCACCACCGACGCATGGCGGCGTCTGCCGCCAGAGGCCGCTGAAGCAGTTGCCGGGTTCAGCCGCTACGACTGCGCCAGCGCACAGCAGGAGGCGGTGACCATTGCTCTCTTGCTCCGCCGCAAGATCGAGACACCAGGCGCCACCGCCGCCCTCGTCACTCCCGATCGCGAGCTCGCTCGCCGGGTTGCCGCCGAGCTGCGCCGCTGGAACATCGAGATCGACGATTCGGCCGGCCTGCCATTGAACCGGACGCCGCCGGGTGTCTTCCTGCGGCTCGTCCTCGATCTCGCCGACAGCCGGCTCGCGCCGGTGCCGCTGCTGGCCGCGCTGAAGCATCCGCTCGCCGCGGGCGGTCTTCCCCCGGCCATCTTCCGCGATCGCGCCCGCCAGCTCGAACAAGCGATCCTTGGGCCTCGCCCTGCCCCGGGGTTCGCCGGTCTTAGAGCCGCCATTGCCGGCGAGAGAGAAGATCTGCACAGATTCGTCGATCGCCTGGAGGCCTGTCTTGGCTCGCTGCCCGAACTCCTGACGGCAGAAGCCGTACCGGTCGCCCGCCTTGCGGCATCGCACATCGAAGCGGCCGAGCGGCTTGCCGCGACCGCGACGGAGACCGGCGGCGAGCGGCTTTGGGGAGAAGCCGCGGGGGAAGCGGCGGCGCGCTTCTACCACGAGCTGATTGACGCGGCGCGCGATTTCCCGCCTTTGCCCGGCCGCCATTATCCTGCTTTGTTAGAGGCGCTGGCCGCCGCAGCGGTCGTACGACCCGCGTTCGGACGCCATCCGCGGCTGGCAATCTGGGGGCTTCTCGAGGCGCGCTTGCAGCAGGCAGATCTGCTTGTCCTCGGCGGATTGAACGAGGGCAGCTGGCCGGGTCCCGCCGCACATGACCCATGGATGTCGCGGCAGATGCGGCACAAATTCGGCATCGCCTCCCCAGAGCGGGCGATTGGCATGGCGGCGCATGATTTTGTCCAGGCGGTCGGCGCGCCTGAGGTGGCCCTGACCCGCGCCGCGCGAAGCGAAGGCGTGCCGACCGTGCCATCGCGCTGGCTGTTGCGGCTCGACACGGTATTGCGCGCGGTCGGTCTCGATGCAGCCCTTCGGCCGGATGAGATTGTGCAGCAGGCGGCGGAACTGATCGACCGAGCGGAGCACTACCGGCCCCTTCCCCCGTCGGAGCCGCGGCCGCCGCTTGCCGCGCGGCCAAGAAAACTCTCGGTGACGCAGATTGAAACCTGGCTGCGCGATCCTTATGCGATTTACGCCCGGCACATCCTCCGCCTGAAGGCGATGGAGGAACTTGATGCCGATCCCGGCCGGGCGGAACTCGGTACGGTGATCCATCAGACCCTCGACGAGTTCGTCCGCCGCTTCCCGCGAGGATTGCCCGGCAACGCGGAGACCGAGTTGCTGCGCATCGGCCGCGAACAGTTTGGACCTATCCTGTCGCGACCTGGCGCGTGGGCCTTCTGGTGGCCGCGCTTCGAGAAGATCGCGCGCTGGCTGGTGAACGAGGAAGCTGCGCTGCGCTCCCACATTGTCGAGACTCTCAGTGAATGCGAGGGAAGCTGGACATTTGCCTCGCGCGGCGGCCCCTTTACGATCACTGTCAAAGCGGACCGTATCGACCGCCTTACCGAGGGCGGTTTTCTGCTGGTCGACTACAAGACCGGCAGCGTGCCCAAGCCCAAGACGGTGCAGGCGGGCTTTGCGCCACAACTGCCGCTCGAAGGCGCGATACTGCGCAGCGGCGGGTTCGACGGCGTCAACGGCTCGGTCGCGGCCCTCGAATATTGGCGGCTCAGCGGCGGCGAACCCGCCGGCGAACGCTGTGCAATCGCGGCGGACGATCCCGGCGGGCTGATCGATCAGGTGCTCGCCCGCGTCGTGGCGCTGATCGAACGTTTCGACGATCCGTCGACGCCCTATCTCGCGACGCCGTCGCCGCGTTGGGCGCCGCGCTTTTCCGATTATCGGCATCTCGAGCGGCTCGCCGAGAGCGAGGCTGAGGAATGAAATCCTTTGCCGAGCCGGATACCGCACAGCGCAGGGCCGCCGGCCCGCACGCTTCCGTCTGGGTCGCCGCCTCAGCCGGAACCGGCAAGACGCGGGTGCTGATCGACCGTTTGCTGTGGCTGATGCTCGACGGTACCGATCCCTCCCGGATCCTGTGCCTGACCTTCACCCGAGCCGCCGCCGCCGAAATGGCCAACCGGCTGAACGAGGAGCTGGCGCGATGGGCAACCCTGAGGTCGGGGGCGCTCACGCAGACATTGCAGCAACTGACCGGGCGGATGCCCGATGATGCAAGCCTGGCTCGGGCGCGACAGCTCTTCGCCAGCGTTCTCGACACATCGGGCGGCATCAAGATCGCCACGATCCACGCCTTCTGCCAAACGCTGTTGCGCCGCTTTCCGCTGGAGGCGGGAGTGCCCGCGGAATTCGCCGTGCTCGACGAGCGGAGCGCCCGCGAAACGCTGATCGAGGCTGGCGAGCGGGTGATTATCGCTGCGCGGGAGGGGAACGACCCCGAGCTCGCCAACGCGCTCGCAATCGTTGCCCGCCATGCTCCCGAAGAACGGTTTGGCGCTTTGATGGCGGCGCTCGCGGCTGACCGCGGCAAGCTGCGCCAAGCTTTGGCGAACGGCCATGCGGCGTTGCGCGATAAGCTCTGCACTGCGCTGTCTTTGCCGGCCGGCACGACCGAGGAAAGTCTTGTCGCAGGGTTCTGTGCGGCGGGTGCCGGGGACGAAGCAGGACTGCGCCCCGCGGCGGCAGCGCTCGCCCGCGGATCGAGCAGTGATCGGGAGCGGGGCGCGATTCTTGCGCGCCTGGTGCGATACTCCGCAGCAACGCGATCGGATGCTCGCTACCTATCCCGGCGCTTTTCTGACCGCCGAGGGCGAGATCCGCAAGACGCTGATCACGCTCGACGCGGCCCGCGCCGCCCGGTGTGATGGCCGGGCGGTCCTCGCGGCCGAGGCCGAGCGGATCAAAAAATTCCGCGAGGCGCGGGCGGCGGTAGCCCTGGTTGAGGCGAGCAGTGCCCTGGTGCGGCTCGGCGGTGCGCTGATGGACGCCTACGCCGAGCGAAAGAGCGCCCGAGCCACGCTGGATTACGACGATCTCGTCTCGACCGCTCTCGACCTGCTGCGCCGTCCCGGCGTCGCGCCTTGGGTGCTGTTCAAGCTCGATGGCGGCATCGACCACATTCTTATCGACGAAGCTCAGGACACCAACCCCGAGCAATGGAGCATCGTCGCCACGCTTGCCGAGGAGTTTTATGCCGGCGAGGGGGCGCGCGATCAGGCGCGCACGATCTTTGCCGTCGGTGATGCCAAGCAGTCGATCTTTAGTTTCCAGCGCGCCGATCCGCATGCCTTTCTGCGCATGCGCAATCATTTCGAGGCACGGATCAGCGCTGCCCGGCAGGATTGGCAGGTCGTACCGCTCGACATATCGTTCCGCTCGACCGAACCGGTATTGCGGGCGATCGACGCGATTTTCCGCCACGAGGCGGCGCACGATGGCGTGGCTCTCGATGCCGGCGAGATCCGCCATATCGCCGCCCGCACCGGACAAGCCGGGCTGGTCGAGCTGTGGCCGCCGGCGCTTCCGCAGCCCGATGAACCGCCCGATCCCATGGCCCTTCCCGTCACCCGGCGTCGCACGACCGAGCCGCGTACTCGGGTTGCCGCGGCGATCGCCGCAACGATCGGGCAATGGCTCGAAAGGCGGGAGATGCTGGAGGCGCGAGGCCGCCCGATCCGGCCCGGCGACATCATGGTGCTGGTGCGCCGCCGCAACGAATTCGTCGGCGAGCTGCTGCGCGCGCTCAAACAGCGCAACATACCTGTCGCCGGAGCCGACCGCCTGATCCTGACCGAGCAGCTCGCAGTCCAGGACCTGGTGGCGCTCGGTCGATTTCTGCTGCTCCCGGAGGACGACCTGACCCTCGCGACGGTGCTGAAGGGCCCGTTATTCGGCATGAGCGAGGAGACACTGTTCGACCTAGCCCATGACCGAGGCAAAGAGCGGCTTTGGGCTCGCCTGCGCGCCGGCGCAGCTGGCGATCCGAGGCTACGCGACGCGGCCGATCGGCTATCCGCCCTGCTCGCCCGCGCCGATTTCATCCCGCCCTACGAGCTTTACGCCGAGATCCTGGGGGCCCAGGGTGGGCGGCGCGCCCTGCTCGAACGTCTCGGGCTCGAAGCCGAGGACCCGGTCGAAGAATTCCTCGCGCTGGCGCTTGCCTACGAGCGCGAGCATGTGCCGTCGCTGCAGGGCTTTCTGCGCTGGCTCGCCGCCGGAGACACCGAGGTCAAGCGCGATTTCGGTGCGCGGCAGCGTGACGAGGTCCGTATCCTGACGGTGCATGGCGCCAAGGGCCTCGAAGCGCCGGTGGTCTTCCTGCCCGATACAATGCAGGTGCCAAACCCGCCCGAGTCGTTGCTGTGGACCGCGCGCGATGGAATACCGTTGTGGTGTCCGCGGCGCGCTCTCGCCGTCTCGGCTTACTCGGTCGAAAAACAGGCCTTGCGGGCGCGCCAGTTACAGGAATACCGCCGTCTTCTCTATGTCGCCCTGAGCCGCGCGCAGGATCGGCTCTACATCTGCGGCTGGCAGACGCGGGATCCCCCGAAGGAGGTCTGCTGGCACGCGCTCTGCCGGACCGGGCTCGCCGAAGTCGCGACCCCATTCGCCTTCGACATGACGGCGGTGATCGGCGCCGATGGATGGTCTGGCGAAGGCCTGCGGCTCACCGGCGCGCAGACTGCCCCGCCGGTCCGCGAACGCCCGGCAGAAGCGACGCCGGCCGGCCGGGCCCTGCCGACTTGGGTTACGCAGCAACCGCCGGTCGAAACCGAGCCGCCGCGCCCGCTCGCCCCGTCACGTCCGAGCGGGGAAGCACCGCCCGCCCGTTCGCCGCTCGCGGCAGCCGGGCATGACCGCTTCAAGCGCGGTCTTCTGGTCCATCGGCTCTTGCAGAGCCTGCCCGATTTGCCTATCGAGGAGCGCGACGTCGCGGCGCGACGCTTTCTCGCGTTGCCGGTGCACGGGCTCGCCGCCGCCGAGCAGGACGAGATCGGGCGCGAGACCCTCGCGGTATTGAACCACCCCGATTTCGCGCCGCTGTTCGGTCCCGGCTCGCAAGCTGAAGTGCCGCTGGTCGGGCTGATCGGCGGTTACGCCGTATCGGCGCAGATCGACCGCCTTATCGTCGAACGGAATGAGGTGCTGATCGTCGATTACAAGACGTTGCGCCCGCCGCCCGTGGACGAGCATAAGGTCGCGCCGATTTATCTGCGCCAGTTGGCGATCTATCGAGCCGCACTCGCACGAATTTATCCGAGGCGCGATATTCGCTGCGCCCTCCTCTGGACGGAAGGCCCGCGCTTGATGCCGATCAGCCCCGAGATCCTTGCGGGCTACCTGCCTTGACGCGGCTTTTTGCGCTCCCCTAATCTGATCCGCAGTTAATGGAAGGAGCTTCAGATGAAGCCGATCGCCGTCACCGACAGCAACTTCGACGCCGAGGTGCTCCGCGCGAGCGGGCCGGTGCTCGTCGACTTCTGGGCGGAGTGGTGCGGGCCGTGCCGCATGATCGCTCCGTTCCTCGAAGAGCTCGCCACCGACATGGAAGGCAAGGTGACTGTCGCCAAGGTCAATATCGACGAGAACCCGCAGACGCCGATGAAGTATGGGGTACGCGGTATTCCGACGGTCATCCTCTTCAAGGACGGCCAGGTCGCGGCGACCAAGATCGGCGCGCTGCCCAAGAGCAAGCTCTACGACTGGGTCGAATCCGTGCTGTGATCCTGAGGTGCGCCAGCGGCGGCGGTAGGTGAGACCGCCGCGCAGCCGCTCGAACAGCCGGGTGTTGCAAGCCCGGGACGAATGAGAATTCGCCATCCAATTCCGATCGGAGCGGATTGGGCCCTCGTGCGGCTCTCCTCGGGAGAATACCTCTGCGTCGACACCGGCACTTTCGAGGCGCTGCACTATATTCTCGGCTGGGAACACGAAGCCGATGTCATCCGCGTGTTCCGAACCTTCCTGACGCAACGCTCGGTGGTTCTCGACATCGGCGCCAATTTCGGCCTCTACTCCGCTCTCGCCGCAAGCATCATCAAGAAATACGGGCGGCTCTTCGCGTTCGAGGGCAACCCGCAGGTTTTCGCAAGCCTGCAGCGCACGCTTGTCGCCAATGACCTGTATTTCAATCCAAACATTGTCGCGGCAAATCTGCTGATTTCCGGCGAGAGCGGCCGGGGATTGCTCCATTACTCGGCGAATTTGCCCTCCGGCGGGACGATGTCAAAGGTGGAGCTGATCGGCGGCATGCAGCGCAAGGTCGAGGTCGCCATGACCACGATCGACGACTTTCTGCCGGCCGATCTGCCCGTTGATTTGGTGAAGATCGATGTCGAAGGGCATGAGCCGGCGGTGCTTCGCGGCATGCAGCGAACGATCGCCCGATCGCCAAGCATCCGCATCATCATCGAATTCGCCGACAACATGTTGGCCCATACTCTCGCCCCGGCCGATTTTGTTGATTACATTCATGACCTGGGGTTCGCGATATGCCGCGTGCTCCCAAACTTCAAAATCAAGCTTGTCGCCCCGGGAGAGGCCCTCAGCGGCTTTAACCACTGTCTGTTGACCCGGACCCCCGCGGAGGACATCCTGATGGTTAGCAACCGCCGGAAATATTTGCCGATCCGGTTTAAGCGATGGCTGAACGGCCATCCGGTGAGGTGGGGCCGATATCGACGCATCTGGGGCCGCTGGTAACGGCTCGTCGCGGAGCTGCCGAGGGGCGGCGCTGCTCCTGTCATATCGTGTCGCAAGCAGCCTATTGACCTGGCGAACGTACCGCTGTTAGGGAACCGCTGTTGTCAGCCGGGATGTCCCGCATCGTTATAGGTCTTTATGCGGCCGGAAAATCCAAGCGAGTCCGCGATCCGAGAGTGGTGCGTCCAATATCTGGCACGGACCCTCGAACTTTCCGACCAAGTCATTGATCCAGAGGTAACGTTCGACCGGCTGGGTCTCGATTCCGCAAACTCGGTTTATTTAATCGTCGAGCTCGAAGATTGGCTCGGCCTGGAACTCACGCCCGACCTGGTCTTCGAACATCCAACAATTTCCGAACTCGCTCGGTACTTGGCGGGGCGTGCCGCGAGTGCAAACCGCGCCCGCTGAAGGATTGCGATATCCCGGCACGGCCGCCGAGGTCGAAGTCGCCTCCATGGTGACCGCGCTCCAACGTCGGGCCGCGGAGCAGCCGAACAACTCGGCGTTTATTTTTCTGCCCGACCGCGGCGAGCCGGTTTCGCTGACCTTTACCGAGCTCTACAAACGCGCCCGCGCGCTGGCTCTGAGCCTCGCTGAGCGCGGACAGAGAGGCGACAGGGCGGTCTTGTTGTTCGCGCCCGGCTTGGACTTTATCGTCGGGTTTTTCGGTTGTCTGCTCGCCGGGGTCATTGCCGTGCCGGTAATGATCCCGCGGCGGGCCAGTTCGCGGGATGCAAGTGCGGCCATTCTAGCCGATTGCTCGCCCCGCTTTGCGATCACCAGTAATGACTTGATTACCGGGGCTCGCCCCGATCTCGCGGAGCGCTTTCCCGGTATAGACTGGGTCCTTGCCGATGACGCCGTCGCGCGCGCCGAAGAGCCGGAATGCGCGCTTCCAGTATTCGGTCACGACGATATCGCGTTTCTGCAATACACTTCCGGATCGACCTCGACACCCAAGGGAGTCGTCGTCAGTCACGGCAACCTGATCGATAATTCAGAAATGATCCGTACTGCCTTTGGCAATACGCGACAATCGACCCATGTAAGTTGGGTTCCTCTATATCATGACATGGGCCTCATTCTGAATGTTTTGCAGTCGCTTTACGTCGGCGCGTTATGCGTTCTGCTGTCGCCGGTCCGCTTTATGCAGCGTCCGCTGAGCTGGTTGAAGGCAATCCACGACTACCGGGCAGAAGTCGCGGGGGGACCCAATTTCGCATTTGATCTCTGTGTCAGACGACATCGCACCGAGCACATGCAGGGTATCGACCTCTCATGCTGGAAAGTCGCCTTCAATGGGGCGGAACCGGTCCGGGCGGAGACGATCGAGCGGTTCGCCGCGACCTTCGGGCCCTACGGCTTCGACCCCAAGACCGCCCATCCGGCTTATGGCATGGCCGAAGCGACTTTGCTGATTTCCGCTCGTAGCCGAGGGGCGGGCCCAGTGATGCGGACGGTCAGCCGGGAGGCTTTGGCAGGTCATCGCGCAGTCGCGCCGCTGCGCGACGACGATGCTCAGATATTGGTCGGCTGTGGCCGGCAGCTCTCCGGCGAGCGTCTCGCCATTGTCGACCCGGAGGCCTGCACACGGCTCGGGCGCGGGCTGATCGGCGAGGTATGGGTGGCGGGGCCGCACGTGGCGCAGGGCTATTGGCGGAATCCCGAGGCGACACAGCCGGTGTTCCGGGCGCGCATCGCGGGCGACACGCGGGAATGCTGGTTGCGCACCGGCGATTTCGGCTTTCTCGACGAAGACGGGGAACTCTACATAACCGGCAGAATCAAGGACCTGATCATCATCCGCGGCGTCAACCATTACCCGCAGGACATCGAGGAGACGGTGCAAGCTTGCCATCCCGCGCTACGTTTGCACTGCGGCGTCGCATTCAGCGTGGTCGACCAAAGTGACGAAGAGCAGCTGGTGGTAGTCCAAGAGGTCGAGCGCGTCTACCGGCGGCAACTCGCAGTTGCCGAGATCATCGCCTCGATCCGCGAGGCGATCACCCGGGACCATGACGTTGCCGCCCGTGAAATCGTCTTGATCGGCACCGGCACCCTGCCCAAGACAACCAGCGGAAAGCTCCAGCGCCGCCTCACGCGGCAGATGTTTTTGGCGGGTTCGCTGGCGGTGGTGCGATAAGCGACCAGCTATACCCTCCAGCTATACCCTATAGAGCGCATGGCGGTATCTGTCCCACTTGGCTTCGAGGCGCCGGAGGTACCTCGCGAGCCGAACCGGCAAGCGGTTTCCGGCTCGGAAAGCATGGGCGATGTCGTTTTCCGGTGTCCGCGTCAACAGGCAGAAATTGGCACCGCGCAAGGTCTGGCCGCGCTCGACCAGTTCGAGCCGGAATCCTGGCAGCACGCGGCAAATCCTCAAACCCAGTTCCTCGATTTCCTCGGTAAACCGCTCGGCGGTGACGGTGTGCGCCAGAAACGTCTCGACGAATTCGACGAAAATCCGGATGCTCGGCGACCGCCTTATGGTCCTCTGCATACCCCTAATCACGAAAGGTTCGTGACCTTCTACGTCGATCTTAACAAGGTCCACTGCTAGATCTCCGGGCAGAAATTCATCAATCGTGATCATGTCGATCTCGACCGATCGCTTCGTCGCGCCCCATTGGCCGACATCCGTCATTGTCGCGCCGCCAAGAAACTCCGGAAGATAATAGAGAATCCTACGCCCGGTACTGTCACCGATTAGAGCATTGACAGAGATTATATTGGGAAGTTGCACCAGTCTGTTCGCGTATAGCGTTCTCTTCAAGAACTCGAAAGTATGAGGGTTCGCCTCAAATGTATAAAGACGACCCCGCTCCTTGACGATGGTGGCCGAAGTCGCCGTGTAAAGCCCGAAATTCGCACCGATGTCGAGGACCACCGAATCGGCCTTCAAAAAGCTTTGGAACACAGGGAGAAAATTCACCTCCATTTCCCAACCCAAAAGGTAATCGGTCGAATCCAGAGAATTGGTATCCACGCAGATATATTCGCCGGAAGAGAGACGGACCAAAGCCCGGTCGGCACCCGCGTAAATTGGACTTTTCACCTGTTATTCTTGGCCCTATGACAAGACGGTATAACCATACCGGTTGATCCTCACGTCGGCGCAAGCGCACCCGCGAGACGCTGGGCGACATAGGTAGGGCCTTTGTCCGCCGTCGCGCGGATTGTCGCCATCCGACATCCTGTGGGGTATCTTACCGCGAGCGAGCCGACAAAGATGCGATGGGTGTCCAAATCTTGCGGTCGACCGCGAGTCCCGCATGTCTTTGCGATGGCGATATTTGCTGCGCTGCCCCTCGCCTGCGCCCCCGCACCACCGCAGGCGGAAAACCCGTTTATTGGCAACTGGGCAACCGCGGAGAATGCGCGGATCACGATCCGAGCGGACACGGTTGTTCAACACCAGCCCGACGGAGAGAGCACGACGCTCGACAAGAGTGCGTGTCGCGGGGTTTTCCGTTTTGTCTATGGTACGAAGACCCGACAGGCGCTGACCAACATGGTCCCGCGCCAGCCTGATCTGCGCCAGCGATTGTCGGACCTGTTGGTCGAGCAGAGTTATCCGATCATTGAGCTCGATTGCGACCGGGGCGACCAGACCTATGTCCTCCTGAATGACCGCCAGTTGCTGGCGATTTATCGCGACGGGGAAATCGGAGCAATCGATCGCTTGGCACGCCGCTGATTTGGGTTATGGTTCCGTCTCGAGGGGATCGTGGTACGGTTAACAAAGGCAGAGCGACGGCGTTTTCTAGACTACCCCGCTCTGCTCGGCCTCGGGGCGGGAGTGCTCGCGTCATGCTTCGGTCGGGAGCCGCCCCCGCCACCTCCGCCCTCGGCGGTTCACAGAATCCCGCCGTCGCCCGAGATAACAGCTCGGAATTCCGTGGTGCCGCGCCCGGCGCGCAAACCAACCGCGCCCTCGCCGATCGGTGCCGACTCGGCCACCTCGGGTGCGGGCGCCGTCGCGATGGCGGAGCCGAAATCGGCAACGGCGGCACCCGCTCCCGAGAACGCCACCTCTCCCGCCCCGGCTGCTCCTCAGACCAGCGAACTGATTGGGCTGGACCAGTCGGCCGCGACACGGCTATTCGGGCCGGCATCGGAGCGATCGGAGGAACCGCCCGCAACGATTTGGCGGTATAAGAACGCCAACTGCGAGCTCGACCTGTTTTTTTACCTCGATCTGCGCAGCGGCCAAATGAGAACGCTGCATTTTGCGCTCAAAAACGATGCCGCAGACACCGCAAGGGGGCAAGATTGCCTGCGCTCCCTGGTCGCCGCGCGCGGCAGCTAGCCCCGGCTCGCCGATGGCGCATCTTCTTCTGGTCGACGATGACGATCTGTTCCGCGAGTCGCTTGGCTTGAACCTGATCGACGAGGGATACGAGGTCACGAGCTTTGCCAATGGCCGAGAGGCGCTCGCTTATCTCGATCGCGGCGGCGGCGGTGACGTCGTTCTGCTCGATTGGCGTATGCCCAACCTCACCGGCCTCGACGTGCTGCGCCGAATGCGCGGCGCCGGCATCGCGATCCCGGTTATCTTCTTGACTGTACTTTCCGACGATGTCTACGAAGAGGCGGCACTCGAAGGTGGTGCCGTCGACTTCATCGACAAGTCCCGGCGCCTCCCTATTCTGTTGAAACGCCTGCAACTAATTGCCGAGGGCGGGCGGCCGACCGCGGAGCCGGAGGCGACGCGGGCAGCATCGCTGCAGTTGGGCTTGCTCACTCTGCGCTTCGACACCCGCCGGGCGGTGTGGGCTGACCGGACCGTCGACCTTACCCTGACGGAATTTAAGATTCTCACCTTGCTGGCCGAGCAAGCAGGGGAGGACATCGGCTACCGTGAGATCTATGATCTGGTGCACGGTAAAGACTTCGTAGCCGGGCACGGTTCTCAGGGGTATCGTGCTAATGTCCGCACTTTCATAAAGCGTATCCGCAAGAAGTTCCGCGATGTCGACCCCAGTTTCGACCATATCGAAAACTACGCCGGTTTTGGATACCGCTGGACCGCGGAACCCTGAGAGCCGCCGTGTCATTCACTGGGCGTGGTCGCTGACGGCCAAAACCGTATTTCTCGCGATCGTCTTCATATTGGTTCCGGTATTCCTCTATATCGAGTTCCGCGCAGCCCACGAGCAGAGCCAAGAGCTGCTGTTAAGCAGCGTTCGCGCCGAGGGCCGCACGATCAGCCAATCTCTGCTGCCGTCGCTGGAGAATGCCAACGGCGCGGCGTTGCCGGAACTTGGTCACGAACTTGCGAGGTATGCGGGCGAGGTAACAACCATAAAGCTGCTCCTGCAGCCGGCCGACGCCAAAAATGGAACCAACGGCTTTTATTACGTGGCGTCCTGGCCTTCGGTCGCGCCGAGCAACCTCGAGGCGGAACGCGACACCCTCGCAAGCCAAGGCGTGCTCGACCGTCTCGCCGAGAACTGCCGAGGCGAGATGCCGTTCTCGCTGATTTATGATCGTCCGACCGGCGGTGCCGAGATCGTAACCTCGGTAACGCCGTTATCGACCGCGGCCGGTTGCTGGGCAGTCGTCGCGTCGTTTTCCAAAGATGTGTTCCCGACTGCCCATCTCGGCCAACCCTATTGGGCTACGCCGCCGGTAATCGTGGCGGCCCTGATCTACTTGACGATGGCGGCCATCACCTTTGCGACGCTGCTTAGCGTGCGTCGCGGGTTGCGCCGCTTTGCCGTGCGCGCCCGCCGCATACGCGAGCAGGGACCGGACGCCGGGTCATTCGCCGACCGCAACAACCTCCCCGAACTGGCCGATGTCGCCGCAGAATTCGATCGAATGGTGGACGCCTTGCATCGCACGGCAGCGGATACGCGCCGAACCGCGGAAGACAACGCTCACGCCTTCAAAACGCCGATCGCGGTGATCCGTCAGGCGATCGAGCCGCTGCGCCGCGCCATGCCGGAGGACAATCAACGAGCCCAGCGTTCGATGGACATTGTCGAACACTCTCTCGACCGTTTGGACGAGCTCGTCGCGTCGGCGCGCCAGCTCGACGAGGCGACCGCCGACCTGATCGCGCAGCCGAGGGTGCCGGTCGATCTCGGCCAAGTCATCGGCGGGCTGATCCAGATCCGATCCGGGATTCTCGCCAGCCGCGACGTCTCGATCATCCTGGCCAGTCATGACCTGACGATCTCCGCAGATCTGTTGCCGGGGCTTTTTGTGATCGGCACTGAGGAGATGGTCGAAACCGTCGTCGAGAACCTGATCGACAATGCAGTCTCGTTCTCGCCGGCGGGCAGCGAGATTCTCATTCATCTCACCCGCGACGGCCGTTTCGCCCGGCTCTCGGTATCCGACCAGGGTCCGGGCGTGCCTGACGACCAGCTCGAACGCATCTTCGACCGCTACCACTCCGAGCGTCGCGGCGAGCCGACGAGCGAGGCTCAATCGAGCTATTTCGGGATCGGATTATGGATCTCGCGCCGCAACGTCGAGGCGATGGGCGGGACGATCGAAGCGGAAAACCGGACACCGCACGGCATGGCGGTCCATGTCCGCTTGCCATTGGCACCCGAGCGTGGCTGACGCAAATACCCCTTGATCCTCGCGATGGAAGCAAGGTTAAAGACCGGGATATGGATCAAGGCGCTGATCCGGCGCTGCGACCTTGCCGCGATCCCGGTTGCCGTGGTGGCGCGTGGCGATGGGGATGCCGGCTCGGTGGTGCTCAAATTCAACGGCGGCGCTACCGGCTGTTCGGTGCTGACCCAGGCACTCGGCCTTGATGGCGAGCGAATATGGATGCGCGCGACGGGTAGCGCTGCGGTCGCCGAAGCCGACGCCGACGCTTACATTGCCCGCCAGCGCGGGCGGGACCCTGACCTTTGGATCGTCGAGATTGAGAATGGGGCGGCGGAAACCGTGATTGATGGGCGAATTGTTTAACCTGCCCCGGCTATCGAATAACCACACGAGTTCGCCATCCTGTTTTTGACGACAGACCGAGATTGCCAATCTCTTTCGCCAACCCTTCCAGCGGCACGGTCGCGGGAGCCCGGATTCGGAGCCGATCAAAGAGGCATGAGAAAGAGCTCACCCCGAATGGAACAGTCGACGCATCCCGATGCCGAAATCGTCGAAGCGGCAACGCCTTTCCGGCGCTATTTGCGGGTCGACACGTTCCGCTTTCGGCACCGTTTGTTTTCCGGCGAGTGGAGCGGCGTGCGAAGCTACGACGTGTTGCGGCGGGGAGAAGCGGTCGTGATCTTGCTCTACGATCCCGATTGCGAAAGCGTCGTGCTCGTCGAACAGTTCCGTCTGCCGGCGCTCCTCGCGGGAAGCTCGCCCTGGCAGCTCGAAGCGGCCGCCGGAATGATCGACACCGATGAGACCCCGGAACTCGTCGCTATCCGCGAAACGCAGGAGGAAACCGGGTTAACTCTGATCGGAGAGCCGATCCGAATCCAGCGCTATCTGCCCTCGGCCGGCGGTTCGGACGAGAGCGTTACCTTGTTCTGCGGCCGGGTCGATTCGCGGATGGCGGCGGGAGTACACGGCTTGCCAGAAGAGCACGAGGACATTCGCGTCTCGGTCACGACGCTGGACGAAGTCGAGGCCCTGCTCGACGCCGGTGCGATCGAGAGCGGGCATACGTTGATCGCTCTTTATTGGCTCTTACGCCAACGCAACAATCTCCGCCGGCGGTGGATGGTCGCCACGCCACCGGGAGGCGCGCCAAAATGATCCGGCCCTCGCGGTCCGGGGCCGGCAGGGCGGTATGCGCGTGCAACGCCGCCGCGCGCCGCAGGCCGGATCCCGCGCGACGCGTTACGCTGGCTGTAGAACGTGGATGACGCGACTGGCGATCATGTCCCTGGTCTTAGCAGCGTAAGCCGCCATGTGTGCTGAGGCTCCGTGCGCCTTCAGAGCATCGGGACTCTCCCATTTCTCGATCACGACAAAGGTATCGGGGCCGAATTTCGCCTGAAAGCTGCCGATACCTTCCGCGTCGATCGCTGGCCCGTATTCGATGCATCCTCGCTCAGCATGCACAGCCGGCATGTTGGCGCGGAATTCTCTGAGGATCGCGTCGCGCATGCCGGATTTGGCAGTAATGATGGCGATGACGTGGATCATCTTTCCCCTCCCGTTCAGGCGATGCGTTCAAAAACGCTATGGTGGCGGCTTGTCGTCAGCGGGCGGATTTTAGTTGCCCAGTCGCCAAAGTTACCGGCTTTCTCCCAAGCTGCGCTGTTCAGCACGTCGGGCGAATCAAGCTCGTAAATCGTCAGATATCGCTGCATGCCCGAGACCGTTGAGTGCTCGAGTTGGTAGCGCGCTGCGGAGCGAACGCCGGGCACGTTCGACAGCATCGGAAAATGTTCGGTGTCATAAACCCGATTGAATTCGGCCTCGTGCTCCGGGGGGATGTCCAACTGCACGACGAAAACGCGCGCCATTGTCAGGCGATCCGCCGGAAGACGCTGTGCTGGCGGTTGGTCGTGTGCGGCCGGATCTTTGGCTTCCACTCGCCGAGATCGGAAGCCTCTTGCCATGCCGGGCTGTTGATGACCTCGGCCGAGTCGGTCTCGTAGATCGCCAGATAGCGCGGCATCGTCGGAACCGTCGACTGTTCGAGCCGGTACCGGGCGCATGACTTGACTCCCGGGACCTTGAGGATGGTCGGCACATGGTCCTCGTCATAGATGCGATTGAACTCGGCCTCGAGATGCTGCGGGATATCCATTTGCACGACATAGACATAGGACACGGCGGCGATCCCTCCTCCGGTGAGTTTGGTCACCGGAAGATTAAACGAAACCGCACGCGATCACGATAGGGTTTGCGGCTGGCCCCGGCACGTTACTCGGAAACCACCCGACTAACGAGGTTCGGGCGGACCCTCGTGTTTCTCGGCTTTCGGCCGCTCACCGGGCCAACGAATTGCTCAGCTCCGCGGTCAAAAGCAGATATATCAGGGAGATCCAAAATACCGGGCCGACAAGACTGATGATCCATTCGGAAATCGTGTATGCGATCCCGGTCGGGGAGTCACCGGAGAAGCCTAAATCCCGATAGAGCCAGTCCGACCCGCGATCCGAATAATCGGCGGGGTACCTTTCCTGTAACAGGTCTTGCGCTAGCCGAGTCATGCGTAGCTCTAACAACCGCGTTCGTCAGTAATTTATTGCGCCGCGCATAACTGTTCGATGTGTGATGCGCCGCCAAGGGATAAAGGCGGCGTAAAATCGCTATCTGCCAGATGTGGCCGTCAGGGGACGAACTCGACGTCCCACTTTTTCGCCGGGGGGACATCCGCGCGGTTCCACCAGCCGCCGCCCAAGGCCTGGAACAATGCTGCGGTGTCGGTATAGCGGGCGGCCTGCACCTGGACGAGTGCAAGGAGCGCCGTGTCATAGGTGTTCTCGGCGGTGAGCAGCCCGAGATAGCTGATGGCGCCGAGCTGCAACTGCCGGCGAGAGATCTCCAGGCTCTTGAACGCCGCGCGCTCCGCCGCAAAGACCGCTTTCAGGGTCTCGGCATCGAATTGCACCGCGTGCAGCGCGTCGGCGACGTTCTGGAGGGCGGTGATCACTGTGCTGCGATACATCGCGGCCGCCTGGTCGAAGGCGGCGTCGGCGGCGCGTTTTTTATGCAGCAAGGTGCCGGCGTCAAAGACCGTTTGCGCCACGGCGCCGGCCACGGTCCAGAACGCGGTACCGGGTGTCGTGATGAATTGGCTGATCAGGTTCGAGGTTGTGCCGGCATTGGCGGTGAGTGTGAACTGCGGCAGCTGAGCGGCGACGGCGACGCCGATAAGGGCGCTGGCCGAATGCATTTGCGCTTCGGCCGAGCGCACATCCGGACGCTGCTCGACCAGTTTCGACGGCAGGCTGACGGGCAGATCCTGCGGCAGCTGCAATGAGGCGAGTTCGAACTTCTCGGCCGGCTCATGGCTGGGAAATTGGCCGATCAACGCCGTCAACAAGTCGCGCTGCACGGCCAGTTGCTTCTGTAACGGCGGCAGTGTCGCTTGCGCCTGCGCGAGTGTCGCTTCGACCGCCGCCACATCCGCCCCCGCCACCTGGCCGAGCTCGAATTGCTTGCGCAGGATGTCGCGCGCTTGGGTTTCGATCTTGATGATTTCTTCGGTCGCGGCGATCTGGCCGCGCAACGACGCCTCCTGCACTGCCGCGGCGACGACGTTCGAGGTCAGAGTGAGATAGGCCGCTTCGAGCTGAAACCGCTGAAATTCAGCCGTCGCGCCGAGCGATTTCGACCTCGCGCCTGGTGCCGCCGAAAACGTCCGGCGCATAGGCCACGACCACCTGGCCGGTGTAGAGGGTGAACCAAGGTTTGCCTGAGGAGGCCGACGTGAAAACGACGCCGGTCGCAGTCTTGTTGCGGCTAGGCGAGAAGCTGGCTACGGCGGTCGGGAAGAACGCACTCTGCGCGGCGTACACATTTTCCCAAGCCTGCCGCAGCGCCGCCTCCGCTGCCGGGAGGGTCGGGTTGTTCCTCAGCGCCTGCTCGATCAGCGCGTTGAGTGCCTCGGAATGAAACAGCGTCCACCACTGTCCCGGAATGTCCAGACCTCGGACGAGCCGCTGCGCCTCACCGCCGGTGACCCCGGCGGTTGCGGTCTTGGCCGCGAGCGGCTCCCGCGAATAGCCCTCGACATCGGGGGCCGCAGGCCGCTCAAAATCCGGACCAACAGCACATCCGGTTAGCGCGGCTCCAATAGCAAGCAGCCAGCCGCCCGCGCCTTTGAGGCCGAGCATCTTTACTCGGCCGGCGCGGGTAGCTGCCGAGCCGCCCCGACCGGTGCCCTCCGCCGCGAAAAGAGGTCGATCAGCACCGGCATCACAAGCAAGATCAACAGTGGCGCCAAAAAGCTGCCGCCGACCACGACCACTGCGAGCGGCTTTTGGACCTGTGAGCCGATGCCGGTCGAACCGGCGGCCGGCAACAATCCGACACACGCGACGATACAGGTCATCATCACTGGGCGCATCCGTACGGCACATGCGCGGGTAATCGCCGCGCTCCGCTCAAGGCCGGCGTCAATCAGCGTATTGAAATAGGCGATGACGATAATCCCATTCATTGCCGAGATGCCGAACAGCGCGACAAAGCCGATCGCCGCTGACACGCTGAATGGAATGCCGGCCAGGACCAGCGCAAATATCCCGCCAACCAAGGCCATCGGAATCGCACTCGCCGCCAGCATCGTGTCAATCATCGAACCGAAATTCAAGAACAGCAGCATGCAAATGAGCGCGAGGCTGAGCGGCACCGCGACCGCGAGCCGGTCGATGGCCTCTTGCAGTTCGCCGAACTCGCCGACCCATTCGAGACGTGAGCCGGGAGGCAGCGCCACCTGATCGGCTACTTTGCGCTGTGCCTCGAGCACGGCGCCGCCGAGATCGCGATCGCGGACGCTGAATTTGATCGGGATATAACGCTCCTGACTTTCGCGATAGATGAAGGAAGGGCCCGACACCAGGTTTACCTTGGCCACGTCGGTCAGAGGGATCGGGACGACCCCGCTACCGCTCGGGTTTGTCGCGCCGACCGTGATGTGCCGAATTGCATCGAGGCTCTGGCGGTATTGCGGGGCCAAGCGGACGACGATCGGGAAGTTGCGATCGCTGCCGTACTCGTAGACATTGCCGGCGGCGGTCCCGCCGATCGCGGCCTGGATCGTCGAGTTGATGTCTCCCGGCGCCAGGCCGTAGCGGGCGGCGCGTTCGCGGTCGATCTCGATATTGACGGTCGGCTGACCGACCGTATCGAAGACGGCGAGATCGGTGACCCCCGGCACCGTCTTCATCACCTGCTTGATCTTGTAGGCAGTCTTTTGGATCGCGTCGAGGTCGTTGCCGTACAGCTTGATCGAGTTCTCGCCCTTTACCCCGGAGGCCGCCTCCTCGACATTGTCCTGGATATATTGCGAGAAGTTGAAATCCACTCCGGGAAATTCTGCCGCCAGCGCATCATTAATCTGCTGGGTCAGTTTCTCCTTGTCGACACCCTCGGGCCAGGTCTCGAACGGCTTCAGCGGTACGTTGAATTCCGCATTGAAGAAGCCAGTGGCATCGGTTCCGTCGTCCGGCCGCCCGAGCTGCGAGATAACCGTTACGACTTCGGGAAAGCCGCGGATGATCTGCCGCATGCGGTTGACGTAGGGGGTCGCCTCCTCGAGCGAGATCGTGGGTGGCATAGTGGCGCGGATCCACAAATTGCCTTCCTCGAGATGAGGCAGAAATTCCAGCCCCAGCCCCCGCACGCCGAGCACTGCGAATACCAGGAGGACGGCGGCGCCGCCAAGGGTTGCAATGCGGTTGGAGATTGCGAAATTGAGGAGGGGTTCGTAGACGCGGCGTAAACCACGGACAATCAGCGTTTCGGTCTCGCTTACCCGCTCCGGCAGCAACAGTGCGCTTAAGGCCGGCGTGATGGTGAAGGTGGCGATGATCCCCCCGGCAATGGCATAGGCGTAAGTCGTGGCCATGGGACCGAAGATGTGTCCTTCGACGCCGCTCAAGGTGAACAGCGGGACAAAGCCGGCGATGATGATGCCGGCGGCGAAGAAAATCGCTTGGTTGACCTCGCTGGCCGATCGCAAAATCGTGCGCAGCTTCCCGGTCAGCCCGGCCCGCTGGGCAATACCGGTTGGCGCATATTCTTGGTGTTGTTCGCCTTCGCTCAAATGCCGGAAAATGTTCTCGACCATGATCACCGTCGCGTCGACGATCAGCCCGAAATCGATCGCGCCGACCGACAGCAAATTCGCCGACTCGCCGCGCAGCACCATGATCGTAATCGCGAAGAACAAGGCGAACGGGATTGTCGCCGCGACGATAACGGCGCTGCGTAAATCCCCGAGGAACATCCACTGCACGAAAAAGATCAGCACGATGCCGAAGATCATATTGTGCAGCACCGTGCGGGTGGTGGTGTTGATCAACTCCTGGCGGTCGTAGATCTTTTCGAGCCGCAGCCCAGGCGGCAGGATGCCGGTCGTGTTGATCTTCTCGACTTCGGCCTCGACGCGGCGGATCGTCGGCATGCTCTGCTCGCCGCGGCGCATCAACACGACGCCTTGGACGATGTCCTCGTCGTCGTCCTGCCCGACGATGCCGAGACGCGGTTTGTGGCCCACGATCACCGTGGCGACGTCTTTGACGTAGACCGGAGAGCCGTTGTTCGACGCCAGCATCGTATTGCGGAGGTCGTCCAATGTGTGGATCAGACCGACGCCGCGCACGACAGCGGCCTGCGGGCCGAAATTGATGGTCTGGCCGCCGACATTGATGTTGCTGTTGTTGAGGGTTTGCAGCATCTGCGGCAAGGTGAGGCCGTAGGCGAGCAGCTTGTCGAGATCGACGGTGATCTCATAGGTCTTTGTCATGCCGGCCCAGCCCGAGACATCCATGACGCCGGGCACTGCCTTGAAGCGGCGCTCGAGAATCCAGTCCTGGATCGTCTTGAGGTCGGTGACAGAGTACCCGGGTGGCCCGACGATGCGATAGCGGTAGATCTCGCCGATCGGACTCGCCGGGGAGATCGATGGCGTCGCGCCATTAGGCAGCGGCGGCACTTGGCTCAGTCTATTGATGACCTTCGACTCGGCCTCGTCGTAAGTATAATCATAAGTAAACTCGATCCGGACATCCGAGAGGCCAAAAAGCGAGATCGTCCGGATCGATCGAACGTGGCGAATGCCCGTCATCTGGATCTCGATCGGGATCGTAATGTAGCGCTCGATCTCTTCAGCCGATGCGCCCGGGTTCTGGGTGATGACCTCGACGCGCGGCGGCACCGGGTCGGGATAGGCCTCGATGTTGAGGTTGATAAAGCTGATGAACCCGGCGACGAACACAAACAGCATCAACGCGACCATCAGGACGCGTTGCTTCAGTGCGAAGGCGACGACTGCGTTCATGGCTTGCTCAATCGGCCCGGGCGGCGCGATCGATAAAGACGGTACCGCTCGTCACGACCTTCTCTCCGGGAGAGAGGCCGGCGAGAACCTCCACCATGCCTTCGCTGCTTTGTCCAGTGCGGATCTGGCGCAGAGCCAGAGTATCGCCGTCGCCCGCTACCCAGACGCGCGCCCGGTCGGCTTCGTAAACGATCGCTTCTTGCGGAACCGCGGGCGCGGTCGACGCCTCCCCAGTGATGATGCTGAAATTCGCAAACATCCCGGGCTTCAGCGCGCGATCGGGATTTTCGACCTCAGCGCGAACCGGCAAGCGGTGCGTATTGGGATCGATCGACGGGGCGACATAAGAGACTTTCCCCCTGAATACGCGACCCGGATAGGCCAGCACATGGACTTCGAGCTGGAGGCCGACCTTCATCAACGGCGCATCAACTTCGCGCACATTGGCGATCAGGTATACGGTCGATAAATCGCTGATCGTGTAGACCGGGTTCGAAGCGCCCGCGGCCTCACTATTGATGTATTGCCCGACCCCGATCTGCCGCTGGGTGATCGTGCCGCGGACCGGAGCTGTCACAGTCGCAATCGGATCGAGCTTCTGCGTTGGTTCGGCCTCGAGCGAAGCGATCTCCTGGTCGCTCTTGCCGAGAATGCGCAGCCGGCTGCGCACCGCGTGCAACGCGATCTCGTCGGCGCGGACAGTGTTTTGTGCGGTGATCAGGTCGGTCTGGGCTTGCTGCCAGTCCTTGAGCGAGCCGCCTTGCGCCAAATAGAGCTCGTGAGTGCGCTTCTCGGTGGTTTGCGCCATCGTGAGCTGCGAGCGAGCCGTTCGCAAATTGGCGAGTGCGGTAATTAAATCGTTCTGCGCCTGCACGAACTCGCTCGCATGAATGACAAAGAGCGGGGCGCCCGGCTCGACGACATCGCCCAGCATCGCAGTTACTTTGATGACCCGGCCGGAGAAATGGGAGAACACGGGTGTCGTCAGATCGTCGTCGACTGCGATAGTCCCCTCGGTCACTTGCTCGGGACGGAAGGCCATCATCGCCACGGGCGCGAACTTCAGACCCCGCCATTGCAGTTGGGTCGGCCGAAATGTTCCCGGCGGGTCTGTCGATTTCACGGGTTGAGTGTTTTCCGGTTGGTCGGCGAGGGGCTGCCATATCAGCGCAGTCCCACCGGCCGCGATAGCGGTGACCAGTACGAGGGCAACGAGTTTCGCGCGCTGTCTGCTCTTCGTTGAGATCGGTGCCTGGGCGTCCCCTGCCATCAAACAACTCTGAGTCACTAGAACGGAACGTGGCAGGCAGCCTAATCGCCCACGGCTTTCACCGGTCTTTCCACTGCATTACCATTTGGTAATGCGTCGGATAGGCGCGACGGGTCGCCGGTCTCCTCAGAGTTTGTGAATGTATCTCGTCACCGTCCCTTCACTCGTCACCCGGCAAAAGAGGCTGTGAAGAAATGCCGGATAGCGGACAATCCCCCGATCCCATTCATGAAAGTCATTCCGGGATGCCCCCGGGCTGTGACCCGGGGGCAGGCTGCGCCCGCGCCCCGGAATGACGACTATTTGGCATTTTTTCACACGCTCAAAAGCCGGGGTCCATCCCTCAGCGGCGAACCCGTCGTCTTCGGTAAGGCAGTGTGATTGCTTGAGAAATTCGGAGCGGCGGAAGAATTGGTCCCGGCTTTCCCCTCGGAACAAGTCCGTGGGCTGAAGGCCCACGGACGGCGAGAGGTAATCGTCGACGCCAGGTGGTAGGCGTCCCGATCTTGCTCCGGTTTTGGGGCATCCTCTAGCCGACGGTCCCCGCCGGGAGGGTTTCCGGCAGATTTTCTCTCCGCGAGACGACCCCATTGGCGCGCGGCAGGAGGATGCGGGCAATGAGCCCGGGAACGGCATCCTCCAGATCGAGTTTTCCCCAATGCAGCGCGGCGGTGGCCGCCACGATCGAGAGGCCGAGGCCGTTACCGGGGAGGCTGCGGCTCTGGTCGAGGCGGTAGAAGCGTTCGGTGACGCGCGATCGCTCCGCCGGCGGAATGCCGGGTCCGTCGTCTTGAACGATCATCGAGACGGTATCCCGATCCTGGGCCGCACGAGCGCGCACCGTCGCCCCGCTGCCGGCATATTTCAAGGCGTTATCGATCAGATTCACAAGCGCGCTCGTAAGGAGGTTCTTATCGCCCAGCGTGACCGGCTGGCCCTCGATCTCGCTGACGAGGGTAATTCCTTCGGCCTCCGCCGTGGCGTCGTAGAGTTCGACGACATCGCTAACGACAGCGGCGAGCGATACCGGCGCGAAGGATTGACGATGCGCCCCGGACTCGGCCTCCGCGATCTGCAGCAACCTGTCGAGCATCCGGATCAGCTCGTCGACTTGCTGGATGGAAAACCGTGCCGTTCCGGCGAGCTGCGCGGTGCTGCTGCCCGGGCGAAGCGCCTCGTCGAGCCGGCTGCGGATACGCGCGAGCGGGGTTCTGAGATCGTGGGCTATCGCGTTGGATACGTGCCGGACCCCGTCCATCAGATGCTCGATGCGGTCGAGCATGCTGTTGATGTCGCGGTTGAGCCTGGCGAACTCGTCTTCGACGTCGGATATCGGGATCCGCCGACTGAGATCACCCGCTTCTATCTCGCGAGCGGTGCGACGGATCGCGCTGACGCGATGCTCGAGCTGCCTGCGAAACAGCAGAGCGCCGCCAATTGTGAGCAGCAAAGCCGCCGCTCCGCCCGCTAAAAGCGCTTGCCACACGAGCCGCTCGATCTCCCGCTGGTCCTGCATGTCGCGACCGACCACGAGGATCGAGCCGTCGGGCAAAAGCTGCGGCAGAAGGCGGCTGAGCGAAGGGCGGCCGTTACGCATCACCGCCAGATCGGTAAGGCTGCCGAGTGGCGCGGCCTTCACCGTCCAGCCGTAGATGTTTCCAGCGACTCGCCGTCCGTCGGGTGCGACGAGGAGATAGACCTCGGTGTCCTGTTCGACGCCGTCCACCAGAAGCTGCTCGACCTCCTGCCGCAACCCCTCACTGCCGCGGGTCCCAAAATGCCTGGCCAGCCGCTGCGAGATCGAAAGAAGTTTCGCGTCCGTGCTGCGCGCCAGCACGCCGACGGTGCCAAAATAGAATGCCGCAGAAATCACGGACATCGAGCCAATGGCGAGCAGGCCATAACCGAGCGCCAGACGGAACGCGACGGTGCTCCAGAACCTAGTCATCGGCGGATATCATATAGCCGATGCCGCGGACCGTACGGAGCAATTGCGGCGAGAAGTCTTTGTCGATTTTCCGACGCAGGCGGCTGATCTGGACATCGATGACATTGGTCTGCGGATCAAAGTAATAATCCCAGACCGCTTCGAGCAGCATGGTGCGCGTGACGACCTGCCCCTGGTGCCGCACTAGATATTCGAGAAGGCGGAACTCGCGCGGCTGGAGCGCGATCGGCTTACCCGCGCGCTCTGCCCGGCGTGTCCGCAAATCGAGTCGCAAATCGGCGACCCACAGCTCGCGACTGTCCTCTTGCGTCGCGCCGCGACGCAGCAGTGCTGCCATGCGCGCCAGCAACTCGGAGAAAGCAAAAGGCTTTGTCAGATAATCGTCGCCGCCATCACGCAGACCCCGCACCCGCTCGTCGAGGCTCGCCAGCGCGCTCAATATGATCACTGGCGTCGTCTTGCCGAGGCTTCGGATCGTGGCGATGATCGAGAGCCCATCCACGCCACCTGGGAGCATGCGATCGAGGACGATGATGTCCCAGCGCTCGTTCGTAGCGAGGTGGAGCCCGCCCGCACCGTCGCGAACCAGAGTGGTTGTATGGCCGGCCTCCTCGAGGCCGCTGCAGATATAGCGGGCCGCGTCCGCTTCATCCTCGATGACGAGACAGCGCATTTTCCCGGGGCCCCGCTCAGTCGTTGCCGGCGGCGCGGTCGATCGACAGCGCGCCGCTGGTCACGTCCTTCTCGCCTTGTGACAGCCTTCGAGGATCTCGACCATCCCATCGGCAATCTTGAACCCCGCCCATTGCTCCTTTGTCGGCCGGAAACTGCTAGGCGCTGCCGCCGACTGCGCGGACCGACTATCCTCGGTTTTATCCGCGGTATTCTTCCCGATCACCGGCCAGACCAAGATCGCCACACCAACAAACAGCGCCAGGAAACCAATAAAGATGAGCTGGGTAAGCGGCGACAAATGCCGGCGCAGCGGCGACATTTGCAGGATATCCTGTCTCGTCAAATGCTCACAAATGCCACGACTTGGAATTTTCGGACTTGCCGGCTTTGTGTTTTGAACCGATCACCAAGGTAGCGGCGCCCTGAGAGCCAGTCTGTTACCTACGCGAACCAGATCAGAAACGCCAGCACCGCGAAGGCGGTGTTCGCGACGCCGCGGCAGGGCTCGGCAGGTCACTTAAATTTCGATTTGACCGCCGAGCTCGACGACACGGTTCGGCGGGATCCGGAAGAACTCGGTGGCGTCGAGAGTGTTGTTCGACATCAGGATGAAAAGCGCATCGCGCCAGCGCGACAACCCCGCGCGGCGGGTGCGGGGGCGCAGCCGCAGTTTCTCGCGCCCGATGATGAAAGAGGTCTCCATCAGGTTGAAGCGAAAGCCGCCGACCCGACACAGCGCGAGGCCGCGCAAAATGTTCGGCTCGTCGGTAAAGCCATAGCGAATACGGATCGTGTGAAAGCCCTTGCCGAGCTCGGCGATGTCGAGCCGCTGCTCGTCGGGGACGTGCGGCACGTCCTCGGTGTCGACTTGCATCATCACGACGCGCTCGTGCAGCACCTTGTAGTGCTTCAAGGCATGGAGCAGCGCAACCGGAACCCGCCGCAGGTCGCGCGTCATAAAGATCGCCGTCCCTGGAATGCGGGCCGGTCTTTCCGGGTTGAGCGCCTCGACGAACTGGCGCAGCCGCAGCGCATCGCGGCCGCGCAGCTCAGCGAGCATCCGACGGCCACGCCACCAGGTCGCCATGACGGTGAAGACGACCGCCGCGACGATGATCGGAAACCAGCCGCCCTCCTTGATCTTCAACAGGTTGGCGCTGAGAAAGGTAAGATCGACCATGCCAAAGGCGGCAAAGAGCGGCACGGCGAGGACAAGGCTCCAGCCGCGGCTGCGCATATAGAGAAAGGCGAGCCCCGTGGTGATCGCCATCATGCCGCTGACGGCGATGCCGTAGGCGGCACCGAGATTATCGGATGATCGGAACCCCAGCACGAGAACGATGACGGCGACGAGAAGGGCGCTGTTGATGCGCGGCACATAGACCTGCCCGATCTCCTGCTCGGAGGTGTGGCGAATCTCGAGCCGCGGCAGATAGCCAAGCTGGACCGCCTGTCGGGTGATCGAGAACGCCCCCGAAATCACCGCTTGCGAGGCGATGATGGTGGCGATCGACGCCAATGCCACCAACGGATAAAGGCCCCATTCGGGCGCCAGGCGGTAGAACGGATTTTCAATGGCGCCCGGATTGCCGAGCAGCAATGCTCCTTGGCCGAAATAGTTCAGTACCAGCGTCGGAAAAACGAGCCATAGCCAGGCGGTTCGCAGCGCCGACCGGCCAAAGTGCCCCATATCGGCGTAGAGGGTCTCGGCTCCGGTCACGGCGAGAAAAACCGCCCCGAGCATCACGAAACCGCGCCACGGCGCATCGAGGAGCAATGCGACACCATGGCTCGGATCAAGTGCCAGGAGGACGCGCGGATGCTGCGCAATTCCCCACAGGCCGAGAAGCCCCAACACGACAAACCAGACCAACATCACCGGGCCGAACAACCGGCCAACCGCAGCAGTGCCGCGGCGCTGCATCAAGAATAGGCCGGTGAGCAGAACGAGCGAAATCGGGATGACATACGGCTCGAAGAGCGGGGTCGCGACCTTCAGCCCTTCGACAGCGCTTAACACCGAGATGGCGGGGGTAATCACCCCGTCGCCATAGAACAGCGCCGCGCCGACGAGACCCGCCGCCATGATCCCGATGTAGCGCTTGCTTGCTCGGTCGCTCTGGCGCAGTACCAACGCGGTCAGCGCCAGCAACCCACCCTCACCCCGATTGTCGGCGCGCATGATGACGAGGACATATTTCACCGTTACCACGAGCACTAACGCCCAGACGATCAGAGAGAGGGCGCCCAGGACGGCGCGTTCGCTGAAATTTGCAAAATCGACAAGCGACTGACGTACGGCGTAGAGCGGCGAGGTGCCGATGTCGCCATAGACGACGCCCAGGGCGGCGATCGTCAGGCTCGAACTGGGGCTTAGACGACCATCGTCCCGCGGCGCGGGCGTATCGAGTATCAAGGGATGGATCCGGTCCGCCGGCACTCAGCAACTTAACTCTACGTCGCCATCTCGCACGCGCCGCATTAAAATTCCATAGCGATCGGCACGCCGCGATATAAGGGGGTCATAAAGATTTGGCTAGCGAGTGCGGGTCATGTCGGCGGATCCATTCCACCCAACCAGTCCGCGCAGGCCTTCAAACGCGCTGCTCGGGCGGTAGCTGCAGGCGATAGCCGACGCCGATCTCGGTCAGGATGTGGGTCGGGCGGGTCGGGTCGGGCTCGAGCTTTTGCCGCAGACCGCGAATAAAGACCCGCAGATACTGGACCTCTTCGGCCTGCGCCGGACCCCAGACTTCGCGCAGCAGATGGCGGTGGGTCAGCACCTTGCCGGCGTGCATCACGAGATGACGCAACAGGTCAAATTCCTTTGGCGACAGCTTGATCTCCTGACCGGCCCGGATGACGTGGCGACGTACCAGATCGACGGTCAGATCGCCGGAAACAAAAACGGCCATCTCGCCTTGCGCCTGAAAGGCGTGACGCAGCGCCGCACGCAACCGCGCCATCAATTCGGCCATGCCGAAAGGCTTGCTGACGTAGTCGTCGGCGCCAAGGTCGAGCGCTTCGACCATCGATCGCTCGTCGTGCCGCGCCGACAGAACCACGATCGGCACCGTCGAAGTCTTGCGGATCTCGCCGATCAGTTCGAGGCCACTGCGGTCGGGAAGACCGAGATCAAGGATCACCAGATCGGGCTTTTCCGCGGCCAGCAGCCGCATGGCGCTCGCCGCGTCCTCTGCTTCGACGATCCGGTATCCGGAAGCGGCCAGACTGGTGCGCAGAAAGCGGCGGATGGGCGGCTCGTCATCGACGACGAGAACGCAGTCGGGTTTAGCCATGCGCCATCAACGGCAGTCGCGTCGCCACAATTTCCGGCACTACCGGCATCCGAATCGTCAGAACCGCACCCGAGCGGTCGCGCCTGTTGCGGGCGACGATCCAGCCGCCCAACGCTTCGACAAAGCCGCGGCAGATCGCCAGGCCGAGGCCGGTGCCGGCACGGCGGCGATCCAGCGCCTGGACACGATAGAACTTGTCGAAGATCCGCTCCAAATCGGCAGGCGGTATCCCTGGCCCCTCATCGACGATTTCGATTTCCACGAGCTCCCCATCCCGGAACGCATGCACTCCGATCCTGCTACCGGCCGGCGAGTATTTTGCCGCGTTATCGAGAAGATTGAACAGCACCTGCTCGAACAGGACTGGATCGAGCCGCAGCATTGGCAGAGCAGGGGCGATGTCGAGCTCAACCTGATGCCCGGCGAGAACATTGCCGGCTCGTTGCAACGCCGAGCCGACTATCTCGGCGACATCGATCAGTTCGAGCTTGAGCTCAACCGCTCCGGATTCGAGACGCGTCATATCGAGGAGGTTGGCGACGAACCGGTTCAGCCGCTCCGCCTCCTCCTGCAAGGTCGCCAGCAAATCTTCGCGTTCGGCAGCGCTGTACTTGTCCGAAAAGCTGCGCAGGCTCGAGACGGCGCCGAGGATCGAGGCGAGCGGCGTGCGCAGATCGTGCGAAATCGAGGTCAGGAGCGCCGCGCGAAGCCGCTCGGTCTCGGCCAGCACCCGGGCTTCGTCGAGCCCTTTGGCGAGTGAAATGCGCTCTATCGCGACCGCTGATTGGTCGCACAGCGCGTCCAGCAGGCGGCGCTCGTCCGGGGTCAGCAACGGTCCCTGGGCGTCCCGATCGATCCCGAGCACACCGACCGGGCCGCTGCCGGTGCGCAACGGCAGAAACAGGCGTTTTCCGCCGGGCAGCGTGTCGGCGCCTCGCCCGGCAGCCCGGTTGTGTTCCCAGGTCCAGCGCGCCGCCGCCATGTCCGCGCCGTCGATCTGGTCCTCTGGCGGATAACTCGAGGCCACGTCGAGCCCGTCGCCGCTTTTCGCCGGCATCAACAAGACCGTGCGGACGCTCAGCATCGACGTGATCTGATAAGCCGTCGCCCATAGTAGATCGTCGAGACCGCCGATCCCGGCGATCTTACGGCTGAAGGCGTATAGCTCCGCCGTGGTCTTCGCCCGCGACCGCGCTGTCAGGACCTGGCTGCGGGTTCTCGCCGTTAAGTTGCTGACGATTACCGCGACGATCAGGAAAAAGAACAGCGTTAGAACGTTGTCGGGATCCGCGACCGTCAACGTGTAGAGCGGTGGAATAAAGAAGAAATTGTAGGCCAACACGCTCGCAGTGGCGGCGAACAACGACGGCCACAGGCCCCAGGCGACAGCGGAGACGAGCACCGCGGTCAGAAACATCAGCGACATGCTTCGGTAATCGATGAACTGCTGGAGCACCAAGCCGCACCCGAGAGCAATGGCGACCGCCCCGGCGCTGCCGAGATAGCGCTCAATCCGGATCGGTTCCACCGCAGGACGGGTCTGGACGAGTTTCGGCGGTACCGCGTCGCTGTCATCAGTCGAGACGACGTGAACGCTGATCGGACCGGTTTTGCGCACCAGTTCGTGGACGACAGACCCGTGCACGATCTCGAACCATCGCGAGCGGCTGGATTTGCCGATGACGATTTGCGTGATGTTGTTTGCCGTCGCATAGGCGACGACCTCTTCGGCGATGTTTCGCCCGGGAATCGTGATCGTTGAAGCGCCGAGCCGCTCGGCGAGGCGCAGGTGATCGGCGATGCGATCGCGCCCGGCATCGTTCAGGCGATGGGTCCGCGCGGTTTCGACATAAAGGGCCGTCCACGGGACCTGCAAGCGATCGGCTACGCGCTTTGTGTAACGGATCAACCCGGCGGTGCCCGGGGCTTCGCTGACGCAGACGAGCGCCCGCTCGCCGGCCGGCCACGGACCGGCAATCGCATGAGCCCGCATGTGGGACAAGAGCTGCTCGTCGACACGCTGAGCCGTGCGGCGCAACGCCAACTCGCGCAGAGCTGTCAGATTGCCGGGCGAAAAGTAATGGCGGATCGCGCGTTCTGCCTGGTGCGGTACATAGACCTTGCCTTCACGCAGGCGCTTGATCAGATCCTCCGGAGAGAGATCGATGACCTCGATATCGTCGGCCAGGTCGAGGATGCTGTCGGGCACGGTCTCGCGAACCCGGATCCGGGTGATCCGCGCAATGACGTCGTTGAGGCTCTCGACATGCTGGATATTGAGCGTGGCAAAAACATCGATGCCGGCGCCAATCAGCTCCTCAACGTCCATATAGCGCTTCGGATGCCGGGTGCCGGGTGCGTTGGTGTGGGCGAGTTCGTCGACCAGAACCAGGCGAGGGCGTCGCTTGAGGATCGCGTCGAGATCCATCTCAGCCAATAGGTGGCCTTTGTACGCGACCTGCTGCTGCGGGATCACCTCGAGGCCTTCGAGCAGCGCCTCGGTCTCGCGCCTGCCATGCGGCTCGACCACGCCGACGACGACATCGATGCCTTCGCGCCGCCTGGCCTGTGCTGACAGCAGCATCTCATAGGTCTTGCCGACGCCCGGAGCCGCGCCCAAGAAAATCTTCAGCCGCCCGCGGCCCTCCTGTTTCGCCGCGGCGAGCAACGCTTCCGGCGACGGTCTGCCCTCGCGCTCAGCCATGCTCCCAGTCTAGCGCATTCCGCCCGGTCTAGTGCATTTGATCAAGCGCGAGATTGAGCTTCAGGACGTTGACCCGCTTCTCGCCGAGAATGCCGAGAAATCGGTCTTGGGTCATATCCGCGACCAAGGCGCGGACCTTGTCCGGCGAGAGGTGGCGCGCCTTCGCGACGCGCAACACCTGAAACTCCGCGGCGGCCGGAGTGACATCGGGGTCGAGGCCGCTCGCCGAGGTGGTCACCAGATCAACCGGGATGGGCGCCGACTTATTCTCCGCCTCGAGCTTTTCGGCATCGTTCTTGACCCGGTCAATCAGCGCCTGGCTCGTCGGCCCGAGGTTCGACCCGCCCGAGTTTGCCGCGTTGTAGGGCGCCGGTACCGTCTTCGTCGCATCGTTCGGATCGGTATCGGTGGTCGCCGACGGGCGGCCGTGGAAATATTTGTCGTCCGTGAAGTTCTGGCCGATCAGTTCGGAGCCGATCACCTTGCCGTCCTTCTCGATCAGGCTGCCATTGGCCTGATGCGGAAAGACCAGCTGCGCCAGCCCGGTCATGCCAAGCGGATAGATCAGACCGGTGATGACCGTCATGACGACGATCATCAAAATAGCGGGACGGATTTGCCGCAACATGTCGTGAATCCTCAGGCTAGGCCGATCGCGGTGATGGCGAGATCGATCAGCTTGATGCCGATGAACGGTACGATGATCCCGCCAAGACCATAGATCAGCAGGTTCCGGCGCAGGATGCTGGCGGCACCCGCCGGACGATAGGCGACCCCGCGCAAGCTGAGCGGGATCAGCGCGGTGATGATCAGCGCGTTGAAGATGATCGCCGAAAGGATCGCGCTCTCCGGCGAGTGCAGATGCATCACGTTGAGAACGCCGAGTTCAGGATAGAACGCCACAAACATTGCCGGAATGATGGCAAAATATTTCGCGACGTCGTTGGCGATCGAGAACGTGGTCAGCGCGCCGCGCGTCATCAGCAGCTGCTTGCCGATCGCGATGATCTCGATGAGCTTGGTAGGGTCACTGTCGAGATCGACCATGTTGCCGGCTTCGCGCGCCGCCATCGTGCCCGTGTTCATCGCGACCCCGACATCGGCCTGAGCCAGCGCCGGCGCATCGTTTGTGCCGTCGCCGCACATCGCGACGAGCTTGCCTTTCGACTGCTCTTCGCGGATCAGCTCGAGCTTGTTCTCGGGCGTCGCCTGAGCAAGAAAGTCATCGACTCCCGATTCCGCAGCTATCGCCGTTGCCGTCAGCGGGTTGTCGCCGGTGATCATCACAGTGCGAATGCCCATCTGCCGCAATTCGGCGAAGCGTTCTCGGATGCCACCCTTGACGATGTCCTTTAGATGAATGACACCGAGCAGCCGATCGTCTCTGGCGACCGCGAGCGGGGTCCCACCCTCTCGGGCAATCCGCTCGGCAATAACCGTCATCTCCCGCACGACCTCGGAAACCGGCGCGACGCGCAATGCCACCTGAGTGCCCCCAGCGGCGCTGTGCCACAGTGGACTCGCGCTGCCGCCCTCGGCGAACGCGACTACGGCATCTACCGCACCCTTACGGATCGAGACACGGTCAACATCGATGCCGCTCATCCGGGTTTGGGCTGAAAACGGCACAAAGCGGGCATTGAGCGGCGCCATCTCGCGCCCCCGCAGCCCGTATTTCTCCTTTGCCAATACGACGATCGAGCGGCCTTCGGGAGTTTCGTCGGAAAGCGAGGCGAGCTGGGCCACATCTGCAAGCTCGCTTTCGGCAATACTGGAAAGCGGGATGAACTCGGTCGCTTGCCGATTGCCAAGAGTGATCGTACCGGTCTTGTCGAGCAGCAACGTATCGACATCACCTGCGGCTTCGACTGCGCGACCCGACATGGCGAGCACATTGAAGCGGACGAGCCGATCCATGCCGGCGATGCCAATCGCCGACAATAGCGCGCCGATCGTCGTCGGTATCAGGGTTACGAAAAGCGCAACCAGAACGACAACCGATACCGCACCCCCGGCATAGGACGCAAAGCTGGGAATGGTCACGGTCGCAAAGACAAAGATCAGCGTCATGCCGGCCAGCAGGATGTTTAGTGCAATCTCGTTCGGCGTCTTCTGTCGCACTGCACCCTCGACTAGCGCGATCATGCGGTCGAGAAAGGTCGACCCCTGCGCCGCAGTGATCCGCACCCGAAGCCAATCGGAGGTGACCCGGGTGCCCCCCGTCACTGCCGAGCGATCCCCGCCACTCTCGCGGATGACAGGCGCTGATTCGCCGGTGATCGCCGACTCGTCGACCGAGGCCACACCCTCGACCACTTCACCATCGCTCGGGATCAAATCGCCGGCCTCGACCAACACCAGATCGCCGGGTTTAAGAGCGGCCGCATCGACGAAATCGAAATTGCGCGACTGTGCGGTCTGCAGGCGCTTGGCCTTGGTTTCGGTCCGGGTCCGGCGCAACGTGTCGGCCTGCGCCTTGCCGCGCCCCTCCGCGACGGCTTCCGCAAAATTGGCGAAGATCACAGTAAACCACAGCCAGACGGTGATCTGCCCCGAGAACAGCGCGTTGGTGCCGACCACTTTGCCAGCGCCGGCGAGCAGGTCACGCAGAAAGAAGATCGTGGTCAACACCGAGACGATCTCGACGCAGAACATAACCGGGTTCTTGACCAGGGTGCGCGGATCGAGCTTGCGGAACGACGCGCCGATCGCCGGCACGATCAGCGAGCGGTCGAAAATCGACAGCGGACGAAGCTGGCGCTTGTAAAGCCCGGTCTCCGGCGAGCCGATCATGATCGGGGAGATGTCGGTCATCTGAAAAGTGCCTCATAATGTTATTCGTCATTCCGGCGAAAGCGGAAATCCTGTGCTTCAGGACCTTCGCGGCTACCCTGAACCCCCCGTCGCGGGGGTGACGAGTGGGTTATGGCGCCGGGAAGATCTTGCCCTGGTTCATCGCGACCTGTTCGACCGCCGGCCCGAGCGATATCGCCGGGAAATAGGTGAGCCCGCCGATGATCAGCACGACACCGACGAGGAGGCCCACAAAGAGCGGCCGGTTTGTTGGGAAGGTCCCGGCCGATGGAGCCAGGAGTTTCTTTTGCGCCAGCGATCCTGCCACGGCCAGAAGTGGGATGACGAAGATGAAGCGACCGATCAGCATCGCGCCGGCAATCGTCGTGTTATAGAACAGCGTATTCGCCGAGATTCCAGCGAAGGCGCTGCCATTGTTGCCGGTGCCCGATGTATACGCATAGAGGATCTCCGAAAAACCGTGCGGCCCGGCATTGGCGATCCCGGCGAGCCCCGGCGGCACTACCGTCGCGAGCGCGGTCCACCCAAGGATCGACAACGGCAAACTCAACAGGGCAAGAATGGTCATCTTGACCTCCTTTGCCTCGAGCTTCTTGCCGAGATATTCGGGGGTGCGCCCGACCATCAGCCCGGCGACGAACATCGCGACGATGGCGAAGGCGAGCATGCCGTAAAGACCCGAGCCGACGCCGCCAAAGATCACTTCGCCCAATTGAATGTCGATCAGCGGCACCATACCGCCCACTGGCAGGAAGCTGTCATGCATCGAGTTGACAGCGCCGCATGACGTATCGGTGGTCACAGTCGCGTAGAGGGCCGATAGGGCGGGGCCGAATCGGACCTCCTTGCCTTCCATATTGCCGCCGCCCTGAACCGAGCTCGCCACTGAATCCACGTTGAATGCGGCAAGGGCAGGATTGCCGTGCGATTCGGACCAGTAAGCGGTCGTCACGCCTGCAAGGAACAGCAAGCCCATCGCGGCAAAAATCGCCCAGCCTTGGCGCTCGTCATGCACCATTCGGCCAAGCACGTTGGTCAGCGCAGCCCCGATCGAGAAGATCGAGATCAGCTGGATGAAATTGGTCAGCGGCGTCGGGTTCTCGTAAGGATGCGCCGAGTTGGCGTTCAGGAAACCGCCGCCATTCGTACCGAGGATCTTGATCGCCTCCTGCGAGGCGACCGGGCCTTGTGCGATCGTCTGCTTGGCGCCCTCGAGGATCGTCGCGTCGACATAAGGGCCGATATTCTGCGGCATGCCTTGCCAGACATAGAAGAGGCCGATGACGATCGACAGCGGCAGCAGCACGTAGAGCGTGGTGCGGGTCAGATCGACCCAGAAATTGCCGATCGCTTTAGCCTCGCGCCGGGCGAAGCCGCGGATCAGCGCCAGTGCGAGCGCGATGCCGGTCGCCGCCGACACGAAATTATGCACCGTCAGCCCAGCCATCTGCACGAGGTAGCCCATCGTGGTTTCCGGCACATAGGACTGCCAGTTCGTGTTGGTGACAAAACTGACCGACGTATTGAAAGCGCTGCTCTGCTCGACCCCGGTTTGACCCTGCGGGTTGAACGGCAGGTACCACTGCAGGCGCTGCAACGCGTACAAGGTCAGAAAGCCGACGACGCTGAAGAATAGCATCGCGACGGCATAGGTCAGCCAATGCTGCTCCTCGTTCTCGTCGACGCCGCAGCACCAATAGACCGCGCGCTCGACCGGCCGCAAAAGCGGGCTGAGAAACGTCCGCTCGCCGGCAAAGACGCGCGTCATGTAGCCGCCGAACGGCCGGGCAATCAGGATCACAATCACGCTGAACAGCGCGATCTGGACCCATCCGGTGATGGTCATCGCAAGCTCCTAGAACCGCTCGGGGTTGATCAACGCGTAAACGAGATAGACCACGATTACGATGCCGACGATCGAGCCGAGAATGTAATCGAACAGCATAGCCGTCTCACATTCTTTCGCAGGCGAGCACGTAGAGGATGGAAGCCACGAAAAAGCTGACACCGATCGCGAGGAGCACAAGATCCAGCATGGCAACACCTTAAGAGAATTAGCGATCCGGCACTGCCTGCGCCGTATCGGCGAATCCCGAAATCGCAAAAACGTGTCAACTACCCGCGCGTTATCCCGGCTCGGACGCGGCTGTATTTCGCACCCAAGTCCGAGTTTGCTGGCGAGTGAAGTGTACTTTCACGCATTAAAGATCGAGAGGCTTTAGGGTTGGGTGGCATAAGCGGCCCATAAAGATCTTGGAGGCCTCAGCTGACATTCGTCTCCTGATTAGCTGATACCTGCAACTCCGCCATCGGCAATGTCGCCGAGAGAAACGGCGAATTCAGAAAGTCTCTCGGTTTTGGTGTCCTGGCGGACCGACCGACGGTAAAATACCCGTTGGGAGCAAGGCATCCGTTGCGCCCGGCTTTTCTGGATTCAACAATTCTCGGCGTCCATGCTCGACATCGCCTTCGTGCTGATCGTTATTACCGCCCTGCTGGTCGTCGTCGGTCTTTGCCAGCCTCTCGCCACTTACCTGAAACTGCCGCCACCTGTGCTCCTCGGTGTGGTCGGGTTGGCTTTGGGCGGCTTTCCGGCGGTCATGGCCCGGCTGGGCTGGACCACCCAAACCGGCGCCTTCGCCGACATATTTGTCGAACTGCCGGTCAGCTCCCCCACCTTCATCTACGTCTTCTTGCCGCTGTTGGTGTTCGAGGCTGGGATCGCCACCGATGTGCGCCGCATGCTCGACGATGCAGCGCCGATCCTGTTGCTTGCCATCGTCGCGACGCTGATCACGACTGCGGTGACCGGTCTGGCGCTGTGGCCGCTTGCCGGCGTCCCACTGGTGGCGTGCCTGCTGCTCGGTGCCGTTGTGTCGACCACCGACCCGGCTGCGGTGATCGCCATCTTTCGTGACATTGGCGCACCCGCAAGGTTGACCCGCCTGGTGGAGGGCGAGGCACTTCTAAACGATGCGACCGCAATAGCATTGTTCGCCGTTTTGCTTGGAATGATCGCTACCGCTCGTGAGCCGGATATAGGCTCCGGGTTGCGGGAGTTTTTCCTGGCGTTCATCGGCGGCGGGGTGTTGGGACTCCTCGCCGGGCGCGCGTTGCTATCCATCGTTCCCTGGCTGCGCGACGATCGGCTTGCAGAGGCCACGCTGACCCTGGCGCTCCCCTATGGCGTCTTCATTGCCGCGGAACGCCTCTTTCACGTCTCGGGGATCGTCGCCGTGCTGGGAGCGGGATTGACCGTCAGCGCGCTCGGGCGTTCCCGGATCGCCCCTTACAACTGGGCGTTCCTGGTCGATCTCTGGGATCAGATCGCGTTTTGGGCGCGCTCTCTGGTCTTTGTTCTCGCATCGATACTCGTCCCGAGCCTTCTTGGAAATATCGGGGCGCATGATCTGCTGCTGTTGCTCGTGCTTATCGCGGCGGCGTTCGCGGCCCGCGCCCTGGTGCTGTTTGTGCTGATGCCCCTGCTCGAGTTCTTCAAACTGACGCAGCCGATCAGTTCCGCCTACAAGCTGGCCATCATCTGGGGCGGATTGCGCGGGGCGCTGACCTTGGTCCTGGCTCTTGCGGCGACCGAGAACAAGGCCCTTGGCCCGGAGACGCAGCGTTTCATCGCCGTGCTCGCGACCGGTTTCGTGTTGTTCACGCTGTTCATCAACGGTGCAACATTGCGTCTGGTCATCGCGCTCCTGGGCCTCGATCGTCTATCGCCGCGAAACCAGGTCTTGCGGGACCGCGTCCTCGCGGTTGCTTACGCCGAAGTTTCCGACGCGGTGCGCCAAATGGCGCAATACCACGCTCTCGCTCAAACTTCGGTCGAGCAGGTCATCGAACCCTACCAGGCCTGGATAGCCGCCGCGAACGCGCGCGACGAAGCCGAACGGCTCCCCGAGCGGGACCGGCTGGCGATTGCTTTGATCGCACTGGCGAACCAGGAGCGCGTGCTTGTCCTCGAAGCCCGCGCCGACCAGATCGCTTCACCGGCGACCGTACAACTATTGTTGCGGAATGCAGATGCCCTCGTTGAGGGTGCACGGGCCGAAGGCCGCCTCGGATACCGGGGAGCTGCAGAAGCGGCACTCTCGTTTCCCGCTGCCTTTCGAGCCGCCTATTTCCTCTACCGGCATCTCAGAATTCAACGTTTCGTGGCGGAGGGCCTGGCGGACCGAGTTCGAGCTGTTGTTGGTCACTCGGCTGCTGGTCGACAGGCTCGTCGGCTTCAACGACGAGCGGTTACGCTCGGTTTTCGAGGAGCGCCTCACCGAAATCACCGGCGAAATCATCGCGCGCCGTCGGGAAGAAGTTGGTGACGCCTTGGACGCGCTCCGTCGTCAATACCCCGACTACGTGGCCACTCTCGAGGCTAGATTTCTTCGGCAATCGGCAGTTCGGCAGGAAATGGGACGGTATGAGGCGCTGTTCGAAGAAGGGTTGATCCCGCAGGAGCTCTATGACGATCTGAAGAAAGGTATTGCGGGTACCCGCGTCGCCGAGCCGCGGCCGCGTTTCGAAATCGGCTTGAACAGGCATCGCCTGATCGAAAGGCTGGATATCCTGTCAGGCCTCGACGAGGCGCAGCTCGATCGTGTGGCCAAGCTGTTGCGGCCGCGCTTTACCGTGCCCAACGAGCGCATCATCCGCCGGGGACACCGGGGCGACGCGGTCTTCTTCATTGCATCCGGGGCCGTCGAGGTGAGGTTGCCGGCACACCGGGTGCGGCTCGGCAGCGGCGAGTTCTTTGGCGAAATGGCGCTGCTCTCGGGGCGGCCGCGACAGGCCGATGTGGTGGCTCTCACCTATTGCCGGCTGCTCGTATTGCGAAAAGCCGAGTTCGAGCGTTTCCTGGCGGCAAATCCGGAGGCGAGAACGACGATAAATCGGATCGCGGAGGAGCGGCTCTCGATGAACCGGGACGAGAGCGGTCGGACACCCGAGGCCGTCTCAGTCTAGCTTTCACCCGGATTGTGTTCGGCATTGCGACCGTCGCGGTCCCGTCAGCAATGCCAGAAATCGGCTCCATATCGGTGCGCCAGCGCGTTTGGCTTTAGCAGCGGCCGCGACGGGCCCCTCGGGAGCAAGGAGGCGACGCGGCCAGCCGAGTTCCTGGTGGATTACCACGTAAAGCCCGTCGAGCAACAACTCGATTGTCGCCGGGGCTGCAGCACATTGCTTGCGGGCATAATCTATGCTCGCCGACAGGCTCGGAAGATGTGATACGGGCACTGGCGACAGCCCGTGCACGCTCCAGGTCCCCCAAACGTCACGACATATTTTCAGGCGCAAGCCCATTACGGTTTGCCTTTAGGTGTTGCCTCGTGGGACGGGTACACCGCGGGCTTTTCTCAATGCATGACGCCATGCATCAGCACCAAGACGAGGCGCAGCGTCAGAATGCCGGTCGCAATACCCGTCAACACGAGAAACGTCCCAGCTATCTCGAGCACATGTGTATTGGGGGCTTCGGCAAACGCTCAGCCCGAACCTTTGCGAAATTCAACAGAGCCATGGTCAACGTCCGATTACTCACCCGGCGCGGTGTCCGCTTATAAAGAGCAATGAGCCAATAAGTTTTCGAGTGGGAACGAGCGCCGGAGCCATAAAGAACGCGTAAACCGGATCGAAGGGGTCGCAATTGCGAGTGTAAGCAGCCAGGAAGCGGAATACGGTCAGCCGCAAACGAGCAGCAACCGTACCCACTCCCAACTCCCCCAACTTTGCAGGCGCGTAGCGGTCACAACCGCCTCTTGGATCAGGTGTTGGTTCGCCCGAGCACCCTAACGCAGGCGCTATCGCCCCCCACTTCAAACAATGCGAAACGGAGGGCATCGTTCTGGCTGCGAAATACGCCGCCGATCAGCCCTTCTTTGTCCTTCGCTACCCAGTAACCCCGCCCGTTCTCCGCGATTTCGAAGTGGTGTCGCGTGCGTACCGCCTGCGGTGAAAAGCTGGACATGATTACTATGCCAATCCTGTTGGTCCACTTGCTCTTCCGAGCAGAGTGATAGGATTGGCTAAAGGCCATAAGGGTTCGAGAGACCTATCAACGGCCTACGATTAACTCTTCATAAAGCCGCTGCGCGGTGCCTGTGTACGAGGCCCGGGAGCCATCCCGCCGTGTGACGCCGCGTCAGACCGCGTCGGGTCCGGTCTCGCCGGTGCGGATCCGGATGGCTTGTTCGATGGGCAGCACGAAAATCTTGCCGTCGCCGATCTTCTCGGTGCGCGCGGTATCCTGAATGGCCTGCACGGCCCGTTCGACGATCGCGTCGTCGAGCACGACCTCGATCTTGATCTTGGGCAGAAAGTCGATCACGTATTCCGCCCCGCGATAGACCTCGGTGTGCCCTTTCTGGCGACCGAAACCTTTGACCTCGCTGACGGTCATTCCCGTTATGCCGACCTCGTGCAGCGCATTCTTGACCTCGTCGAGCTTGAATGGCTTGATTATCGCTTCGACCTTTTTCATCGCTTCACCTCACAGCGAGCCGGCTCGGGCTCGAGTTGTTGCTGACGATATCATCGCCCAGTCCTGGGGGCGAGGCCGCCCCCGAGGAACCGGCATCGATTACTGTACAGCCTCGCCATGCAGAGCAAGGTCGAGACCTTCGCGTTCGGTTTCCGCGTCGACACGAAGCCCGACCGTAAGATCGACCAATTTGAGCAGGACCAGCGAGACGATCACATCATATACGACCGTGACGGCAATGCCGTAGAGCTGCACGAGCACTTGATGCGGGTTGCCGTCGATCAGGCCGCTCTTTCCTTCGCCGCCGACCCAGGCCACGGCCAGTACGCCGGTTAGGATCGCGCCGACCATCCCACCGATGCCGTGCACCCCGAAGGCGTCGAGGCTGTCGTCATAGCGCATCGTGTGCTTGAGGCCGGTGGTGGCCCAGTAGCAGATAACGCCGGCGGCTACGCCGATGATCAAGGCGCCTCGCGGATCGACAAAGCCCGACGCCGGGGTGATCGCAACGAGGCCGGCCACCGCACCCGAGATGATCCCGAGGACGCTCGGCTTCCCCTTGACGATCCATTCGGCGAACATCCAGGCGAGGGCCGCAGTCGCAGTCGCGATCTGCGTTACCGTCATTGCCATTCCGGCATTGCCGTTGGCCGCGGTCGCGGAACCTGCATTGAACCCGAACCATCCGACCCACAGCAGCGAAGCGCCGATGACGCTGAGCACCAGATTGTGCGGCGGCATTGGCTCAGTCGTATAGCCGCGTCGCCGGCCCATGACCAGCGCAGCCATCAGCCCGGCGAACCCGGAATTGATATGAACTACGGTCCCGCCTGCGAAGTCGAGGACGCCGGCATCATTGAGGAACCCGTCAGGGCCCCAGACAAAATGCGCGATCGGCGCATAAACGCAAATGCTCCAAAGCCCGATGAACCACAGCAAAGCCGAGAATTTCATGCGATCGGCAAAAGCGCCACAAATCAGCGCCGGAGTAATGATGGCGAACGTCATCTGGAAGCACATATAAACCGATTCGGGTATCGTCTTGGCCAAGTCATTCACCGAGTCGAGCGTCATGCCGAACAACAGGAAGCGGCTCGTTCCGCCGATGAATGGCGATCCCGAAGTAAACGCGAAGCTATAACCAATAACCATCCATAGCACGGTGACCAGGCAGGTCACGGCAAAACTCTGCATCAGTGTCGCCAGCACATTCATCTTGCGGACCATGCCGCCGTAGAAGAGAGCGAGACCCGGAACGGTCATCATCAGCACGAGCGCCATGGAGGTTAGCATCCACGCGGTATCGCCCGAGTTTATCGCGGAGGCAGCCGGTGCAGCAGCAGTTGCCGGAGCAGCGGCATCCGAAGATTGCTGCGCGAGCGCCGTCAACGCCCACAGGGACGTGATCGGCGCGGCACACACAATCCGTTTCAAAAGAATGCCCATCAATCTCATTATCGACCTCCAAAAGGCGCGAACCGCGGGGGCGAGGCCGATAACGTGCACCGGCATCATGGTTGGTCCGAGTTCAGGCCGAAACCAAGAATCGTGCCAATCGACCCTAGTCGGCGACTTTCGAGTCGCCCGCGGCCGCCAGTTCACCTATCATCCGGCGGGGCGAAGCGGCTTGCTGCGGGTGCCGGTGAACAAGCCCTCAAAAGAGCGTGAGTCCGGCTCCAGATCACCCAAGACGGGAGCGCAGGGTATCGCGCTCCGGGGAAGAATTGGATAGACGATTAAAATTTAGGCAGACTTAACTATTCTGGCGCTCCGTTGGGCCAGCATCGCCGCGGCTGTGCAAGGAAAAATCCGAGTTCCTCGCGTGCTCGGCTCTAGCGCTGCTAGGCCTTAACGCACCAGCAACGACGCCAGGAGCGCCAGCGCCAACAGAGCGGCGACGCCCTGCCATACTTGGAGCGGGGCACGCTCGTAGAGCGTGCGCGGCCGAGGAATTGCGGTCGGGGCGCGTGTCGGTCCGGCCTCCATCTCGAACGCGAACTCGGTCATGTCGTGAAGCCGCTTCGCGGGATCGACCGCGATCGCGCGCGCGAGTGCCGCTTGGACCCACGCGGGAAGATCCGGCCGCAGCGCGGAAAAGTCCCTCGGCCGCTCGCGGCGCGGCGGACTCGTGGCGTCGAGGTTGCCGTAAGGGAATTCGCCAGTGAAAACGCGAAACATCGTAACGCCGAGAGCGTAAATGTCGGTGGCCTCATTGCCGGCTTCACCCTCGAACATTTCGGGTGCCATATACGCCTGGGTGCCGGGAATGTTTTCGGGGGGAAATTCCTCCAGCCCAGGTACCCGGACCACCCCGAGATCGATCAGCTTCAGCGATCCGCCGGCTTCGAGGATGACGTTGTCCGGCTTGATGTCGCGATGGATGATGCCGGCGCGATGCAGCGCAGCCACCGCGCGGGCCAGCTTGACGGTTATGTTCCGCCCTTCTTCCAATCCCAGCGCCGGACTACGCGAAAGCCGCGTTTCCAGAAGCTCGCCCTGATAGAGCGGCATGACCGTGTAGAGACAGGTCTGGCGTCCTGGCGGCAGTTCGATTACGCGCCCGACCCACGGATTGTGCACCCGAGCGCCGACCCAAGCCTCGCGGACGAACGCCGCGTGATAGGCCTCGACGCTGGCGATCTGCGGCTTGGGGAATTTCAAGGCAACGATGCCGCCCTCGACTTCGTCCTCGGCAGCGAGCAACCGGCTGTATCGACCCTCGGAGATCAGTGCTTTGAGGACAAATCCATCGATCGTCTCGCCGACTAGCGGCGCGGGAATCACGGGCAGCTGCAGGATGGCGGCGGTAATATCGGCCGATCCCGCCGTCGGCAGCGCGACCACGTCCAAAACCAAGGCAGTGCAGTTGTCGGTGCTGCCGGATTGGAGCGCGGCCGCAACCAACGCGCCCGCGGTATCCTCGGGAGCGGAGCGTTTGCGCAAGATGTCTGCGATGCTGTGGTCCGGCAGGAACCCGTGAACGCCGTCGCTGCACAACAGGAAGCGGTCGTGCAGGGCGATCGGTTGCGTAGCATAGTCGAGGCGCACTTCCGCCTCCACTCCGAGCGCACGGTTGAGCGTGTGCGAGCGCCCCCCGCCATCCTGGCGCACATGGTCGGTGGTAAGACAAGTCAGGCGATCGCCGCTCAACCGATAGGCGCGCGTATCCCCAACGTGCAGCAGGTGGGCGATGCGGCCGCGCAGCACCAGCGCGGTTAACGTGCAGCCCATTCCGGCGAGTTTGGGATCTTGCCGCCCGATGGTGTTGATCCAGCCATTGAGCGCACTGACGATTCTAGCGCCCGCTCGTTGCACCTCCATGGTCTCGGGCAGATCGCAAAACCCGTCCAGAAAGCCGCGCACCGCTGTCTCGGCCGCAATGCGACCGCCTTTCGCGCCGCCGATGCCATCGGCGATTGCGGCGATCACTTCCTGGCGAGGCTCGGGCAGCTCGGCGCCTGACAGGGCTCCGGCGAAATCTTCGTTGGCTTTGCGCCGCCCGGTCCTCGAGGCGAATCCGACGCTTGCCCTTACGCCGGTCTCAGCCGTCGCCACCGCACCGCTTCCGAAAGATTGCCGGCCGTCGCCTGGATCGAAGCGACTTTGTGAAGTGAGTGCGGCTGCGCGGGCGTGGCTTCGGGTGGTCACCGCGATTTCTCCAGAGTGCAACGACTACGGCGAAAATAGCCCCCCGTGCTCGACGCGACGCTTGCCGTAAGATCGCCGGATTTGCGGTCGAGCGTGTAGTTGCTGCCGTCCTTTGGATCGAACCAGGAAATCTCGGCCCGTTTAATCTGGGCCGGATTGGTATCGACCGTGGCTTTATTGTAGTCGATCATAATCTGCCAGGACGTGCCGCTCACCGGATTGGTACAGGTGATTGCGGTCGCGCTCTCCTGCGTGTCGCCGTTGACCGTCGCAACGGCCAAACCCGCTGCCAGGCCGGCTATTCCTGCTGTAATAACGCGGTTGCGAAACATGGTTGCGTCCACCTCGCCATGCGCCGATCCATACCCAAATCCCGGGCTCCCTGCAAAGCAAGCCGCACGAGAATGCCGATGACCCAAACTTGCCTAAACTTTGTGCAATTGACATTAATACGCCAATAGGGTGAGAACGGCTTTCCGGAAAATGGCTGGTTCGCGGGCGGTATCGACGGGAGCCATGCGGCTGGCATGGCTTTTGCCTCCCGAGACCTCACTTAGCCCGCTCATTCCGCCCCATGATTAGGTACCGGTGGTTGTGAGGCTCGTCGCAACAGAAAAAACGGGGGAGTTAGATATGCTCGTACCATCACCAAAGTGGCTCGATTCTGGAAACAATGCGTGGCAGTTAGCGGCCGCGACTTTCGTCGGCCTCCAAAGCATTCCCGGCCTGGCAGTTCTCTACGCCGGGTATGTCAAGCAAAAATGGGCGATCAATTCTGCCTTCATGTGCTTCTATGCCTTCGCCTCGGTCTTGGTCGTGTGGGTTCTATTCGACTACAACATGGCGTTCGGAGAGCAATGGTTTCCGTTCCTCGGCAAACCGGCGTTGGCGACCTCGGCGAACTTCATCACGGGCCAGGCGATAATACCGACAGCGTCCTCCGGCATGCCGGAGCTGACCTTCCCGATGGCCACCCTGATTTTCTTCCAATTCGTATTTGCGGCGATCACGGTGATCATCCTTGGGGGCTCGGTGCTCGGCCGCATGAACTTCGCGGCGTGGGTGATCTTCTGCCCGGTGTGGATGACCTTGGTCTATACGGTCGGGGCGTTCAGCTCTATGGGGCGGCGGCTGGCTCTCACAGTTGGGCGTACAGGACTTTTCGGGCGGCTACGTCATCCATCTCGCCGCCGGCACGTCCGGATTCGTCGCCGCAGCGGTGGTCGGGCCACGCCTGCGGGTGGATCGCGAGCAATTCCCGCCCAACAGCTTGCTGGTTACCTTGATTGGCGCTGGCCTCTTGTGGCTGGGTTGGAACGGCTTCAACGGGGGCGATCCTTATTTCGCCAACCACGATGCAGGCGCGGCCGTGCTCAACACGAACACGGCCACAGCGGTAGCCCTTCTCGTCTGGACCTTGATGGACAAGATGGCCTACGGCAGGCCATCGATCATCGGTGCGGTCAACGGCATGATCGCGGGCTTGGTGGCAATCACTCCTGCCGCCGGTTTCGTCGATGGCTGGGGCGCCATCATCATCGGTATCGTTCGCCGGCATCATTCCATGGGTTTCGATGAACAAGCTTCAGAAGACCCATTTCATGATGAGGGTTGACGACACGTTGGGCGTGTTTTCGACGCATGGGATTGCCGGCTTGACCGGTGGTTTGCTCGTGGGCATCCTCGCGAACCCGAACATGCTCGAATATATCGGCACCGACAAAGAGGCGCCCGGCGTCAGCGTTACCGGCTTGCTTTACGGCGACACAGGGAACCAGCTCCTGCTCCAGCTCGCGGGCGCGGCGTTCATCATCGTCTATAACGCCATCGCCACGTTTATCATTCTCAAGGTGATCTCGATCTTCGTCCCGCTCCGTATGGATGAGGCGAAGCTGGCGGTCGGCGATGACGCGGTTCACGGCGAGACGGCCTATGCGATCACCGTGGAGCCTGCAGAATAGTCGGCTGTTCGGTTTTCTGACGCCGACAAGTTGCTCTGACGATGGGTGGGGCAGCGCTTGCGTACGCGCCCCACCTGTCCTCTGCCTGAGTTTTAGACATCAGGATACCAATGCGCTAGCGGGCTGCTTATCGGGGGTTGGCAGCACTGGCGCTTTGGTGATTTCGCTCTTCAAGTGCTCGATTGCCGCTTCGTCGAGGGTCTCGGTTTCGAGCAATGTTGCCGCCGTGCGATCGAGTAAGGGGCGGTTCTGCTGCAAGATGCCGGTGGCCACCTGGAACGCGCTGTTCACCAGCTCGCGCACCGCACTGTCGACGGCCTCGGCCGTGCCTTCGCTGTAGCTGCGTTCCTGCGGAACTGGAATGTTCGGCTGAAGAAACGGCGATCGGTCGCGATCGTACGCGACGTTGCCGAGCGCTTCGCTCATCCCGTAGCGCAGCACCATCGCTCGAGCGATGTCGGTGACGCGGGCGAGATCGTCCGCGGCCCCGGTCGAGATCTCGCGGAACACCAGCTGCTCGGCGGCGCGGCCGCCGAGCAGCCCCGCCATCTTGTGTTCGAGCTCGGCGCGCGTCATCAGGTAACGATCCTCGGTCGGTCGCTGAATCGTGTAGCCGAGGGCGCCGACGCCGTGCGGGATTATCGAGATCTTGTGCACAGCGTCGGTGCCTGGCAGCGCCAACGCCACCATTGCGTGACCAAGCTCGTGGTAAGCCACCACTCGGCGCTCCAGCGGGTTGAGCAGGCGATTACGCTTTTCCAATCCGGCAACCATGCGTTCGATCGCCGCGGTGAAATCGCCCATCGTGACCGCCGCGGCATCACGCCTGGTGGCAAGCAAGGTCGCCTCGTTGACCAAATTCGCCAGGTCTGCGCCGGTGAATCCCGGCGTTAGAGCGGCGATCTGCTCGGCGTTTACGTCACCGGCCAACGTCGCCACCTTTTTCAAATGCACCGCGAGGATCTGCTCGCGCCCCTTCTTGTCGGGCTTATCGACCAGGATTTGGCGATCGAACCGCCCGGCGCGCAACAGCGCCGGATCGAGAACTTCGGGCCGGTTGGTCGCGGCGAGCAAGACAAGGCCGCTCGACGGATCAAAGCCGTCGAGTTCGGCCAGGAGCTGGTTCAAGGTCTGGTCCTTTTCGTCGTGCCCGCCCCCGGCAAAGGCGCCGCGGGCTCGGCCGAGCGCGTCGAGCTCATCGATGAAGATGATCGCCGGCGCGTGCTGGCGCGCCTGGTCGAACAGATCACGCACCCGGGCGGCGCCGACGCCGACAAACATCTCGACGAACTCCGAGCCGGAGATCGAGAAAAACGGCACCCCCGCCTCGCCTGCGACGGCGCGCGCGAGCAACGTCTTGCCGGTCCCCGGCGGGCCGACCAACAGCACTCCCTTGGGCGGACGGCCGCCGAGACGCCCGTAGCGGACCGGGTCCTTTAAAAAGTTGACGATCTCGACCAGCTCATCCTTTGCCTCGTCGACGCCGGCGACATCGGCGAAGATGACCTTGGTTTCCTTCTCGACGTAGATCCTGGCGCGGCTCTTGCCGATCTGCATCAGCCCGCCGAGCCCGCCTTGCCCCATGCGTCGGATCGCGAACATCCAGATTCCGACAAAGAATATTGCGGGCAGGACCCACGACAGCAGATCACGCAACCAGTGATTCTCGATCACCCCACTATAAGTCACCCCGTGCTTGTCCAGACTTTGCGCGAGATCGGGGTCGACCCGGGTGGTGATAAACTCCTTGGTCCCGTCGGGCTGCGGTTCCTTTAGGGTGCCGCTGATATAATCCTGGGCGATCGCGATTTTGGCGATCTTATTTTCATTGAGCAGAGTCTGGAAACGGCTGTACGGGATCGGCGTCAGCTTGGTGCTCTCGAGGTAAAGGTCTTGGATCACCAGCATGCCGAGCACGGCGGCGATAATGTACCAAAAATTGATGTGAACCTTCTTGTCAGCTTTGTCCATTATGGCCCCCGACCGGATCTCGCCGTGCTTGGATGGCCCATTATAACCGGGCCGATGGACACGTGACGCTCCGATGTGGCGCCGGTGACCGCGGAGGGAGCAGCGACGTCTCCAGCCGCCCGATCAGGCCGAGTTGCCGAATTCCCATGCCGCTTCGCGTTCGCGCATCCGTTGGGCACCGACAGCGCCGAGACGCTGATGTGCGGCGTCGTAGATGACGCGGGCGAGGTCCGGCTGTCTTCCCATCAGCTCGCGGAATTCGACGATGTCGAGCCGCAACAACGTGCAGGCTTGCGCGGCGACGACGGTCGCAGTGCGCGGAGTGCCGGTAAGCAGCGCAATTTCGCCGAAAAAATCTCCGGTCGCGAGCCGGAGCGGCGCAGGGCTGAGCTCGATCTCGACCTCGCCCGAGGCGATGAAATACATGCAATCGCCGGGCTCGCCGCGGCGCACGATAACGGCGCCGGCGGGAAAGTCTCGCGGCCGCAACAGCCGCGCGACCTCGGCGATCGTCGAGGCGCCGATGGTTTGAAAGAACGGCACCTTGGCGACGATGTTCCAGGTCCGCAGAAAGGCATACCGGCGCAGTTCCTGCGCGAAACTGGTGGCGAGGATACCGGCGACCAAGGCCAACACGACGATACCGCAGACCATGACGACACCCGCCAGGATGCGTCCAGGAAGGGTCAGTGGCACGCTGTCGCCATAGCCGGTGTTGGTCATCGTGACGATGCCCCACCACAGAGCGGCGGGGATCGACCCGAACGCCTCCGGCTGCACGGCGCGCTCGAAGAGATATTCGAGGCTCGACGCGGCGAGGAGGACGACAACAAAGCCGAGCAGCACCGAGAGCAGAGCCCGCCGCGCGTTGCCGATCGCCCGGCGCAGACCGGCCAAACCGGGTGCGTAGCGGACCAGCTTGAACACCCAAATCAGGCCGAACAGGATTGCGTCTCGGGTCTCGAGAACGATGTTCAGGATGCCGGGCAGCACCCCAAGGAAATCGACGACGCCTTCGATCGATAACGCCCAGTCGAGGCGCGACCGCCAGACGGAACGGTGCTCCGCCCCCGGCAGTGCCCGAGCGCAGACCAACCGCATCAAATACTCGGCGATAAAAAAAATCGATATCAGATGAAAGACGACGGCGAAGACCGCGCCGTAGGCTGCTCGCCAAGGCTCGACGGAATCCGCGAGCATGACCGCGATACCGGCGACGACCATCAAATGATGCACCGCGCGGAACGTCCTCGCGCGTGTGCCCGCCGAATCCGGTTGGATAATCTCGCACAGACGCTCATCGCTCATTCTGCGCACCGGCGTTTCGACCCCCCAGCCGGTATTGTATCGGGTCGAGCGTGCCGCAAGCAGCCATTTTTGCCGGGTCCGAACGCCCATAGAAACGATTCCTTAGCGCAACCCGGTCAGTGTGCAATCTTCCAGTGTCCGGGGTAATTATCGGACAGATACACGGCAAAGGTGCGCGTCGGCAAAAATTGCAAGACTACGGCCCCTGCCATCGGGATGAGCGGATCGCAGCTCTGCCATGCGCTTGAAAGCCGCAGGGACGCGAACACCTAGAAGCGAATACCTAAATTTGTAGAAATGGGCGGGCTCGCGGGAGCCGGGGAGACCAAGCTATGAGAACGTCGATCGCGTCGAAAGCATTAGCGCGGAAGGCTGCCGCTCTGGTGATATCGTTGGCCGCCGCAGCACTGCCCTATGCGGTCGATGCCGCGCCGGCGAGCAGCGGCGACACCGTGCAAGGGCTTTATGACGCGCTGCTCGGCACGATGAAGAACGGCCGGACGCTCGGCCAGAGCGGCCGCTTCACGCAGTTGGAGCCGGTAATCCGCCGGACCTTCGACATCCCGGCGATGGCGCGACTGTCGCTCGGCCCGTCCTGGACCGCGCTCAGCGAGGCGCAGCGCCAGCAGGTGATCGACAGCTTCGGGCGCTACATTTCGGCGATCTATGCCGACCGCTTCGACAGCTATGGCGGGCAGAAATTGCAGGTCACCGGCGAGCAGCCCAATCCCGGCGGGGTCATGGTCACCAGCCAGATCGTCAAAGCCAATGGCGAGCCGGTCAATGTCGACTACCTGATGCGCCGCAACGGCGTGGGTTGGCTGATCGCCGACATCTATCTCGACGGTGCGATCAGCGAGGTGGCGACCCGCCGCTCCGAATTCGCCGCGATCCTGAAGAATGACGGCGTCGACGGCCTGATCGCGGCGCTCAACCGCAAGGCCGACATCCTTACCGGGACGACGGCGCGGTCGTTTTAGCCGCGGATCTTTTGCGCCGCCCGGCCGGCGCGGTCGGGCGGCGCGACCACCGGCGCCCGCGAAAGGGTCCAGGGAGTGAGGAGCATCGCGGACGGCTTCAGGCAATCGCGCCGCGGCAGCTCACGAACTCCGAAGACGATCCGGTCCTGTTGCGCGCGGGAAAATCGGACATAAGTGCCGAACAACCTATCCCACACGGAAAGAACCGCGCCGAAATTCGCGTTCGCTTCGTCAGAGGAGATGGAGTGGTGGATGAGGTGCAAGTCGAGGGTAATCACCACCGGCTGCAAAAGCCGCTCGAGCCATTCCGGCAACCTGATGTTGCCGTGCGTCAGGGCGGCGGCGGCGAATACGGTCAGCGCGTGGCTCATCACGACGACCACCGGGATGTCGAGCGCCAGCACCGCCAGCCAGTAGAACCCCGCGGCGAGCAAATACTCGATCGGATGATGGCGTACCGATGTCGTCACATCGATATCGGGATCGGAGTGATGCAGTGCGTGAAGGCGCCAGAGCAGCGGCACCGCATGCTGACAACGATGCATGGCGTACTGCAAGAAGTCGAGCAGCAGGAAGGCGGCCACAAAGCTCAACCACCAATTGGCGATGGGCCAGGAGGGTAACGCGACGCCAAGTGCTACCGCGAGCTGCGGACGGAAAGTGTCCGGCGGCGCGAAAGTGAAGGCGGCGAGGACAATATTGAGGAGCCAGATACTGATATTGCCGAGCCGCCGCCGCAACGCAGGAAACTCCCGCTTCCGGCGCGGCCGACAGAACTCCGCAAGCGCGACGAAGACTAGGCTGCCAAAGATCACGACGGAGGTCAGGCGCACCTCCTTCCGCGGGCGAGGCGATCCCCCCCACACGTCGCGTGCGGCCTCGCCTCGCCGCCGCGTGACATCATGCTCGGCCCCTGTCCGATGCTTAGAACAGACACGCGCTCGTAGATAGTGAGGGAAGCGGCGCAGAGAGACGTGTCTCGCCACTCGTCGTGATGGCGTAGTCGGCCGCGACGGAGGGAACGAGGCTTTGGCCGTTGCCGTTCCGCGGCAGGCTCGCGCATAATGCAAAGCCGGATAAAACCCCCGTGGCCGGGGGAGGCCCCAACGGCCCCGCGCTGGGGGCCATTCCTATCGATGCACCCGAAGGTAAAATCCCGGATTTGGTCGGCGTGAAGCCGGTGTCGTTGTTAAAAAAAGCGCTGGGGATGCCAAAATTGACCGGGCCGGGCCCAAATCCAAGGGCGAACCAGAAATATGTCAGATCGGGAGTTTGGGGCGGCGTCCCCTGGATCACGACAAGCGGGATCGCCAGTTCGAAGATCGCGTGCTTACGCGCCGAGGTCGGCGACGGCGCGAAAACGAGCGCACATTTTAACCCGATATCGGTCGCATTTCTGGTCTGCGGCATCCCAGTGTTCAAGAAATCGCCAGTGACTTTACTGGCGGAGCAATCGGCGGTGGGGGCAATGAATTGCAGAATGGTCGCGACCTGGCGCTCGCTACCGTCCACGTTCAATACGGTTAACGGAAGCGAGAATTTGCCGACAACTTGGTCCTTTGTAAAATTTTGGTTATCGCGGGACAGGTCGTCATAGAACAGATAGAGGGTGTTGGGTTCCGTCATTCCCGTCGGACCGACCGATCCGGCCGTCACGGCGTATAGGAAAGTGTCTGCATCGGAATTGTAAAGCTGGGTCGCCATCGCCGCGGACCCAAACCTTGACCCGGTCTCGAAGGCGAGCGGCGTCAGTGTCGACAGCAAGTTAGATACAGTAGGCGACGTGCTGGCAGTGAGCGGAAAAGAAATCGGGGGCTGGATGGGGTTGTTTATGTCGTAAGCTACGTTGCCGGCGTCGACCCAGCCGCCCGGTGGGATACTATTGAGGGTGCGAACCATCTCGGGCGGCGAATTCTGAAGGCTGGCAACTTCCAAAACCGCCTGGGTAATCGTCGGCAACTGCGGGCAGGGGTTGATGCCGAAAGTCACGCAGAGCCCACTCGAAGCATCGCTAAGAAGCGCCTGGAGGGTCTGCAAACTCCCGCCGCCGTCGCCCGCCCACGCCGATCCGGCGCAGCATAGCCAGAGTGCGCAGACTGTTATTATACGGGGCGTTGTCACGAATCCGATAGACCGCATAGTTCTGTCTCCCCTTTATGGCGGTTGATCCGCTCCCGCCTTCCAAGACCATCTCACTTTAAATGACTTAGCGACCGGACTGCAATGGAAGGTTTTGGTTAAAATTTTATTTGGTATTTTTGTGTTTTGTGGCGGCAGCACTTCATGTAACTTCCCAACGGAAGATCGATCGTGATCGACGCAAAAAAAGGGAGATGTGCAATGGGTGACTTGCGGCGGCGCTGGAGCCGCACGAGGTTGTTTTTGCCGTCGTCGTCGGCAGCGTGCCTCCTATCAGTCAGCGCAGTTGCCCAGGTCCCGGTCACCAAAATGATGTACGTCCAGCCGATCGACGTGTGCTCGGACACCGGAACAAATTGCGCTCCGTTTAATACATTGAGCCCGACAGGCAATCCGAGCAACCAGGACCAGACCAAGAACCCGATCGGCTTTATTGACGCGGCCTCTCGCAAAGACATCACTCGAGTACTGTTGAACCAAATCGGGGTTGACGTCACCTGGCTGACGATCAAGCAATTCGACAGCTCCAAGTTCCAAACGCTGAGCGTCGTGCAAGGCGGCGGCGCCTGTGGTTTGGGGGCCACCATTACCGGCTACCAGAGCTGCGATCTCCTGGCCATCTCGCAGCAGCCTGCGCTCTCCAAGAACCCGAACCCTGTCTATACGCCGACACCGCCGTTGGCCCCGCAGCCAACCGTGTTCAATTTGTTCTTCGTCAGTAAGCTAAACCCGCCGGCCCAACAACCGGGGACGCAGATCTACGATTTAGTTTGGGTCGGCAACAACGGGGGCGCACTTGGAGGCAATACATTTTTTCCGCCTTTTCCGTTGACCGCCCGCACGGACGTGCCGGCGCACGGGCTCATGCACGGCCTCGGCGCCGACCACGCGATCTTGGGAGCAGGCCCGTACAACCCGTTTGATCCCACCACAAACCCGCTAGGCGGGGTCGCGCCGCCGATCCCAACCAACCCGTTCAGCGGAGAATGTGATTCGGCCTATCCGGCTTGCATGGCAAACCTGATGACAACGGGGAATCTCCGTATTCAACCTTCACCAGCTTGCATGCTCGTTGTGCAACCGCCGCCGACAGGGAGCAGCTGTCTTGTTAGGGGTGTTGCCAAACCGACATTTTCAAATGAAATGGCCGATCAGCTGACTACCGAAGCGATAGACATGAATTCACTGTTGCCGGTGTCGCAGCAGAGATACGCGCTGATGAGCGGGTTCCTCACTCCGATAGCGAATGCGCCGGTGATGGCCAGTCAGACGGCGGCCGGCGGTGCCTCCACGGCGGCTGTGACCGGCAGCGCAATTCGAGGCGGCAAAGCATCGACATCCGCAGCATACAGCGCGCCAACCAGCAGCTCGATAATCTTCAACCTTTCGGGACCAACGGGCGGCGTGCCGGGCGATACTATCACCGCGGAAATCCTGATACTTCCACAGGGGCCGCCGGCGCTTACATTCGACACAAGAAACCCTTTCCGCATCATCGCCCAGTCTCGAAGAAATCTTCTGCAGGACGTAGACGTGCCGCATCCCGACCCCGACGTGCCATATAATCCGTGCGCGCCCGCAACCGTGCAATGTCTTGAGGTCGAGTTTAATCGAAACCCAGGGAAAGGGTTCGGGCCGGCGGACTTTATTGAGTTTTCGCAGGGCATCCTTATTGGCGGTTCCCCGATCACCCTTGACGAGCTTTGCGGGGCAAAACTTGTCTACATATTTCAGTCGGGCGCCATTATTACGAGCTCGCTCGGTCCCTGCTCTGGTTCGGTTACGACCGTATTGACGGCGAGTCCGCAAAACCCGGATGTGACAACGCCGAACCAAGTCGTCAATCCGGGCACGTTGGTCACCTCCAGTAACCCTCCATGCACGCTGGATCCCACTACCGGGCTCTGCCCAGACCCGACAATGACCGGGGTTGAGGACGGCAATCCTAGCGAGCAAGCACAGCTATGTTATTTTCATGGTTCGCCGGTCCCATGCCCGTAACAGGTTAGTTCCCGTCGTGTGACGGTCAGGTTGGTGTAAGCCATTTAACAAGCACATCGCTGCGGGTGCGCCGAACTCGCCTTTCCGCAACCGCCTTAACTCAACGTGCCATGGCGACCCCAGGGAGGCTCGCCTCAAGAAGCCTCGTCGCGGCATTTATCCCATCGAGCTGACCGGGCCGATGCCCTTCCGGCGTCAGTTGATTTGCGATCCGGCGGCCCGATGCGATCGACACTCGCGCAGGTCAGGATTGCGTGGCGAACCGAGCTCTTCGGCTGACGAATTTTAACTATCTGCGTGTGGGACAGAAGTTCAAAGCGAACGACGCTTCCTGACGCGTTCCAAGAGCTTGGCGCCAAACAATACGCCGCCAAAGGCTAGAACGACTGGAAGCCCACCCGGAGCTGGTACGGCGACAGTCGTCGCGGAAAAGATCGAGGTTGGCCCTGCGACGCTGGTCAGGATGAAGGCTCCGCCGCTGGTTGGGAAAGATTCGGTGGCGCTCAAAAATGCAGCACCGGATATCGGCCCGGTTGATGTTATCAGTCCATATGTCGCGAACGAAGCACTGGCATCATCAAGTATGTCGAGCGAGCGCGTCAAATCTGCGAAGCCGACGGTGGCGGGAGACGGGGCTTGGGCTGAAAATACTTCTGTCGAATCGGTGAACGTGACTGCGGTACCGCCGTTCACACTTACCGTCACTGTCCCAAGATTTTCGAAGAGGGTCGGTCCGCCAATGACGTTGGTCGTATCGTTGTTCATTGTTAGCACCACATTGGCGTCGGTGAAGGCTACCCCGCCAAGGCTGCCTGTGGCTATAGCTTGCTCAATATAGGTGACCGGAACGGCAAGCGAAGGGGTCGCCGCTGAGATTGCTCCTGCGACACCCAGAGCGAGCGCTGGTAGAAATGTTGCTGGCTTGCGCATCGATACCTGCTCCCTTATCCGAGTGCTTCGTTGACCGGCAAAATTCATGCCACCACAATTAAACCAGTGATTTAGATCAGAGCCAACGTAGTTAAGAGACCAGAACTGTAAATTATTCTGACACAGCTTTTTATAAAAGTCATTCACGGTTTCGGTGTCGGTCTGAACCAGCAGCGAGGCCGGCAAGCGTTATTCGAAGCCGGCCTTTCGCAGGCCGTCGAGAATGTGGTCGATCCCGGCTTTATCCGTGTAGAGTCGTCGCAAGGTAGTTCGGACGAAAGAAAGATTTGCGTCGAGCGTTCTCAGGTCGGTAAGCGCGGCCTCCGCTTCGTCGATCCGCCCCAGTTGCGCGAGCCCGGCTACTACATAGGTTAGACCAGCCGGCCAATTGCGATTGAGCGTCCACGAGCGTCGCCCGATCTCGACGGCTTGGCCATACTTCCGTAATTGATAGTACGCCCCCGCGAGAGCTGGCAGCCAGATAAACAGGCGAGGATCGCTCGGGCTGAGTTGGATACCTTTTTCAGCCAGCCGAATCGCGTGTTCCAGGCGAGAGCGATAAAGATACATCTGCCCGAGAAGAACATGAGCCGCAGCGAAGCTTGGGTTGAGGTTGATCGCCTCCTCAAATGCCGCGATCGCGCGGTCGGAGCGGCTGGTCCACATGCAGACGAGGCCAAGCGCGAAGTGGGCGTTTGGATAGCGCCGGTCGAGGGTGACGGCCTGTTGAGCGAGGACGTGAGCGTCCTCGAAACGGACATCGGCGTCGTCGGCCCAGCCGAGCATCGCCGCGCTGGATAGTGTGATCGAAAGAGCTGCGGTGGCCTGCGGATATTGAGGCTCGATCGCCAGGGCTCGGCGGAAATAGGCTTGCGCCTCGATGTTGTCAGTCTTGTTTTGACGGTAGTGGTGCCACATCCCGTGTTGGTAGAGTTCGTAGGCGTCTTCGCTCTGGGGCGGCCGCTCGGCGATGCGCTCGCGCTCGAATTTCAACAGTTCCGGCTGGATTGCGCCGGCGATGGTGGTGACGATCTCATCCTGCAACTCGAAGAGGTCGGTCAGATCGCGGTCGTACCTCTCGGCCATGATGTGGTGGTTGGTGTCGGCGCGGATCAGCTGCGCCGTGACCCGTACACGGCGCCCCGATTTGCGCACGCTGCCCTCGAGCACATAGCGCACCCCCAACTCCTCGCCGACTTTCTTTACATCGACAGTCTTGCCCTTGTAGTTGAAGGTCGAATTGCGGGCGATCACCGGGAAGGCGCGCCAGCCCGCCAGCATCGTAATGATGTCCTCGGTGATGCCGTCGGCGAAAAATTCCTGCTCCGGGTCGCCGCTGAAATTGGCGAACGGCAAGACCGCGATGGCGCGTCTGTCGTCGAATTCCTGCGGGCTCGTAACGGCGGCGCAGGTCCCGCCAAAATCGCCGGCCTGGTCGGATTTTTCCCCGCCCATACGGTAAAGACGTACGGGTCTCCTGATATTCTTCAGGTTTTTCGGGCCGAGATCTTCGAAATCGAACTCGACTTTGTCGGCGACCTGATCGTAAACGATCTCCGATACGTATACGCTACCCGGCTCGGCGAGGGCCTCCAGCCGCGCCGCGATGTTGACCCCGTCGCCGAAAATATCGCCCGCATCGGCAATGATGTCGCCGAGATTTATCCCGATCCGCATGGCGATGCGCCGCTCGGGGGGCAGCAGCTGATTGTGTTGCGAGACCGTGTTGCGCAGAGCAGCGGCACAACGGGCAGCCTCGACCACGCTGTCGAATTCGATCAGCACCCCGTCGCCGGTCCGTTTGAAGATGTGTCCATCAAAGTCACCGACGACGGGCTCGATGATTTGCGTCAACAGAGCCGTCAGCCCGGCAAAGCTGTCGACCTCGTCGCCCGGGAATAATCGGGCGTAGCCAGCCACCAAAATCGCCGCAAGTCGGCGCCTGACACGCGCTTTCGGCTCGTCGGACACGACAGCTGTGCACCTATCGCAAGACCGAGCAAAGATACTCCGCGCTCGGCCGATTGCGTGTGAAAGAAATCACACCCGCGGGAATTAATGTTAAAGTTAACAGAGCGGCCGCGCGGGGGGAAGTGACAAGCCACGCGCACGCAGAGCGCGTTGCCTGCCGCTTCATTCGGGCAGGTGTGCTTGGCGCAACAAGCCCAGGTCGGATTTGAAGCGGTCCGCGTCCGCTAAACGGATCTTGCGCAATGATCGGATGCGAAAGCGGGGTACTGCGCTGAGCAGCCGTCGTGCCGCCTGCGATGCCTCCTCGCCACGACCGAGCCGAGCGCAGGCCAAAGCGAGGACGCAGTAGGGAAAGCCGAAGTTGCGGTTGCCTTCGATCGCCTTGCGGGCGTGCGCGACGGCTTCTTCGTTCCGCCCGGTGAGCAGGCACGCCAGGGCAAGGGCCAAAGCCGCATGATAAACGAGCGGCTCCATGGGGCTTAGTTGCAATGCCTTCTCGGCATGCTCGATGGCCGCGGCGTAGGCCCCGCAAATGCATCTCGTCAGGGCATCGAAGCCGAGGACGACGGCGGCGTTGGCGTTGATCATCATCGCGCGGTCGGCGGCTGCCAGGGCCAAGTCGTGATCGCGCGTCAACGTGGCGCGCACTACCCCCGCGAGGGCGAGAGCGAGCGGTGAGTCGGCACCCCCGGTGATCGCCACCCGCGCCATGCGCCCGGCCGCTTCCCGGTCATCTCTATGTGCGGTCGACCAATCCATCAGAAGGCGCTGTTGGTGGCACCATGCAGCCAGGGCATTCGCCATGGGATAGGCCGGATCCATTTCATTCGCTTGGGCCAATAGCCGCAGCGCCTCTTCGTTGTCGTCCGGCGTCTCGGCGAAAGTAGGCGGAAAGGCGCGCAGGGTCAGATCATAGACGTTCTGGCTTACGACGGGCTTGCGAGCCAGATACTGATATTGCCGAGCCGCCGCCGCAACGCAGGAAACTCCCGCTTCCGGCGCGGCCGACAGAACTCCGCAAGCGCGACGAAGACTAGGCTGCCAAAGATCACGACGGACGACATCGGCACACAAGATGACGGCAAACCGGTGTTCTACCCTGGAATCTGCCACAGTTCCCCGGCGTCCATGGTCTTCATTAGGTTGGTTTCAGCACCCTAATCCGAGGGAATCCCGCGTCAAGCCGCTTTCCGTCTGCAACTCGAGCCGCCGCGTACCCGCGTCCGTGATCAGGTGCGCTCAAGGGAAGCCGGGGCGTTATGCTGGTGTGGCTGCGAGACCGCTGCAATGACTTGATCGAGCCGCGCCATCTGCGCTTCCCACCGGTAATTCGCGACCGCGGCAGCGCGCGCCCGGCCCGCCATCTCCGACCGCCAATCGACATCCTGCAGCAAGCGGACAACGAGCCCAGCAAATTCCAGCGGATCGTCCTTCACCAGAATGCCGTCGCCTTCGGCAATCACGGTGCCCCTCCAGGCAGCACTCGAGGCGACGCAGGGCAGTCCCATGGCGGCGGCCTCGAGAAGCTTGTTCTGAACTCCGCGCGCCATCCGCAACGGCGCAACAAATACTTCAGCCCGATCGAGATAGGGTCGCGTGTCCGGCACCCAGCCGGTTACAGTGACCCCGGTTTGCTTCGCCAGCTTCCGCACAGCCTTGGCCGGCCGGCTTCCGCATATCGTAAAGGTTGCCTCGGGGATTTGCGCCCGCACGACCGGCAAGATCTCGTCGCTGAACCAGACAACCCCGTCGACGTTCGGCCGGTAATCCATCACCCCGGTAAAGACGATTGATGCCGGTTGCTTCGCCGCACCGGCAGAACGGAAATAGTCGAGATCGACGCCATTGCCCACGAGCGCTACCGGAACTCCCGGGATCAGCTGCTCGAAATCGCGCCTCTCGGTTTCGGTATGGACGAGCGCGTGCGAGAAGGTATGCGCGATATGCCGCTCATAGTCGATGAGCCGCTCCGCCTCGATCGCGTAGATCCATTTCATCGGTATCATCGAGCGCTGCGCGTATTGCCGCCATTTCAGCGAGTTGAGGTCGCCGAACTGCATGATTCGCGGCACACCTGAGAAGGGTTCGGCAAACTGCGCCACATTGCAGCTGTAGACGATGATCAGGTCGGGCCTCGCTTCGTCAAATTTCCGGCGGATCGCGGCATGTAATTCGGCCTCGTTCAGCGCAGCGACCGAGAGCGGTTTTCCGGCGAGGAGCGCCTTGAGCGCGCGCAGCTTGATCGACAATTCATCGACCGGCACGGCCGTGATGCTTTTTGCATAGCCGCGGAGCCCGGCGACGTTATCGAGGTCGCGCGCGCCGTCGCCGAGGCAGAAGACATGCACCTCGTGCTGCGCTGACAGGTGGCGGATCTCATTGAAGGTGGCGATCTTGTCGCCGCGGTCCGGCGGGAACGGAACGCGCCGACAAACAAAGAAAATCCGCATAGCCGGCAGAGGTGTGGGACGGCTCTTCGCGGTCAAAGGCTCCAATAATGAAAGCCCCGCGGGATCTTATTGCGAGGAACTGCCGATTTGACATCGATCATAATCGCGCCTGAGGCAAGCGCCCCGAACAGCTTTTCCCAGCCGGCTTGGCCGAGCACCCGGTGCGGCACCGCGAGGATTAGGCCGTCGAGTTCGGTGAAGTTTTCGAGCGGCACCAGTTCGATGCCGTATTCGTGCTTTGCTTCTGCCGGGTCGGCGAGCGGATCGGCAACTACTGCCGCAATGCCGAATTCGCGCAATTCGGCGACGATGTCCGGAACGCGGCTGTTGCGCAGGTCGGGGACGTCCTCCTTAAAGGTGATCCCGACGATGCCGATTTTGGCGCCCTTCACCGGCCGCTCCGCCGCGATCAGCAACTTGACGAGACGCTGCGCGATGAAGCCGCCCATGCCGTCATTGATGCGTCGGCCCGAGAGAATGACCTGCGGGTAATAGCCGGCCGCCTCGGCCCGCGCAGTCAAGTAGTAGGGGTCGACGCCGATGCAGTGGCCACCGACCAGACCCGGCGTAAACGGCAGAAAATTCCATTTGGTGGCTGCCGCCTGCAGCACCTCCTTGGTCGGAATGCCGAGGCGGTCGAAGATGATCGCCAACTCGTTCATCAGCGCGATATTGAGGTCGCGCTGGGTGTTCTCGATCACTTTTGCCGCTTCGGCGACCTCTAGCGATGACGCCCGGTAGACCCCGGCCTCGACGATCCGCGCATAGATGCCGGCGACCCGCTCCAAAGTCTCCGGATCCTCGCCGGCGACGATCTTGACGATCGTTTCCAGCCGGTGCTGCCGGTCGCCGGGGTTGATCCGCTCGGGCGAATAGCCGAGCTTGAAATCGACCCCGTGTTTGAGCCCCGAAGTCTTGGCGAGAAGCGGCCCGCAGAATTCGCGAGTGAGGCCCGGATAGACCGTCGATTCGAAAACGACGACCGAACCCGGCCGCAGACGCGGTCCGATCAAGTTGCATGCGGCTTCCAGCGGCGAGAGGTCGGGGCGCCGCTCGGCGTCGATCGGCGTTGGCACCGTGACGATTAGGAAGCTGGCTTCGTTCAGCGCCTCCGCATCGTCGGTCAGCCGAAGTTTTGTGTCACGCAACGCGGCCGCGGTCACCTCACCGGTCGTATCGTTGGCATCGCGCAACGCGGCGAGGCGCCGCTTCGAGATGTCGAAACCGATCACCGGCTCGAACTTCTTAGCCAGGGCCAAGGCAACGGGGAGCCCGACATAGCCGAGGCCGATGACCACAAATCCGCGTTCCATGGGATAGCGCCGATCAGCTCACGTTGTGGTACCGCTTGTACCATTCGACGAAGCGCGCGAGCCCGATTTCAATCGTCGTCTTGGGTTCGAAGCCGAGATCACGGCGCGACACTGCGATATCGGCAAAGCTCTCCGGGACATCGCCGGGCTGTAAGGGAAGAAGCTCCTTTCGCGCCGTCCGCCCGAGCTCGTGCTCGAGGACGGCGATGAAATCGAGGAGCCTTTCGGGACGGTGATTGCCGAGGTTGTAGAGGCGGTGTGGAACCCCGCAGGCGCTGGCCGGCGGCCGGTCGTGCGCCGCGATCGTCCCGGCGACGATGTCGTCGATGTAGGTAAAATCACGCGCCATCCGGCCTTCGTTGAAGACCTTTATCGGTTCGCCGGCGAGAATTGCCCGGGTGAACAGATAAGCCGCCATATCCGGCCGGCCCCACGGCCCATAAACCGTGAAAAACCGCAACCCTGTCGCCGGTAGACCGTAGAGGTGGCTATAAGTATGCGCGTTCAGCTCACAACTGCGCTTTGTCGCGGCATACAGCGAAACCGGCAGATCGACGCGATCATCGACGCTGAAAGGCTGCTTTGCGTTGGCGCCGTAGACCGAGGAAGACGAAGCATAGGTAATCGCGGTCAAGTTATCGATTCGCCGCGCCGCCTCCAGCATCACCAGCGTGCCGACCACATTTGATTCGATATAGGCGTAGGGATTTTCGAGAGAATACCGAACCCCGGCCTGCGCGGCGAGATGGATGATGCTGCCCAGATCCCTGCGGCGCTCAACCAAATCGAGGATCCCGGCTCGGTCGGCAACATCCAGCTTGACGAACGAAAAGCCTGAAAAGCCGCGCAGCTCTCGAAGCCGGGCTTCCTTCAGTCGCACATCGTAGTATTCGTTGAGATTGTCGACGCCGAGCACCCGATCGCCCCGTTCGAGCAGTGCTTTGGCGACATGAAAGCCGATGAACCCGGCAGCGCCGGTGAGCAGGGTCGACATCAGGCCCCTCGTTCTGGGCGGCCCAATTCACCGGCGGGAAAGCGGTGAATGGCTGGCGCTGCCGTATCGTTTCGCTGTGTTCTCGGCAAGCTCTTTTTCACCGGATATTTCTGCGCCGCGAGCGCGCGGCGATAAGCAGTGCTTGAGCCGGCGCGCAAGATCTTCCAGGCGAAAGGCCAGGCGAGGCTGCTGGATGACCTGCCAGAGCATCGGCTCGCAACGGGTCGCAAAGCTCTCCTTCAAGCGATTACGCCCCGCCATGAAGTCATACACACCTGCGCCCGATCGGAACGCGTGGCGAATCGCCAGAGCGTGGGTGACAATCCCGGGGCGCTCGCGCCGATCGGCATCGTCGAACCCACTCTGATAGGAATACACGCGATTGCCTAACCGAAAGTTATAGAGATAGCCGATCACCCGGTTGCCGGCAGAGGCTCTGAGAAGCTGCGTCCCGCCCGTCGCAAAGCTGCGCTCGATCAACAGCCGGTGGAACGGCTCGAAGAACTCGCCAGTAAACGAATGCGGCTTGCCTCGCCGGTCCCAGGAGGCACAATGCAATGCCTTCATCGAAGTGAAAAAGCTCAGCGCCTCAATCACGCTTGCCGCCTCGCTCAGATGCAGCGGACCGTACCCCTCGAAGTACCGAAAGGCCCGTCGGAGCTGCTGGCGCGAGTTAGCGCTGAGCACCGGATAGAGTTCGCCGCCGCTCACCGCCAGTTGGCATAGATCAACTGAATAAGAGGGAAGCGCTGTTTCGAGGCTGGTAAGTCCGCACGCCTCCAGTCTCTTCTCCGGCAGTAGATACAGCGAGCCGCTGACATGCAGCTCGTCGGCCTCTTTGCAAATGCCGGCGAACCAGCTGACCAGCCCGTCCCAGATCGCTGTCTCCCAGCCCGTCGCCATCAGGACCGCATTATGTTCGATGGTCAACGAGTTCGAACCGCGCATCTCCCGTCTCGTTAAGATAAAGAGCACGCGAGCGAACCAGACCGAGCCGTCGTCGGCGCTCGTTGGCGCCGAGCAATGCCAGGGCGATAGTTTCGCCTTTCATGCAGCCGCGCAGCAGTTTTGGCCGGTTGGCGGGCGGGACTGCAGACAACAAAGTGCCGATCCACTGCCACGAAGTGAAGAATGACAGGCTGGCGGCGCTTTCCAACGCGCGCCATTCGCTCTCGAGTACTGGCCAGGGACGGGAGGGCCTCACGACGGAACACGACTTGGCGGGGCTCTCTCATTAACTGTAACTCAGCGCTTTCCGCGGAAACTCGACCGGAAGCGCTCCTGATATAATGCCAGGCGGGCATCATCACAGCCGATCCGGGTAATGCGAATCCTGCACATACTCGATCATTCGCTACCGTTGCAGAGCGGCTACGTCTATCGCACCCTCGGCATCGTCAACCAGCAGCGGGCGCTGGGTTGGGAGCCGGTGCTGCTGACGAGCGGCAAGCATTACGCGCCTGGACCGGTTCGGGAACAGATCGGCGGCTGGGAATTTCTGCGCACACCGAGGCCGACCGGTATTGCTGTCAAGCTGCCATGGCTGCGCGAACTTAAGATCGTCAGCGACCTGAACCGGCGACTCGACGAGGTGATCGGCGAGGTGCAGCCACAAATCTTGCACGCCCACTCGCCCGTCCTCAACGCCTTGTCGGCGGTCCGTGCCGGCCGGCGGCACCGGATCCCCATCGTCTACGAGGTGCGCGCTCTGTGGGAGGACGCGGCGGCGAGCCATGGCACCCACCGCACTGCCGGATTGCGTTACCGCGCGACGCGGCTGGTCGAAACCAGGGCGCTCCATCGGGCCGACGCCGTGACGACGATCTGTGAGGGTTTGCGCGTCGAAGCGATCGCTCGCGGAATCCCAAGCGACCGGATCACGGTCATTCCCAATGCGGTCGATCGTAAGACCTTCAGCGGGCCTGGGATTCCCGACCGCGCTCTGGCAACCTCGCTCGGTCTTTGCGGGAAGACTGTCCTCGCCTTCTTCGGCTCCTTCTATTCCTATGAGGGGCTGGACCTGCTGCTGCGCGCGATGCCGGATATGCGGCGGCAGCGGCCTGAAATCACCGTCCTGTTGGTCGGCGGAGGGCCGGAAGAGGATAGTCTGCGCAACTTGGCGTGTGCCCTCGGCCTCGGCGAGAGTGTTGTCTTCGCGGGACGGGTGCGGCATGAGGAGATCCAGCGATATTATAATTTGGCCGACCTCCTGGTATTCCCGCGCGTTTCGATGCGCTTGACCGAGCTGGTGACGCCGCTCAAGCCGCTCGAGGCGATGGCACAGGAGCGGATTGTCGTCGCTTCGAGCGTCGGCGGCCATCGCGAGCTGATCCGCGACCGGGAGACCGGTTACTTGTTCCCGCCGGACGAGCCGCGGCACCTCGCCGAGGGTGTGCTCGCAGCGCTCGCCGATCGGAATTCCTGGCCGGGCATTCGGGCGCGGGCGATCGAGTTCATCGACACCGAGCGCTCATGGGCTCGCAGCGTCGCGCGATACGGCGATGTGTACGGTCGCATTTTGCGGCATTAGCCCGGGTGCACGACGGCGGGTTACTCCTTCGAATGCTGTTCCAAAACCTCGCAAAACACCGCGATTTGCCCGTCAGTCGTGCTTTGCCAGTCGAATTGCTCGGCGTAGCTGCGGGTCGCCGTACGGGCCGGCGGCGCGGCGAGAAGGTCGCGGATCTCGGCGGCGAGTCGGTCGGGCGTGACATCGCCCACGATGCGCCCCGCTTCAGGCGTGGAGACGATATCAGCGACGCCGCCGATGTCGGAGACGATAACCGGCGTGCCGCAGGCCATGCTCTCCAGCAGGACATTCGGCCAGCCTTCGTGGCTCGACACGAGCAGCAGCACATCGGCTGCGCTGTAGATTTCGGGAAGGCGATCCTGCGGCACGCGGCCGAGCAGGCGGACGCGGTCGGCGACCCGCCGCTCGCGCGCCAATCCGGTAATAGCCGCGCGTGTCGGCCCATCGCCGACGATCACGAGCTCGACACCAGGCAGCTGGGTCAGAGCCTCGACCATCAGATGATGGCGCTTCAGTGGGACAAGATTGCCGACCGCGAGAAGAGTCGACCGAGTAAAGCCCAGCGATTGTCGCGCGGTCTCCCTGCGGGATGGGCGAAACAATGTCAGGTCCACCCCATTGCGCAACACGTGCACCCGCTCGGCGGCGATGCCGAGCTCGACCAGGCGTTGCTTCAGCCCGCTCGAAACGGCGATCAACCCGTCGGCGTGGCGCGCCGCCCAGCGAATCCAGCGGCGCGGTATCGGGTGCCGTGGGATCAGATTGAGATCGCTGCCGCGGGCGGTTACGACGACCGGGCGCCCGACAGCGCGCGCGAGCAGCACGGCAGCGACGCCGTCCGGATAGAAATAGTGAGCATCGATCAAATCAAATTTCGGACCTTCGCGAAGCCTCCGCCGCAGCGACGGCAGCATCGCAGCGCAAAGCGCGAGCGGCGCCGTGCTCATTCCTATTCTGGGCAGCACCGGATAACGCGGATGATCGACCTGCAGTTGGTGGCGAGTCTCCGCGCGTGGCATTCGGGCAAACGTTCCATACCGGCCGAACCGCTCGGACCCGAAAGGAAACCATGGACAGGGAGCGATGACCTGGGCCGTTACCGCGCCGCTCTCGACCAGCTTCCGCAGGCGCGTCTCGACAAAAATTCCGTGTTGGGGCTGCAGCGCGCTCGGATACAAAGTCGTGAAAGTGAGGATCTGCAAGCTGCAACGCCCGACAAGGTCTGACAAGTCTTCCTCGCCCGATGCCACTTTATATAAATCCCGATTTTCGGCGACTGCCGAGCGGGCTCGCTGCCGCCTTCGATAATGGTGCTCGGGAAAGCTTCTTCGCGCTCCCGGTTTGGTACGATCTGGTAGCGCGATACGGGGTGCCGGAGGCAACCGAAATCCGTGCATACGCCGATGGGCGGGCTGCCGCGCCAATCGCGGTCTTGACGCAAGCCGCGAGCGGAGAGGTCCGACGTACGCTTGCGAGCCTGACCAACGCCCACAGCCTGGAGCACGGCATCATTCACGCGCCGGGCCCGGACCTCGAAGCCGGGCTCGCTGCGATCACCTCGGAGGTGCTCGCCGAACGGCCGCATTGGGATTGTTTCAGCCTGGCCGAGCTCGATCCGCACGAGCCCAGCTATGCCGCGCTGCTCGCGGCATTGCGGCGCGCTGGGCTATTGGTCGAGTGCTCGCCTTGTTCCGGCACCTGGTACGAGGAAACCACAGGCCTGAGCTTTGCCGACTATTTCGCCGCGCGCCCTTCCAAGTTGCGCAACACCTGGCGCCGCAAGCGCGCCAGCCTAGAGCGCAGCCGCCGCTTGACGATGTCCTTTTACGATCGCGATACCGGCGTCGACCAGGCGATCGCCGATTACCAGACAATCTACGCCGCAAGCTGGAAGCCGGCCGAGCTCTTCCCCGATTTTGTCCCGGCGCTGATCCGACTCGCCGGCGAGCTCCGGGCATTGCGCCTCGCCGTCTATCATATCGACCAAATTCCGGCGGCGGCGCAGTTCTGGATCGTGTGGAACGGCCGCGCCGTCATCTGCAAGCTGGCGCATGACAAGCGTTTTGATGAGTTGTCGCTCGGAACGCTCCTGACGATGGAGATGTTCGAGCGTGTCCTGACGGACGATCGTCCTCGGGAAATCAGCCTCGGCCGCGGCGACGATCCGTACAAGAAGCTGTGGCTGCCAAAGCGGCGCGAAAGGTGGGCCATCACCGCAGGCAATCCGCGGACGCTGCGCGGCCTGAGCTTCGGACTGAATCGGCAAGCGGCGATGATTTATCACCGCCTGCGCCGCGAGCGGGTTACCCCGCCCGCCTGACCACCGCCCCGGGTGCCGATCGCCTGTTGAAACCGAAGATCGGGCATCAAAAAAATTCGGCAATGTGAGCCGCCTCACACTCTATCCGCGCGGCAGGCGTCATCTATGGGGCGCCGTTGGCCGGCAAGGCGCCGGTGAGTTGGAGGACGATCATGCAGAGAACCGATCAGTTGGAGCAGAACGCGACGAGGGTCGAGCTTGACCAGCGCTCGCGCGACGCACGCTTGCGGCTGGAGCACGTCGAGCGGCTGTTGGTCGGGCGTCCGCTAACCAGGCAGTCCTTGCTGAGGCGCGTCCTGCGCTGTTTGGGCTCGCGAACTTACGTCGGCGAGCAAATCGCAGGCCGATCGACAAGTGCCAACGTGAGCAGAAGACAATCGCGTCAAGGAGGCGAGATGCCCGGCGAAACCGGCGGTGTGACGGGCGGCGGTATCCCGGCCGCGCCGCCGGCTTTTTGGCCGAGCTGCACGGGCCGTGCCCGCATCAGTCAGATCCAGTCGGAGAGGGGCGTAACGCTGGCAAGTCCGGCGATCCAGCCTGATTTTACGCGCTGGGATCATGGGTGCGGACTGGAGGATCGGAACTCCCTCGTCCTCTCGGAAGGGGAGTAGGCGGCAACCGGCTGTGCCGGCCGCAAAAGAGCGAGGTCCTAAAGCATACGGGCGCGGATCAACGCCGATAGCCGTTCAGCGGCGACGACCAACAGAAAGGTAATGATGAGCAAGGTGGCCACGGTCCGGTACTGGAACAGGTTCATCGCCGTCAGCATCTGAAAACCAAGCCCGCCGGCGCCGACGAAGCCGAGCACCAGAGATGAGCGCAGGTTCTCGTCGAAGCGGTAGAGCGCGATCCCGAGCAGCGATGGCGATACGCTCGGCACCACGGCGTGGCTGAACACCGCAATGCGACCGGCACCGGTCAGGGTCAGCGCCTCGACAGGGCCCATGTCCATATGCTCGATGACCTCGGCAAAGAGGCGCCCGAGCATGCCGACCGAATGCACCGAGATGGCGAGGGCGCCGGGAAACGGCCCAAGGCCGACGGCGGTCACGAACAGCAAGGCCCAGACGAGGTCGGGGACCGCGCGGGTGACGGCAATGACCGCGCGCGCCGCGCCATAGAGGACGCGCGACGGGGTCACATTCCTCGCCGCCAGCACGGCGAGCGGCAGCGCCATCGCGACGCCCATCACGGTGCCGAAGATCGCGATGTCGACGGTTTCGACGACCGGCCAGGCCATCTCGGGCAAGGATGAAAAATCCGGCGGTGTCGCGCGGCCCAGCAGATCCACCATGCCCCGAACACCGCCGATCAGCTCGGCCGGCTCGGCTCGCACGACCCAGAGGGCCTGTCCGAACACGGCCGCTCCCGCCAGGATGGATGCGACAACGCCGGCGCACCGCATCGGCGTCGGAAACGTCGGCGCGTTGGCGACGGAGAGGCGGTCGGTCACCTCTGCTCAACCCCCGGCGTAGAGCGAAGCCACCTGCTGGGGTGAAACCGCGGCCGCCGGCAGATCAAACTCGACCTGCCCGTTTTTAAGGCCGATCACGCGGTGGCCATAGGTCAGCGCCAGTTCCGGCTGGTGCAAGACGCAGAGAACCGCGAGCTCGTCATCGCAGGCCAACCGGCGCAGCAGTGCCATGATCTCGCGCGCCGCCTCGGGGTCGAGGCTGGCAACCGGCTCGTCGGCCAGCAGCAAACGCGGCTGTTGCGCCAGCGCCCGGGCGATCGCGACGCGCTGCTGCTGCCCGCCTGACAATGTCCCCGCTCGTTGATCCGCGAACTCCGTTAGACCGACCTCGGCCAAGTAGCCGCGAGCGGCGCTGAGCTCGCGCCGCGATAAGCCGCCGAGCATCGTCAAGAGATTGCGATGGTGACCGAGCGCGCCGGTCGCAACATTGGCGCGCGCCGAGCGTCGACGCACCAGATTTGCCTGTTGAAAAATCATCGCACAGACCAAGCGGGCCTCTCGCAACGACGAACCCGACATTTGCGCGATATCGTGCCCGACGACGCGAACAACTCCCGCCGATGGCGTCAACAGCCGCACAATGCAGCGCAACAAGGTCGATTTGCCGCTGCCGTTGCTGCCGAGAACGATCACCAATTCGCCGGCATCGATCTCAAGATCCACGCCGCGCAAAGCGTTGCGGCCGTTGGCGTAGCGCATCGCCAAATTGCGCACCGACAATACCGGCTCGCGGGCCCGCGCAACCGGCGCCGGACCAACGCTTTGCTCATAGGCAACAACCATCAGAGCTTGGCGAGGTCGATGTTGAGGGTCGCCACGAGGTCGCGGATTCCGTCATAAGCGGCGTCGGTGGTCGGAACCAGCCTCTTCCCCGCACCGGTCAGGACTTTGAGATCCTTTTCCGGCAACTGACCGAGATCCAGCGACTGCAAAACCGCGATCGCGCGCGTTTTGAAAGGTTCGGGCAAGTCGCCGCGCACGGCGATCGGATCCTGGGGGATCGGGTCGGAGCGCCACAAGGTGACGAACATGCCGTCATTCCACATGCCCTGATCGTGGGCCGAGCGGATCTGCTGGCTGTTGAGCTCGCCCGCTTCGACCTTGTGGTTGCGAAGGGCCTCGAACGAGGCGGTATGGCTGCCGGCGTAGAGCGGCTTGACGCTCTTGTCCGGATCGAGCCCGGCCTTGCGCAACGCATAGGCCGGGAATAGGTGCCCGGAGGTCGATGCCGGATCCGAATAAGCGAAGGAATGACCGGCTGCATCCACCGGCGTATTGATGCCCGAGCCCGGGCCAGGTGACAACGCTCGCCCAGTAGGTATCTGGCTTGCCGGACTCGTCGGCAAAGCTCGCGACCGCCTCGGCTTTGGCAATTTGGTGGGCAAGCACATAGCCGAGCGGGCCGAACTCGGCGATATCGAGTTTGCCGTTACGCATCGCCTCGATCTCGGCGGTGTAATTCGTGGCAACGAAGACTTCGACCTTGCAACCCAGGGCTTGGCTGAGCAGCGTCCCGACATCCTGAAAGACCGGCGTGAGCCGTGCCGCAGCCTCATAAGGCTCGACGCCGAAATGAACGGTTCCGTTATTGGGGCAATCCTCGGCTGCGGAGGCGATGCCAGCCAGCACGGTTAGCAACGCCGCGGCAGCGACACACAAAAGTAGCCGGCAATGCATCGGTTCCCCTCTCCACCAGCTTGTCGGAAGACAGAGAAGAAGCTACCGCGTGCTGATGTCCTTTATGTTACAGCCGCGCCAGAGCAGGCAAAGTCCGTGTTGTTATGAGCCTTGTAGACCCGCGACAATCGGCGTGCGCGCGGCGCTGATGGCCGGGAAAATCCCACCGATCAAGCCGACGATCAGTGCAAGCAAAACGCCCTCGGCTGCGAGCGCCGGGGTCAACTTAAAGCTGAACACGACCTGCGTGAAGCTGGCGCCGAGGGTTGAGGCGCTCAATCCGTCAAAGATCAGGAAGGTCGCCGCCGCGCCGAGGACGCCGCCGATCGCAGCGAGGATCAAAGATTCCAAGAGCGTACCGACAAAGGCGGGCAAAGCGCCGAAGCCGATCGCACGCAAGGTGGCGATCTCCGTCGTCCGCGCTGCGACGGACGAGTACATCGTGTTGAGGGCACCGGCGAGGGCGCCGAATGCCATGGCGATCGCGAGTGGCCAGCCGAGCTTTTGGATCAGATCCGAGGTGCGCGACGCCTGCTCGGCGAAATACTCGGCCTCCGACTTTGCCTCCAGCTTGAGGCGAGGATCGGCATCGACGTAGCGCTGCAGCCCCTCGAGCGCCTGAGGATTATCGAGGCGCACCCGAATCGTTTGGAAAACGTTGTTTCGTCTGAAGTAACTCTGGACGACCGGCAAATCCGCCCAGATCTCGGACTCGAAAACGCTGCCTCTTGCATCGAAAATGCCGACCACGGTCCATCGGCCAGTGCCGAACGTCACCGTCTGCCCGAGTTCGAACCCCTCGAATTCCCTGAGCAAAGCCTTGCCGACGACAATCTCGCTGCTGCCCGGTGCGAACATCCGCCCAGCCGTGATGGTGATCCCTTTGCGCACCGCCGCGCCTTCCTGGCCGATGCCGCGAAGCGGCAGATTGGCCTTGGTGCGGCTCGAACGCTTGATCCCGTCGACAACCAGATAAAGCTCTGCCGATACCAGCGGTTTGCTGTCGGCGCCTTTGGCGACGCCGGGAGCTTCCTCGACCAGCCGGACCTGGTCGCGCGTGACGACACTGTTGACCTCCGATTGCGATCCGCCGCGCAGAATGACAGCGACGTCATCGGCGCCCGCGCCCGCCAGGGTGCTACGGAAGCCGTTCCCCATTGCGAGAAACGCCAGCAGCACGACGACCACCAGCGCCACGGCGACAACTGTTGATAGCGACGCCCAAAACCGTTGCGGCAAGCTCTTCAGATTCATCAGCGTAACCGCCGTGATCTGCAGCAGCAGCGAGCGCATCGGTCAATTCCGGCCCAGCGCAGTAGCGATCCTGAGGCGCATCGCATTGATGGCCGGGATCAATCCGGTGACCACGCCGAAGAGAACCATCAGAGCAAGGCCGGCAAGTGCGGTGTCGGGCGAGACCGTGATCTGCGGCAACAGCCCTCTGACGCTGTCGCGGACCGCGATGATGAACAGCACCGCCAATCCGAGGCCCGCCAAGCCGCCTGCCAAGGCGAGCAGGATCGACTCGCCAAGCACCAGGCGCAGGATGTGACCGCCCGAAAAACCCAGGGCCTTCAGCACCCCGATCTCCCGGGTGCGCTCGCGCACGCTCATCATCAGGGTGTTGCCGACAATCATCAGGATCGTGACGAATGCCGCGCCGACAACCAGGACGACGATTAGTGCGATATTGCCGAATTGTGCGACAAAGGCCTTGTTGAAGGCTTTTTCGGTATCGGTCGCAGTCTCGTAGGCCGAGTTGGCGAACATCTGATCGATCGCCCTTACCACGCGATCGTTCAGCGCCGGCGAAGCGGTCCGCAATGCCAGCCAGCCGATCTGATCCTTGCCGAATGAGCGGGTCTCATCGAAATAGTCGTATTGGAACACCATGAAATTGGTATCGACCTCAGGCTTCTTGCCTCCGAAGATCCCGACGATCGTGAAGTCCCAGCTGCGTGAGCCGTTCTTCTGAGTGAAGATGTTGCTCGCGATCGGGACGTGGTCGCCGAGCTTCCAGCCCCATTTCTTTGCCACGGCTTCGCCGACGAGGGCGCCGGTGCGCTCGCGCAGGAAAGCCTGGCGCGCGTCGGGCGAAATATCGATCTCGTTGCCGTAGACATCCATGTAAGTCGCGGGATCAACGGCCATGACAATCAGAAAATTCTTGGGGTCCTGGTAATACCCGCCGAACCAGTTGAGGTGGGTGACCTGCCGCACGCCTTCGACTGCGCGGACACTGTCGAAATAGGCGACCGGCAACGGCTGCGTGAAATTGATCTTGTTGACGACGACGAGCCGGTCGGCTGCCGCGACATCCTGACCGGCATTGAAGGATCGCTCGATGCTCGCCAGCACGCCGAAAATCGCGAACGCAGTCAGGATCGAGACGATCATCAGGCTCGCACGCAGCTTGTGGCGGAACAGGTTCTTCCGGATCAGAGAAAGATCGTTCATGCGGCAAGCTCGGTCGCCTCGCTGAAGCTGCCCTTATCGAGATGCAGCACCCGCCGAGCGTATCTGGCGGCGGCGGGATCGTGGGTCACCATGATGATCGTCTTGCCAAGGTCACGATTGAGGAGCTGAAGGATTATCAGGATTTCGTCGGCCGAGCTGCGATCGAGGTCGCCGGTCGGCTCGTCACAGAGCAGCAACTTCGGGTCGGAGACGATGGCGCGGGCGATGGCGACGCGCTGCTGCTGGCCGCCCGACATCTCGCGCGGGTAATGCGTTACCCGTTCGGCGAGGTTGACGGCGTTCAGCGCGGTTGCGGCGCGCCGGCGCCGCTCCTTGCCGCCGAGCTTGGTCAGCAACAGCGGCAGCTCGACATTCTGCGCCGCGCTCAGCATTGGCATCAAATTATAGAATTGAAAAATGAAGCCGATATTCGCTCCCCGCCAGCGCGCGAGCTCTCCCTCCGAGAGCCGGTCGATCCGGGTGCCGGCAACATGGACTTCGCCAGAGTCTGGCCGGTCGATGCCGCCCAACAGATTGAGCAGCGTCGTCTTTCCCGATCCCGACGGCCCCATCACGGCAACGAAGTCGCCTTGAGGGATTGTCAAATCGAGGCGCTCGAACACCGTGATCGCCTCCTTGCCTTTGACAAAGCGCTTCGAGAGACCCGCAAGACGAGCCATGGCGGCGGCGGTCGACATAGGTTTCTCCTGTATCGGATCAGTTTGCTGCGGCAAATTTTTGGCCCGAACTGCTCCCAGCCGCGTCGATTTCTTCAAAGGTTACCTTGACGGCCATATCGGGAAGGATGCGCGGGTCCTTCTTTTTGATGCCTATGCGGACCTTGACTGTCGCTTTCTCGCGGTTGGCGGTCGGCACGATCGCGATCACCGAGGCCGGGATTGTCCAGGCAGGATAGGCGTCGAGCACGGCCGAGACCGGCATGCCGGGATGAACTCGGCCGATGAACGCCTCGTTGACGTCGACTTCGACTTCGATCGAATCCATGTCGACAAGCGTGCATATGCCGGTGCGTGTGTAACCGCCGACCGACATCGGCGAGATCATCTCGCCGGGCTGCGCACTGCGCTCGATGACGACGCCCGAGAACGGCGCCCGAATTTGGTGCTTTTCGAGGATTTCGGCGGTCCGTTTCGCGTCGAGCTTGGCGGTTTCGAACTGGGCCTCGGATTGCCGCAACTGTGCTCGCAGCACGCCAACCCTGGCCTCGGCCTTGGTTAGGTCGGCTTCGCTGACGACGTTGCGCAGCGCCAGATGCTGGTTGCGGTCCCAGATGCGCTCCGCGTCGCGCAGATCTGCGGCGATCGCCGCGATCGCGGCTTCTGCGGAGTTGGCCCGCGACCGGGCGAGCGCGAGATCGCGTTCGGCGAGCACGCTGTCGAGCCGGGCCACCACGTCGCCTTGCTTGACGACCATACCTTCATCGATCAACACCTCGACGACCTTGCCGGTGATCTCGGCCGCGACGGTCGCCTTACGCCGCGCCACGATATATCCCGAAGCCACAAGGCCACTCGACCGCTGTGGTTCGGCGGCGATAGCCGGCTGCGGCGCCGGGGGCGCCTTCGTCGCCGTGGCCTGACCATCGTGCCAGTCGACCGAAAGCGGAAAAGCGAAGAACCCATAAAGCCCGACGACCGCAACAAGGACGGCTGCGCCGGCGACCAATAAAGGCGCACGGCCGCGCCGCGCCGGTCTCGGGACCGCGTCGGATCGCTCGATCCGCAAGGATTGCAGCAACTTGGCCTTGTCCGCGGCCATGCCGGACTACCCCCGACGTCGCCATCTTTCTATAGCGCCTACGTCAAGCTAGATACGTCATGCGGCCAAAGCAGGGCAACCTCGTAACGTTTGGCGGCCGTTGCGCAAGACAATTGCGGTCCCATCACCCGTAGCACGCGAACCCAGATCAATAACGGCGGGATGCTGAAAGTCACGCATCAGGCGGGCCGCAAATTGTCATGACGCGAATCTTCGAAACGCTGCCCCAGCTGTTATACGAGGCTTGGCGGCATGAGCAGGCGGGCGCCTGATCGGGCTTTGCTCTGTATTGGTGCGGGCGGGGAGACTTGAACTCCCACGTCCTCTCGGACAACAGATTTTGAGTCTGCCGCGTCTGCCATTCCGCCACGCCCGCATCGCGGCCGGACTATAGCGGCGGCGGACATCTGGTCAACGGGCGGCCCGCAGCTTTTCAGGTCGGTGTGGACATCCTCGACCGCTGATCGGATATTTCCGATCGAGCCTCCGTTCGGGTGACGATCACCCGGTACTTCGATTGGAAAATCATGGCGAGCCGCATCAACCGAGCGATTGAGCTGCTGCAGCAGGATCAGGCGATCTACTACACCGGCGGCCATAGCGGCCATGTGCTGAGCTATCCGCAAGGGTGCGAGGATGCACGGGTCTGGGCCGACTATATCAATGTCGGGATGGAGCACGGAGCGTTCGACATGGCGGGCCTCGCCGAATACATGCGAGGACTGGTAGAGGGCGGTCCGACGCGCTCGGGCCACCGAACCCCGGCCATCATTGTCGAGGCGCCGGTCAACGGCACCAACGCGGCCAATGTCCGCTTCAATGCATGGCAATTCCGCCAGATCCTCGGGCGCGGCGTGCACGGAGTGCTGTTGTGCCAGGCCGAGTTGGCGGATGCGGTTCGCGCTTTTGTCGAATCCTGCCGCTATCCGCATCATGCGGCCGGCGTCGACCCGGCCCTGCCCTCGCCGCTCGAGCGGATGCGCGGCGCGACCGGCGAGGCGGGCGCCGGCCGCCTGGGCATCGGCACGCGCGGCCGCGGCTCGGAGGCGACCGCCGCCCCTATTTGGGGGATTTCGCCGGAAGATTACCTCGCGCGCTGCGATGTGTGGCCGCTCACCCCGGAGGGCGAGCTGTTGCTCGGGGTCAAGCTCGAGAGCCCGGAAGGGGTGGCCAATTGCGAAGAGATCCTGGCGGTGCCGGGGCTCGGTTTCGCCGAATTGGGGCCTGGTGATTTGGGTCTGGCGCTTGGTTATCGGTCGGTCCCGCGGGACCCCTACCCACCCGAGATGAAAGCGGCGCGCGAGCGCGTCTTTGCCGCCTGCCGCAAAAACCGCGTGCCGTTCCTCGAAACCTGCTCGCCCGAGAACGTCGTCGCCAAGCTCGAGGAGGGAGTACGGGTCATCGCCGGGCATCGTGAGGAGACCGCGAAGATCGGTCGGGCGCACCAGCGGCGCACAATGCCGGCATAAATCTGCGATATCCCTCTCGCGTTGCGAATTAATTGCTGAATAGATAATTTACGTATTGACAAATCCGGATCATCCTGGTACAAATTAGCTAAGATTTGCGGGAATACACGCCGCCTCCTCTCACCTTTATTTCAGACCCAATTAAAGTAACCGCAAGACACCGCGGAGAGCCGCTGCGTCCTAGCGTCGCCACAGCGATCCCTAAAAAGCCAATATTGCGCAAACAATAACGTTTGCTGAAGCCCCGCTAAACACGGCGGGACGCACACGCCGTTCGCATCGGCGTGGTTGAACCCCAATCGCAAGCCGGCGGTTTCGCCGCACCTCGCGCCGCATGCGCGACCTCACCAAGCCAACAAGAGGGCTCGATGAAGCAGGCTATGGCTGTAGCGCTGTGGTTGATGCTATTTGCGACACCCGGGCGTGCCGAGACGCCCATCGACCACGGCCGATACCTGGTGGAAGCGCCGGCGGCTTGTGGAAACTGTCATACCCCGCGCGGCCCGGCTGGACCGCGACTGGACAGATATCTCGCGGGCGGCGAGCATATCAAGCACAAGGACTTTGACGCGGTCAGTTCGAATATCACCCCAGACCCGGAAACCGGCATCGGCCGATGGAGCGATGCTGAACTGTTCAGAGCAATCCGCGAAGGGCGGCGGCGCAATGGCAGTCTGATCGGACCGGCAATGCCCTCGCAGTCCTATCGCGCTTTGGCCAACGACGACGTCAAGGCAATCATTGCCTACTTGCGCACAGTGCCGCCGGTTCACAACGCAGTCACCGAAAAATCACGATACGACTTCGCCCTTCCTGCCTCCTGGGGACCACCTGTCGGGCATGTCGAGGCGCCGTCGCACGATGACAAGATCGTCTATGGCGCCTATCTCGCTGGTCCGGTCGCCCGTTGCATGGTCTGTCACACTCAACATAAGGACGCCGAGTATGGGGTCGGCGCGGGCGGCACTCCTTTTTATGGGCCGTGGGGTATTTCGGTCGCGGCCAATATTACCCCCGCGGGGATCGGCGACTGGACCGATAGCGAGATCGAGCGCGCCGTCCGCACCGGCGTCGCACGCGACCAGCACAAGCTGTTCCCGCCCATGCCATTTGCCTATTACAAACATATCTCTGCGGAAGACATGGCGGCCTTAATCGCGTATCTGCGATCATTACCGGCGATCGAGTGAGTGAGACGCGTTGGCGGAGATGAGTTTTATTCGGCCGCTTCCTGCAGCTTGTCGGCGAGCTTTGCGAGGTCGTTGCTGACTTTGGTCAAATCAGCTGGCGAGCGGGTGGGGCCGCGGGTTCGAGCCGTCGGTGAACCGCGACAGCCGGAACGGCGTCGGGTCGACCATGGTCGGATCGCCGGCGACCATGTCGGCCACCAGCTTGCCGGCTCCGGGGCCAATGCCGAAGCCGTGGCCGGAGAAGCCGGTCGCAATGAAGAAGCCGGGCAGGCTCTCGACCGGCGAGATCACCGGCACGGCATCGGGCATCACGTCGATCATGCCGCCCCAGCTTTCCGCGACGACCGCATTGCGGAATACCGGGAAGGCTTCGGCAGTGGCGGCCCGCGCGCGATTGACGACGAACCGGTCGGGTTCGGGGTCGAGCACGCGCACCGCCTCGAATGGTGAGGGCTCGTCCAAACCCCAATGCCGCGGCCGGCGCCACTCATCGACCCAACGGCCGCCGACCCGAAACCGCAGCTTCTTCCAATGCAGCCGCACGGCCGGAAGATACTCGAAGAACAGCCGAAAATGATCGGGCACCAGATCGATCGTGCGGACCCCGAGAGTTGCCACGGTATAGCCGCCGTCCATCCGCTTGCGAAAACCGAAGAGCCCGCCCGAGGCCGAGATTTCCGGGCCGCCCTCGAGTGGTTCGGTCCGCATCACGGTGGCCAGCACTTTGAGCTGCGGCAACTCGATGCCGAAATTGCCGCAGAAGAGCCGCGACCAGGCGCCGCCGGCGAGCACGATGCTGTCGCAGGCAATGCGGCCCCGTTCCGTAACCGCCGCCGCGACTCGGCCCCCCTGGGCCTCGATGCCGCGCACCGCGCAGCCGGTGACAATTGCGGCGCCTCGGCGCCGTGCCGCCTCGGCGATCGCCGGAGCCGCCCTCTGCGGCTCGGCTTTGCCATCGCTCGCGGTGTAGAGCGCGCCGGTCCAGTTGCCGGTCAAGCCGGGCATCAGCTGCGCCGCTTCGGCACGGCCGATCACCCGGGTGTCGAGCTGGTATTGCCGGGCATGCTCGAGCCAGGCTTCGAATTGTCCGAGTTCGGCCTCGGTCTCGGCCAGGTACATGATCCCCGATTGGCGAAAGCCGGTGTCGGCCTCGACCATGTCGTTCATCCCCTGCCACAGCTGCAGGCTCTCGATGATTAGCGGGATCTCGCGCGGATCGCGCCCCATCTTGCGGCACCAGCCCCAATTGCGGCTCGATTGCTCGCCGGCGATGGGTCCCTTCTCGCAGAGGACCGCCGAGACGCCCTTCTGCGCCAGGAACAGCGCCGTGCTGGTGCCGATGATGCCGCCGCCGACGATCACGACGTCGGCGCGCGCCGGCAGCACCTCATCGGAACGAACCGGATCGACCCGCGGCGCCATGTTCAGCCCCGAGGCCGAGAACTGCTCTTTCCCGTCACCCCCGCGAAGGCGGGGATCCAGGGCCTGCCCCTGGCCTGAACGGGGGGCGAGCGGTCGCGACCCGCCGCCTTAGATTCCCGCTTTCGCGGAAATGACGAATTAGAGGGGATAGGTGGTGATTTCACGACCAATGTTCGCGTCGCTCAATCGATTGCGGCGTGCACGAGGTTGGCAACCCGGTCGAGCCGGGCCGAATGCCAGGGATCGGGCGACACGAAGTTCGTGATGTAGGTGAACGACACCCCGCTCGTCGGATCTGCCCAGGAATACGAAGTGCCGGCGCCGCCATGGCCGAAGGTCTCCGGCGCGCCGATCGTGCCGAGGCCGCGGATGCGGTCGCTGTCGCCGCGGACATGCGGCCCGAGACCGCGATGCATCGGGATACCACCCATTGCGTCGTCGCCGCGCTCGCCGGTGTGGCTGCGCGTGACATAGCCGACGAGCCGCGGCGACAACAGCCGCACCTCGCCTAGCCGGCCGCGGCCGAGCAGCATCTGGTAGAACGCCGCCATTCCGCGAGCCGTGGCGTAGCCGCCGCCGCTCGGCATACCGGCCGCTTTGAACGCCGCCGAATTGTCGCGCCCCTCCGCGGCATAAGTGTCGGCGCAGCGCCCCTGCTCGCTCTCGGGGACGCCGACAAAGATGTCGCCGGCGAGGCCGAGCGGCGCCAGAACCTTATCGCGGATCACCTGGCGATAATCCCGTCCGGTCACCGCCTCGATGACCATCGCCTGCGTCAGGTGCGCGGCGCGCGGGTGGTATTGCAGCCGCGTGCCCGGGGTCCAATCGAGCGAGAAATCGCAGACCTCGGCGCGCATCCGCGCATGATCGGTCCATGTCGCCTTGGTGACGTCGCCGCTCGGAAAGCCGCCCTGATGCGTCATGACCTGGTGCAAGGTGATCTCGCCCTTGCCGCGCCCCGCGAAATCCGGCAGGTGGTCGGCGATGCGATCCATGAAAGACAACTGGCCTTCCTCGATCAATGTCCATACCGCGCAGCTGGTCAGCACCTTGGTCTGGCTGAACAGCAGGAACAACGTCTGATCGCTCGCCGGCTCGTTGTGCGGTTCGGTCTTGGCGTCGCCGTAGGTGCGGAACAGCGCCAACTTCCCGTGCCGCGCCAGCGCGATCTGCGCACCGGCATAACGGCCGTCCTCGATATGCCGCCGGATCAGCCGATCGAGGTGCTGAAGCGGCGTCGCCGCAAAGCCGAGGCTCGCGGGGTCGGAGGCTGGCAACGGATAGTTGTCGGGCATGACTGTGTCCTTCCGAAGATTCGCGAGACGGATGCTACATGACCGCCCGCGCTTGCGGAAAGGGTCTGCCACCCAGAGCCTTTCGCGACAGCCGGCAGTGACGCTTGCGACGCCGCGCCGGTAATGTGCCAACGGTGCTCGAGAGCGGATATTTCAAAGGCTTGCGGAATCGTCGTTGCCGCCCCTGACCTCGCAAGACATGCTGCGTCTTTCGCTCCCGGGAGGACAAGATGCGCGAAGCGGTCATCGTCTCGACAGCCCGCACCCCGATCGGCAAGGCCTATCGCGGCGCCTTCAACGATACTCAGGCGCAAGCGCTCGCGGGCCACGTGGTGGCCGAGGCAGTGCGGCGCGCCGGCGTCGATCCCGCCGAAGTCGAGGACGTCGTGCTCGGTGCAGCGCTGCAGCAAGGCTCGAGCGGTTTCAATATCGCCCGGCAGGCGGCGATCCGCGCTGGGCTGCCGGTCTCGGTCGCGGGCATGACGATCGACCGACAATGCGCGTCGGGCCTGATGGCCATCGCCACCGCAGCAAAACAGATCGTGCACGACGGGATGACAATCGCGGTCGGCGGCGGGGTCGAGTCGATCTCGTTGGTCCAGAACGACATGCGCAACGATTACCGGACGCAAGATCCCTGGCTTCTCGAGCATCGGCCCGATCTCTACATGACGATGATTGAAACTGCCGAAATCGTCGCCGAGCGCTACCAGGTGACCCGCGATGCGCAAGACGAATACGCTCTCCAGTCTCAAAGCCGCACCGCCGCGGCACAACAGGCGGGACGCTTCGATCAGGAAATTGCTCCGTTGCCCTCGATAATGCGGGTCGAGAACCGCGAGACCGGAGAGGTCTCGCAAGTGCCGGTGACGCTGGAAAAGGACGAGGGCAACCGGCCCTCGACAACGCTGCCCGCTTTGGCCGGACTGAAACCGGTCTTCCGCGACGGGCAGGCCGTAAAAGAGGGCCGATTTATCACAGCGGGAAATGCCTCCCAGCTGTCCGACGGCGCGTCCGCCTCGCTGCTGATGGAAGCAAAGGAGGCCGAACGCCGCGGGCTGGAGCCGCTAGGCGCCTATCGCGGGATTGCAGTTGCCGGCTGCGCGCCGGACGAGATGGGGATCGGCCCGGTGTTCGCGGTGCCGAAGCTGTTGCAACAGCACGGGCTGCGGGTCGACGACATCGGCCTCTGGGAGCTCAACGAGGCCTTTGCCGTCCAGGCCCTCTATTGCCGAAATCGGCTGGGCATCGATCCCGAACGATACAACGTCGACGGCGGCGCGATCGCCATCGGGCACCCCTATGGAATGTCGGGCGCGCGCATGGCCGGTCATGCGCTAATCGAGGCCAAGCGGCGCGGGGTTCGCTTCGTCGTTGTCACGATGTGCGTCGGCGGCGGCATGGGCGCGGCCGGGCTCTTCGAGGTTCTGTGAGTTTCGTTTGCTAACCTGACCAAGCCTGTCCTGCCGAACGCGGATGATTAACCGGCCGCCGTCCATATAAAGCAAGAATTAACCGAAATTAAATACCAGATTTTGATTAGACCCACTTAGTAACTATGTTTGGGTCATAATCAAGATTAACGGTTTGACGTCGAAAAATTAAGCGATATTTTGCCCTTCTTGCAGAGATCTGGGGAAAGTGGGTCTTGGTCTATTTTAAATTGTTTATGATCGTTTTTTTGTTGGGCCAAACGATAGCCGCAGCCGCGACGGCGGATGAGCGCAGGAGCTTGCACAACCCAGCCCCGTTGTTCACCGGGCAACAGCACTTCGTGCGCCGTCCAATCAATGACTTCCGGCCGATGGCCGCCCCGCTCGACCGGGTAGCGACCGCGGTCGACGGCGCTGAATCGAGCCACGGTGCGGACATCAGAATGTGGCGTTCCGACCCCTCCGGACCGCAAGGACCCATGCAGGTCAGCGAGGCGGCGGCAACGGATGTCGGCGGTGGGGATCGCTTCGATATGATCCAAAACCGCGCGATCGGCCGAGCCTATCTATTGCAGCTGTTTTGGCGGTACGGGAATTGGCCGGATGCGATCGCCGCCTATAACTGGGGCATTGGCAAGATGGATGCCTGGGTCAAGGCCGGCCGACCTCCCGACAAGTTCCTGGTTGGCGTGGCGGTTTATTTGCGGCGCGTTCTTCACGAAAGCGGTTTGTGCGAAGGCCTGGCGACGCGGCGGCCAGCGCAACTATCCGGAACGACTTCGCAGGTGAAGCCCTCTTCTACGGTAGGCAAGGTGCAGCGGGAGGAGTGGAAACTCGCCACAGCGTCGAGCGAAGCACCGCCAGACCAGCTGGCGCATAACGCGTGTTCCACGCCCGCCACGTGGGCTGCGACATCCGGCGTCTCGGGCGGATCAGGTCGATTCGTGAAAAAGCTCGACCAGGCGCTGCAGGTCGCCCTGCTCCACGTCGCGCAACGCCGGTAACGCTGCTCCGCGTTCTTTTTGGAACGGCTGATTAGGCAGCCAGCAGCAAACCTGCGATCCGGAGAGCGATATTCCACATCAACAGCGACAGGGCAATGTTCGACAAAATCGCTGTGCTGAGCGGCAAACGCTCGGCCGATCGGGTTCTTGTTCGCTGCGCCATCGGATCTCTCCTCGGCCATGCGCCGCAATAACATGCCGCGCTCTGACAATTAACAGCAATGATCGTGCCAAACTCGCATGAACTAGGAAACCTTTGCAATTATAATGGTGTATCAAGCGATGTGTAAATCTCTCCGGCACGATCCGGCGCCACCTCGCCCTCGGCAGTCAATGAATTCGTAACGAAAATATTATAAAATACTGCCACTTTTTCTACCTCCGCGATAACATGATCCCGGCCCCTCCCTGGGCCATGGAGAGATAAAATGATCGAGGTTTTTGCGATTCAGCTCTTGGCCGCTGCCCTCGGCGCGGTCAGTACGGCGGCGGCTGATTGGCTATATCAGAGGGCTCTCATTGGCCGACGTCTCCACAGCTTGTGGGTGGCGGTTTCGATAGCGGTCATTTGCCTGCCCGTCTTCGCTTGGACATCGAACATATTTCTCGGCCCCGGACTGCTGGCTCAATTAGCTGCCGGCACGCTGGTCGTCCTAATATTCCTCTGGGTATACGGCAATCTGCCCAAGCCACCTTCGGTTCAGCACTGGCGCCGGGGCGCGCCGCCGCGGCAACCGTCAGGCGGCGCAGTTCCGCCCGCGTCCAAACTCAACTGATGAAAGCGCAAAATCCGGTCAGCAAGCTATTTCTTCGCCGCCGCATGCTCCGCCTTTGAAAGCGTCAGCTTCTCGGGATGGACGATAGTCTTGTTTACCGCCGCCCGTGCCGCGCCGAGATTGGGGAATTCGGCATCGACCCCTTCGCGTTGCAGCACATAGACCGCCGTCATCGCCTTGCCGCTCTTTTGATCGGCGACCGTCCGCTTGATAATCGTCCAGTGGACGCGGCGGGCGGCACTCTCCTCGGATGGGTCGGCGACATCCTCAAAACCCCGATCGACCACCGATTCGAGCGCATAGAGCTTCTGTTCGGGCGGTTTTCGCGGCGCCTCTCGATCTCTGCCTGGCCGCCGATCTCTCGGCCCTTTGCCGGCCGGGCCTCGACCCCCGGGGCCTTGGCCTGGACGCCGCGCTTCCCGCCCATCGGTCCCGCGCGGCTCCGCGCCTCGGGTGCGTTGCTGTCGCGAAGCGGGTCGTGGCGGCTGTCCCTCCGGGGGCGCGGTCTCGTGGGCGAGCCGGCTGCGCGGTCCACTACCGCGAGGCGGTCTCCTCGCTGTCCTGTTGTCGTCGCGCGGTGGTGCCCCGGTGATCGTTTCGGTCCCGCTTCGGCTTTCGCCGACGAGAGCCGGACTTGCGGAACCCCCTTCGCGCGTCGCCCTGCGGCGCCGGCGTCGCCGTCGGACCTCCCCGCCGGGCCCATTGTCGCGCGATGGCACGATCATGGGATCCTGGCCTTGGGTTTGCTGGCCTTGGATCGGCTCGGCCGCCGGTGAGCTGGTCAACTGGCCGGCGGCGGAATGAGCCTGCTCTGCCTGGCGGCCGTCATGCGACGCGGCTGCCGATGTCGCATCGTGCGTCGGCGCGCGACGGCGCCGCCGACGGCGGCGGGGCGGTTTATCAACTCCACCGTCGCCAAGGGGCGCACCCGCGGAGCCTCCGACAAACACCGGAATGTTCGCCGCTGCGGTGCCGTCGAGATTGGCTTCGCCAACAACGCCCGCCACTCCCATGCCGGCCTCGACCGGGGGACGACGGCGGCGCCAGCGCCGCCGTCTTGAGGAGCGCCGTTCGCCCTCTTGAGCGCCAGGACCGGAAGGATTATCGCCGTCCGTAGTACCCTTGGCGGCATCCGGCTGGCTTGCAGTCGGCGTTTCGGCTTCTACACTTTGGGCGGGTACCGCGCTTGGCGGATCGTCGGGAGAATGCTGCATCGGAGGCGTTTCCGGGAACGGCGATATGATTTTGCCGTGACGGTAGCACAAGCTGCCAGAGTGCTGCGACGCCGTCCACGTCGCAACCACGAATTGGCGGCGAGTTGGAACCGTGATCGATCGGGAGGTCGTGTGATGATTTCGAGCGTGATCGGCGGGGCGATGCTGCCTCATGCCCCACAATTCCTGACGATGCCCGAGACCGAAGACCGCGGCACGGTCGAGCGCGTTAAAGCGGTGGCAGGTGAAATCGGCGCCAAGCTGAAGGCCACGGCGCCCGATCTCTGGATTATCTTTTCGAACGACCATGCCGAGCAGTTCTTTCACACGGCGGCGCCGCCCTTCACCGTTCATGTCGGCGAGGTGGCGACGGGAACGTTCGCCGGCCGCGAATTTTGCTGGAAGGTCCCGAGCGAGCTCGGCTTCGAACTCGTCAGGCAGATGTATCGGCAAGGGTTCGATCCGGCTTTCACCAGCGTCGCGAAGATTGACTACGCGATCGGAATTCCGCTGACGCATCTCGGTGTCGAGGATCCGGTTCTGCCGATTTACGTCAATGCCTATCTACCGCCGCAACCGACGATGGAGCGCTGCTATGCCTTCGGCGAGACGGTGGCACGGATCGTGACGGCGATGGGCCTGAGGACCGCGATCGTGGCAAGCGGCGGGATGTCGCATTTTCCGGGCACCGAACGCTATTCTAATCCCGACATCGAGTGGGACAGAGCCGTGCTCCAGCAACTCGCCATCGGTAATCTGAAATCGCTGATCGGCTGGGATGAAGCGGCGCTGGATCAGGCCGGCAATGTCGAGTTGCGCTGTTGGGCAGCGGCGGCCGGGGCACTCGGCGAGCGCAAGCCTGACATCATGGCGATGGAACCAAGCTGGCACCACAACTACGCCTCGCTCGGATGGTTCGCCGCACCGCCAGCCGCGCCCACGCCGCACTATCCGGCGATCAAGCCAGAACTGGTCGAGCTGACGACCGCTCTGCATGGATTGGCTCACGACAAGCAGATGCGCGCCCAATACCTGGCGGATCCCGCCGCCTATGCAGACCGCTTTCGGCTCACCCCGCACCAGCGCGGCGCGCTTCTCGCACTCGACAATTCCGCCATCGCGGCGCTGGGGGCTCACCCGCTCGTTGCGTTCCTCGCCAAGATGCAAATTGAGCGGCAGCGGCGAACCTGACCCTTCGCCCTTATCGGCTCGTTGTCAGACCGCTTACGTTGTGCACCGCGACCGGCCGAGCGAGACCCTTCAGCGCGGCGTCGCCCAACGGTTCGAGCTCCGCCATCTTGTCGATCGCCGCGGCCACCCGCTGGGTGACGAGTATTTGGCCATTCTTGGCTTCGGCGCAGAGCCGCGCCGCCATGTTGGTCACGGTGCCGATCGCGCTGTAGTCAAAGCGCCCCTCGAAACCGATCCGGCCCAATGTGGCGTATCCCTGGGCGATCCCGACGCCAAAGCCGATCGCGTATCCGCGGGCCGCCCATGACCGGGCGAGCGATACGACCGCGTCGCGCATGTCGACCGCCAGGCGAACGGCGCGGAGCGCCGGATCGGGGCAGGGCACCGGATCATTAAAAAAGACGATCATGCCATCGCCGGTGAAGCGATCGAGGGTCCCCTCATAACGGTGGATCAGCGGCCCGAGCGCGCCATGATACTCGCGCAATACCGCCATCACGTCCTCCGGCTCGGCGGTTTCGGAAAACGCGGTAAAGCCCCGCATATCGCAGAACAGAACAACAATGTCGCGCCGGTGACTCTCGAGGATCGCTTCGCCGCCGGCGGAGATCAGGGTCTCGGCGATCTGCGGCGCAAGGAACCGCTTGAGCCGGCCGATCCGCTCGATCTCGTGGATCTGCGCCTCGACCCGCGCTTCGAGCGTCCTGTTCCAGGCGGCGAGCTCGCCGGCCTGCTCCTCCAGGCGCTGCGCCTGCAGCTGAACAGTATCGTGCAACGCCTTTATCCGCAGCATGGCGCGCACCCGCGCTGATAGCGCGGCATGGTCGACGGGTTTGACGAGGTAATCGTCGCCGCCGCTTTCCAATCCGGCAATCACATCCTTGCTGTCCGCCTTGGCCGTGACGAGGATCACCGGAATGAACGGCAGCGACGTATCGCCCTTCAGCTCCTTGACGGTCTCGATCCCGTCCAGCTTGGGCATCATGATGTCGAGCAGCACCAGGTCGGGCAGCAGCGCGCGAGTTTTTTCGAGCGCTTCGACGCCGTGGGCGGCCGTGACCACCTCGTAGCCTTGGCTTTCGAGGCGCATCTGCAGAATGTCGACATTGTCCGGCACATCGTCGACGACGAGGATTCGGGGTGGGTCGCGCACTGCCGATCACCCCGGCTGGGGGAGGAATTCGCGGACTTTCGCGAGCAGCTGGCGCGGGCTGAAGGGCTTGGCGATGTAGCCGTCGCAGCCGGCCTCACGGGTCTTGGCTTCGTCGCCGGAGAGGGCGTAGGAGGTAACCGCGACAATCGGCACTTCGGCCAGTTCGGGGATCGCGCGGATGCGGCGAGTCGCCTCGTAGCCGTCAATAACCGGCAGCTGAATGTCCATCAAGATCAGGTCGGGGTGATGGCTTTGCGCCATCGCGACCCCTTCGGCCCCGTCCACCGCTTCGATCAGCTCGTAATCGAAGCTCGTCAACAGGTCGCGGATGATCTGGCGGTTGTCCTCGGTGTCCTCGATGACCAGGATGCGCTTTCCCATTAGGCCGCCTCCATCATTTCATCGACATGGACGGGCAATACGACCCGGAACGTCGAGCCCTGGCCCAATGCCGAGTCGACCGAGATCGTCCCGCCTTGCATCTCGACCATTCGCTTCGAGATCGCCAGACCCAGGCCGGTCCCGCCTTTTTTGCGCGTATTGGAATTGTCGATCTGCTGAAACTCGCCGAAAATCCGTTCCTGATCGGCATCGGCAATGCCCGGCCCGGTATCGCGCACGGTCAGCGCGAACTGGCCCTTGTCGAGAGTGGCGCGGATCTCGACCTCGCCTTCGTCGGTGAATTTGATCGCATTGCCGACCAGGTTCAGCAGCACCTGTGAGACGCGCCGCGCATCGCCATGCGCCATCGGCAGGTCGTCTTGCAGCGCAGCAGTGAATTTCAATCCTTTCGCCGTGGCGAGCGTTTCGGTCGCGGTAACGACCGACCGCACCACCTCGGGCAAAGCTGTAATCCTCAAGTGTCAGGGTCAGCTGGCCGGCCTCGATCTTCGCCAAGTCGAGCACGTCGTTGATCAATGCCAGCAGGTGCTTGCCGTTGTTCTGAATGCGCTCCAGAACGCCCTTGCGGCGGTCCGGCAACACGCCATAGATGCCGTCGACGAGCAATTCGGCATAGCCGAGGATCGCATTTAGCGGCGTGCGCAGCTCGTGGCTCATATTGGCGAGGAACTGCGATTTGTGCTGGCTGGCGAGCGCCAGTTGCTCGCTCTTGTCCGCGATCTCGCGGAAGAGGCGCGCGTTCTGGATCGCCAATACCGATTGGCTGGCGAGGGTCTGCATCAACCGCACCGTCTCGGCCGGAAATTCGCCCGCCTCTTGCCGCACCAGAATGATGGCCCCGAGGATGCGTTCGGCGCCGACCAACGGCACGATCAGCGCCGAGTGAAAACCGGCGGCGAGGGTGACGTCGCGCAGCGGGTAGCTCGCCCGCTGCGCGAGATCGGGGAGCTGAATCGGCATACGGCGCGCTGCTGCCTCGCCCATAGCGCTCTCGGTCTCGGCTACACGCAGCTCGCGCACGGAGCCGGTGAGCGCCTCGTCCCATCCAACCGCCTCGACGAGCCGGAACGCACGCTCCACCCGGCTGTAGCGGAAAACCGCCCCGGCATTCGCCCAGGTCACCCCGAGCGAGGCGTTGAGAACAGTCGACAGCACGGTCCTCAGATCGAGCGTCGAGCTGACCGCCTGCGCGACTTCATTCAACATCTTCAGCTCGGCGACCGAGGTCCCGAGCTCGGTGGTACGAGCGCGCAATTCGTTGAACGAGCCGGGCATTCTCGATCGCGATCACCGCCTGGTCGGCAAAGGTTCGAACCAATTCGATCTGCTTGTCGGTAAAAGGCTCGACCCGTTCGCGGGCTAGCACGATGACGCCGACCGGCACCCCCTCGCGCAACAAGGGCACGCCGAGCATCGTCGGCGTGTTGGCGACGCGGCTGCAATTCGCCCCAGGTGTATTCCGGGTCCAGCCTCGCGTCCGGAATGTGCACGACATTGGCGGTCAATGCAGTGCGGCCGGCGACCGTGCCGCGGCCTGGCGAGACTGGATTCGCTTCGACGAGAGCTTTGGTTTCGGGCGAGGAGCCAACCGATGCCGCGACGCGATAAAGCTCCCCCTCGCGGCGGAAGATAAACGCCATCTCGGCTTCGCACAGCCGCGACGCGGTTCTCGCCAGCGTCTCCAGCACCGGTCGCAGGTCGAAAGTCGATTGGCTGATGACCTTGAGCACGTCGCTCGTCGCAGTCTGGTATTCGAGCAATTCCTGCAGATCGTCAGTGCGCTCGCGCAACTCGCCGAGCAGCCGCGCGTTCTCGATCGCAATCACCGCTTGGTCTGCGAATGTAGTGACCAGCGCGATCTCCTTTTCGGAGAATGGCCGTACCTCCTGCCGGTAGACCGCAAAGACGCCTAGCAAGGTATCGTCCTTGCGTAGTGGTACGGCAAGCGCCGTGCGGGCGCCGCCGAGCTCGACCAAGGTACGCGCCGCAGGGTCTCCCTGCCCATAGGCGTTTTCTGAGGCTACATCCGCAAAATGCGAGAAGCGTTCGCCGCGTACCATCCGATCGAGCGCCGCACCCGGCACCGGCCGGATTGGCGCGTGCAGAGAATCCGCGAAGGCTTCGGGGACGCCGCGCATCGCAGCGGCGTGGAAGCATTCGCCATCATACGTGAACAGCGTGCCATAAGGGGCCTCGCATAATCGCGTCGCCTTTTTGAGCATGGCGTCGAAGACCGGGGCGAGATCGCCGGGCGAGCTGTTGATGACCTGCAATACTTCGGCGGTTGCGGTCTGCTGCTCCAGTGCCTCATGGGTTTCGGTGATCAGCCGCGCGTTCTCCATCGCGATCACCGCCTGCGCGGCGAAGTTTTGCAGCAGCGCAATTTGCTTGTCGGAAAACGGCCGGATTTCCTGGCGGTAGACGCCGAAGAAGCCCTGCGCGACACCATCCTTGCGCAAGGCGACCCAAACCGCGGTGCGGGCATTGCCCAACTCGATCATCGCGACGAGCCCCGGGGTCCGGAGCTCGGAACCTAGGGCGGTAATGTCCGCAACTTGGATGGTGTCTTCCCCGCACCTGAGACGATCGGGCATACTCCCTGTGTGGATGGGGACGGCCTGTCTGACAAACTCAGCCAGTCCGAGCGGTACGCCATGATTTGCGACCACTCGATAGTGCTCGTCGTCATAGATTGCAAAGACGCCAAAGGCGGCCCCGCACAATCGCATAGCCTTTTCGAGCATCGCGTCGAATACCGGCGCAAGGTCGCCGGGCGAGCTGTTGATGACCCCCAACACCTCGGCGGTCGCGGTCTGCTGCTCCAATGCCTCGCGCGTCTCGGTGATCAGCCGCGCGTTCTCCATTGCGATGACCGCCTGTGCGGCGAAGTTCTGCAACAGGGCGATCTGCTTGTCGGTGAATGGGCGAGCTTCATGGCGCCCGGCGGCGATGCGGCCGAGAAGGACGCCGTCCCTGTACAGCGGCACGAACAGTACGGTCCGTAACTTCGCTACATCAACAGCGACGCGAAGGATCGGGTCGTCAGGTGCCTGCGCCGCGCGATCGGCAAAATCGTATTGTGCGGCGGCATCGCGGGGCGTCCGGCCCCGAACTCCCTGGCGGAGGATTGCCACATAGGCTTCTGAGATGCCGCGCGTTGCCACTGCGCGGAACAGGTTGCCATCAAAGATCTGGAGGCTGCCGCACGGCGCGTCACACAGGCTGTGCGCCTTCTCCAGAACCGCATCGAACACCGGCGTCAGGTCGCCGGGCGAAGAATTGATTACCTGCAACACCTCTGCCGTCGCGGTCTGCTGCTCCAGTGCCTCGCGCGTCTCGGTGATGAGCCGCGCGTTCTCCATCGCGATGACCGCCTGCGCGGCGAAGGTACGGATTAGCTCAATCTGCTTCGGCGTAAATAGTCGAACTTCTTGGCGGTAGATGACGAAGGCTCCGACCAGCGCGTCATCTTTCCGCAGGGCAACCCAGAGCGCCGAACGCGCGCCGCCCAAATCGGCGAGAGCGCGCCGGATAGGGTTGCCAGTCCGGTAGGCGTCATCCTCGGTGACGTCCTCGATCTGCACGAGATCCTCACCGTGAGCGAGCCGATGGAGCGCCAGCCCCGGCGTCGGTAGTCTGGGCTCGCGCCACTACTCCATAAAGGCCGAAGGGCCACGCAGCGCGAGTGCGTGGAACCGCTCACCGTCAAACTTCGTCAATAGACCAAAAGCGGCCTCACATAGGCGCATGGCCCTCTCGAGCATCGCGTCGAAGACTGGCGCGAGGTCACCGGGCGACGAATTGATGACCTGAAGCACCTCGGCGGTCGCGGTTTGCTGGTCAAGCGCTTCGCGCGTTTCCGTGATCAACCGCGCGTTCTCCATCGCGATCACCGCCTGCGCGGCGAAATTCTGCAACAGCGCGATCTGTTTGTCGGAGAACGGTCGCACTTCCTGGCGATATGCTGTAATCGCCCCGAGGATGGCATCGTCTTTGCGAAGCGGCACCGCGACGGTGCTGCGGGCTTTGCCGAGATCGAGAAGCGCATGGAGGCCGGGATCTGCTCCTCTGTAAGCCTCATTCGCGGCAACGTCGACAAAGTGAGCGACGCTTTCTCCGGCAGCAACGCGTCCGAGCCCGCTAAACGGTACCGGACGGAGCGGTGCCCGAGAGAGGAACTCGGCGTAACCCTCCGGCACTTGGCGAAGAGCGACCGCTTGGAAGCGTTCGCCGTCATAGGTCCACAGAGTGCCGAATGCAGCGTCGCAGACGCTTGTCGCCTTTTCCAGTACTACGTCGAAAACAGGCGCAAGATCGCCGGGCGAGCTGTTGATGACCTGCAATACTTCGGCGGTCGCGGTTTGCTGATCGAGCGCCTCGCGCGTCTCGGTGATCAGCCGCGCGTTCTCCATCGCAATCACCGCCTGGGCGGCGAAATTGTGCAGCAACGCGATCTGCTTCTCGGAAAACGGCCGTACCTCCTGGCGATAAAACCAGAGGATGCCGCGCAAGACATTTTCCTGGCGCAGGGCCAGAAACAGCCCGGTACGCGCATTGCCGAGTTCGACGAATGCCCGACCGCGCAAAGTTCCGGGACGGGTCAGTGGATCGGCTTCCCCGGCCGAAATCTCCGCCGCCAGGTCCGGCACGTGGAGCATCCCCTCACCGCGGACCAATTGGCCGAAATAGCTCTGTGGACCGACGGTATACGGGTCGCGGAAGAAGTCGGCCAATGCCGGCGGCACGCCACGCGTTGCGACCGCCCGGAACAACTCGCCATCGTATGTGCTCAAGCCGCCGAAGGAGGCTCCGCAAAGCGTCATCGCCTTTTCGAGCATCGCGTCGAACACCGGCGTGAGGTCGCCGGGCGAGCGGTTGATGACCTGCAATACCTCGGCGGTCGCGGTCTGTTGTTCCAGCGCCTCGCGCGTCTCGGTGATCAGCCGCGCGTTCTCCATTGCGATGACCGCCTGCGTCGCGAAATTCTGCAGCAGCGCGATCTGCTTCTCGGTAAATGCGCGGACTTCCCGGCGGTAAATGATGAAAGCACCGAGCAAAAGCTCGTCCTTCAGAAGGCCGACGGTCAGAGCACTGCGCGCACCGCCGAGGTCAACGAGGGCGCGGCGCAGGGCTTCGCCTGAACGGTAGACGTCCTCTGCCGCGAGATCGACGACATGAACGACCTTCTCGCCGGCAGCCACGCGCGTAAGTCCATTGCCGGGACCGGGTCGCAGCGGCCCGGCTGTCAAAAACTCGGCATAGGCGGCCGGCGCCCCCCGCAGAGCCGCGGCCTGGAAGGAGGTTCCGTCATAGGTGCAAAGCACGCCGAAACTAGCCTCGCAGAGCCGAGTTGCCTTTTCGAGCATAGCGTCGAATACCGGTGCGAGATCGCCGGGCGAGGAATTGATGACCTGCAACACCTCGGTGGTCGCGGTCTGCTGCTCCAAGGCCTTGCGCGCCCCGGTCAAGAGCCGCGCGTTCTCCATCGCGATGACCGCCTGCGCCGCGAAGTTCTGCAACAGTGCGATCTGCTTGTCGTTGAACGCCCGCACCTCCTGCCGGTAGACCGTCAGTGCGCCGAGGAGGACAGTGTCTTTGCGCAACGCAACAGTAAGCAGGCTACGGCCGCCGCCAATTTCTACAAACCCTCGGGCCGGGATGTGGCCGTCACGGTACGCACCGGTCTCCATAACGTCAGCCATGTGGACGACGTGCTCGCCGCCCACGATCCGCGTCCATGTCACCCCGTAGGATGGCGGGAGGGGATCACTCGGTTGTTGCTCTGCAAAGCTGTTTTCGCCGTGCACCGCGACAAAGCGAAAGAACTCGCCGTCAAACGTGGCTAGTTGGCCGTAGGCGGCCTCGCAGAGCCGCGTGGCCTTTTCCAGCATCGCGTTGAAAACCGGGGCGAGATCGCCGGGAGAACTGTTGATGACCTGCAATACCTCGGCCGTCGCGGTCTGCTGGTCGAGCGCCTCGTTCAGCGCGGCGGTGCGCTCGTCGAGCTTGCGCTGGAGCTCGGCATTGGCCCTCTTTAGTTCCGCCACCCTATCGTCGACTATTATCGTCATTCGATCACCGCCCCGCGCTGCGCGCTGGAAGCATGGGCCCCAACATAGCATCGAACCGCCAATTCCCTTGCGCTTATAGTTCGAGGATGTCAGCTCAGTCAGTTGAGGAGGAGCGGCCGGCGGGCTGAAAACGTTGAAGAGCTGGCTGACCCCTCGCAACGCATCCCGGTATTCTCCAGCCACCATAAAATTGTCGAATTAGCATTCGATACGTGGCGGCGAGCGCGTGGTCGAATTCGCGCTACCGTGGATCGTAGTCACGGGCCCGTTTAGTCGATCAATTGACAAAGTAGCCTCTAGAGGCTGACTTTGAGGATTGCACACCGTCGGCCTTAAAATGCTAAAAAACAAGCTCAGCGAGTATGTCCGGCTGGCCGCGGCTGGCGAGACGGTCGTCATCACCGATCGCAACCGCGTCGTCGCCGAGATCGTGCCGCCGCGACGAGAACCGGAGTCGGTTATCGAGCGTGGTGTGCGCGAGGGCTGGATCAGGCCCGCAAAAAGAGGCGCCAACTGGCCCCCGCCGAGCAAGCCGGTGCCGGGGCTCACATTTGAACAGCTGATGGCGGATTTGGAGCGGGACCGGGAAGACCGGTGATTTATATCGATAGTTCGGTCGCGCTTGCTCGATTGTTTTTCGAACGCCGTTCTCCACCGGAGCGGTTCTGGCAGGAGAATTTGGTGTCAAGCCGGCTGCTCGAATACGAGGTCTGGAACCGCGTGCACGCTTACGGCCTAACCGGTTCGCACGCGAAGGAAGCGAGAGAGCTGCTGAGGGGTATCGAACTGGTGGAGATGGGCAGACCGGCGCTCGCGAGGGCGTTGGAACCGCTCCCGGTCCCTCCGGTTCGGACCCTTGATGCGCTTCATCTCGCCACGATCGATTTCGTGCGCAAACAAGCCGATATATTGCAGTTGGCGAGTTACGACAACCGGCTTTCAGCGGCGGCGCAAGCGCTCGGCATACCGCTCGCGGCGCTGTGACCGTTAGGTGGGGGTCGGCCCCGCGTTGATCCGCCTTTGGTGCACCCCTATGTTTCGGTTCGTATTCACTCCCCTCAACCGTATCCGCAATTTCGCGATCATCGCGCATATCGACCACGGCAAATCGACCTTGGCCGATCGGCTGATCCAGGCCTGCGGCGGGCTCGAGGCGCGGAGATGCGCGAGCAGGTGCTCGATAACATGGAATTGGAGCGGGAGCGCGGCATCACGATCAAGGCGCACCGTGCGGCTCGAATACCGGGCTGCCGACGGCGACACCTATGTGCTCAATCTGATCGATACGCCGGGCCATGTCGATTTCGCCTATGAGGTCAGCCGGTCGCTGGCCGCTTGCGAGGGCTCGCTGCTGGTCGTCGATGCGAGCCAGGGCGTCGAGGCGCAGACCCTTGCCAATGTCTACCAGGCGATCGAGGCCGGGCACGAAATCGTTCCGGTCCTCAACAAGATCGATCTGCCGGCCGCCGAGCCCGACCGGGTCAAGGAACAAATCGAGGATGTGATCGGGCTCGATGCCGCCGACGCGATCCTGATCTCGGCCAAGACCGGGCTCAACATCGACGAGGTGCTGCGAGGCATTGGTCGACCCGCTTGCCGCCGCCCGCCGGCGAGCCGGAGGCACCGCTGAAGGCCCTCCTGGTCGATAGCTGGTACGACCCCTATCTCGGGGTCGTGATCCTGGTGCGCGTCAAGGACGGCGTCGCTCGTATCCGGGCCAGAAGATCCGACTGATGGCGACCGGCGCGGTGCACGAGATCGAGCGGGTCGGTGTGTTCACGCCCAAGGGCGTCGCGGTGCGAGGCCTTGGGCCCGGGCGAGGTCGGCTTTATCACCGCCGGCATCAAGACCGTCGCCGATTGCCGGGTCGGCGACACGATCACCGAGGACCGCCGGCCGGCCGCGGCGCCGTTGCCCGGCTTCAAGCCGGTACAGCCGGTCGTCTTCTGCGGCCTCTTCCCGACCGATGCGGCCGATTACGAGCGGTTGCGCGACAGCCTGGCGAAGCTGCGCCTCAACGACGCCAGCTTCGAATACGAGCCCGAGACTTCGGTGGCGCTCGGCTTTGGCTTCCGCTGCGGCTTTCTCGGCCTGTTGCACCTCGAGATTATCCAGGAGCGGCTGGCGCGCGAGTTCGATCTCGACCTCGGCGACCGCACCTTCGGTGGTCTACCGGGTGCATCTGACCAACGGCACGGTGCGCACCCTGCACAACCCGGCCGACATGCCCGACCCGGTCAGGATCGACCATATCGAGGAGCCGTGGATCAAGGCGACGATCCTGGTACCCGACAGCTACCTCGGGCCGATCCTGGCGCTCTGCGAGGAGCGCCGCGGCGAGCAGGTCGACCTGACCTATGCCGGCAGCAGGGCGATGCTGGTCTACCGGCTGCCGCTCAACGAGGTGGTTTTCGATTTTTACGACCGGCTCAAATCGGTTAGCCGCGGCTACGCCAGCTTCGACTACCAGATCGACGACTACCGCGAGGGCGACCTCGTCCTGATGAACATCCTGGTCAACGGCGAGCCGGTCGACGCCCTCTCGATCATCGTCCACCGCAAGGAGGCCGAGCGGCGCGGCCGCGCCTTGTGCGAGCGATTGAGGGACCTGATCCCGCGCCAGCTCTTCCAGGTCGCGATCCAGGCGGCGCTCGGCGGCAAGGTGATCGCCCGCGAGACCGTCAAGGCGTTGCGCAAGGACGTGCTCGCCAAATGCTACGGCGGCGACGTCACCCGCAAAAGCAAGCTCCTCGACAAGCAGAAGGAGGGCAAGAAGCGGATGCGCCAGTTCGGCAAGGTCGAGATCCCGCAATCCGCCTTCATCGCCGCCCTCAAGATGGGCGACGGCTGAGCGGCGCCTGCCTCTCAGCCGCTTATGCTTGGCGGCCGATACGGATTCGCGCTGCATAACCTCTGTTTGATCCCGATCCGATGGACCTCAGCGGGAAGGGATCCGCTCGGATTGTGCGATAATCCACAAGGATGCGGAGGGGCCGGGTTCTCAAATTACGTCAGTGGAAGCCTCGGCGCACTTCGTCAAATCCCGGGCGACATCGGGAGCCTTGTGAGCAACCCCAGCACCATTCCGAACGCTTTGGCGGGGGGCGCTCCCAGGTGTCGCGCCGGTGGCGTCAGAGCTCCCACAAGCGATCTCCGGAGCGGTCGGCGCAATTCGGAGCCTTGCTTCACTCGGTGCGGCGTCGGATATTACGAACACCCAAGCTAACCCATTTGGCATACCCGAGAACTATGTGGCTCAGCCGTCGCGTAGTGGAGGTGGAATACGATATGTCAACCCAAACAACCCGCAGACCTCGGTCAGGGTAATGCCAGGTAATCCAAATAGCCCTAACCCAGCGCAGCAAAATCCGTATGTTGTCGACATCCGTTCTGGGCAAGCCATGGATGTCAATGGTAACCCAGTAAGTCAGTCGTCTCCTGAAGCACACATTCCTCAGTCTCTGTATAATTACAAGCCATGATGGAATATCAAGATTGGCTCAATGCCATAGTCGCGGTTCTTGAGGAGTTAGCGTCTCAGGAATTTCAAGAACGCGTCTGGCTTAGAGGGGAGGGACCAGAAGTGTCGTCTTACGAAGAAGCAGTCAACCGCTTTTTCGACGATTATGCTACTAACGAACTGATAGATGTTGAGTGGCGTCAAGCAGGTTTGACGGACGACGAAAGGAAAATATTGGCAACATTTCGTGATACTCTAGATGAATTCAATGAGTTGGTTCCGGTACTACCGCATCCCAGAGAGGTTCTAGGTAACTCGAAATGGCCTCGGGTACGAAGGGCAGCTCAGGATGCATTGAACGAGTTGAAGAAGAGAACTAAAAAATCAGGTGAAGATAAGGTTTAACTGCTCCACATAGAGGTCTCGCGGTTACGGAATCCCAAGTATCGCTGGCTATGCCTACTACGGGGTGGCGGCGGGCGCTTCCGTAGGCGGTCCCTTCGCCGCAATAGGGGGATCGGCGGAGGTCTTCACCGGATACGGGGATTACGGTGAGAGGGGATTACGGTGACACTGCATTTAATTTTGACCGCTGTCGTCTGATCGGCCATTATCGCACATGGCTCGTCTTGCTCGTTTGGTCATTCCCAGGCGAACGCCAACAGTCAGCAAACCCTGTTTTATATTGCCGGGTCGCGCAGCGAAATCGTCGACCCGGAGATTACGGTGACAGTTTACGAGATGGCGCGTTCGCTGAGTAAACTGTCGTCGAAACCCGAGTTTCCAACCCCGCAGAGTGGCGTCGCCTCGCCTGTGTTTAGGACTGAACTAGGTTTCATTATAGGAGAACGAACAGCGGTCGGCCCCAGAGAGTTTGTCATCCCAAATCAAGCGATCCCACCCGGCGCTACAATCCGGACGGTGCCGTGATGCCCATCGATCCTTCAGAAACCGGGCTCACGGGAAGATCGATTCCGAACAACCAGGGCGGTTTTGTCAGCGACGATACCTGCCGACGCATTGACGCACTCGTTCATTCTCATCTAAGGGAGTTAGGTCGAGACTCCAGCGGTTGGGATGCGCTTTATCGTGATCCGAACGACGGAAGGCTTTGGGAGCTAATCTACCCTCAGGGCGAGCTTCACGGTGGCGGTCCCCCGCAGCTTCGTTGCCTGACGGTTGACGAGGCGCGTCAAAAATATGGCAACGAGGTTACTGCTCGGTAGCTATTCTGGTGTGCTCGGCCAGTTCGCCTCGGTGGTCGCCGGGATTACGGTGACAGTCTACAAGATGGCGCCGCCTGCCGAGTAAACTGCAACGGTAACCCGTTAGCGGCAGGTTAGAAGATCCGGCTGATGGCGACCGGGACGGTGCACGCCATCGAGCGGGTCGGCGTGTTCACCCCAAAAGGCGTCGCGGTCGAGGCCTTGGGACCGGGCGAGGTCGGCTTCATCACCGCCGGGATCAAGACCGTCGCCGATTGCCGGGTTGGCGACACGATCACCGAAGACCGCCGGCCGGCGGCGACGGCATTGCCCGGCTTCAAGCCGGTGCAGCCGGTCGTCTTCTGCGGCCTCTTCCCGACCGATGCGGCCGATTACGAGCGGTTGCGCGACAGCCTGGCGAAGCTTCGCCTCAACGACGCCAGCTTCGAATACGAGCCCGAGACTTCGGTGGCGCTCGGCTTTGGCTTCCGCTGCGGCTTTCTTGGCCTGTTGCACCTCGAGATTATCCAGGAGCGGCTGGCGCGCGAGTTCGATCTCGACCTCTTGGCGACCGCACCTTCGGTGGTCTACCGGGTGCATCTGACCAACGGCACGGTGCGCACCCTGCACAACCCGGCCGACATGCCCGACCCGGTCAGGATCGACCATATCGAGGAGCCGTGGATCAAGGCGACGATCCTGGTACCCGACAGCTACCTCGGGCCGATCCTGGCGCTCTGCGAGGAGCGCCGCGGCGAGCAGGTCGACCTGACCTATGCCGGCAGCAGGGCGATGCTGGTCTACCGGCTGCCGCTCAACGAGGTGGTTTTCGATTTTTACGACCGGCTCGAAATCGGTTAGCCGCGGCTACGCCAGCTTCGACTACCAGATCGACGACTACCGCGCGGGCGACCTCGTCCTGATGAACATCCTGGTCAACGGCGAGCCGGTCGACGCCCTCTCGATCATCGTCCATCGCAAGGAGGCCGAGCGCGCGGCCGCGCCTTGTGCGAGCAGCTAAAAGACCTGATCCCGCGCCAGCTCTTCCAGGTCGCGATCCAGGCGGCGCTCGGCGGCAAGGTCATCGCGCGACAGACCATCAAGGCGTTGCGCAAGGACGTGACGGCCAAGTGCTACGGCGGCGACGTCTCGCGCAAGAGAAGCCCTCGACAAGCAGAAGAAGGGCAAGAAGCGAATGAAGCAGATCGGCAAGGTCCAGATACCGCAATCCGCCTTCATCGCCGCCCTCAAGATGGGCGATGGGTGACCGGCACGCGCCGCCGGGTGCGCCGGTGAGACAGTGCGAGGAGCAGCGCCCCCAGAAACATCAGTACCGCAAACGCCCAGGACAGCAGGATGCTGACGATGATCGGGTCCCAGAGGAAGGGGTGGATGTAGCGTTGGACCACCGCTTGGACGAGGTTAAGGCTCGAGCGGTTGAGCTCGTACCACAGCTGGCCGAGGGCGATCGGCGCCCAATGCTTCGTGTCGATCCAGACGAGCCCATCGCGCACCAGCACGGCGGCGCCGGCGAGCAAGACGATCCAGCCGATCACACGCGACATCATCCACGCACCCCGCAGCCCCGCCATACTTGCTGCGAGGATAGTCCCACCCGCCGCCGGTGGCCGCGCTTGTCCCCACGACGGGTGCAGTGTCGGGCACCAGGGATGCCGGATCAAGCGCCCATCCCCGGTCAACCGTGGGCCACCAGCGTGACACTAAACCGCAACCTTGACGGCCGGGGCACATTCTGCGGATAATCGTCGCTCCAAGGGGTGCCCCGGCAGGGGGCTGAGACGCCGCCGGTCCGTCCCTAAACCGGGCGCACAGAGCGCGGCAACCCTTCGAACCTGATCCGGGTCGTGCCGGCGTAGGGACAGGAACACCTCGGCAAAAGCCGACCTCCTCTCCGCGGATACCCCCGGGTCTTCGTTCAACCGGTGCAACGGAGATCCTCGATGCCCAATTCAGCTCCACTCGCATCCGCGAAGCTCGTGCCGAAGGTCGAGGAGCTTCGGGTTACCACCGGGCCGTTCCCGGCGTCGCGCAAGGTCCATGTGCCGGGCCGGCTCCATGCCGAGATCTCGGTCGCGATGCGCGAGATCGACCTCGACCTCGGCCGGCGAGCCGCCGGTCCGCGCCTACGACACCTCCGGCCCCTATTCCGACCCGACGATCGAGATCGACATCAACCGAGGTCTGCCGGAATTGCGCAAGCCATGGATCCTGGCGCGCGGCGATGTCGAATTCTACGAGGGCCGCGAGGTCAAGCCCGAGGACAATGGCCTGCGACGCGGTGAGGCGAGCGCCGGTCTCACTGTTCGACCGCGGCCGCCGCCAGGTGCTGCGCGCCAAGCCGGGCGCCGCGGTGACCCAGCTCGCCTATGCGAGGCGCGGCGTCGTCACCCCCGAGATGGAATATGTCGCGATCCGCGAGAACCTCGGCCGCGAGAAATTGCGGCGGGAGGGGGCGGTCGACGGTGAATCGTTCGGCGCGGCGATCCCTGAATATGTGACGCCGGAATTCGTCCGCGACGAGATCGCGCGCGGCCGCGCGATCATTCCGAACAACATCAACCACCCGGAAACCGAGCCGATGATCATCGGCCGGAATTTCCTGGTCAAGGTCAATGCCAATATCGGCAACTCGATCGTCACCTCCTCGGTCGCCGAGGAGGTCGAGAAGATGGTGTGGGCGACGCGCTGGGGTGCCGACACGGTCATGGATCTGTCGACCGGCCGCAACATCCACACGATCCGCGAATGGATCATCCGCAACTCGCCGGTGCCGATCGGCACGGTGCCGATCTACCAGGCGCTCGAAAAGGTCGGCGGCAAGGCCGAGGAGCTGACCTGGGAACTGTTCCGCGACACGTTGATCGAGCAGGCCGAGCAGGGCGTCGACTATTTCACGATCCATGCCGGGGTGAGGCTGCGCCTATATCCCGCTGACCGCCTCGCGGGTCACCGGCATCGTCTCGCGCGGCGGCTCGATCATGGCGAAATGGTGTCTCGCCCATCACCAGGAGAGTTTTCTCTACACCCATTTCCGCGAGATCAACGAGATCATGCGGGCCTACGACGTCAGCTACTCGCTGGGCGACGGGCTGCGGCCGGGATCGATCGCCGACGCCAACGACCGCGCCCAATTCGCCGAGCTCGAGACCCTGGGCGAATTGACCAAGCTCGCCTGGGACCAGGATGTCCAGGTCATGATCGAAGGCCCCGGCCACGTGCCGATGCACAAGATCAAGGTCAATATGGAAAAGCAGCTCGAGGAGTGCGGCGAGGCGCCGTTTTACACCTTGGGGCCGCTGACCACCGACATCGCGCCGGGCTACGACCACATCACCAGCGGCATCGGCGCCGCGATGATCGGCTGGTTCGGCACGGCATTGCTCTGCTACGTCACCCCGAAGGAGCATTTGGGGCTGCCCGACCGCGACGACGTCAAGGTCGGCGTCATCACCTACAAGATCGCCGCGCACGCGGCCGATCTCGCCAAGGGGCATCCGGCGGCGCGCGAGCGCGACGACGCGTTGTCGCGGGCGCGCTTCGAGTTCCGCTGGCGCGACCAGTTCAACCTGTCGCTCGACCCCGAGACCGCCGAGAAGTTCCACGACCAGACCCTGCCGGCCGAAGGCGCCAAGCTCGCCCATTTCTGCTCGATGTGCGGCCCGAAATTCTGCTCGATGCAGATCACCCAGGAGATCCGCGACTACGCGCGGGCCGGCATGGAGGAGAAGTCGAAGGCCTTCCTCGAGCAGGGCGCCGAGATCTACACCGACGAACACGGCCGTCCGCGGGCGCCGCAGAGTAGGACGTCGTCATTGCGAGCGCGGCGAAGCAATCTCGGGCGGCAAGTGCCTCGCTTTGGCCGGGATTGCTTCGTCGCCTGACGGCGCCTCGCATGACCGCGGAGCCGCCCATCGCGGCCGGCAAAGAAGGCCGCCGTTATCCCGACCGCCCGATCGTTGGCGTGCTAGCGGTCGTGATGCGCGGCGACCGTGTGCTCGTCGTGCGCCGCGCCAACCCGCCGATGTCCGGCCGCTGGGGTTTTCCCGGCGGCGTCCTCGAACTCGGCGAGACCGTCGCGCAAGGCGCCATGCGCGAACTCTCGGAGGAAACCGGCGTCAAGGCCGAGGCCGCTGGGCCCCTCACTGTTATCGACACGATCGACCGCGATCAGGAAGGCCGGGTGCGTTACCACTACACGCTCGTTGCCGTCATCGGCCACTGGCGGTCGGGCGAGGGCATGGCCGGCGACGACGCCGACGAGATTGCCTGGCTAACCCGCGCCGAGATCGTCGACCAGGGCCTGCCTACCGCCCCCGCCCTATTGCCGCTGATCGACCTCGCGCTCGCACGGCGGGGGTGACTCTACTCCAGCGTATGACACTTAAGCCGGCGATAATGCAATCGGCGGCCAACAACTTGTCCCGTTTGTGAACCGAGCCCGGAACGGCCATACAGCGAGACGCCTCCGCGGATGATCTCGGGCCGCAAACCGACAGCCCACAGCGGGCGTAAGCGGGCATCGCCATACCGGCCGATGGCTCACCGGCGTGAGCCATTAAGAGCCGGCGCGGCCGTGGGGGACCGGAAATTTGCCGGCAAAAAAGGAAATTTGCGGGGAGTGTGATGCATTTCACTTAGCCCCCAACGCCGCATGCTTATGCTTAACAGCGCGTTACAGCGACAGGAGCCTATCATGGGCGTGGATCCGGCGCTCCTAGCTTATCCTGCTTGCGGGCTGTTGATTTTCGTTTATGCCTGGAGACGTTTCAACACCCCGCCGTCCAATCGCTCCTCCACCCGCCAGGCGCTCTACTGGTGGAGCGGTTTGGGTTATGCGCTGAGCGCCCTGGTGGTCTTCGCCGGGCTGTCTTCTCTTCTGCAAGTAGGCAACTGGCGAACTGCACTACTCGGTCCCACCGACCAGCCGTCACTGCCGGCACCATTGATCGCCACCCTGGCGATGACGACGCTGCTCCCTTCGATTCCGGTTCTGAAGCGGCTGGATGAATGGCTTCTCTCCGTTTTTCTCGACTGGGCCGAGATCCCCGCCGAGGTCAAGCGACGAGCGGCGGCAATGACGCCGCGCAGCTTTGAGGTGACCGAGAAGGACGTGGAGGAGTTACGCGAAACTTACGGCGATGAGGGCGACGGTCACGCCTGGGCCCGGCACTTGCGGGCTCGGCGAGGTGATGGTTTGGAGCTGTCGCAGCATCGTTTCACCCGCGTGGTGAAGCTGTACGACCGCATTCGAAAACTATCCGCAGAGCCGCGTTATAGCCGCTTCTTCGCCGAAGCCGAAGACGAGTTCGCCGAGCTCGATCGGCGAACGGCCGAATTTCTGCGGCGCTCTGCCGCCTCCTTGACCATCGCCGAACGGCAGTACGCACTCGACGAAGGAGCCGTCTTCGATGAGCTAATACTCGAGCGGCGGGAGGAATTCGCGCAAAATTGTCGTCAAACTTTTAATGCACTGGCGCTGCTTCTCGCGCGCGCGGTGCTTCGCTCAGAGGGGAGCGAAGGAGATATAGTTCGTAGTCTTCGTGGTGCCGGATTCTCTATGGCCGCGCCGATGAACCTCCCTCATTTTCCGATCGATAGTCTTACCGCGCTGGCCATGGGGCTGTTCCTATATTTGATTTTGGCAGGGTGGATGTTCGCTCATGTTGCAAATGTAACGCGCCAGCCAATAGATGGTCTGATGATGGCGGGCAAGATTACGCTGGTGCGGTTGGTGACGATTGGCGTGACTGTCTGGCTGATGCAGCGTTATGCCTTCTTCCACCGAATGCCGGGCGACCCGCCGCGTTACTTTGCCTACCTGATCAATGGCCTCATCGCGGCCGCAGTCGCCTTTGGCATCTGTCTGCCGTTCGACCTGGCGAACGCCGGGAAGGCCTTGCCCCCAAGCCTTTTGAGCTTCGCGATATGCACTGCGGTGGCGCTGTGCTGTGACGACTGGGTCGAGGATTCGAAACCACCTAACTGGCTGCGCTTAGCGGAGGCAGCGGGGTGCGGCTCTGTAATGGCGGTGAGCATAGCCCTGCTGTATTTCGGCGATGTGCTGACCTTTCCGGCGGGAGCCCTGACACCCAAGGCGATCACTCTCCTGATTGCCCTGCCGAGCGGATTGGCCCTGGTCATCGGCGGCTACGTACCGCACATTTATCGCTCGGCTCGGCGGGCCGCGATGAGGCGGCGCGATGAAGCAAAACAACTTGCAGCCTCAGCGCACCAAGTGCAATCGGAGTCTCCAATACTGAGGCTGAGGCCATTACCCGATCGGCAGAACGGCGGGGCGATAGACTGTTTACACGAAGCACTAGCAGCTGAGGCAGGAGACAAGCCGTTGGCCCCTAAACGCAAACGGATAGTCTCCCATCGCGGTGGGCGGGGTCCCCGTCCCAATAATGGCCAGAGCGCCTCCTCCTCGGTGGCCGGCGAAGAACCAGGTAAAAGTGACGGGCGTGCCACACCGGCCAGGCATCCGGTTTCACAGCGCGAAGGCGGCCGAAGCGGTGGCGACTCAGTCGAAGCGGTAAAGGGCGAAAAGATCGACGGTGTCGCCATATTGACGGGAGTGAACGGTCTCGCGGCCAGTGGAAACTTGCGCCCGATTTGATAACCGGAAAATCACCAGGCGCGCCCGATCGCCGCAGCACGCTGAGCGCGGCGGCTCTGCTCGTGTACTCGATGTTGTCGTCAGACCATCTTGGAGCCCTCCGCTCAGTAACGCCATGAGAAGCAGCGTCGCCGAAATTTACACTTTGCTCGAGCCTATGAAGGCAGCTCCGGAGGAAAACCGCCGAATCGCGCTGTTGTCGGCCCGACAACCCGTCGGCCGATTTTACAAATCCCCAACAAACCGACTCTCGTTAACTGAACAGCTGAGGCGAGATCATCTATTTAGCATTCACGGCATGAAATTTGCCCCGTGGCTGCTCGTCATTCGCGTGAGTGAGGCGAGCTATGCGTCGGGGTTCCAGGAATTTTATGCCAATGCGCTCACCGGCCGATCGCTGCCGTGCCGCGCGACGGCGTTCAGCGCGCGCTGGGTTGTTGCCGGTATCGATGACGATCTCTGTGATCGCTTGCGCCGGCGCACCGGCCGCCTACGCCGCTAATTTCACCTGCACCTGGAACGATGGTACGGCGAGTTGGACGACCGCAGGTGATTGGTCGGGCTGTAACGCGACCTTTCCCAACAATGGTAGCGGCAACACTTACTATGTTACTGTCTCGAGCGGTGACCCGACGCTGACCACCGCCCTCACCATCGGCTCGGTGGCGATAAATGGCTCGGGACGGTGGGACTTGACGGGCCCCGGCGGGTCGGCAACTCTGACTGGAACACTCAGCAACAGCAATTTCCTCGCCCTCGACTTCTTCGGCAGCCAGGGCGGCAGCAGTCTGACGGTCGGCGGCACCCTGACCAACACCGGCAGCGGCACCGTGCAGATCGGCACCAGCGGCGGCAGCCTCAGCGCCACCAGCACGCTCAGCGCCGCCGCGCTCACCAACAGCGGCACCATCGACCTCTTCGGCAACACCACGCCGGGCACCACCAACCAGGCGACGATGCTGATCGCCGGCGCCGCGCCCGCCTCACTGACCGGAACCTACAACCTGTCGGGCGATGCCCTCTTACAGTTCGGCTCGGGCGCGATCGCCGGCATCGCCGGTGGCGCCGTGCTGACCGAGACCGGCGCCCAGTCGCGGGTGGCGATCGCCGGCACCCCGGCCAGCAACAGCGCCCTGACCACCCTGTCGTCAAATGCCGGCCAGCTGATGCTGAACAACGGCGCGACCGTCACCACCAACCCCGGCACCAATCTCAGCAACAGCAACTCTCGTCGCCCTCGACTTCTTCGGCAGCCAGGGCGGCAGCAGCCTGACGGTCGGCGGCACCTTGACCAACACCAGCAGCGGCACCGTGCAGGTCGGCACCAGCGGCGGCAGCCTCAGCGCCACCGACACGCGTGAGCGCCGCCGCGCTCAGCAACGCCGGCACCATCGACCTCTTCGGCAACACCACGCCGGGCACCACCAACCAGGCAACGATGCTGATCGCCGGCGCCGCGCCATCCTCGCTGACCGGAACCTACAATTTGTCGGGCGACGCGCTCCTACAGTTCGGCTCGGGCGCGATCACCGGCATCGCCGGCGGCGCCGTGCTGACCGAGACCGGCGCCCAGTCGCGGGTGGCGATCGCCGGCACCCCGGACAGCAACAGCGCTCTGACCACCCTGTCGTCAAATGCCGGCCAGCTGATGCTGAACAATGGCGCGACGGTCACCACCAATCCCGGCACCAACCTCAGCAACAGCAACTTCTCGCTCTCGACTTTTTCGGCAATCAGGGCGGCAGCAATCTGACGGTCGGCGGCGCCTTGACCAACACCAGCAGCGGCACGGTGCAGATCGGCACCAGCGGCGGCAGCCTCAGCGCCACCAGCACGCTGAGCGCCGCCGGGCTCAGCAACAGCGGCACCATCGACCTGTTCGGCAACACCACCCCGGGCACCACCAACCAGGCGACGATGCTGATCGCCGGCGCCGCGCCCGTCGTCCTTGACCGGGATCTACAACCTGTCGGGCGACGCGCTGCTGCAGTTCGGCTCGGGCGCGATCACCAGCATCGCCAGCGGCGCCGCAGCTCAACGAGACCGGCGCCCAGTCGCGGGTGGCGATCGCCGGCACCCCGGCCAGCAACAGCGCCCTGACCACCCTGTCGTCAAATGCCGGCCAGCTGATGCTGAACAATGGCGCGACCGTCACCACCAACCCCGGCACCAACCTCAGCAACAGCAGCTTCGTCGCTCTCGACTTTTTTGGCAACCAGGGCGGCAGCAATCTGACCGGCTCGGCGGCACTCTGACCAACACCAGCAGCGGCACGGTGCAGATCGGCACCAGCGGCGGCAGCCTCAGCGCCACCAGCACGCTGAGCGCGGCCGGGCTCAGCAACAGCGGCACCATCGACCTGTTCGGCAACACCACGCCGGGCACCACCAACCAGGCGACGATGCTGATCGCCGGCGCCGCGCCGTCGTCGTTGACCGGGATCAACAACCTGTCGGGCGACGCGCTGCTGCAGTTCGGCTCGGGTGCGATCACCAGCATCGCCAGCGGCGCGCAGCTCAACGAGACCGGCGCCCAATCGCGGGTGGCGATCGCCGGCACCCCGGCCAGCAACAGCGCCCTGACCACCCTGTCGTCAAATGCCGGCCAGCTGATGCTGAACAACGGCGCGACGGTCACCACCAATCCCGGCACCAACCTCAGCAACAGCAGCTTCATCGCCTCGACTTCTTCGGCAGCCAGGGCGACAGCAATCTGACGGTCGGCGGCACCCTGACCAACACCAGCAGCGGCACGGTGCAGGTCGGCACCAGCGGCGGCAGCCTCAGCGCCACCAACACGCTCAGCCCCGCCGCGCTCAGCAACAGCGGCACCATCGACCTCTTCGGCAACACTAGCAACCCCGCCAATCAGGCCAAATTGACGGTCACTGGCCCGGCGAGCAACTCGGGCACCGTGAATATCCTCTCGGCGGGCAACCTGACCGTAACCGGAGGCGGCAACACCTACGCGCAAACCGCCGGCACCACCAACGTCTTCGCCAACGGCACTTTGACGGCGCCCAACGTCAACGTCACCGGCGGCACCTTGCAGGGCAACGGGACCGTCACCGGCAATCTCAATGTCGGCGCGGCCGGGACTGTCGAAGGGGATGTTCCGAACGCCAATACTCCCGCCACATTGACCGTCAACGGCAGCTATAATTAGAGCGGCGGCACCTTGGCGGCATTGCTGCAGGGAACCAGCCCGCGTCAGATCGGGCAAATCCACCTGACCAATGGCACGGCCCTCAACCTGAATGGCGGGAATCTGCAATCCGCCACCGGGTCGATCGCTTATGCGAGCGGTCAAATCTTCAATAATGTCGTGACTTTCCAGCCGGGGCAGCTGTTCGGCACCTTCACGCAACTCCAAGGGCTCGGCAACGGCGTCAGCGCCAATCTCGGGGCGGCCTGACCCTCGAGGCGCTGTACAACAACGCGGCCGGGAATATAGCCCTGCAGGTGGTGAATACGTCCGGCTCCAACACGATAACCTGGAACGACGGCACCGGGAATTGGCAGACCGACACCACCAAATGGACGCCGAACGGGCCGCCGGCCCCGACCTCCGACGTTGTCATCGGCAGCACCAACACCGGCAATGTGACGCTCGGCAACGATGCGACGATCAACACTCTGCAAATCAATAATGCTAATCAGCTGACGGTGAACGGCGGGTCGACCTTGACGGTCGCGACCGGCGCCAACAGTGTCGATGTGCAAAACGGCGGCACGATGACCCTCGGCGGCAACCTCAACACCCTCGGCACGGTCACCGTCGCCGGCGGCGGCAGCCTCGGATTGAGCGGCGGCACGATCATCGACGCGACGCTCGCGGGGCCGGGTGCGATGCAGACCAACCCCGGCAGCTCCGGCACCTTGCACGCGGTCACGCTTTCATCGGGCAGCACCTACACGGGGACCGGCGGCAGCACGACCACACTGGTTGATGGGCTGACCAACCACGGCAAGGTGCAGATCAACGGCGGAGGCGGCGCCAACACGGTCCTGCAGATCGGCAACAACCTGACCCTGTCGGGCGGCGGCACGGTCAATTTGAGCGTTGCCGGCGGCGGCGGCAGTGCATACCTGCGCGGCAGCGGCGTCAGCCTGACCAACACCGACAACACGATCCAAGGCGCCGGCCTGATCGGTGATTCCGGCGCCCTCAACCTGATCAACCAGGCCACGCTCGACGCCAACGCCACCGGCCAGACGCTGGCCCTCAACGCCGGCAATGGCGGGGTCACCAACACCGCTCTGCTCGAGGCGACGAATGGCGGCACCTTGCAGATCCTCAATACCGTCAACAATGCCGGCGGCAACATCACGACCGGCGATGCGACCAGCACCGTGCAATTCAACGGCGCGACGATCCAGGGCGGCACGCTCAACAACACCGCGGGCGGCACGATGGCCACGCTCGGCAGCGCGCTGCTCGACGGCGGCACCGCCGCCGGCGCGTTGACCCTCAACGGCACCTATACGGCGAGCAACTCGGCGACGACGTTCTTGAACGGGAATATCGTCAACAACGGCACGATCCAGCTGAACGGCGGAGCCGGCGGCAATGGGCTCCTGCAGCTCAACGGCAACACCAATTTGTCGGGCGCCGGCACGGTGTTTTTGGATGCCGCCAACGGCGGCGGCAGCGCGTTCCTGCGCGGCAGCGGCGTGAGCTTGACCAACACCGACAACACAATCGAAGGCGCCGGTTCCCTCGGCGATTCGGGCGCCCTGAGCGTGGTCAACAAGGCGATCATCGACGCCACTGCGCCGGGCCAGACGGTGCTCAACCTCAATCAAGGCAACGGCGGCGTCACCAATACCGGGCTCCTCGAGGCGACCAGCGGCACCTGCAGCTGTTCAATACGATTGCCAACACTTGACCTCAACGGCACCTATACGGCGAGCAACGCGGCGACGACGTTCTTGAACGGGAATATCGTCAACAACGGCACGATCCAGCTGAACGGCGGAGCCGGCGGCAAACGGGCTCCTGCAGCTCAACGGCAACACCAATTTGTCGGGCGGCGGCACGGTGTTTTTGGATGCCGCCAACGGCGGCGGCAGCGCGTTCCTGCGCGGCAGCGGCGTGAGCTTGACCAACACCGACAACACGATCGAAGGCGCCGGTTCCCTCGGCGATTCGGGCGCCCTGAGCGTGGTCAACAAGGCGATCATCGACGCCACTGCCCCGGGCCAGACGGTGCTCAACCTCAATCAAGGCAACGGCGGCGTCACCAATACCGGGCTCCTCGAGGCGACCAGCGGCACCTTGCAGCTGTTCAATACGATTGCCAACACTGCCGGCAACATCACCGCCAATGGCGGCACGGTGAACGTCAACGCGACGATCCAGGGCGGCACGCTCAACACCACCGGCGGCGGGACCATGCAGACCCTGTCTGCGGCTGCTCTGGACAATGTGACGATCTCTGCGGGCAGCACCTACACGGGGGCTCCGAGCACCACGACCACGCTGCTCGACGCGCTGACCAACAAGGGCATCTTGCAGGTCACCGGCGGGGGCGGCGCCAATACGATCCTGCAGATCGGCAACAACCTGAGCCTGTCGGGCGGCGGCACGGTCAATTTGAGCGTTGCCGGCGGCGGCGGCAACGCCTTCCTGCGCGGCAGCGGCGTCACCTTGACCAACACCGACAACACGATCCAAGGCGCCGGCGCCTGATCGGTGATTCCGGCGCGCTGAACCTGATCAACGCGAGTGCTGGAACATTGCTGGCCAACGCAACGGGCCAGACACTCGGTGTCGGTGGCGGCGGCGGGTCGATCACCAATAACGGCACTTTCGCGGCGAACAACGGCGGCACTTTGACCCTGGCCGCGCCGCTCGCCAACACCGGCACGGTTCACGCGATCAACGGTACGGTCAACGCCAATGGTGGGTTCACCGGGACCACCGGGACGGCGCAGATCGATGCCACGGGAACCTTGGCGATCGGTGCCAACAGCACGGTTGGCTTGCTGTCCCAGAACGGCACTTTGGCGCTCGGCAGCAACAACCTCACGGTGTCGGCCGATTACGCGCCCAAGAACTTTGGCACCACCAACAGCGGCAACAGCTTCGACAAGCGCGCGGGGGTGACCGGCACTGGGCAGATCCTCGCCGGCGGGCCGACCCCGGCGAACATGCAGGTGATTACCGGAACCGGCGTTACCGGCGGCAGCACGACGACGCCGACGCTCACTCTCGGCAATGTCCATGTCGGCGCCTCGACGACCTACCAGATCGCCAACCAGGGAACCGCCGCGAACCCCGCTCTACGCGGCGCGATCCAGACCAACGTCAACGGCGGCAACATTACCGGCGGCCTGTTGAGCGGGACCGGCGTCACGGCGCAAAACTTCGGACCGATCGCGACCGGGAGCAACGACAATTTCACGGTTACCGCCGCCAGCGCCGGCTCGTTGGCCGGCCAGGCAGTGCATATCGCCAATAATTACGGCAATGTTCCCGAGCAGACGCTGAGCATCACCGGCGCCGCCTATGCCCTGGCCAGCCCGACTGTCACCTCGTCGCTGACCCCGCAGTTCAATTTCGGGGTTGTCCAAGTCGGCCAGACGATCAGCGATGCGCTGACGCTCAAGAACGTGCAGGTCGCCAGCAACGCAGCTTTCCAGGAAGGCCTCAGCGCCAGCTTTGGCACCCCCTCAACGACCTTTCTGTCGACCAACAACGGCACGATTACCAACCTCGCTCCTGGCGCCAGCGACAATTCGAGCCTTGTCGTCAGCCTGCACCCGACCAATACCGGCACTGTCAGCGGGACGGTTCCGCTGACCCTGACCTCGGTCGCGGTGTCAGGAACCGGGCTCTCTAACACCGACCTGTCGCAGACGCTGAACTACGCCTGGCAGTTCTCCGGGCAGGTGATCAATCCGGCGAACCCGAGCATTACGCCGACCACCAAAGATTTCGGTAATGTGCGGATCGGTACCGTGCAGCAGCAAGCGCTAAACGTTTCCAATATCGCCGGTACGCCGCCGCAGGCAAGCCTCGACGCGCAAATTTCGGCGGCCGGCGCGGCGACCTCGAACAATGGGACGATCAGCCTGCTGACGCCCGGATCGACAAACACAACGAGCCTGATCGCCGGGCTCAACACGGCGAATGCCGGCCCACAGAGCGGCACCGCGACGGTTGCGCTGCAATCGGACGCGACGCCGAATGGCTGCACCACCAACTGTATCGTCAATCTCTCATCGCAGAACATCGCGGTACAAGGCAACGTCTACCGGCTGGCAAATCCGGTACTGAACACATCTTCGGTCAGCTTCGCGGCACGCGTCGGCGACCCGTCACCGAGCGCGACCCTCAGCCTCACCAACAGCTCGCCCGACATTTATACCGAGGGTTTGAAGGCCAGCTTCGGCTCGCCCTCTTCACCGGCGTTCACCCCGAGCGGCAACATTGCCAACCTTGCTGCCCAGGGAACCGACAGCAGCACTCTGCAGGTTGCTCTCAACACCGGAACGGCCGGTACCTTTGCCGGGACAGTCGGCGTCAATTTCACGTCGACCGGTGCCGGGACCGATAATGCCCCGGATTTTTCGGTCGGCAACGGCAATGCCGCCCTGTCGGGAAATGTCTATACCCCGGCGGTGGCCAACGTGCTCACGACGTCGCCGATCGACTTTGGGATCGTCCATGTCAACGACCCCACCCAAACAAGGAGCGTGACAGTACGGAATGGCGCCACCGCAACGGCGCTCAACGACGTGCTGATCGGCAGCATCAGCGCCGGCGGCACGCCGTTCTCGGGCAGCGGCAACCTCGGTGCTGGCCTCGGTCCGCAAGCCCAGTCCGCAGCTCTCCAGGCCAATCTCAGCACCACGACGGCAGGCATTTTCACCGGCACCGCCAGTCTCGCGTTGGCGAGCCATGATGCGCAATTGGCTGACCTGCCGCTCAGCACCTCGGCCCTGTCGCTGCAAGGGCAGGTCAATCACTACGCCGCGCTGGCTCTCCTGCAGCAGGGCGGTCAGGGCAGCCTGACGGGCGGTGGCAACGCTTTCGATCTCGATTTCGGCACCGTGCTTCAGGGCAGCCCGACGCCGCAGGCGCTGCTCGCCTTCCTCAACAACAATCCGCTCGCCGACCAAGCATTCACCGACCTCTTGTCGTCGCAGGGAGTGGTCCTCTCAGGTTCGGGCTTCACCTTCACCGGTGCTTCGGTCGGCGGGCTCGCCGGCGGCGCGACCCAAGGCGGTTTCGATATCGGGTTCGACACCAGCAATCTCGGCAACTTTACCGAGATGTTGAGCTTCGACGTCGAGAGCAGCAATCCCGGCGGTTACGACCAGATCATCGGGGCGGTCACGTTGACCCTCGACGGGGATGTCGTATCGTCGACCCCGACCGTTCCCGAGCCCGGCACGTTGAACCTGCTCGCCTCGGGGCTCGGCGCGGTCTTCTTCGTGGTTCGTCGTAGGCGGCGCGGGTAATCGGCCGGACAAAGCCGCACTACCCCGATGGCCCGGATCATCACCTTTGGTTTAGATCCGCAGGGGGACGCTCTCGTGTCGTCGATACGCCGATGCCGCGAGCCTCAGCAGATCGCCATACACGCCGAGGAGCCCGCCCCCGAAAATCGGCCGTCTTGCGCTACGCCCAGTGCCCGTCGATCCACTGCCACCCGCCGGTGCCCTGCTGCCAATGGCCGGGCGCCCAATTCGCCGTCGGCGTCGGCCGTAGAACGTACAGTCCGGGGACCCAGAGATATTGGCCGCCGCTCCAGGTCCAGCGTCCCGGTTGCCAAACCGCCATCGGAGACGGCAGCGGCGGCGGCGTCTCGACGCGCTGCGCAGGCGGACCATACAGTGCGACACTCTGAGAAGTCGCGCCGTCGCCTTCAGGCGCGCCGGCTGCCGGCGTCGTCGCTCCGTATTGCGGCGGCGTGACCGCTGCCGAGGGCGAGTAGAGCGGCTCCACAGAACTTCCCGGCGGTATGGAAGACGGGGGTGGCGGTGGAAATGCCGTCGGCGACGGCTCGCGGCGGCGACGGTCGGTGGCGGTGGGGGATAGCAGGCGGACACCGCGACTGCGGTCAACGCGACCGCGGCGGCTCCCCCAAATGATGAAATTGCGGCATTCTGCCCTCCAGGCACTATGCAGCGCGGGCTCGTCCCGATTGCTGCTTCTGCCGGGAAAACACGACCGACCGGGATTCGCTCCCGGACGCACGCTCAGGCAGATCGTGCGCACATTGCCGGCTAGAGAGCCGGCGCTAAGAGTTCCATTGACCTTCGACCCAGATCCAACCACCGGGTGTTTCATCCCAGTAACCGGGAAGCCAGTTGGCGGAAGGCGACGGTCGCTCGACGTAGCGCCCCGGCGTCCAGGTATAATTCGCGCCATCCCAGCTCCAGTGGCCGGAATGCCAGAGCGCTTCCGGCGAAGGCGCCGCAGGCGGGATCTCGCCACGTTTGGGCGGCGGGGCGTGAGGCGCGGCAAGCATCTGACCTGGCGGGTCGAACGGGCCGGCTGCCGGCGACGGAGGCACCCTCGATGGGGTGCAGGCTGACAGCGCCAAAGTGGCCACCGCGACGATGGCAAAGCCGAGCAATTGATCGATATGCTGCGGCATTTCGATCCTCCCGTTCGTCAAATAGCGCCGGTTGGCCCCGGTCGCTGCTTATTGCGTACGGACAGTAGCTGACGCGATCGCCCCCCACAAGACGGCTGCGCGCGGCCCCCACTATGCTATGCTCGATCGGCGGCGGGACGCGCGACGAGACAAGGTGCGGCGGGATGCGGGTTGACGGATGGCTTTATCGGGTGGCGGTCGGGTTGTCTGCACTGGTCGTGGTTCTGGTCGCCGCCTACATCGTCCTGGTGCAAGGTAACCGGGCGGTCCAGCGGGATGTCAACCAACGCCAGCAATTCATCAATCAAGGCGTTCAGCTGGGCCGGGTCAACGAGGCGCTGATCCGCGCGCTCGCGGCGGCCGCGGCGAGCAGCAAGGACGAGAAGCTTCGCGATTTGCTGGCGCAGAACGGGATCACGATCAATGCGACCGGAGAAGCGACTTCGTCGAGCCCGGCGCCGGCGGACAAAAACACGCCGGCAGAACCCGGGAAGACGCCGTGACGATGAACCGGGGTGACCGGACGGGTTCCGTCGCGGGCGGCTGGTGGCTGCCGCTATTCCTGATTGTCGCTTCGTTCTTCGGGCTGATGGCGTTCGAGACCGGCTACGCGATTCGCGACCGCGGCGCGCTGTCCGATCAGCGGCGGGCCCAGGAACCGGCTGTGCAGGAGGCGACAAAGCTGCGCCAACAGCTCGAGACGCTCGCCGGCAAAACCGCACAGCTCGCTGCCGATGGCAACGAGGGAGCCAAAAGCGTCGTCGACCAGATGAAGCGGCAGGGCATCGCGCTGACCGCGCCGAAACAGTAGGCGCGGGCGAAAGCAGCGCGTCGGCGCGCTAGAACATCTCTGGGCTAATCACGTTTTGCGGACGATTGGTCAGCAGGGCTGCACGCATCGTCTCGGCCGATTTGACCCGGGTGTCGTGTTCCGATTCCGGGCTGAACCAAGCCGCATGCGGGGTGACCACCAACCGGCCTTCGAGCCAGGGCTCGCGCGCGCGGTAGGCGTGCAGCAACTCGGGGATCGGCTCGACCGGCGGCTCGACAGGCAGGACATCGAGCCCGGCCGCGGCCAGATGGCCGTCGCGCAGCACGGTATGCAGCGCATCGAGGTCGACAATCGGGCCGCGCGCCGTGTTCACCACGACTGCGCCTTTCGGCAGCAGGGCGAGCTCGGCTCGGCCCAGCATTCCCCGGGTTTCGGGAGTTAGCGGCGTGTGAATGGACAATGTGTCGGTCTGCCGCAGCAGGTCTTCGAGGCTTGCGGCGCGGGCGATGCCGAGCGCCAGCTCGGCGCCGTTCGGCAGGTGCGGATCGTAAAACATCACCCGAAAACTGAAGGCGCGCGCCCGCAGAGCCACCGCGGTGCCGATCCGGCCGAGCCCGATGATGCCGAACGTTTGCACCCGGGAGCGCCGGATCAGCTCGCCCTTGACCGGCCCCCATGGCGCCGGCGGGTCTCTGCCGCTGCCGTTCGTGATACAGGATGACGCCGCGGCGCAACGACAGAGCGAGCGCCATGGCATGGTCCGCGACCTCAGTCGTGCCGTAATCCGGAACGTTGCAAACCAGGATATTGCGCGCCGCCGCTCTCGGCCGCGCTATCTTGTCGTACCCCACGCCCATGCGCACGATTGCGCGGAGCCGCGGAAACCGGTCGATATCCTCGGCGGTCACCGCATAGCGCATGATCATCAGCCCGTCGACCTCGGCGCAGTCGGCGGGGTCAAGCTCGGCCAACGTCTTGGCGTGGCGCCGCATGATACGGACCTCGGAACCGAATATCTCGTGCTCGATCCCGTCGTCGGCGATCTGGCGTTCCTCAGGGTAGAGCACGGTGACCGGCATCGGCGATTGTCCCCTTACTAGAGTTGCGCAACCTTGACGGGCTGGTGGAGCGCCGCCGAGCGGACGATCGCCTCAAACGCAGCAACGCCGTGCAAGACTTCTTCGGCGGTGATCGGGTACGGGCGCTCGCCGTTGATCGCTGCCGCGAAGCCTTCGAGCTCGGCGGCGAGCGCGTTGAAGCCCTTGTGCTCGATGATTTCCGGCGGCGGCGCCTTGTGACGGCCGGTCGGCGGCGGCTGCACGGCCTGGGTGAAGCGGAATTGAACATCCGGTGTCGCGAGCTCGACGCAGCCCTTTGAGCCATAAACCGCGAACCGGTAGGCTGCCGCGGTGACCAGGGAGCAGTGGAGGGTGGCCGATACGCCGTTAGCGAGCCCCAACATTACGGTCGTCGTATCCTCCAAGCGCGGCATGACGCGGCGCAGGCTGGTGCAGTACACCTCGTCGATCCGCCCGAAGAGATAGATCATCGCGTCGAGGTTGTGGACGCCGGTCGCGGTCATTGCGCCCGCCGGCGCCTCTTGCGGGTCGGCTCGCCAAAACTCCGCCGGCATCGTGAGCCCGGTCGGCGAGGTTTGCGCGCTCTCGCAGTGACTGACGACGCCGAGGCGGCCATCCTCGACCCGCGCCTTCAACTCGATCATCGCCGGATGAAAGCGCCTCGGATAGGCGACGCCGAGAACGATGCCGGCTCGCGCCGCGGCGTCGAGCGCCGCCGCGGCGCTCTTCACATCGAGCGTGAACGGCTTCTCCATAAAGACATGCTTCCCCGCTGCCGCGGTGCGCTCGACCTGCGCTCCGTGTTGGCTGTGCGGTGTCGCAAAGACGACCGCATCGATCGCCGGGTCGGCGAGTATCGCGTTGAGATCGTCCCGTAGCGCAATCCCCTTCTCGGCGCAGAACCCCTCCGCCGCGGCGCGGGTGCGGCTATGGCCGGCGGTGAAGCGAATCGCGGTACTAGTACCCTGAACGGAATTGACCAGGGTGCGACCCCACCGGCCGATGCCAACGATCGCGGCGCGGATCACGCCTTGGCCGCCAGCAGGTCCCGCACACCACGCAGCGCCAGATAGTATCCCGGCAACCCGAAGCCGGTGACCATTGCCTGGCTGACCCGGGCGGTTTCGGAAACCGGACCGCGCCGCACCGGGTTTGAGATGTGGATTTCAACCGTCGGAAAGCGCACCTGACCGATTGCCGCGACCAGCGCCGGATACCCCGTCCCAAAGCCCGCCGGGTTAAACAGCGCCGCGTCAAAGCCTTTGTCGTTCGCCTCGTAGAGCTTGTTGATGACCTCGCCTTCGATATTCGAATGGTAGATTTCGATTTCGAGGCCCAATTCGGCGGCGTAGCCGCGGATCCGCTCGTTATATTCCGGCAAGGTCATCGGGCCGAAGATCTCGGTCTGGACCTTGCCGCGCATGTTCATTCCCGCGCCATGGATAACCAGTATTTTTGGCATGCCGCTTTCCTCGCTCTCGGGTGTGCGAGCGATGCTAGTTGATCGCTCGATTTAATGACAAGGCGTTCGGCGGAAGAAGCGCTTTGCAATTTCTACTCAAGCGGCGCGCCGGGTCGGCTAGAATATTCGGCTAAGGGGTGAGCGGGCTCACCGGCACCGGTCGAGGGGGCGATGCGGCGCGGAATAGGGGCGGCGATTATTCTGATGGCGTTTGTCGCGGTGCTGCCGACGCCCGCGCAGGGGCGCGCGCGGGGTGTTTCGGAGCCCGGGCCACCGTTAACCGCGGAGGCCGTCAAACAGCTGATCGAGAAACGAGCAGGGAGCATTCAGCGGATCACGTTTCCTGATACCGCGTGGAGCCCGGTAAAGGTTTTGCGTGGCAACTCGCCGGCAAAAGACGCGACCGCCGAGAAATCGGAGGAGGACAAGGCCGAAATCGCCGAGACCGTCACATTCGCCGATCCGTCCGCAAGGCCCGTCAGGGTGGTCAGAGGCGAGGCCGACCGCGTCGGGGTAATGCCCGGGCCGCGGCGACCCGCTAATGCCATGATCATGCAGTTGGTGACGTTTGCCGACGCTCGAGATCGGCCGGTGACCATTTTCAGGGGCTCGGCATTGCACAGCCCGGATTTCGAGCCGTTCGGCCCGGCCTTGGTTGCCGATCTCGATCGCGTCGCGTTCGCGGTGGACGGCGCCGAATCCAGCCATGGGGCCGATCTCAGAATGTGGCGGCCCGAGCCGGGCGGACCGCAGGGACCGATGCAAATCACCGCCGCCGCGGCCATCGATGTCGGCAGCGGCAACAGATACGATCTCGCCGAGAACCGCGTTTTGGGCCGCGCCTACCTGGCCCGCATGTACCGGCGGTACGGCAATTGGCCGGACGCGGTTGCGGCCTACAATTGGGGTCCTGGAAATCTCAATTCGTGGATCAGCAGCGGGCGAATGGCGAGCAAACTCCCGCTGGAGGTCGAACATTATCGCGACCGTGTCCTGGGCGACGCTGCGCTCGCAGAACCGGTCTTCAAGGCCCCGTTAGGCGGCGTGCCACCCCGTCCGATGGCGTTGCCCGGCGAGTCGAGCCGAGGATCGATTTCCGCCGCTGCCGCGGTCGAAAGCGCTCTGTTGCCAAGAGCAGAGCCGGAGTACTCTGTCACGCGCAAACCGGTTGATTGACCCCTCACGCTTGCCGGCATCGCCGGCATGGTGGGGAGAACGCGATTTCCGATGTTATCGCCGGCTCCGGCGGCTTCTCGGCAGCGACGCGAAAACGGTCATCCGAATGCGTTCGATCCCGCCCCGGAATAACGTGCGGCGATAACCGTTCCCTAATCCGCACGCACGAACATCAATCAGTTCGCTTTCTCGAGAATGAGTTTTTCGCGACATGAGCGCGCGGGGGAGTTGCTCGCGGGTTGTTGGGAGGTTTAGCAATGAGCCCCGCTTCGATGGCGAACTGCGCTCCCACCAAATAACCAAAATCGACAGGGTCCCCACTACATGCCAATGAACATTGCCCGGCCCGGCGCGACGGAAACGGGCCCGCCGCCGCTGCCGGATATGCCGGTAACGGATCGCGACATCGACGATTTCAAGGCGGCGCTGCTCGCCAAACTGACCCTGTCGGTCGGCAAAGACGCAGCGAACGCGACCGACCGGGACTGGTTTGTCGCGACGGCGCTCGCACTGCGCGACCGCGTCATCCACCGCTGGCTCACGACGGAGCGCGTCAGCGATGCCAAAGGCCGCAAGCGCGTCTACTACATGTCGCTGGAATTTCTGATCGGCCGGCTGCTGAACGATGTTATCGGCAACCTGCGGTACAGTGAAGTCGTCAAAGTTGCGCTGGGCGATCTCGGCGTCGATCCGCACCGGATGCGCTGCGCCGAACCTGACGCAGCCCTCGGCAATGGCGGCCTCGGGCGTCTTGCCGCGTGTTTTATGGAAAGCATGGCGAGCCTCGGCATCCCCGCCTGCGGCTACGGGATCCGTTACGACCATGGCCTCTTTCGGCAGGTCATCAAGGACGGCTGGCAACAGGAGCATCCCGAGCAATGGCTGTCGTTCGGCAATCCCTGGGAATTCGAGCGCCCCGAGGTGATTTACGACATCCAGTTTGGCGGCCGGCTGGAGAAGATCGCCTCGGCTCAAGGCCGCTGGCAGACGGTCTGGCATCCGGAGGAGACCATCAAGGCGGTGGCCTACGATACGCCGATCGTCGGGTGGCGCGGCCGGCACGTTAACCGGCTGCGGCTGTGGTCGGCTCGCGCCGTCGATCCGCTGCATCTCGACGTGTTCAACGAGGGGGACCACCTCGGGGCTCTTTCGCGGGTGGCGCGGGCCGAGGCAATTTCCAAGGTGCTTTATCCGAGCGACGACACACCGTCGGGGCGAGAATTGCGTCTGCGCCAGGAGCACTTTTTTGTTTCCGCCTCGCTGCAGGACCTGGTGCAGCGTCATACGCCGAACTTTTGGGAGCATCTATTCACTTCCGGAACGCGCTGCGATCCAACTCAACGACACGCATCCGAGCGTGGCGATCGCCGAGTTGATGCGCATTCTCGTCGACCTTCACAATATCCCGTGGGACCAGGCCTGGAAGATCACGGTCGAAACCTTCTCCTACACCAACCACACGCTGCTGCCGGAGGCCCTGGAGAGCTGGCCGGTGCCGCTGTTCGAACGCGTTCTCCCGCGGCACCTCGAGATCATCTACGCCATCAACGCCCGTCATCTCGAGGCGGCCAATCAGATCGGTCATCTCGACCCCGAGCGGTTGACCGCTATTTCGCTGATCGACGAGAGCGACGGGCGCCGCGTCCGAATGGGGCACCTCGCTTTTGTCGGCTCGCATCGCGTCAACGGCGTTTCGGCGCTGCACACCGAGCTGATGCGCTCCAGTGTTTTCAGCCAGTTTCACCAGCTCTACCCGGACCGAATCGTCAACAAGACCAACGGCATCTCGTTTCGTCGTTGGCTGCATCAGGCCAATCCGGGACTGACGAACCTATTGTGTGAGGCATGCGGCACTGCCGTCCTCGACGACCCCGCCGCGCTCGGCCGCCTCGCCGGCCAGGCAGATGACAGCGCGCTGCAGGAGCGCCTCGCTACCGTCAAGCGCGCCAATAAATTCACCCTTGCCCGGGTTGTTCGAGAGCGCCTCGGCCTGCACATCGACCCCAACGCGCTGTTCGACGTTCAGATCAAGCGAATTCACGAATATAAGCGGCAGTTGCTAAATCTGTTGGAGACGATCGCCCGTTACCACGCAATCCGGGCCAACCCGACCCACAACTGGGTTCCGCGCGTCAAAATACTGTCGGGCAAGGCCGCGCCCAGCTATGCGCGAGCCAAGCTGATCATCAAATTGGCGAACGATGTCGCCGAGGTAGTCAATAGCGATCCAGTGGTCGGAGACCGGCTCAAGATCATATTCCTGCCGAACTACAATGTTAGCCTTGCCGAACTGATCATTCCCTCGGCAGATCTTTCGGAGCAGATCTCGACGGCCGGAATGGAGGCTTCCGGAACCGGTAACATGAAACTGGCACTGAACGGGGCCCTGACGATCGGCACCCTCGATGGCGCCAACATCGAGATCCGCGACCGTGTGGGTGACGACAATATTTTCATTTTTGGTCTGCATGCCGATCAGGTCTCCGAACGGCGTCGATCGGGTCTTGATGCGGCCGCCAACATTGCCGCGTCACCCGGTCTTGCCGAGATCATCGAGGCTCTGGCGAACGGAGCCTTTTCTGCCGAGGACCCGCAGCGGTTCCGCGGATTGGCCAGTGCATTAAGGTATTCGGACCCGTACATGGTGGCAGTGGATTTCGCGTCTTATTGCGAAGCGCAGAGAAAGATCGACGAGCTCTGGCAGTCGCCTGCGCAGTGGCGCAAGGCCGCACTCTTGAACATCGCCGAAATGAGCTGGTTCTCGGCGGACCGCGCGATTGCCGAATACGCCGGCGAGATCTGGGGGATTACCGAATTAGAGGAGAAGGCGTCCTCCCAGCAAGTGAGCATCTAAAGAAAACGGCTCTCAAAGGGCTGCGGCAGCTGCGTGCGTGGTTCGAAATGCGCCCTCTGGGCTTCCCTCAGCATGAGAGATACTTTTGATAACATTGAGAAAAGTCCTCATCCTGAGGAGGCCCGCAGCGGCTGTCTCGAAGGACGCGCCCGCGCTTAATCCAGGAGTCCGCTAAGCCACCATGGCGTCCTCGAGAACCATGGCTGCGCATTTTTCGCCGATCATGATCGACGGCGCGTTGGTGTTGCCGCCCGGCACCTGCGGCATGATCGAGGCGTCGGCGACGCGCAGCCCCTCGATCCCATGGACCCGCAGCCGCGGATCGACGACCGCGTCGACCTCGCGCCCCATTCGGCAGGTGCCGACCGGATGCAAGTTTGAGACGCCGCGCACGCGGATTTCCTCGATCATATCGGCCTCGCTTTCCACCGCGGCCCCGGGCAGCACCTCCTCGGCGATGAACGGCTTCATCGCCGGCTGCGCCGCGATCTTGCGGCTGAGCTTCATGCCGTAGATCAGCGCCTGGAAATCGTAGTCGCTCGCCAGAAAATTGAACTGGATCGCCGGCGCGGCCAGTGGGTCGGGGCTCTTGATCCGCACCGTGCCACGTCCGTCGGGGCGCAGATGCACCGGGCTGAAGGTGAAGGCCGAGAACGGGTGCGGCTTGATCCCGGTGCGCAGCCGCTCGATGGCGCTCCATCCCGACATATTGATCTGCAGATCGGGCTGTTCGAGCCGCGGGTCGGTGCGGACGAGAGCGCCGGCGTAGATTCCGGCATTCGACAGATGGCCGGACCGGCTGACCGCGTATTGCACCGCCGCCTTGAGCTTGAGAGCCGGGCTCTTCGCCATATCGTTGACCGTGACCTTCTGCGGGCAGCGGAATACGAGATAGGTGTTGAAATGGTCGTGCAGGTTCTTGCCCACTCCGGCCATCTCGCCCACGACCGGAATGCCGTATTCACTCAAGAGATCAGCCGGCCCCAGCCCGGAGAGCTGCAACAGCTGCGGCGAGCCGTAGACGCCGCCGGAAACGATAATTTCGCCGCGCACCCAGGCGGTCTTGCGCCCGCCCGGCGTGTGATATTCGACCCCGACCGCGCGGATGCCCTCGAACAGGATGCGGGTGGCATGCGCCCCGGTGGCGACGGTCAGGTTCTGACGGCGGCGCGCCTCGCCCAAATAGGCCCGCGCCGAGCTCCACCGGCGGCGATTGGTAGTTGTCGTCTGGTAGTAACCGACACCCTCCTGCCGGGCGCCGTTGAAGTCCGGATTGGCGGGAATGCCGGCCTCGATCGAAGCGGCGACCATCGCGTCGCCGAGCGGCGAGCGCACCGGGTTCGAGACGTGCAGCGGCCCGCCCACGCCGTGAAAATCATCGGCGCCGCGTTCCTGGTCTTCCGCCTTCTTGAAAAAGGGCAGCACCGAATCCCAGTCCCAGCCCTCACAGCCGCGCTGGCGCCAACCGTCGTAATCGGTCGGGGTGCCGCGCATATAGACCATGCCGTTGATCGAGCTGGTGCCGCCCAGCACCTTGCCGCGGGGCTGGTAGAGGGTGCGGTTGTTGAGTTCCTTCTCGGGCTCGCTCTCGAACATCCAGTTGACCCGCGGATTGGTAAAGGTCTTGGTGTAGCCGAGCGGGATGTGGATCCACGGGTTGCTGTCGCGCCCGCCGGCTTCGAGCAGCAGCACGCGCCAGCGGCCGGATTCGCTGAGCCGACCTGCCACAGCACAGCCCGCCGATCCTGCGCCGGTCACGATAAAGTCGTAGGTCTTGTCCGCCGATGTCATTCTCTTCCCCAAAAATGCTCGGAGAACGATAGCGAAGCTGACAAGCGTCGTGAAGGGTTGCTCCCGCATCGCAGACATTGCCGATATCGGCGCAGTGCGCCATTTAACGGCTCATGTGTGGCCGTGCCCGTCTTTCCTCCGATGTCAGCGAGATCAAGCTGGTCTTTTCGATCCCGCCCGAGCGGCTGACCCCTAACATTCCGGCCAACTGGAACGCCGCGCCGACCGATGATCTTCCTGTCGTCCGCTACGACGCCAAAGGCCAGGCAGCGCAGCCTCGACGTCATGCGCTGGGGGCTCGTCCCCTTCTGGGCGAAGGACATCAAGGTCGGCTTCGCGAACATTAACGCCAAGGCCGAGGGGATCGACACGAAACCGGCCTTCCGCGAAGCGTTCGAGCAACGTCGCTGCCTTGTCCCTTTCGACAGCTTTTATGAGTGGAAGAAACTCGGCAAGGATCGGCAGCCCTATGCGGTCGCCCTCGCCAATCGCCGGCTGATGGCACTGGCCGGCCTGTGGGAGAGCTGGCGCTCGCCGGCCGGCGAGCGGGTGCGCAGCTTTGCGATCGTCACGACCGCGCCGAACCCCCTTATCGCTGAACTGCACGACCGCATGCCGGTCATCCTTTCCCCGGACGATTGGCCGGTGTGGCTCGGCGAGACGCCGGCCGATCCTGACCGGCTGAAATCGCTGCTCGTGCCCTACCCGGCCGAGGACCTGATCATCTGGCCAGTCGACAAGCGGGTCGGAAATGTCAAAAACAAAGAGCCTTCGCTGATCGAGCCGGGGGCCGACGCCGTTTGACGGGTTTCGCTACCCTCCCAATCGGCACGCTCTTTAAAACGAGTACGATGATCGCGAACGGAACGGAATTTCCACTGTCTCTCGATACGCCGCCCATGGAGGCGCGGCTCGTTGACGACCTGCCGGCCGAGCCGGGTTGGCAATTCGAGCCAAAGTGGGACGGGTTTCGCTGCCTTGCCTTCCGCGCGGGAGACCAGGTGGAGCTGAGCGCGAAATCTGGAAAGCCGCTGGCCCGATACTTCCCGGAGATCGTAACGTTATTGGGCCAGTATCGAGCCGACGCATTTCGCGGTTGACGGCGAACTCGCCATACCGGTCGGCGAAACCTTGTCCTTCGAAGCCCTGCAGATGCGCCTGCATCCCGCCGAAAGCCGCATCCGCAAACTGGCCGCCGAAACACCGGCGATGTTCATCCTGTTCGATATGCTCCTGACGCCAAACGGCGAAAGCTTGCTACAGATGCCGCTGGTCCAGCGCCGGGCGGCACTCGAAGGCTTTCATCACTCTCTTGGACCTCACGCCGCCCTCAAACTTTCGCCCTTTACGCGCGAGGTGGAGGAGGCGCGACGATGGCTCGAAACGAGCGCCGGCGCGCTCGACGGGGTTATAGCGAAGCGGCTCGCTGGTCTTTACGAGCCGGGCGAGCGGGCCATGCTCAAGGTAAAGAAACAACGCACCGCTGATTGCGTGGTCGGCGGGTTTCGTTACGCGCAGAACTCGCGCTTGGCAGGGTCTCTGCTGCTCGGCCTCTATAACGATGAGGGCAAGCTCGATCACGTCGGCTTTACCGCCACGCTCCACCATCTCGACCGCGAGGCACTGACCAAGCAACTCGAAGGGCTGGCGATGCCCCCCGGCTTCACCGGCAAAGCGCCTGGAGGTCCAAGCCGGTGGAGCACCGAGCGTTCGGCCGAATGGCAGCCGCTGCGGCCGGAATTAGTCGTTGAGGTTCGCTATGATCATGTTACCGGCGACCGCTTCCGCCATGGCACCAGATTGTTGCGCTGGCGGCCCGACAAGGCGCCCCGGCAATGCACCTTCGACCAGCTGGAACGTGAGGCTAGACCGGCGACGCTGGTCACCGAATTGTTCGGAGCGGCTACCGGCCGGTCGCCGGCGGCAACGCGCGAGGCCGGCGGTTCTCGCCGATCGCAACGTAGGTAAAGGTTGCTTCGGTCACCTTGCGAACTTCGTGCGAGGCCAAGGAGCGCCGCCACGCCTCGATACGCACTGTCATCGAGCTGCGCCCCGTCCTGACCAACTCGCCGTAACAGCTGACCTCGTCCCCGATAAAGACCGGCTCGTGGAAAACCATGCCGTCCACCGCTACCGTCGCACAACGCCCTTGAGCACGTTGCGCCGCCAGGCTGCCACCCGCGAGATCCATCTGCGACAGCAGCCACCCGCCGAAGATATCGCCGTTCGGGTTCGCATCGGCTGGCATAGCAATCACTCGAATGAGGGGCAGCGTGTTGTGAAATTCCGGCAAATGGGCTTGCACCGCACCATCCGCCGATTCCGATTTCATGGTTCCTCCAGCCGCCGATGTCAGAATCCGCCTTAACGGGCAACATCGAAACGCTTCGGGTCCCGGGACGATGAAATTTGCAATCGCATATTCATATAGCAGGGTGGACTGACTTATCGGTCGAGCAGGTAGAGGCATCCATGTCGGTTTCCTTCCAGAAGAGTTGGCTCCGGCAAGCCACCATTGCATTGGGCACGGCAGCGACCGTAGCCTTTCTGATCGGTGTGCCTGCGCGGCCAAGCGCAGCGCAGGGCTATCCCGGCTATGGTTATCCGGCTTACCCCTATTATCCATACAATCCTTATTATGCCTACTCTCCGTATTATGGTTACCCCTATTATGGCTACCCGTATTACGGTTATCCCTACTACGGGTGGCCAGTCGGGATCACGGTTGGCGGCTGGTGGGGCGGTGGCTGGGGATGGGGTCGAGGTTGGGGATGGGGCGGTCGCGGATGGGGCGGTCGCGGATGGGGCGGCGGCTTCCATGGCGGAGGCTTCCACGGCGGCGGATGGGGCGGAGGCTTCCACGGCGGCGGCTTCCATGGCGGAGGTGGCCATCGTTAGCGACGGATCCCCGCTGGATCACGCGCCATGGGCCATCCAATGATCGTTGCAACCTGCGGTGCTGCACCCGCGAAATCTCCGCGGGTTTGCGGCAGCTCGGAATGGCGCAGGCTTAGTGCTCGTTATATGGGGGAGTGTTCGACCTGACCGATTGGAGGCATTCATGTCATTTAGCGCCAATTGCAGCTGGTCCCGGCGCGCCGTCATTGGCGGGGCAGTCCTCGCGACCGCCGCGCTGGCCACCATCGCGACGCCGCGATCTGCGGCTGCGCAATACGCCTATAACTACGGATATCCCGCCGCCACCTACCCCTACCCGTATTACTCTTACCCGTATGCTTACCCCTATTCGTATTACCCGGCATACGGCTATCCGTATTATAGCTACCCGTATTACGGATATCCGGCTGGAATTTCCGTTGGCGGGTTCTGGGGCGGTGGCTGGGGTCACGGCGGCTGGGGTCATCGCGATTGGGATCGTGGCGGCTGGGGTCACGGTGATTGGGGTCATGGCGGCTGGGGTCACGGCGGCCGGGGCCAGGCCGGGCTGGGCGGCGGCGGCCACGGCGCCGGGGGTAGTGGCGGCGGAGGTGGCGGCGGCTACGTCGGATGGCTTACTGCTCACGCTCGCCATTGATAAATAACGGCGCCGCAGGTGACCGAGCCGGAAGCGCTTGCGGCGTATCTCGACAACGTCTTGGTCGATGCGACGATCCCGGAGCTGCCGAGGCATTACCGGGGTAAGGTCCGCGACAATTACGACTTATCGGACGGTCGTCGAATCATCATCGCGACTGACCGGCTGAGCGCCTTCGACCGCATCCTGACGGCGATTCCGTGCAAAGGTCAGGTGCTGACACAGATCGCGCGGTTTTGGTTCGAGGCGACGCGCGACGTTTGTGCCAACCATGTCATCGAATATCCCGACCCGAATGTCGTCGTCGGTCATCGGCTCACGATCCTTCCGGTCGAGTTTGTCGTCCGCGACTACCTCGCCGGGACGACGGGCACGTCGATCTGGCCGATGTACAGAGCAGGCCAGAGGGAAATCTATGGGCTTTGCTTCCCTGACGGGCTGCGTGAGAACCAAAGGTTGCCCCAAACGATAATTACACCGACGAGCAAGGCAGTGGGCGGCGGTCACGATGAGCCGCTGACGGCCGACCAGATTATCGGTCGCGGCCTCCTGACATCAGAGCAGTGGGCAATGGCCTCACAACTGGCGCTGGCGCTGTTCGCGCGCGGGCGCGAGATCGCCGAAAAGCGCGGCTTGATCCTCGTCGACACCAAATACGAGTTCGGGCTCGACCCCGCCGGCCGGATCATTCTCGCCGATGAAATTCATACCCCGGACAGCAGCCGCTACTGGATCGGCGCCAGCTACGAGGGTCTCTTCGCAGCCGGAGAGCCGCCGGACACTCTCGACAAAGACTTCGTGCGGCGCTGGGTGATTGCGCGTAGCGACCCCTATCGAGAGCCGCTGCCAGAGATCCCGCCGGACATCATTCTTGAAGCGGCGCGGATCTATATCAGCGTTTTCGAAACCATCACCGGGAAGAGCTTTGTTCTGCCTCCCCCCGGCGTCCCGATGCTGGCCCGAATTCGCGCCAATCTCGCTCGGTATTTCGAAGATCCTGCGGTTCTGGGTTAAATCCGCATTCAATTCGCGGTACGCCCGAGGAGGGATCGAACGCCGACATCCCGGTTCGTAGGCGCCAGCGATTTTTTTTGAGGCCGGCCGCTTCGAGGACATCGCCGAATTGCCACGACAAGATACTGCGCCGTCCCAACCCGGCCGTCGACCACGGAACGAGCGCAGCCCACGGCAGAAACGGGCTGCGCCGACCATAGGCCCAGATCTCGACGCGCAGCGACGGGCGCATGCTCGGCCCGCGGGCATGGAAGCCAAAGGTATCGGCGACGACGAGGGTGTTGGCGGGGACCGCAAAGGCCTTCGGTTGCGGCAAACCGAGAGATCGCAGTTCGGCCGGATCGATGCGGAACGAGCCCTGCCGAACCTCGGCGTTCGGCGATTGGCGGGCGGCAAGGCTCATGCGACTTTCCCAGGCGAACCGTTCGGCAGTCAGTCGGTGAGAGCCCGGAACGTAGGTGAAGGGCCCGGCGTCTTCGGCGACATCGGTCAGAAACAGCCATGCCTTGACAGTCGGGTGAAAGGTATCGGCATGCAACACGGTTTGCGGATCGGCGGGTCCCGCGCAGGCGTGGCGCAGAATGCTTTGCACCCAGACCACCGGCTCGGCATCGCGGCTCCCGACATAGCGGACGAGGCCCCGCCAGTCACGCGCCTGCAGCACCGCACGGAGCGCCGGAATTTCGGCCAACGTCTTTCGGTCGAGCGCGATCTTGCGCATGATCGTGTCGCCCTCGGAGATTTCCCGTAAGGGGCCGCGATAAGCCCTGATCTCGGCGACGAGGGCAGCAAACTGGTCGGCGGGGAGGAAGTTCGGCCGCAGCACAAAACCATCCCGATCGAAAGCCTCTTTGTCCTGGCGGGAAATCAGGCCGGTCAGCCTCTGGCGACGTTTGCTTGCCAAACGATGGGCGATGGTGACCCGGGCGGTGTGAAGACCCCATTTGTTCAGACGCCGGCTGCCGATGACGCCGTTGCGCTCAAACGACTTCGTCCCGGTAACCAGTTGGGCGATCCACACGGGGGTCATCGCCGCGCGGCGAACGTGCGCGAGCATGCATCATCCTCGCCAATTTTGGCGCTGGCGCAGGATAACAGAATTCCGCCCGTGCGAGTATTGCCGATCGGTTAGAACGGAACGGTTCCGATGACCGTTGTGCGGTGCATTAGGCGGCGCTCGGGCAAGGCGTAGTCGCAGATCGCCAGGTGCATCGATGCGGCGTTGTCCCACATCAACAGGTCTCCGACCTGCCATTTGTGCCGATAGAGAAACTCTGGCCGCACGCAATGGGCATCGAGCTCGGCGATCAGATCGACCGCCTCGTCATCGGGAATGCCCACGATGCCGATGCACTCGCCGGCGGTGACGTAGAGCGACTTCCGGCCGGTATAAGGATGGGTGCGGACGATCGGATGGGCGACGTCCGGGGTTTCCGCGAGCTGTTGCGGCGTGAGCTTGGGCCGCGGGCTATCCTCTACCCGCCGGCGGGCCGAATAGCGATGTATCGCTTTCAGCCCGTCGACGCGTTGTTTCATCGCTTCCGGCAACGCCTCATAGGCGGTAATCGCATTCGCGAAGACGGTGTCTCCGAGAGGCTCGCCATTGCGATGCGGCACCTCCTTCGCGTAGAGCAGCGAGCAACGGCTAGGGCGGCGCCGGTAGGACGTGTCGGTGTGCCAGGTAAAGCCGGCATCGGCCAAGCCGATGTGCTCGCCGGCCTCGTTACGGATGTTCGAAATCAGCAGGATTTGGGGAAAGCCGGGGAGCAGATATTTCTTGACGATATGGATTTCGAGCTCGCCAAAGTGAGAGCTGAACTCGACATGCTGCGCGTTGGCAAGCTGCTGACCACGAAATACAACAACAACGTTGTCGTGAAACGCCTGCTCTATCGGCCGGAATGTTAGGTCATCGATATCTCGCGCGAGATCGAAATCTATTTCGGCGCCGCAGGCGGCTCCGCTTTTCTTCACCGAGAGCGTCATCAACCTCTCCTTCCGCCTCAGCGCGTCACGCCGTCTTCGGCGTCGCCCTGATCGAAGCACAGGATCGCAGACCCGCCTGACATCTTTACGCGTTCTTAAAGCATAGGAGGTTCGATATCGCTCATATCAGATTTCTTTCAGACCAGGGCAGCAGATGCCGCGTATTCTCCTGGCGGAGTCGGACAGCGCAATTCGCGATTTCATAGCCGGCATTCTGACCGAATTTGGTCACGATGTTCTGGTCTGCGAGAATGTTGTCGACGCAAGCGTGTGGCTGGCGACTTCCTCGATCGATGTGCTGGTCACCGACATGGTGCTGCAGGGCGAGCAAGGCCTAATTTTGAGCAGGAGCTGCGCGACGCTCGGAGTTCGGATGATCACCTTGACCGGGCGGGAATTTCACGCCGGTCAAGGCGATGCGGCGCGGCCGCTGGCGCTGCTCGAAAAGCCGTTTCGGTTCAGCGATCTGCACCGCGTTCTGAATGCGGTGCAACTGGCGCGGCCGACGGCGCCGGCGGGCCATCACAGGAGCAGCGTCGCCTGACCTCGGCAACCTAACTTCCCAGGCGTGCGGTGTGAATTAGCAGGCGTCGATCAAGCTGGAGCGCAGTGACCGGCGCGGTACTTGCCGTGTTTGGCATACCCGGCGGCGACCCAGCGTTGGCCTTTTCCACAATGGTGGGCCGCCGGCACAATGCTTGAGAAGGGCTCGACCGCGATGCGGGTCGGCAGTGAAGGCGCCGCCGCCGCGGTCTGCAAGCCCCAGGCAAGGCTAAAAGCGCCAACAAATCCGATTATGTAAGCGCGCATTGATTGCTCCTTGGTTGTCAAGGCTTTGCCGTCTGATCGGGTTGAGGAGGATCGATGACGGTCCCGGAGACCGGGTCGATCCAGACAAGGCGATCCTCCACGGCGCTGACCCCGGCCGCATTCTCGGCGACAACCCGAAGCGCCTCACGCTCCTTCTCGTCGAGAATAACGCCGCCGAGCTCGACGACACCATTTTTCACCCTGATCTCCAGACCGTCGCGCGGCACCCACGCGGTTTTTGCCAGCTCGGCGAGAATTTGCTCGCGAATTTCATCGTCACTGCGCGTCCCGGCAGGTTGCTCTTCAAGGGCACGCGCGAGGGCGCGGAGTAAATCGGCACGGCTGACGATGCCTACCAGCGCATCACCGGCAAATACCGGGACGCGCTTGATCCGGCGGCGTTCCATCAGCTCGACGATTTCTTCCAGCGCGGCATTCTCGGTGACGCCGACGAGATCGCGGGTCATGATCTCTTCGACCTTCCGCCCGTGCGTCCTGATGTATTCCCCAGCCATTCGACCCGGGCCCATCAGGAGCTCCAGCCAGCGGGGACGGTGCCGCTCGGTTCCGGTCTCGCTGCGCCGCAAGAGATCGCCTTCGGTCAGAATGCCCACCACCTTCCGGTCATCGCCCAGCACCGGCAAGCCGCTGACGCCGTTGTCGAGCATCAATCGAATGGCTTGAGCAATCGGTATGTTGCGTCCGACCGTGACGACGTTGCGGGTCATGATCTCGGAAGCCTTCATCAGCGGGCTCCTGAGGCGGCGGTGCGGAGAGCGGCGACACCTGGCAATTCACGGCCTTCCAGCCATTCGAGGAAGGCCCCACCCGCCGTCGAGACGTAGGATAGCTCGTCGGAAATCCCGGCCGCGGCAAGGGCTGCAACCGTATCGCCGCCGCCGGCGACGCTGAGCAGCTTTCCGGCCCGCGTCAGCTCGGCGACCTTCGTCGCCACCACGACCGTGCCGCGATCGAAGGGTGGTGTCTCGAAAGCGCCGAGCGGTCCGTTCCAGACTAGGGTTCGTGCCTCGTCGAGCGCAACGCCGATGGCCTCCACCGTCCTTGTCCCGATGTCGAGGATCATCCCCTCGCGCGGGACCGCATCGATCGCTACATTTCGAGTCGCGGCGCCAGACGCCAGCTCGGCGGCGACGACGGCATCTTCGGGGAGGATAATTCGGCAGTTTTGGCCGCGTGCCGTAGCGAGGATTTGGCGCGCGGTCTCGGTCATGTCGCGCTCACAGAGCGAGCGCCCGACCTCTCTCCCTTCGGCCAACAGCAGCGTGTTCGCCATCGCCCCGCCGATCGCCAGCAGATCGACCTTGCCGATCAGAAAGCGCAACAGGTCGAGCTTGGTCGACACCTTGGCTCCGCCGATCAGCGCCAAGACCGGCCGGGTCGGGCTCTCTAGGGCGGCGGTCAGGGCCTCGAGCTCAGCCTCCATCAATTTTCCGGCCGCGGCTGGCAGCAAATGCGCGAGCGCCGCGATCGAGGCATGGGCGCGATGCGCCGCCGAGAAAGCGTCGTCGACATAAACATCGCCGAGTTCGGCTAGAGCGCGGGCAAACTCTCGCGAGTTGGCCTCCTCACCTTGATGGAAACGAAGGTTTTCCAGCAGCGCGACCTGCCCCGGGCGAAGCGCCGCGACGACCTGTTTCGCCGCGTCGCCGATGCAATCCTCAGCAAAGCGCACCTCGCGGCCGCCGATCGCCTTCCTCAGAGGCTCGACCAGCGGCCGCAGAGAAAAGGCCGGGTCCGGCTTGCCCCCTGGGCGGCCGAAATGCGACATCACGATCACCCGGGCGCCCTTCTCGATCAGCGCCTCGATGGTCGGCGCGAGCCGCTCGATGCGGGTCGCATCGGTCACTACGCCGTCCTTGACCGGCACGTTCAAATCGGCGCGCAACAGCACCCGCTTGCCGTGCATGTCGATGTCGTCGAGGGTTCGGAATTTCGCCATCGAGTGCTCAGTTAATGTCGCGATCCGGACGATCCCGCGGATCTTAGCGCTATGTGTTCATCGCAGCCAACTGAACTCAGGCTTCGCCTGGGCCGCAGTAGGCCTCGATCCGGTATCCGTCCGGATCGATGATGAAGGCGGCATAGTAATCGGGGCTGTATTCCGGGCGCAGACCGGGCGCACCGTTGTCTTGCCCGCCGGAACGCAGCGCCGCCGCGTGAAACGCTTCGACGGCGTCGGCGCTCGGCGCCATAAAGCAGACGTGCAGACCCGATTTTTCGTCGGCCGGAACCGGGCGCTCGGCTGATACCATCCACAACGCAATGCTGTCGCGCCCATAACCGTACCCCGAGAGCGTTCTCGCAGCTCTGATGCACTTGTATCCGAGCGACTCCAGCACCGTGTCGTAGAAGCGCTTACTCCTGTCGATGTCCCCTACTCCGATCGAGATATGAGCAATCATGGGCCTCTCCCAACGCTTCGATCACCCAACCGCCCCTTCTCGAACGAACCAAGAAAATATTTGACATGCATCACATTCGGAAAATCATCGAGGAAATGACGGTTTCGAGGAGCCGAGGTCGTGGCTGCTGACGTGCTGGTGAAGAATGCCTGGTACGTGGCTGGGATGTCGCGCGAATTCGCGCCCCAGCAGCTGCAGGGTCATGTTATCGCGGAAAAACCGCTGGTCACGTGGCGAACCCTTGCGGGCGAGGTCGTCGCGTTCGACGAGCGGTGCTGCCACAAACGCATGCCGTTGTCAGCCGGGCGGCTGATCGATGGCGATCTGCTCGAGTGCGCCTATCACGGGTTGTGCTACGACGCGAATGGCCGCTGCGTGCGGGTGCCGTCACATCCCGACGGGCGCATTCCGCCGCAGGCGCGGCTGCGCCCTTTTCCGGTCATCGAGCAGGACGGTTTGGTCTGGGTCTGGCCGGGCGACTCGGCCAAGGCCGAAACCGCCCGCCCGCCGCGGCTTCCCGAGATCGCCGACCCGGCCTGGGAAACCGCCGATACCGGCCCGATGCCGGTGCCCGCCAATTCGATGCTGCTGATCGAGAACCTGCTCGACATCTCGCACTTCTATCCGCTGCATGACGGCAATATCGGCGATGTCGAAAACAGCCGGATTCCGGTTAAGCTCGACCAGGGGGTGCGCGACGGCAACCGCTACGTTGGGACCATTCGTCAGGTCCGCGGATACAAGCAGCCGCCTTTTCTCGAGGATTACCTAGGCTACGATGTCGTCGACCGGGACCATACGCATTTCATGCTGAGCCCAGCGGTCACCCATGTGCGGATGCGCGTCTGGCCCGCAGGCCGCCTGGGCGATGCGAACGCGGAGCGCGGCTACATCATCGTCCACACCCATACGCCGGTTGACCGGCGCAACCACGTCTGGCGGCTGATCATCAACATGCCGGCCGGGCAGAAATGTAAATCCGACCCGACAAGATCGGCGGTCGAACGATTTATGGAAACCTTTCCCGCGGTCATCGCCGAAGACCGCTGGGCGCTCGAGAAGCAGCAGCGGATGTTCGACTATCCGGATGACGGGTATTCCGAAGTATTTCTGCGCCCCGACATCGCCCTGCGCCGGGCGCGGGAAATCCTCGTGCGGCTAGAGCAGACTGAACGAACCCTCGCGCCACCCGGTCAAGTCGCGGGGGAGACGCCAGCGACTGCGAGTGGCCCGCCTCACACTTAATCGGCAGTTTATCCGTCATTCCCGCGAAAGCGGGAATTTAGAGCCCCAAAACTCTTTAGCGAGGGTCAGGCACTTAGACGATCCTCCCCACGGCATGCGACGAGGTGACCGTGAAGTCGTACCCGTCCGGTCCTCTAAGGTGGAAGGCGTCGTGGATCCGGCCCCTGCTGATGTCGGAGGGCCCAAGCCCTTTCGCCGCATAATCGCGGCGCGCCGCCTCGATATCGTCCACCATCAGGTCGAACGGCGCGGCGGCACCAGTCGGCGGCGGCTGTTCCGCCTTCCTGACGACAACATGCGTGCCGCCACGAAGCTCGAGGACGGCGAGGTCTTCGTCGGCGAAAATCGGGCGTAAGCCGACGGTTTCGAGCCATCGCTTCGCAGTGGCGACATCTGTCGCCGTAAGCCGGACATGGCCCACCGCTACGGGTGGCCTCTGATCGATAGTCTGCGACATGATTCCACCTTTCGTTTGAGGGCTATCCAAAGTGAGGCCTAGGCGGTCAGCACTTCGAGCAGGTGACCATTCGGGTCGCGGAAATAGAACCCGCGGCCGCCATTGCGATGATTGATCTCCATGTTTTCGGCGGAGCGCGGCGCGCTGCCGTAGGCGAGGCCCTCACCGCGCACCCGGTCGAAGATCCCGTCGAACTCGGCTTCGCCGACCTTAAAGGCATAATGATGCCGCTCGAAGCTGTCCCAATTGTCAAAGTCGATCGTCAAGGTCTCGTTGATCCGCACCGGAGCGAAATGCGAGACTGGACCCTTGTATTCGAGGCCAAAAATTCTGGCAAAGAACCGTGCCGACTCTTCCTTGTCGCGGGCCGGGACGATCGTGTGGTCGAGGATGATGGTCAAGAGCGCCTCCTCCTAATCCCCTTGATAAAGATGAGTTCGATTGCCGCAATCGGCAAGCACCAGCAGCTCAGGCCAACGGGGTGGGAGAATCCAGGCATCGCGGGGGTACTCACACGCGCAGCGTGCCGTCAGTTGAGGCAGCAGATACACATGTTCCCTGCTCTTTCTGGCCGATCGGGAGCCAGACTTGGTGACGGCCGTTTTCAGAAGCGCAATCGCAGTCGCCATCCCACGGAGCCGGCAAGAATGAATCCTCGCGGAAGATTTGTAAGACAGTTGCCCATACGTGCCGCGACTTTCTTCGTCGCAGGATTGTTACTGACGACCGGACGGTCCAACGCTCAAGCAACCCACGAAGCGCCGATGGTGCGCTCAGGCGTCTGCGTCGGGGCTAGGGCGGTATAACGCTGTCTCCCGGCTTCTGCCCAAACCGGTTTCGCAGACAAACTGGGCCATGCCCGGCACCTCGCGATGGCTCCGAACGGGGTCGTCTATGTCAACACGTGGAGCGGGCGCTATTACCACAACGACACGCCTCCACCCGGTGGGTTTCTGATTGCGCTGCAGGATAGAAAGGGCGACGGCCGGGCCGACAAAATCGTCCGCTTTGGCCCAACCAAGGCGGACGGCAACGCGGGAGGAACCGGCGTCAAGCTCTACAACGGCTACGTCTACGCCGAGACCAACGACCGCATCGTTCGCTACAAGCTGCCGACGGATCGGATCGACCCGACCGGAGCGCCCGAGACCGTAGTGTCGGGGTTGCCGCTGACCGGCGATCATCCGATGCATCCCGTCGCGATCGACCCCGAGGGCAACCTCTACGTCGACCTCGGGTCTGCTACCAATTCGTGCCAGAGCCAGAATCGCATGCCGAATGTGCCGGGCAACAACCCCTGCACGGAGTTGGCGACACGAGCCGGCACCTGGCGCTACGAAACCAACCGGCTGGACCAGCGTTTCTCGCCGGCCGAGCGCTTCGTCACGGGGCTCCGCAACGGCGAGGGGATTTCCTTCGATTCCGCAGGCAGGATTTTTGCGAGCATACATGGGCGGGACCAACTCGGGCAGAACTGGCCCAAATTTTACACATTGCAGCAGAACGCCAGCCTGCCGGCCGAAGAGCTGGTCCAACTGCGCCAAGGTGCCGATTTCGGCTGGCCGGAATGCTATTATGACGATATCCAGAAGAAGCTGGTTCTCGCCCCGGAATACGGTGGCGATGGTGGAAAGGCGGTGGGCGTCTGCGCGCAGAAGGAGGCACCGATCGCGGCATTCCCGGCGCATTGGGCACCCAACGATATGCTGATCTACGAGGGCAGCCAGTTCCCGTCCGCCTACAAAGACGGCGCCTTCATTGCGTTTCACGGGTCGTGGAACCGGGCGCCGGAACCGCAAGGCGGCTATAATGTGGTGTTTCAGCCGCTAGTCGAGGGCAAGCCCTCCGGGCCGTTTGTGATCTTCGCGGACGGCTTCGCCGGGGCGTTCAAAGCAGCCGCGTCGAGCGGCGCATCGCCCGACCGGGTTGGCGGTCGGGCCTGACGGCGCGCTGTATATCGCGGACGATCAGGGTGGCCGCATTTGGCGCGTTACCTTCCTGGGCGGAAGCCCAGCTGCCGGAATTGCGGCCGCAGCGCCTCCGCCTCCCACCGCACGAGCTTCGACACCCAGCAACGTGCCGCCGCCAGAGGGTATTCATCCGAACGCCGGCGCGAAGCCATTTCCGATACCGCCGGGCGCCTCGCCGGACCAAGTCGCATTGGGTGATCGCATTTTTTACGGAGAGGTCGACGGCGGAACGTGCGTGGGATGTCACAGCTCGGATGGCAAGGGCACGGCCATGGGTTCCGATTTAACGAGTGGCAAACGGCTATGGGGCGACGGCAGCGTTCGGGCGATTACCCGACCATCGCCTAGGGGTACCGAAGCCCAAGGAACACACCGGCGTGATGCCGCCCGTGGGTGGCACCCAGCCAAGCCGATCTCGCCGCGGTGTCAGATTACGTATGGGCGATCGGTCATCAGAAGTGGCATTGACTCTGCTCAGGCCGCATCGCAAGAGGAACCTACGTGCAAATCAGTCTCGATCGGGCGGGCGTTCAGCGGCCGAGATTGCGGGAATGACCGGGAATCTCGCGTCTTCCCAGAGATCAGCGGATTGCCGCTGTGATCGCCGCGCCGAGGTCGGTCGTGCCGGCGTTGCCGCCGAGATCGGGGGTGCGGGTGCCGCCGTCGGCGAGGACGTCGGCAATCGCTCGTTCGACGGCCGCAGCGGCGCCGCTTTCGCCGAGGTGATCGAGCATCATCGCCCCCGACCAGATCTGGCCAATCGGGTTGGCAATGCCGCGTCCGGCGATGTCCGGCGCCGAGCCGTGCACCGGCTCGAACATCGACGGGTACTCGCGCTCGGGGTTGATGTTGCCGGAGGGCGCAATGCCGATCGAGCCCACCACGGCCGGGCCGAGATCGGACAGGATGTCGCCGAACAGGTTCGAGCCGACGACGACGTCGAACCAATCGGGATGGCGCACAAAATGCGCGGTCAGGATATCGATGTGATACTGGTCGGTCTTGACGTCGGGATAATCGCGCGCGACGGCGGCAAACCGCTCGTCCCAGAACGGCATAGTGTGAATGATGCCGTTTGACTTGGTCGCCGAGGTGACATGCTTCCTGCGCGCGCGGGCGAGTTCGAAGGCGTAGCGCATGACCCGGTCGCAGCCACGTCTGGTGAAGACGGCTTCCTGCATCGCCATCTCATAGTCGGTGCCGGCATATAGCCGGCCGCCGATTTCCGAGTACTCGCCCTCGTTGTTTTCGCGCACGACGTAGAAATCAATATCGCCCGGTACCCGGTCGCGCAGCGGCGACTGTATCCCGGCCAGCAGCCGCACCGGGCGCAGATTGACGTATTGGTGGAAACCGCGGCGCAGCGGGATCAACAACCCCCAGAGCGAGACATGATCCGGCACCTGTGGGTGCCCGACCGCGCCGAGGTAAACGGCATCATAGAGCCGCAGCCGCTCGAGCCCGTCCTCGGGCATCATCATGCCCATGTTGACGTAGCGCTCGCAGCTCCAATCGAACTCGTGCCATTGGAAGCCAAAGCCGTAAACACGCGCCGCGGCCTCCAGCGCGGCAACCCCCTCCGGCATCACCTCGCGCCCGATTCCGTCGCCTGCGATCACTGCGACCCGATAATTCTTTGCCATGCCGCTCCTCCGTACCAATACGGAGCTTATCGCGAACGGGAGTCCGGCGTCACCCGCTCCGACCCGAGCGCGAATGGAGTGGGTGGGCGTGGTCGAGCGGCCCGTGGCCGCGGCCCAGGCCGGGTGCACTGCTGATGGCGCTCTGGACGTAGGCGCGCGCCCGGTCCACTGCGGCTTCGACCGCGAGCCCCTGGGCGAGACCGGCGGCAATCGCCGAGGCGAGGGTGCAGCCGGTGCCGTGGGTGTGGCGGGTGGCAAGGCGAGGACTCTCCCACACTCGGGCACCCGCCGCGGTTACTAGGACGTCCGACACGGCTTCCCCGGCCAGATGCCCGCCTTTGACCAGAACCCCCCGACAACCGAGCGCAAGCAGAGTTTCACCGGCAGCGCGCATCTCGGTCGTGCTGCAGATCGACCTGCCGCACAAGATCTCGGCTTCCGGCAGGTTCGGGGTGAGGATGTCGGCGCGCGCGATCAGGTGCCGCTTCAGCCCATCGAGCGCCTCGGCATTTATCAGGCGGGCGCCGCCCTTAGCGACCATCACCGGGTCGACGACGAGTGGGATTCCGGGGGCACGCTGTTTCAGTACCGCGGCGACCACCTCGATCACCGACAAATCGTGCAGCATGCCGGTTTTGATCGCGTCAGCGCCGATATCGTCCAGCACCACCTCGATCTGGCGCCGAATGAAATCGGGTGGGACGGGCAGAATGCCGAAAACCCCTTCGGTGTTTTGTGCGGTCAGCGCGGTAATCGCCGTCGCGGCATAGGCGTCGAGCATCGACACGGTCTTGATGTCGGCCTGGATTCCGGCGCCGCCCCCCGAATCCGACCCGGCGACGATCAGCACTCTACCGTGCATTCTACTCGGCTGCCTGAGCTGGACCCACCCGCAGCAATCGGGAGGCTTGGGCGTCCCCAACAGTGTCGACGGCGCCGATCGCCACGCAGATTTCGTCCACGATCGTCACGATGAGTTCCTCGTCTTCGCCTTCTGCCATGACCCGAATCACTGGCTCGGTCCCGGATTTGCGGATCACCAGGCGGCCCTCTGTCCCGAGCCGGGCTTTCCCGTCAGCGATCACGCGTTTGACGGCGGCAGCCTCGAGCGGCTCGCCCTCGGCAAACCGCACGCTGCGCAACAATTGCGGCACCGGAGTGAACAGCTGGCACACCTCGCTGGCGCGCCGCCCGGTTTCGACAATCGAAGCCAATACTTGGAGCGCTGCGATCAAGCCATCCCCAGTTGTCGCATAATCCGAGAGAATAATGTGGCCCGACTGCTCGCCGCCGAGGTTGCAGCCGAGCGCGCGCATCTTTTCGACGACATAGCGGTCGCCGACCGAGGTGCGGTGCAGTCCGATGCTCTGGGTTGCGAGAAAGCGTTCGAGACCGAGATTGGACATTATCGTCGCGACCAGCGCGCCACCCGACAACCGCCCGCCACGCGCCAGTCCTGCCGCGATCAATGCCATTAGCTGGTCGCCGTCCAGAATGATGCCGCGCTCATCGGCAATAATCAGCCGATCGGCGTCCCCATCGAGCGCGATCCCAATATCGGCGCGCCGGGCGAGCACCTCGCGCCGCATCTGTTCGGGCGCCAATGCGCCGCATTCGCGGTTGATATTGAGGCCATCGGGGGAAACCCCGAGCGAGAAGACCTCAGCCCCGAGCTCCCAAAATACGGTTGGGGCAACCTTGTAGGCGGCGCCGTGAGCGCAATCGACAACGATGCGCAACCCGTCCAGCCGGCGGCCGCGCGGAAAGCTCTGCTTGACGAATTCGATATAGCGGCCGCCTGCATCGTCGAGCCGCTTGACCCGCCCGAGCTCCGCCGGCACGGCACGGCGGCTCGGCCCCTTGTCGAGGCAGGCCTCGATCCGCTGCTCGAACTCGTCCGACAGTTTGTATCCGTCACGGCCGAACAATTTGATGCCGTTGTCGACGTAGGGGTTGTGCGAGGCCGAGAGGACGACACCGAGATCAGCGCGCAGGCTTCGCGTCAGCATGGCGATCGCGGGAGTCGGCAGCGGTCCGACGAGAACGACGTCCATGCCCATCGTAACAAAGCCGGCCGTCAGCGCCGGCTCGAGCATATAGCCGGATAGTCTTGTGTCCTTGCCAATGACGACGAGGTGCTTATGGGCGCCGTTGTGAAAGCATTCGCCGACCGCCATCGCTACCTTTAGCGCCGTTTCCGGCGTCATCGGTTCGCTGTTCGCGGTCCCGCGGATCCCATCGGTACCGAAGAGCTTCCGCGTCATGCTGTCCCTGCAAGAATTGTGAAGGCCCTTTTCACTAACGTAATTCGCGGAAAACGCCCTCATAGTCAAAGGACATTTTCAAAGCTTCGCCGCGTCGGCTAAAGCGCGCTGGACCTCCTTGTCAGAATAAATAAAAAAAAGCGTTAAACTCTCGCACCGAAGAGGGCAATGAAGGGACGCACCGCGCCGGCCTCTGCAATCATCGATTTGTTCGAGTGGTAGAATCAGGTGCGACGGTTAAACTCTCGCCGTCGGCTTCAGCCGCCCGGTTGCGGCTCAGGTTCGAGACCGGTCGGGCGACCGGAGGGCGGCACCGAGCTGCGTCTTCCGGAACGCGCCTCATCGGTCACGGGACCGGTCGACGTTTCGCGCACAATCCGCTCACCCTTGATGATCCGGCGGATTTCATCGACCGACAGTGTCTCGTATTCGAGCAGACCCTTTGCCAGCGCATGCAGCTCGTCGAGACGCGCGGTCAGGATATCCCGCGCGGTCTGCTCGCCCTCGTCGACAATGCGCCGGATCTCTTCGTCGATGACCTTGGCAGTCGCATCGGAGACGTTCTTGCGTTGGGTAACCGAGTGCCCGAGGAAGACCTCTTCCTCGTTTTCGCTGTAGCGCAGCGGCCCGAGCTTGTCGCTGAACCCGAATTCAGTGACCATGCGGCGCGCCAGATTGGTCGCCCGGCGGATATCGTCGGCAGCGCCCGTGGTAACCCTTTCTGGCCCAAAGATCAGCTCTTCGGAAACCCGGCCACCGAACAGGCTGGCGACCATCGCCTTGATCTCGAGCTTTGACTGGCTGTACTTGTCGCGCTCCGGCAGAAACATCGTGATGCCGAGCGCCCGGCCGCGCGGGATGATCGTCACCTTGTGCAGCGGCTCGTGTCCTTCGGCGTAGAGCATGCACAGCGCATGGCCCGCCTCGTGATAGGCGGTCAGCTTCTTCTCATCCTCGGTCATCACCATCGAGCGCCGCTCGGCGCCCATCATGACCTTATCCTTGGCGTGCTCGAACTCGCTCATCGCGACCGAGCGTTTGCCCTTGCGCGCCGCCATCAGGGCCGCTTCGTTGACCAAATTCGCGAGATCGGCGCCGGAGAAGCCTGGCGTGCCGCGCGCGATGATCTTCGGATCGACGTCCGAGGAGAGCGGCACCTTGCGCATATGGACTTTGAGGATCTTCTCGCGACCGACGACGTCCGGGTTCGGCACGACCACCTGGCGATCGAACCGCCCCGGCCGCAGCAGCGCCGGGTCGAGCACATCCGGCCGGTTGGTTGCGGCGATCAGGATGACCCCCTCATTCGCCTCGAAGCCGTCCATCTCGACAAGCAACTGGTTCAGGGTCTGCTCGCGCTCGTCGTTGCCGCCGCCGAGACCGGCGCCGCGGTGCCGGCCAACCGCGTCAATCTCATCGATGAAAATGATGCAAGGCGCGTTCTTTTTGCCCTGCTCGAACATGTCGCGCACCCGGCTCGCGCCGACGCCGACAAACATCTCGACAAAATCCGAACCCGAAATCGTGAAAAACGGTACGTTCGCCTCACCGGCAATCGCGCGGGCGAGCAAAGTCTTCCCGGTGCCGGGCGGCCCGACCAACAGCACGCCCTTGGGGATCTTGCCGCCGAGCCGCTGAAATTTCTGCGGGTCCTTCAGGTATTCGACGATCTCCTCGAGCTCCTGCTTGGCCTCGTCGATGCCGGCGACATCCTCGAAGGTGATGCGCCCGACTTTTTCGGTCAGCAGCCGCGCCCGGCTCTTGCCGAAACCCATTGCTCGGCCGCCGCCGCCCTGCATCTGACGCATGAAAAAGATCCATACGCCGATCAGCAGGAGCATCGGGAACCAGGAAATCAACACCCCGAACAGCGACGGCACATTTTCATCGACCGGCGCGGCGGTGATGCGCACGCCCTTGTCGGTCAGCCGACTGACCAGGTTCGGGTCGTTCGGGGCATAGGTCGTGAACGCTCGGCTGTCAGTGAAGTGGCCGCTGATATTGCTACCTTGAATCGTGACGTCGGCAACCTGCCCGCGATTGACGTCGTTCAGGAAATCGGAAAAAGCGAGAGTGGCTTGCGGTCCCCGGCTGGAGGAAGTCTGAAACAGATTGAACAGTGCGACGAGAAGCAGCCCGATAACGATCCAGAGGGCGAGATTCTTGCCGAAGTTATTCACGATAAGCGCCTTTCCATACCGAGCTGGGCATCGCGCACCGACTAGACTACCCCTCCGGGCGCCGAGCCGCGATAGATTTCGCCCGATTTACAGATAAGACGCGGCTGGAGTTAAACAACGGCAAAGCCCGCCGGCGTCAAAGGATTGACCGGCTGAAAAATAATCTGCGGCAGGGCGCCAACTCCTTCACGTCGATATCCCAAATGTGGGACGGCTGCGATGCCGGTGTCATCCCAAACTGCCGGAAATATCGGGAAAAGTAGGGGGGGCAACCGACTACTCCACAGCTGCGGTGCGAGACGACGGAGCTGAGCGACCCCGGCCAAGCCCAAATATGCGATGATGAGGCGACCGCTCACAGCGGGCGGCGAGGTAACTTTAAATCGGTGGTCCCATATTACTAGGCCTTCGCTGGGCTCGGGCCGGATTGGCGGCGCAGCGCGCGCGAGTTCGCGCAGCACAAGGACACGCTCGCGCCAGCGGATGAAGCGACAGCCGGCGAGCGTATGTCCGCGCTTTGCGACGCCGAGCGCCTCGCGCAATCGAGCCGTCCGTTCGCGCCGAGGAGGGTAGAAGGTACCACCGATCGTCACGGCGACGGCGGACAGCAGCCGTTCCGTCCTGGGCTGCGAGGTTCCCCGCAAGATATTGGTATCGAGGACGGCAAACCCGGCAGGGTGCAAATCCACGCAGCGGGCGCACAGTGCATTGCCGTCGCGTTCCTCCTCGGCGCGCTTCGAACCCGTTGTGCGGATTTCAGCGAGCAAAGCCGACGCCTTCGCAGCGTCTCGCGTCGCTCCATCACCGACCCGGAACCGAGATCGCTCGTAGGCGGGATCAAGATTGCTCGGATCAGAGATGAAAGGCTGACCCTCCGCCGCGAGAAAGGCCCTCAGCCGATCCTTCGCGATACCAAGCAGCGGACGCAGCACCCGGCATTCTGCAAGCTCACGGATCGTGGACATGCCGGCAAGCCCATCGGCCCCGCTGTGGGCGCAGCGGCGGATCAGATGGGTCTCGATCTGATCCTCTCGATGGTGTGCGATCAGCAGATGGAGACAGCCGTGGTCGCGGCACCAACCGGCCAGCAGCCGATAGCGTGCGATACGTGCCGCCTCCTGTATAGCGCTCCTCGGTCGCTCTCCCGACCAAACCAGTACCTCGTGGCGGATCGCTCTCGCCGACAGCCAATTGCGAAGCTGTTGGATTTCCGCGGTCCCTTCAGGCCGTAAGCGGTGATCGACCGTCAGTGCGCAGATTTCGCCACCGCGCTCGCGCGCCCAACGGTCGGCGAGTATTGCGAGCGCGAGGCTATCGGGACCGCCGGACACCGCGACGGCAAGAAGCGGAGGGCTTTCGAAGCGCGCGAGCGAGGCGAGTGAGGATGCGAGTTCATCGAGGCCCAAAGGGCCCCCTGACGTCTCGCGGGTCAGCAACCGAGCCGCTTCTTCTCCGCGACCGCGCGCTCTTTGATCGCGTTTCCCGGATGCGGGAAGTCGCGATCGAGCTGCGTCAGCGCGACGCAGGCGTTCTGCTTCTGGTCGGCGCGGGCGAGCGACATGCCGAGCTTCAACAGATCGTCCGCCGCCTTTGGTCCCCTCGGGTAATTTCTGTAGCCCTCGGCGAAGGCGCTAGCCGCTTCCGCATATCGGCCGCGCGCATAATACGTCTCGCCTAGCCAGTACTGGGCGCTCCCCGCGAGCGGATCGTTCGGATGCTGCCCGACGAACGCCTTCATCGCCTGTTCCGCACCGGGATAATCCGCCTGCTTCAACAGTCCGAACGCTGCATTATATTGCTCGGAGGCGGACCCCGCAGGCAACAAGCTACCAGCCGGCGGATGGAGATTGCCGGCGGTCGCCACCCTCCCCAGTTCCGGCGGCGATTGCATCGGCCCCGGTGGCGTGAGGGTGCCCGCGCGGCTCGGAGGATCGGGCGGCGGCAGCACCAAGGTCCCGGGCGGCGTCAGATCGCCGGGCAGCCGCGCCCGGACCGAATTGGGGCCCGGCGGAGGCGTCCGCATCACGACCGGCGCAGCAGGGCTGGAATCGGCGACGGCAGCAGGGGCATGCGAATTCGGCACTGCGCCCCTCGGCTGTCCCTGACTTGCGCTAAATCGCAGGTCGATGTCGCTGTTGATCTGCTCGAGGCGGCGACTGAGCTGCTCGGCTCTGTTTACTGCATCCTCGACCCGCCCGGTCAATTCGCGCATCTGCGATTCCAGCCGATCCATGCGCAGCTCGGCATCTACGGCGGCGCCCGAACCAGCACCGGCAACAGGCGCCGGGCCGCCGCGGTAGACTTGGCGCTGCAGCATGCTTAGATCCCGCTCCAGCCGGTCCAGCCGATCCTGCATCGCCCGATCCTGGGCGCGCGCCGCCGGGGCCGGCACGGCCAAGGCGACCAGCATCAGCAGCCAAATCGGACGGGCATACGACAGGATCGAGCGCCGTATCATAGGGAGCCTCTAGCCATCGCACATGGGGTAACCCTGATTCGCGCGCCATCTCCGCGTCGCCCGTGAGCGGGCGCGCCGCGGATTGAGCAAACCGCCCTACTAGGAGGCTTTTGGGGCAAAAAAAGGGCGCCCGCCGATCTGTCGATTTCGTGCGATAGAGGCTCCGGCTGCTCAACCTATTGACAGAGCAGACGGCAGACGTCGCTTTTTCAGTTGACGGTCGTCACGGCGCGACGGTTTTGGGCATAAGCCTCTTCGGTCGAGCCGACGACCGCCGGCCGTTCCTTACCGTAGCTGATTGTCGAGATCCGGCTCGCCGGGATCCCCATCGCGACCAGCACGTTCTTAACGGCCTGGGCGCGGCGTTCGCCAAGCGCCAAGTTGTACTCGCGCGTGCCCCGCTCGTCGCAGTGGCCTTCTATGGTCACAGTGACGTTCGGATAGCGCCGCAGCCAATCCGCCTGTCGCTCCAGGATTTGTTGGGCTTCGGGGGTAATGTCGGAGCGGTCGAAAGCGAAAAATACGCGGTCGCCGGCACTCGCTTCAAGATCCTGTTGCGATCCCGGGAGACCGCTCCTCGAACCTATCCCACCGGGCCCGCCCACGGACCCAGGCCCACCCGGTCCGGCCGGCGCCGTCGGCTCCGGACTGCTGCAAGCGACGAGCATCAGCAACCCGCTCAGTATAGCCAATGTTCTTAACTGCATATCAATCCCCCTCGTCGAAAAGTGGTGCCCATCGGAAAGCCAAAAACGGCTCTGATCCCTACTTTGTTGGCCTAGCGAAGCAACGGAGACCACGCCGGGTCCGAAGCATCCTGCGGGGTTATCACCTCGTGCTGATTTGACCCGGTCAAGTCGATCGAAAATAGGCGGGTAGAACCGCCATGACCACGCGAATCGGACGGCGACTGGCGAAAGTACATCAGCACCCGGCCATTTGGCGCCCATGTCGGCCCTTCAACCAGAAAATCCCGCGTCAGCAAGCGCTCGCCCGAGCCGTCCGGCCGCATCACGCCGATGAAAAACGAGCCGCCATCAATTTTGGTGAAGGCGATCTGGTCGCCGCGCGGCGACCAGACCGGCGTGCCGTATTTGCCCGAACCAAAGCTCAGTCGTTTAACATCGCTGCCGTCGGCATTCATCAAGTAAAGCTGCTGCGAGCCGCCCCGATCGGAATTGAATACGATCTTGCTGCCATCCGGCGAGAAGCAAGGTGAGGTGTCGATCGCCTGACTGTCGGTGAGGCGCGTCGGGCGCCGCGTTCGCAAATCGAGAGCGAAGAGATTGCTGACGCCATTTTCGGCACGGCTCAGGACGACCCGGTTACCGTCGGGCGAAAACCGCGGGGCAAACGTCATGCCGGGAAAGTCGCCGACGACTTCCTGCTGGCCGGTGTCGATATTGAAGAGATAAACGCGCGGTGCACCACTGCCGTACGAGAGATAGGTAATTTCCTGTGCGGTCGGCGAAAACCGGGGCGTCAGCACAAGGACTCGACCGTCGGTCAGGAAGCGGTTGTTGGCTCCGTCCTGATCCATGATGGCAAGGCGCTTCACCCGCCTGTCCGCCGCGCCGGATTCCGAGACATAGACGATGCGGGTGTCGAAATAGCCTTCTTCGCCGGTAATTCTTTTGTAGATCTCGTCGGACACGATATGGGCGATGCGGCGCCAGTTCTGCTGCGTTGTCGTATAGCCAAACCCGGTCAGCTGCTGCTCGGCAAGGACGTCCCACAGACGGAACTCGACCCGGAGCCTCCCATCGCCTTGCGTCTTGACCGAACCCGTCACGAGCGCCTGGGCATTGATCTGCCGCCAATCGGGAAACCGTGGCTGCGCATCGGATTCCGAAATGTTCTGGATGAAGCTGCGCGGATCGAGTGGGCGAAACAGGCCCGAATGCTCGAGATCCGCCGAAACGACACCGGCGATATCGCGCCCGGCCTGGCTCTCGTTGGCGGTGCTGCCAGGGAAGGCGGGCAGCGCGATCGGCATCGGCTCGACCTTGCCGCTGGTGATGTCGATGCGCAATTCGGCGCGCACTGGGGCGCCCAAGGGCAACAGCATAAGCAGGGCCCCAGTAACTGCACCGGCCACTATTCGGCGGCTTCTTTTCATAAGATGTCCTTTGGGCTGAAGTCGACGACGAGATCTTTCCAGATCGCGTATTTTTCGGCGGGCAAGTGCAGCGGCCGACATTGTGGGTTGAAGAACGCGCGCCGCGCGCTTTCGGCGGCCGCGCGGAACGAGGGGTCACCGCCGAGGCGGCCTTGATCGACGATCGTAGCCTGCTGAACCGAGCCGTCGCGATCGACGACGACCTTGATCTCGACAACCAGATCTTTTGCGCCGCGGGCGCCCGCTGGCACATTCCAGCACCGCGCGATCTGGTGCCGAATCAAGTCGAGCTCGCTGGCGGTCAGCTGGCTGCCGAGTGGGGCCTTGGGCTGCGAGGACGCCCTCGCCGATGCTGCCTGAGGTTTCTGCGGCGCAGCGTCGAGCGACGGCACGTTATGCTGCGAAGCGAGATTCTTCAGCAGTGCAGCGAATTGGCCGGGATCGTACTTCTTTTCTTCCGGCTTCTTGTCCTCCGGCTTTACTTCATTCTTCGCCACCTGCCGCGGCGGTTCAGGCTTTTCCTTGGGTTTGGGCGGCTCGACTTTCTCGACGGCTCTCGGGGGTTCGGGCTTGGGCTCGGGAAGCGTCTGCGGAACTGGCGGTGCGGGCTTGGCATCAGCGGGTGGCTGCGGCTCCGGCATTGGCGCAACCGCGGCCGCGGATGGTGGGACGGGAGCAGGTTTTGGCGGCTCGGGCTTTGGCTCCGGCTTTGCAACGGTCGTCTCGACTTCGGCCGGCTCCGGCTTGGCATCCGGGCGTGGCGTGTTCGGGTTGGGATGGGTCGCTCGCGTTTCCGGAGCGATCGTCACGAGCTCAACGGCTACCGGCATCTCTTCCACCGGCGGCGGATCGAAAAGTTTCGGCAGCCCGATAATCATCACGCCGCCGAGCACGATGTGCAGCACCGCCGACAACGCAATCCCGCGGGTGGTGATGCCACCGGACAGTTCGTCCGGGACCTCGGCGGCGCCGGCCAGTCCCGGTTCTGCGATCGCCAAGCTCATCGGCAGGAAACGAGCAGTTGGTCTCAGCGCCTGACCGACCGCGCCGATCGGTCGGACGGCGTCGCGCCGGAAGCGGCTTTCCCCGGCGCTCCTTTCGGTGATTCGGCGATCAGCGACACCTTGCGAAAGCCAGCAGTGCTGACCAGGCTCATGACCTCGACGACCCGGCCATAATTGATTGTCCGGTCGCCACGGACGTAGAGCAGCGCGTCGGGATTGCTGTTGGTGATTGCCTGCAAGCGTGGGACCAGAGCGTCGGTCGGGATTTCCAAATCCTGAACAAAAATGTGCCCTTCACCATTGATCGTGATGACAAGGGGTTCCTTCGGCTCGGTGATTGGCGGGGCTTGGGTCTGCGGCAGATCGACCGGCACGCCGACCGTCAGCAAGGGCGCCGCGACCATAAAGACAACGAGCAGGACCAGCATCACGTCGACCAGCGGCGTCACGTTGATTTCCGACATCGGCCGGTAGCGCCCGGGGAGGCGGTGACCGTTGCCGCCGAGGCCCGAGACCGCCATAGTCAGGGCCGCTCGTCGAGTTGGCGCGACAGGATCGCGCTGAATTCGCTGGCAAAAGCTTCGAGACGGCCGGCGTAACGCCCAAAATCCGTCGCCAGCTTGTTATAGGCGACCACCGCCGGGATAGCGGCAACCAGGCCGAGCGCCGTGGCGAACAACGATTCGGCGATGCCCGGAGCCACGACAGCGAGGCTGGTGTTCTTGGAAGCGGCAATCGACTGGAAGCTGTCCATGATGCCCCAGACCGTGCCGAACAGGCCGACAAAGGGCGCGGTCGAGCCGACCGTAGCGAGAAAAGCCATGAAGCGCTCGACCCGCTCCATCTCTCGGCCGACCGTCACGTTCATCACCCGCTCGATGCGCTGCTGCAGACTGGTGCGCATTCCGGGAGTACCGAGCAGATTTTTCGCGGCGCTGCGCCGCCATTCCCGCATCGCCGCGGAAAACACTGCGGTCATCGGATCGGGCGGGCGCTGACCGACTCGCTCGTAGAGGTCGTCGAGCGAGCCGCCGGACCAGAAGGTCTCCTCGAAAGAAGACGCGGCGTGCCGCAACCGGCGTATCCTGAGCACCTTGTCGAAGATGACCGCCCACGACCAGAACGATGCGAGCAACAGGATCAGCATTACCAGTTTGACAATCGCATCGGATTGCAGAAACAGCCCGATGATCGAGAGGTCATGAGAAATCGTCCCGGCGAGCGGTAGTGTATCGATAGCGGTAGGCTGCATTGTTGTCGGCCCTTTATGGCGTCTTTTGGACAATTGTCGGCGTCAGAGTGCGTCCTCGGCTTCGGGCGGCAGCACGGCGAGAAGATCGAGTTGGGTAGGCAGGCTCGCCGGCATCGGCAGATCGAGATGGCGAAAGGCGATTTGGGTCAACAGGCGGCCGCGCGGCGTGCGTTGAACAAAACCTTCCTGGATCAGGTACGGCTCGATGACCTCTTCAACGACATCGCGCTCGTCGCCGAGCGCCGCCGCTAGCGTCTCGACCCCGACCGGACCGCCGGCGTAGTTTTCGGCAATACAGCGCAAGTAGCGCCGATCCATGCCGTCGAGACCGCGGCCATCGACATCGAGTCGGAGGAGCGCCGCATCGGCCGCGGCGGCATCGATGCTGGTCAGCTGCTCGACGGCGGCAAAGTCGCGGACCCGGCGCAGCAGACGGATCGCCACCCGCGGAGTGCCGCGCGCGCGTCGCGCGATCTCGGCCGCGCCGTCGGGGCGCAAATCGACACCGAGCATCCGGGCAGCCCGGCTGACGATCATCCCGAGTTCCGCCGGCTTGTAAAAAACGAGACGCAGCGGGATGCCGAAACGCTCGCGCAACGGCCGGGTGATCAAGCCCGAACGGGTCGTGGCGCCGATCAGGGTGAACGGCTCGATCCGGTAGCGCATCGATCGCGCCCCGGGCCCCTGACCGATAATCAGGTCGATCTGATAATCCTCCATCGCCGGGTAGAGGTACTCCTCGGCCGCCGGCGGCAGGCGATGGATCTCGTCGATGAACAAGACCTCGCGCGGGCCCAGTTTCGTCAACAATGCGACGAGATCGGCGGCGCGCTGTATCACCGGACCCGAGGTCGCGTGAAACCCGACGCCCATTTCGCCGGCGACGATCTGTGCGAGTGTCGTCTTTCCGAGCCCGGGTGGACCAAAAAATAAGACATGGTCGAGCGCCTCGGCCCGGCTATTTGCCGCGTCGATGAAAATTCGCAGATTGTCGCGCAACTGGTCCTGGCCGACAAACTCCGCGAGCGTCGACGGCCGCACCGAGCCCTCTGCGGCGTCGTGCTCGGCTTCTTCGGGAGCAACGACCCGGATTGCTGCATCGTTCATCGCGCCAGTTCCTCCAAACTGGCTTTGATCAGCAGATCGGCCGCGGCCTGCCGGCCGAGCCGGTTCGAGGCCGCCGCAATCGCGCTCAGCGCCTCGGCCCGGCCAACCCCGAGGTTCTCCAATGCCGAGATCGCATCGGCAGTGGCCACCCGATCAACGATCGGCTCGGCCGGCATCGAGGCGGCGGCCGCCGAGGACGATGTGGGCGCCGCGACGCCGCCGGCCTTGTCGCGCAACTCGTTGACGATGCGCGCGGCGAGCCTCGGCCCAACACCCTCGGCTTGCGTCAGAACCAATTTGTCTTGAGCCAGGATCGCCAGACCGAGCGTTTCGGGCGCGACGACCGAGAGGATCGACAGCGCCAGCCGGGCACCGACCCCCTGCACTGTCGTCAGCAGACGAAACCAATCGCGCTCGGCTGTATCGATAAAGCCGTAGAGGTGGATATGATCCTCGCGAACATGCGTCTCGATCAGCATTTGCGCCATCGAACCATGCGGCGGCAAACGGCCGATCGTCCGCGTCGAGCAGAAGGCCCGGTAGCCGACGCCGTTGACGTCGATCACCACCGCGTCGGGCTCGATCTGATCGACGACGCCGGCAAGCTTGGCGATCATGCCAGCGCGTCCCGGAGCCGTCGGGTCGCTGCATGATTGGCATGACAGATCGCCACTGCCAGCGCGTCCGCCGCGTCCGGCGTGCCGCCGTTGCAACCGGGCAGCAATCGCTGCACCATCAGCTGCACCTGGGTTTTCTCGGCGTGGCCCACTCCGACGACGGCCTTCTTGACGAGGTTCGCCGAATATTCGGCGACCGGAAGTCCCCGCTCGGCCGGAGCCAGCAACACGACGCCGCGGGCAACGCCAAGCTTCAAGGTCGAGGCCGGGTTGCGGTTGACAAAGGTCTCTTCGACCGCTGCCTCGTCCGGCCGGAAGAGCTCAACCACCGACGTGATCTGCCGGAACAGCGCGACCAGCCGCATCGCCAGCGGCTGATCGATGGCGGCATGCACAACCCCATCGGCGACATGGGTCAGCCGGTTGCCGGACACATCGATGACCCCCCAGCCGGTATGCCGCAGCCCGGGATCGAGCCCCAAAACCCGCATTGCGTGTCAGTCCCGGCCTGCGGCGCGATCAGGCGCCGAGGCGCGCCATAACGTCCTCAGCCACCTCGAAATTGGCATAGACGTTCTGGACATCATCGCTGTCCTCGAGCGTCTCGAGCAACTTGAACAGGTTGGCCGCGGTATTCTCGTCGATTTCCGAGGTCGTCTTCGGGCGCCAGGCGAGGCGCGCCGAGCTGGCCGGACCGAATCGGCTTTCGAGGGCATCACGAACCGTGTTGAAATCCTCGGGCGCTGCGGTCACCAAGTGCTGCTCGGCATCGTTCTCGAGGTTGTCCGCTCCGGCCTCAATGACGGCCTCGAACATCTCGTCCGCACCGGCAGTGGTCGCCGGATAGGTGATTTCGCCGACGCGGTCGAACATGAAGCTGACGCTGTTGGTCTCGCCCAGCGCTCCACCCGCCTTGGTGAAGGCGGCCCGCACCTCACTGGCGGTGCGGTTGCGATTGTCGGTCAGCGCTTCGACGATGACGGCGGTCCCACCCGGTCCATAGCCCTCATAGCGGACTTCCTCATAGGCGTCGTCCGCTCCGCCGCCGGCGCCGCGCTTGATCGCGCGCTCGACCGTGTCTTTTGGCATATTGGCCTGGCGGGCCGCGAGAACGGCGGCGCGCAGCCGCGGGTTGGCCGCCGGGTCAGGCAGACCCGTGCGGGCGGCGGTCGTCAGTTCCCGGATGATCTTGGTAAAGACTTTGGCGCGCTTTTTGTCCTGCGCGCCCTTCCGGTACATGATGTTCTTGAATTGCGAGTGGCCCGCCATTGCGCTCCGCGCCGCTCCCAGTCGGCATTAAGGCCGGAAATGCTCGGGAAGCGTGGGCTAACAACCCAATATGGCAGGATTGGGGCATCTCGGCGACACGCCGCAGAGCGCAATCTGGCCCTTCCGCCTCCGGAGAGCGAGAGCGAAGGCCATGCCGATGCGTCGAAGCATTTACCCTTCACGCATCGGCAGTTGCGGCGTCAGACGACCACCGATTCGGACCGGCTCGAGCGCCCGGGCGAGGCCGCTGCGATCGTCGGTTTCGAGAAAGACGCCGCACAATGTAGCCTCGCCACCGGCGACCTGGGGGCGCTCGCCCGGCATCTTGGGGACAAACCGGCGTACTGCCGGGTCCTTCTGCACCCCGATTACCGAATCATAGTCGCCGCACATCCCGGCATCGGTCAGGTACGCGGTGCCGCCCGGCAGGATCTGCGCGTCGGCGGTCGGCACATGCGTGTGGGTTCCAAAGACCGCCGAGACGCGGCCGTCGGCGAAATGGCCGAGAGCCATCTTCTCGCTCGTCGCCTCGGCGTGAAAATCGACGAGGATTGCCGCGACATCGTCCCCGAGCCGATGATCGGCGAGAATTTCGTTGAGCCGGGCGAAGGGGTCGTCGAGCGCGTCCATGAACAGTCGGCCCATCAGATTGACGACCAGGACGCGGCGCCCGGCCACGGGATGCAGCTCGCCATCCGGCGCCCGGCGTGTCTTTCGGGAAATTTGCCGGCCGCAGGACACACGGATCGCGGTCGATGTAGGGGATGATCTCGCGCTGGTCCCAGACGTGATTGCCGGTCGTCAGGACGTCGACCCCGCAATCGTAGAACTCGCCGCACAGGCGCTCGGTCAAACCGAAACCACCCGCCGCGTTCTCGGCGTTCACCACGACAAGATCGATATCGAGTTGCCGCCGCAGCGTCAGGCACATGCTTTTTGACGGCATCACGGCCGGGCCGGCCCACCACATCGCCGCAAAACAGGATTCTCAAGGATCATCGCTCCGCGCGTAGAGGCCGGGGTCGCGCGGTCTCCGGCGGGTAAAGCTGCGGGGTGGAGCCGGTTCGACCGTCGGCGTGCAAACCCACCGTGGCCCGCCGTAGCAGGTGGGTGGCCATGTGCCGAAGCCACGACTCCGGCAGGGACAGCCCCCAAGAGGTAGGAATCGGCCCCGGGGTAACATGCGGCCTAACGCGCCGCCCAGCCCCACTCCGCATCTGCAAGCTAGGGTGTGTCGAGGCGCGCTGCAATGGGCTCGATCCGTTTTGACATGCCCTGGACGCCGCTCGCCGCCGCGTTCGACCCGGCGCGTTCCAGAGCATCGTTGGCGTCCGACAGTTCATCGGCGATGACGAGCGCGGCGAGCAACAGCAGCCGGGCCTCGCCAACCTGGCCGACATTGGCGACAAACTCGCCGACCTTGGCGTCGACATACTGAGCCAGGCGGCGGATGCGAGGCTCCTGCCCGTCCTCGCAGGCGATCTTGAACGAGCGGCCGTTGACCGAAACGCTGACCTCGCTCATCAGCGAACCTTCTCGAACTTGCGGAAGCAACGAATATTGTCCGGCCGCGGTTCGCCCGGAAAGGCCCCCGGCCACAAAGTCCAGGAGACTTCGCCGACGTAAAGATCGCCGCGCGAAGTCGGCGCACATGCCGTGCGGGCCGATGAAACCAGTCGGCCCAAGGCTCGCATGCGGGTCGCCAAACCGGCTGAGCAGTTTCCCTTGGTGGTCGACGATGCTGACCCGCGGACCGAGGTTCGGGCTCTTCAGGTTGACCGCCATCGACGGGCCGAGCTCGCCGATATAGCAGACCGGGTGGCGGGTATAATCCATGTAGAGCCCGCACGGGCGGTGCAAATTGTTCCACTGCGTCTCGTACTTGCCGTTGCCGTCGAACACCTGGACGCGGTGGTTCTCGCGGTCGGCGACATAGACCCAGCCATCGGCATCGGTGCAGATGTTGTGGACGATGTTGAACTCGCCAGGACCGGTGCCGGGCTCGCCCCACGACATCAGCAATTTGCCGTCGGGCGAATATTTGTGCACCTTGGCGTTGCCGTAGCCGTCGGAGACGTAGATCTCGCCCTTCGGCGACAGCGCGGTGTGGGTGCAGCGGTGGAACGGCTCGCCGCTCATATACGCCGCCGGCTTGCCGGGCACGCCGATCTCGAGCAACAGCTTCCCGTCGAGTGAGCATTTGCGCACGAAATGGCCGCCATCGTCGGTCAGGTAGATCGAATCGTCCGGCCCCATATGGACGCCGTGCGCCCGCGGATACTGCGCCTTCGCCCCACGAGCGCAGGAAGTTGCCGTCGCGGTCGAACACCATGACCGGGTGCTCGCCGCGGCTGAAGGCATAGACGTTGTCCTTGTTGTCGACGCCGACCGCGGCGACTTCCTTGAACGACCAGCCGTCGCGGCAGCTTCGCCCAGTTCTCGATGATGCGGTACTTGAAATCGCCAGTGCCAACGATCTCCGGCATTACCATCCTCCCTCAGATTTTGGACCAGCGCGGTGCGTCCTCACCTGCCTGAGGAGCCGCCGCGGCGGCGCTCGCCCTCCTCAGGATTTTCTTTGCCTCAAAGGCATCGCCTCATCCTAAGAGCGCAACTCTCGAGCGCTCGTATTTCTGCAGCGAACGATATAAGCCGGCCGCGGCGTGTCGGGATAGAATTGCGGCCATTGGGTCCACGAGACCTCGCCGACGTAGAGATCGCCGCGCAAGTCGACGCTGAGCCCATGCGGGCCGAGAAAGGCGGTCGGCGCGGTGCCGGCATGCATATCGCCAAAGCGCGACAGCAGCTTGCCCTGGTTGTCGACGATGCTGACCCGCGGGCCGAGGTTTGGGCTGTTGCGGTTGACCGGCTGCACCGGGCCGAGCTCGCCGATATAGCAGACCGGGTGGCGGGTATAATCCATGAAGAGCCCGCACGGGCGATGCAGGTTGTTCCACTGCGTCTCGTATTTGCCGTTGCCGTCGAACACCTGGACCCGGTGGTTCTCGCGGTCGGCGACATAGACCCAGCCATCGGCATCGGTGCAGATGTTGTGCACGATGTTGAACTCGCCGGGATTAGTGCCGGGGTCGCCCCACGACATCAGCAATTTCCCGTCCGGCGAATATTTGTGCACCTTGGCGTTGCCATAGCCGTCGGAGACGTAAATCTCGCCTTTCGGCGACAGTGCCGTGTGC
>CAVOTD010000006.1:0-15865 GCA_963698995.1 uncultured Alphaproteobacteria bacterium | reverse complement strand
GGGGAGATCACCGAGGAGCATTTCGACAAGACGTTCAATACGAACGTACGCGGCCTGCTGTTCACTGTGCAGAAGGCGCTGCCGCTGCTGACCAGGGGCTCCTCGGTAATCCTCACCGGCTCGATGGCGTCGATCAAGGGCTTGCCTTCCCTCTCGGTGTACAATGCGTCAAAGGCCGCAGTGCGCTCATTTGCGCGCACCTGGATCGTCGACCTCAAGGGGCGCGACATCCGCGTCAACGTGTTGAGCCCCGGAACCACGGCCACCCCCGGGCCTCTCCCATTTCCTGACGGATGAGGAAAAAGCGGCGGCCGTCGCTTCCGTTCCGCTCGGCCGGCATCGGCACGCCGGACGATCTCGGCAAGGCGGCGGTGTTCCTCGCTTCCGACGACAGCGCCTATGTCACCGGTATTGAGCTGTTCGTGGACGGCGGCGCGGTTCAGATCTGAGTAAGTGTCGTTGAGGCATCGCTATCTATCAGGAGAGCCGAGTGATGAGTCACGACAGTCGAAAAATACGCTTTGGTCTTTGGTATGACTTCCGCAACCCGGCGCAGTGGCGCCAACCCGCCGACCGGCTCTACCGCGAAATCCTCGATCAGATCGCCTGGGGCGAGAACAACGGCTTTGACGATGTCTGGCTGTCCGAGCACCACTTCATCGAAGACGGTTACCTTCCCTCGATCCTGCCCGCCGCCGCGGCGATTGCCGCCCGGACCAACCGGATCCGCATCGCATCCGGGGTGCTGCTGATGCCGTTGCACAATCCGATCCGCCTTGCCGAGGACATTGCGACCGTTGATGTCATCTCCGGCGGTCGCTTCGAGCTTGGCGTCGGGATCGGCTTCAAACGCGAAGAGTTTGCGGGCTTCGGCGTGTCTTCCAAGGAGCGCGGCGCGCGCACCAACCAATCGCTCGACATCATCCGCCGCGCCCTTGCCGGCGAGACCGTCACCTTCAAGAGCGAGTTCTTCGACTTTCAAAATGTCAGGGTGACGCCGGAGCCCATCCAGAAACCGCATCCGCCGATCTGGCTGGGCGGTTTCACGCCGGCGGCGCTGCGCCGCGCGGTCCGCTTCGGCGACGGCTTCACCGTGCCAGGGGCGAACCGAGATGTGTACGACCGCTATGTCGCCGAGCTGGAGAAGGTGAACCGACCGACAGATAACCTTCGTTTCGCAAGCGGCTTTTGGTTTCTGATCGTATCCGACGATCCCGAGAGAACTTTTGCCGAGGCCGCCGATCACGTCATTTATCAGGTCAACAATTACTCGCTATGGCTTCAGGCTGGCGGCCTTCAGCCCCTTGCTCCGCACCTCAACGATCAGGAAGCGCTGAAGCAAAGCGGACTGCTGCAGGTGGTCGACCCTGACACCGCGATAGGCATGATCCGCAACTTGGCGGACACGGTGCCGATCACCCACTTCTATTCGTGGACGCTGCCACCCGGGCTGCCGCCACGCTGGGCACAGACGCACCTGGAGCTCTTCGCGTCGAAGGTAATCCCCGCGTTTCGCTGATTTCGCTGTGCAAGGAATGGCCGGTTTCGGCGCAGAGGAGACCATGCACGCTCAGACGGTGATGATAGTTTTCCACCGCCGAACTGACTTACAGCGCGGGTACCAAATGTCAGATTTTATCCGCTAGCTCGCCATCTCACCAATAACAGTCGGCCCGCCCCATCCACGATGAGGAGGCGAGATGGGTTGCGCGGCGCCGCGAGAGCGGTTCGGCGTCCTCACCCCGTCCCTCCCAGCCCCCGAGGGGAGTGTGGCGAAGATGGCGGATTTTCTGTCAATGGGGCCGTTCGATCAGGCAGGCGTCGCCATAGGAATAGAAGCGGTAGCCGAAGGCGACGGCGTGGCCATAGGCTGATTTGATCCGCTCGAGACCGGCCAGCGAGGCGACCAGCATCAGGAGCGTCGAGCGTGGCAGGTGGAAATTGGTCAGCAGCATGTCGATCGCCCGAAAACGGTAGCCGGGCAGGATGAACAAGCGGGTATCGCCGACAAAGGGGCGGACCTCACCGGTCTCCACCGCCGCGCTTTCGAGGAGACGCAGGCTTGTCGTTCCGACCGCGACGATCCGGCCGCCTTCCCGCCTGGCGGCGGTAACCTTGTCGGCCGCCTCACCTGTGAGCAGTCCCCATTCCGCATGCATCGGGTGATCGCGCGGGTCGGCGACCTTGACCGGCAAAAAGGTGCCGGGCCCGACATGCAACGTCAGCGTCGTCCAGCCAATGCCGCGGCTGGCAAGCGCATCGAGCAGCGTAGAGGTGAAGTGTAGGCCCGCGGTCGGTGCCGCCACGGCCCCCTCGTTATCGGCGAAAATCGTCTGATAATCGGTCGTATCGCGAGGATCGCCGCCACGTGCCCGCTTGATGTAAGGCGGGAGAGGCATTTTGCCGTGGCGGAGGAGCGCTTCGCGCAACGCCTCCGCTGCGAGATCAAAGCGCAGGCTCACGTCACCTTCGGGCCATTTCTCGGTGACGATCGCATCAAAGGCGTCTGCAAAGATGAGCCGGTCGCCCGTCCGCAACCGGCGCGCACCCTTCGCAAAGGCGCGCCAGATACCCTCTCCAAGATCGCGGTGAAGAGTAATCTCGATCACTGCCTGCACCGCGGCGGCCGGCAAGCCGCGCCGGGATCACTTTGGTGTCATTGAAGACGAGGAGATCACCAGGGCGCAGGAGCACCGGCAAATCTTTGATTCGCCTATCTTCGAAGCCGCCTGACGCCGGAATGAACAGCAGGCGAGCGGCATCGCGCGGCTCGCAAGGGTGGGGCGCGATCAGCTCACGCGCCAAATCGAAACTGAAATCCGCGACGCGCATCGGCGAAGTCTAATCCCGACCGTCAACGCAATTGCGGCAGACAGCTTTCACCGGGCTTGGCCCAGTTCTTGCGCGAATTGCCTCTGTTAATCCTAACAACGGAGGACCGGGATGGCTCACGGGATGACGCGTCGTCAATTCACGTTGGCAGCGAGCGCAGCAAGCCTCGCGGCCCTTGGGTCCGCAAAACCGGTGCAGGCCGCCCACCCAACCACCCTGCGCTTCATCATGCGCAACGATCTGCGCGTCCTCGACCCCAACTGGACCACGGCCTATATGACCCGCAATCACGCCTACATGGTGTTCGACACGCTGTTCGCACTCGACTCGAAATTCCAGCCGAAGCCGCAGATGGTCGGCGATTTCAGCATTTCTGCAGACAAGCTGCTGTACAACTTCACCCTGCGCGACGGGCTCAAATTTCACGACGGGCAACCGGTCCGTGGGGCTGATTGCATCGCCTCTCTCAGGCGCTGGATGGCGCGCGACTCGCTCGGCCAGAGCCTCGCCTCGGTGGTCGACGAGGCGACAGGGGCGGACGACAAAAATTTTGCGATCCGATTGAAGGAGCCGTTCCCGCTGCTGCTCGCCGGGCTTGCCAAAGTGTCGAGCTTGCCGCCCTTTATCATGCCAGAGCGGCTCGCCAAGACCGATCCTTTTCAGCAAGTCACCGAGACCGTGGGGTCGGGCCCCTTCAAATTCGTCACGGCGGAGTTTCAACCCGGGCATCAGGCAGTCTACGTCAAGAATACTGAATACGTGCCGCGCGACGAGCCGCCGAACTGGGCCTCGGGAGGCAAAATCGTCAAGGTCGACCGGGTCGAGTGGGTTTATATGCCCGATTACGCCACCGCCGCGGCGGCCCTCGGCGCCGGCGAGTTCGATTGGTGGGAGGCCCCTCCACCGGACCTGATTCCGCTGCTCGCCACTAACCCTGACGTCACAGTCGAAAAGACCGACCCTCTGGGCAGCACGACAATGCTGCGGTTCAACCACCTGCACCCGCCCTTCGACAATGTGAAAATGCGCCAGGCGGTGCTTGCGGTCGTCGATCAGACGGAGTTCATGAGCGCCTTGGCCGGCGACCCGAAGAATTGGCGGGTCGTGCCCGTCATTCTTTACCTGCGGTACGCCGATGGCGAACAACGCCGGTTCGGAGGCGCTGACCGGCAAGCGCGATTTCGACAAAGCCAAACAACTGATCGCCGAGGCCGGCTACAAGGGCGAAAAGATCGTCGTCCTCGACGCGGTCGACACGCCGACCGCTCACAGCCATGGCCTGGTCGTCCTCGAGCTCCTGAAAAAGCTCGGGCTCAATGTCGAGCTGGCCTCCAGCGACTGGGGCACCCTGGTGATTCGGCGCGCATCGAAAAAGCCGATAGCAGAGGGCGGGTGGAGCATATTCGGCACCGGCTGGACCGGCGTCGAAACGCTCGATCCATCGGCCGACCTGCCGCTCGCGGCAAATGGCCAGGCCGCCTGGTTTGGCTGGCCCGATGACGACAAGCTCGAGGCGTTGCGGACGGAATGGCTGAAGACCAGCGACAGCGAAGCCCGCCAGGAGATCGCCGTCAAGATCCAGGCGCGCGCCTTCGAAACTCTTCCCTATATCCCGACGGGTCAATGGTCGCCGGTCACCGCTTACCGCAAGAACGTAAAGGGCATCATCATCGCCCCGGCCCTGTTCATGTGGAATGTCGAGAAGACCTGAGGCGATAACCACATACCGCGCGGGGCATAGCGGCCCGATTTCTGCTAGGCTCTTATAACCAGCTCCGAACAACGCAGGGTAAGGGAATGGCTTACAGGATGACGCGTCGGGAGTTTGCGGCGGCCGCGGGGGCGGCAAGCCTTGCCGGCTTTGGTTTACCCGCTCGGCCCCGTGCTGCCGACACGAAGACATTACGCTTTATCGCCCAGTCGGATCTTCGCGTACTCGACCCGATCTGGACGACCGCCTACATCACGCGCAACCACGGCTACATGGTGTTCGACACGCTGTTCGCGCTCGATTCCAAGTTCAAGCCGCATCCGCAGATGGTCGGAGACTTCAGCATCTCGCCGGACAAGCTCCTCTACAGCTTCACCCTGCGCGACGGCCTCAAATTCCACGACGGGCAGTCGGTGCGCGGGGCTGACTGCACCGCCTCGCTCAAACGCTGGATGGCGCGCGACGCGCTCGGCCAGACACTCGCCACAGTGGTCGACGAGATGACGGGAGGCGACGGCAAGGATTTCACGATCCGTTTGAAGGAGCCGTTTCCGCTGTTGATCGATGCCATCGCCAAGGTGTCAAGCCTGGCGCCCTTCATCATGCCCGAGCGGCTGGCCAAGACCGACCCCTATGAGCAGGTCACCGAGATGGTCGGGTCGGGCCCGTTCAAATTCGTCAAGAGCGAATTCGAGCCAGGGCACAAGGCGGTCTACGTCAAGAACACCGATTATGTTCCGCGCAACGAGCCGACGGATTGGGCCTCCGGCGGGAAGGTGGTCAAGGTCGACCGGGTCGAATGGCTTGTCGTGCCCGACGCGATGACCAAGGCGGCGGCGTTGCAGAGCGGCGAAGACGATTGGTGGGAAAATCCGCCGGCTGACCTTTGGCCCCTTCTCGCCGCCAATTCGGACATTGCGCTGGAGCCATTGGACCCGCTGGGCGGGACGGGGTGCCTGCGCTTCAATCACCTGTATCCGCCTTTCGACAATGTGAAGATGCGCCAGGCGGTCCTGATGGTGGCGAACCAGGCGGATTTCATGACCGCGTATGTCGGCGACCCAAAGAACTGGAAGCTGTGCCCGTCCTTCTTCACCTGCGGGACGCCGATGGCCGGCAATGCCGGCTCGGCGGCATTGTCCGGCAAGCGCGATTTCGACGCCGCCAAGAAACTGATCGCAGAGGCCGGGTACAAGGGCGAGAAAATCGTCCTGCTCGACGCGGTCGACCAGCCGCTGATCCATGCCGAGGCGCTGGTCGCGACGGATCTATTGAAAAAGCTCGGTCTCAATGTCGAGTACGTGACCAGCGACTGGGGCACGGTCGTGACGCGCCGCGCTTCGAAAAAGCCGCCCGCCGAGGGCGGCTGGAACATGTTCGAAACCGGCTGGGTTGGTTCCGACCTGCTCGACCCGTCGACCAACGTCATGCTGCGCGCCAACGGCGACAAGGCCTGGTTCGGTTGGCCGACCGACGACAAGCTCGAGGAACTGCGGATGCAGTGGATCAAGGCAACCGATTCGGAGGCTCGCCAGGAAATCGCCGCCAAAGTACAAGAGCGCGCCTTCGAGGTCGTGCCCTATGTTCCGACCGGGCAATTCTTTGTCAAGACCGCCTTTCGCAAGAACATCAAGGGTTATGTCAGCGCCCCGGCAATCTTCATGTGGAACATCGAGAAGACCTGAAACGGGTCACGCTCTGCCGAACAGCTTGGCAAGCCAGTGTCCGACGGCGACGGCGATCAGGCAGAGCGTGACAGACAGCAGAATGTTGGCGCCGGCCTGGAGCCACCGTCCGTCTTGAGCGAGCATCGAGGTCTGCAGGCTGAACGCCGAGAAGGTGGTGAACCCCCCGCACAGCCCTACCATCACAAAGGCGCTGGCATCGAGGGGAACGGTCACCCGCCCGTTCGGGCCGGTGAATGTTGCGAAAAACCCGATCACCAGCGAGCCGAGAATGTTTATCAGGATCGTGCCCCAAGGGAACGCCAATCCGCTGAGCAGGGCGACCCGCAGCCCCAGCCAATAGCGTCCCATGCTGCCGATCGCGCCACCGAGAGCGATCCAAAAGTAGGTGGACATCCCTGAACCTTCCGTGCCAGCTCATCGCCGCTGCGAGCGCAGTCCGCCGCCTTTGGGCGAGCCGTCATTGGTCTCCAATACCTCCGGAATTCACTAGACGGCCGCTTTTGCGCGCTCGCGCAGAGCAAATTTCTGGATCTTGCCGGTCGAGGTCTTGGGCAACGGCCCGAAGATGACCGTCCGCGGAGCCTTGAAGCGGGCGAGATGCTCGCGGCAGAAGGCGATGATCTCGTCGGCCGACGCCTTTGCCTCGGGCTTTAGCGTGACGAAGGCGCATGGGGTTTCCCCCCACATCGGGTCGGGGCGGGCGACGACCGCCGCCTCGAGCACAGAGGGATGCCGGTAGAGGATGTCCTCGACTTCGATTGTCGAGATGTTTTCCCCACCCGAAATGATGATGTCCTTCGAGCGGTCTTTCAGCTCGATATAGCCATCGGGGTGCATGACCGCGAGGTCCCCGCTATGGAACCACCCGCCACCAAAGGCTTCCTCGGTGGCACCAGGGTTCTTCAGATAGCCTTTCATGACGATGTTGCCGCGCATCAGGACTTCGCCCATTGTCGCGCCGTCGGCGGCGACCGGCTCTAGGCTTGCCGGATCCGCGACGGTCAGGTCCTCGAGCACCGGATAGGTGACGCCTTGACGGGCCTTGAGTCGCGCCTGCTCTGCGCTGGGCAACATGTCCCATTCGCTGTGCCAGGCGCAAACGACTGCAGGGCCGTAGACTTCGGTCAGCCCGTAGACATGAGTGATGCGGAAGCCGAGCGCCTCCATCCCCTCGATGACGGCGGCCGGCGGCGGCGCCCCGGCCGTCATCATCTCGACACGCCGCTCGAGTGAACGCTTCAGCCCGGCTCCGGCCCCCGGGTTAAAATTTAGCAGCATGTTCATCACCACCGGCGCGCCACAGAGATGGGTGACACCCTCGCGCGCGATTGCCTGATAGACCGCGGCGGCCTCGACCCGGCGCAGGCAGACATGCGTCCCGGCCAGCGCCGTGATAGTCCAAGGAAAGCACCAGCCGTTGCAGTGGAACATCGGCAAGGTCCACAGATAGACCGGGTGGTGCCGCATGTTCCAGACAAGAATGTTGCCGAGCGCGTTCAGATAGGCGCCGCGGTGATGATAGACGACGCCTTTTGGGTTGCCGGTCGTGCCAGAGGTGTAGTTGAGGGCGATGGCGTCCCATTCATCCGCGGGCGGTCTTCCTGCGAAGGCGGGATCGCCAGTCGCGAGAAAGGTTTCGTAATCCATCTCGCCGAGCCGGCGGCCGCCCGGCCCCAGCGCATCGCCGATGTCGATCACGGCAGGTTTCTGTTCGAGCTGGGAAAGCGCTTCGCCGATCACCGGGGCAAATTCGGTATCGGTGAGCACGAGCTTGGCCTCTCCGTGCCGCAGGGTGAAGGCGATCGTGCTCGCGTCGAGGCGGATGTTGAGGGCATTCAACACCGCCCCTGCCATCGGCACGCCGAAATGCGCCTCGAAAGCCTCCGGGATGTTGGGCGCCATCAATGCCACGGTGTCGCCGGGGCCAACACCGCGAGCCGCCAACGCCGCGGCGAGCCGCGCGCAGCGTTCGAGGGCCTCGCGCCAGGTATAGCGCCGCTCGCCGTAGGCGACGGCGAGTCGATTCGGATAGACCGACGCGCTGCGCAGCAGGAAACCGATCGGTGTCAGCGGCGTGAAATTCGCCGCGTTTTTGTCGAGCCCCACTTCATACGGGTTTGTTGTGGTCATCCGTGCTCTCCCTGCGCTCGCTATATTTGGCCGCACCAGCCGCGGTGTCGAGCGGCTTGGCAAATCGTGTCGAGCCGGCATACTGCATCGTGTTGTCGGCAAATTCAGCCTCTCCCCGATCGCTGTGAGCCATCCCGGTCGCCTAACTCCGTCAGCAGCGTCAATCCCGCCCGATGCAAGAAAAAATGGGCTTGGCGCCGGTCGCCAGGCGGCTCAGGGCGGCGGTGTTGCGAGAGGGCTGACTGTTTTGGCGGTGCTGAGCGCGGTGCTTCCGAGTCTCGCGCGGGGCGAGACGATCCCGGAACCGGTGGCGCTCCTCGAAGGGCTCGACAAGATCACTGCGCGAGTCTCGAAATTCGAGGCGCCGGTCGGGGCTTCGGTGCGGTTCGGTACTCTCTCGATCCGCGTCCGCGACTGCGAGAAAAACCCGCCGGAAGAAACACCGGAAAGCGCCGCGTTTATCGTTATTGATGAAACCCGCCCGGGCGAGGACACAAAAAGGCTGTTTAGCGGCTGGATGTTCGCGTCGAGCCCGGCGCTGTCGGCGCTCGAGCATCCCGTCTACGACGTTACCTTGCTTGATTGCAAAGCGCCGAGCGGATCGCCGCGCGCGGCGTCCGGTAGCGATACAGGGAAGGAGGCGCGATAGCTCAGCGCATCGGCGAGCAGCCGATGATACCGGGCGCGGGTGATTTCGACCCCGCCGAACCGCGCGAGATGGGGGGTCAGGAATTGCGTGTCGAGCAGGCGGTAGCCGCCGAGTCGCAAGCGCGCCGCCAGGTGGACCAGCGCGACCTTGCTCGCATCGGTGACACGGCTGAACATGCTCTCGCCGAAGAAGGCGGAGCCGAGCGAGACGCCGTACAATCCGCCAGCCAGAGTTCCGTCCAACCAAGCTTCGACGCTGTGGGCTGCGCCGCGGGCGAACAGCGCCGCATAAAGGCGCACGATCTCCTCGTTGATCCAGGTGTTGGGGCGCTTTTCGGTCGCCTCGGCGCAACCGCGAATGACATCTTCGAAAGCGTGGTCGCAGCGGATCTCGAAATCGCCCTGCCGTACGACGCGGCGCAGGCGACGTGGCACATGGATCGCGTCCAACGGCAAAATCCCGCGGCGCTGTGGATCGACCCAGAAAATTTCGCGGTCGTCCGCCGATTCCGCCATCGGGAACACCCCGGCAGCGTAGGCGGCGAGCAGAATGTCGGGGGTCAGCCGAAACAAGACCCCCTCACGCCGACTGCCTGACGAAGCGTTCGAGCCAATGGACGTTGTAATCGCCATCGATGAACTCGGCGGCGGCGGTGAGGCGCTGATGCAGGGGGATTGTCGTCTCGATCCCGCCGATGACATATTCGTCGAGCGCCCGGCGCAGCCGCATCAGGCATTCGTTGCGGCTCTTCCCGTGAACAATCAGTTTCGCGATCAGACTGTCGTAGTAGGGCGGCACCTCGTATCCGTGATAGAGCGCACTGTCGACGCGCACCCCGAGCCCGCCCGGGGCGTGATAGTCGGTCACCCGGCCGGGCGAGGGTCGAAAGGTGTCCGGGTTCTCGGCGTTGATCCGGCACTCGATGGCGTGTCCGCACAGATTGATATCGGCTTGACGAAAACCGAGCGGCGCGCCGGCGGCGATGCGGAGTTGCTCGCGGACGATGTCGATGCCGCTGATCATTTCGCTGACCGGATGCTCGACCTGCAAGCGCGTATTCATCTCGATAAAAAAGAATTCGCCGTCCTGATATAGAAATTCGAGCGTGCCGGCGCCCTTGTAGCCGAGTTCGCCGAGCGCTCTGACGGCGAGCGTGCCGAGCCGCTCGCGCTCTCCCCGGTTGAGCGCCGGGGAAGGGCCTTCCTCGAGCATCTTCTGGTGCGAGCGCTGCACCGAGCAGTCGCGCTCGCCGAGATGGACAATGCCGCCATTGCCGTCGCCGAGAACCTGAAGTTCGATGTGGCGGGGTCGCTCGAGGTGACGCTCGAGATAGACGTCGCCACAGCCAAAGAACGAAGCCGCCTCGTTTTGGGCGACAGGCAGCATTTGAGCGAGTTCGCCCCGATTGCGGGCGACCTTCATGCCGCGGCCGCCGCCGCCCGCGGCCGCCTTGATCAGCAGAGGGTAGCCGATCGCCTCGGCCGCTGTCTCAGCGCGCGCGAGATCGCGCACCACACCGGCGGAGCCCGGAACCGTGGGGATCCCCAGCCTGCGCGCGACTTCCTTTGCCGCGACCTTGTTCCCCATCAGGCGGATGTGCTCCGCCGCGGGGCCGATAAAAGTAAACCCGTGCTCCTCGACGGTCGCGGCGAAGTCGGCGTCCTCGGCGAGGAAGCCGAGCCCGGGATGGATCGCGTCGGCACCGGTGATCGTCGCGGCGGAAAGGATCGCCGCGACGTTCAGATAGCTGTCGCGCGCTGCCGGCGGTCCGATGCAGACGGTCTCATCGGCGAGCCGCACATTCATCGCGCTAGCGTCGGCGGTCGAATGGACCGCAACCGTCTTGATCCCCATCTCACGGCAGGCACGGTGAACGCGCAGCGCGATCTCACCGCGATTGGCAATCAGAACCTTCTCAAACAATGCGCGGACTACGCCCTCTCCGCCCCCTAGGGGGGAGAGGGAGGGGACCCGTCGCGTGCGCGATGGGGAGGATGAGGTGGGCGGTTCCGCGGTCCGGAGCCAAGGCTCTCCCCACCTCACCCCGACCCTCTCCGCCCCCGGGGGCGGAGAGGGAGATCTGTAATTCCCGAGGTATCGCTTCCACCACCCCCGCAACGTTCTCCATTACATCTCCATTCCAGAAACGGATTATGCGATACCCTTGCCGCGCGATCTCTTCGCAGCGCAACTCATCCGCGTCGCTCTGCAGCGCGTACTGTCCGCCATCCAGCTCGATTGCCAACTTCGCCGTCGGACAGGCGAAGTCGACATGTGCTTTCCGACTGGATGCTGACGGCGAAACCGATTCGGCGATTGAAGCTGACGCAGTTCACGCCACACTCGCCTTTCCAATTCCGTCATATCGCGCCGCAAGCGCCGCGCGAGTACTGTCCTCTTCCTGATCACTCGATTTGCATCAGGAGCGCCCCATACTCGACCGGCTGCGCGTCGGCAACGAGGATTTGCGTAATGCGGCCGGCACGATGCGCGCGGATCTGGTTCATGACCTTCATGGCCTCGATGATCAGCAAAGGCTGACCCTCGGTGACGGCGTCGCCGAGGCGCACAAAGGGCGGGTCGCCGGGTTGCGGCGCTAGATAGGCGGTCCCGACCATCGGTGCTGTTACTGCACCGGGAAGCTCGGTCGAAACCGTGTGGGCCGATACCGCAGGCGGCGGGGTCATCGACAGCGTCGGCCCGATTGGCGCCGAGGCTCGGGCGATTCGGAGGCGGCGGTCGCCGACCGCGTATTCGATCTCGGTCAGGCCGGTTTCGGTTAGTAGGGCGGCCAGCTCGCGGATCAGTTCGGCATCGGGAAAGGGCGGGCTGCGGCCGCCGATTTTCACCGATCGGCCTCGATCGCTTCGGCTTCGATCAGGCTCGCAACTGCATCGAGCGCAAGCTCATAGCCTTGCGCGCCCAACCCGCAGATCACTCCGCTTGCCGCCAGGCTGACATAGGAATGATGGCGGAAGCTTTCGCGCCGGAAAATGTTCGACAAATGCACCTCGATGATCGGCAGAGCTGCCGCCGACAGCGCGTCGAGGACGGCGACTGAGGTGTGGGTCAACGCTCCTGCATTCAAAATGATGCCCTCGGCCAATTCGCGTGCCTCCTGGATCCAGTCAACAAGCTGACCTTCGTGATTGGTCTGGCGAAACTCGACCTGAAGATCGAGCGCAGCAGCGCGGGCGAGACAGCGCTCCTCGATATCGGCCAAGGTGTCACGGCCATAGACCGACGGATCGCGAACCCCGAGCAGGTTCAAATTGGGGCCGTTAAGAATGAAAACCGTAGGCAATAGTCTACCCCCGAAGGATAGGCTCATTATACCACGTGACCGAGGCTCGCGGCGGCCTTTTCAGCCGACCAGTCCCGCCTTCCGAAAGCCGACGATCATGTGCTCGCGGTCCTCCGGGCGCAGTTCTAGAAGGTTGTTCAACGGCAGCGACATGTATTGGCGGAAGCCTTCGCCAAACCGCTCCAGAGCCTCATTCATTACGAGGCGCGCCTCGTCGGCTTGGCCTGTTTGGCCAAGGGCCGCGATCAGCGTGTTGTACACCTGTCGGAAATTTGGAACTGACTGAAGCAATTTCCGGGCGGTCGCGATCGAGGCGACGTAATTTTGCGCCCAATAATGCGCCCTGGCCGTAAAATGCAGCCATAGCGGCAGGAGCGGGTCGAATGGGCTTAGACGCATGGCCGTCTGCAACGGGTCGATCACCTCGCTTGGCTGACCGCCCCAGAGGCGGGCGCCGCCTTGAGCGCCGTACGCGGCGGCGGAGTTGGGGTCCAAGCTGACCGCAAGATTGGCTTCGGCAACGCTTTCGGCATGCCGCCCCGACATCCACAATGCTCGGGCCAACGCGGCATGAGTGGTCGCATCGGTCGCATCGATTCGTATGGCGCGACCGGCGTGATCGAGCGCTTGTGGAATGTTCGCCGCGCGGGCATTGGGCTGAAAGAGCGTAATCTCATTCAGGTAAGTGACAGCCAGTGCGGCCTCTGCGGGAGAAAATCGCGGGTCAAGGTCGGTGGCACGGCGAAGAAAGTTGCGAGCTTTCTGATTTTCCGCCGCATCCACATTCGCAAGGTGCCACATCTCCCGGTGATAGCTCTCCCATGCGTCGAGGCTATCAGGAGGTTTACGAGCTGCGCGTTCCCGCTCGCTGCGCTCGAGCGCTGGCTGAATCGCCTCGGAAACGCGCGTGGTGATCTCGTCCTGCACGGAAAAGATATCGGCGAGATCCCGATCGTACCTCTCTGCCCAGAGATGCCCCCCGGTGGTCGCTTCGACGAGTTGAGCCGTCACCCGCACGCGTGCGCCAACCTTGCGCACACTCCCTTCGAGAACATAGCGCACGCCGAGCTCTTGGACTGCAACCGCCTTCCCCTTGTACGTGAGGCTTGAGTTTCGAGCGATGACGAACAACGACCGCGATTTTGACAGGACAGTGGTTATGTCTTCGGCGATCCCGTCAGCGAAGAAACTCTTGATCGGCATCGCCGCTCATATTCGTGAACGTCAGGATCGCAATTGACGGTTTATCCGGCACAGGCAGTGACGGACGGGACCCGACGCCGCTGCCGATCTGGTAAACCCGCACCGGCCGCGAGATGTTGTGCAGGTGCCGTTCACCCAAATCTTCAAAGGCTACATCGATCTTGCCCGCCGCATCCTCCTGGACCCGGGCCGATACACAGATCCCGCCGGGCGGTGCCAAGCTTTCGAGCCGGGCCGCGATGTTCACCCCATCACCGAAGATGTCGCCGTCCTCGACGACAATCTCCCCGACGTTGATCCCAATGCGCCACGCTATCCGCAGATCGCTCGGAACCCCGGCGTTCTGCTCGGGCATGCCCGCCTGCACCTCCGTCGCACAGCGCAACGCGCCGAGGACGCTGGAGAACTCGGCTAACAGCCCGTCCCCAGTGGTCTTGACGATCCGACCCCGGTGCTCGGCAATCTTGGTGTCGACGAGATTGGCACGGATCGCTTTGAGGCGCCGGAGAGTGCCTTCCTCGTCGAAGCCGATCAGCCGCGAATAGCCGACGACATCCGCCGCGAGGATGGCGGCGAGCCGGCGCTCGGGTCGGGTCTGCATGGCGCTCCTTCCGCGCCCGCGATCCTACACCGGCCGGTTCCAAAGTTGCATCGTTGTCGTTCTTTTCGCAGATCTTGCTTATTCGGCGGCGGCCAGCTGCGCAGCCGGCTCCTCTGCCGCGGCTGTGCGCGACGCAGCCCAATAGCCCAGCGCCATAATGCCGGCGCCGCTGATCACGTTGCCGATCGTCACCCAGAGGAGGTTCCAACCCAAGCCCGCGACCGTGATCGTCGTCGGATGCTCGGCGAGCAAGGCTATCGAGAACAAGGTCATGTTCGCGACTGAGTGCTCGAAGCCGCTGGCGATAAAGGCGTAGAGGCACCAGAAGATCGCGATGCACTTTGCGGTGTCGTTGGTCATCCGCGCCGAGGTCCAGATCGCCAGGCAGACGAGCCAATTGCAGAGCATCGCCCGGGCCACGAGCTCCAGCGCCGGTGCGTTCATTTTGGCGGCGGCGACGTTTACGATCAGCGGGCTCTTGCCGGCCAATGCCAGCCCGCCGCCGCCGGCAACGAAAATCGCTGCAAGCACGACGCATCCCGCGAGGTTTCCCGCCCAGGAGGTCGTCCAGCAGGCGGCGAGATCGCGCAGGCTGGTCTTCTGCCGGAGCCAGCCAAGGGTCATGAACATCGTATGGCCGGTGAACAGGTCGGACCCGGCGAAAATGACCAGGGTCAGGGCGATGCCGAACGATGCGCCCATGACGACCGGGCGGATGCCGGGATCAACGCCGGCGCCGACGCAAAAGATCAGAATGATCCCGAGTCCGACATAGGCCCCCGCCATCATCGAGCTGATCCAGAACCCGAACGGCGAGCGCCGCAGGAACGCAGCCTTGGCGGCCGCCATGGTCGCGAATTGATCGACGGTGTCGAGGAACATCGCTGTCTCCAGTTCAGTAGACGTCTTTTTGGTAACGGCCTTCGCTGGCAAGGCGGGCGAGATAGGCCTTTGCGGCGACCGCATCTATGCGGCCTTGCTTGGCGACGATGTAGGCGAGCCCGGCCTCGACATCGCGCGCCATGCGCTGGGCGTCGCCGCAAAGGTAAAGGTGACCACCGTCGGCGAGCCACGACCACAATTCGGTCGCATGCTCGAGGAGGCGGTGCTGGACGTAGACCTTGTCTTCCTGGTCGCGCGAGAAGGCGAGGTCGAGCCGCGTCAGGAGGCCGTCGCGGCAATAGCCGGTCAGCTCCTCCTCGAACAAAAAATCATATTGGCGCCGCGGGTTGCCAAAAACGAGCCAGTTGCGGCCACTCGCGCCAAGGGCTCGGCGTTCTTGCAGAAAGGCGCGAAATGGCGCGATTCCGGTACCGGGCCCGATCATGATGACCGGCGCATCGGGCGAAGCCGGCAGCCGGAAACCGGGCGAAGGCCGGACAAAGACGCAAACCCGCTCGCCGACGCCGACGCGGTCGGCAAGAAAGGTCGACGCGACGCCCAAGCGGCGGCGGGCACGTTTCTGGTAACGCACTGCCGCGACCGCGAGATGAATTTCCCCGGGGAGATGCTTCGGTGAGGAGGCGATCGAGTAAAGCCGTGGCTGCAGCGTGTCGAGTGCGGAGATCAGCTCCGACAGGGGAGGCCGGGCCGAGGGGAAGGCTTCGAGCAGATCCAGCAGATCGGCGTCTTCGGGCCCGGCTCCGGGATACCCCTCGGCCATCGCTTGCAGGACCAGAGATTGGTCCCGGTCCGTGGCTCGCGAAGCGAGCACCTCGACCGCTTGGTCGGACGGACGCCGGATCTC
>CAVOTD010000005.1:0-9988 GCA_963698995.1 uncultured Alphaproteobacteria bacterium | reverse complement strand
ATGGCGCGATGGATCAGCGATCACCGAGGCGGTGTTCGGAGGTTTTTCCGTTTGCTCGGCATGCGGGTCCGCCTTTAGCGGCAGGAGCTGGCCGTTGGCACCGAGGATCTCGTATTTGTAGAGCCGACCCGGGCGCAACCCGGGCGCGAAAAGCTCCAGAAGCCGCCGACGCGCCGCATCGGCATTCGGCGGCCGTCCCAGGCGTTGAAGTCGCCGACTACGCTGACCCGATTGGCATTCGGCGCCCACACCGCAAACGCCACACCCTCGACGCCCTCGTGAACGAGCGGATGCGCACCCAGCTTGCGGTAGCTTGCGTGATGGTTTCCCTCGGCCAGGAGATAGGTGTCGAGCTCCCCGAGAACCGGAGAAAACCGATAGATGTCGTCGAACTCGTGCTCGATCGCACCCCTCGACGCACGCAGCCGATAGCGGAACGGCTCTTTGCGATCGGTGATGGTCGCGACGAAGAGACCATCCGGGTGCAGCCGGACCCCCTTGGCCGCGACAGTGCCCGTCGCCGAATCGACCACCGCCATCTCCTGCGCCGCTGGCAACATGGTCCGGACGCAGACCCCCTTCGGGCTAGGATGCATGCCGAGGAACGCGAACGGGTCACCGTGGCGCGCCTCGACGATTGCCTCGACTTGGGGATCAGTCTGCTGCCGCCGCACGCGCGGCCTCCCCGGTTTTGGCCAGAATGTCGAGGATGCCTTTCAAGGGAATGTCGACCCAGCCCGGCCGGTTCGCCAACTCGTAAGAGACCTCGTAGACAGCCTTTTCCAGCGTAAAGAACGCGAGCATTGCATTTGCCTGGTTCTTGCTTACCGGATACGCCGCGCAACCGCGCATGGTTTTGCGATAGGCGGCGCGAAAACCGTCCACTGCGCGGTGCCGCCATGCTTCGGCCAGCTGCACCATGCGGGGCTCCGCCGCCGGCCGCGCTTCGGCGAGCTGCCGCACGGCAGTAAAACTGGCGTAGTCGAACGAGCGGATCATCCCGGCGACATCGCGCAAGGGCGAACTCTTGCGCCGGCGGTCGGCGAGCGGCCGGGCCGGCTCGCCCTCGAAGTCGACGATGAAGAAGTCGTTCTTGAGCAACAAGGACTTGACCCAGGTGGAAATCCCCGTGAAAGCGCGTCTCCAGCGCTTCGACCCGGTCGGGGATCAGCGTGCGAATTTGGCGGAACAGGCCGTCGCGGAGAGTAATCAGGCGCTCGGCAAGATGCTGCGCCGAGACCGGCAATCCGCCACGCTCGCGCTCCAATTTGGACAGCATGTCGGCCGCGGCCGCCTCGAGCCCGCGGCGCCATTCGGCGACATCCTCGGCGCGCACCGGTTCAGGGGCAAAGTCGGGGTCGTCGAGACCTTGCTCGGCCAAGGCGCGATGCATCTCCGCAGTCCGGATCCCGAGCTGGCGGGCCAGCGCGAGAAAGAAGACATCGGGATCGGGCAGGTCCGAGGGACGCGTGCCGCTCGACAGCAACGCATCATCGAGGTATCGGGTGAGATAGTCCAAGGCTTGCGTCCAGCCGTCTCCCTGATTGCGAATAAACCCGAACAGCACGCCAAGTGCGTGCGGCTCCGGTCCCTCGCTGCCGTCGAGATCGAGCTCCATAAACCCCAGAAGCGGTGGCGTATTGGCAAATCCGGCGCGCTCCACCAAGAAACGCGACATCTCGATCTCGGGATGCGGACCGCTCTGCAGGCGCCGGTAGATCTTGAGCATCCCGTAATCATCAAAGATTACCGAGCTGTTCGACTGCTCCACACCGGTTCGGCGGACCACCAAACGCTCCGGCATGGCCACCTGCTCGAAGAGCGGGGTCTTGCAGCAGCGGATCTCGCCGCCTTCGAGGCGCAGTATCGCCTCCTGCCGGATTGCGTCCATCATCGCCAATGAAAACCCGTCCTGTGACAGAGCATCTACCAGAGCTCCCTCTCGACGGAATTGGCGCAACTCCGCAAGGGTGACCGGCATCAGGCCTTGCCGCAATTCGGTCTCGGCAGACGACCAGATCGTCGCCAATGGAAGGAAATAGCGCTGTCGGCTACCGCGCGCGAGTTGCGCCTCAACAACTCCTGCCATGAAACTTTCCGGTCCCGATCCCTCCTCAGCCGCGCGCGCGATCTCGCCGCGCGCCTGTAGAGCGGCTGCCTTGACGCGTTGGTCCTTCGCCCCGAACCAGCGCTGACGCGGCAGAAAGCCGGGGATCACATCGCTTTCGAGTTGCGGCAGGTTGTGCTGCCGGAAGAGGTCAGGCCAGCCGTGCGGCATCACTAAGGTGAAGAATTCCGGGGGCGCTGCTCGCAGGCTCTCGGCCTCGGCAGCGGTGGGAAGGAGCTCGAACCAGAAAAAGCTGTAGCCCTGCAAGGTCAGCAGATAGGGCAACTCGCCGATCGGCGGAAACGCGCTGCGGCCGAGGAGCTCGACCGGTTGGCGGCCACGCCAATCCGACAGGTCGAGCTCGACCGCCTGGGGCGTACGGGACAGATTGGCGACACAAAGCACGATCTCCTCGCCAAAGCTGCGCAGGTAGGCGATGACCTTTCGATTGGACGGATAGAGGAACCGCAAGGTTCCACGCCCAAAAGCGCGCCGCGAGCGCCGCGCTGCGATGAGCCGTTTGAGCCAGTTGAGCAGTGACGAAGGAGAGCGGCTCTGCGCCTCGACATTGACTGCCTCGAACCCGTAGACCGAATCCATGATCGGTGGCAGATACAAGCGGGCCGGGTCGGCGCGAGAAAAACCCCCGTTGCGGTCGAACGACCATTGCATTGGTGTCCGCACACCGTCACGGTCGCCGAGGAACACATTGTCCCCCATGCCGATTTCGTCGCCGTAATAGAATACCGGGGTTCCCGGCATCGAGATCAGCAGCGCGTTCAACAGCTCGATCTTGCGCCGATCGTTTTCCATCAGGGGCGCCAATCGGCGCCGAATGCCCAGGTTCAGCCGCGCCCGTCGGTCGGCGGCGTAGTAGTTCCACAGGTAATCGCGCTCACGATCGGTCACCATCTCGAGCGTCAGCTCGTCATGGTTGCGCAGAAACACTGCCCACTGACAGGTCTCCGGAATATCCGGCGTCTGCCGCATAATATCGGCGATCGGATGACGGTCCTCCATCGCGATCGCCATGTAGATGCGCGGCATCAAGGGAAAATGGAACGCCATGTGGCATTCATCCCCGGCGCCGAAATACTGCAGCACGTCCTCCGGCCATTGATTGGCCTCGGCGAGGAGCATGCGGTCGCGGTAACGGGTGTCGAGCTCGCGACGAAGCCGCCTCAGCAATTCATGGGTTTCGGGCAGATTTTCGTTGACCGTGCCCTCGCGTTCGATCAGATACGGCACGGCATCGAGGCGCATACCGTCGACCCCGAGATCGAGCCAGAATCGCATGACGTCGATGACGGCGCGGAACACGCGCGGATTATCGAAGTTCAGGTCCGGTTGATGCGCGTAGAAGCGATGCCAATAGTAGGCTTGCGCCGCGGGGTCCCACGACCAGTTCGACTTCTCGGTGTCGACGAAGATTATCCGCGTCTCGGGAAATTTCTGGTCGGTGTTGCTCCATACGTAGAAGTCCCGCAGCTTTGAGCCGGGTTTCGCCCGACGGGCGCGCTGAAACCAGGGATGCTGATCGGAAGTATGATTAATAATCAGCTCGGTGATCACCCGGATGTCACGCCGGTGCGCCTCGCGGATGAAGGCCTTGAAATCGGCCATTCGCCCATAGGATGAATTGATATTCTTGTAGTCGGAAATGTCATACCCGTCATCGCGCAGCGGCGACGGGTAGAACGGCAGTAGCCATAGAGTGGTGATCCCAAGATCTTGCAGATAATCAAGCTTATGGCGTAACCCTTCGAAATCGCCGATCCCGTCATCGTCGGCGTCGAAAAACGCCTTGACGTGCAACTGATAAATGATCGCGTCCTTGTACCACAGCGGGTCGGAGGTCACTGGGCGAGCGATTGTGCCGCGCTCGGCCAGCGCGGTGGAAATGTCGTCGGGCGGTGTCATTCTGTGTACGTGCAGAGCAAATTGTGCCAGGGCATCGGCAGGAGTGAGGGCATCGGCAGGAGGCTGCCGGCGCCGGCGTTTCGAAGGCGGGCGTTCCGCACCGTGAAGTACTCGCTTGATGGCATTAAGAAATGTTCCTGGTCCTAAGGAGGCCGCAACGCGGCCCTGTCGCAGGACACGGCGCGTTGGTCCAGATAATCGGCGATTCCTTTACAAGCCTTTGAGGCGAAAGACTAGAGCCGGATTGGTTTCAGGTTCGAGGTGAAAGCGCTGATGCGCGCCACGGCAGCGCACAGCGCGGTGGGTGAACGCCTCTTCCAGTAAGAATTCCAAATCGACCGCCAGGCTAAATTCGCCGAGCGGCAGTTCTATGGTGTCCTCGTGAGCGCCATGCGGATCGAGGTTGACAACGATGATCACGACATTGGCCCCGTCCGCGGACATTTTGGTATAAGCAAGGATGTTGGGGTCGCTCGAATTCAAGAAGCGCAGGTTAAAGAAATCCTGCATCGCCGGGTTGTTGCGACGAAAGCGATTGAGCGCCGCAATATCCTCGTTGATGTTGCCGGGGCGATCCCAGTCCCACACCTTGTATTGATATTTCTCGGAATGCAGGTATTCCTCACGTTCCGGGATCGGCGTGTTTTCGCATAGCTCGAACCCGTTATAAATGCCGTAAACCGGGGACAATGTCGCCGCCAGCACGAAGCGGATGCGGAACGCCGGCCGCCCCCCTTCCTGCAGGAAAACCGGCAGAATGTCGGGCGTGTTGGTGAATAAGTTCGGTTGGAAATATTCCTTGGTCGGGTACTGCATCAGCTCCGTCAGATACTCGGTCAATTCCGGCTTGGTATTGCGCCAGGTGAAGTAGCTATACGATTGGGTGAACCCCACCTTGGCCAGCGCTCGCATCATTTTGGGTCGCGTGAACGCCTCGGAGAGAAAGATTGCCTCCGGACAGCGCGCCTTGACTTCGCGGATCAGCCACTCCCAAAACGGCAGCGGCTTGGTATGAGGATTGTCGACGCGGAAGGTACGCACCCCCTCACCGACCCAGAACAGGACAATGTCGCGCAATTCGGCCCACAAACCCTCGCGGTCCGGGTTGTCGAAATCGACATTGACGATGTCTTCGTACTTCTTCGGCGGGTTCTCGGCATATTTGATCGTCCCGTCGGGCCGGAAGCGGAACCACTCCGGATGCTCGCGGACCCATGGGTGGTCGGGCGCGCATTGGACCGCGAAATCGAGTGCCACCTCCATTCCGAGCGCCTCGGCGGCGCGCACGAAGCGGCGAAAATCGGCGAGCGAGCCAAGCTCGGGATTGACGGCGCGGTGGCCGCCTTCTGCGGCGCCAATTGCATAGGGGCTGCCGGGATCGCCGGGTTGCACAACGGTGCTGTTGTCCTTGCCTTTGCGGTTGATCCGGCCGATCGGATGGATCGGCGACCAGATAAACGACATCGAAACCAAGCCGGGCAATCTCGGGGAGCCGTGCAATGCAATCGTCGAATGTGGCGCTCCTGCCGGGTTCGGTTCCCTGGCTGCGGGGGAACATTTCGTACCACGCCGCAAAGCGCGCCGCCTTGCGATCGACGACGACTTCGAGCTCGCGCGGGTAGCGGGAGACGCCGCTGCGTGGTGAACATCGCGCCATCAGCGCACGCGTTTCGGCTGAGAGCAGCAACTCGGCGCGACCGGCGGTGTCGCCAACCTCGAAGTTATGCAGCACCTCCCGAATTCGCGCGGCATCGCCCGGCCGCGCCTCCTGCAGCGCGCCCTCGACAATCGAGCGCCCTTCGACCACTTCAAGCTCGATATTTTGGCCCGCCTCGAGCTTCTTTTCGATCTCGTCACACCAGCTCTCGAAAAGATCGGTCCATGCGTCGATCGTGTATCGCCAGCGTCCGACCGCATCGAGCGAAAAACGGCCGACCCAGCGATCGTTGTCATAAAAGACGAAGGGCGCCTCGCGCCAATCCGCATCCTCGTAGCGATGCTTTACGATGGCGCGCAATTTGTCGTGCCCGTCGCGGAAGATGTCGGCCCAGACCTCGAACCGGTCGCCGACAACCCGCTTGACCGGATAGCGGCCGCCGTCGATTTCAGGATACACCTCCTCAATCTGGATCCGCGCTTCCGGCCGCCACAGCGGATGAGGCAGCGGGCGATCGGCGGCGGCCCGCGCCACGCGCAAGATCCGCAGCCCTAGCGGCGCAACCGTGGTCCGGGATCCGCCGGCTTCGCGATTGCCCGGCGAGACATCAGTGAGGTCGAGAGCTTCGCCACGCCTCGCGAAATCTAGGACCAACGTTTCGAGCTCGACGGCGCGCGCCTCGTGCTCATGCGGGTTGACGAGAATAAAGGCACGATCGTCCCGCCGCTCGGTTTCGCGCTGCAGAACCAGCAGCGGGTCGTCTCGGTTGGTCAGCAAGCGTTGCGGGCCCTCCTCGTTCAACGCCGGCACCGACTTCTTCATCGCGTTGACCTCGGCAATGAAGTCACTGAGGTCAAAACGCTTGGGCTCCGGTTGGTCATCGCGGGTTTCAACGACATCGAGGCGCCGAGACCAGCCGTACTCGAAGCCCATCGGCATCATCACGCCGGCGGAATATGCCGCTGCGAAGGCATAAGCTTGGCGATACCGTGGCTCGATCTCACTTTCCGCAACCCCTGCGGCGACCAACTCGTTGACCAGCCGGTCGGTATCATGGCTCTCGGGAAAGCCGATCGATGGTGCGATGTGGCGGAAATCCTCGTACTGCTCGAGCAGCCATTGGCTTTCGAAATCCCACCATTTGACACTGTTGAACAGATAGTCGAAACCGGCGCCCGCGAGGGCAAGAACAGCCTCCTTCGGCGCCCCCAGGTTCTCGGCGCAGAACACCACCTCGGGTGACGCCATCTTGGCGGCGTCGATCAAACCGCGCCACACCTCGGCGGGTACTTTATAGGCCGCGTCGCAGCGGAAGCCGCCAAACCCCAGCCCAAGGTAATGGCGCACCAGCTCCTGAAAATACGCCAGGATCTGAGTTTGCTGAGGCGGCCGGAAATCGAGCTCGGCGAGGTCGCCCCAGACCGTCTTCTGGGACGGGTCGGCGGGATTGCCCGCCTGCGGAGAGACCACGTTGCCCGAGAATCGCGCGCAAACCAATGCGGACGGGTAGCGACCAGCTCGCTGTCCTTTGAGGTATGGTTGACGACGAGGTCCATGATCACCCGCAATCCCTGCGCGCCCGCCGCATCGGTGAATTCGCGCAACAATGCGTCGTCGTCACCCAACTCACCGCCGCGAAAGCGCGGATTGAGCCGATAATAATCTTTGACCGCGTAGAGGCTTCCGGAAAACCCGGGATAGTGGAAAGGGTTCAGATAGACGGCGTTAAACCCCATCGCCGCGATCCTCGGCAAATGCGCCGTCCATTTGCGGGTCGTCCCGGCCAATGTCGGAAATAGATTATAAATTCGAATCCCTTCGCTCATAGCGATAGACCTGACCTGTGCAGGTTGGCCCCCGACTGCGCTGTCCAAATCAAATAATAGTGTCCGGCCCGGCAAAGTTCCACCCGCACCGGCGGCGCGCAGCCGCCCGGAAGGACCAGCAGCTTAGCCTTTTTCGGCTATTCCGATCAGGTGAGGTATTCGACCCGGTGGTCGACGACCCCGCCAGCATCAACTGGACAAATAACTTAGCAAGGCCGCCCCTCTCCCCGCGAGCTGGAGAGGGTTGAACTCGTGGAGCGGAAGGGTGAGGGGCGGCCTGGCCATCTAGAGGACCACTTCAACCAAGAACGGGCCGGGGGTGGCGATCCCCTCGGCCAAGCGGTCGTTGAATGCCTCCATTGTCGTCGCTCGCGCCCCCGGCACTCCCATGCCGCGCGCCAGTCCGACCCAGTCGAGGTCCGGGTGGCCGAGATCGAGCATGTCGAGCGCCTTGCGGCCGGGATTGCCGGCGCCGACATTGGCAAGCTCGCCGCGCAGAATTGCATAACTTCGGTTTGATAACAGCAATGTCGTAACATCCAGTCCCTCGCGCGCCTGCGTCCACAGCGCCTGCAAAGTGTACATACCGCTGCCGTCCCCTTCGAGGCAGATAACCTTGCGGTCCGGGCACGCCACGGCGGCGCCGGTCGCCACTGGCATGCCCATCCGATCGAGCCGCCCAGTTACGTTCAGCCAATCGTGTGGCGCCGCCGAGCGCGTCGGCGCAAAGAAACCACGCCCGAAACGTCACGGCCTCGTCGACGATGACTGCGTTCTCCGGCATCAGCGCGCCGAGCGTGGTGGCGAGCGAATTCCGGGGTGAGCGCTCCGCGGCCGGTGCGGGCCGGCAGCCGTCGTCCGACGGCGCGACTTTCGGACAGTGCCGACGCATCGACCAGGCTGCAAGCGCCCAACCACATCTTGTTCCGGACGAGCCAGAATGTGGATCTCGGCATCGTGCGGGATCGAGGGCTGCGCCGTGTTCGGATAGGCGAAAAAGGTCACCGGGTTTGCGAGCCCACCAAAATAAGATGTTTGTCCCGGGCCATCGCCCTTACGGCCACATCGACGACATAGGGCACACGCTCCAGCGATAGACGCCCCTGTCCGCGCGCATGCGCGCATTTGAACCCTGCGCGATGACGCGGCGCCCGTGGCGGCCTGAATACGATGGCTAGCGCCAGTCCTTCCTCGTGCAGCGCGACGCCGCCCAGCAACAGCACGACGCGGCTCCCCCAGCGCAGTGCCCGCGGCTGCCTCGACTTGGTTCGGGGACGATTGATGGCGGTGGCAGCCGCGGCAACGCTTCGGCGACCACACCCCCGTCGTTCCAGGAGGTGTCGGACGGAAGGATCAGCGTAGCCACCTGCCCGGGTGCGATCATGGAGGCCTGCACCGCCGCCGCGGCATCGCTTCCAACCGTACTCGCAGCGTTGGATGTTCGGACCCAGCCGGAAACGCCGCGCGCCCACCCCTCGGTGTCCGCAGTCAGCGGTGGGTCCAAGGGCCGGTGGTAGGTCGCGTGGTCGCCGACGATGTTGACGACCGGTGTGGCGCGCGGCGAGCATTGTGCAGATTGGCGCAAGCCGTTCGCCAAGCCCGGACCGCAGATGCAGCAGCGTCGCGGCCGGCTTGCCGGCCATGCGGGCGTAGCCGTCAGCGGCGCCGGTCACCACGCCCTCGAACAGACCCAAGACGCAATGCATGCCGGGAACGCGATCGAGCGCCGCGACAAAGTGCATTTCCGACGTGCCGGGATTGGCGAAGCAGACATCGACGCCGCCGCCGACCAAAGTGCGCACCAAGCTTTCCGCCCCGTTCATGAAGCCTCCTCGATCCTGCCGTCGCCGCATCCGGCTGTCCGATCGCCGGAATATCACATCACGTCGGGCCCTCGCGCCATAAGGTCTATGCGAGTTTAACTTTCGTAGGTATGTTAACGCCGATGCCTGTGGTTCCGCGTCTTCTCGGCCTCGCAACGGCAGTTCCACCTTATCCGCTCGACCAAAACGACGTGGTCGAGCGCGTCAGGCTTTTGTTCGGGCGCTCCGTCGATCTCGATCGTCTATTACCTGTGTTCATGAACACAGGCATTGAGAGGCGATATTCCTGCGTACCGATGGAATGGTACGACCGCCCGCACGGCTGGCCCGAACGCAACCGGATCTATCTGGACTCGGCGGTCGATCTCCTCGAATCGGCGACCCATCGGGTGCTCGACCTGACCGGCCGGCACAAGGACGATATCGACAGCATCGTCGTTGTGTCGACGACGGGCATCGCGACGCCCAGCCTCGACGCATTGCTGATCGAGCGGATGGGGCTGCGCTGCACGGTGCGACGGTTGCCGATTTTTGGGCTGGGCTGCGCTGGCGGCGTCCTTGGCCTCGCCCGCGCCGCCGGCCAAGCCGCCGTGGCGCCGGGCGAGACGGTGCTGTTCCTCGTTGTCGAACTGTGCGCTCTATCATTCCGCCGCGA
>CAVOTD010000004.1:0-152957 GCA_963698995.1 uncultured Alphaproteobacteria bacterium | reverse complement strand
GCCCATCGCTGCTCTTCTCGGTGCGCGTGTTTCAGAGAAAGATTATTCACAAAATATATGATTCCGTCAATAAAAAACTCACATAAAGTGACCAATGGTTAATATTCGAGTGAGGCGGGTTACAATTCGCGCAATATGGATGGCAGTAATCGGGAAGCGTCGAGCGATCGCCGCGATAGAGCCGATCGAGCGTGACACCGTATTCGTCGCAAATTCTTTGGGCCGCCTCGATGGTTAGGGACCGAGTTCCGGTCTCATATTGGTTATATCGGTTGGGTTTCAAATTGACGCGTCTCGCGAATTCTCTTTGATTAACTCGCAGCGCTTCGCGAGTGTGGCGGAGGCGCCTTGCGATATGTTCAGTTTCCCTAATTTGAGAAACTCCCTTTTAGCAGCTTTACCTAAGGGCGTGATTCACGGCATGTGAAATAAGATCACAATTAGTAATCTTACCAAGGATCACGATACATGAATAGCTTGAGGTTTGTGGATGCCATCGCCGCTGCTACCCGCTACAGGCCTAATCGCGTTTGCTAAGCCGTACGCGACCCCGCCATTGTGGGATTCTCTGGGGCCGCGGAAGCAACGCCAGCAGGTCAAAAGCTTCTTGAAGTGCGATGAGCGTGCTGGGGCGCGGATCGATTTGACCTCAACACCCGGGTTAGTGTTCTCGCTCGTGGAGGAAATTTGGCGGTGAGCACGCGCGGCCGAATGCCTGGAACTCGGAGCGTGACGCGCGCGTGAGTGAAAGGTGATCACCGGGAAAGGTGCGTTACCGTGGATTTGCGAGAGCCTCCAGGCAATCACCGAGGACCCGATGACCAACGACAGAGTGGCGCTGGCCGAGCTGTTGCAGAAGTGCGGCGATGGCGATTTGCTGCGAGCCGTAGCGAAGGCTGTGCTGCAGCTTCTGATGGAAGCCGATGTCGAGTAATCTGGCGCGAGCACGCCGGTAACCGGCTCAATTACCGCAGATACCATGATGCTCCGGCCGCGTACTTACCAGCCAAATAACTCGTACTTGTGAGGATTTTGAATGACGCGTTTGTTCAATCCGCTGCTTCAGGCCATGCAGTCGCTTTCAGACAGGTAATCGTCCTAAAAGACAATGCCGAGACCTTTAACCGGTTTCCTTTCGGACCTACATCATCGTTAACCATGATAAAGGCAAGAGGTGATCGTGAATACCGACGAACCTAACCCACATTTCACGGCTACGATCGTCAGCAGCTACGTTCTGCACCACCCAATGAGACCAGAGCAGCTTCCTGACCTGATTAGCACAGTCCATCACGCGCTGGGCTGGCCTCGACGCCCGTTCAAGCAGAGGAGGTTCTCACACCTGCTGTATCGGTACGGCGATCCGTGCACCACGATTATGTCGTTTGCATGGATTGCGGCTATCGCGGCCAGACACTGCGACGCCATATCAGCACGCGACACAGCATGAGCCGGGATGCCTATCTGAAGCGATGGGGATTGCGGAGCAACCATCCCCTCACCGCCCCGAATTATTCCGAGCGCCGCTCGACGATGGCTAAGACACTTGGTCTCGGTCGCAAGCCCGCAGCACACGCGACGTTGGAGGTGTCGCCGCCAGTCCGTGAGGGCGCCGAGGCGACGCCCTCACCGAGACGCAAATCCCGTCCGGCATCAAAGTCTGCTGATGTCGCGAGCGCAGCGGTAGCGGCGACGCCCAATAGAAGCGGCGACCGCGATCTCGGGTCAAATCTCCGGAGCCTGCCGAAAATCTCCCGTCGATCTTGCCGAACTAATCGTCAGGATCCTCAGGGTTGCGAGCGAGCGAACACCCGATTCGTCGCGCATCGCAGGGACGTCGCCCTGGTTGGCCCGCCCGCGCAAGGTATCCTGGGTCAAACATCCGCCATTCTTATCGCGGCCCAGCAGCTTATCCAGCGGCTCCGGCCCAGCCCGATGCCCGATGCGATCGTGATTTTTCGTACCTCGCAGCTCGCGCATGGTTGTGCACCCGACAGTGGTGTTGCCGCTCCCCGACCGCAATCTTTGCCTACATGGCGATTTCGGGCGAGTGATTTGGTCCACATATTGTACCGCGTTGATTGTTAGACACAAGCATCGAATCACAACATACTGAGATCGCTCAACCCTTTTTAGGTTCCGACGTTAAGAAACCTAGCCCACTATGACGTTGTGTTTCGTGCGCTGATGATAGCAACCAGGGCTCGGCGATCGCACCTTCATTTACCTTGCTGTTTTAAAGAGAATAGGATTGCCGGATGCGCATACTGGGGATCTCCGCCTTTTATCATGACAGTGCCGCGGCGCTGATCGAAGATGGTCATATCGTCGCGGCGGCGCAGGAAGAGCGGTTTACCCGCAAAAAGCAGATGCCCGCTATCCTGAGAATGCCATTCGGGATGCCGGCTATCCCGAACACGCCATTCACTATTGTCTCGACGAGGGCGGTCTGACGCTCGATGAGCTCGATTACGTCGTCTTCTACGAGAAGCCGTTTATCAAATTCGACCGCTTGCTCGAGACCTATCTCGCCTTCGCGCCGCGTGGGCTTTCCTCGTTTCGCCTGGCTTTGCCGCTGTGGCTCAAGGAGAAATTGTTCCAGAAGGACCTTCTTGGCAAGCGGCTCAGAGCGCGAGCGCCCGCCTTCGACTGGCAGACGCAAGCTACTGTTCGCCGAGCATCACCAGAGCCACGCCGCGAGCGCTTTCTTTCCTTCGCCGTTCGACGAGGCGCTGATCCTCACAATGGACGGGGTTGGAGAGTGGGCCACGACAAGCGTCGGCGATCGGCCGAAATCACCGGATCGAGATAGCTGAAGGAAATCCACTTTCCCCACTCGCTAGGATTGCTCTACGCGGCTTTCACCGACTACACCGGCTTCAAGGTCAATTCCGGTGAGTACAAGGTCATGGGATTGGCGCCCTACGGCGAGCCGCGCTATGCCGATGCCATTCTGCGAGCACTTGATCGACCTCAAGCCCGACGGATCGTTTCATCTCAATCAGGAATATTTCGACTATTGCGTCGGGCTGCGGATGACCAACGACAGCTTCGATCGCCTGTTCGGCGGGCCGCCGCGTGCCCCGGACGCATTGCTTGAGCAGCGCCATATGGATCTCGCCGCCTCGGTTCAGACCGTTACCGAGGAGGTGATCGTCCGGATGGTGCGCAGCCTGGTTGCGGAGACCGGGCTGCGCAGGCTTTGCCTTAGCCGGCGGCGTCGCGCTCAATTGTGTCGCCAACGGCAAGATATTGCGCGATGGGGCGATCGACGATCTTTGGGTTCAGCCGGCCGCCGGGGATGCCGGTGGCGCGCTCGGCGCCGCACTCGCTGCCTATCATGAATTTCTCGATCAGCCGCGACAGATTGGCAACGTCCTTGACGGGATGCAGGGGGCCTATCTCGGGCCTGCCTTTTCTAATGCGGAGATCGCGGACCGGCTCCGCAACGCCGGGGCAGTCTTTGAGATCGTCGACGACGACGCGGTGATCGGGCACACAGTAGACGCGCTGCTCGAGGAAAAATCCGTCGGCTGGTTTCAAGGTCGGATGGAGTTCGGCCCGCGCGCCTTGGGCGCCCGGTCGATCCTCGGCGACCCCCGTTCACCGCGAATGCAGCGCCAGCTCAACCTCAAGGTCAAGTTTCGCGAGAGCTTCCGGCCCTTTGCGCCTTCTGTTCTGCGCGAGGACGTCGCCGACTGGTTCGCTCTCGATAGCGACAGCCCTTACATGCTCGTCGTTGCCGAGGTGCTCGAGGGTCGGCGCCGCCCTGTTTCGGACGATGACAAAGCGCTATTCGGGATCGACAGACTCAACACCATCCGCTCGGAAATCCCGGCCGTTACTCATGTCGACATGTCGGCGCGAATCCAGACCGTCCACAAAGAGACAAACCCGCGCTATCACGCGCTGCTCACCGCCTTCAAGGCGCGCACTGGCTGCCCGGTTCTGGTAAACACCAGCTTCAATGTCAGAAGCGAGCCGATAGTCTGTACCCCGGAGGATGCATTCCGCTGCTTTATGGGAACCGACATCGAACTCTTGGTTGCCGGCAATTGCGTTGCCCGCAAGGAACAGCAGGACTCCTCGCTGCGGGTCGACTACAGGGACGCCTTCGAACCCGATTAGTCCTCAGGCCCTGCGGGAATTCCTACTCACCTGCTGCTCGACCCATCGATAGGTGGCTTCCAAGCCGGCACGCAGGGAGTGAGTGGGCTCCCAGCCCAGCTTCTCCTTGATCAGTCGGTTATCCGAGTTCCGCCCCCGCACCCCTTGCGGCCCGGGAATGTGCTGCTTTCCGATCCGCTTACCGGCGATATCCGCAACCACGTCTACCAGCTGATTAATCGTCACCATTTCCTCCGACCCGATGTTAACCGGGCCGGCAAAGGCAGAGCGCAATAGCCGCACCGTCCCTTCGACGCACTCGTCGACATAGAGGAATGAGCGCGTCTGTTCGCCGTCGCCCCACACCTCAATCTCGTCGCCGCTGCGGGCCAATGCAACCTTCCGACAAATCGCCGCTGGTGCCTTCTCGCGACCGCCCGTCCACGTCCCCTCCGGCCCGAATATATTATGGTAGCGTGCGACATGGGTCTGCAGCCGGAAATTCCGCCGATATGCGAGGTAGAGCCGCTCACTGAACAGTTTCTCCCAGCCGTATTCGCTATCCGGCGCCGCCGGATAAGCCGAATCCTCAGCGCAGTTCGGGTTCGACGGGTCATTTTGGTTGTAGGCGGGGTACATGCAGGCCGATGAGGAATAGAAGATTTTCTTGATATCGCGTTTATGACAAACATCCACCATGTTCAAATTGATCGTCGCTGAGTTATGCATCACATCGGCGTCGTGCTCCCCGGTGAAGATATAGCCGGCGCCGCCCATGTCAGCGGCAAGCTGATAGACTTCATCAAAGCGGCGATCGACGATGGCTCGGCAAAAGCCTTGGTCTCGCAGATCGCCGACGACAAAATCATCAGCTTCGGTCTCCGAATATTCATGGAATTTCAAATCCGCACCGCGCACCCAGTACCCGTCACGTTTGAGTCGCTTTACCAGATGGCCGCCGATAAATCCGCCAGCGCCGCAGACCAATGCAAATTTCGCCATCAAACCCTCTCCTTCCGTCCCGAAGTCTCGCTCGCCTCAAGCGACGACATCGGAAATGCCCGAAGCTTCCACTCGGCAATTTCGTCGATATCTGCCGCCAAAATCCGCAGGGCGTTGTTGACCTTTTCGGTACTCAGACAACCAACTGATAATGCATTCATTTTCGAGCGGGTCTCCTAACCGTGAAATAGGGTCGCTTCACGCATCTGTAAGGGCGTCAAGAATGTCCCAACCAACTGCGGAGCGTCTCAGTTAGATAGACGTATCCATATTTAGCGGCACCAACGGTTTCCCACAGCAGGAATGTGCGGCTGGTCTTAAAGCGCCAACGGAGCTGATAAACGCTCCGCGCGAACCACAAGAATTGATGGCTTCTTACCAAGACCTTCATATGAAATGCACCAATCCCGATGGCATAATATTTCCAAAGGGTGGCAGCGTCGGCGGCCTTCCGACCGTGGTGATGCCCGACGACGACTTCAGGAAGGTACTTCCCTTTCCAACCCATCGCGCTCGCCCGGCTGACGGCTTCGATATCCTCAGCTGCGTGGAACAGCGCGCCTGGTCCAAATGCCGCATCGAATCCTCCGATATCGAGGAGAACTCTTCGTCTAAAGGCCATGTTTGCGCCCTGAACACACCCCGCGCAAACAAACGACCTGGCGGGATATGTAAGTGGCGTCGGGGACTCGTTAATCGTTATTGGGTAATCCGCCGGGTCATGCAGCATGATCCGCCCGCCTATGTAGCCGACTGACGGGTCGTCGAAGGCAGAGCATACCCGGCTCAGGAAGTCGGCTGCAGGGTAGCAATCGTCGTCGGTGAATGCCAGGATTAGCCCCTGAGCAACTTTTAAGGCTGTATTCAACCCGGTTGATTTACCTGGTTTGGCCTCAAATAGGTAGACGGCTTGGATGTCCGTTCTACGGATGAACTCTTGAACAACGGCGGCCGTGTCATCGGTGGATCCGTTGTCCACAATGATCAGCTCCCACGGGCGCTCGAATGAAATATGCCGCACGGAATCGAGGCAGCGGACGAGTTTTTCGCAGCGATTGCGGGTGCAAATTATCAGCGAGACATCCATCTCATAGCGGGCTGCAGCTTTGGTCCATCGTGGCCCCCATCCCTTCATAGGTTGATCTAGTGTCGGCGTAGCGAACTGCGCCAGCAGATAAAGCGGCGATAGTGGTGAGCGCACGCTTTAACCAACCGGACTACTCCGTGAATGATAAGTTGAGGCCAAATAACCGTGCTGCGACTGCTCGCGGGCTGAATGCGACAACAGGAAACCAGACGGCGTGGAGTGGTAGGTTCGACATCAGCAAATTCGCATCGATAAAGGCCATAAGCACCAGGCAAGGTAAGTACGCCGGAGCGGCTCGCAACGCGGGTCATAGCGGGTGTCGGCTCGTGCGCCGCCGATCGGCACCCCAGTAACCGAATTCGAGTTTCGAACCTCGAGCGATTGCGCATACCTTGAAGGCCACATCAAGCTCGGCCTACCGACAAGTCCGCGCCCTCCTCTTCGACGAGTTCGCAAAATCGCAGCGCATTTCTTTCCAGTCTCGCGTCCTCTGCTACGCTTACATTGCGAATAATGTTATTGGGATTCGACGATTTAAAGAGGACGATGCTGTTGGGATGACGGATCAGCGCCCCCTTCAGCACGACATCTGTGAGCGTCCTGATGTCCGCGAGGTTCAGGTCGGTTTCAGCCGACCATCGCTTGCGGATATCGGGTCGATCCATAAGGGCTCGATGCACGCCTCTGAGCTGCTGGGAGAAAACCCAATAGTGAATGCGGAAGCTTCCCGGGTAGTTGAACTTAGGTGAAAACACGCTCCAATCGAACTGCATGACATCACAGAACGACCGCCGCTTCCGATACAGATCGGACGCGTGCGACGCATCGCTGCCGATGCCGAAAGCACCGATCCGCTTCGAAGCGACGCACTCCCTTAGAAATTCCAACAAGTCGTCGCCCAGGTCGAGGATACCCGGCTCGTGCATCAAAAACATGTCCGCCATTTCGAGCTGGAGCTCTGCCAAACTGCGCGCAAGCGAGAGTTTCGCTTCTGCCGCGCTGAACGCAGCCTTTGACGATACATTAATAGCGGAAGCTGTTCTGGAGAGGCGGTTGGCGACCGCCGGCACGCGCCGAAGGGTCCGCAACACCGGACCCATCGCCTTACGGATCACTCGAACGTGCCACGGGCGCATGACCGGCGGGAGTATTCCGTACTTGGTGGTCACCGTCACCCGGCCATTGTGCCTCTTCAGGAAATTACCCAAATACCCCTCCGCGGCGCCATCAGCGTATGAAGGGGCGACATCGAAATGACGAATGCCGGAGTCGAAGGCTGCGTCCAGGGACCTGGCTGCGTCGTTCTCGTCAACCGAACGAGAAAAGGCGGTGCCAAATCCAAGCCTTGTCGTGCGGCGGCCTGTTGGCAAGGTGACTTCCACGTCAGTGGCGTTGCCGTACTGTGGGGAGATTTTTTAAGTGGCAGCCTAGCCTTACCGCCAGCGCCAGCAAAGTGTGAGTCGGATTGGCGAAGCCGGAAGCGGGAAAGACCGAAGTGCTGCAGACATATGCGTTACGTGTGCCAAAGAGCCGCAAGTCCGGATCGACGACGCCATCCAACGCTGAGCTGGCCATTCGCGTACCGCCCATATGATGAAAGTTGTCGACAAATTTATCCACGATGCGATCGTGGAACAAGCCTGGATCGGGTTCGACGAGAGCAAGCCCGCGTTGTTCGAAAACTTGATGCGCCACTTGAACATAGCGCCTGACAGTTTCCACCTCTTGCGGTGAGACCTTCCAGTCGATCGAACTCCGGAACAGCCCCAAGGCGTCGCGTTTGTCGGTCAGCGCGATACGGCTCTCAGACAATGGCGACTGCTCGCAATAGACGGATAGTTTCAGTTTCGCCATTGGTAATACAAAGTTCGGGTTGGTTTTCCGTGCGATGTGATGCCAGGCAGCCCCGGGCATTCTCGGCAACGAATAAATGAGATCGCGGAATTTGATCGCCGAAGACGGTCCCGCAAGCATCAATATTGCGGTGCGCATCGCCGGGTACACTCCGTCCTCATACTCCGCCATTCCGCTGGCGTTCAGAACACGATAGCGTTCCTGTGCAATGGGGGACAAATTTATTTTCGGAAGGTATAGGTAACTGTCAAGATCGACCCGATGCGGTCCGTAATGCCAATTTTCATCCAGCTGCGCATTCAGCAGGTCGGCGGCAAAACATTGGATATGGTCCTGAAAATGACGGCCAACCAAACCGCTTCGCTTCCATGGCACCGCCGCGTAGGGTTGGAGTAGGAAGCGCGAAGTTTCTATTCCTCCGAGGCAGAGCACAAAACGATCTGCGGCAAAATATGCTTCCTTCCCTGTCAAGGTTCGACAGCGTACTGAGGTAACAGTTTCGCCGTCTCCGGCGATGATCAATTCGCACGCATTCGCGTGTAAACAAATGATCAAATCAGGGTGGGTGTTGATGGTGTTTTCAAACAGGCGCGCGAACTTGCGCTCCGGGCAATATCGCGAATATGCAAACGTCAATTCGTCACCGAGTTCAGGAGGATCATAGCCGCGCTTCTTCCAAATAGCCTGATCCTCACGAAGACATCCAGCCAACCCTTCGAGTTCGATCGCACGTGCATAGCCGGCTGCGAGGTCTGACTTCTTAATTGGCCAACCGCTCCCCGGAACCCAATGACGATAGGCGAAGTCGATCTCATCCAGCTCCATTATCTGCCCGGCCCATGCCGCAGTGGTACCCCCCAAAGTCCGAAAGCGGCCGGAATGCGCGCCGGCGAACGGCAGCCCGACGATTTCACTCTTCTTCAGGGCTTGCGTTCGTCGCTCCCAGCGCTGCAACCCACCGCTTTCCAGCAGGAGCACGTGCTTGCCATGGTTGATAAGCTCGACGGCGAGGACCAGCCCCGCGGCCCCGGCCCCCACTATGCAGACGTCGAAATTAGATAATCCCGTTTCGGTGGGGATGTTTGCTTGCTTGAGATCGATAATCATCAGGACTATAGCACCATGCCCAAATCATAGAGGATCCCTTCAACTATTCAGAATTGAAAGCTCCGCCAAATCTACGAATCAATCTGTTTCATGAATATTCCGATGGAAGCCGTGTCGGACGCGGAAGCTTGCCATTTCGTCTCGTCAGCGAGAGATCGCCCCTTCGCGCGACGAGCGGCGCCAGCCCGTGATGTTGGCTACGGCGTGGAGTGCACGTTCGAACCACGCTGGTCTCTTGATAGCGAGAAAGCGGAGCACGATCAGCCGCCCTGCTAAAGCTCGCGGACTCACGGCGACGCTGAAAAACCACGCTGCGCGAATTATCCGGTTTGATGCTGGGAGGTCCGCTGTGATGCACGCTCTGAGCGCACGAGACAAGGTACGCCAGACCGGATCGTCCGACCGGTCCCTGGAGAACGCAAGCTTGTCCGCGGCCAGTCGGCATTCGAGCGCCCACATCGAACGTTTGCGCGCGGCGGCCGGATCAAACGCGATTCCCCAAAACCGACAACGCTCAGTGAGGTAATCGAGCTTGATCGTAAAATATCGAGACATTTTATCGAAGTGTGCTCTTTCTATGCTGTTTAGCACGTAGTTATTGCCGCCATGTATACGATAACAGGCTAACGGCTCATAAATCGTGATCACCTCGCCATAGAATGGAGCATTGCATTCGAGGATTATATCCATCCACATCTCGCGCAGGTTCTCGAGGTTGAAACCACCGTCACGGGTGATAGCCTCCAGCAGCGCTCGAGAGCACGCGTTGCCGCTCGAAGGAGAAACAGGTGAACCCCCAGTGCGCAGAAGCGACAAACGAAGCTTGGTTGTATCGAGATTTGGCGGATATTTCGGCGCCACATGACCGACCTGCCGCCCTGCCTTGTCGATCGTGACGAGAGGGGACTGCGTTTTCACCGTCCTCTCCGTCCAGATCCCAGCGACAGTCGCAGCCGCATGCGGGAGAAGGACATCATCCGAGTCGAGAAAGATCAGGATGGGGTAGCAGGCAAGCGGCCAGGCGCTGTTCAATGCCGCTGTCTGACCCCCGTTTTGCTCCTTGAGTATAATTCTGATTCGGTCCCCATAGCGCGAAATAACGGCCTGTGAGTTGTCCGTCGAACAATCGTCGACGACGATTACTTCGCAATAGGGATAGTTCTGGCCAAGGGCGCTGTCGATCGCCGCCGCGAGGAAGCGCTCGTTGTTGTAGTTGACTACGATTATGCTAACGCCATACGGCTCGCTCATAACGACGATCTCCTTGCAGCAGCAGATTGCCGGTTCACAGCTTGCCGGATAGCATTACAGAGAGTTCGGCCGCGGTCGCTCCAATCAAACCCGGCGTCGCATTTTTCGTAAGCGCCGCGTTGCAGGAAGTTGAGCCGCTCGAGGTCGTCGATCACGGCAACGACCCCTTGCGCGAGCTCGGGCATGGATTCGAAAGATAGATAATCCAGCTCCGGTGTCAGCGGCAAGCCGGCAATGCCGCCTTTTATTGCGGCAATAGGCACTCGATTGAAGATGTAGTCGAGTGTCTTGAGCTTGAACCCGCCGCCGGTTCGCTCGGCGACGATACCGATTCTGACGCTGCGAAAAATCGGCTCCGGATCCTCAACAAAGCCTAAAAAGCGGGTTGCGCGAACATTCTTGGCATGCAGATAGTCCGGGACCTTCCCGACAACCCACAGTTCAATTTGGTTGCGCGAGAACAGCTCGTCGGCGGCTTCGACAAATTCCACCAGGTTCATTTCTTTGGCCAGCCAGAGTGCACTGCCGAACATCAACGCGCGGCGGGGCGTCGTCGCGGTTATCGCGCGGGAATGGAGCAGGCACCCCAGCGTATCCTGGTGTGAGCACGACGCTCTTCGGCAAGTTGCCGAAACGGTCGCGATCTTCGCTGGTTATCACCGAGAAAAGCGTCGAGCTGCGGACTATTTCTCTCTCCAGCCGCCCCGCCTTGAGCGCATCGACCCGCAGGGCGAGCTTACGAAAGATGTGTCCTTTAAAGTTCTGCGCCATGGTCCGTCGGAACTCGCTCTCGTAACCATGGGCAATAAAGACCGAAACGACATTAGGATTTCGCCGCCGGTAAGCTTCGACGGCCGGCCAAGCCCAACCCATTCCGAGATGATCTACGACGACGGCGTCCCACTCGCATGTCAACCGGGCATGCAGCTCGCGTTGAAATGTCGCGGTCTTGTGACTGGCCGCGACATTCGGAAGGAGGGAGAAAAGGCTCCAAAGCTGCCGAGCGTCCGTGCCGCCCCGCATCTTTCCTGGGGACGAAGAGACACCACTCGACCCCCTCGGCGGTCGGGCGCTGAGCGCAACTTCCCGTCCGGGCGGCCGCTAAGACCGTAACCTCGACCCCGCTGCGACCGAGGCTCGTGAGGAGGTTAAAGCTGTACGACAGATCCCCGGCATCGGGCAGCATCGGATCAACCCGCGTGAGCCAAAGGCACCTCAGTGGGCTCTGTCTGATCTCATCGAAAGCCGGCGTCGATTTTGATGCTATTGCCCGCGGAGCCGCGTGGGTTAAAGGCATGGCTGCCCAATCTAATCGCTTGTCTCAATTCGCTGGCGACTATGCCGCCCGTCGCCGGCGGGACGCGCAACCGAATTCGATGTTTGGCGAGCATAACGGCGAAAAACTTGTTCAAACCGAGCGGCGATCCCGTTGATGTCGAAGTGCGCGCGCGCATAAGCGAGTCCAGCGGCCCCTAACCGCCCACGAAGGTCCTCATCCTCGATTAGCGATCTTGCCAGACGCCGCAGTTCGGACGGATTTTCGGGATCCACGATTAACCCCGCGGAAGCCGTAGTGATGGTGCGCGCCGCCAGATTATCGGCGGACATGGCCGCCAGTATTGGCCTTCCCGCCGTCATGTAGGCAAGAACTTTGGATGGGACGGAATACTTTGCGGCCTTCGGCTCGAGGACCGCGACCAGTACATCCGCCGCCGCGAGCGCCTTCTGAAAATCTTCTGCGGACTGGAACGGCAGCAAGACCATTCCCGGGAATTCTTGTCGCCGCAGCGAGAGCCAATCGGCGCCTTGACCTTCGGAAACAACAACGACGCGAACGTCGGGCTCGCCGCGAAACTCCCTCGCAAGGTCGAGAAAAAGTTCCGGATTGTGCTTGAAGCCAAGCGCGCCGGAGTAAAGCAGAACGCGTTTACCCAGCAACCCATGCCGCACCGCCCAGTCATTATCCTTCGGCGGCGGCGGGCCGTCCGGCATTATTCCCCAGTTCTCGAAAACGACGACACGTCGTGAGTCAACACCCCAACCGATCGCGACGTCGCGAAAATCGTCAGAGATTGCCACGATGCCGTCACTGCCGCGCGCCACGCGGCGTTCGAGCGAGGCGTACCGAGCCGCTACGAGTTGGCCAATCACCGGTATTTTCGCAAGCACCGATTTCACGCCGATCGAGTAGATATCCTGCAGCCAGAATAGAAACGGCGTCGCGGAACGTTTGCACATCTTCTGGATTGCCGCCTGGATCTCGATCGGCGTATTGCCCGAAATGATCAGGTCCGGATGAAGACTGGCCATCACGGATGCCACGCGGGCTCCATAGGCTCTTTCCTGCAGCGAAGCGCTTGATCAGCTGCCATTTGGCAAATTGCGAATCGAGCCCGATCGGGATGACGTTTACTCCGTCACCCGGGGTGAAAGCACATCGATGAGTAGGAAGGCGTTTGCGACGGAGGAACAATAGAGGTAATCGACCTGATGACCTTTCGCTGCCAGAGCTTTTGCCAGCTGCTGGACATGGGCATAGGTCCCCATCTCGTGTAGAACGATCTTCATCGTCCGGCGCAGGTTCCCGCGCGGTCGGGAAGGCGCGCCGATCGGCAGCGAGCTAAAGGCTCCCAGATAGCGTCTTAACCATAGTCGGCCGCGACATCGGAGCAAACCGCCAAAGAACGAAATTTCGTCGGTAATGCGACGGCGTCAACGCGCAAGCGATCATCCAAACCACCAATATGGTTCGCTCTCGCCACCGCATCTGCGAATATGTAATTGCCGCGCATACAAGGCGACGGCCAAGGCCGATCACCGTATCTTCCGGAAACGGGTGGCCCGCGGGCTCGACCAAGCGGGAAGCGAAACGATATTGCAGGTGGTGGAGGTTGCGGCTCAAAGGATCGTGCGCTATCGGCAGATGAAGCCGATGGGCTGCGGTTGCGAACAAACGCGCCATCTCGACATCCTGGCGAAGCCGATTCCGAAACTGGGTCGCATTGAGCGAATTCATCGCGCCGTCGTTCGCGTTATGAAGCCGGTACCGAGCAAGAGGCTTCCGGAGAGTTAGGACGTCGCCCAGCATAGGTGCCAGGGTTATCAGCGGTGCGTCCGACGCCCGCAACGTGGCCTCGCCCGCGAGCCGCGTGCCTCCGGTCTCCGGCGGGACCCCCACCATCGCGAAAACAGTCCGCACGAAGTCCCTAGAATAGGCGTTGCCGGATCCCGGCGGTGTCGTGTAGGCCATCGTGCGCAGATAAGTTCGGCGCAGCTTCTCCGGCACGTTCTTGGTCGGAAATTGCGGGATTGCCGTTCCCAACTGAGTACCGGCCGCGTCGATCAGGTTCATTCGGTACTGAACTTTGGAGACGCCCGGCCGCCACACCTTTGCGACCTCCAGCATGACGTCAGGTTCCAGCAAATCGTCGGCGTCGAGAAAGATGATAACATCCCCGGTGCTCTGTTCGAACCCGAAGATGTGGGCGCCCAATTGATACGATTTCGGCCTGAAATAGGCTGCCACTTTCCCGTGGAAGCCATCGATGACGCTTCTCGAATTGTCGGTCGAGGCGTCGTCAACAACGATGACCTCCTTTTCCGGCCAATCGACGGCCAGCGCGCTCTCGATCGCAGCACCGACGAAGTCCCGGTAGTTATAGTTCGCTATGATCACGGAGAGCTTCATCGCAGTCTCTCTATCAATTTCCCGCCGCCATCTTTAGCTCCGCCGCTGCCGGGTAGGTCGTGGAGATTCGTGAAAAGGAAATCTGCTTGTACTGGCCGTCCGTCCGAATCCTCAATCTGATTGTACACCCCTGAAAACTGAAATTTCTTATCTACGAGATAGAGAATTATTCGCCGATTAAAGCCTGTCCTTCATAAAGCTCAACGAATGAAGATTCCAGATAGACAAACTGAAAAAGCATCAGCAGAGGGTCGCACCCTTTTAGTACTTCGAGTTCGTATCCCTGAACATCAATTTTCAGCAATGCTGGCGGCTTGATATGCTCAGGCGATAGATATTTCCGAAGGGGCGCCACCGGAACAAACCTTTCTTCCTTACAGTTGGTACCCGGAAATATCTCACTTTGTTTGGTAATCGGTAATAGCGAGGAAGAGTTCGATGCGCCGCGAGACGTAGATCATTGCTTCCCTGTCGGATGGACCGATCGCGGTCTCGAATAGCTTGACATCTTCCCCGAGCGTCGCGCGAAAGCGTGCAGCCGGTTCTTGCAAGGGCTCAAAGCTGTAGATGGCCGCGTCAGGAAACACGCCGTTGGCGAGTAAGGCAAATTGCCCTTTGTTCGCTCCGACATCGACAACTGTTTTGACATCCAGCGCGTCGAGCGCTCGCCAATGTTCGATCGCTGCAGCGACCCCGTGCCGCAGGCCCTGCCGTCCCGCCGCGAAGGTCAACAAGCGGGTCAATTTTATAGCTCGGCGCGCCGAGGCAGACAGCATCAGTCGCCCTCGTCAGGCCAGAATTGCCGTGAAAAGGTAATGTTCCATGCGAATCTGCTATGAGGGCGAGGCAACGAACGGCAGGTACCCCCTCGCTTTAACCCTTCGACTTCGCCCCTCTTCCGGGGCCACTCAGAGTGCAGAGGACAACCATTATTATCGAAATGGCCGGGTTGAGCAGATAACCGTTGCCAACAATGAAGTTATAAATCAGGGCAGCAATAATCGGCTTTGGACATCTCGATCTTCGGAAGCAGGATCTCAAAAAACACGTAAAAATAAAAGCACCAATCAGACCGTACTCGTAAATCAACTTGAACCAGGTGCTTCCGTTGTAAGTAGTACCCGCGAGGAGCGAAGCTGTCCGCTGTCCCTGGGCCATACCCACCGAGCAATGCCGGCAGTGAGGCTGTATCGAAGTGCTCAGCGGCCATCCAGAACGGCGCGATGAAGCGAAGGAAGCCGCTGGCACGGACCTCGCCGAACTCGTCAATGCGCGATGTGAACACTGACAGGTCGATGATTCCGGTCGCTAACAGCCCTAAGGCAAAAACACTTATCAGCAGCGCCGGCAGCTGGGCCCTTCTCTCGACGAGAGCTGCCAGCGGAAGAGAGACGAGAAGCATCCCAATTCCGGTCCCGCTGTAAGCCAGCAGCAAGCCTAGCGCCAGCAGAAGAAGGTATCGCGGCCGACGAAATTCCAGAACCTCGATCAGTATGCCAAGCGCCGTGATTTGCGACAGGGTCGACGGTTCCGCTAAGAAGATGCCATTGCTCTTGAGAAGGGACGATCCCTCAGTAATCGGAATTATCGTGTTCGCTAGGTCTTCATTGGCAGCCGCGAATAGAAAATCGGGAAACATCCCAAAAAACTGAATAAGCTGTCTACCATCCACCACAAACTGAGCGACGAATTGCGCTACTGCGAGGCATGAAAGAATCATTACAAGAAATTGAAAGACCCGGAGCGTGCTCTTGTATTGATCAGGAGTGGAGGTCTGGCTCAGCGTCAACAGGAAATACATGACCAGGAATAAACAGTAGGAAGTAAGCATTGTGCTGTTGAAGTTCATCAGCAGAGAAAAGGTAGCTGTCAGCACGACGGCAAGAAACCACAAGAGCCGATCATATTGGATCAGCAATCTTCCGGAAGCGAATTGATGGACTAAAATCAACGTGACAAGGACAAGGCTAATTGGCAATATCGATTTGCCAACCTCCAAACCGAAGCGCTGCAGAAATAGCGCAGAGATGAGCAGTGCGATGTCGACGCGCGTTTCCGATTTATAAAATCGGCGGATAGATGTCGCGGATGGTTCCGCGAGCAGCTGTCGGTTCGCGCTATACGGCACTTACATTAGTCATGGTATCTATCGTATAATCTCTCGATATCCGATCCCGCAGGACGCGGTCGATCGCGACGCGTGTTGTCGGCGCGGCATTCCGACACACTGGTCTCGGAATGTTCATCCGGATCGGCAGCCGCAATTGGCAATGACGCTGGCGTGGCGTAGCCGGCTCTCGATACCCGGGCGCCGCCCGATAAAGCCCCTTGTCCGTATAGACCGCGGTGTGGTCGCGATAGCCGCGCCGTCGCTGGGTTTTCAGGTCGATGTCGTTTAAGATCACCGCAATCGTCGAGAGGCTGGCGCTGCGGAGAGCATCCAGCGCGAATTGAACGAACTGACGTTCGGTGCGGCCCCAACGAATGACCAGCGCTATGCTGTCCGCTGCCATCGCCAGACGGATTGTCTCGGCAAGGCCGAGGATCGGCGGCAAGTCGATGATCACGATGGCAAATCGATCCTTCAAGTAATCGACAAGTTTGAAAAATCGCTGGAGGTCGTGGCTCGTCCAAGAGACGTCGGCCGGGGCGCTCGGCACAAAGTGAACACCCGAGCGCTCTTCGACCGCGATAACGTCGTTGGCTGTGCATCGGTCTTGAAGAAAATCCCTCAGCGTGAAACAAAAATCTTGATCGAGCAGCCGCGAGACGCCGGAGCGACGCAGGTCCGCATCGACGAGGACAACCTTTTCGCCGGCCAGCGCTGCCGTCCGCGCCAAGGCGAGAGCATGGGTGGATTTCCCCTCGCCGCTGCTCGCGGAAGTTATGCCGAGGGCGGTGCCCAGCCGCCGGCTCCCCAACGCAGCCGACCTCGGACCCGCGGCGGCGAGCTGAATGTTGGCCCAGGACACACGAAATGCCTCGGCGAACGCAGACCTCTTGTCGTTCAGGATTATGTCCGCGGGGGATTTCCGCCGGCGACCGACAGCTCGCGGCGTCGCGCTGACGGTCAGCGACCCGATGTGCTGCTGCACCTGAGTGCTGGTGCGGAACCCCTTGTCCCGAAGTTCGAGGAGGAGCGAAAGCAAGCTGCCGAGGGTCAACCCTACAAAACCGCCCGCGAAGGCAAGCGTCTTCGTTTTCGACGAAGTCGATGTGGCTGACGCATTGGCGCGAGAGGCGATAGTCGAATTGGGTGTGATGAACGCCGGATTTGCCGCCGTTTCCGCCACCCTCTTCTCAAAGTTGACTAGCAACGATCTGATCGAGTTGGCATTTCCTTGCAGTTGCTGAAGCCCGGCATCACGCAGAATTGAGCTGCTTTGTCAGCTCCGTAATGCTCTGCTGGAGCGACCGCTCCCGCGTACGCGATCGCTCGACCATCTGGAGTGCGGCGGCGCGATCTCGCCCGATCTGGCGCGAGATTTGGTCTCGCAAATTTTGCAGCGAGGCGCGGACGCGTTGGAGCTCCGGATATTCGTCGCCATGATACTTGCCGAGATCGGCCTCGCGCGCCGTCAGCTGCGCCTCCTGGCTGCGCAATCCCGAGATGGTTCCAGAAGTCACGACCTCCGGGAGGCTGTCACCTCCGGAGCCAATCCGGGCCGCCCGCGCTTCGCTTTCCGCGAGATCGGCTCGGGCGGTGATCAACTGACTATTTAACGCAGCGAGCTGCTGCGACACGCCGGCGCTGTCCTTGGCGGCTCCGGTGAGATGGTGCTCTTCCCGATAACGGGTAACCGCCGCCTCGGCGGTCTGCAGCTGCTGTCGCAGCTCGGCCACCTGGGAGTTCAGCGCGGAGTTGGCGCGCTCGGCCGCCGTCACCTTGGTCTTCACTTCAACGTTCTGATAGCTATCGATATGCGCATTGACGATGGCGGCAGCGCGCTCGGGCGTCCAGGCCCGGTAAGAAACGTGTATCGTCATCGAGTGCCCATCGTCTCGACCAGTAGATAACCCGAGTATGCCTCGACCGCATTGTCTATTTCCGCCTGCGTTGGCGGATTGGCATCACTGGGCGCGTCGGCGCTATTTGGCGCATTGGCATCACCGGGTTCGACAGTCGCAAGAGGCTGCGGCTGCTCGCCGGAGCTGGTTTCCGAGCTAGTTACGAGCTCCCGCACGCTGTCCCACAACTCGCCAAGACGCATTTTTGCCGTCGGCCAATTCCAACCTTTGGGATATTCCGTTTTCTGAAATTCAGGCGCCTCCCACAATCTGAGCGAGCGGACGACCGGCTCGATCACAGATCGCGATTTGAGAATGTCAACTTCGCTTTGAATGACATTGAGATCGACCGACGGGTCCGGCAGTTCTTGAAGCTCCGCCATGCGCTGCGGCCGCGAGTGGATGACGACAACTCCTTCCGCCTGGAACCATGCCGGCAGCCCTAGGCCGACCAAGGCACCCGCGATGCACAGCGACAACGTCAAGGCCAGAACCATAGCCAGGTGTCGCCGGATGCTCGAGAGCAATACGCGCGCCGACAAGCCATCCTCGAACGGCCGACCTAGGTCACCAACTAACAGCCCATCGCCCATCATCGCCTCATCTCTCGTACTCGCGCGCTCGATATCACGATCAGATCGCATTTGCTCGGGACAGCACGGCAAAGACCGTTCGCCCGAGGATCACAAGATCGAAGGTCAGCGACCAATTTTCGATATAGTACAGATCGTGCTCGACCCGTCGGCGGATCTGCTCGATCGTCGTTGTCTCGCCTCGCCATCCATTGACCTGCGCCCAGCCGGTCATGCCGGGTTTTACGCGGTGGCGGATCGGGTATTCGCTGATCGCGCGGGCATATGAAATACCGGCCGCATTTGCCGCCAATGCGTGAGGTCGCGGACCCACCAGCGACATTTCGCCCCTTAACACGTTGATCAGCTGCGGCAGCTCGTCCAAGCTCGTCCTGCGGAGAAACCTGCCAACCCGCGTGATACGAGGATCGCCGACCCGCGTGAGCTGATGGCCAAGTGGATCCGTTTGTTCCACGTACATTGAGCGAAATTTCAGCAAGTTGAATGGCAAATTGTTGGCGCCGAGCCGCTTTTGCCTGAAGAGCACCGGGCCTCGACTGTCCAATTTGATGGACAGTGCAATCACCAGCATGAGAGGAAGCGTGAAGAGCAGACAAAAGGCGGCAATCACCATGTCCTCGATGCGTTTAACGAGAGCGGCCACCTCGTCGAGTGGCTTGCCCATCACACGAAAGGTACCAATGTCGCCATATCGACGACTGTCCAGCACCTGGAAATTCTCGTAGCCCTCAGGGGCAAGAACCCGGAGCGAGACGGCGAACGGATGAAAGCGCCGCGATAGTTCCAAAATTCGACAGGACGCATATGGCGGAATTGCAATCACGACCTCGTCAACACATCCTCTGCATAACAGTTCATAGAGAGCCGGAAGTTGGTTTACTGTTGCACTGCAGCTACCGCCTTTCACGAAGCGCGATTGACGCTCATCAAATATTCCGACCAGACGGGTATCTGCGCGCTCCTGGATGAATTTTGCGGCGAGTTGCTGGCCAACTTCGCTCGCTCCGACGATAGCGACGTTTTTTGTCAATCGGCCGCTTTGTCTGAGCCTTCTGCGCGGCCGATGCGGTAAGCAGGCGAAACCCACATAGCGCGATCGCACTCGTAATGCTCCAAGTCGCCAACCAAAGACGCGAGACATTGTCCGAGACTTTCAGAATGAACAAACAGGCAGTAAGCAAAAGGATCACTGCCGCTAGGTCTTTAAGCGTAGATCTTAATTTCCCAATACAGCTGAACGTGTCAAAAACATCATATACTCCGGAACGTGCAAATGCAAAATCATGATAATGGTCGTACCGACCGTCGACACCAAATATAATAAATTGCTAACAACATATTTAGTCCCGTATTGCTGCGCATAAACAACAATCCCCAATGAAATATATGAGAATATTGTGAGAATGAGGCCGTCGCCAACCATCTGTGCGGCGGCGATCAGCGTTCGACTAAGTTCGCCGAATTTGAAAATTCCGGAAATCTTTCGATCGTTTCCCGCAACTGGAATATCGCCAACCGTCATATTACCCCCAGCAGCTTACTTCACGCATTTGAGACTTGCGGCGGTGTCCACAAACCCTTCGACGCAAAAAACACGCCAACTCGGCTTAACAGGTTGCAAAGCTGCCGTTCACGACCTTAAAGGTGCCTCCTTTGAGCTGCATCAGCCTGACCTGTGAACATGGCGCAAGATGCCGCGCGCTGAAATTGACTGAGCAGCGGTCAATTCCGTTTTCAATCCCGGTCAATCCGGTCAGCCCCTTGAATGTTCATCACGCGCTCCGAGAGTTCAGGCCGGACGGATCCGCAGCGCCTTTAGCGTACCGCCGCTGATTAACCAGCAGAGGAAAATTCCGCCTCATTGCTTCCACCGTAGGCAAACCATCAAGGGCAAAAAAATAGTTACGTGACGGTTTCGCGCGATTTCCTCTTTCGTGGGAACGCCGCAAGCATTGACATTACCCATCGATTCGTGAGGCTGGATCGCATCGCGCCGTCTCATTAACTTTGTGAGGTCAACAGGCTCGACAAAAGTCTAATAGATCGAAGCATTAGATGTAACCCGGAGTCAAGTGGAAAGATTAAGGCAAATTTATTGCAAATAGGCCCGGTTAACCGAGATATGCGGGCATTTATGTGGCATCTCCTAGCGGAGTTTACACCGGAAACGTGGATTAGTTTCGATCCGAAATTGCCGGTGTTATGATGCCGCAGGGCGCCCTTATACATGCATTCCACGATAAACGCGCCATGCTGATGAGCGAGGAAACCTCGATCACTGTCACGGCCCTGATCGGGCCGACCTGAATGCGATCGGCTTATCCAGCCTTGCTACCGATTGAGGAGGGCGCTGCGTGGCGATGGCCACGATGACAAGCGGCACCGCACCATCGCCCTACTTGCCCCTCAACGTTCCTACACAAGGCGGCGGCTCGTAAATTCCACTGCCTGCCGACGACTGCATCGGCCCTTCGCCTTGGACTTCATCTCGGCTTGCCGTTCTATGATCAATGCAAGGCACCGCGGCATCATCCAAGGAATGTTGGTGCCACCAAATTCGACTGGGCCGAGAGACCCGCGCTGCAGAAGACCGGCAAACCTATGGCTAGCCGACCGGCACCTAACGGCGCCGGTCGGCCCGAGGCTTCGGCGATCAAGGCGCCCCAGTTAGCACCGTCCGGTTACACATCGTGGTCTGCCAGTTCGCGCAGCTCCACACTCGGACGCTTTTCACATACATATCAACGCTCGTGAAATTCGGCCAGCAAGAGCGGTCACTAAAATCCGAGCCGCAGACCATCCCGTTCCACAGAATCGCTTTCACCCGCTTTGTCAGATCGGCCCCACCCGGATGGGTATATGTCGAGCAGGCCCGAGACGGGCCGTCGAGATAAATGCAAAACCCCGTATTACTGACACCATCAGACGTCCGACGAGTTGCCCAAGTGTGATAAGACCGGGGATCGTAGCCGGCGGACGCAAGGAAATATTGATTGCCAGCATCAGTGCCGCCCCAATCATGAATTGTCGTGCCCGGAGTTAAGCCCCATATCTGGAACATCTCCATAGTGTCGGATTCATAAGCATTGAACTGGGCACCCCCGCCGTCGAACAGTTCCCAGGCGGCGTGATAATTCCCTTGGGTCTGAAACCCAGGGGAAATTACATTTGGGGTCGGCTGAACTCTAAATACATACTCAATGTAATAATTGGTCGGGAAGGTTGCTGGAAATGCATTATTCGGGTACGCGCCACTGTCCGGACTCGCTGTTGTAATTTGATTCATGTTGAACGGGTAATTCGCAGAAGGGCCATAGGATGGCTTCCAGGGTATGTCGAGTACCGTTCCTCCGGTCAACGGGTCAGTTGTTATTAATGGGCAAGGGATTTTGCCGCTAGTGTCAACTGCGCCGCCGCCTGAATCCTGATACCATTGGTGTTTCTGTCCATCCCAGGGCTGACAGCCGAGCCAGTTCGCAGGCATGGGCTGAGTGAAGTCGTAGTTCGCAGCGAGCGTCGTGAACCCGGCGGCCTGCGCCCCGGGTGGTACGGCCGGGGTCGACCCGCCAGGGACAATTTGCACCGATAAATTCGCGGTCGGGTTCGCGCCGTATACCAGACCAGGCACCAGCAGTGCTCCGATGAAAACTAACTTTTTTATCATACCGCGAACTCCATAGAAAATGATTGGCCGCCCTGCGAGGCCGTTATTACCGTCGAGTGGGTACCGTCATCCGTCGACTTAAAGGCTCGCGCAGTAACAATATTAAGTCCTGATATGGCGAAGAAATTGGTATCGCTCGTAGTCAACGTTCCGGCAAATTGAGAGCCGTCCGACATAGTGACGGTGGCGGTCGCAAGCAAGGTGCCGGCGGGCGCATTGTCGGCTATCGTTGGGCTTGACGACGACAACGTGATCGCCGTGGGGGAAGGAGGCGGCACTACTACCATCGTCCATACGGTCTGGGTTGCCGACATCGCCAACACATTAGAAACGATCGAGAGATATCGGCCTGTTCGATTGTTTCGGACCGTGTAGCCGTTACTGCCGCTTTTTAGAGTCCATGCGTCGCCGGTAGTGTTTTCGGTGACTGTACCGTCGCCGTTGTCGGCCATGAACGGTCCGTTGATGAACGAGGAACCGCCGCCGGCGACGAGCACGTTTTGGAACAGCGAGCCGTTCCAAATCCACTGCTGACCAGTACCCGAATTGGTCGCGTATAGCTGAACAAATGGCACGTCGCCCCAATAGCCAAAGCCACCATCCGCTGAATTGCTCCCAACCGAGATGATGTACGTAGCGTTAGGGAGCGGCGGCGGCGGCGGCGGCGGCGGCGGTGGCGGCGGCGGCGGCGGTGGCGGCGGCGGCGGCGGCGGCGGCGGCGGCGGCGGCGGCGGCGGCGGCGGCGGCGGTGGCGGCGGCGGCGGCGGCGGCGGCGGCGGCGGCGGCGGCGGCGGCGGCGGCGGCGGCGGCGGCGGCGGCGGCGGCGGCGGCGGCGGCGGTGGCGGCGGCGGCGGCGGCGGCGGCGGCGGCGGCGGCGGCGGTGGCGGCGGCGGTGGCGGCGGTGGCGGCGGTGGCGGCGGCGGCGATGCTAGGTTGACGCTGATGTTAAATACGGCGTTGCTGCCGAACCTGACATATGTCCCGTTTGCGTGAACCCGCACCGAATAGGCGCCGGCCAAAATTGGCGCGCGAGCTGTAACCAGATTGTTCCCGGAGATGGCAAAGAACCCGGCTGAATTTTTCGTTAATGTGAAACTGCATGGTATCGTGGTGCCCGACTCGTCCTGAGCCGTCAACACGCCGATAATGGTCCCCACAGGTGCGGTATTATTTACACTAGAATTGCTGATACTGATGGTCATATAGCACTCCGATCGGCTCTATCGCGAGTTAATAAATTCATGGGCGCTTTCTCTGGGTGGAAAGGTTACATTGCACTCGTGGCTTGAATGATAATATTCGGTATTTCTGTAATTGTCAATATCGCAACGGAAAATCCGACAACTTATCTCGTAGTTTTGACGCGTCTCCCGACGCGATCTGGACGCGTCTATGATGGGTCGTCAGTCCCCAGGCGATTCCACCCTTCGACGCCAAAGCGCAACGCCCCCCGAGGGCAGTGCCGCGCTCCCACAACGAACACGCTCGGACCCCGATCTCAAAAACCCGGCGTGGCGATACCTTAAGCTGGGCTCCGACTGTCGCTCGAACGCGGTTGACCTTACTCGAGGGCTTACTTGAAGAGCGGACTGATCTGCTGCCCTCAGAGGGTGGTCTCCCTCGACATGTGGCTGCTCATTCGCCTGATGGGAACCCCTGGAGAATTTCACAGCCATTGGCGTAATCTAGATCCATAAAAAATTGGCGACGAGGGACTGCATCAATTCGCCTCTGGACAATTTGACGTAGGTGACGATCGCTTGGTCAGGCCTATTCAAAAGGGTGTTGGTGAAAAAGCAGACCGCAACTCCACGTTCGAGCTCGATCCAGGTAGAAAGCAGCACGATGAAGGATGTGAATTTAGTTTCACGGGAAGATTTCGCAACCGTCACGCAAGCGCCAGGACAGGCCAGTCACGGCGGCGGCGGAATTGACTATAGTCATTCCGACCCTCAACGAGCGGGACAATATCGGCCCGCTCGTTGACCTGCTGGATGCCGTGCTCAAAACGGTGAGCTGGGAGGTAATCTTCGTCGACGATGATTCGCCCGACGGCACGGCAGAGCGGATACGTGAGATTGGCCGGCGCGACCGGCGCGTGCGCTGCTTGCAGCGCCTTGGGCGGCGTGGGCTGACGACGGCCTGCATCGAGGGCGCACTAGCGGCTTCGGCGACCTATATCGCGATTATGGATGCCGACATGCAGCACGACGAGAATCTGCTGCCCCAGATGCTGGCGATGCTGAAAAGCGATCCGGTGGATCTGGTGGTCGGTAGCCGGTATGTGGCCGGCGGCGGAATCGGCGGATTGGACGCCGCCCGTGCGAATATGAGCGCCTTCGCCACACGCCTGTCCCGGGTCATCTGCAAGGCCGAGATCGCCGATCCAATGAGTGGTTTCTTCATGCTGCGGCGAGACGTCCTTCACGGGGCTCTCCGGCGCCTTTCCGGCCAAGGGTTCAAGATTCTTCTCGATATCCTCGCGTCCTCGCCGCGGTCTCTGCGCATCAGGGAACTGCCATACAACTTCCGGGAGCGGCGGAACGGCGAGAGCAAACTCGATACGCTCGTCGCCTGGGAATACATGATGCTGATCGCCGACAAGCTGATCGGCCATATCGTTCCGGTGCGTTTTGCCCTGTTTGCCTTGGTCGGCGGAATTGGACTGTTCATCCATATGTCGGTCCTCTGGTTGGCGCTCATCGTCGCTGGCGCGGCGTTCAATCTGGCGCAGACCTCCGCTACGATTGTTGCAATGACGGCAAATTTCTTTATCAACAATCTCTTCACCTATCGGGATCGACGCCTACGCGGTCTCGCGGTGCTGCGAGGGCTGTTCACCTTTTACGCCATCTGCACCCTTGGCGCGGTCGCCAACGTCGGCATTGCGGGCTATGTCTTTTCTAGGAACGAGGTCTGGTGGCTCGCGGGCCTGGCCGGCGTCGTCGTCGGATCGGTCTGGAACTACGCCATCTCTTCTGTCTTCACCTGGAAGCAAACGTAACATCGCAAGGGACATGCTTTCTAGCCCAGCTATTCCCGACGATCTCGTCCCCAGATAGCCTGTGTTCCCGTGTTCTTCGCTGCGACGTTCAGCGATATTAGCTCAGATGGTTCCGATTAAGACTAAACGACCGGCGACACGGCGACCTAATCTATTTGCATAGCAAGGCGAGCGCTACCGGAAGAAGCGTCCTTCAAAAAGGTCGCCTACGCGGGAGACCGGGGCCGGTCGCGATACGATCTCGTCAGGCGACGGCCGCCACCGCGCGTTCGGTGCCGCGGCTCCGAGAAAGCGGGACCGCAACCAGGCCGAGCAGCAAATAGCATGCCGCGCCGAGCCACAGCGTCGCGCTGATAGAGAACGCAATACTGGTCGCGACGGCAAGACCGGCCGCCAACACTCCTGCCGCGCCATTGACTGCCCAAAACCATGGTGTCGGACGCGAGTCGATCGCGTTGACGATTTCCATCCCGGTGGGGAACCCGAAACCCATGAGTATACCTGAGGGGATGATCGCCGCGAGCGACACCGTTGCGCGCATCGCGAGGTCCACCGCCGCGAATTTCGCGATGAGCAACGGGAACCAGAACGGTAGGAGGATCAGATATAGGCCAAGGATTGCTACCCACAGCAAGAGGCGCGCGCCGCCAAGCAGACGCAGGCGCGACGCGAGCAAGCTACCGACTCCGGTCGACAGGATGATCCCGAACAGACCGATGGCCAGGCCATAGACCGGATGCCCGAGGAAAACTGAGACCCGCTGAATGAGCCCGATCTCGATAAACATGAAGGCAAGGCCGATAAGCAGGAAATACGCGGTGCCAAGCCCAGCCAAGCGAGGCGGCACCTGACGGAGGGATGGCAGCGAAGGGACGACGATCGTGAGCGTCACAAGTACCGCCGACAACAGGACGATGATCGCAAGAGTGACCGTCGCCAGAAGGTTTCCGCGCACCACCCCGGACGAATAACCGAGAGCGAGAAAGAGCGATTCCGGGTCGCTGAGGCGGAGCTGGTTGAAGAAGAAGGGACGGTCGTCGGTTGGGGCGGTTAAATCGAGATGGTGCCTGTCCGACAAACGCGTCGCCGCCGCGGACGCCGCCTGGGGCGTCCGCGCCTCCACGATTTCGGATATGACGGGGGTTGCGACTGTAGATTGCGGGCTCATCACCACGGAAAAGCCCAGTCGAGCCGCCGTCGCCGTCAGCGTAGCCAGCTCGTCCTCGCTGAACGGCGTGCGCGAGGCGATCAAGGTCGCAAGGCGACCCGTCGCGGCCAAGAAGAAGTGTTGACGCGGATTGGCGGCTCCTTCACCGAGCAGGGCTGCGACCGCAAGGCTCATCATTCGCCCGGTCTCGTTGATGTTGCTCGGCGCATACCAGCGGGAGACGGTGAACACGCCGGTCGGCGTCAAATGATCAAAGAAGGTGCGCCATCCTTCGACAGTGTAGAGGGCGTTCTCGGAAAGCGAGAACGCGCCGGCTCCGGTCGCAGCCCAAGTATCGATCATGCTCATCTGTATGAGATCGAAGCGCTCGGCCGAACGCGAAAACCAGCTGCGGGCCTCATCCACGAGAAGCCGAACTCCCGGGCGCGTCGCCAATCGGTTGTAGTCGGCGAGAACCCGGGTCAGCATATCAACGAAGATCGGGTTGAGTTCGACGCCGGTTACGTCTTGGAAGCCAAAGAGTTGCGCCGATAGCAGGTCTCTGCCGCCGCCCACCCCGATGACGGCCGCACGACCCTCGTGACGTATGGAATAGGCCAGATTGGTAATGTCGTATCTCAGGAATGCGAGCTTCGACAAGTCACCGTCGAACCGATACATTGAACTCGCAGCCGATCCGTCGATCGCCATGTGCCGTGCGTCGATCACGGTTGCGGGCATCTCGGCAGATGCGCCCCACATGTGCGGCGGACCGCTCATGCTCCGATCCACATTGATCCGTGAAAATGAGTTCCACCAGATGAAGGAATCCGGCGTGGCGGTCTCGATCTGGTCCTTGACCACCGAGAGCTTCAGCCCGTATGGCTGGATCGCCGCATTGCACAGCGCGAGCAACGCAAAGACCGCGGCAAGCGCGGCTGGCCGTGCAAAAATCCGCAGGCGCGCCAGCATGAGGAGCGGCACACCGGGGTAGCCGGCCGCACGGTGTGCGGCCGAGAAGAACACGGCCCCTAGAGTGCCAAACGCCCCGACCAGGAACATGGCGGACACGGCGTCAATCAAGGACAATACTGTAAGAACCACCAGACAACCGGTCGCTGCGCCAATCAAATCGACGCCATAGACCAAGGGTACCGGCCAAGGGCTGCGCGTCAGGGCCAGCGAAATCGCCATCCCGGCGAAAAAGTATGGTGTCGCCAAGATCAGGATCAGCTTGAGCCAAACCAGCGCCATCATGGGCAATTCCATGCGGAGCGATTCTATTTTACCGCTGCCGATCACAATGGTTGAAATGAGGAGCAGCGTCGAGACTACGACAGCTAGACCAAAAGCCGCGCAGATCCATACCATGTTTTCGAGCAACCGCTCGCTTGGAAACCACGATTGCCGGAAATACACGAAGAGGGATCCACCGGTCATGCCGAACATCGCCATGCTTATGGCGAAGAAGGCCAAGTAATAATAGGAGGTGACCGACAGAATTCTTGTCTCTATTATCTGCAACATCAGCCCGCACATGCAGATCAGAAACAGCCCGATTAGGAAATGCCGTTTGACCCGCGCATTAACGGTAGCGATCATGAGCCCTTCCGGTGGCAGAGGACGGTCGTCTCATTTTGGGGGTGTGCAGATGATCGAATGGGGCTCGACCTCCGGCTTCGGGCTCTGGCGATACCCAAGACACCTCTAGCGCAATTCTTTTCGAACCATCAAGGCCCTGAGCCGATCGAGCTGGATCGCGGGCGGATCGCTGGTAAGAGACGCGACCGGACGCCGTGCATAAACGTGCAAAGAGTTCGCAAACACGATACCATCCTGCATTTGTGGATAGGACCCGATGAGCTCCCATCTATCGTCTTCACTGGTTACGAGTTGTTTTAGGCGATCGTGATAGGGACGGTGCTGGTTTGGCGGAACACGATCATCGATCACGATGATCGTGACGGGCATGTCATCGAGAAGCTCAGCCAATTTCGCTGGTGTGTCGAATCGATCCTGCGTACCGTCCCAGAACCAGTCCCCGCCCGCCAGGATTGTCTTGCCTCGGAGGACATAGCTGTTAGGACGCGCCTCTTGAAGAGCGACCGCCGCGACTAAGCAGCCTTCGCCGGTTGAGCCGGAGGATATCAGCCAAACCTGCGGGACATTTGAGACCCTGGCCATCACATCTCGCACCAATGCCTCGTAACCCCCGTTCCTCAGCTGCAGCGGAAGGGCAAAGCTCTCCACGCTAAAGGCTGCCATCAATGCCAGGGCCAAACCAACGCGGACAACACCGATCGGTAGGTAAGCGCCGAGCCGATGCGCAACCTCGTTGACGCCCGCCGCGGAGAAGAGAACGACTGAAGGTATCAACAGTACCATATAGCGGCTGTCAACCGGAACCGGGAGCACGCTATGCAGCATTAACGTGGCGATCGCCAGTCCGGCGAGCGCCGCCCACTCAGGCGCTACTTCGGTCCGGGGGGTAACTCGGATGACTTTGGCCCATAAGCCAACCAATGCGAAGATGAGAACCGGGAGTCCCACTCCCAGATAGATAAACGAGGCATAACCGGGCACCGCCTCAACTATGAGCGAAAAAACATCACTGCCTCGACCAGCCACTATACTGGGCGCAAGAACGTACCAGGGAACACAAGTAACCAGGACTGGGACCGCTGAAAGCCACAATCCCGGGCGACGTAGAAGATACCATCTGTTGGTAAGCGCGAGGGTTACACCTGGCACCAGGCCAAGCGCCCAGGCGTTGCCGTGCGTCAAGATGGCAATGGCCGCAACAGTTCCGAATGCGAGACCGTCGCTGATCCGTTTGGTTCTCGCGAACCGAGCAAAGCACAGCGTGCTCACCAGCATCGCCAAGGTGACAAGATGCTCGCTCATCACTCGAGCGCTTGACTCCTGTACCGACGGTGATGCTACGAATAGGACGGCAGCCAAAACACCTGCCCAACGGCCAATCAAACGTTTGCCGACGAAATAGGTGACACTGGCCGTCGCCGCGGCGACAATGGCGATGAACATGATGGCCGCGCCGCGCGAGGCGCCGACGATTAGGAACCAACTGCCGAGCGCACCGTAGAACACAGGCGGCCAGACGCCGATCGCCACCTTTGGGTAATGTAAGTAATATTGTTGTGCAAACTGCAAAGCGTGGCGAAAATCGAGACCAGCTAAGTAGTCCCGAACCATCAGCGCGGTCACCAGATGGGCGGGTTCGTCCGGGTACCCGCCGAAACCGCTCGCATATGCACCACCTAGCGCTTGTAGGGACACTATAGACCCTAATAGGAAAACAAAAACGGCAGCGTGCTCGCCTTTGCGAATCGTGTGTATCGGCAGTCTCACCACACAGCCACCTAGATTTGCCGATGGGTACGCCATTTCTCGTTGTGCGGTACGGACGGACCATACCGCCTCGCCCGGCGAGGCAGCGCTATCGACCGCCAAGAACGACAATTAACCTCGGTTGAGACATGCCGCAAGGACCAAGTCGCCGGAAGCCATGGCATTGCAATGGCACAGGCGCCTCCCTGCAATGCTTCGGCTTGACACCGTTTGGATAAGATTGACTACAGAACCATAGGCATTTCTGATCCGCGAAATTCGGAGGATGAACCGGGCCGACCGTATGTGCACATCAGCAATCGCGGCCGTCTCGTGGATCGGCGCATTGGCGCCAATACCCGCGGCGCTTCTGCTCGCCGTTTCCGACCGGAATAACCCGCCGTTCGGCAGGGTCGGATAGTCCGCGAAATCAGAAGTAACGTTCGGGAACCCGGATGATATCGTCGGGCTGAATCGATAACAGAATATCTGCCCTGTTCTCCTCGCCGTTTCGCGTGAGGATTACGTAGTTTTGATTCGCCCGGTAAGTGTAACCTCCTCCGGCTGCTACAGCACTGAGCACTTTCATGCCGCTAACGTAGGGATAACCACCCGGCCTCGAGACTTCGCCCAGAATATAGAATGGTCGATAGGTCAAAACCGCGACGCTGGCATGCGGTTGGGTAATGAATCGGCCCGCCTTCAATTTGTCTTCAATCCTGGCTTGGACCTGTTCCGGGGTCAAGCCCGCCGCCGGCACCTCGCCGACCATCAACATTTTAATGGTCCCGTCGTCTTGAACCGAGTATTGACCGGCCAACTCATCGGCGCCGAGCACCTTGATTTCGAGCTTGTCTCCCGGTCCCAGGTGATACGACGACACATCGGGCTTGGCAGAAAGCACCGGCAGGTCACTTCCGGGAGAGCAGCCGGCCAACGGCAAGACAGCCATCAGCGCCATCCACACGATGCGAACATACGCAGTCATACTCGAGCACCTCTTCCAGGTTTTTAGCACGATGTCGCCCTCCGATCATAGCATGACATCCAATAGAGACGTTATATCCGGGGGCGGGAGGGCCGCCGACTCGCCTATTCCGGCGCTTTTCCGGCCGCTCCCCGCCGCTTGCTTCCCCGCTCTTGCAACAGGACGGGGCGGAGCGATTCGCTCGAACCTCCGGAGCCGCTATTTCGCTCGGGCGTCCCGCAGGTTTCGTCAACAACCGGCTCGTCGCCTTGCCGCCGCGCCCGCCGCGACCAGATCTCGGCAGAAAACTGGCTCCCGATCTTGAAACGCCGCTCGCCTTAGACCCGGCAGCCCGGCCTATCCCCAGAGAATCGGGCCGGCAGCGACGACACGAGGCGAGAGGGGATTGCCAAATGCTTCACAATTGATAACGTTAGCCGATGCACATCGTCCAGACATCCTTTCGCGTTCTCGCTTGGTACTGCATCATACTTCTCGCCGTCCTCTCGTTACTGCCGGCGCAAAATATGGTGCGCACCGGAATGCCCGGCCAGCTCGAGCATTTCGTCGCTTACGCCGGATCGGCGGTCATCGCAATAGTTGGGTATCGACGGCGAAGTGCTGTCCGGATCATCGGCTCATTCTGGATATATGCCGGCATTTTGGAATACCTCCAACATTTTTCACCGGGCCGGCATCCGTCAACCGCGGATTTTGCGGCATCGACGCTCGGAGCGTCTTGCGGCGGCTTTGTCGCAGCGCTTGTCGCGCGGCGCCCCGCGAAGAGCGCATATTCGGACGTCTTGTGATACGATGACGCCGAGATACCGTTCAGCGAAGACCGACCGACCGCTCGTGGCCGTGCCCGACCGAAGCATCCGGTTTGCCAGCCTCGTCGCAAGGCTGAAGACCGGCCTCGCGCTATTCTGCATCGTCGGTCTGCTGCCGCTCAGCGCGGTTGCCCAGATCACTGAACCGCTGCTGCTGCTGCCCAGTCCGGCGCCGCCCACCGCCCCGCAATTACCGGGTCCCCCGGGAGAGCAGCCGACCTACGCGGGGCAGACCGTGATCGAACGGGCACGCCCGGAGTTTGATCCAATCGGGCTACGTGTCGGTGACTTCTTTTGGTTCCCGCGGGCCGAACTCGACGAATCCTACAACAGCAACATCTTCGCGACCAACAAGGGTGCCATCTACGACCTGATTACTGCCTTTCAGCCGGGTTTCGATCTGCTGTCCATCTTTCCACGGAATAGCTTGAATTTCCACGGTAACTCAGTCGTGCAGGTTTATGCCGACCACCCGGCGCAAAACACCCAGGACGGCTACCTCAGCGTCGACGGAACGCTCGACGTAACCCAGGGGAGTTCGTTTCACGGCAGCGCGCAGGTGGCGCATCAGAACATAGCCTACGGTTCTCCCAGTTCGCCCATCGGGACGCCCAATGCTTTCGGCAACATTGCTCAACCGGTGACGTATTGGGACTATCTCGCGAGAGCGGGCTATCAGCAGGGACTCCGACGCTTCTCCTATCAAATCGATGTCGCTTCCGAATCGGTGCAATACAACGCCGTACCGCTCATTGGCGGCGGCGTATCGCCGCAGAGTTCCTCAGATGTAACAGTCTCTGAGGCGGCGCTTCGCGCTAACTATGAGCTTGTGCCGGATTATCTTGGCTATGTCCGTGCCAGCGGCAGCCTTTACAATTACTGGCGTACGATACCCGGAGGAGTGCGCCCTAATTCCAAATTGTATCGCGTCGACGTCGGCCTGCAAATCCTTCCCAGGCATATCATTTATGGCGATGTCTATGTTGGATATCTCACCCAGAATTTTGCATCGGGCCTCGGCTCCACCTCTAACGCCGACTATGGCGGCCGACTGGTGTGGAACGTCACTCCACTCGATACACTCATTTTCAGAGGCGTGCGGTCGGCTATCACAGGCACCCCCTCCAACGGCGGGACAGTCGTCGCGACGGCCGGGACCGCCGGCAACGGCTATCTAGCGTCGACCTTCTCCGTCAATGGCGATCATGAGCTCTTACGCAACCTTCTGGTGAACGTTAATGCGTCCTATGAAAACGACAGCTTCCAGGGCATTTCCCGGACCGATAATGTCTTCACCGCGGGTGCCGGCTTAAGGTATTTGGTAAACCGACACCTCTTCCTGGGTGGCAGCTTTGCCTACCAACAACGCAGTTCCTCGCTTGCCGCATCCTCGTTTACTCAAAACATTGTGATGCTTCGGCTTGGCACACAGTTTTAGGCCACGACGGCCAGCGGACGTGGCCTTCACCTGATGCCGCTGCCGAATTGAATAATTCAGAATGGCTCGTTAAAAGCTCGATGACTTGCTTTCAAGCGCGCTCGTTTCCGGAGTTAAATCGGCTGATTTTGGCTTCGGAACTTGTAGATTGTAAATCACCTGATCGGCCGCAATCAGCAAATCCTTCAACATGTATCTAATGTGTGTCTTGATCCACGGCAACAACAGGAAATAACAACGGAGTTTCTGTCGCACGCCAAGCGGTACCCGATAGATCGACATAAAAAATTCGTTCAATTGGCGAAACTCAGGAAATGTTATGGCTCGGGTCTTCGCCGGATCCCACCACTCAGGGCACGGAAGGGTGCAGTGCCGATTGGTCAGCCGGAAGCGCGGTTGTGTGACGCGGACCGGAAGGATTGTTGAGGATTGTCCGTCATGGCGTCGGCTAATGAAAAGATATTCGGGCACTTCGTAGAACCGACCGAGCAACGACATTTGCGCCAGCAACACCCCGTCGCTATTGACATAACTGCCTTGCGGCGGAAGCTGGCGCAGGGCAGACATTCGCATCACGCCAAAGATCTGATAGCACATGTGACCAGGCAGCATTTCCCGAAAGCGTGCGACGGGATCATTCATATCAGCCTTCATCGGGGTGACGTAATTCTTGATAAACCCGCCGTTTTCATCGATTTCTTTTGTCTTGGCGTACGCCACCACGCAGCCGGCATCGCGCTCGAGGGCCTCGATACACCGGTCCAGAAATTCTGGCTCTAACAGATCATCGGCGGCCGCCCACTTGAAATACTTGCCGGTGGCTAGCTCGTAAACGCGGCGCAAATTCCAACCGGCGCCCATGTTCTTCTCATTTCGATAATAGCTGATGCGGCGGTCGCGGCCGGCATAGGCTTGCGAGATCTCGGCCGTGCGGTCGATCGACGCATTGTCCGAAATAATCAGCTCGAAATCCGTAAATGTCTGACTCAATATCGAGTCGAAGCGTCTTCTCCAGGAAGCGTTCGCCGTTGTACACAAATAATCCAATGCTTAGAAGTGGTTCGGAACTCATCAAACTCGGGCCTCCCTTGCCGCACCTGATCGCGCCGTTTGCACTGTCAGGCCGCCGATGCGCCTTCGATCTCGGGCTTGAAGACGGCCACCCCACCCGTCGGTACGCCGTCGTCATACGCCGCAACGATGTTCTCGGGGATCGCGGCAAAATCGGCGACCCGCAGGAAGTCGCGCAACGACGTGCCCGTCGAAGCGCTGTCGGTGTTTGGCGCGCCGCGTTTGCCGACAACGTCATCAATGTTGATCGTGCGAAAGTCGATGCTCCAGCGCACCACATTGGTGGTGTTCGGCACCGTCGAATGAAGCTGCGCTCCCGAAAAGACGATGACGCCGCCGGGCGGCGACGACAAAGCGCACTTCCGGCTCGAGTTCCAGCGGTTCCTCCGCGTGCGGTTGGACGCGGGTATCCCGGCCTATGTGCTGCGCCGCATTCTTCCGGCTCTCGGCATTCCATCGGTAGTAATTAAAATCGCGTGATCCATTCTTGACGCCTCGGTTCCAGTAACGCGGATGAAAGGCCATTCCATTCTCCGAGACGAATTCGTACATCGGCGCCCACCAATTGAATTGACACATTGGTGCCGAATACCAGGTATCGCGGTGGGGATGGTGGGCGTAGGCAATGCCCGTCGTAAGATAGTCTTTGGGAAAGGCACAACGCAGGCGCGGCACGTCCTGGTAGGTCTTTTCGGCGGAGCAGCCAAAGGCACTCAGGACGCGTTGAATGAGCTCTTTCGTTCGGGGGTGATGGATATAACTCGGCTTTAGCACCGAGAGGATTTCAACGCACCGTTCGACGGCCAAGGTCTCATGAACCCGTTGCGGATCGAGCGGGGCGAAGGCCTCCTCGATCATGCTGCGCGTGTGCTCAACCAAAGCGAGCATTTCTGGCGTCGGCGACAAAATGATGATGTTGCCATCGTAAATCATATTGCGCCATGCTTCGTCGTTCCGCAGTGGGTCAAAGAACACGCCGGTCATGGAGCCCCTCCTTGATGGTGGCACCTTATCATCCTCGTTTGCGCATTATAACAAAAACACATCTTAGATATCTATCGGAGATGCGACTTACTTGCGTTAACCAAAATACAGCGGCTTGGCGCGACAGCTAACAGGCCGGCGGTCGCACCAAGGGCCGTGTTTGGTTACCTCCAGATTTCGGCCTGCCGGTAATTGTTCGGTCCCGTCCCTTTGCTATGGGGCAACCGGAGCGACCGGATCTCGGCCTGGGAAAATCGCAAACTGTGTGTCATCGATCCGCGCTCCCGGCGGTACGATACAGGGTTCAGGAACCGGGATGATGAAGCTGCCGCCGCGTTGGCGATAGGCGGCCTGCTGGCGCATCACCTCACCGGCGAAATTCCATACCAGCAGCAATACATAGTCCGGCTGGTCCGTCACCAATTGATCCGGATGACGAATCGGGATGTGCTGACCGGGCATGTATTTACCCTGCTTATAAGCGTTGGCGTCCGCCACGAACTCGAAAAACCCGTCACCGAGATCGAGATAATTCACCATCGTCGCGCCCTTTGCGGCGGCGCCGTAGCACGCGATCCGCTTCCCTTTGGTTCGCTCGGCGACGAGCAGGGCGGCAAGCGCATCGCGAAGTGCCCTGACCCGGTCGGCGAAATCGTTATAGAACGACACCTTATCGACCCCAGCGCTGCCTCGTGAGCAAACAGCTGCATCGAGTTCCGGCGACCGTGCGGGTGATTCGGCTTACCGTCAACCGCAACGAGCCCCCGTGAATTGGCAGCCGCTCGACATCATTCAAGTACAGTCCGTGCCGCTTGAACAGCGGCGTCAGCCCGTGCAGCGTGTGGTAGAACAGGTGTTCATGGTAAATCGTATCGAACTCGCAATGTTCGATCATATCCAAAGCGTAAGCGAATTCAAAGACCGCGACGCCGTCGGTTTCAGAAGACGCGCGAATCCGGCGACAAAATCATTGATATCGTCGACATGAGCGACCACGTTGTTGGCGATCATGACGTCTGCGAGTTTCCCCTCGCTTGCCAGCTTTTCGCCGCATCGCGACCCGAAGAAATCGTGAAGCGTTGGCACTCCAATCGCGTTTGCCCGCGCTGCGGGCCCGTCCGCCGGATCGATGCCAAGGCAGCCAATCCCGCGTTCGACGAAGTTGCGGAGGAGGTACCCGTCATTGCTGGCAACCTCTACGACGAGACTGTGCGGGCCGAGCTTGTATCTGCGAGCCAGCGCTTCGACATGTTCGGCCGAATGCTTCAGCAGCGCGGGCGAAGACGAGGAGAAATACGGGTAGTCACGCCGATAAAGGACGTCCGCCGGCACGGTTTCCGTCACTTGCAGTAACGCGCATGCCGGGCAAAATGCGACAGCCAGCGGGTATCTCGCCTCCGGGCGGCTGAGTTCTCCTTCGGCCGAGCAGTGCATTCGCTACCGGCTGCGATCCGAGATCGAGGATAACGCGCAGGTCGTTGCCTCCGCACGATCGGCAATTTGCGATACCCATTTCAGATCTCTCCAACATAGACGACGGTGAGAGCCGCCGCCTAGTTTCGTGTGTTTAAGCCGACTAACAGCTCGGGATCGAGACCAAGCGCCTGAACCGCCGAGCCGATTTCCTCCCGGTAAATAGGATTCATCAAAACGATGATGTCGGGACGCAACTCTCTTAGGGCAGTCGGCTTGATAATTTCCTGACCCGAACCGGCGACAAAGCGTCCTGCTTTTCGAGGATTGACATCGACGACGTGCGAGATGGTCGATCCGGCCGGATCGACAACGTTAAGAAAGGTTACCGCCTTCGCTCCGGCGCCCCATACAACAATGCGTCGACCCCTCACTCGCTGTTGCTCAAGATAACTGGTCCAGTCAGCCAGGCATTCACTGAATGCCGGGCCGATGGCCTCACACCAGGCCGTTGTCGCCTCCGAGGCTTCGGTCGCCTCGCCTCCGCACCGGCGGTTTTTTCTGGCCATCGGATCGTCTGATACCGTATGGGCTTCGATTGTCAAAAATTGCCCGCCAAATCTCTCTCGAACGTCGCTCGCCGCAAAGCCGCATTCCGCGAAGAGCGTTACAAGCGATTTCTCGGTAAAGTAGGAACAATGTTGGTAAATGAACTCCCAGCATACCTGTTCGCGTACGATAAAGCTTCCGTTCGGCACTTCAAAATAGACGAACAAATTTCTCCGATCGCCGATCGCTTCATGCACTGTCGTTATAAGTTCGCGTGGCTTACGAAAATGCTCGAGTACATGGCGACAGATGATCAAATCTGCCGATTCGCTTGCATACGTCGCCGTGTAATAATCGGCGACAAAGCGGACATTGGAAGGTATGTCATCACCAGGCTCGGGCTTGTAGCTTGGACCGAAGCTGACACCAAGATTATTACCACGATCGCAGATAATGCGCAGGAAGTCTCCTTTTCCGCCGCCTATCTCGACAATATGTTTGTTGCGCAAGCCGTACGTCGCGATCAGCTGGTCTGATAGCTCTTCGGCATATCGTCGAAATCGAGGCGAAAACATTTGCGAGTTTTCGTACTCATCCTCGTAATCCACGAGGTCATCCTCGTAAGCGCGATTGAAAATGTGACTACAATCGTGACAGCAGCTGAGGACGAGGGGTGCCTTTTGCGCTGACTGCGCTCTCGCCCGAGAAGGCCACATCCGACATGTGTCAATCGGAACGGGCGGCAGATCGACGACTGGAAAGATCGTGGGAGAAGCACACACAGGGCATTCGGACGCCAGTGTCAGCATGTATAATCATTCCGTAACAGCGGATTCGATCATTCGGGGGGCGCGTCAAGCGCCTACTTCAGTCGCTCGGGACGGTTTCGCAAACGAGACAACCGGTCTCGAGCCTCGCTTCTATATTACCGCTCCGGCTCGAAGTCGAGGATCGTGTAAACTCGAGGCTCACAGCGCTGACGTGCGAGTTCCCGCTCGACCTCGTCACGGTATATCGGGTTCATGACAATTACGTTATCGGGACGGCATTCGCGCAGAAACGCCGGCGCCACAATCTTCTGGCCGGTTCCCGGCAGGAACTTGCCGACGCGGTAAGGATTGATGTCGACCACATGCTCGACCTCGTCATGCAGTCCGAGCGTTGTCAGAAATGCGACGGCCTTCGATCCGGAGCCCCAGAGAACCGTGCGCTGGCCGGTCGCCGCCCAGTTGCGAAGCCGAGTGAGCCACCCTGCGCGGCTGCGCGCCGCGGCGGCGGCAAAGCTGCCGCACATGTCGATGATCGCCGCTACACCGTCGGCGTCATCGGATGGGAAATCAGATCCGAACTCTGCCGGGCTCGTTACAATCATCAAGTACTGGTCATCATACCCAGTCCACACCCTCTGTACCGCAAACCCTGTTCCGTGTAAACACTTGTTTGAGCGAAGTGGCGCTGAAATACGAGCAATGCTCGTAATAGACATCCCAAAACGCGCCCTCCTTCAGGATGCGCTCGACATCGGGCACCTGAAAAAAGATGACCGAATTTTTGCGATTCGCGACCGCGCGGACAGACGCAAGAAACTGATTTGTTTGCCCGATGTGCTCGAGTGTCATCTTGCAACACAGAAGATCGGGCGCGACTTCGTTGGTCTGTTCCGTGAAGAATTCGCGCACGAAGCGCACGTCCTGCTCTGAGCTGTTGCCGAGCGGGGACGAAACTTGGATCATAGCCGATGCCACGATTACCGCCAATCTTGCAGATCAGGCTCAGAAACTCGCCTTTCCCGCACCCGATCTCCAGCACAGTCTTGGAGCGAATATCGTAGCTTTCGACGAGCTCTGCGGCGATGGCGTGGTTAAATGCATTAAAGGTGGGCGAGAAACCCTGAGTCTCCTCGTATTGATCAGAATAGACGGTGCGCTCCGAATCCCAGGCCGCGTTAAATATAAAACCACATCCGTTACAAAGCGTAAGCACAATGTCGCCGGTCGGGAAAGCGAGCGCCCGAGCGCGATCTTCAACCAGCAGGCAGCTGTTGGTCGGAACACCTGCTACCTCGTAGAACGGGTGGCTGCGGCCGACCGATCTGCAATTAGGACATATCGTGTTCTCCAAACCGCAGAGCTCCCCGATGATAGCGTGATAAACCCAGGCCGCGTCAGGCCATTTTATGAACCGGTGCGACGTTGCTCTCCAAACCGGCAATCGGCACGATCCAGCGCAGATTGCCGTCAATAGCGCCCCGCGCCATCAGCGACTGTAGATAGGCGAGCCGCTGATATCGCGCGCCCTCGAAATCCTCGAGCACCAGCCCAAGCTCATTATACCTATTGTACAGGTCACGCGCCCCGCGGCGCGCCGTCCATTGCGGTCTGAAATTAGGCAGCAGACGAGAGATCTTCGAGCAATCTACCCGGTAGGTCCGCTTGTCAGGGCCGGCGCCTGCGGCAAACTCGACGTGCGACCCGGGCACAGTCTCCTCGACTATTCCTGCGATTTCCCGAATGCGATAGTTTTCGGTTGTGACGCCGACGTTGAATATCTCGTTATGAACGACCTCTGCCGGCGCTTCGAGGGCGGCGACAAAGGCTCGGCCGATGTCCTCGATATGAACGATCGGACGCCATGACATGCCGTCGCTCTTTAGCAGCACTTTGCCGCTCGTAAAGGCGTGCGCGGTCAGATTGTTAAGCACCAGATCGAACCGGATGCGAGGCGAAAAGCCATAGGCCGTAGCGCTTCGCAGGAAGACCGGCGAGAAACCGGTGTCGGCCAATTCCCTTAAATCCACCTCGGCTTTCCACTTGGAAATCCCGTAAGCGGTGATCGGATTGGGCTCGGAATGTTCATCGATCCAATCTTGTCCGGCGGCGCCGTATACACTGCATGAAGAGGAGAAGATAAACCGGCGAACCCCGCTGGCCTTGCCAATCTGCGCAAGCCGCACGGTCGCCGCATGGTTAATGTCGTAAGTGGTCTCCGGCAGCAGATCCCCCAGCGGGTCGTTGCAGATACCGGCGAGATGAGCGATTGCGTCGACGCCCGCGAGGTCGGCGGGTGACAGCTCCCGAATATCGCGATTGATCGTCGAGATCCCGCTCTCCTTATTGCCGCCAAACGTGCAATCTTCGTAGAGTTCGGTATCAACCCCGACGACCTCGTGGCCGGTCGCCTTCAAGCGGTCGACCAGGACGCTGCCGATGTAGCCGCGATGTCCAGTTACCAAGACGCGCATTTCGCTCACTCCCATGTTTTCCAGGGAGCCTCGCCCTGGCTCCATAATTCGTTGAGCAACCGCTTTTCGCGCAATGTATCCATACATTGCCAGAACGAGCCGTGACGGTAGGCGACAAGCTGTTTGTCGGCGGCAAGCTGCACCATCGACGCCCGTTCCCAGCTCGTAGCATCGCCGTCGATATAATCAAAGACGCCCGGCTCCAGGACAAAAAAGGCACCATTAATCCAGCCGTCGCCGTCGGCCGGTTTTTCACTAAAACGATTAACGTGCTCGCGATCGAGTTTCAGAAATCCGAACCGCGCAGGTGCACGGACCGCAGTCACCGTGGCGAGCTTGCCATGTGCGCGATGAAATGCCAGGAGTTTTTCAAGATCAACATCTGACAAACCGTCGCACCAGGTCAGCATGAACGTCGAGTTGCCAATGTGGGGCGCAAGTCTCTTGATGCGACCGCCGGTATCGGTTAACGGACCCGTGTCGACTAGATGAACGATCCAGTCGGGCTCGCCCCGGCGCTCGTTAACCGTTATTGAACCATCACCGGTGCGGACGGTCAGGTCCGATCCAAAGTAATGCATATCCAGAAAATATCGTATGATCGCGTCTTTTTTGTAACCGAGCGCGATGATGAACTCGTTCATTCCGTAGAAGGAATAGTGCTTCATAATGTGCCAAATAATCGGTTTGCCGCCGATCTCCACCATCGGCTTTGGCCGCGCATCCGTTTCTTCGGCAAGACGCGTTCCCATGCCGCCCGCAAGAATCGCAACTTTCATTCGGCCCGCCAAGCCTAAATTTAACGGAGATTTTGATCCTATCATCGACCCCAAACGCCGGCAAGCAAAAACCATTTACGAACTTGCTGACAGATGAAATGTAGGATTTGTTGCCAGACGATCCGTGCATCGACGGCTGGCTGTTTACCTTAACGAGTGCGGTTTACCACCTCATTCGATTGCCCGAGCTGCTGGAAGCCGAAGTGCGGCCGTGCCCCTGTACCTACCCTATTGGCTATGGCTGAGCCGGCTCCGACCCATCGTAAGATCGCGGAATAGCTCGGATCAGTTGGTTAACGAGTGTCATTCCAATTTGCACAGCCCTTACAACCTCGCCTTGCGATTCGGCGGCCGGAGACACTGCGCTAGCCGCGCGAAAAATACGTCTTATCTCGTACAGCTGAATGGGCCACAGAGTGACCAGAATGCTAGCCGCCATGGCGAATGCGACCCCGTTCAATCCCCACCATGACGCAAAGAGGATACCGAGCACCACACAGCCGATTGCGCATAGCAGAATGGAAACCGCCAGCGGCTCGACTCGCTCGACGCCGCTGAGCAACTGTCCCGCCATCATCAGAGATATCCCGGCCGCGGCGTATATAAACAGCCAGAGGATCAGATACGAATCGGGTACCGCGGAAGGACCGGCCCAAATCAGGATCAAGGGCTTCGAGGCGAGGGCCAGCGCGGCGGCGAGAGGCACGCCTAAAGCAATCGAGGCGAAAGTGGCGTTCTTATACGCACCCCTGATCCATCTCCAGTCGCGCCGCGCCTTCGCCTCGCCAAACGCGGAGATGAACGGGGCCGTACCCATGTAAGCCAAATCCACCGGCAGCGTAACCACCTTGTAGGTTACCACGAAGATAACAACCTGAGACGGGCCGAGCATCTGGGTAATGATCATTGCCTGACTCTGGTAAATTCCCAGTGCCGCCAGTTGCATGATCATGTATTTGCCGCCCAGCTTCAGCAAGCGCCGGACGCAGGCCCACCTCACGGCCGAGGGCGCTGGCGAGAGCCACGGGTAGCGGCAGACGTAGGCATAATATGCGTTCGCCAACAGCACGACGGCGGGAACGCCGGATAGGCCGATAACCAGCTGCGGCAACCCGCCGTGAAAGCGAGTCACGACAATCAGGCCAATCAGCGAAATGACGCCATACACAATTGACCATATGTTAAAAAGATAGCCCTCCTGGTGAGCGTTATAGAGCGATCGCAGCAGGCTTAACGGCAAGTTGATAACAAACAATGTCAATACCAAAGCGCAGGTCCACTCCAGTTCCCGGGTCGAGGTGGCATCCGACACGCGAAAAACAGCGCGCCACGGAATGAAATGGAAGGCGCCGATAAATGCCACGCCAATAATCATGGCGATGGTCAACAGCGCCCAGAATGCTGATGCGGCGTAGTGACGCGCCGACTGTCGATCGTCGTTTCCAATCGCCTCCGATAGCACATTTACCAAAGCATTGCCGGCGAGACCGAAATCGGTCAGCGCGATCCAGAGCAGAAGGCTGCTGATGGTCAGCCACACCCCGTACCGCTCCGCGCCGAGGTAATGAACCGTAAGCGGCACGGAAACGAAACTCATCAGCATGGTTAAACCTTTTGCGATGTACGACGTGGAGGCCGTCATACCCGCGCGGCGGTACCGCTCACGACCCGGGTCGGCGCTCGACCGGGTCAACAGCCTCTTGAGCCCTTGCGGGTTCAAAAGCGTTTTGAGAATCGGAACAAGCTGCCGAAGCACGCCCATCGCGGAAGATCGTAGAGACGGCATGGGTGTTCGGTCCTACCGATGAGTTTACGTTACTACCAATGCGTATAAGCTCGGAAATGCCCCCGGGACAACCGCGAAGGCGGCTTAGTATGTCATCATGAATCCTAAAACTCTGCGAGCACATTACGGATCTTGTGCGCCTGGAATATGGAGACGGGGATGTCGTCCATCGATAGCGCCTATAAGCGTCCTGTAGCTTTCTGGTAAACGCGGTGTTTCCGCAAGGAGGAATGAGGGCGGGCCCGGCGGTTCAGTCGACGTCGGGCGTTTTTGTTCCGACAAGCCCGATCTTGACAAAGAATCTTTTCAAAAACCGCACTCCTGATCTCGCTCCGACCGCAAGAGCCCTGTCCTATGCCGGAGGACTGCGACATGAAAATTGCGTTCGTCAATCAGCCAATCGATACCATCCTACCGCCGTACCAGTCTTCCGTCGGGGCTTGTACTTACGGTGCGGCGTGTTCGCTATCCAAGTTTTGTGAAGTTATTGTGTACGGGACACGACGCCGGCACAAAGGCTTTCCAGTCGATTTCCAACAGCAAAATGTTCATTTTAAATTCTTTTCGGTGCCGCTATCCGAACTGCTCGTGGCGAAGGCTCAAAAAGAATATTCCAAAGTCTTTCCGTTGAGCCCACCTGCTTCGAGCTCCAAAAGGCTATTTCGGACTTTTGGCCGCCAGGTGGCGCAAGATTTACGCTTGCAGGCATGCGATGTAATTCACGTCCAGCACTGCTCTCAGTATCTCCCGGTTATTCGTGCTCTTAACCCCCGCGCTATAATAGTTTTGCAGCTGCATGCCGAATGGTTCTCGCAAAACCAGCCAGCGATCCTCGAAAAGCGCCTGCGTCACGTCGATCTTGTGACAACAGTGAGCGATTACATAACCGAAAAAACCCGCCGCCAATTCCCGACATTATCAGGCCGCTGCCAGACGATGTACAACGCGATCAACGCAGCGGAGTTCTCTCGCGAGAAAGACTACGACCCGCCGCCGCCGCGGGATAAGCGGATCCTCTACACGGGCGCCGTCTCACCCCACAAAGGTCTGCATGTTCTGCTTGATGCTTTTTCCCTAATCGTGAAGGAGTATCCGGAAGTCAGATTGGATGTGGTAGGTTCGCTAGGGAGCTATCCTTTGGCTGAAACCTTCGAAATGCAGGATCGGGAGACGCTGGAGGGCCTATATTCGTTTTATGCCTATGACTGGATTTCCAAGTTCAAGGCGAAGGTGTCGGTGGCGCCTCCAGACGCCGGAACCTACCTTGCCCATTTGAAGCAGCGGCTGCCGGCGGGAGCGGGCGGCAAGGTTGTCTTTCACGGGTTCGTCCCGCGTGCCGAACTGGTTGATTTCTATTATAGTGCGGATGTTTTCGCCTTTGCACCGGTCTGGGACGAAGGCTTCGGGATCCCTCCGGTCGAAGCCATGGCTGCGGGCGTTCCGGTAGTCGCTACTCGTTCCGGCGCAATCCCGGAGATGGTTAGAGATGGGCACACTGGGTTCTTGGTCGGCAAGAATGACCCTCGCGCGTTGGCTCAAAGCATTCTTAAGCTGCTTCACGATGACGAGTTGCGAGAAAAAATGGGGCGAGCCGGTAGAAGTTGGGTTCATGAAAATTTCGACTGGGACAAGCGAGCTGAAAACATATATAAATCCTACTCCGCCTTATGCAATATTAGAAAGCTGGACGAAAATGTTCATATCTCCCCGAAGATACCGGAAAGATTAAAAATCTTTACACCTAACTTGCTGACAAAGAAGCTGTTGAGACATGACGTCACTTAGTTTCCGATCGATAGCTAAGCGTTTCGCTCCGATCTCTGTATTAAGGATGCACAAGCAGCTAAAATGGGCTATAATAAGAAAACAATATGGCGAGCTTTCGGTCACCGAAGCATTTCAAAGAACCTATAACAGGAAATTATGGGGAAATATAGAAGGTGAGGAGTTTTTCTCAGGTGGCGGATCACTCGAAACTTTCGTTACCGTGTATAATAATTGGCTATCCAAATTCATTATCGATAAAAAAATCAACACGGTAATAGACCTTGGATGCGGTGATTTTAGGGTAGGTCGGCAGATTTGCTCTGCTGTTCCAGTTAGCTATGTCGGAATTGATATTGTGCCCGACTTGATTACTTACAACCAAACGAGATTTGGAGATGAGAATATCGGTTTTATATGCACAAATATTATTGAAGATGAAATACCGGGTGGTGATCTTTGTTTAATCCGTCAGGTCTTGCAACACTTATCAAACACGCAGATATCTCGCGTACTCGCGAACTGCGCTCATTTTCCATATCTAGTGGTCACCGAAGATGTTTATAACGGACCCGGCATGCGCCCGAATTTAGACATAAAGCATGGTCCAGACAACAGATTATTCAGGAATTCGGGGGTCTTTCTGGATCGTCCACCCTTCAACATGCAGGTGCTGGACGTCCTCGAAATTCCCTGCCCTGAAACCTCCTCCATCATCCGAACCTGCTTGATCGAAGGCGAAGGCAACCGGGCCAGGCGCGAATAACGCTTGTGAACCCGCATGCGCCAGGTGAGGAGCGCCGGGCCGCGGTCGCTTCGCGTATGACAAAGGTGGTGCTCTCGCCGTCCAAAAACCTCGCGGATGAGGCCCGCTGACCGAGCCTGCGCAAGCTGCTCCACGAAGGTGTGATGGTGTCATCCCGTGGTGTTCGAAACGGTCCCGCCCGCCAGGAATGCACCATTTTGTTTGGGGGCTCAGTATGCTATGGCGAACCCCGTTGCGGCGCGGCCGCTTGACGAGCCCTGGGATCTGGCCGAACTTTCATGAGATTTCTCGACTTGCGGCCGCGCCGCTGGGTACGAAATAACCCGCAGATTCTGCAAAATCCGCTCCTTCAAGGGCTTCCCGAAACTAACCGTCTTCTGTACGCTACAGCGATTTAGGTAAACATATATAAAAAGTATTGCGAGCTTGACTTCCATCGCCCTGTTTTTCATCGCGTTAGCATATGTCGGAACTCAGGCCGTCAACGCGACCCAAACTCGCGGTCTTGTCCGCAGCCGCGCTCACGTCGCGAACGGAACCCTCGTCGCCGATAACGGATCGCTATTGAGGGCGGTATCAACCCACACCTCCGCAGATGAATACGCTTCGCGGCACTATAGCGACGTGAACTGGTGGCGGGCTCTCCACGACGTCGGCCACTTCAACGCCGTGCGAGCGGCGGCGTATCTGGGCAATTGGTTCGGTCATGGGGGCGACATGGATGTACCCACGATCGCACGCGTCCTCGACACGATCATCGCCAGGGCCAAACAGACCGGCATGTACGTCATCATTGACGACCATTCAGCCGAATCATTCGGCTCGCTAACCGACTGGAAACTTAATGCTCGATTTTGGAGCGCCATCGCACCCCGCTACAAAGATGACACCAATGTCATTTACGAGTTGAAAAACGAGCCGGATGTTCATGGAAGATGGAGCACTTTGCCGGATTATGAAAGCTCAGCATTTAAGCTGATCCGCTCCCTGGCCCCCGACACCCGATTATCGCCTGGTCGTTGGAGAGTATCACTGCCGTGGACGATCAATACGGTCTCCTGAAACTGCTCTCCGAAGCCAAACAAATAGACTATTCGAACGCGGTAGTGGGTTATCATCCTTACGAAGCTATAGGACAGGAACAACGACTGGTCACGCTGGCTTCTGAAATGCAACAGGCCGGCTATCCGATCGTCATGACCGAATCTTCCAACGATCACACGCCGCCGGTCTCCTATCTGTATAGTCTCGAGGCGCCGGCATCTCATGGTTTCTCCTGGATGGCGATGGCTTCACCGAGCCGCCACAGAGTGAGCTACGGTAATCCAAGCAAGAACCCCATCCGCTATACGTCACCTGGCCAAAGGATTAAGGGCAGTGAACCGCTATTTCGCTCAGAGCCTTTTCCATCTGCGCCGTTTCCATCGGATGCAAGCCCCAGTGAATGATCTTTCCTTGAATTATTCTTCGTCGTTCGGTCCGCCGCTTGGGTTGTCCGCCCTAGCAGGATGCTGAAAAGGAGGCCCGATGACCCTGACTTCGTCATTCCGGCCGTAGCGAAGCGGAGAGCCGGAATTCATAACCCACTGATGTAGATGATTCCCGCTTCCGCGGGAATGACGGTAAACTCCGTTATCGGCAGTTTTCAACACGCTCGTCAGCCTTTTTCAGCAACCTGCTAGTCGTCGCGACCCGATATTAGTCGACCTTCGCCCAGATCGAGGATATAGAGCTTCTCGCGGCCGCCAGCGATTAACCGGGATTGAACGTCGTGACCGCGCGTGCGGTATGGTTTCATCAAAGCATCCAAACTTGCTTCGTTGAAGCGGTTCGGTTGATCACCCGTACCTGGATTCGGTTAGTTTTCGGGCCACAAACGCGAGCGGAAAAATCCGGCTATCCGTCACGTTGCGAATTGGTTCGGCAATCAGGACTTGTCTTTCCGCCGCGGCTATCATGCGCTCAATTACGCTCGAGGCTTCAGGCAGGAAATGGTATAGGCTGCCCTGCATAATCACGTATTGAGCCCGCGGCAAGGGTCGGGCCTCGTTGAGATTCCATATCAGTCCGGTGGCGCCCTGCAGCAGAGAGCCGCTCCACGAAATCCCGGTTTATATCGAGACCGGTATAGCGCACGCCCTTTGTCTTAAGATATCGATGGAACAACGTGCCTGGTCCGCAGCACACATCAAGAACTGAGGAGCCTTCCGCAATCAATTCGGCAACCGAACGGAACCGTTCTTTATATCCGCGACCATACAGGCCGCGCATCACGGCTTCATAGATACACGCATTTCTGTAAATCAAGCTACCGGCCATTCTAACCCAGTGACTTCACCTTTGAGGATTTCGTATTCGATAATTCCATTTCAGCGGTGAAGCACCTTGCGTACCGCGTCGACGACGTCCTCTACGTCGTGATCCGTGAGCTTGGGAGAAAGAGGCAGACTTACCGTCTGCTGTCCAATGCGAAGGCTGTGCGGGTAGTCTTCAGGCCGCCAGCCAAACCGCTCCTGATAATAGGGATGGACAGGTATACTCTGATAATGCACCCCGACCCCAATGTTTTCGGCGGTAATATCAGCAATAAACTGGTCCCGCGTCAGATTGGTTCGCTTCGGGTCTATCAGTACAGTATAGAGATGGTACGCATGGCGCGTCCCCTCATCCGGTTGCGCCGGAAGCGCCAGAGGAAGATCGGCAAATTCCTTCTGATAAATTGCCCATATTTCCTGCCGGCGTTCCCAATTCTTTTCGATGCGGCGGAGCTGATGAATGCCGATTGCCGCCTGGATATCCATCATGTTGTACTTGTAGCCGCACTCGACAACGTAGTAGTGCTTATAACCGTCATCACTAAATCGCCGCCACGCGTCCTTGCTCATCCCGTGGAGGGCAAGGATTTTGAGCCGGTCGGCATGGCTCTCGTCCGCCGTCAAGATCATTCCCCCCTCGCCGGTCGTCATGTTCTTCGTTACGTAAAAGCTAAAGCAGCCGAAACTGCCGAATGTGCCGGCTTGTTTACCTTTGTAGGTGGTTTCGACGGCGTGAGCGCAGTCTTCGATAATCATGAGTCCGCGCTTCTGCGCAATCGCGACCAGAGCGTCCATATCACAAGCGCGGCCGGCGAAGTGGACCGGCACAACGGCTTTGGTGCGACTCGTAATTTTGGCCGCCACTTCCTGCGGATCGATATTAAAGGTTACCGGATCCACGTCGACTAGGACGGGTTTAGCGCCCGCGTGAATGATGGTGTTCACTGTCGCACAGAAGGTGAGAGCCGTCGTAATCACCTCATCTCCCGGACCGATACCCGCCGCCAGCATGCTGAGGTGGAGGGCCGCGGTGCAAGAATTTACCGCCACGGCATAAGCCGCCCCCTTGTAGTCGCGAAACTCGCGCTCCAATTGAGCGACCTTCGGGCCGGTTCCGAGCCAGCCGGTCCTGAGAGAACCCACTATCTCGCGCTCCTCCTCGTCGCAAATAAGAGGCGCTCCGAAAATCAAAAACTCCTCGGAAGAACGTACCGGTTTGACTTGGTCTGATGCTGGCGGTTCAACTGTACTTCCGGTTGTTAAAACCATCCTTTCACTCCTTATTTGATGCCGAACGACGCTAGATGCACGACGCTGCTCGCGCTGATTGCCACGCCCGATGTCTTGATCCCCTGCGGACACCGCTGCGGCAAATCTCCTTCACGGTGAATTGCGGGCGTGCATTCTGAGTAACGAAAATTCGGCCGACATACTCGCCAACGGCGCCTATACCGATCAATTGGGCTCCGCCAATAAACAATGATTGCGACGATCATCGAGGCCCACCCTTCTGGTCCTCGTGCCCATATCAATGCCTGAAGGAGAAAAAATCCAGTAAGCATGAATGCCAATAGAGACATGGCGGCACCTAGCAACGCCACCATTCGCAAAGGAAAGGCAGAAAATCCCGTAGCAAGTTTGAGCCAGACCTTGATCGATCTCACAAGGTTGTAGTTGCTCTTTCCGGCAAAACGAGTATGATGGGTTACGAGAACTTCGGTTATTTTAGAAGTAACCGTGAAGATGAGGCCGTCGACATAAGGGTAAGGTCCAACATATTTGGTGACCTCTTGTACCACTTCGCGCCGCATTGCCTTGTACGGCGACATGTAGATGTTCTTCGGCTTCCCAAGTGTCAGCACTGCAGCCCGATCATTAAACCAACTGCCGAGATTTTTCCAGAGCGCCTGCTGTTTCTGTTCAAACCGGGCATACACTACATCAAAACCACAGTCGATTTGCTTATGAAGAGCAACGATATCGGCAGGGTCATGTTGCAGATCGTCGTCCATGATTACGACGACCTCGCCCATCGCTGCGTTTAGCCCTGCCATGATGGCATTGTCCTGACCGGAATTCTTACGAAGGTTTACCCCGGTGACGAACTTGTGCGCGGAAGCAAGCCGTTGGATGACTTCCCAGCTGGTGTCGGGACTATCATCGTTGACGAGGATCAACTCGTAGCTCTGGAAATGACGAGCAACTTCCTCTTCGACCCGTCGAGCAAGCTCTGGCAAGCATTCGGCGCTTCTATAAACCGGGACGACGATGGAGAGCTGCATTCTAAAGCGCCTTTCCAGGAGGCAGTTTTGATCGCGCATCGCGCATACCGTGGCTCACTGAGCGAGAAGCAGCCCGGCGCCGATCGTACAGCGGGTTGAGCCGGGAGTCCTGCACGGAGCCAATGTGCCGTGCACCACAGGAACGGGATAGAACCGCTTGATCTGCGGATAGGTTTTCCGGAAAAAGGTGGCCGGCGCTCCCCGCCGGCGCTGTATCCAAGCATCGCGCCGAACTGCTTTGGCCGAACCTCATTGTCGCTAGCGGCATTCCTTCTCATACGAGTTTGTCGACGGTATTCGGCCTGCGGCGTGATGCGCGTTTGATAACCAAACCACAACGTCCGTGATGTTGAGAGTGAACAACACCTTTGGCATGCGTGGCAATTAAAAGCAATTACCATCTGTAATTAACTAAGTTTATCTAGCTTTGAGAAGTGCTTAGAGACACAGTTGTGACGCTCTGCAGCCCTCGGCTTTCGATTTCCTGAACCTTTCTCATTGGTTTTGCGCGGGGATTTTAATTTCAACTTTCTGGGTCTGCTGCCAATATGGCTCCAACCTGCGGAAGACGGCAGGCCATAATCGATATGAGCCATTGCGCTCACTGCGACCGTCGCTATGATCCGGCAACAATTCTTTGTTCGGGGTGCGGAAACCCAGCATTTGTCCATTAATTTGCTGCAGAACGGACTACTTCCACTTGGTTATCGATCCGTCCATCCAGCGATCGGGGTTCGTTTTGGGTGTATATCTAGTTGTATAAAGATGGAGACTGTCGAAAAGCGATCGCAACCAATTCGGGATCTGAGGACGAGGTTCATAGGACAGCAGTTGTTCTCCCTCTCCTGCTTTCCGATACAGCGATGCCTCTGCCAGCGACGCTTTATCATCCGGAAGCACGATCACCAGATCACCTGAAACCGGCGCTTTGACGGCGTGGCACCTAATCCTAGTCCAATATACACAACGGCCATCCGCAGCAACTGCCGTTGTGGACAAGAGAACGCTTTTAGCGCCAGGAGCTTCCTCTTCAACTCCTTCAACAGGGAGACCCCGATAAGTAAGGTATGAGCCAAACTCCATAATCACATAAGGGTTCGTAAATGGGAAGAATAGCTTGAGCGCACCTCCTGCACGGCTCCGGTATTGCGCTTCGACCACGGATGCCATTGCCACTCTTGCACTAATATAATTCTTGCGCTCGAAAGCGGCAAACGCTGAGACCACGACGTCTTGCAGTAACACAATAACTGCCAACAGCAATGCGGCTATCCTGCCCCAATGCTCCATATTTTTCCATGACAATACTGTGAACCGACCGATATACAGCACTCCGATAAGATCCACCGGTGCCAGATAGTATGTACTGAACATACTGAGATAGAGATACGCAGCAAAGCAAGTCACCCCACCAAGAGCCAATCCGTCCCATAGCAGCAATGGCATCACCGAGCGGCGCAGGATCAGATATACTCTGCCCAAAACGAAAGCGACAAACAGCCACGCCAGCACATCTGCTCTTACATAGGCGAGTACCACTTCCGCGCGTGGTTGCCGGGCCATCGCGGCGTAACTCATGTTTCCGTAGATGCCCATCTCTGCGACGTAATAAAGTAAAAACAACACTCCTAAAAAAGCCAGGGTCAAGTCGAGACGACTCAGTTTATCCCAAAGTCGATCGTAATCCCATCCGCTACCGGGACCACTTTTACAGCGCAATATCACCCTTCCGGCAGCAAAGCCCAGCAGCAGCAATGAGGCGGTCTCCCCGTTGTAAATCATGATCTGAGCACTCACCACCGCGGCCACCGCCGAGGCGATGGACTGGGTCTGCTCGAACCGTTTAATGGAGAGCGCAAGACATCCGAGAAAAAAAAGGAAATTGCGCTCCGTGAAAATAAGTCCGCTGAAACTGGTGAGAATGCTCGGGGTGAGCAAAGCAAGGATGGCGAGAGCCGCTCTGGCCGTGAAGCTAATATCATCATCAAGGATGAGAAGAATGCAGAACAAAATTAAAAGCTGAACAAGCGGGATGATACGATAACCGTTTATTGTATCTGTAAAGTGGCGTACTAGATTAAATTCCTGAAAACCCAGCGGAAAGAAGCGCCCGGTCTCTCGCGAAATTGCAACTGCTATGTTGTGGCCTCTTAGTGGACCGAGGGTGAAATACTCATTATCAAAATAGGCGAAATCGTCCCACGCTAAAATCAGTGCGATGTAGCACGCCAGGAACACCGCCAGCAATGTCAGCGCCACGACAGCTCTAGAGGTGCCGACCTGTCGCAACGTCAGGAAGAAACTGACCGGCCGTTTCGCTGCGTTCCGGCAGCTTGGGGCCGCTGCCTGCCCGACCGCCAACGCGACGCAGATGACCGCCACAGCAGTTGTGGTAATCCAGATCAGCCAGAACCATCGCATAACGTTACTATCTCTATAAGAAGCTCAACATTCGCCTAGATTTACTGCGGTTCTAGCCACCGCAACAGCTTTGTACTACGCGCTCGACGATTGGATGAGCCATAGGTCTGGGATTGTCGAGGACAAAATCTCGAGCCGAGGCCGATACCTGTAAATTCGTTCCAAAAGAACGATTGAACGAATTGCGCGGGCTCCAAGGGAGCCAGGTAGGCGGCAAGGATTCCGGAATAGGGACCATCTCGTGGCGTTGTCGTTGGTGACGAGCCGCCGCGGGTGCTAGTCATCGTTTTTTACTCACAAGGAACCATGCCTTCCAGCTCTGATTCACGGCTTGAAGCCTACGCCGGCACCCGGGCGGTGATCACCGGAGGCTTGGGCTTCATCGGGTCCGCCATTGCGCGGCGTCTCGTCGCGCTCGGGGCCGAGGTGCTGTTGCTCGACAACATGACCCCCGAATATGGCGGCAATCTTGCCAATGTTGCCGATATCCGCGATCGGGTGGCCATCAGTATCGCCGATATACGCGACGGGTATGCTGTGCGGCATCTCCTCGCGGGTCAGGAGTTCCTGTTTAACCTGGCGGCGCAGACCAGCCACCTCGACTCGATGTCTGCTCCCGAAGAGGATCTTGCGATCAATTGCACGGCGCAACTGCAGCTGCTCGAAGCCTGTCGCGCAGTCAATCCGAACATTGCCATTGTCCACGCCGGCACCCGCCAGATCTACGGCCGGCCCGAGTACCTGCCGGTCGATGAGCGGCATCCGCTGCGGCCGGTCGACGTCAACGGCGTCAATAAGATGGCCGGAGAAGCCTATCACCTGCTGTATTGCGACGTCTACGGCATCAAGAGCCGTTCCCTGCGGCTGACCAATGTCTACGGACCAGGAATGCGCATCAAGGATGCCCGTCAGACTTTTCTCGGCATCTGGGTGCGGCGGGTGATCGAGGGCGAATATTTCGAGGTCTGGGGCGGCGAGCAGCGTCGCGATCTGCTTTTTGTCGACGATGCCGCTGAGGCATTCCTCTACGCCGCGATCACGGATGAGACCGAGGGCTTGGCGCTCAATGTGGGCGGCGACGAGCCGGTCAGTCTGGCGGCGCTGGCCGAGGCCATTATCGATGCGAATGGCGGCGGAAAATATGATGTCCGCGAGTTCCCGCCCGAGCGCAAGCGCATCGATATCGGCGACTTTCTGACCGATGATAGCCGTTTTCGCGCACTGTCCGGCTGGCGCCCCCGCCGCCCTCTTGCCGACGGCCTGCGCCGCTCGCTCGATTACTACCGCATCCATCTCGCAAGCTATTTGTGACGCTCCGATGAGGTCAGAAGATCCGCTCGCCGTAATCCCGCAGACCGACCCTCGCGCCGGCTATCTCGCGCAAAAGACCGAGATCGATGCCGCGATTGCCCGCGTTCTCGAGGGCGGGCACTACATCCTTGGCCGAGAGGTCGAGGCCTTCGAGGCGGCCTTCGCGGATTTTATCGCTGTGCCGCACGCTGTCGGTGTCGCCAACGGCACGGACGCCATCGAGCTCGCATTGCGCGCCTGCAATATCGGCGCCGGCGATCTCGTCTTCACAGTATCCCACACGGCGGTCGCGACGGTTGCCGCGATTGAACGGGCCGGGGCCACCGCGGTGTTGGTCGACGTAGAGCCCGGTACCTATACGATGGCCTCTTACGAGCTCGCGCGGGCACTGAAGATGACGCTGTCGGGCCGGCCGGCCGCGGTGCTGCCGGTGCACATCTACGGTCAAGCGGCCGAATTGTCCGCTCTGGCCGAGATCGCCCGAGCGCACGGTCTGCGGCTGATCGAGGATTGCGCTCAGAGCCATGGCGCGCTTTATCGCGACAGGCCGACCGGAGGGTTCGGCGATGTCGCCTGCTTCAGCTTCTACCCGACCAAGAATCTCGGTGCCTTGGGCGACGGCGGCATGGTCGTCACCAACGATGACGCGCTCGCCGCAACGCTGCGTGAAGTTCGCGAATACGGCTGGCGCGACCGGTACGTCAGCGCCGGCATCGGCATCAATTCGCGTCTCGATGAAATCCATGCGGCGGTTCTCGGCATCAAGCTCAGGACGCTTGCCGCCGACAATGCGCGCCGCAACGCCATCGCCGACCGTTACGATTCGGGTCTGGGAGATCTGCCGCTGACGCTTCCGGCACGCCGGCCGCAGGCGACCCATGTCTTTCACCAGTATGTCATCCGTGCCGCCGAGCGCGACGCGCTGCGCGACCGACTGCGCGCCGTTGGAATTGGTTGCGGGATCCATTACCCGGTTCCGGTCCACCGCCAGCCAGCCTATAGCGGTCGTCTCTCTTGCGGTCCGTCCGGCCTTGGGGTAACCGAGCGCGCCGCCCCGCAAATCTTGAGCTTACCGATGTATCCGCAGCTCGCGCTCGCAGCCGTCGACCGGGTGATCGGCGAAATACGTGCGTTTTTCACGGGCCAGGCCGCTCAGCAGCACGGTTAGGCTGACGGAGCGGCTGATTTCGGGCCAAGTCAAGCTGGCAATGCTCGTCGGACTGGCTGGCGGAGAGGGAGGGATTCGAACCCTCGGTCCCCCGCAAGAGGGACAACGGTTTTCGAGACCGCCCCGTTCGACCGCTCCGGCACCTCTCCGACTGAGCGGCGTCGGTCACTTTGCACGGCGTCGCCAAGAACAGCAAGCGAACAAAAGAGCGGTCATCGAGTAGTAAGTTTTATCGGGCAACAAAGGAACGGGAACTGCAACTCCCGTCCTTTGTTGATGTGGTATCGCGGGAAGCGATCCGGATTTACTCAACCCTTGATCGTGCACCCGGACGGTTCCGCGTTGCCTGTTTATGAGAGGAAACGGATGAGAACGCGAATTTCGGTTTCGAGCGTGATCGGCGCTGGATTGTTGTTGGCGACGGCGGCTTTTGCGGATCCGTACAACCCCGGTGAGCGTGCAATCGGCGGTGGCTTGGTGGGCGCCGGTACGGGGGCTGTAATCGGAGCGATTGCCGGCGGCGGGCGCGGCGCTGGCATCGGTGCCGCGGTCGGCGGAGGCTTGGGTGCCGTTGCCGGTGCCGCGACGACACCGGCGCCGCCACCGCGCCACGCGTACCGCCGTCACTATTATCGCGCCCATCACTCGTATTGAGCCGGACCGGGTTTCGCCATTGGCGCGCGCCGCGCAACCCGCTGCACCGTTCCCCGGGCAGGCCGGCGAGGGTAGTATTCGACCGGCTGAGAGGGGCAGAGGACGATGCCGGCGATCGGGGCAAAGCGAGTCGGCGTGATTGGCGCCGGCATAGTCGGAGTATGCGCGGCGAGTTGGCTGCAGCGTGACGGCCACAGCGTCCTTCTGATCGAGGCGGCACAACCCGGCCGCGGCGCCTCCTTTGGCAACGCAGGGTGCTTTAACGGCTCGTCGGTCACCCCGGTCGCCATGCCCGGCATGGCACGAAACGTCCCGCGCTGGCTCTTCGACCCGCTCGGCCCATTGGCGCTGCGCTGGAGCTATCTGCCGGCGCTCGCGCCCTGGCTCGTGCGTTTGATCCGCGCCGGCACGCCGGAGAAGGCGCGGGCTACCGCGCGTGCGCTGCGCCCGCTGGTCGGGCCGACCCTCGAAGCCCTGCGGCCGCTGGTCAGCGACGCCGGCGCCGGGGATCTGGTCCACCGTCTTGGCCATCTTTATGTCTACCGCTCGTTTGAGAGCTTGGAGAAAGATCGCGCGGCTTGGAGCCTGCGGCGCGAGAACGGGGTCGAGGTCGACGAATTCAACGCCGACGAGCTCCGTCAGCTCGATCCCGCGCTGGCGCGCAACTATATGCGCGGCCTTCTGGTGCGCGAGAACGGTCATACCTCGAACCCGCTGGCTTTGGTCGAGCGTCTCGTCGAGCACTTCGTGCGGGCCGGCGGCGAACTTGTGCAGGCGCGGGCATTCGGCTTTCACCTCGAAGGCGGCCGGCTCGCCGCGATTAAAACCGATATCGGCGAGCTCCCCGCAGATGCGGCAATCGTCTGCGCCGGGGCCTATTCCAAGCCCCTCGCCGCCGCGCTCGGCGAGCCCGTGCCGCTGGAGACCGAGCGCGGCTATCACCTGATGATCCGCGATCCCGAAGCGATGCCGCGCATCCCGACCGCCGATGCCGACGGCAAATTTGTGGCGACGCCGATGGAGACGGGGCTGCGCTTCGCCGGGACGGTCGAGTTCGCCGGGCTCGAGGCGCCGCCCGACTGGCGGCGCGCCCGCATCCTTCTCGAGCAAGGGCGCAAGATGCTGCCCGGCCTCGCCCCGTCCCATCCGGAAGAACGGATATCCGTGTGGATGGGGCACCGGCCGAGCCTGCCTGACTCGCTACCCGTCCTCGGCCGGTCGCGCGCGTGCCCGGATGTGGTTTACGCCTTCGGGCACGGTCATGTCGGTATGACGTCGGCGCCGATGACCGGCAAAGTCGTCGCCGACCTTGTCGCCGACCGGCCGCCGTCAATCAACATCGCACCATTCTCACCGGCGCGGTTCGCCTAGCCGAAGCTAAGCTTCGAACTCAAGATCCACGGCGTAGAGGCGCTTGCCTTCGAGATCGTGCAGCGACATCGTCAGTACACGGGTCTCTCCGTCGATGCGTCCGATGCCGTAGAACTGCAGACCGTCGAAAGGCGAGCGGTTCTGTTTTATATCGGCCGGAACCCCGATGAACTTGGTCTCCGGGCCAAAGGTCAGATCTATCGCGTTGGGCCCAAAGGTGCCGGCGTTGATCGGTCCGGCAACGAACTCCCAGAAACGGATCGAAATCGGGGAGCCGGGCGCGTTCCGGTGCATAGCGGATGGCGTGGGCGTAGTGCACGTCAGCGGTCACCCACACGACGTTCTTGACGCTATTGTTCTTGATGAAGGACAGCAGGCTGGCGATTTCGAGCTCGCGGCCGGAGGGCGGCCCGTTATCGGCATTGGCCCAGGCTTCGAGGGTGCCCTTCGGTACATCGGGATTGGGATCGGGGACGACTAGGCTGATCGGCATGTCGCGGGCGATCAGCTTCCATGTGGCGATCGAGTCGAGCAGCGAGCGCTTGAGCCAGGCGAGCTGCGCGGCCCCAAGGAACGCTGCCTCCTCGTTCAAGTTCGGCTGTCGGTTCGGCGAGTTCGGGCCGCGGTAGGAGCGCTCGTCGAGCATGAAGATATCAAGCGCCGGGCCATAGGCGATGCGCCGGTAAACCCGCTCGGCATCCTCGGCATTCAGGCGCATCGGGTTGTATTCGAACATCGCCTGCCGGGCATAAGCCGACAACAGAGAGACGCTTTTGACCTGGTACGCCTAAAGGCCGATGAGCTGCCCGGGATACTAATTGTTGCGGGTCTCGGGATCATCCCACTGAACGAGGAATGCGGTCTCGGCCGCGAAGCGCCGCTTGTTGTCGTCGAGCAGATTGTAGGCAAAAGCGGCGCGGAACTCGTCGAGCGTCTCGGCCACTCTGGACTTCCCTTCGGTGGTCAGGTTCTTCCAGACCTTGCCGTCATCGGTCTTGACCTCCGCAGCGATCGGGTTGTCGGCGTAGATCTGATCGCCAGAGTGGATGAAGAAATCGGGAGCATGGCGACGCATCGCTTCATAAAGCCGATAACCGCCCCATTCGCGGTTGATCGTGGTGTTGCCAGCTTTGGTGCTGAATTATTTCGCCAGGGAGCAGTACTGCTCACCGATAGCCGTGCCATCGAGAACGCGTTTTACTTACTCGCGCCAACATGGCTGCATTACCCGCTGATCGGTTTTGCGACCGTCGCCACCATAATCGCATCATTTGCGGCGCGTTCTCGCTGACCCAGCAAGCGATTCAGCGGGGTTTTTGGCTCGTCTGCGGGTGTTGCATACGGCCAGTCACGAACGGGGTCAGATCTACATGCCGATGGTGAACTGGCTTCTCGCCGCCGGTACGCTCTATTCGGCTCCTCCGACGCGCTCGGAGGCGCCTACGGCATCGCCGTCTCGATACTAATGGCCATCACAACGGTGCTCGCCGCGCTCGTTGCACGGCAATGGGGCTACAATCCGCTTCTCGTTGCGACCGTCAACGGTCTGTTTCTATTTGTCGATCTGATCTTTGTCGCCGCCAATGCGACGACGCTGATCGAGGGCGGCTGATTTCCGCTGCTCCTGGCCGGCGTCGTGGCGTTTTTGATGCTGACCTGGCGAACCGAGTACCTGCTGCTCGAGCAGCAACGCGCACGTTTGCGGCAGCGGGAGGTCGAATTCGTCGCCTGGGTTCTCGACAGCCGCCCTGTCCGCTTGCCCAGGGTGGCCGCGATCTTTACCGCGGCAATCTCGGGCATCCCGCTCGCTCTGACGCATCACGTACGGCATAACCGCGTCTTGCACGAGCGGGTGCTGCTGGTTTCGATCGTCAGCACCGACGCGCCGCGCGTCGATCCCGAAAATCGTTTCAAGACAATCCCGGTTGGCGCCGGGATTACTCGCGTGTTGCTGTACTTCGGATTTATGGAGCACCCCGATGTCATGACGGGGCTGAAGCTCGCCTCCGGCGACCCCGCTCTACGCGGCATCGACCCCGAACAGATCACTTTTTATACGCGCAGGATCATGGTGGTGCCGAGCGGCAAGGTGCCTGGCATGGCGGTATGGCGCGAGCGGGTGTTCGCGGCGATGCACCTCAACGCCAATCTCCCGGCCGCCTACTTCGGGGTGCCGACCGCACAGGTCGTCGAGGTCGGTCTTGAGGTAGAGATCTGACTGAGCGCATGCCCGGCGCGCGGCGCAACGGCAGAATTCCACGACGGATCTACGGGGCCAGGATCGGGGCGGCAGAGCCTATCGGAGCGGCCCCGATAGTGGCGCGCCGGCCGAGTCAGTAGGGTACGCCATTGCGGTGGACGAACATCCGCTCGCCATTTGAGGTAAGCGCCCGGCCGATATCGTCGTCGGGATAGATGACGGTGTCACCGGGATTTCGGTCGCCGACTTCCAGATAGACCACATCGCGGGCCCCGCGGTTGACCAGGTGGTGGGCGTCCCCTGAACCGGCTTTGAAGCCGGCGCACATGCCGGAACGCAACGGCGTCTCGCCGGCATTCGTCACCAAGATCGGCTCCCCCTCAAGAATGAAGATGAATTCGTCTTCTCGCATATGGGTGTGACGCAGCGCCGACATGCCGCCCGGCGGCAGGCGGGTCAGGTTCACCCCGAAATTGCTCAGACCGAACACGTCGCCCAGGGCTCGCCTCTCACGTCCCGCCACCCGCGTGGCGAAAGGCTCGGGATAACCGCGCGTGGCGCGAGCGGGCGGCACCGAAGCAGCTTCGACGGCGCTGGGCTTAGCGGTTTCCGGCATGGCTCCCTCCCGAAACTGGTGGACCATCAGTAAGTAAGCCGCAGCAGCCAGGGCGCACGAGAAAACCGACCTCAGCTTCGCCCTCGAGCAGCATTCCGCCGAAATAGCTGCCAAGCGACCCGGCACCGACCACTAGGAAGCGCATCGTACCTCCCGACAGGAAAGTGAGCGAGGAGCGGGCGGGGAGGCACGGGCCCCGCCTCCCCCGCCGACCCCCTGGGTAGACCGCCAGGGTAACCCGGGATCCCGCGGCCCATACCCAAGCTCCGTCGCAGCGCTATTATACCCGTTTTTTGCCCCGCGTATTGATGATCGGGCTCAAATTTCGGCTCCCCTGGATCCTCCGATCAACACGCAGACCGGGAAGTCCGCTAGCAGCTCGGCGGCGCGCGCTCGTTTCAGTCCTTGTATCCTGCGCCCAGTAAACACCTCTTGCCAGACACTTTGAGATGGCAGATCGATTTCGGTGGCGCCCCAATTGGGGTTATCACCGCCCCCGTATAGCTGGTGGACGAGGTGCGGCACGGCAACCACGACGGTCTCGCCGCCCCAGCTTCGCGCGAAGCTGCAGAGATGTCTCCCTGCTTCGCCCTCGACGTCGAGCGGCTGATAATCACCTTCGGCAAACAGCTCTGGACGCAATCGCCTCAATTCGAGCAGCCGGCGGGCGACGAACAACTTCTCGCGGCCATCCTGCCAGTGTTCGGCCAGACCCTCAATAGAGGCGCCTACGATCTCGTCCAGCAGGAGCGCGGCGCATGTTCCAGTCGACCGGCCGGCGATTGTCGGGATCGACCAGGCTGAAGTCCCACAATTCCCCGCCCTGATAGATGTCGGGCACGCCAGGCACGGTCAACTTCAGGACCAGTTGGGACAGCGAATTGATCGCTCCAAGTCGCTGCAGAGACGTGACAAAAGCGTGAAACTCGCGTGAGGAACGGGTTTGTCCGCGTTGCGTCGAGCACCGTCCCGACAAAGCGTTGAAGCGCCGACTCGTACGCGGCGTTCGGGTTGCTCCAACTCGACTGCTGCTTTCCTTCGCGCACCGCTTTGATCATATAAGCTGCGATACGTTCGGCGAGACCCTTCATTCTCTCCACATCGCCCGGATCAAGACCGGGCGGCCATGCCCCGAGCAACGACTGATAGAACAGGTACTCGACATTGCGGTCGGGCACGACTTCGCCGTCGATCTCGGAGCGGCGCGAACGGTTCAAACGAAACCACTGGGTGACCCGGCGGCCCCATTCGCGCGGCATCTCGGACAACAGCGCCAGACGCACCCGGCCGTCCTCGCCGCGCTTTGTATCGTGCGTCGCCGTCGTCACCATCGCACGAGGCCAGGAGCGGGCACGATCCTGAGTGACGTGATGAAAGGCGGCGATCGACATACCGAACTGTCGCGGATCGCCGCCGACCTCATTTAAGGCCAACAGCCGGAAATATCGGTAGAATGCAGTGTCCTCGGCGGCCTTCGCCATAACGGGACCGCTCACCTGCTGAAAATGCATCGCCGCCAGCAGAACCTCGCGGGAATTTTCGTAAAACTGCAGGTCCGGCGGACGGCCCTTGAGCACCTCTTCGAGAAAATCGAAAATGCTCAGATCCTCAACTCGCCACCTTTTCTTTGCTTGGGCGAGCGCCCAGTCGATATAGCGGTTATCATCAGCGCTGGCGCCGTCCCGGGATACATATGTCCGGTAGACCGGAAACGCCGCGATCACCTCCTCGAGCGCAGACAGCATTCCGTTCAACGTAAAATCGCGCGTGCGCCAGCTGCGCATCGAGAGCTGGTGAAACTCACGAGCGAGGACATTCATCTCACTGGCGAGGTTGACCTGCGTGATGCGTTTCTTGCACGCGTAGAGAACGTCGTCGAAGCTTTCGTCGCGATGGGCGAACCGGCGATAAAGACGGGTCATCGCCCTTTCACTGGCGGGCTCGACAAAGATCGCGAGAACCTGATTGATAAAGTCGTAGCCGGTGCTTCCCGCGATCGGCCAGGGCGGCAAAATTTCGTACCGGGCGAGGATCTTCTCGACCACCACATAAAGCGCCGAGGCAAAACGTTGCTGCAATTGCTCGCAATAGGTACGCGGGTCGAAGAGGCCATCGATGTGATCGATCCGCAAACCCTGCACGTCGTCGCGCTCGATCATGCTGAAAACCAGGCGATGGGTTTTTTCGAAGAGCTCCGGCAGCTCCATTCGCAACCCGGCGAGCTCGTTGATGTTGAAAAATCGCCGGTAGTTGATCTCCTCTGCGGCGACCCGCCAATAGGCGATCCTATAGGCCTGGACCTCGATCAGCTGGTGCAGCCGCTCAAAGCTCGCCGGAACGCCGGCCTGGCCGGCGAACTCTTTCAATGCAGTCTCGATAGCGACGGCAAAAACCGGTTCGCCAGCGCGCTCGGCAAGCCATTGCTTAAGTTCGGCTGCACGCTCGCGGGCGCTGTCGCTGCGGAATTCGTCGAGCGCGAGAAATTCGCGAGCGAGTCCGGCCAGCGGTTCTCCGCCCGCTTCGAGGATCGACGCGTATGAGCGCGGTGATATCGGGAAGCGATGCTCGAAATACCAGGCGCTAAAGCTTCCCTCCTCGTGATCGAAGCACAGCGTGATCTCGCCTCTTTCGAGGATTACCCCGTAATGATCGCCCAGCACCGGGAGGAGGACGCGGCCCTTGAGGTCGGGCCGAATGGCGTCCCAGTTGATGTCGAAATAGGCTGCGAACGGCGATTCCTGACCCCATTCGAGGATGTCGAGCCACCAAACATTGTCGCTGCCGATGCCCATATGGTTGGGTACGAAATCAAGGATCAACCCCATGCCGCGCGAATGAAGCGCATCGACGAGCGTCCGGAAATCCGCCTCCGTGCCGATTTCCGGGTTAAGCCGATTGTGATCGATAATGTCGTAACCGTGGGTCGAGCCTGGGCGCGCCTCCATAATCGGCGAAGCATAGATGTGGCTGATGCCGAGAGAAGCGAGGTACGGTACCAAATCCGTGGCGTCGCGAAAGGTGAACCCGCGATGGAACTGCAGACGATATGTGGCGCGAATGGTAGTGAAACTGTCAGGTAGTCCGCTCATCCAGCGGCTGAGCGCAGGCGCGCCTCCTCGATCACAGCCGCCATCCGGCGCAGCTCGGCGCCATTGACGATCTCCTCCAGAGTACGCGGCAACCGCCGACGCCAGTTGGGGTGCGCATCGGTCGTCCCCGGCAGGTTCGCCTGTTCGGTCTCGCCGAGCACATCCTCCAACTGAACCAGCATCAGACGAGCGCGCGAACGGGCGAGATAGGTGAGGATGGCCTCCCCTAGCTCAGTCGAATAGATCGGTTCGCCGCCCTCAGGCAGGAACGCATCGATTTGCGCTGGCGCGAGCAGCCCTTCCGTGACGAGCGCCTCCAGCAGCAGACGGCGATCGCGGCTGCGGTCGGCGGCCTCGGCATCTTGCGCTGGCCGATCGGGGTAGAGACCGAGACGCTGGCGCCAAGCAATGTCGCCGCCGAGCCAAAACCCTCTCAAAGTGGCGATGTCGTGGGTCGCCGCCGAAGCCGCCGCCAACTCTGGGTAGTCGGCCGGCGGCATGAAGGTCCCGTTTTTTCGCCGCTCGAAGACGGAAATCCGATACGACAGTATATTGGCGGCCCGTATATTTTCGCGAAAACCGGCCGGCACCGTGCCGAGATCCTCGCCGACAACGGCGCAGCCCTGCCGCTGGCTCTCGAGGGCGACGAGCCGGACCAGATCACTGAAGGGATATTTCACGTAAGCGCCGGCTCTGGCTTCCATTCCGTTGGGGATCCAGTAGAGCCGGTTGAGGGACATGACATGGTCGATCCGCAGGATCCCGGCGTGCCGCATATTGGCGCGTAAGGAAGCGATGAACGGCGCGAAACCCTGACGACGTAGTACCAGCGGATTTACCGGCGCCAAACCCCAATTCTGGCCGGCGCGACTTAGTGCGTCGGGCGGCGCGCCGATCGAGGCTCCGGGCGCGACCAGCTCTTGGTCCGCCCAGGCTTCCGCCCCGTTCGGATCGGCCCCGACGGCGAGATCGCGATAAAGCCCAATCGACAGTCCGGCGGCGCGGCCCACGCCCGCCGCGGCGGCAAGCTGGCGTTCGGCCTCCCATTGCAGGAACTGGAAGAACTCGACGCGGTCACGATGCGCGGCAACAAACTCGGCCACCTGCGGCGAGCGCGGATCGCGCATTGCCACTGGCCAGCTCTGCCACGAAAACCGCCGATTTTCGTTAAAGTAGTGTTCTTGCAACGCCTCGAATACGGCAAAATCGGCGAGCGATGGTCCGCCGCGGTGCTGAAAGTCGCGGAACGACTGTCCGGCAGTGCCTGTCGCGGTTCCATCAACTGCAAGCTCGCGCGACTGGAAGCGGCGGAACAGCGCTTCCAGCAGAGCCCGCTTGCAGGCCGCGACGGCGCCATAATCAATGAGCTTTGCGGAACGGGCGGCCCAATGCGTTGCCTTGAACCATTCTCCGTCGATCAAGGCACGCACACCTTCGTCCTCGGCAAAGCCGGGCACGGTAGTGACGTCTATGTAGAGGTAATCGAGCTGGCTTCGGCTTGACGGCGAATAGGGGCTTACGTGGCGCGGCTCGGCAGCGAACAGCGCGTGCAGCGGATTGACCCCGACGACAGACGCATTGAGGCGTCCCGCAGCACGGGCGAGCGCCGCAAGATCGCTAAAGTCGCCCATCCCCCAGTTATGCTCGCTGCGCAGACCATAAAGCTGGCAGCTCAACCCCCAGCTGCGCACCCCCGGCCCGAGCTCGGCAGGCAAATAGCAACGGTCGGGCGCGACGATAAGGTCGATGCAAGTGGTGGCGTCGGCGGCCGCGACAGCGAGCCGGTGATAGCCCAGCGGCAGATCTTTCGGCAACGGCAACGCGAACCGCCCGCCATTCGGCGCGACGTCTACCTTTATCCGGCCGGACAGCTCGCTGCCGTCTTCGAGCCGGCAGCGCCATGCGACCTGCCCACAACCCGCCGGCAGACGCAGAATGAGCTCGGGGCGGCTCTTCTCGGCGTGCGAGAGATGCGCTGTCCCCAGTCCCAGCGGCAAGTTTTCTCGCTGTTCGGCCAATTGCCGTCCGGCCTGCACCGAGTCGGTCGGCAGACCGAAGGCGGCAATCAGAGCCAACAACGTCTCGTCCGAGACTTCCCGTGTCTGACCAAGCGCATCGGTGTAAGCCGCTTCGATGCCGATCAGCCCAGCGAGCTCCAAAAGGGCTGCGCGATTTGTCATATCGGAAGCGCCGACCCCGCCTCACCCGGCAAGCAGATGGGGACCACCCCCAGAAGCTGGAGGGCAGAAGTTTTTGTTCAGCGGTGGAATGGCCGGCAATGGATTCAGCCTGCGCTGGTGCTGGCTACTGAAAGAAAAAAGGCCGCGCTGCGCGGCTCTCCCGGGACGGCAGACGAATAAACCATCCGCCTTTGTCGGTAGTTCCCCGGCACCGCGACGGGGTGGCCGCCGAAATTGGCGAGCAGCGAGAGCCGCGAACCATCGCCCAGCCGCCAATCGACGCTGACGGCCTTTGGTCCAAGCACTTGATAGCGTCCGGCATAGGGTGGCATGCCGGAGAGGCGAGGCACAACCTCGCGCGCTCTGATTTGGAGGAGATGGCGGTATCGCGCAAACCACAGCGAATGCGGCTTCTTGCCGGGCTCTGCCCAGTCGAGCCGAGAATTGAGGAAAGTCGACAAAGCCGTCGGATCCGGGATTTGCTCACGCGCCGCCTCGTCGCGAAACTCCGGAAAATGGGCAAATTCCCGGCGTCGTCCTTCGCGCACCGAGTCGCGCAGCGCGGGCTCGAAGTCACAAAAGAATGCGAATGGCCGGATGCTCGCCCATTCCTCGCCCATGAACAGCAGCGGAATTTGCGGCGACAGCAGAACGATGGCAACGCCGGCGTGCAACGCAGCTTCCTCGGCGCGCGCCGCAATCCGCGTTCCGAAGGGGTGGTTGCCGACCTGATCATGGTTCTGCAGAAAACCGACAAAGGCGGTTGCCGGCAGCTCGCCCGACGGGTCCCCGCGCGGCTGCCCGTCGCGAAACGGCGAAGGTTCCCCCTGATACGCCAAACCCTCGGCAAGCGCGCGGCCGAGGTGTCTGGCTGGCTCGGCCGCATAATCGGCGAAGTAGCCGGAAGTATCGCCGGTAACCAGCACGTGCAGGATGTGGTGCAGGTCGTCGTTCCATTGCGCATCGTAACCCGCGACGCGGCCGTCTGCCCGCTTTAGATAGCGGGCCTGATTGCGGTCGTTCTCGAGCACGAGATGGATCTCGCGATCGGCTATACGATGTCTGATGACCTGAGCAATTTCGCCGATGACGTCCGGCTCGCTGTTGTCGAAAATCGAGTGGACGGCGTCGAAGCGGAGCCCGTCGAAGTGGAACTCTTCGAGCCAATAGAGAGCGTTCTCGATAAAAAAATCACGCACCGGCCGGCTCTGCGGCCCGGAAAAATCGATTGCGGCGCCCCACGGCGTCTGCTGGCGGTCGGTAAAAAAATCCGGTGCGATTGCGGGCAGATAGTTACCCTCGGGCCCGAAGTGGTTATAGACGACGTCGAGAAAGATCGCGAGACCGCGCGCATGGCACGCCTCGACAAGCTGCTTCAGCTCGTCGGGCCGCCCATATTGCGAAGCCGGCGCGTAGAGAAAGACGCCATCATAGCCCCAGTCGCGAGTCCCGGGAAATTCGGCGATCGGCATCAGCTCGACCGCTGTCGCGCCGAGTTCGACAATGTGATCGAGATGACGGACTGCTCCGGCGAAATCGCCGGTTTCGGAAAACGTCCCCAGGTGCAGCTCGTAGAGGACAATCTCCTCCCAGGGCCGGCCGCGCCAGGCGACGTCGCTCCACTCATAGGCTTCAGGATCGACAACCTCGCTGGGGCCGTGAACGCCCTCCGGCTGATGGCGCGAGGCGGGATCGGGAAAGGCGTGGCCATCGACGAGGTAGCGATAGCGCGAGCCCGGCCTGACACGCTCGGTTGTCAGAGAGAACCAGCCGCCGGACTCACGGACCATCGGGAAGCTATCCTCGAGCTGCAACGAGACGGTCTCGGCTCGCGGCGACCAGAGCCGAAATCGGGTCTCGCCGGGTTGCAGCTCAGCGCCATACGGAAGCTCACGATGCCGGCGCATCATGCTCTCGCGTCGCGTCGCCGCGCGGCTCACGGTCGTTGTCGCGCAACACGGCGCCAGTCGCGAGCGAAGCGCGGGAGTTCTCCGGGCGTGCCGCCCGATCGATGAAGAGCGCGAAGGAGTGAGCCTGCAGCCGATAGACCTCTCCCGGCGCATAACGTCTCGCCTCTGAGGCGCGCCCGGTCGGCTCAGAGGTATCGACGAGCGCCTCCCATAACATCGGCGCAGCAAGGACCGGAAACCTAAAATCGAGATCCTCGTGATAGGCGTTCATCATTACAAAAAAGCTCTCGTCGATGTCGCTCTGACCGCCCGGGGTGAAGAATTCGCCGGCGGCTCCGCTCAAGACATAACCAAACGACAGGGAGACAGGGTTCCGCCAATCCTCGGTCGTGGCCTCCTTGCCTGCTGGAGTGACCCAGGTGATGTCTTTGACCCCCGCCTCGGAGAGCACCTCCCCACGCAGAAAGCGGGGGCGCGAGAAGACGCGGTGGCTGCGGCGGAGGTGGACGAGATAGGGGACGAACCATGCCAGCTCTTCGTCCTCGGCTCTGATGTCCTCCCAGTCGAACCACGAGATTTCGTTGTCCTGGCAATAAGCGTTGTTGTTGCCGCGCTGCGTCCGTCCGATCTCATCCCCGGCGAGCAACATCGGTACGCCAAGAGACAACAGAAGCGTCGCCAGAAGGTTGCGCTTCTGGCGGTCACGCATGGCAATGATTTGCGGATCGTCGGTAGGTCCTTCGACGCCGCAGTTCCAGCTGTAATTTGCATCGGACCCGTCGCGATTGTTCTCGCCATTCAGCTCATTGTGCTTGGTGCCGTAGCTGACCAGGTCGTGCAACGTGAAGCCGTCATGGACGGTGACGAAATTGATGCTCGCCCAAGGCCGCCGCCCGCGATATCCAAAGATGTCGGACGAGCCCGCCACGCACGAGGCCAGATCGGCAACCAGCCCCTTCTCGCCTTTCCAAAATCGCCTGACGGTGTCTCTATATTTCCCGTTCCATTCGGCCCAACCGGGCGGAAAATTGCCGAGCTGATAGCCGCGGGGGCCGAGGTCCCAGGGTTCGGCAATTAGTTTGAGCTTGGCCATCACGGGATCCTGCCGGATCGCGTCGAAAAACCCGCTGGCCTGCGTATAGTCGCCGTTCTCGCGCGCCAGAGCGGTGCACAGGTCGAAACGAAAACCGTCGACATGCATTTCCAATGCCCAATAGCGCAGCGAGTCCATGACCAGCTGCAATACGCGTGGATGATCTAGTTTCAACGTGTTGCCGGTGCCGGTGACGTCGTAGTAAAGCCGGCGATCGGCTTCGAGGCGATAATAGGAAACATTGTCGATGCCGCGGAATGACAGCGTGGGCCCCAGCCGATTCCCCTCGCCGCTGTGGTTGTAGACGACATCGAGAATGACCTCGATCCCGGCGTCATGCAGGCGTTTTACCGCGGTTTTGAAGCCGGCGATCGACGGTGTCGGGAGAAAGCGCGGATCCGGCGCAAAATAGCCGATCGTGTTGTAGCCCCAATAATTGACGAGCCCGCGCTCGACCAGATGGCGGTCGTCAATCGAGGCCTGGATCGGCAACAACTCGACCGCTGTCACCCCGAGACCGACGAGATAGTCGATCATCGCCGGCGCGACGAGACCAGCGAACGTCCCGCGATGGGCGGGGTCGACGTCGGGATGCTTGATCGTGATGCCGCGGACATGCAGTTCGAGAATGATGGTTTCTTCCCAAGGTGTCTGCGGTCGGTGATCCCCACCCCACGTGAAAGCGGATTCGACGACGCGGCACTTCGGGACATGGCGTGCGTTGTCGCGCCGGTCGAAGGACAAATCCTCGCGCGGACTGCCGAACTGGTAGCCGAAAACGGCGTCGCCCCAGCGCATCCGGCCCTGCAGAGCCCGAGCGTAGGGATCGATCAACAGCTTGTGCGGGTTGAACCGGTGCCCGTTCGCTGGATCGTACGGTCCGTAAACGCGGTAGCCGTAAAGCAGGTTCGGACGGGCATCTGGCAAATAAGCGTGCCAGACTTCGTCGGTATACTCGGGAAGCACAATCCGAGCTTCCTCTCGACTGCCAGAGCGATCGAATAAACAAAGTTCGATCTTTTCGGCATGCGCTGAAAAAATCGCGAAGTTGACGCCCGCGCCATCCCAGGTGGCGCCGAGCGGGTACGGCCGACCGGGCCATACCTTCGATGACGCCGCCATTAGGCGTTCGGGAGACGGCAGCGGATCAAGCTAACCAAACCTTGCCGTTACGGCCGGCCCGCCGGCCATCAGTCGGGAGTGAAGATCAGAGCCCCGAGCGGGGGCAAGTTCAAGCATATCGAATGAGGATGGCCATGCATCGGATATGGTTCGGTGTAAACCGCTCCGGCGTTGCCGACCCCGCTGCCGCCGTAATCGGCCGCATCGGTGTTGACCCGCTCGCGATAGCGCCCGGCCCAGGGTACCCCGATCCGGTAGTTCTCGCGAACCACCGGTGTAAAGTTGCAGACGATCACGGCGTGCTCTTGCGGATCGCGGCCGCGCCTCGTGTAGGAGATGATGCTTTCGGCCGAGTTCGCGACATCGATCCAGCGGAACCCTTCCGCCTCGCAGTCGAGGCGATGCAGTGCCGGCGTGCCGCGATAGAGGCGGTTGAGATCGCGCACCAACCGCTGAACCCCCTCGTGCAACGGCTCGCCGAGAAGCTGCCAGTCGAGCCCGACATCATGGTTCCACTCGTGCTCCTGGGCGAACTCGCCACCCATGAAGAGCAGCTTTTTGCCGGGATGGGTCCACATAAAAGCCAAATAAACTCGCAGATTGGCAAAGCGCTGCCATTGGTCGCCGGCCATCTTGCCGATCAACGACCCCTTGCCATGCACCACCTCGTCATGGCTCAGCGGCAGGATGAAATTCTCGTGAAACGCATAGAGCAGCCCAAAGGTCAGGCTATTGTGGTGATATTTCCGATGAATCGGGTCGGTCGCCATATAGTGCAGGGTGTCGTGCATCCACCCAAGATTCCATTTGAAGCCGAAGCCTAGCCCGCCGACGTAAATCGGGCGAGACACCATCGGCCAGGCGGTCAACTCCTCGGCCACCGAGGTCGCACCGGCTTCCCCGAACACCAATTCGTTCATTCGCCGCAAAAACGCGATCGCCTCGAGGTTCTCGCGTCCGCCAAAGGCATTCGGTATCCATTGCCCCTCGCGGCGGCTGTAGTCGAGATACAGCATCGAGGCGACCGCATCGACTCGGATGCCGTCGATGTGGAATTCACGCAGCCAGTAAAGCGCGCTCGACAGCAGGAAATTCGCGACCTCCCGGCGGCCATAATTGTAGATCAGCGTGTTCCAATCGGGGTGAAACCCCTGCCGCGGGTCGGCGTGTTCGTAAAGCGCTGTCCCGTCAAAGCTCCCGAGCCCGTGCGGATCGGTCGGGAAATGGCCAGGGACCCAATCGAGCAATAAGCCCAGATCGGCGCGATGACAGGCGTCGACGAATGCCCGGAAATCGTCGGGCGTCCCATACCTGCTGGTCGGTGCGAACAACGAGATCGGCTGGTACCCCCAGGATCCGTCGAACGGATATTCGGTGACCGGCATGATCTCGATATGGGTAAACCCCAGATCGGCAGCGTAGGGGACGAGCTGGTCGGCAAGCTCGCGATACGTCAAATACCGCCCTCGCTCGGCCAGGTTGCGGCGCCATGAACCGAGATGGACTTCGTAAATCGAGATCGGCGCCTCGCGATCGTTTTGGCCCCAGCGCTCGGCCATCCAGGTGCCGTCCTGCCACACGTGGCGCGACGGATTGGCGATCACCGAGGCCGTGTTCGGTGGCTTTTCCGATCTCTCGGCATGCGGGTCCGCCTTTAGCGGGAGGAGCTGGCCGTTGGCACCGAGGATCTCGTATTTGTAGAGATGACCCGGGCGCAGCCCTGGCACGAAAAGCTCCCAAAAGCCGCCGAGCTGCCGCATCGGCATTCGCCGGCCGTCCCAGGCATTGAAGTCTCCGACCACACTAACCCGACGGGCATTCGGCGCCCACACGGCAAACGCCACCCCCTCAACGCCCTCATGGACGAGCGGATGCGCACCCAGCTTGCGGTAGCTCGCGAGATGGTTTCCCTCGGCCAGGAGATAGGTGTCGAGCTCGCCGAGCACCGGAGGAAACCGATAGATGTCGTCGAACTCGTGCTCGATCGCACCTCTCGATGTGCGCAGCCGATAGCGGAATGGCTCTTTGCGATCGGGGACGGTCGCGACGAAGAGACCATCCGGGTGCAGCCGGACCCCCTTGGCAGCGACAGCACCCGTCGCCGAAATCGATAACCGCCATCTCCTGCGCCGCTGGCAGCATGGTCCGGACACAGACGCCCCGGGGGGTAGGATGCATGCCAAGAAACGCGAACGGGTCACCGTGGCGGGCCTCGACGATCGCCTCGACCTGCGGGTCAATCTGCGGCCGCCGCACGCTCGGCCTCCCCGGTCTTTGCCAGAATGTCGAGGATGCCTTTCAGTGGAATGTCAACCCAGGCCGGCCGGTTCGCCAGCTCGTAAGAAACCTCGTAGACAGCCTTTTCCAGCGTGAAGAACGCCAGCATTGCATTTGCCTGCTTCTTGCTGATCGGATACGCCGCGCAACCGCGCATGGTTTTGCGATAGGCGGCGCGAAAACCGTCCACCGCGCGGTGCCGCCATGCTTCGGCCAGCTGCACCATTCGCGGCTCCGCCGCCGGTCGCGCTTCGGCAAGTTGGCGCACGGCGGTAAAGCTGGCGTAGTCGAAGGAGCGGATCATCCCGGCAACGTCGCGCAACGGCGAGCTCTTGCGCCGGCGGTCAGCGAGCGGCCGCGCCGGCTCGCCCTCGAAATCGACAATGAAAAAATCGTTTTTTACCACTAGGACTTGGCCGAGATGAAAGTCCCCGTGAAAGCGCGTCGACCAGGCCTCAACTCGATCGGGGATCAGCGTGCGAATTTGGCGAAACAGGCCGTCGCGGAGCGTGATCAGGCGCTCGGCTAAGTGCTGCGCCGAGGCCGATAGTCCGGCACGCTCGCGCGCCAGTTTGGACAGCATGTCGGCCGCGGCTGCCTCGAGCCCGCGGCGCCATTCGGCGACATCGTCGGGGTGCACCGGTTCCGGAGCAAAATCGGGGTCGTCGAGGCCTTGCTCGGCTAAGGCGCGATGCATCTCGGCGGTGCGGATCCCGAGCTGGCGGGCCAGGGCAAGAAAGAAGACATCGGGATCGGGCAGGTCCGATGGGCGCGTACCGCTCGACAGCAACGCATCATCGAGGTACCGAGTGAGGTAGTCTAGCGCCTGCGACCAGCCGTCTCCCTGATTGCGAATAAAGCCGAACAGCACGCCAAGCGCGTTCGTCTCCGGTCCGCCGCCGCCGTCAAGATCGAGCTCGATAAACGCAAGAAGCGGCGGCGTATTGGCGAACCCGGCACGCTCGACCAGAAAACGTGACATTTCGATCTCGGGATGCGGACCGGATTGCAGCCGCCGATAGATCTTGAGCATTCCGTAATCGTCGAAGATTACCGAGCTGTTCGACTGCTCCACGCCGGCCCGGCGGACCACCAGACGCTCCGGCAAGGCCACCTGCCCAAAGAGCGGTGTCTTGCGGCAGCGGATCTCGCCGCCATCAAGGCGCAATGTCGCCTCCTGCCCGATTGCGTCCATTATTGCCAATGAAAACCCGTCTTGTGACAGGGCGTCGACCAGAGCCCCCTCTCGACGGAATTGGCGCAATTCCGCAAGGGTGACCGGCATCAAGCCTTGCCGCAGCTCGGTCTCGGCAGACGACCAGATCGTCGCCAACGGCACGAAATAGCGCTGTCGCTCACCGCGGGCGAGTTGCGCCTCGACAACTCCTGCCATGAAACTTTCCGGTGCCGATCCGTCCTCCGCCGGTCGCGCGATCTCGCCGCGCGCCTGCACGGCGGCCGCCTTGACGCGTTGGTCCTTCGCCCCGAACCAGCGCTGACGCGGCAAAAAGCCGGGGATCACATCGCTTTCGAGTTGCGGCAGATTGTGCTGGCGGAAGAGATCAGGCCAACCATGCGGCATCACCAAAGTGAAGAATTCTGGTGGCGCGGCTCGCAGGCTCACAGCCTCGGCAGCGGTGGGCAGGAGCTCGAACCAGAAAAAGCTGTAGCCCTGCAAGGTGAGCAGGTAGGGCAACTCCCCGATTGGCGGAAATGCACTGCGGCCGAGGAGCTCGATCGGCTGGCGACCACGCCAATCGGATAGGTCGAGCTCGACAGCTTGCGGGGTACGCGACAGATTGGCGACGCAAAGCACGGTCTCGTCGCCCAAGGTCCGCAGATAGGCGATGACTTTTCGGTTTGACGGATAGAGGAATCGCAAGGTTCCGCGGCCAAAAGCACGCCGCGAGCGGCGCGCTGCGATGAGCCGTTTGAGCCAGTTGAGCAATGACGAGGGCGAGCGGCTCTGCGCCTCGACATTGACTGCCTCGAACCCGTAGACCGGGTCCATGATCGGCGGCAGGTACAAGCGCGCCGGGTCGGCGCGGGAAAAGCCGCCATTACGGTCGAACGACCACTGCATCGGTGTCCGCACACCGTCGCGATCGCCGAGAAACACATTGTCCCCCATGCCGATTTCGTCGCCGTAATAGAATACCGGGGTTCCCGGGCATCGAGATCAGCAGCGCGTTCAACAGCTCGATCTTGCGCCGATCGTTTTCCATCAGCGGCGCCAAGCGGCGGCGAATGCCGAGGTTGAGGCGCGCCCGGCGATCCGCGGCGTAGTAGTTCCACAGGTAATCGCGCTCGCGGTCGGTCACCATCTCGAGCGTCAGCTCGTCGTGGTTGCGCAGAAACACCGCCCATTGGCACGTCTCAGGAATATCCGGCGTCTGCCGCATGATATCGGCGATCGGATGACGGTCCTCCGTCGCGATCGCCATGTAAATTCGGGGCATCAACGGGAAATGGAACGCCATATGGCATTCGTCCCCGGCGCCGAAATATTGCAGCACGTCCTCAGGCCATTGATTGGCCTCAGCGAGCAGCATGCGGTCACGGTAACGCGTGTCGAGCTCGCGGCGCAGCTGCCGCAGCACTTCGTGCGTTTCCGGTAAATTTTCGTTGATCGTGCCCTCGCGTTCGATCAGGTACGGCACGGCATCGAGACGCATCCCGTCGACCCCGAGATCGAGCCAGAACCGCATGACGTCGACTACCGCGCGGAATACTCGCGGATTATCGAAATTCAAGTCCGGTTGATGCGCGTAGAAGCGATGCCAATAGTAGGCTTGCGCCACCGGGTCCCATGACCAGTTCGACTTTTGGGTGTCGACGAAGATGATGCGCGTTTCGGGAAATTTCTGGTCGGTGTTGCTCCAAACGTAGAAATCGCGCAGCCTTGAGCCGGATTTCGCCCGGCGCGCGCGCTGAAACCAAGGATGCTGATCGGAGGTATGATTGATGATCAGCTCGGTAATCACCCGGATGTCGCGCCGGTGCGCTTCGCGGATGAAGGCCTTGAAATCGCCCATTCGCCCGTAGGATGAATTGATGTTTTTGTAGTCGGAAATATCATAGCCGTCATCACGCAGCGGCGACGGGTAGAACGGCAGTAGCCACAGAGTGGTGATCCCAAGATCTTGCAGATAATCGAGCTTGTGGCGCAACCCTTCGAAATCGCCGATCCCATCATCGTCTGCGTCGAAAAACGCCTTGACGTGCAGCTGATAGATGATTGCATCCTTGTACCACAGCGGGTCCGGGGTCACTGAGCGAGCGATTGCGCCGCGCTCGGGCAGCGCGGTGGAGATGTCGTCGGGCGGTGTCATTCTGTGTGCGTGCAGAGCAAATTGTGCCAGGGCAGCGGCAGGAGAGAGAGCAGGAAGCGTCGCATCGACTGCGTGCTCGCTTCGAGAAGCGCCATTTGGCCTCCGAAGCTGCCGGCGGGAGCGTTTCGAAGGCGGGCGTTCCGCACGGTCAAGTACTCGCTTGATGGCATTAAGAAATGTTCCTGGTCCTAAGGAGGCCGCAACGCGGCCCTGTCGCCGATCGCGGCGGGTTGGTCCAGATAATAGGCAATTCCTTTACAAGCCTTTGAGGCAAAAGACTAGAGCCGGGTTGGTTTCAGGTTCGAGGTGAAAGCGCTGATACGCGCCACGGCAGCTCACGGCGCGCTCCGTCAACGCCTCTTCCAGTAAGAACTCCGAATCGACCGCCACGCCAAACTCGCCGAGCGGCAGTTCTATGGTGTCTTCGTGAGCGCCATGCGGATCGAGGTTAACGACGATGATCACGATATTGGCCCCGTCCGCTGATATTTTTGTATAAGCAAGGATGTTGGGGTCGCTCGAATTCAAGAAGCGCAGGTTAAAGAATTCCTGCATTGCCGGGTTGTTGCGACGAAAGCGATTGAGCGCCGCAATATCCTCTTTGATGTTACCGGGGCGATCCCAATCCCATACCTTGTATTGGTATTTCTCGGAATGCAGGTATTCCTCGCGTTCGGGGATTGACGTGTCTTCGCAAAGCTCGAACCCGTTATAGATGCCGTAAACTGGGGACAATGTCGCCGCCAGCACGAAGCGGATGCGGAACGCCGGCCGCCCCCCTTCCTGCAGGAAAACCGGCAGAATGTCGGGCGTGTTCGTGAAGAAGTTCGGTTGGAAATATTCCTTGGTCGGGTACTGCATCAGCTCCGTCAGATACTCGGTCAATTCCGGCTTGGTATTGCGCCAGGTGAAGTAGCTATACGATTGGGTGAACCCCACCTTGGCCAGCGCTCGCATCATTTTGGGTCGCGTAAACGCCTCGGAGAGAAAGATCGCCTCCGGACAGCGCGCCTTGACTTCGCGGATCAACCACTCCCAAAACGGCAGCGGCTTGGTATGAGGATTATCGACGCGAAAGGTATGTATCCCCTCGCCGACCCAGAATAGGACGATGTCGCGCAATTCGGCCCACAAACCCTCGCGGTCCGGGTTGTCGAAATCGACATTGACGATGTCTTCGTACTTCTTCGGCGGGTTCTCGGCATATTTGATCGTGCCGTCGGTCCGGAAACGGAACCACTCCGGATGCTCGCGGACCCATGGGTGGTCGGGCGCGCATTGGACCGCGAAATCGAGTGCCACCTCCATTCCGAGCGCCTCGGTGGCGCGCACGAAGCGGCGGAAATCGGCGAGCGATCCAAGCTCGGGATTGACGGCGCGGTGGCCGCCTTCGGCGGCGCCAATTGCATAGGGGCTGCCGGGGTCGCCGGGTTCCGTAACGGTGCTGTTGTCCCTGCCTTTGCGGTTGATCCGGCCGATCGGATGAATCGGCACCAGATAAACGACATCGAAACCAAGCCGGGCAATCTCGGGGAGCCGTGCAATGCAATCGTCGAAAGTGGCGCTCCTGCCGGGTTCGGTCCCTTGGCTGCGGGGAAACATTTCGTACCACGCTGCAAAGCGAGCCGCCTTGCGATCGACGACGACTTCGAGCTCGCGCGGGTAGCGGGAGACGCCGCTGCGTGGTGAACATCGCACCATCAGCGCACGCGTTTCGGCTGAGAGGAGCAACTCGGCGCGACCGGCGGTATCGCCAACCTCGAATTTATGCAGCACCTCCCGAATACGCGCGGCATCGCCCGACCGCGCCTCCTGCAGCGCGCCCTCGACAATCGAGCGCCCTTCGACCACTTCAAGCTCGATATTTTGGCCCGCCTCGAGCTTCTTTTCGATCTCGTCACACCAGCTCTCGAAAAGATCGGTCCATGCGTCGATCGTGTATCGCCAGCGTCCGACCGCATCGAGCGAAAAACGGCCGACCCAGCGATCGTTGTCATAAAAGACGAAGGGCGCCTCGCGCCAATCCGCATCCTCGTAGCGATGCTTTACGACGGCGCGCAGTTTGTCGTGCCCGTCGCGGAAGATGTCGGCCCAGACCTCGAATGGGTCGCCGACAACCCGCTCGACCGGGTAACGGCCGCCGTCGATCTCGGGATACACCTCCTCGATCTGGATCCGCGCTTCCGACCGCCACAGCGGATGAGGTGCCGGCCGAGCGGCGGCGGCCCGCGCCACGCGCAAGATCCGAAGCCCGAGCGGCGCAACCGTGGTCCGGGATCCTCCGGCTTCGCGATTGCCCGGCGAGACATCAGTGAGGTCGAGAGCTTCGCCACGCCGCCCAAAATCTGGGACCAACGCTTCGAGCTCGATGGCGCGCGTCTCATGCTCATGCGGGTTGACGAGAATAAAGGCGCGATCGTCCCGCCGCTCGGTTTCGCGCTCCAGCACCAGCAACGGGTCGTCTCGGTTCGTCAGCAAGCGTTGCGGGCCCTCCTCGTTGAAAGCCGGCACCGACTTCTTCATTGCGTTGACCTCGGCGACGAAGTCACCGAGGTCAAAGCGCCTGAGCTCCGGTTGGTCATCGCGGGTTTCAACGACATCGAGGCGCCGAGACCAGCCGTACTCGAAGCCCATCGGCATCATTACGCCGGCGGAATATACTGCTGCGAAGACATAAGCTTGGCGATAGCGTGGCTCGATCTCACTTTCTGAAACCCCGGCGGAGACCAGCTCGTTGACCAGCCGGTCGGTATCATGACTCTCAGGAAAGCCGATCGATGGTGCGATGCGACGGAAATCCTCGTACTGCTCGAGCAGCCATCGGCTTTCGAAATCCCACCATTTGACGCTATTGAACAGGTAGTCGAAACCGACGCCCGCAAGGTCAAGAACAGCCTCCTTCGGCGCCCCCAGGTTCTCGGCGCAGAACACCACGTCAGGGGAAGCCGTCTTGGCGGAGTCGATCAAACCGCGCCAAACCGCGCCGGGCACTTTGTAGGCGGCGTCGCAGCGGAAGCCACCAAACCCCAATCCGATGTAGTGGCGCACCAGCTCCTGAAAATATCCCAGGATCTGAGTTTGCTGGGCGGCCGGAAATCGAGCTCGGCGAGGTCGCCCCAGACCGTCTTCTGGGACGGGTCGGCGGGATTGCTCGCCTGCGGAGAGACCACGTTGCCCCGCGAATCGCGCGCAAACCAATGCGGACGGGTGGCGACCAGCTCGCTGTCCTTCGAGGTATGATTGACGACGAGGTCCATGATCACCCGCAATCCGTAGGCGCCGGCGGCAGTGGTGAATTCGCGCAACAATGCGTCGTCGTCACCCGAATTGCTGCCGCGAAATCGCGGATTGAGCCGGTAATAATCCTTGACGGCGTAGAGGCTCCCGGAAAAACCAGGATAGTGGAAAGGATTCAAGTAGACGGCGTTGAAGCCCATCATCGCGATCCGAGGCAGATGCGCCGCCCATTTGCGGGTCGTCCCGGCTAATGTCGGAAACAGATTATAAATTCGAATCCCTTCGCTCATCACGATAGACCTGACTTGTACGGATTGGCCCCCGACTGCGCTGTCCGAATTCAATAATGGTGTCCGGCCCGGCAAAGTTCCACCCGTGCCGGCGGAGGCGTTCACTCGCCAGGAAGCACCAGCAGCTGCGCGCTTTCCCGCAACTCCGGTCGGGTGAGGACCACCCTGCGGCTCGCCGCATACCGGATTTGATAAAGATTGCCGATACTTGCCGGGAATTTGTCCAAGGTTGCACGCGTAAAGATGTGCATTGGGATGACGAGCTTCGGTTTTATCTGCCGCAGCACCTCGATCATTTGTTCCTGGTTCAAGGCCCAGACGCCATCGATCGGCACCTTGACCACATCGAGTGCGCCCAGATCGGCGAGGTGGGATGGGGTCAAGGTGTGGTGCAAATGCCCGAGATGGGCGATGCACAAATCGGCAATGTCGAAGACGAAGATAGAGTTGCTGTTATAGCGAGTCCCGCCAAGTTCTCGAATGTTGGTCGGCACGTTGTGGATCCGCACATCGCGGTATTCGAACCGATGATTGGGGATCCCGCCGCGGGGTCCCAGCCGCGCAGAATGTACTTAACTCCGGGCTCGACCGAATCGCTGTAATGGGTCGGATGAGCGTTGTTCATCGTGACGATGTCGGGGGTCACCGGCGCCCGTATCGCGCCATTGTACTCCGTCACAATTCGCACTCCGGCCGGGCTCTCGATCAGAAAGCTCGCGTGGCCGAGAAAGGTGATCGAGACCGCGCTCTCCGGAACCGAGGCGGCAAAGTGAAGCGGCACGACCCGGCCGGCCACGACCCCGGTGCACGACGCCTGCGCTAGTGATGCTGCCGTCGAGGCAATCACGACCGCGCAGACCACCATCAGCTGTACAGCTAATTTACCGAGGCCGCCCCTTACCCCATCCCCTCCCCGCGGGCGGCAGGGCTGTCCGGGGAAGCCGAGGGGTGAATTTATTAGTCGCAGGCGCATGCCCCGCAAGACGGTGGTTTTCCGTCTACTCTCTGGTTTGCGAGACTTAGAAAGGGGACGGGGCATGCGTTTTACACCTAGAGCGATTTCCAGCTGGCTAAAGTCGAAATTGTCGGCGCAGAGGAATTCCCAAATCTGGTAGGGTGTGGGAGAATATTGGCATAGATGCTGTTGGGGGACGGCATGCCGAGGGCCTATTCGAGCGATCTGCGCAGTCGCGTGATTCGGGCGGTCGAGGGCGGTCAATCGGCGCGCGCGGCAGCGCGTCGGTTGGACGTAGGGGAATCGACGGCGACCGCGTGGGTTGGTCGCTGGCGGCGGACGGGGAGTGCCGCGGCCCAATCCCAGAAGGGTCGCAGTCGTTCGCCGCTGAACCCACATGCCGCTTGGCTGCTGGCGCTGATCGGCGAGCGCGCGGACCTCACTCTGGGAGAAATTCGCACGTTGTTAGGCGAGCGCGGCATCCGGGTTGGGGTGAGCTCGATCTGGCGGTTCTTCGACCGACACGGCATCAGCTTTAAAAAAAACCGTGCACGCGACGGAGCAACACCGCGCCGACGTGGCGGCGGCCCGGCTGGTGTGGAAGAGCCTCCAGCCACGGCTTGACCCGCGCCGGCTGGTCTTCATCGACGAGACCGGCACCGCCACCAACATGGCCCGCACGCGCGGGCGCTGTCGGCGCGGCGCGCGACTGATCGGTCGGGTGCCGCACGGTCATTGGAAGACAACCACCTTTGTAGCCGGGCTGCGCGTTGATCGCATCAGCGCACCCTTTGTCATCGACCGCGCCATGACCGGCATGATCTTCCGCACCTATGTCGAGCGCTGCCTGGTCCCCACCCTGGCGCCCGGCGACATCGTCGTCATGGACAATCTGCCCGCCCACAAGGTCGCCGGCGTCGGCGCGGCAATCGAGGCGGCCGGCGCCATCCTCCTCTACCTGCCGCCCTATTCGCCCGATCTCAACCCGATCGAGCAGGTCTTCGCCAAACTCAAGGCGCTGTTGCGCAAAGCCGCCGAGCGAACGATCCCATCCCTGTGGACCGCGATCGGCCGCTGTTTGGACAACTTCCCCGCCGACGAGTGCTCCCGCTATCTTGCCCACGCCGGATACGGCTCAATGTAAGTGGAAATTGCTCTAGCATCTTCGGTAAGCTGCTGGAACCGATCAAGCGGCGCCGGTTCGAGACGCTCGTTGAGCGTCACGCCGGCGATGCCTACGTCAAATCGTTTGCGAGCTGGAACCATCTGCTGGCGCTGGTCTACGCCCAGTTCTCCTCGGCCGTCAGCTTGCGCGGCCTGGAAGCGGGTTGGAACGCCAACAGTCAACATCATTACCATCTGGGCAGCGGTCCGCTCGTGCGCTCGACCCTGTGCGATGCCAACAAACGGCGACCGGTTGCGCTCTTCGCTGAGACCTTCAGCCGGGTGGCAAGCCAACTGGATCGGCAAACGCGAGGCGACGGCGCGGCGATGGTGAAGCTGATCGATGCGACCCCCATTCCGCTCGGCAAGCTGTGCGATTGGGCCAAATCGAACGGACGCATCCGCGGTCTGAAGGTGCATGTCGTCTTTGACCCGAAGGCCGATTACCCGAGCATCCTCGACATCACCGATGCCAACGTCAACGACGCCCAGATCGGGCGCACGATCACGATCGAGCCGGGGGCGAGCTATGTCTTTGATAAGGGCTATTGCCACTATGGCTGGTGGACCGCGATCGCTGACAAGGGCGCGGTCTTCATCACCCGACCCAAGACCAACATGCGCCTGGAGATCGTTGGCGAGCGCCCCGTCGCGCGCGCCCAAGGCGATGATTTCACCGTGCTCGAGGACAGTGAGGTGCGCTTCGCCAGCAAGGGCGATTCGCAGCTGCCAATCCGATTGCGCCGGCTCCGGGTCCAGCGAACCGACGGGAAAACCATCACCTTGCTGACCAATGATCTTAAGCGCGCCGCCGTTCAAATCGCCGCCCTCTACAAGGGCCGATGGCAGATCGAGTTGCTGTTTCGCTGGATCAAACAGCATCTCCACCTCCGCCGCTTCCTCGGCAACAACGACAACGCGATCCGCCTGCAGATCTTTGCCGCGATGATCGCCTACGCGCTGCTGCGCATCGCCGCCCGCCGCCATTGCGTCAAGATCTCGATCCTCCGCTTCACCGATCTGGTCGCCCTGTGCCTCTTCGAACGCCGCCACCTCGGCGCCATCGACAAACCTCCGCCCGTCAACCCAAGCCACCCGCAATGCCAAAACTCCAAAAATCAGCTGAGTTTCAGCTATGCCTGAGTTTCCCCGGACAGCCCTGCGCGGGCGGGGAGAGGGAGAAACCCGCGGAGCGCGACGGTAAGAGGCAGCCCGGCCACCTAGAGGACCACTTCAACCAAGAACGGGCCAGGGGTGGCGATCCCCTCGGCCAAGCGGTTGTTAAACGCTTCCATCGTCGTCGCCCGCGCTCCCGGCACACCCATGGCGCGCGCCAGCCCAACCCAGTCGAGGTCCGGGTGGCTGAGATCGAGCATATCGAGCGCCTTGCGGCCGGGATTACCGGCGCCGACATTGGCGAGTTCGCCGCGCAGAATCGCATAACTGCGATTCGAGAACAGTAATGTCGTGACGTCGAGTCCCTCGCGCGCCTGCGTCCACAGCGCCTGCAAGGTGTACATGCCGCTGCCGTCACCTTCGAGACAGATAACCTTGCGGTCCGGGCACGCCACCGCGGCGCCGGTCGCTACCGGCATGCCCATGCCGATCGAGCCGCCCATATTCGATAGCCAATCATGCGGCGGCGCCGAGCGCGTCGGCGCAAAAAAGCCGCGTCCGGTCGTCACTGCTTCGTCGACGACGATCGCATTTTCGGGCAGGAGCGCGCCCAGCGAGATGCCGAGCGCTTCCGGCGTGATCGCTCCGGCGGCTGGAGGCGACGGCGGAGCGTCGACGATCGGCGCTGGGGTCGAGCGCGCGCCGACCTCGTCGGCCAGCGCCGCGAGCGCGCCGATCAGATCCTCGTCGGGCCGAGCGAGAATGTGGCCGACGGCGTCCGGCGGCGCCAAAAGGCTGGGCTTGTCGGGATAGGCGAAGAAGGCCACCGGCATTTTCGAGCCGACCAGAATGATGTGTTTGAGCCCGGCCAGAACCTTTACCGCCTGATCGACGACGTAAGGGATGCGATCGACCGAAACCCGACCACGGCCGCGCTGCGTGCGCGCGTTGGAGCCCTGCGCCATCAGCCTCGCACCGGTCTTGGCGGCGATGCGGCCGGCGAGATCGAGCCCCTCCTGGCGCAGCGCGTCGCCGGTGACGAGCAGCAGGCACGGCTCGCCCGAACGCAACGCCCGCGCCGCCTCGGCAACCGCCTCGGCAGACACTTGGGCGGGCGGTGCCGCCGGTGGCACCTTCGCCGGGCCACTGCCGTCGTTCCACGCGGTATCGGCGGGCAGGATCAGGGTGGCGATCTGCCCAGGCGGCGACCGTGCCGCAGCGATCGCGGCGGCGCCGTCGGCCGCCACCGAGCGCGCGTCGGGCGACGTCTTGACCCAGCGCGAGAACGGCTTTGCCGCGGTCTCGATATCGGTAGTCAACGGCGCGTCGTAGCGGCGATGATAGGTCGCGTGGTCGCCGACGATGTTGACCATCGGCGTCGACGCCTTGTTGGCGTTGTGGATGTTGGCGAGGCCGTTGGCCAAGCCGGGGCCGAGATGCAGCAAGGTCGCCGCCGGGTCGCCCGTCATCCGGGCATAGCCGTCGGCGGCGCCGGTGACGACGCCCTCGAAGAGCCCGAGCACGCAACGCATGCCCTCGACGCGATCGAGTGCCGCGACAAAGTGCATTTCCGAGGTGCCTGGATTGGCGAAGCAGACATCGACGCCGCCGCCGACCAAAGTGCGCACCAAGCTTTCCGCCCCGTTCATGAAGCCTCCTCGATCCTGCCGTCGCCGCATGCGGCTGTCCGATCGCCGGAATATCACATCACGTCGGGCCTCGCCCGCACCATCTCGCGCCATAAGGTCTATGCGAGTTTAACTTTCGTAGGTATGTTAACGTCGATGCCTGTGGTCCCGCGTCTTCTCGGCCTCGCAACGGCAGTTCCACCTTATCCGCTCGACCAAAACGACGTGGTCGAGCGCGTCAAACTTTTGTTCGGGCGCTCCGTCGATCTCGATCGTCTATTACCTGTGTTCATGAACACAGGCATCGAGAGACGATATTCCTGCGTACCGATGGAATGGTACGACCGTCCGCACGGCTGGCCCGAACGCAACCGGATCTATCTGGACTCGGCGGTCGATCTCCTCGAAGCGGCGACCCATCGGGTGCTCGACCTGACCGGCCGGCACAAGGACGATATCGACAGCATCGTCGTTGTGTCGACGACGGGCATCGCGACGCCGAGCCTCGACGCATTGCTGATCGAGCGGATGGGGCTGCGCTGCACGGTGCGACGGTTGCCGATTTTTGGGCTGGGCTGCGCTGGCGGTGTCCTTGGCCTCGCCCGCGCCGCCGGCCAAGCCGCCGTGGCGCCGGGCGAGACGGTGCTGTTCCTCGTTGTCGAACTGTGCGCTCTATCATTCCGCCGCGACGACTTGTCGAAGAGCAATATCGTTGCGACTGCTCTGTTCGGCGATGGTGCCGCCGCCGCGCTGCTCTCGACCGATGGTGGGGGCCCGGCGGTGGCCGCTTCGGGCGAACACACCTGGCCCCGTAGTCTCGGCGTGATGGGCTGGGAGGTCGCCGACGAGAGCCTAAAGGCAATCTTTTCGCGCGACATCCCGGCTCTCGTTACGGCGAAATTACAAGATGTCGCCTCCCTGTTCCTCGCCCGTCACAGCCTCGCGATCGACGACATCGATCGTTTCGTCTGCCACCCCGGCGGGGCCAAGGTCCTTTCGGCGCTCGAGCACACCTTCGGCCTCGCCGAGGGCGCGCTGGTCGAAGCACGCGGTGTGTTGCGCGACTATGGCAATATGTCTGCGGCGACCGTGATGTTCGTGCTCGACCGCGTATTGGGCAAGGCGGGCGCCGCTGGAGCGCATTGGGAGCGCGCGCTAATGAACGCTCTCGGGCCCGGCTTTACGACAGGCTTTCTTGTGCTCGACAACCGGTGAGTGTGCTACACTGGACGCTCGGTCTGGTGGTATTGCAACGGTTGCTCGAGCTCGCCTACGCTGGCCGCAATACTGCTCGACTGCGCGGGCAAGGTGCCGTGGAGGCTGACGCCGAGGGCTATCCACTGTTTATTCTATTGCACGCCGGCTGGCTCCTGAGCCTGGCAATGTTCGTGCCGGCGATCGCCTCGCCCAATTGGTTTTTAATTGGATGTTTTGCGCTGCTCCAGCTCGGTCGGATCTGGGTGATCCTCAGCCTCGGTGGCTATTGGACGACGCGACTCGTCAATCTGCCTGACGCGCCGCTGGTTCGAACCGGCCCGTTCCGCTATTTTCGGCATCCCAATTACCTGCTGGTGATCGGAGAAGTTGCGATCCTGCCGCTCGCCTTCGGAGCGGTTGCGATCGCCACGATTTTCTCAGCCCTCAACGTGCTGCTGATCGCCCGGCGCATCCGGATCGAAGATCGTATTCTCGCCCCCCGCCGGGGTCTGTGACAGCGCCGCGAAGATCCTGACTTGACCCTGATCCTACCATCGCACGGGGCGGTCGGGGCCAAGACCTGGGTCGGGTTCATCGCCATGAGCGTCGGCATGTTCCTGGCGATCCTCGACACTCAGATCGTGTCGAGCTCTCTTCCCGATATCCAAGCCGGCCTCGGCATTGCGCTCGATCAATTGAGCTGGGTGCAAACCGCCTATCTGATAGCCGAAGTCATCGCGATCCCGCTGACTTGCTGGTTGACCCGCGTCATGTCGACGCGCGGGGCCTTCGTCGTCTGCACCTGCGGCTTCACGATCGCCAGCCTCGCCTGCGCCGGCGCCAACAGCTTTTGGTCGTTGATCCCGGCTCGGGTGGTGCAGGGTTTCTTCGGCGGCGCTCTGATCCCCCTGGTTTTCTCCGCAATCTTTCTGATGTTTCAGTGGCCTGGGCGGACCCGGGCCACTCTCGTCGCCGGTGTCCTGGCGATGCTCGCGCCGACCCTCGGACCAAGCGTCGGCGGCTTCATCACCGACCGCTTTTCCTGGCATTGGTTGTTCCTTATCAATGGGCCGCCGGGGGTCGTCGCCGCGCTGCTGGTGGCCTGGGCGGTCGATGTCGATCGGCCCGATTGGCGGCGCTTCGGCTCGATCGACCTGCTCGCTCTGCCGCTGCTCGCAGTCTTTCTCGGCAGTTTGCAGTTGATATTGAAGGAAGGCCCGGAGCGCGGTTGGAGCAGCACTGAAACACTTCTTTTGGGAGCGCTTTGCGCTCTGTGCGGCGGTGGTTTGATGTGGCGCTCTTTACGCCGCCCGGCGCCACTGATCGAGCTGTATGCGTTTCGTGACCGGAATTTCGCGGTCGGCTGCTGCTTCAGCTTTGTCCTCGGCATCGGACTCTATGGTGCTACCTACCTGTTGCCGGTGTATCTTGGGTTGATCCGAAATTATGATGCACTGGCAATAGGCGGGATCATGATGGTGACCGGCGCTGCCCAGTTGGCGATGGCACCGCTCGCCACAATCCTCGAACGGTGCGTCGATACCCGACTGCTGATCGCCGCCGGCTACGCCTTGCTTGCAGTCGGCTGCATCGGCAACGGCTTCATGACTTTCGAGACCGATTTCTGGGGGTTGTTCTGGCAGCAACTCGTGCGCGGTGGCGCGATCATGTTGTGCCTGCTGCCAAGCACGGCGCTGGCACTAAGCGGCTTCGACGCCGCTGACGTTCCAAATGCCAGCGGTCTGTTCAACCTGATGCGCAATCTCGGCGGGGCGATTGGTTTGGCGCTGATCGACACCGTGCTCGGACGGCGAACGCCCAGTCACATAGCGGCAATCGTCACGCGTCTCCAGGCAGGTGATGCGACGACGGCACGGCTAGTCGGCTTGCCCACCGAGCATTTTACCGGCGTGCCGATCGGCGAGGTCGACAATGCGACGCGCGCTCTGGTGCAGCCATTGGTTGAGCGAGCTGGGCTCGTCGCGGCATTCAACGACGCATGGCTGCTGGTCGGGGGGTTGGTGGGGGTGGCACTGCTAGTGCTGCTCGTAAGCGCGCGGTCACGAACCAAAGTGTCGAGCGGCCCCCAGGCTTGAAGCTCGGCTCTGGCGCTAGCGGCCGCGCCGTTTGGAATACCATCCGATGTTGGCGATATGAGCGAAGCGACATCTCTACTCCCTTCCGGCGCGGCAGTGCGGTCTCGGACAGTGCCCGGAAGGGAAATTGCCAGGGCGTTACGCGACAATGCCCTGTTGGCGTTCCCGCCAGAGGCCTTCGAAGAGGAGGCGATCGTCCGCCGCTTTTTTGGGCGTCAGCAGATCATCCTCAGTCGGCCCGCCGCCATTCGCCACATCCTTGTCGAGAATCCCGACAATTACCGGCGCACCGCGGCCACCATGCGCATGCTGCGCCCGCTGCTCGGCAACGGCCTGCTGCTCAGTGACAGCGAAGAGTGGAAATATCAGCGCAGAACCGTAGCCCCCGCCTTCGCGCCACGCACGATTCCGCTGTTGGCGGCTCATGTGGCGCGCGCCACCGAGGCCGCCGTCGCCAAACTCGCCGCTTCTGCAGGCCAGCCAGTCGACCTGCTGACGGAAATGCAGGCTCTCGCGCTGGAAATCGCCGGCACATCGATGTTTTCATTGGCGATGGGGCGCTATCGGCCAGCGTTGCGAGATCTGATTACCGGCTATACGGCGCATCTCGGGCGGCCGACCGTGCTCGACTTTCTGCTGCCGCTGACAATCCCCAGCCCGCGCGACCTGGCGCGGCGGCGGGTTCGGCGGCGCTGGATGGAGCTGATCGGCCACATCATCGCCGAACGTCGGCGGATGACCGGCGTCGGCTGCGCCGCTCGATTTGTTCGATCTGTTGTCGACGGCGCGCGACCCGGAAAGCGGCGCCACCTTCTCGGCCGAAGGGCTGGCCGATCAGGTGGCGACGATGATCTCCGCCGGTCACGAGACAACCGGCGCTCGCGCTGTTCTGGTCGCTTTATCTCGTCGCCGCGGCGCCTGCCGTGCAGCAACGGATCGCGGCTGAAGCCGCCGCACTCGATCTCGGCCCCGACGGCGCGGCCGAAGTCCTGCCACGGCTCGTCTACACGCGGGCCGTGGTGCAGGAGGCGCTGCGGCTTTATCCGCCAGCCTTCGCCATCGCCCGGCAGGCGCGCCAACCCGATACCGCCGGCGGTGTCAAGATCCCCATCCGCGCGGTGGTGTTCATCGCGCCCTGGGTCTTGCACAGGCACCGCCGGCTTTGGGTGGAGCCCGAAAGCTTCGAGCCGGCGAGATTTCTTCCTGGCGCGCCAGCGCCCGATCGCTTCGCGTATCTGCCCTTCGGCATCGGGCCGCGAGTGTGCATCGGCGCCCAGTTCGCGCTGAGCGAGGCGACCCTCGTCCTGGCCCGCATGATCCAGGCATTTCACATCGAGCGGGTTGGAGCCGAGCCGGTCATCCCGATCGCGATCGTCACCACCCAACCCGACCACCCTCCCCTCTTTCGACTTCGCCTGCGGAAGTCCCAGATGGCGCTATCCGGCTGGCGATGACGGTTTTATTACGGCCCGAAATGACGCATTCTGGCGTGAGCGGCACATGAGGTAAAGCGTGCGTTCGCAGCGACTGACGATGATCATCTTTATTGGAATGGTGCTGGGCATCGCCGTCGGCTATGCCTGTCACCAGCTGTGGCCCGATCCGCAGACCGCGAAAACCGTCGCCGGTTACATCTCGCTGTTCACCGATATCTTCCTGCGCCTGATCAAGATGATCATCGCGCCGCTGGTCTTCACGACCCTGGTGGTCGGGGTGGCGCATATGGGCGACACCAAGGCAGTCGGCCGGATCGGCGGCAAGGCGATGCTGTGGTTCGTCAGCGCCTCGCTGGTCTCGCTGCTGCTCGGCCTGATCATGGTCAACATCCTGCGCCCAGGTGACAACCTCAACCTGCCGCTCCCCGATGCGAGCGCTTCAACCAATCTTAACGCGGCGTCGCTGTCGTTAAAGGATTTTGTGACCCACCTCGTGCCGAAGAGCGCGGTCGAGGCGATGGCCAACAACGAGATCCTGCAGATCGTCGTTTTCTCGCTATTCTTTGGGGTCGCGGCGGCTTCGCTTGGCGAGCGGGCGGCCGGGGTCATTAGGATCATCGACGAGACCTCGCAGATCATCCTGACGATCACCGGCTACATCATGGCCCTCGCGCCGATCGCAGTCTTCGCGGCAATGGCAGCGACGGTGACGACGCAAGGGCATCGGCATCCTGGTGACCTACGGCAAGTATCTGGTCATGTTCTACCTGAGCCTCGGCGTCCTGTGGCTGGTGCTGATCGGCGCCGGGCTTCTGTTCCTCGGCCGCAACGTGTTCCGGCTGATCTCGCTGATCCGCGAGCCGTTTCTGTTGGGCTTCAGCACGGCGAGCAGCGAGGCCGCCTACCCGGTGACGATGGCACAACTCGAAAAACTGCCGATCAGCAAGAAGATCATCAGCTTCGTCTTGCCGATGGGCTACTCGTTCAACCTCGACGGCTCGATGATGTACTGCACCTTTGCGGTGATCTTCATCTCGCAGGCCTATAACATCCCGCTGTCGATCCCGCAGCAGGTGACGATGCTCTTGGTTTTGATGCTGACCAGCAAGGGCATGGCCGGCGTGCCCCGCGCCTCGCTCGTGGTGATCGCCGCGACCCTGGTGACCTTCAACCTGCCCGAAGCGGGCCTACTGCTGATTATCGGGATCGACCAGTTTCTCGATATGGGGCGCACCGCGACCAACGTCATCGGCAACAGCCTGGCGACAGCGGTCATCGGCCGCTGGGAGGGTGAGGCCCAATACCCGGTCGGTGACGCGGCGCGGCAGGCGGCTTGAGCGATGCGCGCGCTGTTCGTCGCAGCGCTGATCGGACCGTTGCTGATACTCTCCGGCACGCAGGCCCAGGAGCTGACCGGGACCTTGAAGAAAATCAAGGACGGCAAGACGGTGACGCTCGGCTATCGCCGGAGCTCGATCCCGTTCTCCTATCTGAATAAACCCGGCGACCCGATCGGGTACTCGGTCGATCTGTGCAACCAAGTGGTCGAGGAGATATCGAGCGAACTCGAAGGGATCGAGCTTGCCGTCAAATACCAGCCGGTCACCGCCGAAACGCGCATTCCCGCGGTGCGTTCCGGCGAAATCGACCTCGAATGCGGCTCGACGACGGCCAATTTCGAACGCAAAAAAGAAGTTGCCTTTTCGCCGATCTTCTTTGTCGCCGGTACCAAACTGCTGGTGCCACGCGCTTCCGATATCGCCTCCTACCGGGATCTGCAGGGCAAGACCGTGGTCGTGACCGCGGGCACCACCAACGAAGCGGCCGTGCGGGCGATGTCGGAAAAGCAAAAGCTCGGGATCCAATTCATCATCGCCAAAGACCACGCCGAATCCTTCGCGATGCTGCGAGAGGCCAAGGCGGACGCCTTTGCCACTGACGATGTCCTTCTCTACGGGCTGGTCGCAACGACGAAATCAGGCGAGCAATTCCATGTCGTCGGCGACTATCTCTCCTACGATCCTTACGGGCTGATGTACCGCAAGGATGACCTGGACTTCGCCGCCGTCGTCGACCGGACCTTCAGTCGCCTCGCGCGAAGCCGCGAGCTGGTGCAGCTCTATAACAAATGGTTCCAACAGCGGCTGCCGACCGGCGAGCGACTCGATCTGCCAATGAGCCCGCAGCTAGAGGAGATCTTCCGCGTCGAGGGTGTGCCGGACTGAGTCAGCCACCCAAGCCGTCACACCGGTGGCAAAGGGCTGCATCGCGATCGTGCTCGGACCCTCCACTCTCATGTCCGCTGTTGCAAGATGCAGGCGCGTGAATTCGTGGCTCCACTGGAAGCATTTGCTACAGGCTCTGCCGGGCAAGGCAGGAGGCACGGCCGTCATGACGACGGTTGATCATACTCTGATGCGCGGGTCGAAACCGCATGACCGTTGATGCGTCGCGGAGCTGCCTCGGTCTAGAAACCTGCGTCGGATCGGCGACCCGGCAGATAGTGGATGCGAGGGTTCTCCTGACCGCGACCGCGCCCCCAGCCTTGCCCAGCAGCAGCGTGTCCGGTGGTTCGCTGGCGCCTCCCTTGGATGCGATCACGGGTTTCTTCTGTTCAGCCCGCCGCCGGCGGCACGCGCCGGGCGATGGCCCAGATGAAGCCGGCCAATTCGCGGGCGATCGCGGCAGTGACGCACCGCCTGCTCGAACTTGAGCCCCGCCAGCCAACGGCGATGCAGCTTGGTCCATGCTGGACGCCGGTAATGGCAGCCCTGCCGCAACAGGAAGCCCGAGAGCTGCTGGCGTGCCCGGCGCAGCGCATGCACCGCGTCGAGACGGGCGCGCACCAGATCGCGCATCGCCTCGTGCCCCGGATCGGGAACCCACACCGCCGTCAGCTCGCCGGCCCGGTGCAGCTTCGCCAGACTAGATGCGTCCCGCCGATCGGTCTTGATCCGGTCGCCCGGCCGCTTCGGAATCAACGAGGGGGCGACGACAACACCGTCGTGCCCAGCCGCCGACAATTGGCGTTGGAGGCCGTAACCGCACGGCCCCGCCTCGTAGCAGAACCGCAGCTCCACCCCTTGTTGGCCGAGCTTGCGCACCAGCCGCTGCACCGCCGCCGGCGGGTTCGCAATCCGCCCATAGTCCCGAACCTCGCCCCGCAGGCCGCCTTCCGCTAGCGCCACAACGATCCCCTTGTGAACATCAAGCCCGATAGACGTGATACGATCCCCCACGACCCGTCTCCTATGCATGAGGCTCGGCCGCCGGCCAATCCGGCGCAACCCTCGTTACCTGCATACTGCGAGACGGGCCGCCGATCACTCAGCGAACATCGGGTCTAGACGACGAAGGGTGGCAGAGTATGCCTTTTGGCACAGTTCGACCGGTGCTTGCCCTTGCGGCGCTCTGGTGCGGCGCGGCGGCGAGTCCAGCACACGCGCAGGGTTCGAACAATCAGGCCGGCTTCCTGAATTCCGGCCAGACTGCTACACTCGATTGCGCTGGAGGCCGGGCCGAAATTATGGGCAGCCACAACGCGTTGACCATAACCGGACTGTGTTCGGGAATCGAACTGGCGGGGTCGGGCAACAAGATCGCCATCCAGTTCGGGGCCGGTGCCAAGATCGAATTCGTCGGCTCTAACAACGTCATCACATGGACCAGCGCGGACGGAAAGTCGCCGCAAGCGACCTATGTCAGCGCAGGCAACACGATGATGCCCCTACACTGACCAAACATATCACTTGCATAGCGAACCGGGCCCCACCATCGGAGGTCATGGAAAGCGCCACGGTCCCATCAGAGCAGAGCCTCGGACTTCGACCGGGCTTGACGGGCGCACCGTTCCTGTCACAGCAACAATAAAATTGCCATAATCGCATCACATAGTTCTGCCCTTGGCGCTCGGCAACGGATGCTGGGGGCGAAGGAGGATACTGATGCCTGTAAATCCCCTGCAAAAACGGGTTGGCCTCGGCGCGCGGGGCGGTTCGGAAAAGGCCGGTCGGGCAATCCGGCCGGCCGGTCGATAGGCGCGCGCGACCGGGGGACCGAGGCCGCCGAGCTCTTGCTCAACGGCGAGGCCGAGGCATTGACCCGGAAGGCCGTCGAACTCGCCTTCGAGGGCGATCCGAGGGCGTTGCGGCTTTGCCTCGACCGCATCGTTCCGCCGCGCCGCGATGGCGACGATCACCACGGCGGCGCCGCGGGGCGCCATCACACCCGGCGAGGCGGCGGAAACGGCTCGAGTGGTCGAGATCTTTGTCCGGGCGATCGAGACAAGCGATTTTCCAGCGGCCCCTGCCACAGCTGGAACAGGCCAATGTCCCAGGCGCGTGATGCGCGATTGTCCCGGCTGAGGACAGCCAAGGCGAATGCCGGTTCCGCCGCGAGCCGCGAACACTGCGCGCGCCGCCGCCGGGCCGCAGGTTGTGCGGACGAACTGGCCCAGTCGGGCGTCGATCCGGCGCGCGCCCATGCTCTGCACTTGGCCGAGGCAGCCGCGAGCCTCCAGCGCGCCGAAGCTGCCCCTCACTCCAGCCCGCTCCCAGCATGCGGGGCGAGGGCGCCATCTGGCGGGCATGTTCGTGGAGAAGATCCGCGACATCGCGCGACAGTACCCGGGTGGCACGAGCCCGATTTAGCCAATGCCTCGCTCGCAGAATTGTTTGCCTGGTCCTGTCTGCGGCCACCCTCGAAATGTCTCGAGCTGCACGGGAGGGTTAGGGAGCGGGTCGCTGCAGTCAAACCACGCCAGATCCGCTGCCGCTGGGGATTGTCGAGTGGTGGAAAAATACGGCAATGTCGCAGGGCCGCACCTTTGCCGCGTCCGGGAGAACACATCGATATGAGGATCGATCAGGCCGTCAATATTGAAGACCTGCACCGCATGGCGAAGCGGCGGCTGCCGAAGATCGCCTTCGACTTCATCGAGGGCGGGTTGGAGGACGAGCGCGGGCTCGAGCGCAACACCGCGGCCTTCCATAAACATCAATTGCTGCCGCGCTACCTGGTCGATGTCTCGAGGCGGGACCAAACGGCGACATTGTTCGGCCGCAGCTTTGCCAGCCCTTTTGGGATCTCACCGACCGGCGGCGCCGGTCTCTTCCGCCGCGGCGCCGATTTGATGCTGGCCGAGGCGGCGGCGACAGCGAACATCCCCTACATCATGTCTGGCGCCAGCAACGACTCGATCGAGGCCGCCGCCAAGGTCGCGCCGCACCATGCCTGGTACCAGCTTTACGCGCCGCGCGATCCTAAGGTCGCGGAGGACATGATCCGCCGGACCGCAGACGCCGGGCTCGACGCCCTTGTGCTTACCGTCGATACGCCGGCCAGCTCAAAGCGCGAGCGCAATATCCGCAACGGTTTCGCCAATATCCGCGGCGGCCTGTTGCAGGCATTGAGTCTCAAGCCTGCCATCCTGCTCGAGTCGCTGGCGCATCCTGGCTGGATCATGGATTACTTGCGGCATGGCGGCGGGACGCCGATGTTGCAGAACTGGCAACCCTACGCCGGCAACGGAGCGAGCGCCGAGGCCGTCTACAACTTTTCCCGTTCGCTGCTTCCGTTCAATACTCAGACTTGGCGAGATCTCGAAAATTATCGGCGGCTCTTCCCGCGCAACCTCGTGGTCAAAGGGATCATGGATCCGAGTGACGCGTTGCGCTGCGCCGAGATCGGCTGCGATGGGATCATCGTGTCGAACCATGGCGGGCGCCAGCTCGACCAGGCGCCGGCCTCGCTCGACGTCCTGCCGGCTATCAACGAAGCGGTCGCGGACAAACTGACGGTCATGCTCGACAGCGGCGTCAGGCGCGGCGCCGATATCCTGATTGCCTTCTGCCTTGGTGCGCGGTTTGTCTTTATGGGGCGCCCGACGCTCTATGGCGCGGCGGCCGGCGGCATCCCCGGGGTCAACAAGGCGATCGCGATCCTCCAGAACGAGATCGACCTCGTCATGGGGCAGATAGGTTGTCCGAGCCTCGACCAGCTCGGCCCCGATTTCCTGTGGCGGGACGATTGGCAGCGCAACGTGTGACGGGTCTGACCCGACCGGCTCATTCCGTTTGCTGGTCCCCTCGTCATCCCGGCGAATGAGCGTGTGAAAGAATCATGTCTCAAGGCGGGTCGCCTCTCGTCGTCATTCCGGGATGGCCCGCAGGGCCAGGCCCGGAAGCAGGAAAACCAGCCGATCCTTGCATTTCGCGGGCCGGTGTTCTTGGTTCCGGGCTCGCGGGCGGAGCCCCGCGCCCAGGAATGACGGCCATTTCGGACTTTCTCACAGGCCCGAATGCTAGCTCCTAGGCGCCGCAAGTTGTTGAATTGCAGGTCTAAAGCGTCGATCATGCGCGGTTGGGGACTGTGGCGGCGCGGAGGAATGGATCTCGGCCTGCCCCGGGATGACGTTTGAATTCGCCGTCGTTTGAAATTGAGCGATCCTACCGGTGATGCATCACGAAGAGACCAGCGAGCCATGAACCTCGATCGCGCGATCAACATCGAAGACCTGCACAGGATGGCGAAGCGCAAGCTGCCGCGCATCATCTTCGACTACATCGAGGGCGGAGTGGAGGACGAACGCGGCCTGTCGCGCAACGAGGCCGCTTTTCACAAGCATCGGCTGCTGCCCCGTTATCTGGTCGACGTCTCCCAGCGCGACCAGTCAGCAACCGTGTTCGGCCGTACCTATTCGAGCCCCTTCGGGATCTCGCCGACCGGCGGCGTCGGCCTCTACCGGCGGGAAGGCGAAGTGATGCTGGCCGAAGCCGCCGCGGAGGCGAACATCCCCTACATCATGTCTGGCGGCAGCAACGCCTCGATGGAAGAAGCGGCGCGGGTCGCTCCTGACAATGTCTGGTTTCAGCTCTATGCGGCCAAGGACGGCAATATCACCGATGCATTGATCGGCCGCGCCCGTGATGCCGGTCTCGGCGCGCTGGTGCTGACCGTCGATGTGCCGGTGCATCCGAAGCGCGAACGCAACTACCGCAACGGCTTTTCCCGGATCCGGGGCGGCGGCGTCATGGAATCGTTGAAGCTGAAGCCGTCGATTCTGTTGGAGGCGATCACCCATCCCGCCTGGGTCATCGAATATATGCGGCTCGGCGGCGCGCCGACCCTCGGGAATTGGGCGCCGCACGCCGGCAATGGGGCGAGCACGTCGGACGTCATCGCCTTCGGCCGTGGACAGACCCCGGCCGCGGCGCAGACCTGGCGCGACCTCGAACGCTACCGGCGCTTGTTTCCGCGCGCCCTCGTCGTCAAGGGCATCCTGAACCCGGCCGACGCGGTTCGCGCCGCCGAGATCGGCGTCGACGGGATCATCGTCTCAAACCATGGCGGCCGCCAGCTTGACCAGGCGCCGGCCTCGCTTGAGGCTTTGCCGGCGATCAAGGCCGCGGTCGGCGACAAAGTCACGGTCATGCTCGACAGCGGCGTGCGTCGCGGCGCCGACATCCTCATCGCCTTTTGCCTCGGCGCCCAGTTCGTGTTTTTCGGCCGGCCGACGCTCTATGGCGCGATCGTCGGCGGGGTGCCCGGGGTCAACAAAGCGATCGACATCTTCCGCGGCGAGATCGACCTGGTGATGGGGCAGATCGGCTGCCCGACCCTCGACCAGCTCGGACCCGATTTCCTGTGGCGCGACGACTGGACCCAGAACCGCTGACCCGCTATTGCGCCGGCACCTGCTCGGCCGATCGCACCGCGGGTTTGTTCAGCGCGTCATCAATCTCGTCGATTGTGCGGCCGCGCGTTTCGATGCCGATGAGCCAGAAGGCGAGCGCGCCGAGTATGTACCAAAACGCGAAATAGTTGAAACCCGGAATCAGTGCGTCGAACGTCACCTCCGGCTTGACCAAGTTAGAAGAACCGGCGATCAGCGCCAGCCCGGCCGGGCCGATGAATTTGCCGAGATTGCCGACGCCGTAGACAAAGCCCATGCCGCTGCCGCGCAGCCGGGCCGGCCACATCTCGCCCATATAGGGCCCGACGATCGAGTAATTGCCGCTGCCGAAGAAACTCTGCAGCAGGATCATCAGGAAGAACATCGACACGCCGCCGATGAAGACATCGTGCAGATAGCCGGCCATTGACATGAAAAACGCTGCGATCAGGCAGGCGAATATACCCGACGCGCGGCGTCCCCAGGCGTCCGACATCCACGAGCAGAGAAACCGGCCGGCGATCGCCGCCAGACTGATCCAAATCACCAGCTTCGACGCCTCCGGCGGGGTAATCTTAAGCACCATCACCAGCAGGGTCACCAACCACAGAGCGAGCGCGACGCCGCCGGTTTGGGTCAACCCGGTCAGGCAGCCGGCGATGATGCTGCGCGGATATTTAAAGATATCGAGCCAACGCGTCTGCTCGACCGTAGGAAGCGTCACCGGCAAAGTGATCTGCGCGGGGTCCATTTGCAATGCCCAGGCGAGTGCTCGCCGCGCCTCCTCCACCCGGCCCCGGCGCAGCAGCCAATGCGGCAATTCGGGGACGAATGCCCGAATGTACAAGCATAGAAATGCCGGCAGCAGCCCGACCGCGACCATCCCGCGCCAGCCGATATAGGGCGCGGCAAACGCCCCCAGCAACGCGGCAAGCAACTGGCCAGCCGGCAGCATCGTCGTGGTGATCCCGGTGAACCAGCCGCGCTTGTGCGCCGGCGAAAACTCCTGCATCAGGGTGATGTCGACCGAATAGAGGCCGGTCACGCCGAACCCGACAAAAAAGCGGCAGATGACCAGGTAGATCCAGCCTCCTTCCGGCGTCAGCGCCATCGCGCCGGTCGCCAGCGAAACGTTCAGCACGGCGGTGATCAGTGCCGTGCGCCGGCCGATCTTGTCGGCCATCAAGCCATAGAGAAGCGACCCGAACGGCGCGCTGACGCCGGAGGCGAGCAGGATCGCCCCCGATTGTCCATATGTCAGATGCCAATCTTTTACGATGAACGCGAGGACAAAGCCGATCAGGAAGAAGTCGAAGAAATCGAGCATGTCGCCGAGCGTCGCCGCGCCGGCAATCTTCCACTGGTTCGCGGTCAGCTTCTTTTGACGCTCCAAAAGTTCCAGCAAGTTATCCTCCCTATGCTACCCCGCGCGCGGAGCGACCCGGCTGCGCCGACGGAAATCAAGTTACCGGGAACCCGTTGCCGCTGGCAATGACGGAGGCGTTATCGCGGGCCGGGCTGCAGGATGCCGGTCGCGGCACCGGGGTCGTAACCGACGGCGACATGGACATCGACGACGCAAACCTTACCGGCGCGCACCGCCGCGACAGCCTCGCTGAGGGCCGACACCAGCTCGCGCGGATCTTTGACCGGCCCGATGCCGATGCAGCCCTGAGCGCGGGCCATCGCGGCGAGGTCGATGTCCGGATCGCCGATCGCCTGCCCGATCCAGCGGTTCTCGACCGGCCGGCCGCGCTCCCGCGCGACCCGCTCCTGGTGCAGCTCGTCATTGAAGAACGAGCGGTTGTTGGCCAGCACGATCAACAGCGGGATGCTGTTGCGCACCGCCGTCCACAATGCGCTGACGCCCATCAGGAAATCACCGTCGCCGAGCACCGCCACCGGCAGTCGCTCGCCGTCGCGCAACGCCAATGCCGCGCCGACCGCCATGCCCGGCCCCGACCCGATGCCGCCGCCGCCGTCGGCGCCGAGAAAGTCCAGCGGATGCCGGAAATCCCACAGATGCTCGCCCCAGCTGAGCGGCAGCCGGATCATGCTGGTCTCAGCGCCGTTGAGCGCCGCCTTGAGCGCGGTCGCGAGCAATGGCACATCGATCCCGGAGGCCGTGTCGAGCGCGGCGAGCGGCGGCGCGCCGCGCCGTTCTCGCGCCGCCGGTGTCGCCGGGGGGATTGGACGCAGCGTCGTCACTGCGGCCAGCAATGGCGGAACCGCGGCATCGGGCTCCGCCAGCAAATGGACATCGACCGGGGGCAGCCCCTGGTAATCCATGCTCCAGCCATTGTGGACGTACTGGTCGACCGAGACCTGGACGATCTTGGCGGTGACCGGCTTGCCGCGATAGGCGCTCTGCAAGGTGCCGGCAAGGTCGATCCAGTCGAGGCTCAGGATCACATCCGCGGCCGCCACGAGCTCGGCGCCCGCCGGCGACAGCGAGCCCGCCGGGCCGGCGGCGTGCAGCGGGTGATCGGTCGGGAAAGCGGCGCCGGCCTTGCGGTCGGTCATCACCCAAGCGCCGACTGCCTCGGCCAGCTCGATGCGGCGCTGCCATGCCGCGGGATCCCGCGAGGTGCGGCCCATCAGAATGACCGGCCGCTCGGCGCGGGCAAGGAGCTCGGCCGCTCGACGCACCAATGGCCCGGCCGGTTCCACGGGAGCCGGCGGAGCAAAGCGCGCAGTCTCCGGCAGAGATGGCAACGCAGCGATCTCGTCCTCCTGCAACGCCAGATCGAAATTGAGGTAGACTGGACCGGGCGGCGCGGTTTGCGCGATCAGATTGGCGCGCAGCACCGCCTCCTGGGCGGCGCCAATCGAGGCCGGCTGGTCGTCCCATTTGATGTAATTGCGGACCAGCGCGCCTTGATCGCGCGCCGTGTGGATCCATTCGATCCACGGCCGACGGCGCGTCGCATCGATCGCCCCGGTGGCACCCAGCACGATGATCGGGACGCGATCGCACCAGGCATTGAAGATCGCCATCGTCGCGTGCATCAGACCGACATTGGCGTGGACGATCACGGCCAGCGGGCGGCCGGTCACCTTGGCCCAGCCATGGGCCAGCGCGACTGCGCTCTCTTCGTGCAGGCACAGCAACATGCGCGGTCTTGTATTGCCAAGATAGTTGACCAGGCTGTCATGCAGACCGCGATAGCTCGACCCGGGATTGAGCGCGACATAAGGAATGTCGAGCTCGCGCAGCATCGCAGCGATTGCATCGCTGCCCCAGGCGCGAGACGAGGGCTCGCTCGGAACCGGCCGATCGATCTCGTTGCCAACCGCCTCGACTGGCGTTGCAGATCGGGTGTCCATAGCTTCCTCCGTCGCGTGGGGTCCGATGTCAGCAAAATACGTCGCATTCCGCCGAGATGAACAAGAAATTCCTGACTCGTCAAATCGGCGAAAAACGGGGTCTATCGGGGCCGGCGCGCGCACCAATGAGCGCCTCGTCGACATCGTCGAGCGTGTCGAGCGCGGTGAACTAAAGCAGGACCCCGTGCCACATTACCGACCTTCGGCTCAACTAAGAGCCGCGTTCCTTAACGTCCGATCTCATTATGGTCATTCCCGCGAAAGCGGGAATCCAGAGCGGCAAGCGCCGTGGACGAAGCCCTGGACCCCCGCTTTCGCGGGGGTGATGACAACGTTTCGTTGAACGCCGGCCATTACATTGTGGGCCTGATGTTCTGATTGAGCCGGAACAGGTTCGTCGGGTCGTATTTATTCTTTAAAGCGACGAGCCGCTCGTAGTTCTGGTTATAGGCGGCCCTGATACGGGTGCCTTCCTCTGCATCCAAGTGATTGACATACACCTTCCCGGTCGCGAAGGGCTCGACTGCAGTCCAGAACTCGCGGGTCCATGCTACGTGACCCGCAGATTCCGCGGGATCGAACCATTGCGAAATGACGTCATAATCCCACTGATCGTCGCGCAGCCCGAAAGCGGTTTCGTTCGCATCGACCCGGGTGGCGGCGCCATGGACATGGAAAAACCCGACCATCGACATCGGCGAGCGCATCGTTGTCGCGCGGTCCACCAGGATTTCCAGGACGTCGTCTCCCAGCTGCTTTAAAAAGCTCGATTTCCAGTACCGCTGCACCCCGCCATACGGAAAGGCGGCGTCAAACATCTGGTTGAGTTGGACGTAAGACATCGGGGCGATCGTATCCACCAGCGGTGAACCAAACTTGCGGACCGGCGCCACCTGAGCCTCGCCCTCTGCGAGGTCGCCGATATAGCCGACGACGATGGCGACCACCGGGGCACCCTCGGCCGAGGTCATCAATGCCGCGAAAGCGGTCAGCTCATCGCTGCAATTGCGCGCATAGTCGCGGTAGAAGCGCAGCACTTCCCGCGCCTTGGCCATCGGGTGGAGCACCATTCCGGCGAGCACCGGGCCGACCGGATGAACCCGATACTCGAACGAGGTCACGACGCCAAAATTGCCGCCGCCGCCGCGCAGGCCCCAGAAGAGCTCCGGGTGCTGGTCCGCACTGGCGGTCAGAAATTGCCCCTCGGCCGTAATCATATCCGCCGAAAGCAGGTTGTCGCAGCTGAGGCCGTGCTTGCCCATCAGCCAGCCGAGCCCGCCGCCTAAAGTCAGCCCGGCAATGCCGGTCGTCGAGACGACGCCGCCGGTGCTGGCGAGGCCGAAGGCCTGGGTTTCGCGGTTGTACTCGCCCCAGGTGAGGCCCGCCTCGGCGCGCGCTGTGCGCTTGCCCGGATCGACCCGCACACTCTTCATCGGCGACAAGTCGATCATCAGGCCGCCTTCGCAGACGGCATTGCCGGTGATGTTGTGACCGCCGCCGCGCACCGACACCAGCAGCCCGTGGGTGCGGGCAAAGCGCACCGCCGCAATGACATCGGCGACCCCGCCACAGCGAGCGATCAGCGCCGGGCGCCGGTCGATCATGCCGTTCCAGACTGTGCGGGCCCCGTCATAACCGCTGTCGCCCGGGCGCAGCAGCGGACCCCACAGATCGGCTGCAAAGTTCAGCACCGCCGCTTCTTCGAGGATCACGTCCGTGCCCTCTGTAGTAACGACGCGCAGGTCTGTCATCGCTTCCTCATCCCTGTCGGTTTGTTTGTGGCGCGGTATGGGCGGCTATTTCCCGAAGAACAGCCCCCCATTGACGTGGATCGTCTGGCCGGTGATGTAGCGGCCTTCCGGTCCGACCAGAAAGCACACCATCGCGGCGATCTCCTCCGGCATGCCCTGGCGGCCGAGCGGAATCTCGCGCGAGAGCCCGCGGCCGTGCGGACCGCCGGCGGAGGGGCCGCGCACCGTATCGATCGAGCCCGGCGCGACGGCGTTGGCGGTGATGTTGTGCGGCGCGAGCTCCGTCGCGAGGCCACGCAGAAACCCTTCGAGACCCGGCCTTTGATGCGTTGACATGCACCCGACCCGTCGAACCGGCATGGTGCGATACGCCTGAAAGACCGATAAAAGCACCGCCGCCGCGCTTGATCATCTCTGGGCACGACAGCCTTGGCAAGGATGAAGGCGCCGTCGAGCGCCACCGCCAAGATTTCGTGCCATTCCTCGAGGCTCATCTGCAGGAACGAGGTCTGGCGCCTGAGCCCGGCATTGCCGACGGCGATATCGACGCCGCCGAATTCTTTGACCGCGGCCTCGACCATCGCCGCCACCGCGTCGGGCTTTGACACATCGGCGAGATACGGCATCGCGCGGCCGCCGGCCTCACGGATCTCCCGCGCCGTCGCTTCGATGATCGGCCGATCGCCGCGCCCGTTGACGATGACCGCCGCGCCGTCGGCGGCGAGCCGCAGCGCAATAGCCTTGCCGATGTTCTTGCCGGAACCGCTGATGATCGCGACCTTGCCGGCCAGCGCCTTGTCTTCGGCCATCTCTTCCTCCGTTAATGCCGCGCCCCGCCCCACTCCCGCACCAGCGCCGCACGCCGCGATGCGCCGGCCATCAGAAAGCTGCCGTCGCTGCCGGAAAGCACCAGCCGCATGCCCATCCCGATGTATTTCTGCATCAGCTCCTCGGCATAGACCCCGGCCATGCCCGGCCACTTATTGTGTTTGCGGCAGGCCGCGATCACCGTCTCATAGGCGCCGGCGATCCTGTCATGCCCGAAATCGCCGGGAATACCCATCTCGGCGGCGAGATCATTGGTACCGATCAACAGCGCGTCGATGCCCGGGACCGCGGCGATCGCCTCGGCATTGGCGATCGCAGTCGGCGTCTCCATCATCGGGATGACCAGTAACGCCGCGTTGGCGGCCTCGGTCAACTCGCCGATCGGGACCGATTTGAAGTCGAAGATCGCCTGCGAGCCGGCGACCGAGCGATGCCCGATCGGCGGATATTTCAGGTGATCGACGATCTCGTGCGCCTGTTCGGGGGTGTCGACATGCGGCATGACGACTCCGAGCGCCCCGGCGTCGAGCACCCGAGTTGCCATCGTGTGCTGCATGAACGGGACGCGGACGATCGGCGAGATGCCGGTGTCGAGCGCCGCGACCGCGATCGTCGTCGCGAACTCGATCGACATCGGTCCGTGCTCGAGGTCGATGAAAAGCCAGTCGAAACCCGATGTCTTCATCATCTTGGCGATATCGACGGTGCGCGCCGTGCGTATGCCGACGCCCAGCGACATCTCGCCCTTTGCGAGCCGCTCACGCGCCACATTGCGAACCTGCATCTCACTCACCCCGATCGGTTTCCGATTGATCAAGCGAAGGTAAGCACCGCGCGCCCCAGAAGGTCAACGCCGGCTGTTCTCGCTGTTATTTGCAGGAAAAAAACAGCGACAGTCCCCGCGCCGAATTCGAGGAGCCCGGGTCCCCTCCGTGATTACCTGCCGCCGTCGTGACCTGCTATTGGTCGGCGGCTACTCTAAGCGCCCCAAGTTTACAACATTAATGCGATTGACACAATATAAAATATGGTTTTCACAACAACTCGCCGAGCCCCGTATGCCGAAGGCTACTGACTGTCGAGCGTGACATCTCAATCAGTGGGGCCGGTGACGTTTCTATCGGTGACCTTCAAGCGAAAAACGCATAACTGCAATTCTCGAAAATGGGCGACGGCTTCCCGCTATGGCTCGTTGGAACCGGCATGGATTTGAGGGCCTCTTCGGTGAGGTACTCCGCTTCGATCCAATGGATAGCTAGTCTAATGAGCGTTTTCAGGTCGGTTAGATCTTTGTCGATCCAACGCCGCTGATAATGCGTTTCATCATTGCCTAGCCACGTCGCCCTTTTCTCCACTTCTTTAATTCGCGGGTCGGCTATGTACTTATCAATACACGGACCCAGCATAGTTTTTTCTATCGCGGCTTTATCTACTGGTTTTTGCTTTATGAGATAATCCTTAATAAGAAATTCGAGCGACTTTCGGTAACCGACGCCGCAAATTTCGCTTAAGCCAAATTCTTCCGCTTTCTGTGCCTCTTGATATATCTGGCAAAAGCTTGCCGAAATTTGTTGCACGGCCTCATCAAAGGTAAGCGGCGCTGGCTCAACGGGTCTCGACAATAAAAGAGAGTGATGATTTTGTTGTGGTGTGATTTTTCCATAATACGCGATAAACGTTTCGTTACATGCGATGTTTGGGCATGAATATACAATTTCCACAGATGTGTCTTTGTAGGTGAATGGTCCGGTCCGCCTAAACTTATACACTGGAGATATTTTGTTGTGGCGGATCGGGCAACGATCTGGTGGGCGGTCTATCGTGGCAAGACCACCTTCTTGAAGGGTAATTTGTTGGGCCATATGTTCAAGTCCAAAAGCGCTAATTGGCAGATTGGCTCCGCGACGGATTTAGGGGCAGCGTAACGAGCCCGCAAGGCCGGAAAACCAACCTTATGTGCATAGAGTTTTCGGGCCAGACTTTCCGCTGCGGCTAAGAGGGGAATTTTGAAAAATCACCCGCGCGTTTTCTATATCCAGTGGGTCTGCGCTGTTCCGGGGCCGCTGTCAAAGCCGCATAAACTTTTTTCCTGATTAGAAAATTCGTGAACTGGTCTGAAAGTAAATCATTTTTCCACTCTGTCTTTGTTGGGTTTTCGACGGGGGATGGCTCGCGCTTGAATACTTGCCCGTGCCACTTGTACTTAGCTGTCGGTAACCACAAGATGTTGATGCGGATGTCCGCAAATCCGGGGACAAGCGGTGCACGTTCGGCAGTACTGCTGCGTCACTGCTCAAAAAGTGGTGGCGCTCTAGCCTTGGTTCACACGAGCGGTGCGCGTGTTACCACTACGCGATCGCGGCAGCACTCTGCGCCAGGCTCAGGGCCGCGCGGTGTCGCGAGCCGCGAGCGGGTCCTGGGTCGGGATTGAGATGGCGCCGCCGCGGTCGGAGCTGACGATCGGCGACGGCGCCTTGCGCCCGAAGGCCTCGACCCGCGGGATCTCGCTGTCTTCGACCGGCGCCATGCGCTGCTTGCGCGCCAGCGCCGCCTCGATATGGGGCTCCAGCTCACGCTGTTTTTCTGCCATGCGGATCTGCTCGCGCTCCTTGAACTCGGGCAATACGCGCGCTGCAAAAATCTCCAGCAAGTCGCAGATGTGCTCGTGCCGATTGGCGCCGCTCTGCTGGATGAACATGACCTGGTCGATGCCGGCCTTCTCATAGCGGGCGAGGTGCGCGCGCAGCTGGTCGGGAGTGCCGATCCCGCCCCGCCCGGCGTTGTCCGGCAGCCGATCCTTTACCTGCAGAAAGCGCTCCCACAGCTCGGGCCGGCCGGGCTTGTGCTCGCCAAACAGCGCGTAATAGCCGAGTGAGTAGCCGAAGAACCGGAAGCCGTCGAGCCCGCGGCGGATCGCTTCGGCCTCGTCCGAATGACAGGACATCCCGGTGACGATTGCGATATTGGGATTGACGTTGTGGCCGATCGGCACGCAATCGGCGGATTTGATGATGTCGTAATATTCCTCGACCCACTTTGCCGCTTGCTCAGGTTCGAGAAAAGCGAAGGTCAGCGCGCCGAGCCCGTTGCGTGCGGCAAGGTGGATCGTCTCGCGGCGCGAGCACGCCACCCACATCGGCGGATGCGGCTTCTGCACGGGTTTCGGCACCAGATTGCGGCACGGCATGTCGAACCAGCGACCGCGAAATCCCGGATAGGGGCGCATCGCGAGCATGTTGGCGGCCTGCTCGGTCGCCTCTTCCCACATGGTCCGCTTGTCGTCGGGGTCGATGCCAAACCCGCCCATCTCAACCGCCGTCGCCGACTTGCCGGTGCCCCATTCGACGCGGCCATTCGAGACCAGGTCGAGGGTGGCGATGCGTTCGGCGACGCGCGCTGGGTGGTTGTAGTTGGGCGGCATCAAGGCGATGCCGTGACCGAGCCGGATCCGCTTGGTGCGCTGCGAGCACGCGGCGAGAAACACCTCGGGCGCCGAGGAGTGCGAATATTCCTCGAGAAAATGGTGCTCGACCTCCCAGACGTAGTCGATGCCGAGGCGGTCGGCGAGCTCGATCTGGTCGAGCGCCTGCTGATACAGCCGCAGCTCGGAATCCTCGCTCCACGGTTGCGGCAGCTGATGCTCGTAGAAAAGCCCGAATTTCATCGGCCAGGTTCCTTTGCTGCACCCGGTTAGGGAGGGTCTGTCAGGCCATCCACTGCAGGATTGCCGCGCCGACCTCCTCCGGCTTGTCGAGCTCCGCCAGATGACCGGCGCCGGGGATCGTGGTGATTTCGGTGTGGCCGGCGATCGCTGCAGCAAACCGGTCGGCATAGCTGCGCGGCATGATGCGCTCCTCGGCGCCCCAGATTAAGAGGGTCGGCGCCTCGATCAATGGCAGGCGCTTTTCGAGCCTGGTGTTGCCGAGCGGCCAGAAGGCGCGCGCCGCGGCCTCGTTGGCGCGCGTCTGCTCGATCGGCCACTCCGGGGAGTTGGCGCCTTCAGGCTCGCTCTTGAGTTGGTTCCAGCGCTCGGGGTCGGCGCACAGCAATGCCGGCACCTCGGGCGCCCGCTGCGCCCAGGGATCGGTCATCGGCGCCTTTTCGTCGAAGAGGCCCCAGGGCGCGATCAACGCCAGTCGATGCACTGCGTCGGGCCACAGCGCTGCGATCTCGGCGGCAAAGGCGCCTCCGGTCGAGCTGCCGGCCAGATCGGCGCCGTCGAGCCCGGCCTTGTGCAGCAGTTGGCGAACGGCGAGCACCCAATCGAGATGGCTGTCGAGCACGCTATGCCCGCGATCACCGCCGGGAAAACCCGGCAGCGAAGGCACGATCACGGTGCGCTGGCGCGCCAACACATCGAGAAACGGGATCCAGCGCGGCAACCCGCCAAATCCGGCGAGAAAGCCGAGCCTTGGCCCCTGGCCCTTCTTCCAGACGCGGCAAGGAAAACCGTTGACCTCGATGGACAGCGTCTCTGTTTCGCTCACGATCGCCCCTGGACCCGCATCACTCCCGCTAAGGGGATCGGTTCAAGGGTGGCCCGGCCGCGCAGAGAGGTCAAGGCGCGCGGTTGTTGCCCAGCGGCAGCGGCGGTCCCTATAGATAGGTCTCGGGTTGATCGTTGGAGAAAGCAGGTGAGGAAATTGCAATGCGCCGTCGCGGCAGCGGCCGGGTTGTTGTTGGGTTTGACCGGCGTCGGCGCCGCGCAAGCGCAGAAGCAAGGCGGCATCCTGCGCGTCTATCACCGCGACAGCCCGGGGAACATGTCCATTCTCGAAGAAGGGACGATCTCGATCGTGGCGCCGATCATGGGGGTGTTCAACAACCTCGTCAGGTTCGACCCGAAGGTAAAGCAGAACAGCTTGAAATCGATCGTTCCCGACCTCGCCGAAAGCTGGTCGTGGAGCGAGGACGGGACCGAGCTCACCTTCAAATTGCGCGACGGCGTCAAATGGCATGACGGCAAGCCGTTCACCGCCGCGGACGTCAAATGCACCTTTGATCTGGTACAGGGCAAGACCACGGAGAAGCTTCGCGTCAATGCCCGCGAGGCGTGGTGGTTGAACCTAAAGGAGGTCACGACCGAGGGCGACCGGCAGGCGACGTTTCACCTCAAGCGGCCGCAGCCGGCGTTCATCGAGCTGCTCGCCTCAGGGTTCACCCCGATCTACCCGTGCCATGTGTCGCCCGCCCAGATGCGGGCGCATCCAATCGGCACCGGGCCGTTCGAATTTGTCGAATTCAAGCCGAACCAGTCAATCAAGGTAACGCGCAACCCGGATTACTGGAAGCCCGGCCGGCCCTATCTCGACGGTGTCGAGTGGACGATCATCCCGAACCGCTCGACGGCGATCCTCGCCTTTATCGCCGGGCAATTCGACATGACCTTTCCTTACGAGGTCACGATCCCGATGCTGAAGGACGTGCACAGCCAAATGCCGCAGGCGGTCTGCGAAGTGACGCCGCTGAATGTCGCCCCGAACCTGCTGATCACCCGCAAGCCGCCCTTCGACAATCTCGAATTGCGCCGGGCGATCGCGATGACGATCGACCACATGGCGTTCATCGATATTCTCGGCGAGGGCCAGGGTGACATCGGCACTGCGATGCTGCCGGCGCCGGAGGGACTGTGGGCGATGCCGAGGGAGATGATGGAGACATTGCCGGGCTATGACCCCGACATCCAGAAAAACCGAGAGGACGCGCGCAAAATCATGCAGTCGCTCGGCTACGGACCCGACAAGCGGCTGGCGGTCAAAATCTCGGCGCGCAACCTTTCGATCTACCGCGATCCGGCCGCCATTCTCGCCGACCAGCTGAAGCAGATCGGGATCGATAGCGAGACTCGATCTGGTCGAAACGGCAAATTGGCTGCCGCGGCTGATCCGCGGCGACTTCGTTTTTGCGCAGAGCCTCGTCGGCAGCGGGCTCGACGATCCCGACCAGAACTTTTATGAAAACTACATCTGCGACTCCAACCGCAACTACACCAAATACTGCAATCGCGACCTCGACAAGCTGATCGACCAGCAGTCGATGGAACCCGACCAAGAGAAGCGCCAGCGGCTGACCTGGCAGATCGACAGCAAACTGCAGGAAGACGTGGTGCGGCCGATCCTCTACCACATGCGCCAGGGCACCTGCTGGCGCCCCGAAGTCAACGGCATCACCCTGCAGGTCAACAGCATCTACAATGGCTGGCGCATGGAAGACGTCTGGCTCGACCGATAAGTGAAGAGGGGAGGTCGATGAGAACAATCGCCGATCCGGTCAAATTGAAAGCGGCGGCCGCCTATGACGCGGCGGCCGATCACTTCGATGACGAGGCTCTCCGCTTGTGGGCCAAGTACGGCCAGCGCACGGTCGAACGGCTGGCCCTGCGCCCCGGTGCGAGCGTTCTTGATGTCGGCTGCGGTACCGGCGCGTCGGCGATCCCTACCGCCGTGCAGGTCGGGCCACAGGGCAGAGTGATCGCGGCCGATCTCGCCGAGCGTCTGCTCGAGATCGGCCGGCGCAAGGCGGCAAGCCGGAACCTCAAGAATGTCGAATTCCGCCTCGGCGATATGGAGGATTTGGGCTATCCCGACCAGCATTTCGACGCGGTGATCTGTGTATTCGCGATCTTTTTTGTGCCGGACGTGGCGAAGCAAATCAGAGAACTCTGGCGCATGGTGCGCCGAGGCGGCCAATTGGCCATTACGACCTGGGGGCCAAGGGTGTGGGAGCCGGCTTCGACCGGTTGGTGGTCGGCGGTGAAGGAATTGCGCCCCGATCTACACGCTGCGTTCAACCCGTGGGACCGCATCGCGGAGCCGATGGCATTGCGCAGGCTCTTCATCGAAGCTGGGGTTGCAGAGGCGGCGATCCTTGCCGAGGACGGTAGGCAGGGGCTGGGCTCGCCGGAGGATTGGTGGACAATGGTGCTCGGGTCCGGTTACCGGTGGATGGTCGATCAGATGGAACCGGAGCTGGCGGAACGCCTGCGCTACGCCAATCTCGCCTGGATACGCTCGCGGAACGTCACCTCGGTCGAGACCAACGTCATTTACGCGGTGGCTCGTAAGCAATGACCGTGCCCCCTTTTGCCCCGATCCTCGAAGCGGCGCGCACTCGCCTCGGCGCGGCGGCGCTCGAGGCGCGGCTGCCGCAGCCGCGCACCGCCGCCGAGCTCAAGGCGACGCCGGACGACCGCTATCTGTCGCAGATGTCGCTGCGGATCTTCCGCGCCGGCCTCAAGCACAGCCTCGTCGATGCGAAATGGCCGGCCTTTGAGGAGGTGTTTGACGGTTTCGCGCCGCGCCGGGTGCGCGCAATGCCGGACGAGGCGCTCGAGGCGCTGCTCGCCAACACTCGGTTGATCCGCCATTGGGGCAAGCTCAAATCGGTTCGCGACAACGCCGCTGCGATGATTGCGATTGCCGACGAGCATGGCAGCTTTGGCGCGTGGCTCGCCGATTGGCCCGGCACCGACATCGTCGAGCTATGGGAAACCCTGGCCAAGCGCTTCAGCCAGATGGGCGGCAACTCCGGCCCGACTTTTTTGCGCATGGTCGGCAAGGACACCTTCATCCTGACGCCATCGGTGACCACCGCGTTGAACCGCTGGGGTGCAGCCGAGGGACCGGTGAAGAACCGCAAGGACCGCGCCGCCGTTCAGTCCTGCTTCAATGATTGGGCAACGGAAACCGGCCGGCCGCTCAGTCAGTTAAGCCTGATCCTCGCCGCCTCGACTGATGATTGAGCATTGCGCCAACCTCTATCGGCTGAGATAGGCCAAGGCGTCGCGCATCGGCTGACTGGAAACCGTGAACAGCCCGCCGAATGGCGAATCCAACTCGAGTATGACAAATATCGCCGACGCAATCGACAGACCGCCGAGCGCGATCGTCGTGTATGACAGGGCGTTGCGGGGCGCATTCAATCCAAAGCTGCCAAATACGATCGCAAGCCAAAAGACCAGTACGATATAGAACGGCGGCGAAATCGAGCTGCCGGTCTGTTCGATCAGTCGCCAACGGGTCTGCATCAGACGCTCGAATTGCGCGATTGAAGTGGCTGCCAGCCGGCGATGCATCGGGTCATGTGGCTCAAGCCGGCGAATATCGAGCTCGATCTGTGACAGCATGTCGCCCGTTACCGCGCTCTCGAGATACGAGCCAGCCCCGGTCGGCGCCTCGGTCGGATAGTAATCTCCTGGAGGTTTCGGCTCCCCGGTCCATGTCGTAGCGATGGCCGTGGCGGTGTAGATACGCAATAATTCGCGCGCCGGCTGCGCTTCGTCACCCCACTGACGCAGCGACCGATCGAGCTGGATCAGCTGCACGGCCAACCCTCGCAGTTCAGTACCGACACCGTCGAACGAAGTTTTGACGGAGCTCGTCAGCAGCCCAAGGACCAGGGCCGCGAAGGTCACCAACATGGCGACGACGAGTTGGACAAAGTCAATGACCTCGCGGCTGCGATGGCGTTCCGACAGTAACGGGCGGACAATCAGTCCGAGTGCACTGCAACAAAGCAGGACAACCAGTACGGCTGCGGCTTGAAACAAGGCCGTCATATCTTCAGCGGAAGGGGATCGGAGCGTAGCCCGCGGATTACTCCCAGAACGCCTCGACGATCGTGTTGTCGTCGCTGAGGATCAGGTTGAGGCGGTTCGGATTGTGGGTGATGCCCCTGATGCCGCGCGACGGGATAATCCAGCGCAATACCTTGGGCAGATCCTCCTGGCGAACCACGCCCTGTTGGCCGGCTTGTGCCTGACCGCGCTCGACGAATTTCTTGCCGACGCAGTCCTTGCAGTCATTGACGGCAATGCGCGCCTGGTTGCTGCCGGGGAGCTGCTTGACCTCGATCGCATTCTCCGAGGCACGCACGCGCACCCCTTTGAACGGGTGGTCCTGGTCCAGCGGAAAAATCGCCCCGATCGGGACAAAGCCCTCGGCCTTCTGCGATTGCTCCGGCACGGTCGCAATAAATTGCAGATCGAGGATGTCGTCCAACGGCTTGCCGGCGAATGTCGGGACCAGCTGCGGTCGCTCCAGCCCTGCGATCCGGTCAACCCCGTCACCCGCACGATGTCGAGTTTCGGGTCTATCGAGGTTCGCAGGACCTCGACGCTGGTGACATAGAGCACCGGGAGCTCGCTCTCCGGCGAGGTTTCGGATGATGGGGTGGCCTCCACCATTTGTGCGTTGTCCGCTGCCGGATATCCTTGCGGCTGGCCGCCCGGGCCGGAGGGCGTCGGAGCGCCCTGGGCGAGCGCGAGCCCGATCAGGCCGCCCTGCACCGCGACGGCGATGGCGAACGCACCCAACCGGCGGAAGTTCTTGTTCATGCTGTCCTCCGAATCGACAATGGTCATCCCCAGCGGGCACTCGAATCGGCGCTGATGCCGGCGTCTCGATGCAATGAGCGCCCAGCCTCTTTGCCGTCGGACCCAGTCGCTTGCACGCGCTCCAGCGCATCGAGCACGAGATCCGTCCCTCGCATCTTGGTCAGGCGGCAATAGGCGGTTTCGGTGCTGGCAAAGGTGCCGTTTTCGGCGAGCTTGTTGACCGGCTCGCCCCCTCCGCAGACGCTAAAATATTCGCAGCGCTCGCGGCACATGGCCACGCCCGCTTCGATGTCTTCGAGCATCCTGTCGAAGTTCATACATTTGGGTAAATCGACCAGTGCATCGCGATTGATGTTGCCCAACAGGAAATCCTGGTACTGCGCATTCTTCAGCCCGAGCAGCTCGGGTGAAAACGTCGAAATGTTGCCGGCCCAGTCCATGCTGGTAATGGCAAACGGCTCGATCAACTGATTGTGGAACGGCGCATCCTTGGGCCGGATCACCTGCTGCAGTGCGTGCTCGATCTCACGAATAAACGTGATTTTGCCGGGAGCAGACGCCGACAGTCGCCAGAATTCATCCAAATACCGGTAATACGCTGCCTCGACGCCGCCAGCGGCAAGGGATTGAGAGATGTGCTCGCCCTCGGATTCTTCGACATTGAAACAGACCTGCTCGATCCCCTCCTCGACATAGAAATCGAACATCTCTCGCGCCGCTGCCATGCTTTCCGTCGACAGCACCGAAATAACGTGAAACGGCACCCCGTGGCGGCGCAGCAGTCGGATGCCGGCGATCGTCTTGTCGAAGGTGCCGCGCCCCGCACGGGTTACCCGATTGCGATCGTGCAGCCGCTTCGGCCCGTCGATACTGACGCCGAGATTGACGTGCTGCTCTGCAAAAAATTCGCACCACGCCTGATTGATCAGCGTCCCGTTGGTCTGGAAGGAATGTGTGACTTCCAGTCGCGTTGGCTTCAGCGCATTGATCATCCCGAAAGCATGACGATAGAAGCTGATCGGCAGGACCATCGGTTCACCGGCATGCCATACGACCGACAGGCCATCCCGCATCCAGCCCGACGCGAACACCTGCGAGAACAGATTGGACAGCGTATCGGGCGCGACAACCGCCTTTGAATTCCGGTCAGGCAGATAGCAATACCGGCAATCGATATTGCAGAACGGGGTAGGCTGGATGACCAGCAGCTCTATTGTCGGCACGAGGAGGCTCGCCAATTGCCCTTGACGGGCAGCCTACCAATTGCGCCACCAGTTGTTCCAATTGTTCCAGTTGTTCCAATTGTTCCAGTTGTTCCAATTGTTCCAGTTGTTCCAATTGTTCCAGTTGTTCCAATTGTTCCAATTGCGCCAATTATTCCAGTTCGGCCAACCCCAGCCGCCCCAAGGGCGGCCCCAGGGGCGGCCCCAACCCCAGCCTCCATTGTTCCACCAGTTCCCCCAAGCGAGCCGCAAATTGCCGTCTCCCGGCTTTGCCTCCTTGACGCCGGCGTCCGCCACCTCCGAGACCGCCTCACGAATGGCGGCCAATCTTTCGGCGATGCCACCCCGATCGGAGGCCGAAGGTTGCGCGGCTGTCGGATGCTCGTTAGCGCTCGAGGCCGTAGAGCCGAGCAATAGCGACACGCCGACCGCCCCGGCGGGGAGGATCGCCGACAGGATTTTTACATATTTGTGCCGCAGTGACATCTGAACCCCCTCCCTCATCAAGCATCGGCCGAGCCAATGCGAGACATATTGCTCGCAGCCCGCCTCCGCTGCGCTCGTCAATTCACCAATTATGCCACCAATTGTGCCAACCCCCGTTGCGCCAACCATTGCGCCAGTTGCCCCATCCGCCATTGCGCCACCCGGGACCCCGCCATCCCCCGTTGCGCCACCAATTTCCCCAGGCCAGCTGCTGTTCGCCGCCGCCCCGCTCGGCGACGGGCCCGGCAACATCGGAAACCGCATCGCGAATGGCGGCGAGCCTTTCGGAGACACTGGAAAGCTCCGAAGCGGCAGGTTGCGATCCGAACGGAGGCTGATTGGCGTCGCCAGGCGCCGTCGATCCAAGCAGCAAGGAAATACCAACCGCTCCAGCGGGCATGATCGCCGAGAGAATCTTACGGTACTTCTGCCGAAGCGGCGACATCAAGACCACCTCCAATCACTAATTATTCAGCAAAGGATGTGACGAAACTGTTACCGTCGTCAAACCCTTGCCGCTGCCTGCGCCCAAGGCGGCGAGTGTTCCAGGATGCGGGCAAAGACGGGACAGTCCGGCACATGCGCTCCCGGCAAATAGCCGAGGCTCATCAGGAACTCGTTGACGATCTGCCCGCCGGTAAACCGGAAGCTCTGCCGAAACAGCCGCGTCCAGTCCTCCGGCGATTGCGGGTGATGCGCCTCAAGCCAGCCGACAAACGATCCATGCGATTGCCGCAACGTCTGGATGTGTCGCGCATTCTCGATCGTTGCCTCGATCTTGAGCCGGTTGCGAACGATCCCCGAATCGGCAAGCAGCCGGTCGATATCGGCCGGCCCGAACGCGGCGACGCGATCGACCTCAAAATCCGCGAAGGCGGCGCGGAACGCCGAGCGCTTTTTGAGGATCGTCAGCCACGACAGGCCCGCCTGGTTGATCTCGAGCACGAGCCGTTCGAACATCACGTTTTCGTCGGTCGACGGAAAGCCGTACTCCTGATCGTGATAGCGACCGTGCACCGGATGGCCTGGCGCGGCCCGGCAATAGGCAGCACTCAATTCACGGCTCTCGGAAGCTGAACCACGGCGACTTCACCAGAAGATAAATACCAAGCCAGATCAGCGCTGCCACCAGGGTCGTAACGGCCGCCTTCAACAGCAGTCGTGGTCGCTGTGGCGCGCCGGCGGCGTGACCTGGGTCGCCCGGTTCGGCGGGGGTCACCCAAAGCGGCAACACAGCGAAGAGCGTGACCCACCAGACCAGCACATAGACGATGATACCGGTGACCCATCCCATTACCAGGCGCGCGATACCGGACCACGCTCATGCTTGTTCAAGCTCGATGAGCGTTCCACAGAAATCTTTCGGGTGCAGAAACAGCACCGGCTTGTCGTGAGCACCCAGCCGCGGCTCGCCATCACCCAACACCGTGGCGCCCTCCGCGCGTAACCGGTCGCGCGCCGCGATGATGTCGTCGACCTCGTAGCAGAGGTGGTGCATCCCACCCGTCGGATTGCGCGCAAGAAAGCTCTCAACCGGCGACGCCTCGCCGAGCGGCTCGAGAAGCTCGATTTTGGTGTTGGGCAACTCGACGAAGACGACCGTGACACCATGCGCCGGCAGCGGGCAAGGCTGCGAGACCGAACCCCCGAGCACCTCGCGGTACACCGCACTGGCGGCAGCAAGATCGGGTACGACGATCGCAATGTGGTTTAGCCGGCCGATCATACTCCTTACCCCGACCCTCCTCAGAAGCGCAGGGACATCCGACACTCAAATCCGGACCAGATGGATTTCGACCAGCGGCCGCTTGCCGAAATGCTCATTGAGGCTATGGCGCAGGGCTCGCCGAGCCGCGTCGCGCACCGCTTCGCCGTCGCCGCGCAGTCCTGCGGGCAATTCGTCGAGCGCGCGCTCGACGGCCCTGCGCAAGCCGACAGCCGCCGCGTCCGCCGCCGCCGGCTCGACCACACCGATTACACTGATCGTTGGCGGCGCCACTAGGCGGCCCAGACGATCGAGCACCAGAGTGGCAACGGCGGTGCCGTTGAAGGTGACGCGACGGCGGTCCTTCAGTGCCGTGCCGTCGAGCGGCAGGAGACCTTTGCCATCGCTGGCCAGCCTGCCGACCGGCACCTCGTCGACGACGCTGGCGCCGCTCGGCGCGATCCGGACCATGTCGCCATTTTGAATGACAAGAGGCTGCTGAACCTGGCATTCGCCGGCGAGTTGGGCATGTGCGATCAGATGGCGGGCCTCGCCGTGCACCGGGACGGCGATCTTCGGGCGGACCATCTGGTACATGCGGACCAGCTCGTCCCGTGCCGGGTGGCCCGAGACGTGGACGAAATGATCCTCCTCGGTCACGATCTCGACCCCCAAATGCACCAGGGCGTTCTGCAGCCGGTTGATCGCCTTCTCGTTGCCGGGGATGATGCGGGACGAAAAGATCGCAACATCGCCGGTCTCGAGCACGACATGCGGATGGTCGTCGCGTGCGATCCTCGAAAGAGCCGCGCGCGGCTCGCCCTGGCTTCCCGTGCAGATCAGGACGATCCGGTCGCGCGGGACGTACCCGGCTTCATCCTCGGTCAGAAAGCGCGGCAAGTCGGCGAGATAGCCGTTCTCGCGCGCGGCCTTGTCCATCCGCCACAACGAGCGCCCGACCAAGGCGACATCGCGGCCATGCGCCGCCGCGGCCCGGGCGACGGTTTCGAGGCGCGCCACATTCGAGGCGAAGCAGGCGACCGCGACGCGAGCATCATAGCGGCCGATCAAGTCGATCAGCGAACGGCGCAAATCCGCTTCGGAGCCCGAGGTGCCGGGGCGCAGCGCGTTTGTCGAATCGCCGATTAGCGCGAGAACGCCGTCATCGCCCAGCCTTTGCAACGCAGCCTCGTCTGCGGTTGGGCCGATCAACGGGTCCGGATCGAACTTCCAATCCCCGGTATGCAGTACGGTACCGACCGGTGTGCGCAGCGCGACGCCATTGGGTTCGGGGATAGAGTGCGTCAAGGTGATCAGTTCGAGATCGAACGGACCTATTGTGAACCGGCCCGCCAATGGCACGACATTGATTTTGACCTGTTCGGCGAGCCCCGCTTCGGCCAGCTTCGCCCGCAGCAACGAGGCGGTAAACGGGGTCGCCCAGACGGGACAGCGCAATTGCGTCCATAGATAGGGAATGGCCCCGATGTGATCCTCATGCGCATGCGTCGCGACGATCCCGAGCAGCCGGTCGCGGCGTTCGACGATAAACCCGGGATCAGGCATCACGACTTCGAGCCCGGGCTGAGAATCATCCCCGAAGGTGACACCGCAATCGATGATGAGCCAGTCCCCCGCGTAGCCATAGACGTTCAGGTTCATCCCGATCTCCCCGGCGCCGCCGAGCGGGACGAAATAGAGCGCATTCTCGTCCCGATAATCCGGTCGGACCCCCGACTGCAAAGGGAGATGGTTCATTTGTTTCTGTTTCGTTGGTAAATTAGACGCAGCCCCCACAACGTCAGATCCGGGTCGACATGATTGATGACCCGGGTCGCGCCGTCAAACAGGGGCGCGAGGCCGCCTGTGGATACAACATCCATCGGGGCACCGAATTCCTGCTTGATGCGGTCGACGAGACCTTCGACTAGCCCGACATAACCCCAGAAGACGCCGGACTGCATGCATGCCACAGTGCTGGTGCCGATCACTTTCTCGGTCCGCGAGACCGGAACGCTCGGCAGCTTGGCCGCCGCCATCGCGAGAGCCTGCAGCGACAGGTTAATGCCAGGCGCAATCACGCCGCCGCGATAGTTGCCGTCGGCATCGACCACGTCAAAGGTGGTGGCAGTGCCGAAATCGACGACGATCAGCGGTCCCTTGTAGCGGTCGTGGGCCGCCACGGTGTTGACGAGACGGTCGGCGCCGACCTCCTCCGGCCGGTCGACGAGCGAGCGAGCGCCGATCGCCACGCCCGGCTCGCCGACGACGAGCGGATCTCTGCGGCAATACTCGCGGCACAGCCGGCGCAGGTTGAAATTCGCCTCCGGCACGACGCTGGCGATGACTGCGCCGTCGATCTGCCGCCGCGACAGATCTTGAAGCCCGAGCAGATGATCGAGCCACACCACATATTCGTCGGCGGTGCGACGAGCGTCCGTGGCAGCGCGCCAAGCCCCGGTCAGGCGAACGCCATCCCAGACGGCGAACACCGTGTTCGTGTTGTTGGCGTTGATCGCAAGCAGCATGCGCCCTCGTCAGTGATTGGCCGGAAAAACCTCGCCGGCTGAGACGCGCCGGCGCACGCCGGCGGTGTCCAGCAACAGCGCCCCTTCTTCGTCTAAATCGAGAAACCGGCCGGCCAAATTGGCAGCCTCCAGGCGGACGCAAATCGGGTCGCCTCGAGACGTCGCGGCGGCCGCCAGCCAGGCGGCGCGAACCGGCGTAAAACCATCGGCACGCCAGCGCGTCTCCCAGAATCGGAACTGGCCGGCGAATTCTTCGAGCATGACCGCCGGCGGCACCGAACCCAGACCCTCCCGCACGATCGAGCTAGCGGGAAATTCCGTGCCTGATGGCGACGCGCTCAAATTGACGCCGACGCCGACCACAAGAAAGCTCAGCTTCTCGCGCGAGACCATCTCGGATTCGAGGAGAATCCCCGCGACCTTACGCCGTTGATCAATACGTCGTTCGGCCATTTGTACGAGAGCCCTTCGACCCGCGGCAACAGCGCGCCGAGGGCTCCCCCCACCGCCAGCGCCGCAACAAAGCCGAGCTGGGCCGCCCGGTGCGGCGTGCAATCGGGCCGTAAAATCAGCGAGGCATAGAGGTTGCCGCGCGGCGACACCCAACGGCGCCCGCGGCGCCCGCGGCCGGCGTTTTGCTCGAGCGCCCAGACTAAGGTTCGCTCCGCCGCGCCTTCTCTGGCGAGACGCTTTGCTTCGTCATTGGTGCTGCCGATCGAATCATAGCAAATCAGCTTATAGCCCGGGGGCAGCCGCGGCGGCCGTTCGATCATCGGGAAAAGAGCGCCGCGGCGGCGGCCTCGGCGCCGCCCACGATCGGCCCGGGCAGCGCGAAGAAAAACAGTGTGACGACGGCAGTGACGAATACCACACTTTTGAGCTCGGCGGTCATCGGACGGTCAAAGGCGGCAGCCGGCTCGTCGAAATACATGACCTTGACGACCCGCAGATAATAGAACGCCGAGACGACGCTGGTCACAACGCCGATGACGGCTAGCCCGGTGAGCCGCGCATCGATCGCGGCGAGAAACACGTAGAGTTTGGCAAAAAACCCGGCGGTCGGCGGAATGCCGCTCAAGGCGAACATGAAGATCGCCAGCGCCAGAGCGAGGCCCGGCTGGGAGCGGGACAGTCCGCCGAGGTCCGAAATCCCTTCGAGCATCCGCCCCTGCCGGCGCATGCACAAGATCACCGCCCAGGTGCCGACCGTCATGAACAGGTAGATCGTCATGTAGACCAGCACGCCGCGGATCCCATTCGCCGTGCCGGTTGCCAACCCTATCAGCGCATAGCCGATGTGACCGATCGAGCTGTAGGCCATCAGCCGCTTGATGTTCTCCTGGGCGATCGCGGCGACCGCACCGAACACCATCGAAGCGATCGACAGAAACACGATGATTTGCCGCCATTCGCCGACCAGTGAGCCAAATGGCTCGATCATGAAGCGAACAAACAGCGCGAGAGCCGCCATCTTCGGCGCCACGGCGAAAAACGCGGTCACCGGGGTTGGAGCCCCTTCGTAGACGTCGGGTGTCCACATGTGGAACGGCACCGCCGACACTTTGAAGGCAAGGCCCACGACGACAAAAACGAGGCCGATCAAAACACCAGTCGAGGGCACTGAGGTGCCGGCTACCAGTGTGCCGATGTCGGCAAAAGCGGTGGTGCCGGTAAACCCGTAGATCAGCGACACGCCATAGAGCAACATTCCCGAGGAAAGCGCGCCGAGCACGAAATATTTGAGCCCGGCCTCGCTCGAGCGAACCGAGTCGCGATTGAAGCTGGCGACGACATAGAGCGCCAGGTTCTGCAGTTCGAGCCCGACATAGAGGGTGATCAGGTCGCTGGCCGAGATCATCACCATCATCCCGGCCGTCGACAGCAGCACGAGAACCGGGAACTCGAACCGGGCAATCCCCTGATCCTCGTTGTAGCGCATGCCCATCAGGATCGTCACCGCCGAGCCGATCAGCACCAGGGCTTTCATGAACAGCGCAAATGCGTCGGTGACGAACATGCCGTAGAAGGCCAGGCGCCGCTCGCCCCCGCCGAGCTGGGAGGCGACGAGCGCGAGGGACAGAACGCCGATTGCAAGCCACGCGACAAGCCGGGTCGACTGTTCGCCGCGGCTTGCGCCAAGGATCAGCAATGCCATCGCAAAGACGGCGACGATGATCTCGGGCAGCGCCGGCGCGATGTCAGGGAGCGGAAGTTCGGGCATCAACAAAGCCCCTCGTCGTCATTCCGGGATGGCCTGCAAGGCCAGGCCCGGAATCCAGGAACACCAACCGTTCTTAGCATTTTGCAGTCCGGTGTTCTTGGGTTCCGGGCTTGCAGGCGAAGCCCGCGCCCCGGAATGACGGGCATTTCGGCTTCCTTCACAGGCTCTTTCGCGGGAATGACGTCGGGCGCTCGAGATTCATTGTGGGTCAAGCGTCAATGGAGGCTGGCGCGGCGCAGGCCCGCGGCGTCGGTGGCGGCGCTGACCTGCTGCACAAGATGATCGACCGAGGCCTGGATCGGGCGCAGGAACGAGCTCGGATACACGCCCATCCACACCACCACCGCCAGCAACGGAACGAAGAGGGCGATTTCGCGCGGGCTCAGATCGAGGATGCCGCGCAGGTCGGCGCGCGTGATCGTCCCGAAGATGACCCGTCGATAGAGGTAGAGCATATAGGCTGGGGCGAGAAACAACGCGGTCGCCGCGAGGGTGCATTCGAGCGTGCTGACCTTGAACGTGCCGAGCAGGATCAGGAACTCGCCGACAAAGCCGCTGGTGCCGGGAAGCCCGATTGCCGCTAAGGTGAACACCATAAAAACGAAAGCATAGGCCGGCATACGGTTGACGAGCCCGCCGAAGCGGGCGATTTCGTGCGTATGCAGCCGGTCGTAAAGAACGCCGACGCAGAGAAACAGCGCGCCGGATACGAGGCCGTGGCTCAACATCTGGATTACGGCGCCCTGCACCGCCTCGCTGGTCACGGCAAACGTGCCCATCGTGACAAACCCCATATGGGCGATCGACGAATAGGCAATCAGTTTTTTCATGTCGATCTGTGCCAACGCCACCAGCGAAGTGTAGATCACTGCAATGGCGCTGAGGGTGAAGATCAGCGGTGTGAAGTAAGCCGAGGCGAGCGGAAATATCGGCAATGAGAAGCGAATGAAACCGTATCCGCCGAGCTTTAAGAGGATGCCGGCAAGGATCACCGAGCCGGCTGTCGGCGCCTCGACATGGGCATCGGGCAGCCAGGTATGCACCGGCCACATCGGCACCTTGACCGCAAACGACGCAAAAAAGGCCAGCCACAACCATTTCTGGAGACCGGGCGGGAACAACTCGGCGTGGGCCAGCGCGTACTCGATGTCGGTCGTCCCGGTCTGGAACGAGACGGCCAGAATGGCGAGCAGCATCAGCACCGAGCCGAGCAGAGTGTACAGAAAGAATTTGAATGCCGAATAGATTCGATTCGATCCCCCCCATACTCCGATGATCAGGAACATCGGGATCAACACGCCCTCGAAAAAGACATAGAACAAGATGAAGTCGAGGGCACAAAAGATGCCGACCATCAAGGTCTCGAGTACCAGGAAGGCAATCATGAATTCCTTGACGCGGAACTGGATCACTTCCCAGGCCGAGACGATCGAGAGAAAGGTCAGGATGGTCGACAGCAGGACGAAGAACAGCGAGATCCCGTCGATCCCCATGTGATAATTGAAGTCGAAGCCGCCGAGGGTGACCCAGCTGGCCCGCTCGACGAATTGGAAATCGGCGGTCGTCGGATCGAACTCGAACCACAGCACCAGCGACAGCACGAAATTGATCAGCGAAGTCCAAAGCGCGATCCATCGTGCATTGCGCGCGACCACCGCCTCCTCGCCGCGCGCCATCAGGATGAAGGCGGTGCCGACTAACGGCAAAAACGTCACGAGCGACAGCAGCGGCCAATGGCTCACTCTGGCACTCCCTGTACATCTGTTTTCCGCAGGGCGAGAGAGGGAGCTGGGATCGCGTCGGAACGCATCATTCCGGCCGGGCTCTCATTTCGGGAACAGGTACCAGGTCACGAACGCGACCAGACCGATCATCATGGCGAAGGCGTAGTGGTAGAGATACCCGGTCTGCAGCCGACTGGCCTGCCGCGCGAGATCGCGGGTAACCGCAGCGACACCATCGGGACCGAGGCCGTCGATCACCGCGCCGTCGCCCCCTTTCCATAGCCCGTCGCCGAGCGCCATCGCCGGCCGGACAAACAGCCTGTCGTAGAGCTCGTCGATGTACCAGCGATTGAGCAAGAACAGATAGAGCGCGCGGAACTGCGCCACGAGCCGCACCGGAAGCGCGGGATCCACGATATAAAAGACATATGCCGTGGCGATGCCCAAAAGTCCGGCGAACAGCGGCAAATAGGCGATGACGAGAGGGACCCGTTCGGCTTCTGCGAGTGCAGTGTGGTCGGGCAACACGAGAAGGGCGCTCTTCCAAAAGCCGGTGTGCTCGGCGCCGACAAAGCCGTCATAGGCGAGATACCCGGCGACAGCCGCCCCCGCCGCCAGAACAAGCAGCGGGATCCGCATCACCCACGGGCTCTCATGCGCATGGTGCATTGTCTCCTCACCGGCATGCGGCGCGCCGTGAAAGGTCATGAACATCACGCGGGAGATATAAAAGGCGGTCATGAAGGCCGCCAGGGTGCCCAGCACGAACGAGTAGCGGCCGACTGCGGTCCCCGAGGCCCAGGTCGCCGCGAGGATCGTGTCTTTCGAGAAATAGCCGGAGAAGTAGGGGACCGCGCTCAGTGACAGGGCGCCGACCCACATTGTTCCATAGGTCCACGGGATTTTGCGCCAGAGGCCGCCCATCCGGCGCATATCCTGTTCGCCCCCCATCGCATGGATCACCGATCCGGAGCACAGGAACAACAGCCCCTTGAAGAAGGCATGGGTGAAGAGGTGGAACATCGCCGCGGCATAAGCCGAGACCGCGGCGGCCGCGAACATGTAGCCCAGCTGGCTGCAGGTCGACCAGGCGATGACCCGCTTGATGTCGTTCTGCACCATACCGATGCTGGCGGCAAAGGCTGCCGTGGTCCCGCCGATAATTCCGACGACGGCAAGCGCGGTCGGCGCGTATTCGAACATCGGCGATAGCCGGCAAACCATAAAGACGCCCGCCGTTACCATGGTCGCCGCATGGATCAGGGCGGAAACCGGTGTCGGCCCCTCCATCGCGTCGGGCAGCCAGGTATGGAGCGGGATCTGGGCCGATTTTCCCATCGCCCCGATGAACAGAAGGATGCAGGCGAGGGTCAGCGAGTCGACCTGCCAGCCAAGGAATTCCATTGTCGTGCCGACGGCCTTGGGCGCGGCGCCGAAGACGGTGCCGAAATCGAGGCTGCCGAAAATCGCGAAGGTCGCAAAGATGCCGAGGGCAAAGCCGAAATCGCCGACCCGGTTGACGATGAATGCCTTGATCGCCGCCGCATTGGCCGACGGACGATCGTACCAAAAGCCGATCAGCAAATAGGACATCAGGCCGACGCCTTCCCAGCCGAAAAACAGCTGCACGAAGTCGTTCGACGTAACCAATGCCAGCATAAAAAAGGTAAAGAGGCTCAGATAGGCCATGAAGCGCGGGATCGACGGATCGCCCTCCATGTAGCCGATCGAATAGACGTGAACCATCGACGAGACAATCGTGACGACGAGGATCATGACCCCGCTCAACGTGTCGAGCCGCAGCGACCATGCGACATCGACGCCGCCGGCGACGATCCAGCGCGCCAACGGAATCACCTGCGCCTCTTCGGTCGCCAGGATTTCGCGGAACAGCAAAATGCCGAGCACCGCAGACAGCAACAGAGCGCCGCAGGTGATCAGCTGGGAACCTCGATTGCCGATCGCCCGGCCAAAAAAACCGGCGATCAGCGCGGCAAGAAACGGCAAAAAGACGACGGCGACGGCCAATGCGTCAGCCTTTCATCATGTTGACGTCCTCAACCCGGATGGTGCCGCGGTTGCGGAAGTAGACGACCAGTATAGCCAGGCCGATTGCCGCTTCCGCCGCGGCCACGGTCAGCACGAACATGGCGAAGACCTGGCCGATCAGATTGTTCATAAAAACCGAGAAGGCGACAAAGTTGATGCTGACCGCGAGCAGCATCAACTCAATCGACATCAGCATGACGATCACGTTCTTGCGGTTCAAAAAGATGCCGAAGATCCCGAGCGTGAACAGAATCGCGGCCACCGTCAGGTAATGCGCGACGCCGATCAGCATCAATCGCTCCCGGTGCCGAGCGGTACTTTGACGACGTCGACAGTTTGGGCGCGCGTGCGGGCCAGCTGGGCCGAGATCGATTGCCGCCTGACGTCGGCGCGATGTCGCAGGGTCAAGACGATGGCCCCCACCATCGCCACGAGCAGAATCAGTCCCGCCACCTGAAATGCGAACAGGTAGCGGGTATAGAGAATCTGGCCGAGGGCCCGGGTGTTGGTGAGCGGAACGCTGCCGGCGGCGGCCACCGGCACTTGGCTGGGCAGCGACGGGGTGAGCGTCCAGCCGCCGATGACGAGGACGAGCTCGGCCAACAGGACCAACCCGACCAACGTGCCGATCGGCAGATAGCGCACGAACCCACTGCGCAGCTGCAAGAAATCGATATCGAGCATCATTACGACAAAGAGAAACAGAACTGCCACCGCACCGACATAGACAATGACCAAGATCATCGCCAAGAATTCCGCCCCGATCAGCAGAAAAAGAGCGGCAGCATTGAAGAACGCCAAAATCAGAAACAGCACCGAGTGCACCGGGTTGCGCGCCGAGACGACGAGCACCCCGGAACCGACGGCAACCGCGGCAAAGATGTAGAAAAGAACGGCTTGGACGATCATCGCCGCCCGCCGGCAGCGACATCCGTGGCGCCATGAACGTCATTCCGGGATGGCCCGAAGGGCCAGGCCCGGAACCCATGAACACCGGCCCGTCCCAAGATCTCTCCGGCCTGCGTTCCTGGATTCCGGGCTCGCAGGCGGAGCCTGTCCTCGGGCGGGCCAAAGGCCCGACCCGGGGGCCCGCGCCCCGGAATGACAATGATCCGAAGTTCATGCATCAGCGCTTCACCGGTACGGGGCGTCGAGTGCCAAATTCTTCGCGATCTCGGCCTCCCAGCGATCGCCGTTGGCCAGAAGCTTCTCCTTGTCATAGAGCAGCTCCTCATGGGTCTCGGTCGCAAACTCGAAATTCGGTCCCTCGACGATCGCATCGACCGGGCAGGCTTCCTGGCAGTAACCGCAATAAATGCATTTTGTCATGTCGATGTCGTAGCGCGTCGTGCGCCGACTGCCGTCCTCCCGCGGCTCCGCCTCGATAGTGATCGCCAGCGCCGGGCAGATCGCTTCGCACAATTTGCAGGCGATGCAGCGCTCCTCGCCATTGGGATAGCGGCGCAGCACGTGCTCGCCGCGGAAGCGCGGGCTGAGCGGACCCTTCTCGTATGGGTAATTGACGGTCACCGGCCGTTTAAACATGTACCGCAAGGTCAGCCCCAGCCCCGAGAGCAGCTCGGTCAGCAGCAAGCTGCGAGCGCCGCGTTCAAGAAATCCCATCAATCGATCCTCAACGCGTTGGCAGCCATCCGGTCGCAGTCAATACGCCGGCGGTCAGCACCAACCAGAGCAACGAGAACGGCAAAAACACCTTCCAGCCGAGCCGCATTAGCTGATCGTAGCGGAACCGTGGGAAAGTGGCGCGCACCCACAGAAAGCAAAACAGCACGAACCCGATCTTGAGCGCGAACCAGATCGGTCCCGGCACCCAAGTAAAGGGCGCGACCCCGAACGGCGCGAGCCAGCCGCCAAGAAAAAGCACGCTCGTCATCGCGCTCATCAGGATCATATTGCCGTATTCGCCAAGATAGAACAGTGCGAAAATCATCGAGGAATATTCGACAAAGTAGCCGGCGACGATCTCGGTTTCGCCCTCCGGCAGATCGAACGGCGCGCGTCCGGTCTCGGCCAATGCGGAGATGAAGAAAATCACGAACATCGGCAATAGCGGGATCGCGAACCAAATATGGCGCTGCGCCTCGACAATCTCGCTGAGGTTCAGCGAACCGGCGCACAGCAGCACCGTGACGAGGACAAAACCGATCGCCACCTCGTAGGAGACCATCTGCGCCGCCGAGCGCAAAGCCCCGAGGAAGGCGTAGCGCGAGTTCGAAGCCCAACCGGCCAGGATGATCCCGTAGACGCCGAGCGAGCTGATCGCAAAAAGGTAGAGAATGCCGACATTGATGTTGGCGATCACCACCCCCGGACCGAACGGGATGACTGCCCAGGCGACGAGGGCCAGGGTGAAGGTCACCAGCGGCGCGATGATGAACACGACCGGATTGGCGCCGCTCGGGACGATGGTCTCCTTCACCAGCAGTTTGAGGCCATCGGCGAAGGGTTGCAGCAGCCCGAAAGGGCCGACCACATTCGGACCTTTGCGGAGTTGCGAATACGCCAGCACCTTGCGCTCCGCATAGGTCAGCATGGCGATCGCGAGCAGCAACGGCACCACCAATGCAACGATCTCGGCGGCAGTGATTACGGTCGGCCAAGCGTAGCCGGTCCAGAAGCTAGCCACGCGCGCCCGTCCGCAGCGGCGCGGCGTAGCGCCGTGCCGCAGAAACTTCGCTGCACTGAGCCATTGTGGGGCTGGCGCGGCTGATCGGGTCGGTGCGGTAGAAATCGTCGATCGGGTAGGTGAAAGGACCCGGGGCAACCGGCCCCGTCTCGCCAAAAACACCCCAAGAGGCGCGCGCTACGATATCCGTCTCGGCCAAGATCGGATGCGCCTTCGACATGCTGCGGCGGAGGTCGCGGAGCGTATCGAAGGGCAACGGACGACCGATTGCGCCGGACAGCGCGCGCACGATCTTCCAGTCCTCGCGCGCCTCGCCGGGGGGAAACACCGCGCGACGCGCCAGCTGCACGCGGCCCTCGGTATTGACGTAGATGCCGTCCTTCTCGGTATAGGCGGCGCCGGGCAGGACGACATCGGCCCGCCGCGCGCCGCGGTCGCCGTGATGCCCTTGATAAATAACGAAAGCAGCCCCGAGCTCCGCGGTGTCGATCTCGTCGGCGCCGAGCAGATAGAGAATTTCGATATCGCCTGATTTGCAGCCTGCAAGAATGCCGTCCACGTCGCGGCCGTCAGGCCCCGGCACGAAGCCGAGGTCGAGGCCGCCCACCCGCGCCGCGGCACGGTGCAGGACGTTGAACCCGTTCCAGTCCTCACGAACAAGGCCGCAGCTGTCGGCGATACCCCTGGCTGCCCCGAGAACGCGGGCGCCGTCCGCCCGAGCAAGCGTCCCCTGTCCGAGTATAATCATCGGATTCGCGGCGTCGCGCAGTATCGTCGCCCAGGAATGTTCGCCGGTCGCCACAGCGTTCAGCGTTATGCCGTCGTCGCCCAGGACCTCGACCGGAAATGTCGGATCGAGGGCGGGGCCGATCGCGGCTATACGCACTCCCCCGTGGAGATGACGCTTGCGCAGCCTTGCGTTGACCAGCGGCGCCTCCCAACGCGGGTTGGTGCCGACCAGCAGACAGGCGTCCGCCTTCTCGATGCCGGCGATCGTCGTGTTGAAGAGGTAGCCTGCCCGGCAACGCGGATCGAGCTTGGCGCCGTCCTGCCGGCAATCGAGGCTTACCGCGCCGAGGCTGCCCAGAAACTCCTTTAGTGCAAACATCGCCTCGGCGTCGCACAAATCGCCGGCGATCGCGGCGATGCGCTCGCCCGGAACCGTCTTCAGCCGCTCCGCGATCAGTTCGAAGGCCTCGCGCCAATCCACTTCGCGTTTACGGTCGCGGCCGATATAGGGACGGTCGAGGCGCCGGCGGACGAGCCCGTCGATCGCATACCGCGTCTTGTCGGAAATCCACTCCTCGTTGATCGCCTCATGGACGCGAGGCAAAACGCGAAGCACCTGCGGCCCGCGCGCATCGACCCGGATGTTGCTGCCGACGGCGTCCATGACGTCGATCAACTCGGTCTTCTCCAACTCCCAAGGGCGGGCGACAAAAGCATAGGGCTTCGAGGTCAGCGCCCCGACCGGGCATAGATCGATGATGTTCGCCGACAATTCGGAATCGAGCGCGCGCTCGATATACGTCGTGATCTCCATGTCTTCGCCGCGTCCGGTGGCGCCGAGCTCCTGGACGCCGGCGATGTCGGTCAGGAAGCGAATGCAGCGTGTACAATGAATACAGCGGGTCATGTGGGTTTCGACCAACGGGCCGAAATCCTTATCGTGCACGGCGCGCTTGTTCTCCTCGAACCTGCCGCGGTCGAAACCGTAGGCCATGGCCTGGTCCTGCAGATCGCACTCGCCGCCCTGATCGCAGATCGGGCAGTCGAGCGGGTGATTGATCAGCAGGAATTCCATCACCGCTTTTTGTGCCTTGACCGCTTTCGGCGACTTTGTATGAACTACCATGCCATCGGTCGCCGGCATCGCGCACGAAGCGATTGGTTTTGGCGATTTCTCCACCTCGACGAGGCACATCCGGCAATTGCCGGCAATCGCTAGCCGCTCGTGGTAGCAGAAATGCGCGACCTCGATCCCGGCATGTTCGCAGGCCTGCAGGATTGTGGTGCCGGCCGGGACCTCGACCTCATTCCCGTCGATCGTCAGCTTGGGCATCGTCACGCCGCCTGTCGATGACGCGCGGCTTCGCGGTATTCGACAATTCGCCGCTCGATCTCAGGGCGGAAATGCCGGATTAGCCCTTGCACCGGCCACATTGCGCCGTCGGCCAGCGCGCAGATCGTATGTCCCTCGATCTGGTAGGACACGTCGAGCAGCATGTCGATCTCCGCCACCGAGGCGTTGCCTTCAACCATGCGCTCCATGACCCGCCACACCCACCCCGCGCCCTCGCGGCATGGGGTGCACTGACCACAGCTCTCATGCTTGTAGAATTTCGACAGCCGGGCGATTGCTTTCACGATATCGGTGGACTTGTCCATGACGATGACGGCGGCGGTCCCGAGCCCGCTTTTGACGGCGACGAGGCTGTCGAAATCCATCAGCACGGTCTCGCAAATCGACTTCGGGATGACCGGAACTGACGATCCGCCCGGAATCACCGCAAGCAAATTGTCCCAGCCACCGCGCACTCCTCCCCCATGCTGCTCGATCAGCTCGCGCAACGGGATGCTCATCGCCTCTTCGACATTGCACGGGGCATTAATGTGTCCCGACAGGCAGTAAATCTTTGTGCCGGTGTTCTTTGGCCTGCCGATCCCGGCAAACCAGCCGGCGCCGCGCCGCAGGATTGTCGGGACGACCGCGATCGTCTCGACATTGTTGACGGTTGTCGGGCAGCCATAGAGCCCGACCTGCGCGGGAAAGGGCGGCTTGAGCCGCGGTTGGCCCTTGCGCCCTTCGAGGCTCTCAAGGAGGCCCGTCTCTTCGCCACAGATGTAGGCGCCGGCGCCGCGATGCAGGTAGACATCAAGATCCCAGCCGGAGCCGCACGCATTTTTACCGATCAGGCCAGCCTCATAAGCTTCGTCGATCGCCGCCTGCACGCGCTGTGCTTCGTTGTAGAACTCGCCGCGGATGTAGATATAGCAGGTGCCGACACCCATCCCGACGGCGGCCAGCAGGCAGCCTTCGACAAGCTTGTGCGGGTCATTGCGCAGGATATCGCGATCCTTGCAGGTGCCGGGCTCGCTTTCGTCGGCATTAACGCAGAGATAGGTCGGACGATCGCTCTCTTTCGGCATAAAGGACCACTTCAACCCGGTCGGAAAACCGGCCCCGCCGCGTCCCCGCAACCCGGATTCCTTGATCTGCTCGACGATCCAGTCGCGGCCCTTTTGGATCAGCTCTCTGGTGCCGTCCCAATCACCCCGTCTCCGGGCGCCGTCGAGCCGCCAATCGTCCCGGCCATAGAGATTGGTGAAAATACGGTCCTTGTCGGCGAGCATCCGCTTTTCCCTTAATTCAGGCGTCACCCCCGCGAAAGCGGGCGTCCAGGAGTTACCGGTGAGGCTCGGGCCGTACCTGCGACTCCCGGAATTCGCGGGAATGACGGTGAGGCGGCGCCCGGCACTCGAGCAAGGTCGTGCGGCCGGTCACCGGCTCGGACCCTTGGCGCCCGATGACTGAACCGGGTGGAGGCGGCGTTCCGGCGCGCAACGCGTCGAGCAGCGCCTCGGTCGCCGGGCCGTCCAGATCCTCGTAGAAATCGTCATTGACCTGCAAAATCGGGGCATTGACGCAGGCGCCGAGGCACTCGACTTCCACCAGGGTAAAGAGGTCATCGGACGTCGTCCCGCCCACGCCGATGCCCAGCCGGCGCTCGCAGGCCTGGAGCACCGCGTCCGAGCCGCGCAGCCAGCATGGGGTGGTCGTGCACGTCTGCAGCAAGTAACGCCCGACCGGCCGCAAATTGAACATCGTATAAAACGTGGCCACCTCGTAAACCCGGATCGGCGCCATCTCGAGGATCTCTGCCACATGATCCATCGCTGCCCGGGGCAGCCATCCACCGTGTTGTTCCTGCGCGATCCACAACAGCGGCAATACTGCGCTCGCCTGACGGCCCGGCGGGTACTTGGCGATGTCGGCTTCGGCTCGCTCGAGATTTTGCGGCGTGAATTCAAATCTCTCGGGTTGCGCGACGAGGTCCGTTTCGATCGTGCTCATCGATCGATCTCGCCGAACACGATATCCATCGAGCCAACGATGGCGACAACATCGGCGAGCATGTGCCCTCGGCACATGAAATCGGTCGCCTGCAGGAAAGCGAACCCCGGCGATCTGATCTTGCAGCGATATGGCCGGTTGGTGCCGTCAGACACAACGTAGACGCCAAATTCCCCCTTTGGGGCCTCGACCGCGGTGTAGGTCTCGCCGGCGGGGACATGATAGCCTTCGGTGTAGAGCTTGAAGTGATGGATCAGCGCTTCCATCGAATGCTTCATCTCGGCTCGCGGCGGCGGCGCCACCTTGCGATCGTTGACTTTGATCGGTCCCGCCGGCATTTGCGCCAGCGCCTGCCTGATGATGCGCACCGACTGACGCATCTCCTCGATTCGAACGAGATACCGGTCGTAGGAATCGCCGTTGCGCCCAATTGGGACATCGAACTCGACCTTGTCGTAGGCGTCATAAGGTCGGGCCCGGCGGAGGTCCCAAGCGACCCCTGAGCCGCGCATCATGGGCCCCGAAAAGCCCCAATCCGCCGCCTGGTCGGCGGTCACCACTCCGATGTCGACGGTGCGCTCCTTAAAAATGCGATTTTCGGTCAGCAGGCGCTCTATATCGTCGATCGTCTGCGGGAATGTCTCGCAAAAGGCGAGAATGTCTTCGGCAAGACCGGCCGGCATGTCGAGGTGGACGCCACCGGGCCGAAAATAGTTGGCGTGCAGGCGCGCTCCCGAGACACGCTCGTAAAATTCCATCAGCCTTTCGCGTTCCTCGAAGCCCCACAGAAAGGGTGTGATCGCCCCGACATCCAGCCCGAATGCGCATATACAAAGCAAGTGATTGAGAATGCGGGTAATCTCGGCAAACAGTACGCGAATGAATTGCGCCCGTGGCGGCGGGGTAATCCCCATGAGTTTTTCGACGGCGAGGGCGAAGGCATGCTCCTGGCACATCGGGGAGACATAGTCGAGCCGATCGAAGTACGGGATCGCCTGCAGGTATGTCTTGTACTCGATCAGCTTTTCGGTGCCGCGATGCAGCAGGCCGATATGGGGATCGGCACGCTCGATGACCTCGCCGTCCATCTCGAGGACCAACCGCATCACGCCGTGTGCCGCCGGATGTTGCGGCCCAAAATTCATCGTGTAATTCTTGATGCGCGGCGGGCCTTCGAGTTCGCTCGCCGCCGGCGACAACGGTTCGCTCATGTCCCGCCCTCAACCGGGGCGTCGCCATCGGTCGGCGCCGCTTTTTCATCACCCGGAAGAACCTTGTCCATACCCTCCCACGGCGACAGGAAGTCGAAGCTACGGAACTCCTGCTGCAACCGAACCGGTTCATAAACAACGGCTTTTTGATCCTCGTCGTAGCGCAACTCGACATAACCGGTGAGCGGAAAGTCTTTGCGTAGCGGATGACCTTCAAAGCCATAATCGGTCAGGATGCGCCGCAAATCGGGGTTCTCGGCAAAATATATGCCGAACAGGTCCCAGGCCTCGCGCTCCCACCAGCCCGCGCTGCTGAACAGCCCCACCGCGGACGGCACCGGCTGCTCCTCGTCGGTCTCGATCTTGATGCGGATGCGTTGATTGAGCTTCATACTGAGGAGATTGTAGACGACGTCAAAACGCTGCGGCCGCTCGGGATAGTCGACGCCGCATATGTCGCAGAGCACCGTGAACGCGCATTTCGGGTCGTCGCGGAGAAACTTCAGGACGCGGGGCAAGGCGGCGCGTTGGACGCGGCAGCACACTTCGTCACCGCGAATCTCGGCAACGATCCCCGCATCAGACAACGCCGCCGAGACATGCTCGGACAGGGCCTTGAACTTTTCTTCCATGGTGAATCAGCGAGCGAAATTTCGGGTGCGTTTGATTTTCTTTTGCAGCAACAACACGCCGTACAGCAACGCCTCGGCGGTCGGCGGGCAGCCCGGAACATAAACGTCGACGGGCACGATACGGTCACAGCCTCGCACCACCGAGTAGGAATAGTGGTAGTAGCCGCCGCCATTGGCGCAGGAGCCCATCGAGATGACCCATCGTGGCTCGGCCATTTGGTCGTAGACCTTGCGCAACGCCGGCGCCATCTTGTTGCACAGCGTGCCGGCGACGATCATCACGTCGGATTGGCGGGGACTGGCCCGGAACACCACGCCAAAGCGGTCGAGGTCATAGCGGCTGGCCCCGGTGTGCATCATTTCGACGGCGCAACAGGCTAAGCCAAAGGTCATCGGCCACAGCGAACCGGTTCGTGCCCAGTTCACGAGATTGTCGAGGGTTGCGACGACAAAGCCCCTGTCCCGCACGTCGTCGGTCGCCGCCTTGAGCAGCAGGTTCTGCTCGCCGCCGGGCAGAAGCGGGCGGGTGGGCGTCTCGATCACTCCCATTCCAATGCCCCCTTCTTCCACTCGTAGACAAAGCCGATCGTCAACACCGCAAGAAAGACGATCATTGACCAGAAACCAAACATCCCGACATCGCCGAGCGCGACCGCCCAGGGAAACAAGAAAGCGACTTCGAGATCGAAGATGATGAACAAGATGGCAACGAGATAATAGCGGACATCGAAACGGATACGGGCGTCATCGAACGGGTCGAAGCCGCATTCATAAGGCGACAACTTTTCCTTGTCAGGCCGCTGCCGGGCAATCAGAACTGAGGCCGCAACCATCGCCATCGAGACCGCGCCGGCAATGGCGAGGAACACGAGGATCGGGAAGTACTCGCGCAGCAGAATTTCCATTGAGAGCTCTTGCTGGCGGCGCCCGCCACGCTCCGCTCGGGCCGCCGACGATTACGGTCGCGCCTCACTCATCCTAACACAGATATAGCGCGGATTAACGAAATGCGAAGCCGCCAGCCATGGCAATGCTCCCGTGCGCGACAATACTGCGCATCCGCGATCGATGGCGGGAGCGACGGGGCTCGAACCCGCGACCTCCGGCGTGACAGGCCGGCGCTCTAACCAACTGAGCTACGCCCCCGCAGTTGCGATCGAGGGGGCCACTCGTAGCGCTCCCTCCGGAGGGTGTCAAGCGCACCTCGGGCCGATGCGAGAGCGCCGCCGTTACGGCACCGGGGTGGTGGGCGATGAGGGACTCGAACCCCCGACCCCCTCGGTGTAAACGAGATGCTCTACCAACTGAGCTAATCGCCCGGCCGCGCGACGCCGGTATGCTCAGGCAACCGCCGACTGGTCGGCTACCGCGGCGGCATCAATTCAGCGTATCGCGTAACCCCTTGCCCGGCTTGAACTTGGCCTGCTTTGACGCGGCAATCTGGATCTTCTCGCCGGTGCGCGGATTGCGGCCTTCGGATGCCGCCCGCGCCGCGACCGAGAATGTGCCAAAGCCGACGAGGCGTACCTCGTCGCCGCCCTTCAGCGCGTCCGCGATTGCGTCGAATACCGCGTCTACCGCCTTGCTCGCCTCCGACTTCTTCAAATCAGTCTTGCTGCTGACGGTGTCGACGAGTTCGTTTCTGTTCACGAGTACCCCCCTGGGCGAGTGTGCAGGACCAGTTTGCCGTATTCGCCATAGAGTTTAGAGCGGGACCGGCAGTGGGTCAACCGCGCCGCAGCCCCGGAAACGAAGGGATTTTGCGCGATTACCGACGCTCCTAGCGTCCGCATCAGTCCGCAGCTCCAAGCCTGAGCAGCCTCGCCGATCAATGGGTGACTAACCCAGAGCGCTCTTCGCCCGGCGCGGGAATCACCGGTTTGGCTTCGCTTTCTTCCGGCCAAGGTATCGGGGTCAGCGGCGCGGTCAGGGCTTGGCTGAGCAGCTCGTCGACGGTCTTGACGGGAACGATTTTCAAACCACGCTTCACATTGTCGGGAATCTCGGCGAGATCCTTCTCGTTCTCCTGCGGGATCAGCACAGTTTTAAGGCCCCCGCGCAAAGCAGCAAGCAGCTTCTCCTTGAGGCCGCCGATCGGCAGCACCCGGCCGCGCAACGTAATTTCGCCGGTCATTGCGATGTCCCGCTTGACCGGGATCCCGTTCAGCACCGAGACAATCGAGGTGACCATCCCGACCCCGGCCGACGGGCCGTCCTTTGGCGTTGCCCCCTCGGGCACATGGACGTGGATGTCTCTCTTTTCGAATACCGCCGGCAGGATCCCGAAGGCGTAGCTGCGCGATTTGACGAAGCTCTCCGCGGCCTGCACCGATTCCTTCATAACATCGCCGAGCTTGCCGGTCGCCGTGACCCGCCCTTTGCCCGGAACCGTGACCGCCTCGATCGTCAGCAACTCGCCGCCGACCTCGGTCCACGCCAGTCCGGTGGTGACCCCGACCAAATCCTCGCTCTCGGCCTCGCCAAAGCGGAACTTGCGCACTCCGGCATATCGCTCGAGGTTGCGGCGCGTTACCGCGACGCGCTCCGACTTGGTCATCAGAATGTCTTTGATCGCCTTGCGCGTCAGGTTGGCAATCTCGCGCTCCAGATTGCGAACCCCGGCCTCGCGCGTGTAGTAGCGGATCAGGTCACGCACCGAATCGTCGCTGATGCTCCATTCGCTCTTGCGGATGCCGTGGGCTGTCATCTGCTTCGGGATAAGATGACGGCGCGCAATCTCGACCTTCTCGTCCTCGGTGTAACCAGGGATGCGAATGATTTCCATCCGGTCGAGCAGCGGCTGCGGGATGCGCAGCGTGTTTGCCGTGGTGACGAACATCACGTCCGAAAGATCGTAATCGACCTCGAGGTAATGGTCGTTGAAGGTCCCGTTCTGCTCTGGGTCCAGCACCTCGAGGAGCGCCGAGGAGGGGTCGCCCCGCCAGTCGGCGCCGAGCTTGTCGACCTCGTCGAGCAGGAATAACGGGTTCGACGACTTCGCCTTTTTCATGCCCTGGACGATCTTGCCCGGCATCGAACCGATATAGGTCCGCCGGTGGCCGCGAATCTCGGCTTCGTCGCGCACGCCGCCCAAGGACATCCGCACGAAATTCCGCCCGGTCGCCCGCGCAACCGACTTGCCGAGCGAGGTCTTACCGACGCCCGGTGCGCCGACCAGACACAGGATCGGCCCTTTCATCTTTTTGATGCGCTGCTGGACGGCGAGGTATTCGAGAATGCGCTCCTTGACCTTTTCGAGGCCGAAATGGTCGGCATCGAGCACCTTCTCGGCCCCTTTGATGTCGCGTTTAATCTTCGTCCGATTGTGCCAGGGCACCGACAGGAGCCAGTCGAGGTAGTTTCGCACGACCGTTGCCTCGGCTGACATCGGGCTCATGCTGCGCAGCTTCTTCAGTTCGGCGAGCGCCTTGTCGCGAGCTTCTTTCGAGAACTTTGTCTTGTTGATACGGTCTTCGAGCTCGGCCATCTCGTCGCGGCCGTCCTCGCCTTCGCCGAGCTCCTTTTGAATCGCCTTGAGCTGCTCGTTCAGATAGTACTCGCGCTGCGTCTTCTCCATTTGTCGCTTGACACGGTTGCGAATCCGCTTTTCGACCTGCAGGACGCCGATCTCGCCTTCCATATAGCCGAACACCTTCTCGAGCCGTTCGGCAACCGTGCCGGTTTCGAGAAGCTCCTGCTTTTCGGGAATCTTCAAGGTCAGGTGCGCAGCGACCGTGTCGGCCAGCTTGCCGGGGTCTTCGATTTGATTGATCGAGACCAGAACCTCGGGCGGAATCTTCTTGTTGAGCTTAATGTATTGCTCGAACTGAGACACTACTGTGCGGGCCAGCGCCTCGGTCTCCTGCTGCTCCCCTATATTCTCGCCAATGGTCTCGGCAAATGCTTGAAAGAAAAGGTTATTCTCCGCAAACTTGACGATTCGAGCACGCTGGCCGCCCTCCACGAGAACCTTTACGGTGCCGTCCGGCAGCTTGAGGAGCTGCAGCACGGTGCCAACGGTGCCGACCGTGAAAATGTCCGAGGTGGCGGGGTCGTCCTGAGCGGCGTTCTTTTGAGAGACGAGAAGGATCTGCTTGTCGTCCTTCATCACGTCCTCGAGCGCCCGCACCGACTTCTCGCGGCCGACGAACAGCGGCACGATCATGTGCGGAAACACGACGATGTCGCGTAGCGGCAGGACGGGATAAAGCGCACCGCGCGCAGCTTCTAACATAAGCCCTCATCTGCAAAAGACCGTCCCGGAGACCGGGAGGGCAAGGATCGGGATACCACTCTAAGGTTGGCCTCAATGCGCCGGCCGTCAAGTCGGCGGGCGGGCAGCTCAGTCGCCGGTGCCCACATCGCCGCGCCGGTCGGAATAGATGTGAAGCGGTTTGGCCCGTCCCTCGACGACCTCGCGATTGATGACGATCTCGCTGACGCCGATCAGACTCGGCAGCTCGAACATGAACTCGAGGAGAATCGCCTCCATGATCGATCGCAATCCGCGGGCCCCGGTCTTACGGAGTATCGCCTTGTGGGCGATCGCCCGCAGTGCCTCCTCGTTCAACTCGAGCCGGACATCCTCCATCTCGAACAGTCGCTGGTATTGTTTGACCAGAGCGTTCTTGGGTTTGGTGAGGATATCGACCAGCACCGCCTCGTCGAGGTCGTCGAGGGTCGCCACCACCGGGAGCCGGCCGACGAACTCCGGGATCAGACCGAATTTCAATAGATCCTCGGGTTCGAGATCTTTGAGAATCTCGCCGGTCTTGCGCTCGTCGGGTCCGCGCACCTCGGCGCCAAAACCGATCGAGGTGCCTTGCCGACGCTGCGCGATGATCTTTTCCAGCCCGGCAAAAGCGCCGCCGCACACAAACAGGATATTAGTCGTGTCGACTTGCAGAAATTCCTGCTGCGGGTGCTTGCGGCCGCCTTGCGGCGGCACCGAGGCGATCGTCCCTTCCATGATTTTGAGAAGCGCCTGCTGCACGCCTTCGCCCGAGACATCCCGGGTAATCGACGGGTTGTCCGACTTGCGCGATATCTTGTCGACCTCGTCGATGTAGACGATCCCGCGCTGCGCCCGCTCGACGTTGTAATCGGCAGCCTGCAGCAGCTTCAAGATGATGTTCTCGACGTCCTCGCCGACATACCCCGCTTCGGTCAAGGTCGTGGCATCGGCCATTGTGAACGGCACGTCGATGATCCGCGCCAGTGTCTGAGCGAGCAGGGTTTTGCCCGACCCGGTCGGCCCGACCAGCAGGATGTTGGATTTGGCGAGCTCGACATCGTTGTTTTTCGCACCGTGCGCGAGGCGCTTATAGTGATTGTGGACAGCGACAGATAGCACTCGCTTGGCGTGATCCTGGCCGATCACGTAATCGTCGAGCACCTTGCAGATGTCGCGCGGTCCGGGAACGCCGTCACGCGACTTGACCAGCGTCGTCTTGTGCTCCTCACGGATGATGTCCATGCAGAGCTCGACGCATTCATCGCAAATGAACACGGTCGGCCCGGCGATCAGCTTTCTGACCTCGTGTTGGCTCTTGCCGCAAAACGAGCAGTAGAGCGTGTTTTTCGAGTCGCTGCCGCTGGATTTGGTCATCGCCACTCCGTCACCGGCTGGAGCAATGCCCTGGGCCGTTCGGCCTCATTGCCCCGATCCCACGAGGGGTCCGCTCCGCCGAGTATATGTGCTCTCGACGGATCAACAACCACTTAATCATTGGCCGTTTTCTAGCGCTCGGCCCGTCAAGCACGCGCCCCGCCGCTATTTGAACCCCTTTTCCGGTTCGTCTCGGCCGGGCCGGGTTTCGACCACCTCGTCGATCAGGCCAAACTCTTTCGCCTCGAGCGGCGACAAAAACTTGTCGCGCTCGACCGCGGTGGCAATCGTCTCGAGCAGCTGGCCGGTGTGCTTGACATAGATCTCGTTGAGCCGCGCCCGCAGTGCCAGGATCTCGCGCGCCTGGATCTCGATATCGGTCGCCTGGCCCTGCGCGCCGCCCGAGGGTTGATGGATCATGATGCGCGAATTCGGCAGCGAGAAACGCTTGCCCTTCGCCCCGGCGCACATCAGCAGTGAGCCCATCGAGGCGGCCTGGCCGATACACACGGTCGAAACCGGCGAACGGATGTACTGCATTGTGTCATAGATCGCGAGCCCCGACGTGACGACCCCGCCCGGCGAATTGATGTAAAAGGCGATGTCCTTCGACGGGTTCTCCGATTCGAGAAACAACAGCTGGGCGCAGATCAGGCTTGCGACAGCGTCATGCACCGGTCCGACCAGAAAGATGATCCGCTCTTTCAACAGGCGCGAATAGATGTCGTAGGCGCGTTCGCCGCGGTTGGTCTGCTCGACCACCATCGGCACCAGATTGTTCATGTACTGCTCGAAGTAGTCGGACATCTCTAGCCTCCTCGGTAATTCCGCGCTGCCGGCGCGGATCATGGGTCAGCCCGATACGCTCTCGCTCGCGTCTGGATCGGGCATCGTCAGCAAGTCCTGTGGGGTGATCTTACGCTCTTCGATCTTGGCCAGCTCGACAATGAAGTCGATGACCTTGTCCTCGAAGATCGGCGCCCGCAGATTGGCGACAGCGCCTGGGTTCTGCCGATAGAAATCCAAGACTTGGCGTTCATAGCCGGGATGTCGTCGCGCCTCCCGGGTGATCGCCTGGTTCATCTCGTCCTGGGTCACGGTGATATTGTTGCTGCGCCCGACTTCTGCAAGAAGCAAGCCGAGCCGCACCCGACGCTCGGCTATCCTGCGATATTCGGTCTTCGCGGCCTCTTCGCTTTCCCCCTCGCCTGCTTGCGGGTCGCCTGCTTGCGTCGGGCCACCGCCGCTTTCTCCATCGGATTCCGGCGCTGCGCCTTGCGCCGCCTCGGTGCCGGCCTCATCCGCGACCCGTGCCAAATCCGCATCGGTGGCACTGCCATCAGCTTGCGCGGGTTCTCCGCCGCCGGCTTGTGCCGCCTCCGAAGCGGCAGCCTCCGACTGTGCCGCGCTCGCCCTTTCCCTCTCGGCCTGATGCTGGCTCCAGATGTTGTCGAACTCGAGATCAACCATCCCCGGCGGCACCGGGAAATCGCAGCTCTCCGCCAACTTGTCGAGCAGTGCTCGTTTCAGGCGCAAGCGCGATGCGGCGTCGTAATCGCGCTGCATCTGCTGCTGAACTTCCTGGCGCAGCTCGGCGAGACTTTCGAGGCCGACCGCTTTGCCGAGTTCGTCGTCGACCACGATCGGCAGGCGGCGGCGCACCTCCTTCACATCGACTTCGAACGCCGCTTCCTTACCGGCGAAATCCGCGACGCCGTAATCTTCGGGGAAGGTGACCCGAACGGTGCGGTGTTCGCCGGCGCTGGCGCCGACCAACTGGTCCTCGAAGCCGGGGATGAAGTTGCCCGAACCAAGCGCGATCTGACGATCCTTGCCGCTGGCTCCGGGGATCTCCTGGTCGCCGACCCGCCCTTCGACGTCGACCATGACGATATCACCGCTCTCGGCGGGGTGCTCGACCACTTCCGACTTCCGCTGCTGCTCGGCGATCCGCTCGATCGCCCGGTCGACATCCTCATCCGGCACCTCGACGACGAGCCGCTCGACATCGAGATCGGTAAAACTGGGTTGCGGGATATCCGGCAACACTTCGAGAGACATCTTGTACTCGAGATCGGTACCCTCGCTAAACGAGACGATATCGACCTTTGGCGGCAGAGCCGGCCGCAGATTGTGCTCGCGTATCGCCTCGGCCGAACTGCCCTGGACGGCGGCCTCCAACACCTCGCCGAGAACCGAGGAGCCGAAGCGCTGGCGCAGAATGTGCAGCGGGACCTTGCCCGGACGGAAGCCTCTGAGGTTGATGGTACGGCCGATTTCGCCCAGTCGACTGGTGACTTGTTGTTCGAGATCGCCAGCCGGGACGACGACACGAAACTCACGTTTCAGTCCTTCGGCATTGGTTTCTGTTACTTGCATGAAAGGACGCCTGTGGTTCAAAAATAGCCTTGTCGCGGCATGGTGCGGGCGGGGGGATTTGAACCCCCACGATTTACATCGCTGGAACCTAAATCCAGTGCGTCTGCCAATTCCGCCACGCCCGCCGCTGCAGCGGTCCGAGCGCTGCTCCAACCCGTCCGCCATGGGTTTTTAGCACAAAGAGCGGGCGCAACATAGACGAGCCCATGCGACAACCCGGCGGTCCGGCCGGGCACTCCGTCGCGTCAACGGAGCTAAAGCCGGGGGGTATCAGCCGGCTCGCGCGAGATTGCGCAGCGCCGACGACGCTACAACCCGTCCGTCGCCGCGATAGGCCTCGTGATTGGCCTCGATATCGCCGAGCCGATAAAGGTAGTTGACCATGATCCCGGCGGATTGCTGCAGGCCCTTGGCGGAGATATCGCCGAGCCAGTTGAGTCGCTCGATGCGCGCACCGTTGCTGAGGTGAAAATGCGCCACCGGGTCGAGCGCCCGGCCGGAAGGGGCCCGCTCCCTGATCAGATAGCGGGCGCAGAGCCGAATCAGGGGTTCGCGCAAAGCGCCGACGATCCGCTGGTCATCGGGCCAGTTCTCGCGATCGAGCAGCGCCGCGATGTCGCCCGGAGACGCCTCCTCACCAAGAGCTTCGATCGCGGTCTGCTCGGCCGGCAGCAGAAGCTCGCCGGGGGCTGACCGGCCCTGCCGCTCTAGCCAGGCGCGGAAGCCTGGAACCGGGGACAATGTGGCGAAAATTTTGATGCGCGGTAGTTCGATCGCCAGCGCGTCGGCCACTCGCTTGATCAGAAAGTCGCCAAAGCTGATCCCCGCCAATCCATGCTGGCAGTTGGAGATCGAATAAAAGATTGCGGCGTCGGCCGCCTGGGGATCGCCGATCGGCGCCGCTTCGTCGAGCAGCGCATGAACATCACTCGCCATGCCGGAGACGAGCGCCACCTCGACGAAAATCAGCGGCTCGTCCGGCATCCGAGGATGAAAGAACGCAAAGCAGCGGCGATCGGCGTCGAGCCGGTTCTTCAGGTCGGTCCAGCCGCGAATTTCGTGAACCGCCTCGTAGACCATCAGCTTTTCGAGCAGCGCGGCCGGGGATTCCCAGGTGATCCGCTTCAGTTCGAGAAAGCCGATATCGAACCAGTTGGCGAGCAGCCGCTTCAAATCGTCTTCGAGGCTGTCCAGCAGAGGATTGCTGCCGTCCGAGATCGATCAGCTCAGCCCGGCGATCGACCAGGAATTTGACCCCTTCGGGAAGTGCATTGAACTGTCGCAGCAGGGTGATGCGCGGTGGCTCCAATGCATCCCGCAAGGCCCGCTCCGCGGCCGATCGTTGAGCCGGATCCGCGCCGTCGATTAGCGCCGCGCAGCGATGCCTGATCTCGTCGTGGTCGACGTCGAATTCGCGGGCAAGCAATTGCAGGAAACGCTCGCGCCCGGCGGGGTCAAGGGACAAATAGGTGCGGCCGAGATCGGCCGTATGAGCGCGCGCCGAAACCGCGCCGCCGCGGCCATCGAGGCAGCCCAGCATTTGCTGGTGGAGGCGGCTGGCGTCCTCGCCGGGAAGGTCGGATCGAGGCGTTCCGGCCAGAACGCCGCGGGCCGACAGGGCGATGTCCCGCCATGCGCTCCGCAGATTTGTCAAGGTCCGGTCGAACACGCCTTCAAAGAAACCGGCGGGAGCGGGATCGGTCATAGCGGCCCTTGCGGCAGTGGCGGACGCCGAACGAGACGCAAACGAAGCTTCGGCGTCAATGTTAAAAAAACCGTCATATCGTGGGGTGCGGGACTGCCGGGACACCATCAGACAGCAGATCATGGAGCACCGACGGAGCGATCTCGACGAGATCCTCGGCTACGAGGCCGACGCCGACCCGACTGGCGGCAGCACCATGCACCCACACCGCAGCGGCAGCCGCCGCAAATGGCTCCATTCCTTGGGCAAGGAGGCCGAGCACCATCCCGGCTAGAACGTCGCCGGTGCCTGCCGTGGCCAGCTGCGGGGGTCCATTGGCATTGATCGCCACGCGCCCGTCCGGGGCGGCGATGACGGTGTCAGCCCCCTTGAGCAGAATTACCGCGCCGCTCTGCCGGGCGGCGCGGCGCGCCCGCTCGGGCTTGCTGCTGGCGGGGTCGAACAAGCGCGAAAATTCGCCGGCGTGCGGGGTCATAATGCAGGGCGAGCGGATTGCCGTGAACAGCGCCGCGGGACTCTCCGAAAACGACGTCAGTGCATCGGCATCGAGAACGGTAAGCTTGCCTGCTTCGAGAATCGCCAATGTCTCGTCGCGAGTTTGGCTGCCGACACCGGCGCCCGGGCCGATCAACGCGGCGTTGCGCCGGGGGTCCGCCAGGAATGCACGGAAATCGTCGAGACCTGCGACTGGATGGACGATGATCCCGGTCAGCGCCGTGGCATAAATCGGAAAAGCGGTTTGCGGCACTGCGGCCGTAACCAGCCCCGCCCCAAGCCGGGCGGCGGCGCGCGCCGCCAGCCGCGCGGCGCCGGTCATCACCGCTCCGCCGGCGACGAGCGCGTGCCCTCGGGTATATTTATGAGCGTCCGGGCCGGGACGAGGAAATGCGCCCAGCCACCAGGCGGGCTCGTTTGCTGCAATGTCCGGCGCGATTCCGTTGAGGACGGCCGCCGGGATGCCGATCTGGACGAGCACGGTCTCGCCGCAGTGACTGCGTCCGGGCAACAGCAGGTGTCCGGGCTTTTTGCGGAAGAAAGTCACGGTTACCGCAGCTCGCGGCGCGATCCCGAGGACCTCGCCGCTCGCTCCGTCGACGCCGCTCGGGACATCGATCGCTACGACCGGTAGCCGCCGTTCGGCGATCGCCTCGATGACCTCCCGGACGACGCCCTCGATCGGACGCGCGAGACCCGCGCCAAAGATACCGTCGACAACCAGCGCGGCGCCATCGAGCGCAGCGGAATGCAGCGGCTCGACCGCGCCGCGCCAACCGGCGGCAGCCACGGCCGCATCGCCGTGCAGTGCCGTAACACCGCCCAGCAGCGCCAAGCGCACCCGCCAGCCCCGCTCGGCCAGCATGCGCGCTGCGACAAAGCCGTCTCCGCCATTGTTCCCGGGCCCACAGAGGACCGTAATCGGCCGCGCCGACCAACGTCGGGACACCGCATCGGCAACGCCGCGGCCGGCATTCTCCATCAGCTCGACCCCGGGGGTGCCGCCGGCGATGGTGCGCCGATCGGCCTCGGCCATTTGGCCCGGCGTGAGCAGCGCGTGCCGATGCCAAGCGTCGGGGAAAACCGTCATCGCGCAGATGTGGGGCGCCCGCAATCCACGGGGAAGCCTGCGCTTGACGTTCCGACCGCGAATCGTTACCTCCAGCCGCGGATGGCGGGTGTAGCTCAGTTGGTTAGAGCGCCAGATTGTGGATCTGGATGTCGCCGGTTCAAATCCGGTCACTCGCCCCAGCTTTCTGAATGACGCCCCGCTCCCGCCTCGGCCCGCAGCCCGGCTCAGCGCCAAATCATAAGCGGGCTCTTTGGCCGTTTGGCAGCAGGACCCGCCGCAGAACCGGTGATGCGGCACCAGGCAATGCCGCCAAGCTCCAAGGCAACCACTCGGTCCTGCAATGGATTGTGCTTGGCGCCATAGCGCCGTTGCTGCTGTGGGCTGAGATTGCGGCGAGCCCCGCGCAACAGCTGCCGCTGGGCGGAGGCCCGATCCCACCGGTGCGGCGCGGCGCCAACGGGCAGATCGAGATTGCCCCGCCGGATGCCGCTGTCGCTCGCCCCGGGGTTGGTCGGCGTCGTGGAGCGCCAGCCGCAATCGCTCCGCCGCCCAGTCGCCAGGGATCGGACCCGGCAGTGATGGCACCCGAGCCCGCCGCCATGGCGGCGGGCTTGGCGTCGGCGGTTCGGTCCACGGTTGGAACCCATTTTACCGTTCTGGCCGAATACCTGCCGCCACCGATGACGACGACTCCCTATCACCTCGATCCGCTCCAGGTCCAACGGCCGGCCGGACTGATGCCGCAAGCACCGAACGGCTTCTCGGTCTCGATCTTTGCGACGAATTTCGGAAATCCCCGCCGGCTGGCGGTGGCGCCAAATGGCGATGTTTTTGTGGCGGCGTCGCGGAACGGAAAGATCATGATGCTGCGCGACGCCAAGGGCGATGGCGTAGCCAGGACGATCACAACGTTCGCCGCCGGGTTCACCAGACCGCATGGTTTGGCCTTTCACGACAGCGCCCTCTACGTTGCCGATCTGCGCGCCATCTGACGGCTGCCCTATCGCGATGGGGATAAGATCGCAACCGGGGAGCCGAAACAGGTGACGATCGCCCCGGACCTGCGGCCGGAGGGGGAGTTTTGGACCCGCGAGATCGCGTTCGACGCGGCGGGAAGGCTCTACCTCGCGATCGGGGCCCGCGGCGATGTGCTGGCCGACGATCCACCGCCCGACGCCTCTGTCCAGGAAGTCGCCGCCGACGGCACGATGGCGACCTTCGCCGGCGGCCTGCGAAACGTCGTCGGGATGGCTGTTTACCCGGGGACCAACGAATTATGGGGCACGGTCAACGAGCGCGACAAGCTCGGCGCCGGTGTGCCGCCCGATTATCTGACGCGCATCCGAAAGGGCGATTTCTTCGGCTGGCCCTATGCCTATGCCGGCCCGCATCCCGATCCGGCCTATGGCAGAGAACGTCCCGACATGGTTGCCGCGACGCGGGTGCCGGATCTGTTGTTCGAAGCACATTCGGCACCGCTTGGCGTCGTCTTTTATGATGGCGCCCAATTTCCCGACGAATTTAAAGGCGACGCATTCGTCGCATTTCATGCGTCCGGCCCCTACTACAAACCGGACGGCTACAAGGTCGTGCGCGTCAGGTTCGCGAACGGCATGCCGGTGCGGGGCTACGAGGATTTTGTCACCGGCTTCATGCTGGCCGGAACCTACCCGCCGCACGTCTGGGGGACGCCCGCGGGGCTCGCGGTTGCTAAGGACGGCAGTCTGCTGATCGCCGACGAACAAACAGTTTGGCGCGTAAAGTATACCGGACACTGAGCAGCAATGCGGCGTCCCGCGGCACACCTTGCCGAGGGCGCGGGACGGCGGCATCCTGATGCGGTAGATCGCGGGAGAGGGTTGCCATGCGCCTTGCAGGCAAGGTCGCCGTAGTCGTCGGGGCTGGCCAAAGCCCCGGCGAAGGCATCGGCAACGGTCGCGCTACGACCCTCAGATTCGCCCGAGAAGGTGCCAAGATCCTCGCCATCGACCGGGTCGTCGCCTCGGCGGAGGAGACCGCGGCAATGGTGGCGAAGGAGGGCGGGGAGTGCGTGCCGTTCGCCGCCGACGTCACCCACGAAGAAACGCTCGCCGCGGCCATGACGGCCGGCGAAGCGCGCTGGGGGCACATCGACATTCTGCACAACAATGTCGGGGTCAGCATCGCCGGCGGCGACAAGCCGCTCGACGAACTCACCGAAGAGGCTTTTGACCGGGTCTGCGCGATCAATCTGCGCGGCACGATCATGGCGTGCAAGCACGTGCTGCCGATCATGCGCCGGCAGCGCTCCGGCGCCATCATCAACATTTCATCGGTGGCGGCGCGCGAGAACAGCTATCCGCTGGTTGCCTACAAGGCGACCAAGGCGGCGATGATCGCCTTTACCGAACAACTCGCTCTGCAGAACGCCGCCTACGGCATCCGCGCCAATTGCATCCTGCCGGGGCTGATAAATACGCCAATGGCGGTCGACACGCGTGCCCGCGCCAGCAACCGGAGCCGCGCCGAGGTCGCTGCGGAGCGCGATGCCAAGGTGCCGCTGCGCGGCCGCATGGGGACTGCTTGGGACGTCGCCAACGCTGCGTTGTTTCTTGCCTCGGACGAGGCCAATTTCATCACCGGCGTGGCGTTGCCGGTCGATGGCGGGGCGCTGGTGCGGGTCGGCTAACCGAGGAGATTAAAACCGGCTCAGAGAGTGCGAAGGAATTCGCCGCGCGGCCAATTACCTCGCTCCGCTTGCGGGGAGAGGTCGGGAGCCGCGCATAGTGCGGGTTCCACGTGAGGGCACGCTTCCTCCCCAATTGCAGATACAGCTCAGTCGCGAACAGGCCCCTCACCCCGACCCTCTCCCCGCAAGCGGGACGAGGGAAGGGCCCGCGTCAGCGGGAGGGTGAGTGGCAGGCGCTCGTGGTGACTCGCCACTGCCGTTGGATCAAAGCACGCCGATCGCCTCGATCACCGCGCCGGGGGCCTCGCGCGGCAGAAAATGGCCGGCGATGGGTATGACGCGGCTCTGGTAGGGGCCGATGAAATGGGGCGCGTCGCGCTCGGCGCGACCAGGCGGGGAAACGCCGTCGCATTCGCCGTGCAAAGAGATTGTCGGCACGGTGATCGGCGGCTGGGCAGCGAGCCGTGCCTCGATCAAGTCGAGCACCGGGTCGCCCGGAGCAGCACCATAGCGATGGCGGTAGGATTGGATCACGACCTCGACAAAATCGGGATTGTCGAAGGATGCGGCAGCCTTTTGGTAGGTTGCATCGTCGAAGCGATAGTTCGGCGACCACAGCTCCCACAGGAGCCGGCACAACGGTGCTCGGTTCGCCGCCAGGCCGGACCACCCCGTTCCGTGTGGAAATACCATTGGTACCAATAGCGATATTCGGCCGCGGGCGAGCCTCGGCTTTGTCGCCTCGGCAATATTTTGGATGTTGTAGCCGCCCATTGTGACCAATGCCGCGGCGCGCTCCGGCCATACCGCGGCGACAATGCAGGCGGCGCGCGGCCCCGTCGTAGCCGGCAAGGACTGCGCGTTCGAGCCCGAGCGCGTCGATAGAATCGGCGAGGTCGCGGCCGAGCGCCGCCTGCTGACCCGAGCGCGGCGTCTCGGCGGCGAGAAACCGGGTCGGCCCGTAGCCGCGCAGATAGGGGACGAGCACGCGCCAGCCGGCGGCCGCCAGCGGCGGCGCAACGCCGTCATAGGCGTGCACGTCGTCGGGAAAGCCATGCAGCAAGACGGCAGGGCGGCCGCCGGGCGGCCCACTCTCCTCGTAGGCGATCTCGAGTGTCGCGGTGCGGACCGTCTTGGTCATGCCATCAATCGGAAGCCGGGTAGTCCGTCGGCGGTGATCTGTGCCGGCAGTTCGGTTTCCCACTGCAGATAGGCGCGCATGGCATCCTGATTGCCGGTGTGTCGATCATGGTTCCAGAACACGTAATCGATGCGCTGTGCGTCGGGCGGATCATCCGGGGAGGCAACCACCGGGAGGCCCTCCCGAGCCCAGGCTTGTGTGCCGCCTCGGACCAGCGCCACCTGCGCCGAGGCCAGCTCGCGCAGGTCGACGGCCGCGAGCGCCGCCGATCACTCGTCCTCGGCGAAAAGAACGATGCGTTTCGCGTTCAGGACTGGGGTGGGCAGAAGATCGAAGTGCGGTCGGATGCTCCACACCGCCCCCTGCGGATGTGCCTCCCGATAGGCCGAGCTCGCCTCGATCGACAGGGCCGCAGCGCCTTCGGCTAGCCAATGCGCCGCCTCGGCCGCCTCTATCATGGGCATCGGCGGCACCGCAGCTGCGACTGTGGTGCCCGACCCGGTCTCGAGCGCGACCCCTTGCAACCCGCGATCGAGATATCCGGACGTCCCAGCCCATCTGCTTGAGCCAATGCGCGGTCATGATCGAGCGCGTGACGGTGTCGTCGACAAGCACGAGGCGGGCGCCGCGGGTTCCGACCCACCGATCGATCGCCTGTACCAGCTGACCGCCAGGTGCCGAGACCGATCCCGGGAGGTGACCGGAATGGAACTCCTCGGGCGTCCGCACATCGAAAACGTAGGTCGTCCGTCGATCGGCCTCGCCGACCCAGATCTCGAGAGTGCGAAGGTCGATGCGGCTGATCCCCGAATCGGGCGGCAACCGCCTCTGCGCGGCGTCGCGCCGTATCGATGGCTTGATCGCTGACCGCACCGAGATCGGGTTGTCGCCCCGCTTTCAATTTCAAGTCCAGCGAGGCGCCAGCCTTGCGTTCCGCCGGAGAGCGATACGACCCGGTTCGGAACTCCGGCGTTGATCAGCGATTGCGCGCCGATAATGCCCCTGGTGCGGCCGGCGCAGGAAACGACGACCAGAGTTTCCGGAGAGGGCACGAGATCGCTAAAGCGATGGACCAGTTCCGCGCCCGGGCAGGTGACCGCTCCCGGCACGTGAAAGCGCGCATATTCCTCGACCGGCCGGCTGTCGAGCACGATGACCCTCTCTCCCGAGCGCCGCAGATCGTCCAGCTCTGCGGCCGAGATCGCCGGCGTCGCGCATTCGTGCTCGATGATTTCGGCGAAGGCCTTGCTCGGAACATTGCTGCTCGGAAACAGTCGATTACCGGCCGCCGACCAGGCCGTTGCACCACCGGCGAGCTCATGGAGGTCGGCATAGCCGAGTTGCGCGAGGCGGCGCGCTGCTTTGGCCGCCACGTCATCCGCGCCATCCAAAAGGACTATCCGGCAGGATCGCCGCGGTACGAGGCGAACGATCTCCGTTTCCAGCCGGCTATAGGGGAGGTTGACCGCGAGCAGCGGATGACCCGATCCGTGCTGGCCTTCCTCGCGGATGTCGAGAAAGGCGATCTCACGGCCAACGCTCAGCCACCTCCTGACGGTCTCGACTTCCACAAATTTCGTCATAGGGATCCCTGCCTTCGGAACGACAGCAGGATCGCAAGCTACGGCCGGTGTGGCAAGAGACCGGCCCGCAGCCGGGCCTTTCCGCTAAAATGCCTTGGCCGTCGTTCCGGTGAGGATGTCGGCCTTGCGGTTGAGCGCCGCGATCAGCCCGTCGACGCCGTCATTCCTCAGGATGGCGGCAAATTCGGAGCGGCGGGTCGCGACCTCGCTGATCGCGCCGTCGAGGTAGATGTCGGAGATCAGCCAATTGTCGCCGCTGCGGCGCATCATGTAGTCGACATCAACCGGCTCACCGTTGGCCTTGATGATCTGGCTGCGCACCATCACTCCGGATGGCGCGGGCTGCTCGCCGGTGACCTGCAGCTTCTGCCCCGCGTAGCCATCGAAGCGGTCGGCGTAGATCGCCGAGAGGTAGCGGCCAAAGCTGTCGGTTACCTGCTGCCGCTGCGCCTCAGTCAGCGAGATCCAGGACGGGCCGACCGACAGCCGCGCCATCACAGGAATGTCAAAGGTCCGGCGGATAACCGGCTCCAGTTGCGTGAAGCGGCCGCTCTGGCCGAGCGTGCGGCCATTCTTCATCGTGACGAGCAGCGCGTCGTAGAGGCTCTGCACGGTGTCGCCGCTGCTCACCGGCGCGGCATGCACCGGGTAGGAAAGCATGGCAAGGCCGAGCCCGGCGACGAGAGCCGCGGCTTTCCATACCAGCGTCTTCGGTAGTGTTGCCTTGCGCATATCCAGGTTCCTCCTCTTTGTCATCCCTTGGTATCCATCGCGTCTGGGCAGCGCGGTGCGGGGACGCCTCTCGCGTCGTTAGCACGACGTCGACCGCAGCATCCCGTAACTGCCGCATGAGCTTCCCGGTAGAAGGAGTACAACAGCGGATCGAGGCTAACCGGGCGCTTCAGGCCGTGCTATTGCACCTGCGGATGCATCGATGCCGCCTCAGAATTATTCGTATTAAACTTTAGTTTAAGACGGCTCAAAAAAGCGCCCGGCACAGCGCCTAAGGTAAGCCGTGTCCGGCGGAGCAAACCGATCGTCGTTTAAACACTCGGATCAAAGGGACGGAGGAACCGCCCAGAGGACAGGTCGGACCTATACGGTCGTCTAACAGTCCTGAGACTTATCGGGATGTCGCCGTGTCCGGTGATGAAGATGATCGGAACGTGAATGTTTGCCGCCGAGAGCTCTCGCTGAAAATCGAGACCGCTTCGGCCGGGCAACCTGACATCCAGCACCAGGCAAGTGGGTCCGTCGGGGCGCCCTTCGTTCAGGAATTCGCGAACCGAAGCCAGGGCCTTGATTTTTCACCGGTCGGTCGGTGGGCAACCCTGTGCCTGCCTCTCGCCGCGAACAGGGCAGTCAAGGAGAAAATTTGACGGCCCGGTCACTCCGCCGCCTTTCTTGAGATCGAGACCGAGAGCGCGCGCGACGCCCTCGCCATAGGCCGGATCGGCGCGCAGACAATTGGCGATATGGCGCTCCTTGATGTGCTGCCGCGCATCGCCCATCGCGCGCGCCGTGTTCTCGAACAGCACCTGCTGCTGCGCCGGCGTCATCAGGCGGAACAGATTGCCCGGCTGTTCCCAGTGATCGTCGTCGGCGTAATGGTCGTAGTGGGCCGCCTCGCCTTCAATGGGCAGCGGCGGCTCGGCGAAGTCGGGCTGGTTGTCCCACAGCCCGGCGCTGTTAGGGTTGAAGCTGGTGGTGCCGCCGAGATTGCCGTCGACCCGCATCTTGCCGTCCCGGTGGTAGCTCATGACCGGGCATTTCGGCGCGTTGATCGGGATCTGGTAGAAGTTGACGCCGAGGCGGTAACGAACCGTGTCGTTGTACGAGAACAGGCGCGCCTGCAGCATCCGGTCCGGAGAGAAGCTGATGCCGGGGACGACGTTCGACGGCCCGAACGCCGCCTGCTCGACTTCGGCGAAATAGTTGTCCGGCCAGCGGTTGAGCTCCATCACGCCGACCTCGATCAGCGGGTACTCGGCCTTCGGCCAGACCTTGGTCAGGTCGAACGGGTTGTGCCGGTGCGTCTTCGCCTGCGCTTCGGTCATCACCTGGATGAAAAGCGTCCAGCGCGGGAAGTCGCCGGCTTCGATCGCGTTGAAGAGGTCGCGGCCGTGGCTTTCGCGGTCCTTGGCAATGAGAGCTGCGGCTTCCTCATCGGTGAGATTCTGGATCCCTTGCTGGGTCCGGAAATGGAATTTGACCCAGACGCGCTCGTTCGCCGCATTGATCATCGAGAAGGTGTGGCTGCCGAAGAGGTGCATATTCCGGAAGCTCTTCGGGATGCCGCGGTCGGACATGACGATCGTGACCTGGTGCAGCGCTTCGGGCAGCAAGGTCCAGAAATCCCAGTTGTTGTCGGCGCTGCGCATCCCGGTGCGCGGGTCGCGCTTGATCGCGTGGTTGAGATCGGGAAAGCGCAGCGGATCGCGGAAGAAGAACACCGGCGTATTGTTGCCGACCATGTCCCAGTTGCCTTCCTCGGTGTAGAACTTCAGCGCAGTGCCGCGGATGTCGCGCTCGGCGTCGGCGGCGCCGCGCTCGCCGGCGACGGTCGAGAAGCGGGCGAACATCGGCGTCTGCTTGCCGATCTCGGAAAAGATCTTCGCCTTGGTAAAGCGCGTGATGTCGTGCGTCACCGTGAAGGTGCCGTGGGCGCCCCAGCCCTTGGCATGCATGCGGCGCTCGGGGATCACCTCGCGGTCGAAATGCGCCAGCTTCTCGATCAGCCAGATGTCCTGCAATAGCGCCGGGCCGCGCGGGCCGGCGGTCATGATGTTGGTGTTGTCGGCGACCGGCGCGCCGGCGGCAGTGGTGAAACGCTTGGTTTGCGACATCAAAAATCCTCCTTGGATGGATGGAGAACGCTGGGCCAATTGTTCCTTATCCGGGCCAGGCAGAGGCGCGGATCACACGGCAGAAATTCTCGGGCCGGAAGGAGGGATCCTTATCGGCGAGCACATCGGCCTTGACGTTGCCGAAGGTCGTCTCGGGTCTGGGATGGATGGCGTCGTAAAAGGCCTGGATGATCTCTTCCTTGAAGCGGCCGGAGCGCGGGTGTGCGTGGACGACGGCTTCGCGCTCGGCCTCAGTGAACTCGGAAAACGCAATGCCAAGCACGTCCATCTCGACGCCGGCGGTAACAAGCGCGATGACGGGATGCATGAACTGCGGGATGCCGGGTGTCGTGTGCAGCGCGATCGCGGTCCAGACCGTCTCGATGTCGCGCTCGGCGATGCCATGGCTCCGCAGGAAGTCGCGGGCGACGTTGGCGCCGTCCACCTCGAAGCGCTTATCTGCGCTGGCGTACTGAGGGGTGAGGCCCATGTCGTGGAACATGGCGCCGGCATAAAGAAGTTCGGGATCGAAGCGGAGACCGCGGCGCTTGCCGGTGAGCGCGCCCCAGTAATAGACGCGGCTCGAGTGGTGGAACAGCAGCGGTGATTCAGTATCCTTGACCAATTCGGTCACTTCACGCGCCAGTTTGCTGTCGGGAATCGTGACGCCCGCTACTGGCCTGGATGTCGCGGTGATTGTGGCTAAGGGGACAACGTCATTGCTTGCTCCTGTAGGAAACCGTTTTGGTACGGCTGTACCGTATGTTCAGGCCGTGGATTCGAACTGGCTTTGCTGTGACGACATCACCATTGGTGCTAGTTTCAGTTACCAGCTCGCATTGAAACCACACTGGAGCGATTACCAGCGGTTCTGCGGAAGCAAAGCTCGACAAACCCGCAGCTTTGCTCGCCTGGGGCCTCGGCAGGCGTGTACGGTGGCATTCGAGCGCAATATGCCAATGAAACGGTAGCCGCGGCCGAATTCGGTGCGGAGAAAATCGCGGTCTTCGCCAAGAGCCTTGCGCAACGCGGAGATCTGAACTTTCAAGTTCTCCTCTGCGACAATGATGCCCGGCCACACGCGGCTGAGAAGCTCGCTTTTGGTGACCAGCGATCCGTCGGCTTCCAGCAAGACCAGGAGAAGATCGAACGCGCGCGTCCCCAACTCTATCGGCACGCCGTCGGCGACCAATTGCCGCTGGCGCAACAGAACGCGAAAACGGCCGAACTCGAGCGTCGCTTCGGCCGCCGCTCCGCTCGACCAATCCCAGACCATCGGCGAATTGTCCCGGGTCGTTGCCCTGACCGCCTCCATGAGCTCTCTCCGCTAAGAAGGAACAGAACCGCGGATACAGCTAATGGGGCGCGTCAGGCCGTGCCATTGCACCTGCGGATGCATCGATGCCACCCCAGAATAATTCTCATTACACTTTAGTTTAGGACGGCTCTAAAAACTCCAGCGACGGCTAGGGTGGGCCGCCCAGAGCCAAGCCGGATTTATGCGCGGGACTAGCAGGCCTGAGACTTTTCCACCGCGAAGTTCAGCTTGTCGGCCATCCGCGCCAAATCCGGCAAGGAAGCGGCCTTCATCTTTCGCATGACCTGGCCGCGATGGACCTTTACCGTGATCTCGCTGATGCCGATGTCGTAGGCGATCTGCTTGTTGAGGCGGCCAGCCACTACCAAGGCCATCACCTCACGCTCGCGCGGGGTGAGGGTCGCGAACCGCGCCCGCAGCGCGGCGATTGCCTTTTCATTCTCCAGCCATGCGCGATCTCTTTCGAGGCCCAGCTGGATTGCGTCCAGCAGGTCTTGATCGCGGAACGGCTTCGTCCATATCTCGATCGCTCCTCCCTTTTATTGCCTGGACGGACATCGGGATGTCGCCGTGTCCGGTGATGAAGATGATCGGAACGCGAATGTTCGCCGCCGAGAGCTCTCGCTGAAAATCGAGACCACTTCGGCCAGGCAACCTGACATCCAGCACCAGGCAAGTGGGTCCGTCGGGGCGCCCTTCGTTCAGGAATTCGGGAACCGAAGCCAAGGCCTTGGCTTGCACGCCGACGGATCGGATTAGGCTGCCGAGCGCCTCGCGGATCCCCGGGTCGTCATCGACGATGATGATGGTCGGCTGTTCGG
>CAVOTD010000003.1:0-3692 GCA_963698995.1 uncultured Alphaproteobacteria bacterium | reverse complement strand
GCGAGCGACATGATTATAGATCAAGCTAAGCGAATACTCACTCGCCAGCGGTAGTCGGATCACTTCAATCGGCGTGACGCCATGCCTCAGGGGAGATCGATTGTCCGGCCGAATCTTCGAAGTGCGGTGACGCCATGCTGCGCATGTATCTGTTCGAAGCGGCCGGCGTTGATATTGCACTCTTCGGAATATTGGGAAAATGCTGAAATGCTATTTCGAGAGGGTCGATCTCGCGACAACGCGACGTAGGGTTTTGTATAGACCTTAGATTATTTCTTATCGACCGGCCGTTCGATAGCTCGGGTGTATCTTCCTCGATGACGGACACCACCACACAGACGGTCTCTAGATCAGTCCTTTGACATGATCCTACCAAGGAGACGAAATCGACTACGGCAATTGCCTGAGGCGTCGCACTACGCTACTTGCGAGACAATGGTAATCACATGGTAATTCGATCAATTTGGAAGCCTGCGTTGACCGTGCGATCCGGCAAACGGCTCCGATGCCTGCTGCTCGTCTGCCTCTCTGGCGTACCTATATTTATGTCACTTGTATTTTGGTCACTTGCGCAGGCGCAAAATAGCTTAGTTGCTATCTGCGGTCAGCGATGCGCAGCTCAGTGTTCCCCGGACGTCAGTAGGGGCGAGCGTCAAGCATGGGCCATTGGTTGCTTAAAAAGGTGTCAGTCCGCGCTTCGACAATGTGTCATCTATCCAAAGTACTTTGTGTTGGGCCTGCTTTACGTGCCGCCTGGATGCACGTCGACTGCCACGCTCAAGTGTTCGTCGGCAAGCTCTGTCGATTATTTATCGGGTAGTTCGGTCGGTACGCGAACGTCAGTACAAGCATCCTTCAAAGAAGGCACAAGCGTCTCAATTGGAGCTGACTATTCGGTGGACAAGATTGTTGGTTTTGGAATGAACGATAGTTCCGGTTTCTCTTCCTCAGTGACGGATACGACCGCAACGACAGTGTCTAAATCTCAATCCTTTGACATGAAGATTCCTGCCAACGGAGACGGAATTGACCACGGGCAGGATCAATTTCTATTGTTACTTAACCCTGCCGTACAAATCGACAGTCTGGGGAATATGTCCGAATGGAGCTTTGGCTATGTGAAACCGTCGCCCACGACATATACGCTATATGTGTCCTGGCTACAAAATCCATCAACAATGCCGGGCAACGTTGCGAATGAATTAAGGGGTCGAGGATTTACGGACGCCGACTTCAAAGCAATTCTAGCTTTAGATCCGTTTGCAGACGGCTCTACAGCGATTGACCCTAAGCGCTTCGCCCGAACAACGTGGACCTTTCCATATGAACCGGCGAGGGAAGCAGCCAACTGTAATGGCGGTGTATGCACTTGCACTTCGTTCGCGCGGACCATAAAAAATGATTTTGAAACAGACGACGTTTATCAATTTCAAACGCAACTTTCAACCAACTCAACTATGTCGGGAAGTTTTCTGGATCTAAATCTAAAATCGGGAGACTCCACCGATTGGACCTTCACTTCGTCGGTCACTAATATACGAAGCTCAACGAACTCGGCGAGCGTCACAGTCGTCTGTCCATCCCCAACTTACAATGGCCCAACGTTGATGGCTGTGTATTGGGATACGCTATTCGGCTCATTCATGTTCGCGCCAAATAGCAACAGTTCGTTGAAGCTGATTTAGGATGGTATCGTGCAAACTGCGTCGGGAGCGCCGCTAGCCAATCAAGAAGTGGCGTTGTTATTGGGGGACAAAACATATCATACGCTTACAAACCGCTTGGGCGAGTTCAAGTTCTTAACTGCCGCTGTATTTCCCGAACATGTTCCGGCATCGGTGTTACTCAACAAGACAATAAAGAAGGTTTCGATCGGCTCAACAACCAAAATCGTAGTACCTACTAAAGACATACCAAGAAGCAACAAGGAATGATTCGCATCATCGCATCAAAGACAAAGCGTGACCTGCTCTCCTGAAACGCTGGCAGTCGTTTAGCCTGGGCCAGCGACGTAAACAGGTCTCGTTCGACAATTCATTCCGAAGCCGGCCATTGAAGCCCTTCGATGAAGGCGTTCTGCATAGGCTTGCCCGGCGAGAAATAGTACCGTTCGTCGCGGGCGTGATCCGCCCATACCAGGATGGCATTGCTGGTGAGTTCTCTGCCATTGTCGCTCACCACCATCTTGGGCTTTGCGGCACCGGTCGCCGACCGAAACGCCGGCCTCGTGCTCTCAAAGCGATGCGAGCGTGGCGCTATTTGCAGCGAGGATCATCAGCATCGACCAAGGTACAGATGTATTGGTTATCTTGAACGCTGAATTCACAATAGTACTTGTGGGTTGGGTCATCTAGTTTGTTTTTGCAAAACGGAGGGTTAGCGTTCGACGCTATGTGTGCTGCCTCCGGCAAGCCGAGGGGTGTTCCGACAAAATCATTATGATCGGCGCTCCACTCTAGCTTCAGCATCCGTTGCGGATCACCATGAAGCTTGTGTATGACCGTCGCCTTATACGCCACCCCTGAAGATTTCGGCGAGCTCATTGGTTTTGGCGTCTTCACCTTGCGGGGGATAGACCTGGATACCATCGGTTGCTCCTACATCGTCCCTATATTAGTGAAAGATCGAGAAACTCATATTGTTCACATTTCCATTTATCGAGTTGGCAAGGCCAATCTGAGAAGTCTGATGCGCTATCTCGGCCTGTGCAATCAATCTACCGTTCGGCTGCGAAGGATCCAACGGGCCAAATGTAACGATAAGATCACTCGTTCTGTTGCGGCTCGTGCTCAAAAAGGTCCCCGATTGATTGACAGTTGCACGCGTCAAAGTGAACGCTGGATTTATCCCGCCACTGGTGGAAACGATGAATTTGATCTCGTGTGATAAAACGTTCTGACCGAGTATGCCCTTTGCGGAAGTCTCCAGGTTCGCTTCTCTTGTTTGGTAGGGTAGCAGCTGATCATTCAGCCAGGCTTTTGTCTGAAGGTCGTTTTGGATGATGATAGAGGGCGCGCCTTGGCGGGGCTGCAAGCCGGTTGTGCAGGGTGCGCGCTTGTACAACTGTTTCATAGTGAAAAAGTAGTTCACTTTATCGGTTCTTGTGGCCTCGCTCGAGATCGAGGCATTACCAGCAATAGTGAAGATCGCATTTGCTGGGCTAGGTGGCATACCCACGGTATTCGGCGATAATGTGGACGTGTCGTCCAGGGCCAAGGTAAGGGCGATTTCTGCTCCCCAGTTTTCGTACCACTCTTTTTCGACTGGGCCGAGGTGCCTCAAACTGCCATTAAGTCTTTGTTGAGGACATCCCGCACCGCGTTAGCAACGTCGCAATGCACACTTGTCACGATGGACTGGACGAGTAGTGCTTCGTCGCCGAATTCCTGCAGACTGGGGGAAAAGGTGCCACACCCGGTTAGGACGACCGATGTAAAAAGCAATGCAAGGAGGTTAGATCGGACGGGGTCCATAGCCGCTCATGCGAGAGAGGCAGTCACAGCATTCAGTAGAAAAGGAATTAGATCCATTACTTATAGCATTACCTAATTCACGGGTCCTTTTAAATCATCCCCACTAAGTCCTTGATTGAAGTGGTGGGCGCACAAGGATTCGAACCTTGGACCCGCTGATTAAAGTCATCTGGTCGGTGCTGTGGGCGCTCGCCACCAAGAATCAATACAAATCTGCTA
>CAVOTD010000002.1:0-17886 GCA_963698995.1 uncultured Alphaproteobacteria bacterium | reverse complement strand
GCCGATTCCGGCCATTCGCGGAGCCGTGATGGAACCGCTGAAGCCGACCCACAGCAGCCGTTTGCTCTGGCTTACAGAAGCGACTCTCCCCATTAGTGCCGGCGGCAGCTCCAAGCGGGAACAGCGCTGGCGCGCGGATCGCGGGGAGCCCCAGGTCGAAACTGCCTCGAAGCGCCGAACAGCCGATCCAATCCGGCGCAGGTGTCGGGCGGCAGCGTCGCCGCAGGGTCGTCTTCGCTCGCGGCGATGGCCTCGTTCAACACCACTCGGACTTCCTGGCAGGCGATGCTGCGCGCCCGACTGGTCTCGCGCAAAGCGTCGCGCACTTCGTCTGCATGTGCACCAAGGAGTTCCCGTTCCAAGGCGTCAAGCAACGCCGTTAGTCGGGATTGGGAATATCCCATGCGAATCATGGCCAAGACCAAGTCAAATCGTGGCGCAGCAGGGTCCGCCGTATCCGTCGGCGTGTCGTATCATATTCCACGGCAGTCAGGTCGTAATGACGACGAATATCCTCTGCTGCCATGCCGCTGATCAGTCCGTTGATCACTTTGAGCGCTGCCGCGTCGGACGCGAACAACCGTTGAATGGCGGCGAGCGCCTCCGCCGCCGCGCAGGTCCGTTCCGGGTCGTCAGCCCCGCCACTATCGTGCAGAGCAGGCAGACGATCCTGTCGGCGGTGGCGGCGCCAGTGCTCGTCGCAGAGGCTGCGCATGACGCCCGCGAGAAAGGCGAGCAACGGCACGCCCGGCGGCCACGGCCGCGCGCCCGTCAGCGCACGCAGCACCGCCTCGTGCAATAGGTCGGACCACGACATACTGTCGGGAAGGGAGCGAGCCCGCAGCCGGGCGATCGCGTGCAGGCGCAGCAGATCTTCCTCCGACAGCGCGGCCAGCGCCGCTCCCACGTCCCGCTGCGGGGGCACGCCATGTCGGCCCCATTCCCTAAACTGCTGTGACGTGCCGGTCATCGCTCCTCCCGGATGCCATGCGCCTCTGGAACATGGACGCGGACAGCGGTGAACAAAAAAATAAAAATTTAGGTCATGTCCGCGTCTCTCCGCGCCGCGCGCATTGCGCGACAAACGAGGGCATGATGACGCCAACCTCCGAGCAAGTCGCACCGCACACGGCCCGGTTCCCCGACAGAATGGAATACGAAGAATTGGCGATCGTCCGGCGCGCCTATGCCAAGCATGTGCTGGCGAACGCCGACGTCGATGATGCGCGCGTCGAGGCGGCGTTCGCCGCGGTGCGCCGCGAACATTTCCTCGGGCCGGGGCCCTGGCCGATGCTGCGCTGGCCGCGCCGTTATGTACCGACGCCGAGCGACGATCCAGTCTATCTATATCAGGACGCGCTGGTCGGCATCATTCCGGAGCGCGGCTTGAACAACGGCCAGCCGTGGCTGCACGCGATGCTGATTGCGGCGGCGGCGCCGCGGCCGGGCGAGCACGTCGTGCACATCGGCGCCGGGGTCGGCTACTACACGGCGATCCTGGCGCACATGGTGGGCGAGAGCGGCCGGGTCACGGCGCTCGAATTCGATGCCGGCCTCGCCGAGCGCCTCGCGGCGAATTTCGCCGGGCAGCCGAATGTGCGTGCCTTGCAAGGCGACGGCGCGCAGATCGAGTTCGATCCGGCCGATGTGATTTACGTGAATGCCGGCGCGACCCGGCCGGCCGACATCTGGCTCGACCGGCTCAACGATGGCGGCCGCCTGATTCTGCCGCTGACCTCGGACAAAGGTTTCGGAGAAAACCCCGAAAACATACCGATCCAGCGGCGCGGTGCGGTATTCCGCATCGAGCGCCGCGACAACGAATTCCTCGCGAAATGGATTTCGGCGGTCGCGATCTTTCCATGTGAAGGCGCTCGAGGCGCCGAGTCCGAGCGGGCGCTGGAGGCGGCGTTCGAGAAGGGCGGCTGGGAGCGCGTCACGCGTCTTTGTCGGCATGGCGATCTGCCGGATGAGGAGTGCTGGCTCAAGGCGCCGGATTGGTGCTTGGCATATGCCTGACGAGCGAGTTCTGGCATGAGGCTCGGCGCATGGGTGCCCAGCGCCCTCTTTGGGGGCCTCGGCGCGGCGCCGGGCAACCGCATCGACGAAGATCTGCGGGACAATGACGCCGGTCCCATAGGAGAGTGACCGAAACTCACCCACAAAAACCACCATTTCGGCCATGCCCGCGTTTGGCCGTCGCCGAGCAATCCTGCCGTTTCACTCGAGGATCCAGATCATGCCCAACCAAGAAGCGAGCGCCGGCCTGCTTCGCCGCCGCCTGATTTTCGCAGATCCCGAACGAAGCCTCGTGCGGATCAGTCCGGACGGCACGCGGATTGCCTTCCGCGCGCCGGTCGACGGCGTGCTCAATCTCTGGGTTGCGCCGCTCGACCGGATCGACGATGCGCGCCCGGTAACCGCGGTGACCGAACGCAATCTCGGCCCCTCGATCGTCTGGATGCACGACAACCGGCATGTCGTGTTCTTTCGCGAGGCGGCCGGCGACGAAAATTGGCGTGCCTGGCGGGTCGATCTGGAAACCGGCGATGTGCGGCCGCTGACGCCGGGACCGGGGGTGACATGCTACATTCAGCAGAGCTCGCGCCATTTTCCCAGCGAATTGCTGATCGCGCACAACGCGCGGGACAAGCGTTACTTCGACATCTACCGCGTCGAACGTTGCGACCGGGGAAAGCGCGCTGGTTCAGCGGAACGACGGTTTCGCCTTCCATTTCACCGATCAGCAGTTCCTGGTGCGCTTCGCCGTGCGCCACACCGACGACGGCGATATCGAGTATCTGCAGCGCGGCACGGACGGCGAATGGACCCTCTTCAGCCGGATCGGCGCGGAGGACGCGATGGCGACCCGCGCCATCGAGTTCAGCGCCGACGGTCGCGAACTCTATTGGCTCGACAGCCGCGGTCGCGACACCGCCGCCGTGGTCGCGCAAGATCTCGCAAGCGGCACCGATGCGGGTTCTCGCGGAAGACCCCCGTGCCGATTTCACCGCAGCTTGTGCTCGATCCGATCAGCGAGCGCCCGGTTGCCGCCGCGCGTTCGTTCGAGCGCGTCGCGTGGCAGGTCCTGGACCCGGACTATCGGGAGGATTTCGACTATCTGACGCGGCAGTCGCGCGGCGATCTGACGATCACCAGTATGTCGCAAGACCGGCGGCACTGGATCGTCGCCTATCAATACGACGACGCGCCGACGGAATGGTTCCATTACGACCGCGCAGCGCGGCAGGTGAGGCGGCTGTTTTCGGCGACGCCGGCATGGGAGGGGCTGCCTTTCGTGGCGATGGAGCCCGTCATTATCCGCGCCCGCGACGGGCTCGAACTCGTCTCTTACCTGTCCCGTCCGCGCGACGCGCAGCCGCGCGAGCCATTGCCGATGGTGCTGCTGGTCCACGGCGGACCCTGGACGCGCGACGTTTGGGGGCTCTACGCCGATCACCAATGGCTCGCCAACCGGGGCTATGCGGTGCTGAGCGTGAACTATCGCGGTTCCACCGGGTTCGGGAAAGCCTTCGTCAACGCCGCCAACCTCGAATGGGCGGGCAAAATGCATGACGATCTGATCGACGCCGTCGACTGGGCGATCGCGCAAGGGATAGCCGATCCCGCTCGCATCGCGATCATGGGCGGCAGCTACGGCGGCTACGCGGCCCTGGTCGGCCTGACGTTCACGCCCGAGAAATTCGCCTGCGCGGTCGATCTCGTCGGCATCTCCAACCTCGTGAGCTTTCTGAACACGATCCCGGAATACTGGATGACGTGGAAATCGCTGTGGAAGGTGCGGACGGGCGATTACACCACCGAGGCGGGGCTGCGGTTCCTGGAGGAGCGTTCGCCGCTCAATCGCGTCGACCATATCGTGCGGCCGCTGCTGATCGGCCAGGGTGCCAACGACGTGCGCGTCAAGGCCTCGGAGTCCGAGCAGATCGTCGCGGCGATGCAGCGACACGGCATCCCGGTGACCTATGTCTACTATCGTGATGAAGGCCACGGCCTCGGCCGGCCGGAAAATCGCCGCTCCTTCAAAGCCGTCGTCGAAGCGTTCCTCGCGGCGCATCTCGGCGGTTGCTGCGAGCCGGTCGGCGACGATTTCGAGGGCTCGACGATCGAGTTCAGGGCCGGCCGCGAGTTGATCTCCGGATTGGACTGAGCCGTTGCCATGCCGTCGGAGCACTGCCTCGCACCGGCAACTCTGCTCTCGAAGGCGTTTGCGCCAGGATAGGTGCGCGATCCGAGGACCGGTTCCTACCCGTTTGAGACGCCGAGGCCGATGAGCCGCAAGGTCTCAAAAGGGGCATGAAGACCTGTTCCTACCGCTCCGGATGAACGCCCGCTGTCCGTTCAGTTAAAGGACTTTCGCCGAGACGCTCGGCAACGGGCGACACGCGCCGGAAGCGGCCATAAACGGGGAACCGAGTGGGGTGACCAAATTGGTCATCTGGTCTACGGCTACACCTCGATCTTTGAGAATAGGTAAGCACCGATCGCGAGTAGGATCGCGGCGAGGCCGCCGAGGACAGCGAAGTCGGTCGCGACGCCGAACCCGAAACCGCCGTTGAGCGCGCCGCGCAGGCCGTCCACGCCATAGCTGAGCGGGTTGAGCCGCACGGCGAGCCGCATCGCTCCCGGCAGGTCGGGCACCGGGAAGAGCGCGCTCGAAAAGAAGAAGAGCGGCAGCACGATGAAGTTGATAATCAGCTGAAACCCCTGCATGTCCTGCAACACCGAGCCGACGGTGGTGCCGATCGCCGTGCACATGATGGCGATCAGCGCCATGAATAAGAATGCCAGCGGCAGCAGCGGCGGGTGCGCCGGCCGGAAGCCGGCGGCGAGGCAGACGAGAAAGACGATGCTTCCGTGGATCAGCGCCACCGTGGCGCTGCCGAGCGTGCGCCCGAGCACGATCTCGAACCGTGACACCGGCGCCACCAAGGTTTCCTTCAGAAAGCCGAACTGGCGGTCCCAGATGATCTCGACGCCGCTGAACACGGCGTTGAACAGGATGCCCATCGTGACGATGCCCGGCGCCAGGAACTGCACGTAGTCGCCGCGGCCGGCGCGGGCGAAGGTCGGGCCGAGCCCGAAACCGAGCGCCAGCAGGAACAGGATCGGCTGGCCGAGCGCGCCGATCACGCGGGCGCGGGAGCGCGAATACCGCTTCAATTGCCGCAGCCACAGAATAAAGACGGCGTTCACCGGCGACCGAGCCACACCCGGCGCATCATGCGCATGCGGTCGACCGGCGCCGCCTCGGCCTCGCGGATGCTATGCCCGGTCAGCGCGATGAACGCATCCTCCAAGGTGCGGCCGCCGGTCTCTTGCTGCAGCGCGGCGGCGGTACCCTCCGCCACGATCCGGCCGTGGTCGATGACCGCGATCCGGTCGGCAACGCGCTCCGCCTCGTCCATGTAGTGCGTCGTGAAAAACACCGTCACGCGCTCGTCACGGCACAGCCCGCGGATGAATTCCCAGATCTGGTTGCGGGTCTGCGGGTCGAGCCCGCTGGTCGGCTCGTCGAGGAACAGGATGCGCGGCCGGTGCTGCAGTGCGCGGGCGATTTCGAGCCGCCGCTTCATGCCCCCCGAGAAGCGCTTGACGTAGTCGTGGCGCCGCTCCCACAGGCCGACGAAGCGCAGCAGCGCCTCGACCCGCGCGCGGCGCTCTGCCCGCGGCACGCGGTAGAGGACGCCGTGTAATTCCATGTTCTCGGCCGCAGTCAATTGGTCGTCGAGGCTCGGGTCCTGGAATACGATGCCGAAGGCACGGCGCACCAATAGCGGCTCCCTGACCGGATCGTGGCCGGCGATCAGGAGCCGCCCCTCGCTCGGCGCGAGCACCGTCGTCAGCATCTTGATCGTCGTCGTCTTGCCGGCGCCGTTGGGACCGAGAAAGCCGAAGACGACGCCCTCCGGCACCGCAAACGAGATGTGGTCGACCGCGGTGACGCCGTCGAAGCGCTTGACCAGATCGCGGACCTCAATGATCGCGGCCATCATTTTACCGAGAACTCCCCTCGGCCAGGTCTGTCCATGTGATCCGCTTCGGTATGGTCTTTATGATCACCCTGAGCCGACCTAAGCGCAGGTACTAATCTGTCAGATTTTGCACTAGGAGCCCGCCTTAAAATGGCAGGGCATAACGAATCAGCTCACGTAAGGAGCCGAAAACGAGGTGCCAACGGCGAGGTCGCGTCGAGAGCGGCCATTGCGCGGTACTCAATGGAATCGGCGGGTTCGACCCATGGTTGCCCTTTGGCGTTCTCGGGAGACTGTCAGCGACCAGCAGCTATGTTAGAGTATCCACCACGGTGACAGTTATTCTGGTCTTCTGTGCAATACCCTGAAGCACGTATTTCAACAAACGGTTGATCATCAGGGAGATCGCCGCTGGTAACCCATCCCATCAAATTTACCGCAACACCAAATTGACCCGGGCCGGTGCGCATATTTCCGTCATGGGTACCCCGCATTAGATTTTTTTGCTGAACAGGAGTGACGACCGTACCCGGCAGGCGACCGCACGCGAGCGGTATGCCGCAGTTCTTCGGCGAACCTCCGCCGGGCCGCTTCGACGCAATCATTCATCAACTGGGCCCTTTCACAACAAATCCTTCGCATAAAGGAGTGGCCGACCCGAGTTCGGCGGACCGAACGCCTTTGTCAATCAGACGCCTTATGGCTTCGATGTCACGGATAATGATCGAACACTTGCTGAGGTCGATCAGACCTTGGCGGTACCAGATCTGAAGTTGCTTGTTCACGCTCTCCCGGCTGCCTCCGGCCATGTTGCCGAGCTCACGCTGAGAAACGTGGAGCTCGACCGACCGGCTACGGACGCCATGAAGACTGAGGCTCTCAGCGAGCTGCACGAGCGCTCTGGCGACCCGTGACTCGAGGTGCCGAAACATCACGTCCTCGACCTGTTCTGTTGTGATCCGAAGGCGCCGGCACAAGATCCTGAGCAGGATCATGCAGACATCCGGCCGTCTTTCGAGCACCGGCAGAAGGTCCCGGCGGTTCAACACCAAGAGTTCGCAATCAGTCATTGCGGTCGCGTCCGCGCTCCGCTCGTCGCCATCGAGCACGGCAATTTCGCCAAAGATTTCGCCCTCGTTGAAGATCGTAAAAACGATCTCTTTACCGCTGTCGGAAAGCGAGCTGATCTTGACGCTGCCCCGGAGGACCGCCATCAAGCTGTGGCCCGGCGATCCTTTCGCGAAGATCTCGCGCCCAGCCCGATAACGCTCTACTCGGGCATAGCTTATTAGGGCGTCGATTTCATTGGCACTCAATTTCCCGAACAGGAAATGACGCGTGAATATCTTCAGCTTTTCGTCATGGCTTGCTGGCTTTGCACGATCTTCTTCTATCCTCTGCTGTAGCCTCCTTACCGCCACCTTCGCGGACGATGAAGCCGAAGCCCTTCTGAGCATTGAACCACTTCACCGTGCGCATCTCTTCAACGGCGGTTTCGGGAGACGGCCGGTTTGCAGCCGGATAAGTTGATCGGCGTGCCATCGCCGGCGCCGCCGTGCGGACGAGCTCGCGGACTCTCTCCAAGCCGGCGAGATAATTGAGGCCAGCATTATGAAGTTTGAGTGTCACATGCTCAAATGCCAAGTGCTCGATCTCGGCGATCGGCAATACATCGATTTCGGAAGCAGAGTGATTTTCCGCGTCTGAGTTTTCCTCGTCTAGAGATGCTAGGATGCGCTCTACGGGAGCGGCATTCGTCGGGATCATGTGAAATCTCCAGGACATGGAACTTTGCTCTTTTGAGGAGTGACGGTGTCGGGCTCTTGCTCTTGTTGGTACCTCTGGCAGTGTCGGCGAAGTCGCTTTTTAATATTTTCGATTTCGTGCACTGGCCGCTTTACCCGGACGCTGAGCTCGATCGAGCTCGTGATCCCAAGATTAAGCATCAAGCTAGCAATGCTCGCAACATCGGCATCGTGAGAACTCAGATAGTTCAAAAGATGATCGATCTCTGATCTATAAATCGTGCTGTGTTCAGGATTTTCTTGGTAGTCGATTACCTTAACTACGGTTTCATCGATAGGATTGAGGTTTTTGTTCTCGTATGAGACAGCCGCATGATTTACTTCGCTTGAAACAACCTGCCACAGATTTTGAAAGAGTGAGCGATTGGGGTCCCAACTCCGCTGTCGAGACATCGCTTTTTCAATAGCGGTCTGAATAAAGTCTGTCGCGTGCATTTCGCACGCTCGGTGCCACCGCGAGCGGCGGAGCCGCCCTACTGTGGCCAGAAGCAGTCTTGGATAAACATCTTCCCAGTCTACACGCGTGAAGTCCGGCCAATCGTCCATCCCATCACGCCTCCAAGCGCCGCAGGCATCCCTGCCGGAGTTAAGGATAACCCTTGCAGGTTAGTGCCGGTGACCTCGACTAATTTTGCCATCAGCTCGAAAAATTTTCGGGTGCCCAAAAATGCTGCCTCTGATTACCAGCTCGTTTGGTCATCCGTTCCTCGCCCTGTTTTCTACACGTTCGAATTCGCGTGACGCGTGGGGCTACCACTCGCCGCGCGAGACATCGGCCGCCCGCGACCCTGAGAGAATATTGCGAGGCGCGCCGAACGTTGCTCCTTTCAGCCGATATGATTTTTGATCGAAATTTGACGGATCAGCCTTTCGCGATGGCGGTCGGCCCTGACCGCCGTTGGGGGGGATATGAATCGATCCTCAGTACATTCACGATGGACACTTAGCCTAAGATCATCTCGCCGGGCTGCTGGCGCTCGTAGCGGACCACCGGCGCCACGGCTCCAGCCGGGGTCCGGCGCGGGTCTCGGCCATACGGTGACGATCCCTCGCGGGTGTCTTCGGTCGGTCAGCCTTCAAGGCCTACAGCCCGCGCTCGGCGAGCCAGGACGCGATCGCCTCGGCCAGCGGCCCGGTGTTGTCGGCAAAGATGTGTCCCTCGAGGCTCGGCGGGCGGGGGTTGGGCAGCAGCACGTAGCGGATCTCGGGGACGAGCGAACCCTCGGCGCGCGCCGCGCTCAGTAGCATGTAGGGCTCGAACGGCAGCACGACGCCGTCGGCTGCATCGCGCACCAGCAGGATCGGGCGCGGGATGCGCGCGATCCAGAAGGTCGTGTCGGCGGCGCTCGCGGCTTCGTCGCGGTAGGTCAGAAAATGCCGCGCCGTCACCGGCGCCTGCCGGCCGCCGATCCAGCCCATCGGCATCGGCAGCGTCGCCTCCGGCCGGCCGGCGCGCACGGCGTCGCGCGCTGCCTGCGCCAGCGCCCGGTAGGCGTCTTCGTCCTGGATCAGGATGTGGCGCGATTTCCACGGCAGTTTTGCGATGGCGCCGGTCAGGATGACGCCCCTGATCGCCGGGTCCCAGTCGGTGGCCGCGTAGAAGGCGACCTGCGCGGTCCCGAGGCTGTGGCCTTGCAGGACAAGGGCGCCGTAGCCGAGCGCCTTGGCGGTCAGGACTGCGGCCTCGATGTCGCGCCTGACCTCGAAAAAATTGTCGGTGTTGACGTGCTCGTCGTGCTGCCTTGTGCTGATCGACAGCGCCGCAAAGCCGCGCGCCGAGAGGGCGCGGGCGGTCGCCCGCAACGGCAGCGAGGCGAAATTGCCGCCGCTGCCGTGCACCTGCACGAGCAACGTCGTCGCCGCCGCCGGCTTTGCCAGCGGCTGCCACAGCGCGGCGGCGATCCGGAACCCGTCGATTGCGCTGATCGACAGAAACCGCACCCCGACGCCCGGCAGCGGCTGCATGTCGTCCGGCAGCCCTTCCGGCCGCGGCGTCTCCTCGTGGGCAATGCCGGCCGCGACATGTGCCTGGCTCATCGCAGGAGCCGGAAGAGCGGCTATGACGATCGTTCCGTCACCCGACAATGCGAGACCGTCTGGCGAGGTATTTTTCTCTTTGAGGGCGACGCTCAGAACACCGGGCGAGATCGGCGTCACCCGGGCTTTCGGGGTCTCGCTTGCAGCAACGCGGGACAGCGCCACGGTGTTCGGCCCGCGGTTCAAATGCCAAATCAGCAAAACCGCTGCGATGAGAGCCGCGGCGATAAAGATAATTCGCGGTGTCGACATGGCGATTTCCCCGTGTCAATCAGCCGCGCGGTCTCCATCGCCCGACCGGCGACAAGCGGCTCAGTGCCGGAACCGGCTCGGTCTCGAAATTCCAATTGCGCCGTGCCGACGTGCTCGCGATGAACGCGGTCCCAGGGACCTTGGTCGTTAGCTCGAGTGTGGCGCCGCCGGCCTCGATCAGGGCGACGCGGGCCTCCGGCATCGTCTGTGACAGCCGGCCGGCGACGACACAACCCGCCGCGCCCGCCCCGATGACGACGTAATCCCAGCCCCGCGTCGCCGCTGAACCTTTCCGAGACCGCAAACCGCCGCTCCTTCGCAGAAACCCCCAAGATCGTGCAGGCTTTTAGCATATGGCGTGCCGGGCGGCTGCCGCGCGGGAACGCAAACGAAAGTTGGGCGGGCCCGTACCAGCGTTGAGTTCAGACGAACCTATTCGCCGTCCCCAGCATAAAATATGCTGGGACGAACGCGGCCCGCTCGCCGCCGCCAAACGAGGGAAGACTCTATGGAAAGCGGGATCAGCCGACGCCAGTTTCAGGCCGCTATCGGCTGGGGCGCTGCGTCGATAGCGCTTAGCGAATTTGGTCTGGCGCGCCCGGGTGTGGCCGAGGAAAACTTCACGCTCGCCTCGACCGGCGCGACCTGGGGCGAAGGGCTGCGCGCCTCGTTTGTCGACGCGCCCAAATTCGAGGAGAAGACCGGCGTCAAGGTTTCCCAGGAGTTCGCGATCGATTCAGTATTCACCGCAAAGGCGATGGCGAGTTGCGGGAGCCCACCCTTCTCGACGCTGGCCGTGCTGCAAGCGGAAGCCAACTTCCTGGCACTCGGCGGCTGCCTCCAGGATTACGATCTCGATATCTGCACCAATTACAAGGACGTCATCGATAGCGCCAAGGAACCGCCCCGCGGACCGCTGAAAAACTGGTTCACTCCATTCGTGCTGATCGTGATGGGGCTCGTCTACAACACAAAAGAGGCAAGTAGACCCGCGTCCTACCAGGAGCTGCTGAACCCGAAATACAAGGGCCGCGTCGGCATTCCGACCTATGGCTGGGTCGGCAATTCGTGGTTGCAGGTGCTGAACAAAACCCTGGGTGGTAACGAGGACAATGTCGATGCCGGCATCAAGTTCCTCGCCGAGCTGGTAAAGAAGAACGAAGCCGTAATCGTCGAAAATACCGATGCTGCCCTGAAGGCCTTCACTCGCGAGGAAATCGTGATAATGCCATTTTGGAATGGCCGCACTTTTGTACTGCAAGGTCAGGGGGTGCCGGTCGACATCGAGTACATCCCCGGCACGATGCTGGTCGGCAATGGCTTTCCGGTGCTGCGCGGCGGCAAGTTCATCGAGCAGACCAACCGGTTCTGCAACATCACCATGGACGGTCAGTACCAGATGATGATGACGCAGCGGTTCTTCTATCCGCCGTCGAACCGCAACGCCAAGCTGCCCCCGGATATGGCGCGCTACGCCTTCCCGGCCGACAAGGAAAAAAACGTGGTGCCGATCGACTACGAGAAGATGAACGCGCACAAATCGCAATACCTCGACCGCTGGAACAAGGAAGTGCTCGGCGCCTAGATGCCGCCAAGCATCGAGTTAGAGGTCCGCGAGTTGACCAAGCGGTATTCGCCGCAGGTTAGCGTCGGCCCGATATCGTTTGAGGTACAGGAGGGCGAATTCTTCTCGCTTCTCGGGCCGAGCGGTTGCGGCAAGACGACGACGCTGCGCTGTATCGCCGGCTTCGAGGCGCTCACCGAGGGGTCGATCCGCCTGCATGGCGAGCGGCTCGACGACAAGCCGCCGCACCGCCGCGACGTCGGTCTCGTTTTCCAGAATTACGCGCTGTTTCCGCATCTGACGGTGTTCGACAACGTCGCATTCGGGCTGCGATTACGCCGGCTCGGCAAGGCGGATGTCGCCGGCCGGGTCAGCCGCGTCCTGCAGCTTGTCGATCTCGCCGGGATGGCGGCGCGATTTCCGGCGCAGCTGTCCGGGGGTCAACAGCAGCGCGTGGCGATCGCCCGCTCACTGGTGCTCGAGCCGCGCATCCTGATGTTTGACGAGCCGCTGTCCAACCTCGACTTCAAGCTGCGGATCCAGATGCGCGAGGAACTGCGCAATTTGCAGCGCCGGCTTGGCAAGACCTCGATCTATGTCACGCACGACCAGACCGAGGCTTTGGCCTTGTCGGACCGCATTGCCGTCCTGTCGCACGGCCGGATCGAGCAGATCGGCACTCCTGCCGAAATATACGAGCACCCGACGAGCGCCTTCGTCGCCGAGTTCATCGGCAGCTCCAACATGCTGCGAGGCCGGATTGTCGAAATGGGCGAGGCGGTCATGATCGTCGCGACCGAGACCGGGTTGCGGTTGCGCTGCCGCCCCAAGCCTGAAGGCGAAGTCGAAAGCGCCGAAGTGTCGATCTTGCTGCGGCCCGAGCGCATCCATGTCGAGGCTCCCGGCGGGACCGCCGTGCCTGGACAAAACCGGGTGTCCGCGCGCATCGCGGACGTAACCTATCTGGGCGAGGATCTTCACCTTAGTCTTGACCTCGCCGGCGGCGAGCGGCTGCGCGCCTCCGTCAAGAACGCCAACGCGGCGCGCGCCTGGGCGCCGGCGCAGAATGTCGAGCTGGTCATTGACGCCGCCGACCTGCGGCTCTTGCACCGTTAATGGGCGGTCAATGGAGCACCGCGGGACGCGGCCGGTCTGGGCCTTTCTGACCGGCCCTTACGCGCTGTTTCTGCTCGTGCTGCTGCTGGTGCCGTTCGCGAACATAGCGATGTACAGCCTGCACACCTATTCGCCGACAAAAGTGTTTCTGCCGGAGCTGACCTTCGACAACTACCGCAGAATCTTCGACCTCTATTACGTTCGGCTCTTTGGACGAACATTGCGGCTAGGGCTGATCACCACGGCCGTATGCGTTGTGCTCGGCTACCCGCTCGCTTATTGCCTCGCCCGGGCGCGGCCGCGATGGCAGGCAGTGGGGCTGTTCCTGCTGATCATGCCGTTGATGGTCAGCGCGGTGATCCGGGTTTTCGGCTGGATCGTCATCCTCGGCCGCAAGGGGCTGCTTAACCAGACGCTGGTGGCGCTCGGGCTGGAGCCGGTCAAGCTGCTTTACAGCGAGACGGCAGTGGTCATCGGGCTCGTCAACATTTTTGTGCCGTTCATGGTGCTGCCGATCATGGCCTCGATCGAGCGCATTTCGCCGAGCCTCGAGGAGGCCGCGCAGAACCTCGGAGCCAGTTGGTATCGAATGTTTGGGCGGGTGATCCTGCCATTGAGCCTGCCCGGGCTGATCTCGGGCTGCCTGCTCGTCTACAGCCTGTCGATCAGCGCCTTTGTCACACCCGCGCTGATGGGCAACCCGCGCAAGCGAATGGTCGGGCAGCAGATTTATGACGAGGTGCTGGTCTCCTTCAACTGGCCGGGTGCGGCCAGCCTCTCGCTCACCCTGGTGCTGGTGACCGCGGCGCTGATGTTCTGCGCGTTGTTCGCGACCCGGCGTGCCGGCCGGCGAGAGAAGGCCTCATGAGTGCGCGATCGCCGCGGATGCTGCTGCCGTTCGTCGTAGCCGCCTATCTCGCGCTGCTGGCGCCGCTCGTTGTCGTGATCGCGGTGTCCTTCGGCCCGAGCGCTGTCTTCGAATTTCCGCCGCGCGGAGTAACGCTGTACTGGTTCGAGGCGTTCTTTGCCAGCCCGGCTTTTGTCACGGCCTTCTTCCGGGTGAGCTTGGTGGTCGGCCTCCTGGCGGCGGCATTGGCGACTGTGCTGGGGACTAGCGCCGCCTTGGGGCTGGTGCGCTTTCGGTTTTTCGGGCGCGAAGCGGTGGAGACCTTCTTTCTTGCGCCGCTACTGGTTCCGGAAATTCTGCTGGGGGCGGCATTGTACCTGTTCTATGCGCGGCTTGCGGTCCAGGCGTCGATCTGGACCCTGCTCTGCGGCCATCTGGTGATCTGTACGCCCTATGTGATCCGCAGTGTCACCGCCGGGCTGGTCGGGCTCGACCCGCGTCTCGAAGAAGCCGCGATGAGCCTGGGCGCCACCCGTGTGCAGGCGTTCTTTAAAGTCACGTTGCCGCTGTTGCGGTCGAGCTTGGTCTCAGGCGCGATCTTCGCCTTTATCATCTCGTTTTCGGACATCAACCTGGCGCTGTTTCTGTCCGGCCCACAATCGACCAGCCTGCCGGTTCATATCTTCTCGCAGATCCAGTGGCAGGGAGATCCGACCATCGCCGCTGCCTCGTCGATGCAGATCGTCATTATCGGACTGCTGATCTTGGTCGTGCAGCGAATCTTCCGCCTACGCCTGGTGGTGTGAGCAGTATCGCGGCGCTCGTAACAGCCGCCACCCGACAGGTTCTGGGTATTGTACCCGCCGCCGCCTATTCGGAGGAGGACAACCGGAAAGCCGGTAGCCGACCGTACCTGATTGGTACCAATCCGATAGACATCGATTGCATCATCGCCGCGCTTTCCGTTCCAAGTGATCAGATTCGATCAAAAGCCACGGAAGTCGGTTCGCAGTAGACTCTGCCCTGGAGGGAGATGGATTCGAACCCTCGGTCCCCCGGCTACGGCGGAGCTTCGGTGCGGCGGGCGGCCGCAGCGATGCAGCCGGAGACGTCGCAGCCGACGCCCGTCAGCAGACTTCCTCGTTCCCAGGGGACATGCTTTCAGCGGCCACACTGAAAGCAAGAATCCGGTTGAATTCCGGCCTTGGTCCTACGAGTTCGATAGTAATCGAAATGCGAGGGCCATGTGATGGGCCAGGCACCGCACCATTATCTCATCTTTGAGACCGCAGGCGGCGGCATCGCCTGGAACAATCTCGGCATCACGCGCTTCCAATTGCCGACAAAAAGCGCGGTTACAGCCGAACGAACTCTGCTGCGCCGGGTGGCGGGCGCGGACCGCGGCGCGCCAACACCGGAGGTGGTCGAGGCAGTCACCGCGGTGAGGCGCTATTTCGAGGGCGAGGAGGCGGATTTTTCCGGCTTCAGGCTCGACCTCGGTGAGCAGGACCCGTTCTTCAAGCAAATCTACGCGGCCCGACCTTGCCTGCCAGCTTCAGATCCCATCGGGTCGGCTCCATAATGCGCGATGCCGCTTTGGCGCCGTCGCGGCGTTTTGAGGACAATCAGGCAAACGCGGACCAAACCCAAGGCACCGAGCGTCGCGCGACGAAGCGGTAGACAGCGTCGCGCACTGGCCGTGGAATGATGCGGACCACGGCGAGCCACCGCCATGGCGCCCGAAGTTGGCTCAGAAATCTCCACGCCGGCATGTACTTATAATTATTTTGACTAGGTCTCGCACCCCGCTGACCGCGACAGCTCGACCCCGGAAAGCCCAGACCTTTTTGGTGCTCAGCGGTGACGCTGAATTATCCAGGTCCGATCCGTCGGTACCGTTGGTTTGGGCGGCGCGAGAACTGCGTCGGACCGGCTTGCCGGCGGTTTCGACCGCGGCGGCGAATTCGCGGTTCTAGCGCTGAAATTCCGGGTCTCGCGCGTGCGCCTTGGGGCTACGCGACCTACCGGAGAGCTGAATCCGCATGCGTACCAGACAAATAGGAGGTGTGCGGTGACCAGGTGCGCCGCAATACGCGAATTCACCACGATCAAGGCGATGCCAACGATCCCCCATCGAGGCCTGCCGATCCATCGCAAGAACCGACAACAAGATATTCAGCCTTAAATTTGATCTCTTTGTTCCCTGCTTCGCGTGTCTCCCTCGCTGCGCTCGGGACCGCGGTCTACGCGCTGCGCGCGCGGAGCATCAGCTTCAGCGTTCAAGCCAGCCGACGTAGTCGGCATTTTGCGAACTTTCGGTCTCGCGTCGTTATCGCGCGTCCGCTAGCATCATGCGGCTGCACGCAACCCAAAAGGAGGTGGGTCATGGCTCGCGCCTATAACGTCGTCGATGCCGACGGCCATATCCTGGAACCGCTCGACCTCTGGGACGAATACATCGATCCCGCCTTCCGCGAGCGCCGGCCGCGATTTGTCATCGACGAGAACGGCAAGGAGCGCCTGGAGGTCGAGGGCAAACTGCTGGGCAATCCGCGGGGGATCGGCAGCCTCGGCTCGGTCGGCGTCCGGCAGGGTGCGGTAAAGCTCGACAGCCTCAAATACGCCGAAGGGAAGAAGGGCGGGTTCGACCCGCACGCCCGCATCGTCGATATGGATGCCGACGGAATCGACGCCGCTTTCCTCTACCCGAGTCTCGGCCTGTTCGCCGGCGCCGTCGAGGACCCCGGGCTCGCCGCCGCGATGTGCCGCGCCTACAACCGCTGGCTCGCCGATTACTGCAAGCCCTACCCCGACCGGCTGTTCGGGGTCGCGATGCTGCCGATGCAGTCGGTCGAGCTCGCCATCGAGGAGATGCGCTACGCGCGCGAAGCACTCGGCATGCGCGGCGGCTTCCTGCGACCGAACCCGTACCACGGCAACAAGATGATCAGCGACCCGATGTACGAGCCGTTCTGGACGATGGCCGAGGAGCTCGACTTCTCGATCGGTTTTCACGAGGGCTCGAGCAGCGCGATGCCGACGGTCGGCGTCGACCGCTTCGCGGCGGACCGTGCGGCGCGCCACATGATCAGCCACACGATGGAGATGATGCTGGCGGCGATGACCGTGATCTGGGGTGGTGTCGTCGATCGTCATCCGCGATTGCGCATCGCGTTCCTCGAATTGGGCGGCGGCTGGATCGCGCCCTGGCTCGACCGCATGGACCGCCATTTCGACGACCAGGGGTTTAACGATACCGCCCCGAAGACGCGGCCGAGCGAACTTTTTCAGCGCAATTGCTGGATCTCGTTCGAGCCGGTCGAGAACAGCATCGCCGTGCTGGCCGACTATATCGGCCCGCACAAGATCATGTGGGCGACCGATTACCCGCACCGGGACGGCTTTTTCCCCGGTGCGCCGCAGATGCTCCGCGACCGTCTCGGGCCGTTGTCGTCCGAGACCAAACATCAGGTAATGGCCGGCGGCGCGATGGGGTTCTACGGCTTGCAGTGACGGCGGTCGCGCCGGGCGTGGCCCGGCCTCAACGGCGACACTTTGAAAGGGAGGTACATGATGCAGCAACCGCGGATGCAGCAGACGATGCCCGAGGACAGAAGCGGCTGGCATCATATCGATGCCGGGCCGCATCTCGAGATGCTGTTCCACCCCGACCGGCGGCTGGCCGGTCGTGAGCCTGACCCGATCAAACGGACCTCGATCGTGGTTGCCGTCGCCGGCAAGCGCGAACAGGCGTTGCGTTTCGACCCCTTCAGCATGGGCGCGCACTACCATATCCGGCCGGGCCTCGCCGCGCAGATCCCCCTCCCGATTGCAGAGGGGCAAAGTCCCCTCGATGCCACCTTGGCATTCTTCGAAAAACCGCTTCGGTTCCGCGGACTCCTCGCGCTGGCCGAGGAGGATGAGGTGGCGTCGCAGCTGCGCGATGAAGAGTTAAGGAACGCGGCCGGCCAGATCCGCGCGCTCAGCACCACCGCGCACAAGGGTGCGGTGGCCTGATCGCGACAAGCTCCGGTCCGCAGGAGCTCGTTTCCCGCTACCCAGGCCCTGGCAACATTGCCAGGGCCTATTTTTTGCGCGCTCCCGCCCGCCTGTCAGCTTCGGATTGAGCCCGACAACAACGCGCATGATGCGTCCCAGGCATGCCCCAAATCGCCGAGCTCGTCGACGCGAAGTATCGGCGTTCCGGGCTTCGCGATGGCGTCGTGTGTCGCGTCGCGCCCGCCCAGGTGCACCGAGCTTCACCGCGCA
>CAVOTD010000001.1:0-110712 GCA_963698995.1 uncultured Alphaproteobacteria bacterium | reverse complement strand
TCCGGCCATTCGGCAGCGCCTAGGACGGCGCCCCGAAGAGGAGGCGATCTACCGTCCAAATTAGGCCGGTTATGCCGTATGGGCGACCTATGCCTCTTATGGTCATGCGTTGTCCTACCGAGGGTCGAGAGCGGCACTATATTAGAGATTAGAGCCATTGCCGGAGCCCGGCGGTTCCAAGCGATCGCCGCTCCGGGATCATAGCCGCAGGCGATAGCCGCTGCCGCGCCGGAAATTCGAGAATGGCAAATGACTTCCAGGTCAGTCCCAACGATGTGTGGTGTTCCCGCCGCCGATGCCATCTATCCCGGACTGCCCGCGGACGAGAGCGCCCTGATCGAGCTTCTGTCGGGCCTAAGCCGCGACGACACGCTGCTGATTTCTGCGCGACTTAATACCATGGTCTCGGGATACCGGCATCTTGAACGACGGTGAGCGCCAACAGAAAGCCTGCGCCTGGACCTCCAATGGAGAACGGGAAGCACGAACTCGATGCCTTGGCCGGCAGCATGGCGGTCTCGATCGTGTGGTTGTGTTCTTCCGCGGACAACTACTCGATGATGCAGCAGGCAGCTTCGAGCACTGCCAAAACCTTTTTGGCGACGGCGAGAGCTTCTACGACGAACAGGTCGCGCTCGTTTTTTTCGATCAGTTGATCGCGGGTGCGCTCTGGAGTGCTGGTACCGGAAACGCTTGTCTCTTCAGGACGGGCTCAACGTCGCACGCCTGCGGGCCCTCAGCGCATTCCGCAAAGCAGTCGAGACTCAGACCAAGCCCTCCACACCGCAATCGCGCTCGGCCGCGGCTGGCTTCTGTTTTCCGACTATCTGCCGCACGAGATGCCGGATTTTCGCGGAGCCGTTGAAGGCAGCGACCGGACTGACCTTGGAGCAATATCTGATCTGTGTCGGCGCTCACCACCTATACTTTTGCCGAACGGGCCCAAGGTCCCCTTTTCCGTACCGCAAACATCGCAGCCACTACCGGTTTCAAAGACGTGTTTCCCATTTATCAAGCTCTAAACATTTAACACAAGAAGTGCGAAGGCCGCTCCCGACCTCCCGCAGACGGGCTTTCGCGCCCTCAGGGAGCGGCCCATTCTCAGCACGGCCAGCGGCCTCTCGGTGGTTCTCGATCCGGCGATCTATGGCAAGTTGTCGATGGGTCCGCTTTTTTCATCTCGTAGCACAGGACAGGAACAGAGCAAATGAGCTGTTTGGCTATTTCGGTCTGGCTTTTGAGCACTATGCGACCGATGTGTTGCGGCAAATGTATCCGACCGGTTCAGGCCTTCTTGCCAACGCTTAACAACCAACATTTGCGGCCGCGACGCCGTCGGCGGCGGTTTTAAATCAACACCGCGCTCGACAGCGTGACCGAGATGGTCTTTTTAGATGAAGGCGGCATGGTTGCGCGAGAAGGATGGCTTGCTGAACGCCGACGACAGGTGCCGATTCGTGCAGCAGCTCCGACGCAAATACGAGGTATCGGCGGCGGAAGGCGGGGCGCGTGAACGCCCCAAGGGCGCCGCCCAACTGGCGAAGATCGTCGGCGCCATCACGCCCAGGAAATCAGCGGGTCAAACGGCGAGTTTGCCCAGGCTGCCAATCTTATCCCGTCCTGGTCGTCCATGACGAACGCTTGGGCGTTCCTGGTTCCGGGAAATTCCTGAACGATGAATCGAAATCCCTCCTTGGCACGGTGCCCTCCTGGCCTCGTCGTGGACCCTCGACTATCGTGACAATGGCGGCCTGGAAACCTTCGAAACATCCGCTGCTGGGCTCGGATTGCGCGATCTGCTCCGTTGAACTACGTCCGAATCTACGGACCGGATGCGCTCCCTACACCCAGTTTATGGCAACGTCATCCTATGCAACCAAGCTCAAAGCCAGCAAACGCGTTGTTGAGGCTTCGGAGGGACTGATGCGTCGCATGCAAGACGCACTCTTTCCGAAAGAAGCACTGCAGAGTCGATGCTACCTGCGGATCATCAAACCCATGATCTGCCAGATCCGCTCCCCACCCTGCGGCACCATCCGGGCGGTGCCGGTTAATGGCCGTTGCGGGTCCATGTCCCACGAGCACGACAGTTCGAGCCCCTTGATGCCCATCTTGGCGACGCGATGGATCTCCTTCACCGCGTCGTCGATGTTGCCATAGGGCAGGCAGGCGAGGCCGATCTCGCGCTCCGGATAATGCCGGCAGAACTCCTTCAGGAAATCGTTGTAGATGCGCAGCATCTCGTTCGAGGCTTCGCGGTCATTGAGCCGCGATGCGGCGCCGAGGATGCCGTAGATGACTTCGGCGTCGACGCCGTCGCGGTCCATGTCCTTGATCCGCAGATGCGGGTCGCTGCAGCGCCGGATGTCACGCTTGCCGTCCTCGTACATGCCGGTCTCGGCCATCTTGTCGACCCGGTGGTTCTGGCCCGGAACAAACGGCGCGCCGCCCGGTCCGACACCGTTTTTGAGGCCGAAATTGGCGCCGTTCTTGGCGACCCATTGCGGCCCCTGCGGCCCGTCCTCGACATAGGGCATGCGTTCTTTGAGCTCGCGGCGCGCCTCGGAGGCGAACAGGTCGGGCGGCATCCACGGCATGTCGAGATGGCAGTCGGCCGAGATTCTGCGGTATTGCATGTTGTTTTCCCCGCTCTTGGTTGACGAAGGGCGCTGTCCCGCCAACTCTACTCCGGCGACGCGCCGGTTTCCTAGCAAAGCCGGTCTCCAGACCCGGCGTTTTTGCCGATACGATATGAACGGATTGCATTTCCGGTTCGGAAATCCCGCGATCGGCGCTTGCGGATCGCACGGATTGCATGTTATAAACCACTCATGAACAACTGAAAGTCGTAGCAAATGCGCCCCATCTTGACCGCCGCACTAATCGGATTGTCGCTGCTGCCCGCGACGGTCCTCGCCCAAACCATGCCGCAGACCGCCGCCGTAGAGAGCACAACCCCGGCAGCCGCACCGGCCGCAGCCCCCTCGGCTGCCGACGGCATCACCCGAGAGCAGTACCTCGAGCGCGCCCGTGAGCGCGCGACGCAACGAGCCGGCGCTCGCTTCGACCAGATGGACGCCAACCATGACGGCGTTCTCGATCGCGCCGAGCGCCGCGCCTGGCGCAGCGAGCATCCGCGCCGTGCTGCTGCCCAGCCCGCCCAGCAATAATCCGACTGTCGGTTCCCCGAATTCGCGGTAGAGTAATCGACCGCGAGCGAAAGGAGCCGACAATGCCTGACGCAGGGACTATCGAAACGAGAAGTGGGTCGAGTGTCGAGGCCGGGATCCGCATCGCCGGCCTCGATCATGTCGTGTTGCGTGTCGGCAATCTCGACCGGGCGATCGAGTTCTACGAAAAGGTCCTCAACTGCCATGTCGAGCGCCGGCTCGAGCAACCCAAGCTAGTCCAGTTGCGGGCCGGCGCATCGCTGATCGATCTGGTCCCGGCTGCCGCTTCGCCGGGTGCGGCGGAAGACAGTCCGGGCCGCAACATGGATCACTTCGCGGTGCGGGTCGACGGGTTCGACGCAGCGGCGCTCGCGGCTCATTTGCGGCGTCACGGCATAGACGTCGGCGAGGTCAGGGAGCGCTACGGCGCCGAAGGCTACGGCCCGTCGCTCTACATCTCCGACCCCGACGGCAATACCGTCGAACTCAAGGGCCCGGCGACGCGAGGGCTCTAGCCGCCGTCACGTACGGTTATGTCGTCGACGGGATAAAACCCAAATAACAGTCGCATTTGGGCTCGGCCTCCCGGGCCGAGACGCTGTGGCATCGGCTGTTGCGATAGGAGGAAATGCTATGTCTGGTGATCGCGCATCGTCTCAATCGTCAAAGCGGATCGAGCAAATGGCGCCGGAGCTGGACCGGATCATCTCCCCCTCCGAGCCGATCGAGGATCTGGCGGATGGGTTCGGCGGGGCGCACGGACCGGCAGAAGGGCCGCTGTGGTGGAAGGAAGGCCACTACCTGCTGTTCAGCGACATTCACAATGACCGGCGCATGAAATATGAGCCCGGCAAAGCAGCAACCGTCTTTCAGGAGCCGACCAACCGGGCCAATGGGCTGACCCGCGACCTGCAAGGCAGGCTGATCGCCTGCGAGCACGATTCGCGCCGGGTCACCCGGCAGGAACCCGATGGCAGCATCACGGTAATCGCCAACAGCTTTCAGGGGCGGCGGCTCAACCGGCCGAACGATGTCGTGGTCAAGTCGGACGGCTCGATCTACTTCACCGACCCATGGACCAGCCCCGCCGCGCCCGAGCAGTGGGACCTGACATTTTCGGGGGTCTACCGCGTCAGCGCCGATCTCGGCACCTTGACATTGCTGATCGGCGATTTTGTGCTGCCCAACGGCCTCGCGTTTTCACCCGATGAAAGGGTGCTCTACATCAACGACACGCGCCGCGGACACATCCGGGCTTTCGAGCTGTTGCCCAACGGCACGCTCGCCAAACAAACGGACCGCGTCTTCGCCGATCTGCGAGGGCCCGAGCCTGGCGTTCCCGACGGCATGAAGGTCGATGTCGAAGGCAATGTTTATTGCGGCGGCGCCGGCGGCATATGGATCATGGATCCAAACGGCAAGCAGCTCGGCCGCATCGCGCACGGCGCCTCCGCCACCACCAACATCGCCTTTGGCGGCGATGACTGGAAAACCCTCTACTTCACCAGCCGCAACCATTTGGGCGCGGTCAGGTTGAAGATCGCCGGTCTTCCAGTGCCGGTCGGTCGAGGATAATCCTCAGCGCCGCTAGCGCATGACGTCGCTGATCTGGATGGTTGGTTCGATATCCGTGTAATTCGGGATATCCGCCATGATCTCCGCCATATGCGGGCCAAAGGCGGTCTGAAACGCCGCGACCGAGTCGAAATAGAGATGGCCCATCGCGACAAAGGCCGGCCGCGATCCCGCAGCCGCGCCCGAAACGCCTTGCTCGACGGCAACGTTTTTGCAGCTCTTCCCCAATTTCTGCTGAACCATCGGCATGTGGCTATTGCAGTAGTAGCTCATGTCGAACTTGCTGCTTTCGTTGTTCGGATAGAGCACGCTGACTTTATCATGTCATTTCCTCGGTTAAGGGCGTCGTCACAACGCCGGGCGCGATCTGATCTCTCTTCCGGGACTTGGAATGGTTTGCCACCTGCGCGTGTTTATGAGCCGACAGCGCGCCGGAATTCGCGGCACGCAAGGCATGGAGGAACACGATGAGGCACAGAATTCTGATCGCCGGGGCGGCCGCGCTGACGACCGGCGCCTCGGCTTTTGCGCAGGCCCCGATATCGCTCCACGGCGTCGCTCCGACTACCGAGATCGCACAAGCCCAGATGCCCGCATATCCCCCGGCGGCGCCGTCGCCCGCGGGCCATCGATCGTCGTCCCCACCGCGCCACCCGCACCGCAGTCCGAAATCCCGCCGCCGGCACCTTCGCCGACATACGTATGGGAGCCCGGCCGCTGGTCATGGAACGGGGTGCAATATTTGTGGAATCCGGGCAAATACGTCGAGCGTCCAACCGTTTCGGCAACCTATGTTCCGGGCCATTGGGAGCAGTATGCGAACGGCTGGGTCTGGTACGACGGCCGTTGGGACTATTCGGGCTCCGGAAGCAGTACGCCTCCGGTGAGGTGAACTGCTCATAAAGCAGGCTGGGTTCTGACTTCCTCGGGCACCTTGCGGGGTAGAAACTTGCCGTCTGTGACGGTCGCCCGCGAAGGTGCCGCCCTCGACGACGATCTTGCCGCGCAGCATCGTGAGGGACGGCCAGGCGGCGAGGTCGCGGCCTTCCCACGGGGTGTAGTCGGCCTCGTGCAGTTCGGCGGCGCGCACAATGTGGCGCCGGCGCGGGTCGAGCAGCACGATGTCGGCGTCCGAGCCGACCGCCAGCGCGCCTTTCTTAGGGTAGAGGCCCATGATCCTGGCGGCGTTGGCCGAGACCAGGCCGACGAAATCCGACAGACCATAACCGCGCTTTTCGACGGTCTCGGTGTAGATCAATGAGAGGCGCGGCTCGACCCCGGCATTGCCGCCGGTCGTGTCGTCGATCCGCCTGCCCTGTAGTTTAATTCTCAGCGGGCAGCAGATCTCGTCGGTCGCGACGGTCTGGATCGCGCCGTGGTCGGTCGCCTGCCACAATGCCTCCTGGTCCTCGCGGAATTTGAGCGACGGGTAGGTGTGGTAGATCTGGCCATTCGGCCGTCGGTAGTCCTCGGCGGTGTACATCAGGTACTGGTGCAGGGTCTCGCCGTAGATCGGCACGCCTTTGGCGCGCGCCGTGGCGATCGCGCGAACCCCGGTCGCCGCCGAGGTGTGCATCATGTAGAGCGCGCGCCCCTTCGATGTTGGCGGCTAATCGGATGACCCGGTTGAACGACAGATCCTCCGACAAGGTATTGTGCACCTCGGCCATGTTCTCAAAGCCGCTGCGGTCCTCGCGGAAGAGCTTCTCGTACATGTGCATGACGAGGTCGTTGTCCTCGGCGTGGATCGCGGCGATGCCGCCGGCCCGCGCCAGCACCTGCAAGACCTCCCAGATGTCGCCGAAATCGACCATGCGGCCCTTTGCGGCTGGGCGTGATGTCGGTTGTGAAGATCTTGACCGAGGGGTGCCCCGCCTCCACCGCTTCGGCCAGCTGCGGCAAGATCTCGGGCGCCAGCTTGCCCTGCACCATTGTGTGAAAGGCGTAGTCGCAGTGGCAATCGCCGGCCCATTCCTTCTGCCGGCGCTCGATCGCCTGTCGCACGGTGTCGTCATCGCCGACCGGGGCGAAGTCGATAATTGTCGTCGTGCCGCCGTGAAGCGCCGCCTCGCTGACGCGCGCCGGCCCGTCGGTCAGCTGATGCTGGGTGGTGCCGGGGACGACGATCGGCCAGCGGCAATGGACATGCGGGTCGATGCCGCCCGGAATGACGATCTGCCCCGCCGCGTCGACGACCCGGCCGGGGCCGAGCGCCGCGAGACTGCCCGGCGCGCCGATTGCGACGATCCTCTCGCCGGCTACCGCGATATCAGCCGGCTCGGGACCCGAGGGAAGGACGGCCATTCCGCCCGAGACAACGACGTCAAGCATGTACGTCTCCCGATGATCGAGGGCGCCACAGCGCCGGCGCGGCGAAGGCGAAATGCGCGAGGATTTCGGCGCGCGGGATGTCGTGGACCACAAACACTAGCCGGCTGCGCCGGTCCTCGTCGGGCCAATCCGGGAGCCACTCCGGCGCAAACATTGCGTGCTGGGCCGCCTGCACGACGGCCGGGCGCTCCGGGCGATCGGCAAAACGCACGATGCCCTTGACCCGCAGCAGGTCGGTGCCGCGCTCGCGCGCCAGGCCGCCCAAAGCGCGGGCGAAATCGAGGCGGCTGATTTGGCGTTCGAGGACGATGCCGAAGGTGTCGACGCCGTGAGTGTGGGCAGCGGGCGGCGCCATCGGCATGGCGGGAGCGGCCGACCGCTCGCCGCCGGCGAACAGCAATGCGCCGGCATCGTCTGCCTCGGCAGTGATGATGCGCCGGGCGCGGTCGTTGAGCGCGTCGAGGCTGCGGACCAGGTCGGGACCGAGCGGGGCGAGATCGGTCTTGGTAATCGCTAGCGTGTCGGCGAGCGCGGCTTGCCGTCCGGCCTCGGCAAAGCGATCGAGGCTGGCGGCACCGGTCACCGCATCGACGAGGGTGACGACCCGCGCCAAATGCAGGCGGTGGTCGAGCATCGGATCGGCGCCGAGCGTGAACAGGATCGGCGCCGGGTCGGCGAGCCCCGTGGTTTCGATCACGACCCGATGAAATTGCCTGATCTCGCCAGCGTCGCGCCGCTCGAGGAGGCTGCGCAAGGTGCGCGCGAGGTCTTCGCGCACCATGCAGCACAGACAGCCCCCGGGCAATTCGAGCACACTGCCCTCGACAAAATCGACGAGGTAATGGTCGATCGCGATCTCGCCGATCTCGTTGATGATGACGGCCGTGTCGACAAGCGCCGGCGAGGCGAGCGCGCGGCGCAACAGCGTCGTTTTGCCGCTGCCGAGAAATCCGGTCAGCAGGGTTGCAGGCAGGGTTTCCGGTTGGGCCAAGCTTAACCACTCATCCCCGGCGATTCCGCTGCGGATCGTTTCATGCCGCGGCGACGGCCGCAAGGCTGCCGGCGCAATCCGGGTGATTGCGGCTTAAAGCAAATCACCGCAGCCACATAGGCCATTGCCTTATCGTACCCGCGTCAGCATCATGCCTGCCATAAGTGGCGCGCATATGCGGGCCGGCGCGAAAGGTGAGGAAATGCGGGCGGCATCGTGTCCGATGGCGTAAGCGAGCCGACGGTCGCTTCCAGCGAGGCGCAGCTCGCGGTCTCCGGTGTTTCCAAGCATTTCGGCGGTGTGCGGGCGGTCGAGGGCGTCGCGCTCGCCGTCGAGCGTGGCGAACTGATCTCGATCATCGGCCCGAACGGCGCCGGCAAGACCTCGCTCCTCAACATGATCAGCGGCTTCTACCGGCCCGACAGCGGCTCGATCCGGTTCGAAGGAAAGGACATTACCGGCGCTCGGCCGTCACAGATCGCGGCGGCTGGGGATCGCCCGCACGTTCCAGAATATCGCGCTGTTCGCGCGGCATGACGGTGCTCGACAACATCATGCTCGGGCGCCACGTGCGCATGAAAGCCGGCGTGCTGTCGTCCTTCATCTATTGGGGCCTCGCGCAAAAGGAAGAAATCGCGCACCGCGCCCGGGTTGAGGAGCTGATCGAGTTCCTCGAGCTCGAGGATCTGCGCAAGCAGCCGACAAGCGGACTTGCCTATGGCTTGCGCAAGCGTGTCGAACTGGCGCGCGCCCTGGCGCTCGACCCTAAATTGCTGCTGCTCGACGAGCCGATGGGCGGCATGAACCAGGAAGAAAAAGAGGACATGGCGCGCTTCATTCTCGACGTGAACCAGCAATGGGGCACGACGATCATCCTGATCGAACACGACATGGCAGTGGTGATGGACATCTCGGATCGCGTCGCCGTGCTCGATCGCGGCCGCAAGATCGCCGAGGGCAGCCCCGGCGAGGTGCAGCGCCACCCCGAGGTGATCAGCGCCTATCTCGGTACCGCCAGAGCCCGCCAAGAGGCGGCGGCATGACCGCGCTGACCTTGCCGCGGCTGTTGCGGCGCAACGCCGAAAAAATGGCGGCGCGGCCCGCGATCCGTGAAAAGAACCACGGCATCTGGCAGACCTTCACCTGGGCTCAGTACTGGGCAGAGGTGCACGACTTTGCGCTCGGCCTCGCGGCATGTGGCTTTCGCCGAGGCGACAAGCTCGCCGTCATCGGCGACAACCGGCCGCGCCTCTATTGGGCACAGCTCGCCGCCCAATGCCTCGGCGGCACGGCGGTGCCGATGTACCAGGATTCGATCGCCACCGAACTGGTGTTTGTGCTGAACCACGCCGAGGTCTCGATCGTCGTCGCCGAAGACCAGGAACAGGTCGACAAGCTCCTGTCTCTGAAGGCGGAGCTGCCGCATCTCCAACTCCTCGTCTATGACGATGTCCGCGGATTGCGGCACTATTCGACGAGCGGCCTCAAATCGTTTGATGAAATGCAGTCCGCCGGCCGCGAGTTCGGCGCCTCGCACCCGGGATATGTCGAAGCCGAGATCGACAACGGCGATCCCGAGGATCTGGCGCTCCTGACCTACACTTCGGGGACGACCGGGCACCCGAAAGGGGTGATGCTGTCGCACGCCAATCTGTTGAGCTCCGCCGAGGGCTTTGTCGCGGCGGAGGATATCCGCGCCACCGACGAGCTGCTGTGCTACCTGCCGATGGCGTGGATCGGCGACTCGCTGTTTTCGCTCGTGCTGACACTGCTGGTCGGCTTCACCTGCAATTGCCCGGAGCGGCCCGAGACGGTGCAGCGCGACCTGCGCGAGCTCGGCCCGACAATCGCCATCGCACCGCCGCGGATCTGGGAGAACATGCTGACCCTGCTGCGGGTCAGGGCGGCGGATTCCTCGCCGTTGAAGCGTCGAGCGTTCGAGTTCTTCCGCGGCCTCGCCGAGCGCGCCGAGAGGCGCCAGGGCGAAAGCCGGAAACCATCGCCGCTGCGGTGGCTCGGGCTCCGCCTCGGCCAGGTCCTGGTTTACGGGCCGGTGCGCGATCAGTTGGGCTTGCGGCGTGCGCGCTGGGTCTATACTGGCGGCGCGCCATTAGGTCCCGATACGTTCAAATTCTTTCGCTCGTTCGGCATCAACCTCAAACAGGTATGGGGCTCGACCGAACTTTCGGGCCTGGCCTCGCTGCAGCCCGACGGCCAAGCGGACCCGGATACCGTCGGCCGAGTCATTCCGGGCGCCGAGGTCCGGATTACCGAGGACGGCGAGGTGCTGGTCCGCTCTGCCGGGGTCTTCAAGGGCTATTACAAACAGCCCGAGATTACCCGCGACACGATCGACCGAGACGGCTGGTTCCGCACTGGCGATTCCGGCTTTATCGACCGGCGCGGCCACCTCGTCATCGTCGACCGCACCAAGGATGTCGGCAAGCTCGCCGACGGCACCCCGTTTGCCCCGCAATTCGTTGAGAACAAGCTCAAATTCAGCCCGTTCATCGGCGAAGCGGTCGCCTTTGGCGATCGTCGCCCGTTTGTCACAGCGATTATCGCAATCGACCTGACCACCGTCGGCAATTGGGCGGAGCGGCGCAACCTTGCCTACACCTCGTTCCAGGATTTGAGCGCCAAGCGCGAGGTGCGGCGGCTGATCGGCGAGCAGATCGCCGAGGTCAACGCAGCGTTGCCGGCGGCTGCCAGAATTCGCCGCTTTCTGCTGCTCAACAAGGAATTCGACGCCGACGACAACGAGATTACCCGCACCCGCAAGGTCAGGCGGCGCTTTGTCGCCGAGAAATACGCCGCCGTTGTCGAGGCGCTCTATCGCGGCGAGCCCGAGGTCGAGCTGACCACCGAGATCACCTATGAGGACGGGCGGAAGGCAACGCTGACTTCGACCATCGCGATCGAGGACGTCGTCGAAGCCGCGGAGCGGGCGCGGGAACCCGCTTATGCGTGAGGGATACTGTCCGGGGCGCGGACATGGCCTGCGAGCCCGGAAACTATGAACACCGGCTCACCAAAAGCTGAGCGCCCATCAGTGTTTATGGGTTCTGGGCCTGCCCCTGCGGGGTATCCGGGAATGACAGAGTAGCCCGCGAATGCCTGGATTCGAATGGCAGTTCACCCTGGTCCTGGTGACCAATGGCGTGATGATCGGGTTGATGTACTCGCTGATCGCGCTCGGCTTTGTGCTGATCTACAAGGCGACCGACGCGATCAACTTCGCGCAGGGCGAGTTCGTGATGTTCGCCGGGTTCATCGCGGCGGGGGCTGCCGATCTGGCGGGTGCGCCGTTCTGGGTGTCGGCGCTGCTTTCGGTCGCTGGCATGGTGCTGCTCGGCTTCGGGCTGGAGCGGGTCGTGCTGCGGCCACTGATCGGCCGGCCGATCATTGCCGTCGTGATGGCAACGATCGGGCTCGCGGCGGTTCTCAGAGGGAGTGCGGTGCTGGCATTCGGCGCCGGCACCCGGGCGATCGAGATGCCGGTCGGTGACACGCCGTTGGACCTCGGGCCGGTCATGGTGTCGCGCGTCCAGCTTGTCGGTGCCGCGGTCAGCATTGCCTTTCTCGCAGCATTTAGCTGGTTTTTCCTCAAAAGCCGAGTCGGCATCGCAATGCGTGCGGTGGCCGACAGCCAGCAGGTGGCAATGGCCATGGGCATCAACGTGCAGCGCTATTTTGCGCTCGCTTGGGCGATGGCCGGCGTCGTGTCTGCACTGGGCGGCGTCGTCTGGGGGGCGATGCTCGGTGTCGACAATCAGCTGGCGCTGGTTGGCCTCAAGGTCTTTCCGGTTGTGATCCTCGGCGGGCTGGATTCGATCTTGGGTGCGGTTGTCGGCGGGCTGATCGTCGGCGTCGTCGAAAGTTTGGCGGCAGGATATCTCGATCCCTATGTCGGCGGCGGCACCAAGGACTTCGCTCCTTACATCCTGATGATCGTGGCGCTGATGCTGCGGCCCGAGGGCATGTTCGGGCGTCGCCGGATCGAGCGCGTGTGAAATAGGGAACCGCGATGTTTCACCGCGAATCCGGGGTTTTCAAGACCAGTTACGCCGCCGACATGGCGCTCTATCCGCTGCCGATCGCCAAATGGGCGGTGGCGGTGTTTGCCGGCCTGTTCATCGCCGTCGCGCCGGTCACGTTTTCCGAATACTCCCTGTCGCTGCTCAATCTGTGCTTGGTTGCGATCGTCGGCGCCCTCGGCCTCAACATCCTCGTCGGCTATACAGGACAAATCTCGATCGGGCACGGTGCCTTCATGTCGGTGGGCGCTTATACCGCCGCGAATCTGATCGTGCGGCTCGGCCTCCCGTTCTGGATCACGATCCCCGCAGGCGGGCTGATGGCTGCGCTTATCGGCATCGTGGTCGGCATCCCGTCCCTGCGCATCAAGGGGATCTACCTCGCGATCGCGACCCTCGCTGCCCAGCTGATTATCGAGTGGACGATCAATCACGTGACCTGGATCTCGGGCGGCGTGCAGTCCTCGATCGAGATCCCGCGTCCGTCCTTGTTTGGAATCCCGCTCACCTCCGAGGCCGAGATCTACGAGTTTCTGATGTTTTTCGCGGTGCTGGCAGTCGTCGGCACCTTGAACCTGGTGCGCAGCCGCATCGGCCGCGCCTTCATCGCCGTGCGCGATCAGGACATCGCCGCCGAAATCATCGGCATCAACATCTTCCGCTACAAACTCTACGCCTTCGCGATCTCGTCCTTCTATGCCGGGGTGGCCGGCGTCCTGGAAAGCTATTATCTGGGGATTGCGAATTACGAACAGTTCCAGCTCGACGTCTCGATCGATTACCTGGCGATGGTGATCATCGGCGGCCTCGGCTCGGTACTCGGGTCGATCTTCGGCGCCGTCTTCGTCACGCTCTTACCGATCATGACCCGCTGGGCACTGCAGTCATCCGGCAGTCTGATCTTTTCGCAGGCCGATCTGGCGAACATAATTCCGAGCCTGCGGCTCGTGATCTTTGGCAGCCTGATTATCTTCTTCTTGGTCGTCGAACCGGAGGGTTTGGCTCGGCTGTGGCGGAACATCCGCAACTACTTCCGCGTGTGGCCTTTTTCCTATTAGCGGGAGTGCAACGAAGGGAGGAGCTCAGATGACTCGCATATCGACGACGGCGCTGCCGCTCATCGTGGGCGCAGCGACCGTGCTGGGCCTCGCCGGAACGGCGACGGCCCAGGAGAAAAAAATCGTCATCGGCGTGCAATGCGACCGCACCGGCCCGACGCAGATCGTCGGGACGGTGCTGTGCCCGGCGATGCACGACTATTTCGACCTGATCAACTCAGAGGGTGGCATCGACGGCTACAAGATCGACGCCCCCGAGATCGACACCTCCTACAAGGTGCCGCCGGCGGTCGAAGCCTACGAGCGCCAGAAGCAGCAAGGCGCCGTCATCATGGCGGTATATGGCACGCCGCAGACCCACGCCCTCAACGAGCGTCTCGAAAAGGACCAAATCCCGACGACGACGCCCGGCTTCGGCATCGCCTCGTCGGCGGACGGCCAGAAGTATGCGTATCTGTTCCCGATCGCCGCGAGCTATTTTTCCCAGGGTGCTGCGGCAATCGAGTTCGCCAAGGAACAACTAGGCGGCAGTCTTAAGGGCAAGAAGATCGCTTATATTTACTATGACAATCCCGCGGGCAAGGAACCGCTGCCGGTCATCGAGGATTTGCAGAAGCAGGAAGGGTTTGAGCTGCGGACCTTTGCCGTGCCGCCGCCGGGAGTCGAGATGGGGGCGCAGATCCTCGACATCACGCAGCGCTACCACCCCGATTTCGTGATCTCGCACCTGTTCGGCCGCTCGCCGTCGGTGTCGATCAAGCAATTCAAGGCCAACGGCTATCCGCTGTCGAAGGTCCTTGGTCTCGTCTGGGCCTCGGCTGAAGCCGACATCAAGGCGGCGGGCGGCTGGCAGGTAGCCGAGGGCTACAACACGATGCAGTTCGCGGGCGCCGGCGACAACTATCCGATCCGCCAGAAAATCAAAGAGATGTACAAGAAGGAAGGCAAAGCGTTGCCCGAGACGATGGACGACACCGTCATCTACAACCGCGGCCTATTGGAAGCAGCGGTCGAGGTCGAAGCGCTCCGCAACGCCCTCAAGCTGACCCACGGCAACCCGCCGACCGGGCCGGACGTGAAGAAGGGCTTCGAAGAGATTCATGGCTTCACGCTCGGCGGTCTGGTCCCGCCGCTGGAGATCACGCCGACCGATCACGAAGGCGGCGGATGGGTGCGGATATTCCGGGTCCATGACGGCAAGTTCGACCCGGCGACGGATTGGTTCCACGGCTATCGCGACATGGTCTGGCAGACCGTCAAGATCGCTGAGAAAACGGAATAGACGGATCATCCGAAGCCCCATCGCCGTTGAAGCCGCCCGATGCTGGCGCTCAGCAACATCGAGGTCGTCTATGACGGCGTTATTCTGGTATTGAGGGGCGTCTCGCTGTTTGCCGAGCAGGGCCGCATCACGACCCTGCTCGGCGCCAATGGCGCCGGCAAGACGACAACCCTGAAGGCGATATCCGGCCTGCTGCGCAGCGAGCGCGGACAGGTGACGAAGGGCACGGTCGAGCTCGACGGCCAGCGGCTCGACGGCCTGCCGCCTCACGCCGTCGTCAAGCGCGGCGTGACCCAGGTCTTCGAGGGCAGGCGGGTATTCGAGAACCTGACGGTCGAAGAAAACCTCGTCGCCGGCGCGCATACGCGAGGCGACTTCGCGGCGGTGCGTGACGGCGTCGAACGAGTTTACGACGCATTCCCGGCACTCAAGGAACGCCGCCACCACCAATCGGGCTATCTCTCGGGGGGCGAGCAGCAAATGCTGGTGATCGGCCGTGCGCTGATGTCCGATCCGAAGGTGATCCTGCTCGACGAACCGTCCCTCGGCCTCGCGCCGCAGCTCGTGGAGGAGATCTTCGGCATTGTCCGCCGGTTGCGCGACGAGCGCCGGCTGACCGTCCTCCTGGTCGAGCAGAATGCGGCATTGGCGCTCGACATCGCCGACCACGGTTATGTCATGGAGAACGGCCGCATCGTGCTCGAGGGCCCAGCCGACACCTTGCGGCGGAACTCCGACATCAAGGAGTTCTACCTCGGCCTCAACGAGGTCGGTGCGCGCAAATCCTACCGCGACGTCAAGCACTATAAGCGGCGCAAGCGCTGGCTGTCGTGAATTGGAGACTGGCATGTTTTTGTGCGGTCTCCGAAGGTGTCCCGCGGCGCTCGCTGTGGGTAGCGCTGGTCGTCGGCACGGTCCTCAATCTGATCAACCAGGGCGACACGCTGCTTTCGGGACGGCGGCTCGACTTCGTCAAGCTCGCGCTGACCTACGTCGTGCCGTATATCGTCAGCACCTACGGCGCCGTGTCGTTCCGGATGCATGCCGCGCGGATGGTGCGACCCGCCCGACCTGACGAGATCGAGGGGTGACATGGACACAGTCGAGCCGACCACGCGCTTCGAGGTGATCTTCGATGCCGAAGGCAGAAACACTGCTAAGTTCCGCAACGAGATCACGGTGCACAAGCGCCTCAGCCATCCGGTCTCGGTCGAGCTGCCGACTGACGAGGGGCCCGGTCATGGCGGGGACGGCACCGCGCCTTATCCATTGGCGTATTTCGCGAGCGCGCTGACCGCCTGCGTGATGACGCAGCTGCGCGCCTTTGCGCAGCGCCTCGAAATTTCGCTGACCGAGTTCTCGGTCAAGACGCGATGCCACTGGGAGGCGCGGCAACACGGCCGCGCCCCTTACGAGAGCGCACCGCTGGCGTTCACCTTGGACATCGATCTCGGCGGCGATGCTTCGCAGGCGGACAAGCGGCGGCTGATCGCAGCGGCGGCAAAGGGCTGCTTCATCGAGCAATCCCTAAAGCCGGGCCTGGTCAAGCACCGGTTGAAGGTCGGCGAGGATTGGGTTGAGGTGTGACGATGTCGGGAACCCTTCCTCGCGTTGCGGTAATTGGCACCGGCGGCACGATCTCATCGCTCGGCGCCTCCAGCCTCGATGTGCTCGATTACCCGGATTTCGGCCAGAAGCTGACCTGCGAGGCATTGCTCGAGCGGTTCCCCGAGACCCGGCTCGTCGCCGACCCGGTCCCCGTCACCTTCCGCCAGGTCGGCAGCACCGACATCGGTCCGCCGGACTGGGTCGAGATCCGGGCGCTGATCCATCGCATCGCGCGCGACCAACCCGCGATCGCCGGTTTCGTCATCCCGCACGGCACGGCGACGTTGGAGGAGACCGCGTTCTTTCTCAACCTGACGCTGGCGACCGCGCAGCCGGTGGTGCTCGTCGGAGCGCAGCGTCCGGCCAGCGCGCTCGGCACCGATGCCGGGATGAACCTGGTCAACGCTTTGCGGGTCGCCGGATCGCCCGCGGCGCGCGGCAAGGGCGTGCTCGTCGTGCTCAACGACGAAATCCATGCCGCCCGCGATGTCGTCAAGACCTCGACCTACCGCCTGCAGACCTTTCGCTCGGTCGATTTCGGTGCGCTCGGCCACGCCGACGGCGACGGCGTGCATTTCTACCGCGCGCCGTTGCGCGCTCACATGCCTGACACCGCCTTTGTGCGCCTCGATCTGAGCGCGTTGCCGCGCGTCGACATAATCTATTCCTACGCCGCCGCCGACGGCGTGCTGGTCGATGCGGCGGTCGCCGCCGGCGCCCGCGGGCTGGTTTCGGCCGGGTTCGCGCCGGGCAGCCCGACACCGGCACAGCGTGCCGCCTTCGAGCGCGCGGCACAGTCCGGGATTGTTGTCGTCCAATGCAGCCGCGCAACGGGTCGTGTCGCGCCGCGCCGCCGCCTGCGCGAAAGCGGGATCGTCGCCGGCGAGGATCTCAGTCCGCAAAAGGCCCGCATCCTGTTGATGCTGGCACTGTTGACGACGACCGATGTCGGCGAAATCCAAAAGGCGTTCCAGACCTACTAGCCCTTCTCGCGCGGTGTGGTAGAGGGGCTTTACGTCTCGCGGCCGGTATCCGTCATCTCGCGGAGCGCAGAATCTTTTCGGCCGCATCGGCAAAGACTTGGGCGCCGAGGACGATGTCCTCCTCCTTGCTGTCCTCCGACCAGTGGTGGCTGATTCCGCGCAGGCTCGGGATGAACATCATCCCTGCCGGCATTCGGTACGACAAGACCGCCGCGTCGTGGCCCGCCGCGCTCGGCATCCGCATGTGCATGCCGGAGGCATAGCGTTCGGCGGCCGCTTCGATCTGGGCCTGAAAGCCGGGATCCATCGGACGCGGCTCGGTGCGCGCGATCGGCTCGATCTCAATCCGGCAAGGCCCGCCTCGGTCGGCCGCGCCGACGAGCTCGTGCAACGTCCGCTCGAAGGCAGCGAGCCGGTCGAGGTCGGCGTCGCGGAACTGAACCTGCATTTCGGCATGACCGGGAACCACCGACGGCGCGTTCGGTTCGAGCAGCATGCGGCCGATCGTCCATACGGTGCGCGGGCCGGCGATTTCCGGAAAGTGGTCGTGAATGCGCGCCGCCAGCCGCACCATTGAGACGCCGGCATCCTTGCGCCGCACCATGCGCGTCGTGCCGGCATGGTTCTGCTCGCCGATCACCGAGATCCGATAATTCCAGATGCCGACGATCGTCTCGACAACGCCGATCCGCAGACCGGAGGTGTCGAGCGTGTCGCCCTGCTCGATATGCGCTTCGAGATAGCCGACGTAGCGCAATGGCTCGACCCGCGCGCGCGGCCGCCCGGCGAACCCGGCGCGCTGCAGTGCCTCGCGCAACGGCGTCCCGTCGTCGCGGCCCCGGGTCTGATCGATTTCTTCCTCGGGCAGCGCATCGGTGAATGAGCGGCTGCCGAGATAGTTGCCGAAATGACCTTCCTCGTCGGCCCAGGCGGCGATCTCGATGCCGAGCTCTGCGCAAGCCGGATCATTGGCAAAGGCGCGGGCGAGCTCCAGTCCGTAGATGACGCCCAACGAGCCGTCGAGCCAGCCGCCATAGGGCTGGGTCTCGCTGTGCGAGCCGACCAGCAGCCGGCGCTGGGCGGCCGGCTTGCGGCCGATGACATTGCCGATCCCGTCGATCTCCGCGTCGAGCCCGGCTTCAGAAAGCTTGTCGGCGAGCCAATGCCGCGACTCGACATCAACAGGCGAATAGGTCGGCCGGTGGACGCCGGTTTTGTAACGGCCGAATTCAGCAAGCCGCCTCAGATCCGCGACAACCCGGGCTCCGTCGATCGTCGGCATGAGTTCGCGTCCTTTCTTAACGTAAGACCTTAGGGTCCGACCCTAAAGGATTGTATATTTCTTGCCTCGCTATCGTCACCCCCGTGAAAGCAGGGGTTCAGGTGTCCGCAAGCGTCCGCCGCTGATCGCTCCCCGCTTCGGGGGGATGACGGTAAAGGGTTGATCTGACGAGAAGATCATTGATATGCCTGATCACTCGCCTCTCCGGGTTGCGCTGCTCGGCTTTTCGATCGAGTGCAACAAATTCGCGCCGCCGGCGACGAAACGACATTTCCTCTCGCGCACCTATCTCGAAGGCGACGCCATTGTTGAAGGCGCGCGCTCACCGACGCCGACTATGTTGCCTGAGACGCCCGGCTTCGTTGCGGCGATGGATGCCGCAGGCCCGTGGACGCCGGTCGGGATCGCGCTGGCGATGACCGAGCCCAACGGGCCGGTCGAACATCGCTTTTTTGTCGAGCTTCTCGACACGATCCGCCGCCGGCTCACCGCGGCGCTGCCGGTCGACGCCGTCTATATTTGCGCGCACGGCGCCGGTCTGACCACCGAGGAGGACGACCCCGACGGAGTGCTGTTCGAGATGGTGCGGGAGATCGTCGGCCCCGATGTGCCGATCGCGGCGACCCTCGACCTGCACGCCAATGTCTCGGAGCGCATGGTCCGCTCGATCGACATCTTTATCGGCTATCGCACCAACCCGCATCTCGATATGCGCGAGCGTGGCGCCGAGGCCGCCGCGGCGATCCGCGAGATGCTCGGCGGCCTAAAGCCCAAGCGCGCCTTTATCCGCCTGCCCATTGTGCCGCCAACCGTGACGATGCTGACAGCCGGCGGACCTTATGCCGAGATGATCGATCTTGGCCAGCGCCGCATCAGCCCGGAGATCATGAATGTTTCGGTGATGGGCGGTTTCGCGTTCGCCGACACCGCCAAGAACGGCCTGACGGTCGTGGTGACAGCGCGCCGCGACCAAGCTGCGGCGGAAACTCTCGCCCGCGAGATCGCCGAGCTTGGCTGGGCCAATCGGGCACGGTTTTATCCGCGGCTCACCCCGCTAGACGAGGCCGTCGCGAAGGCGCTCGCGGTCGGCCGCGATCCATCGCTGCCCGCCCTCGCCTTTGCCGATGTCGCCGACAACCCGGGCGGCGGCGGCCGCGGCAACACGACCTTCCTGCTTCGCGCATTCTACGAGGCCGAGGTGTCGGGCGCGCTGCTCGGCGTCTTCTACGACCCCGACCTCGCCACGGCGGCGCATCGGCGCGGGCTTCGCGCGACCTTCGAGGCGCGGTTCAACCGATCGGAAAAAACCAAATTTTCTGAACCCTACACCGCCCCGGCCAAGGTCGTCGCGCTGACCGACGGCAATTGCGTCGGGCGGCGCGGCATCTATGCCGGACTGCGGCTCGAGCTCGGCCCTTGCGCTGCGCTTCAGGTCGGCGGGCTCACGGTCGTCGCGATCTCGCATCGGGTGCAGTGCGCCGATCCGATCTTTTTCGAGATGATGGGCCTCGATATTGCCCGGGCGCGCTCCGTCATCGTCAAATCCCGCGGCCATTTCCGCGGCGGCTTCGACGAATTCTTCGGCCCCGACCAGATCGTCGAAGTCGATCTTCCCGGCCTCACCTCGCCGATGCTGAACCGTTTCGAGTGGCAGCGCCTGCCCCGCCCGAGCATCCCGCTAGACGACAACGTCGAGTGGGTCACGCCGCAACCCGAGATCTGATCAATCTCGAAATTTCCGTAGACCCAGCTGAATGGAGGACACGATCATGACGGGACTAGCACGTTATTTGGCATTATCGATCTTGAGCATGCTTCTGATCGGACCTGCCGTTGCGCAGACGCCTTCGCCGCCGAGCCCATCCCGAACTCCGGCGACGACCAAACCGGCGACCACCCCACCGGCAACGACAAGTCAATCGCCCGCTACCACCGGATCTCAGCAGCAGGGCGGATTGGTTGATATCAACTCCGCTACTTCCGAGGAGCTGGATAAACTTCCGGGCGTCGGGCCCGCGCGCGCCAAAGCAATCATTGCGAATCGGCCTTACAACGGAAAAGACGATCTCCTTCAGCGCAAGATCCTCCCGGCCAACGTCTACAACCAGATCAAGGACAAGATCATTGCACGACAAGGAACAGCAAAAAAGTGACCCCAATTCCCTTTCCCGCCCGATAAGTGCCGCCGATCAAGCGCATCGATTTTGAATATTGGAATAAGCACGAAATCGAAGCATTGCTGCTGCATCGCTTGACACGCGGCGTCGAGTTGACCGATGCGGGCAGGTGTCTGCTCGACGACGCCCGGGCGATCCTTGAACAGGTTGAGCAGGCGAAAGCCACAGCGCAACGCGTCGCGCGCGGCGATCAGGGGATGATCCGCATCGGTTTCACCGGCTCGGCCTCGTTCAACCCCTTTTGTACCGGTGATCATCCAGGATTACCGGGTGCGCTTTCCCGGGATAGCGGTATCCCTTGTCGAGAGCGGCATCTCGCAGCTCGTCATCGGGTTGCGCGACGGACAAGTCGACGCGGCGTTTGTCCGCTTGACCTCCGGCGAAAATCGACGGCCTTGCCGTCTACCCGATGCTCGATGAGGAAATGCTGATCGCGCTGCCCTCCGGGCATGCTCTGGCGGCTTCGCGCTCGCTCTCCCTCGGATCTTTGGCCGGCGAGGCCTTCATCCTCTTCCCGCGGACCAACAGCCCGGGCTTTACGACGACATCACCTCAGCCTGTCAACGGGCCGGCTTCAGCCCGAATGTCGTGCAACAGGCCCCCGCAGTCGCCTCGACCGTGAACCTGATGGCGGCCGGACAGGGCGTCTCGATCGAGCCTGCTTCGATGCAGCAGATGAATCCGCAGGGCGTCACCTATCGGCCGATCGAAGGCGATGGGCCGCGGGCTCCGCTGAGCTTGGCGCATCGCCGCAGTGAGCCCTCGGCCCGGTGCGCAGTCTCGTCGAGCTGGCACGTCGGGCAGCTGGAAAGATCGGCCGGGACATCGGCAAGAGCGTGCGCTGGCGTACAGCGCTCAGCAGAAGGAGGCGGCAATGGCCGCATCAGCACCGTCACCCCCGCGCGAGCAGGTCCGCCCGATTGCGCCGAAGCTTGTCGAGTTGGCCGAGAAGGTTGTCTACGGTGAAGTTTGGGAGCGCCCGGGCCTTTCAAAGCGCGATCGCAGCCTGATCACCGTGGCGACACTCGTCGCCCTCGGGCGCGAGCGGCAACTGCGCGGCCATCTCGAGCGTGCTCTCGGCAACGGGGTCAGCAAGAACGAGATCGGCGAGCTGATCACCCATCTCGCCTTTTACGCCGGCTGGCCGGCGGCGATGACCGCGGCGTTGGCGGCGAAGGAAGTCTTCGAGACCGCTCCGCGCTAACTTGGACAGGCCCCTACGCCTGACCCGACCTTAGGCGCACGTCAATTCGGGGTCGCATCTCGTCTCCATCGGGCCGTCATCAGCTCAATGGCGGTCCCGATCGGTGCCGACGCAATCGAAATTCGCCGCGTCGGTTGGGTCACCGGCGCCCCTGTACCGCGCCTCTTCGGGGTAAGGGCAGAGCGGCCGAGTGAAAGCCGCAGGTTGCGTCGTGTTCTCTGCCGCATGTGTCGCCAGGGGCTGATCCGTCGTTGCGATCAGCACGTCCGGCGCGACGCCCTCTTCGACCCATCGCTGCAGCGCGAGGACCGCATCGTGCTCGGGGTCGAGCGATACTGGTACGACGCCGGATTGCCCGAAATTGACCGCGCCGGCGCCGCCTCGACAGTGGTTCATGCCAGGGATCATGAAGAGCCGATCGAACTCCCGCACGCGCTTCAACCCGCCATTCGCTGCAACGACGTGGTTGAAGTAGTCGATCGATCCCTTCGGGAAGATGAGCTGGTCGGCCCAGCCGTGATAAGTGATCATCTTGCCGCCATATCCGCGAAAGCGGGAGAGATCCGGGTCGTCAGTGCCGAGAACCGCATGGAACTTCTCTTGCGACTGCCGGAAGCCGGTTTCGAAGCTGGCGGTGGTCAGTGTAGACCAGTCGAAGCTCGGGTCCTGCTTGATCCAGAGGCGCCAGTGATCGAGCGTGATCGTGAAGGGCAGAGCGACCGGCGGCGTGTCGGATGACGAGTTGGCCAAGCCGGCGAAGGATGCGCCCGGCTCAAGTCCGTACCATAGGAACTCGCCATGCGTGCCGCGCGCGCCGCGCCAGATCTGCTGGACCGCATCGGCTTCGGGACTGCTGAGGCAGGTACCGTCGGTTGGCGCGCCGGGCCGGCTGCATACCAATCTATGCGGATCAAAGTGGCATTGCCGCGGGTCGTTGATGACGCCGTCGATCACGCCGTCAAGCCCGTCGCACGCCTTGATGGCCGCCGCAGTCACGGCCGTGAGCTTCGTCTGCGAGACCGGCGCTCCGACATCCAGGTTCATGACAAGCTCAGGCCAGAGCTCGGCAGGGATGAAGCGGTCCCAATTGAAAGCCGGCGCGCCCGCGAGGATTCCGTCATAATCCTCGGGGAAGCGCTGCGCTTCGATCCATCCCTGTCGTCCGCCCGTCGAACAGCCATTCCAATAGGCGTAATTCTGCGGCTTACCGTAATAGACCGTGATGACGGCCTTGGCCTTCAGTGTCATCTCGTGCAGCGAACGCGAGCCAAAATCAACGATCAGCCCCTCATTGAGCATGTTGTTGGCAGGGTTGAGCGCGAAACCGCCTCCGCCTTGCGCGGCGTTGGCGCCGCCCTGGCCATTGGCCGTGCCGGTCGCGGGATGCCCGGTATCGGTCGAGGCGGTGGCGAATTGCCCGGTCACCGCGTCACCGGTCACGGCCATCACCAGCGCCGAATAGGAGACGGTGCCGGCATAGCCGCCACCGCCCTCGGCTTGGAAACGATGGTTCCAATTGGCCGTCGGCGGCAGCCAGATTTCGATATCGATCGCCGGCGTGACGGTGATCTGGATCCGGCAGAAAGCGACCGGTACGGGCGTCGTCAAGCCCGGCGGCGTGAAGCTGTCGGCCGCGATCGACGTGGCCGCGATGGAGACCACCTCCGGCAAAACGAGGCTGGAGAGTTTAGTACAGCTGTCGGCCGCCGCCGGCGCGGCGAAGACTGCCGCCGATGCAGTGAGCGCGGCAAAGCCACAAAGCCGTGAAAGGCTTGCTCGATCGGTCACGTGTTTCCTCCCATGTGATGCGGCGCCCAGAGACCTCGACAGCTGGGATTTCACGGTGGGCGCCATCCCTTCGTGATGTGGCGTTAACTTGGCATTGCCGGATCGGCAAGGCGCCCGATCCGCCTATCCACAGCCGCTAGCTTGTGGAGTTTCCCCTCCCCTTTATTTCGCGCTCACGTACCACGCGTTTTCTGCATTAAGATTGAACCCTGGATAAGCGCGTCTCAAAAGAGCCACTGGCAGGCTCCAGCGCATCAATGATGATGAGAAGGCGCAAACGGCTGGATATCGACCGTCGCGCCCATGGCAAGATAGCCGGCATGGTTGGGATGGAGATAATCCCACGGCAGCTGAGTGAATGTGCTGTTGGGTAAGAACTCCGCCAGCATGTTGCCGGTAGACGGGTCGAGCGTAGCCGCGTCAAAATCCTCCACGCCGTCATAGAGTCCGGAGCTGCGAATAAAGGCGTTGAGGACCATGCGACTGGCGTCATGCCCTGGGCCGTTGTCACCCATATCAACGCCGCTGATACCCAGCGCAGAGGTCAGTGTTGCGCCGTAGACTTTAATGCCCTTGGCGTGCAGACGGCCGACGACGTTCTGATATCCGGCGATGATCGAATCCGTCGTCGTACCGGCGCCGATGTCGTTGATACCCTCAAGCCAAATCACATGGGTCAGTCCCGATAACCCCAGCACATCGCGGTCGAGCCGGTCGACCGCAGCTGGGCCAGCCGTCGAATTTGGAACGACCGGGTTTACAACCCTATTGCCGGCAATGGCCTCGTTGACGATGCTGATTTTGTTGCCATAGGCATTATGCAACCGACGGGAAAGCGTGTTCATCCAGCGATCATTGATGTTGAGCGTCGAGTGTGTGCCATCGGTGATCGAGTCGCCGAAAGCGCAAACGACGACCGTGTCCGACGGGGCCATGACGTCCACCGCGTCGAGGAAGAACCAGGAAGTTGTGGTGAATTCGAACGCAAAGACGTCAAGATCTCCCGTGTGATCGCCGCTGCCAGGCGGAGTGATGTAAGAGGTCACAAAAGCGCTGCTGTGAAAGGTCATCGACCCGCTGTCGCCTTCGACCGCGTAGCTGATGGCCAAGTTGCGGCCTTGGACACCTGGATCATCGGCGCCCTGCACCCAGGACAGTCTGATGCCGTCGCTGAAGATTTCCTGGCCGGCCGGGATCGTCACCGATTTCTGGCCGCCGAAAGTCACCGGCGTGACGGTGCCGTCAACGAGGTTGCCTGAGTATTCCTGGAGAGCGACGGTAACGCTGCTGAAGGTGACCGGCTGGGTGCCGAAGACGTTCGAGAAGCGAAATCGCATCTTATTGCCCCAGAGGTCGGGTTTGACGATCGAGCGGAACGTCTGCTCGGTCGCCCCTGCCGTGTTAGCGTCGGGGAAGGGGAATCCGAGATCGGGTTGAATGTTGGCCGGAGCAAATGTCGTGGGCGGACCGGGCGGAGCCGGTGCAACGGGTGGAACGTATTGGAAAAATGTCGCCGGAGAGGTGGCCCAAGTAGCGACCCAATGTTGGCCGCTTTGCTGCTGATCATCGGCGACGGCGGCCGGAGGGACCGCAAGTGTGGCGACGGCAAAGGCTATTGCGAAGAAGGTAGCGCTTGACCACCAAGCATTGCGCATGCGCATGGCGATTCCCCCGTTGGATGTGTGTTTTTGGTTAACAATGTTAACATTAATCCACGCGCCGCTGTCAATTCGCGTTTAATTGCGTAACGAAAACGGCGACTCCCACCCGCGCTCGGAGGCGATACGGGATCAGTCGAAGCTATGTGAATAACGCTCGCGGGCGCGGCGGAGGCTCAGGAGGCGCTCACGCCGCATCGTGGAAGATGATGCCGAGCGTGTAACGGTGGCCCGAGCGCAGACGGCTGACGCCGTGGCGCATCGTCACCCGATAGCGACCGCGGGTGCCTTGCGACCGGCCGGTGGTGCACGGCAAAGATGACGGCCTCACCCTGCCGCAGCGGCACGACCTCGCCCCGCGACTGCGCTCGCGGCCGCTGCTCAATAAGCAAGAATTCGCCGCCGGTGAAATCTTCGTCGGGCGCGCTGAGCAGCACCGTCAGCTGCAGCGGGAACACCAGATCGCCGTAGAGGTCCTGGTGCAGACAGTTGTAATCGCCGGCCTCGTATTTGAGCAGCAGTGGCGTCGGCCGTTGTTGGCCAGCTCGGTGGCATTGATCGAGATAGCCGGTGAGCGACGGCGGGAACCGTCCTTTCTCGTTCAGCGTATCGCGCCAGTGATTGGCGATCGGGGCGAGGTGCGGGTAGATCGCCTGGCGCAGCCTCTCGACCGCGCCGGGCAGCGGGTACCGGAAATATTTGTACTCGCCGCGGCCAAAGGCGTGGCGTTGCATGACGACGCGGCTGCGAAAGGCCTCCTCCTTCGGGTAGAGTGCGGCGAGTTCGCCGCACTCCCGCGCCGTCAGCAGCGGCGGAGTGGTCGCGTAGCCGCGCTCGTCGAGCGAGCCCGCGACCCCCTCCCAATCGACAGCGCTCAGCGGACCGGCAACCGTCTTTGCCTTAAGCTGCTGCCTCATCCGCCGGCTCCCGCGCTATTGCGGCCCGCTCCCGGTCGAGGAGCGCGCGCTTGCGCTCCACCCCCCAACGATAGCCGCCCAGCTCCCCGTCGCGGCGGATCACCCGGTGGCACGGCACAATGAGGGCGAGCTTGTTCGCCGCGCAGGCCTGGGCGACGGCGCGGACCGCTTTCGGCTGGCCGAGCGCCGCGGCAATCTCGGTATAGGTCGCGGTCCTGCCGAGCGGAATTTTCTGCAATGCCCGCCACACCCGCGCCTGGAATGCCGTGCCTTTGATGTCGAGCGGCAGGTCGAGGTTGTGATCGGGGGCTGTGATAAAGCCAACGATCCGCTCGGCCCAGTCCTTGAGCCCGGCGTCCTCGGCGACCAGCGTTGCCGCGGGGAAACGCTGCCGCAGGGCGGTCACGAGGCTGTCGCGAGCGTCGGCCAGTGCGGTCATGCAGACCCCGCGCCCGGTGGCGGCGACGAGCGCCCAGCCGAGGGGCGTCTCGACCGTGACAAAACGGATCGTCTCACCCGTGCCGCCGCGGCGGCGCGCCCCGGGGGTCATGCCGAGCCCCGCTGGCGCCGCCTCATAGGCGCGCGAGCTCGACCCGAACCCCGATGCGTAGATCGCCGCGGTGACCGGCTGACCCGCGTCCAGCTTGTCGGCGAGTCGGCCGAGCCGGTGGGTCCGCGCGTAATCGCGCGGGGTGGCGCCGGTGATCTGCTTGAACACCCGATGAAAATGAAACCGGCTGATGCCGGCCGCATCGGCGAGCTCGGCTAAGCTCGGCATTGTTTCGCTGTTCTGCAACAGCGCACACGCCTTCTCGATCGCGGCGACATGCCGCGAGGCAGACGAGCCGTCCGTCGGCCGGCAGCGCTTGCAGGGCCGCAGCCCGGCGGCCTCTGCTGCCGCGTGCGTCTCGAAAAACATCGTGTTGGCGCGCAACGGCAGCCGCGACGTGCAGCCCGGCCGGCAATAGACGCCGGTCGTGCGCACGCCGTAGAAGAACCTGTCCGCGGCGCTCGCGTCGCGCCGCTCGAGTGCCGCCCAGCACTGCTCGAAATCCAACATGTTAACCTCCTCCGCAAATCAGCTTGGCTTAAGATGGAGGAGACGGGAGTTTGGCTCTATCCGTTGCTTGCTTTCTAATTCCGGTCTTGCGCGTAACGCTTTGGCAGCATCGCGTGGATGCCCTTGTTGCCGTCCACCAATTGGGTGACCCGCATATCGACCGCAAGGCTGCAGAACATGTAGGCATCTTCCGCAGAGAGGCCGAGGCGCTCGCCGATCAGGCCGATCATCTGGCGCAGCGCGGTCTTTGCGGCGTCGTCGAGATCCTCGTTGAAGCCCATCGTGATGTGATGCGACGGGGTCTCGGCGCGCGGCAGATCGAAACTCAAATCCTTGCGCAAGGACAGACGGAAGGTGCCGCTGAGCGCGGTTTCGAGCGCCGTCACGCAGACCTCGCCGTCGCCTTGCACCCCATGGCCGTCGCCGGCCGAGAACAACGCCCCCGGCGCCCACACCGGCAGATACAAGGTCGTGCCGGCAACGAGTTCCTTCAGATCCATATTGCCGCCGAACTCGCGCGGAACGATCGAGGTTACCGCGCCATAGACCGGCGGCGGCGCCACCCCCATGACCCCGAAAAACGGCGCCAATTCGATCTCCGCTCCCCAGGGCACGGTGGCGATGCCGCGCTGGCGGTCGATGCCGGTGTGCCAGATCCGGCGGATCGGGAAATCCTCCGGCAAGGTGCCGGCGAGCGGCCTGATGCGGGTGTAGCCCCAATTCTGCCGGGGGTCGATTGCCAGAATCTGGATCTCGAGCACATCGCCGGGCTCGGCGCCCTCGATCGCGATCGGACCCGTCAGGATGTGCGCGCCGAGACGCGGTTCGAGCCGCGCGGTGGATCGCCAGATGGTCGGGGAGAATGTCGAAATGGCCCCCTTGCGGCAGCACATCGGGGCCGCCGGAGACGCAGTCCATAGTCACCGTGTCGCCCGATGCGACCGTCAGCACCGGTTTCAGCCCGGCGTCGAAAAACCCCCAGTGACAGGTCTCGGGACCGGCCCGCAAAACGTGATGCTGCGACATCGGCTAAACTCCCTGCGCCAGTTTTCCGGGCCGATGCCGGGCCAGCCGGCGATCAGCGAAAAACCAACTATAGTTCGGTTTCGAAGGTCTGGCCGGGAAACATCGTGGCCCGGCTCCACCCCGACCAGACGCCGGCGACCGGGTTGTTCGGATTGCGATCGTGGCGCCAGCAGATGTTTTCGGCGTTCGGAGCTTCGATCCGCTGGCTATGATCCTTGGTCATGACGAAATCTTGCGTCGAAAGATAGGCGTCGCGGTTCTCGCAATCGGGGCTCTTTGTCACGACCGCCTCGACATTGACGCGATCCCAGGTCGGATTGCTGAGGATCAGGGTCGCCGAGGACCCGGAACCGACCGAACCGCAGGCCGCCAGCGGCAGCAACGCGGCAAGCCACGCCAGATGACGCATCACTTTCTACCCCTCGGAGCCGGACCTCCAACCAAGCCGTCGTCCTTTAGAAAGCTTCGCCCTGCTGCGCAAGGGGAATGACGCAGCAACGGCCGGATGCAAGAACGGCCGGTTTTGCAGACGCATGGGCGCTGCCGGAGCAACTTCCCGCTCTTATTTCGATCGGGGCTCTCGGCGACGGACGGGCGGCATCCCCTTCAGCACGCTGTCACGGCGGATATAATGGTGGAAGAGAGCGGCAGCCGCGTGCAGCCCGATCAGCGCCGATAGCGGATAGGCCGCGAATTCGTGGGCCGCCATCGCCTCTCCGGCAAGCACCTTGTCGCGGCCGACGAGCGTCGGGAGCTCGCCGAGGAAGTAAAAGTCGACGCGCCTGCCCTGCGCATTGGTGTGCACGATGCCGCAGATCGGCTGCGGCAACAGCAGCAAATACAAGCAAATATTCTCGCCGCGATCTTCTGAATCGCCGGCAGATCGGCCGGCAGCATCGGGATGCGGGCATGCCAGCGCCACCTCTAACGCAGCAAAGTCAGCGCAAAGACTGTGACGCCAAGCGAACGGTGCAGTTGAACCATGATGGCCTGCTGCTCCTTGCTCGCCGCATATTGGCTCGCCCAGACCACGGCGTAAGCCGCCGCGATCAGCAGCAGAGTGGCCCAATGCACAAGCTTCAGAACGCGATAGTAGCTTCGCGCGGTGCCGGCATTTGCCGTGTCGCCGTGAATTCCGCATCGCGCTCATTCCGTCCCCCTCGGCATTTGCGCGAAGCTGACCTCGGCCTGCGGCTCGATTATTCCCGGTTCGTGATCAGGCCGGCCTCGGGAATAAAGCGCGCGGCCGGATGGTCTGGATCGCGTTACACACCACGCCAATCAGGAGAGACGAGATGGCCGATCGTGATCAAAACGAACTATTGAGTGCGGCGAACCTCAACCGCCGCGGTCTGTTGAAATGCATGACCTGGGCGGGCACCGGTGTCGCTCTGGACCGTCAGCGGCGGCGTGCCGCGCACGCTTGGCCTGATCGGCGAAGCTGCGGCCGCCGAGACGCCGGCGGGTGCGCTTACTTTTGTGCAGATCAGCGACAGCCATATCGGCTTCCACCTGCCGCCCAACCCCGACCCGCGCGCCACACTCGACGAGGCGATCGACAAGATCAAGGCGATGCCGACGCCAGCCGGCTTTTCTCGTCCACACCGGCGACATCAGCCACCTGTCGAAGGAAGAGGAATGGGACGACGCCGATCAGGTCGATCAAAGCGGTCAACAAGCAGGTGTTCTTTCATCCCGGCGAGCACGACGTCGCCGACGCCGACAACGGCAAGGCCTATCTCGACCGCTACGGCAAGGACACGCAACGGCAAGGGCTGGTACAGCTTCGACATGGCGGCGTGCATTTCATCGCGCTGATCAACGTGTTCGAATTTCAAGCCCGGCTTCAAATCCGCCGGTCTCGCCAAGCTCGGCGACGAGCAGCTCGAATGGCTGGAAAAGGACGTCGCCGGGCGCTCGGCGAGCACGCCGATCGTCGTCCTGGCGCATCTGCCGTTGTGGACGATCTACGAGCAGTGGGGCTGGGGCACCGCAGGATGCCGGCCGCGCGCTCGGCTATCTGAAGCGCTTCGGGTCGGTGACCGTGCTGAACGGCCACATCCACCAGATCATCCAGAAGGTCGAGGGCAACGTCACGTTCCACACCGCAGCATCGACGGCCTTTCCGCAGCCGGCGCCGGGCACCGCCCCGGCACCCGGGCCGATGAAGAGGTGCCGGCCGAGCGAGCTGCACAAATACCTCGGCGTGCAGGACGGTCAATTACGTCCGCGGCAAGGGCGCCCCCGCCGCTGATCGACAGCCCGCTCGTCGCTTGAGAGGTAGTGCCATGTCGACGACCATAATCCGGTACCGCGGCGCCAACGGAGCCCTGTTGCTCGGCGCGGCTGGGGTGCGGCGCTGCTGGCTGCCGCTCTGCCCGAGCTACTGCGGCGGGCGAGGCGGTATCCAGGCGCGGCAAACCCAGCCACGGTCCAGATCGACAACTTCCCTTCGCGCCGGCGACGCTGACCGTCACTGCCGGCACGACGGTGACCTGGAAGAACGACGACGACAGCCCGCACCGGATACGGCGACAAGGACGGAACCTTCAAGTCGGCGGCGCTCGACACCGACGACACCTTTTCCCACACCTTCGCTACGCCCGGGCGAGTACCCCTATATCTGCTCGATCCATCCGTACATGGTCGGCAAGATCGTCGTCAAACCTGCCGGCAAGTCGTACGTCGACACTGAACGATAGCCGCCCTGACCGAATCGCGAGTATCGCCGAGGCGCGCTATTGTGGTATCGGCCCGACTCCTTGGCTTCTCGGCAAACACGATGTGATCGCCGCTTGGCTCGTCTCGTGGATCGTGGTTGCGTCGGCATGCCTCGGTCGTCCTATCGACTGCTCGTGAGCGCGCCGCGAACCAGTCCCGACTGCGCTGTCGCGGTAGTCCTCGCGGCATTTCGATCGAAGCATGAGCGCGGACCCAAAGCAGGTCCTCATCCTCGGCGGCGGCTTCGCAGGCGTTTACACCGCGCGATGCCTGGAGAAGCTCCTGCGCTCCGAGGAGGCTTCCATCACTCTGATCAATCGCGAGAACTATTGGGTCTACCAGCCGATGCTCCCGGAAGTCATTTCAGGATCGATCGGTCTGACCAACGTGGTTTCGCCAATTCGGCGCCTGTGCCCGCGCACCAACCTCATCATGCGGGAGGTTGAGGACATCGATCTGAAGAAACAGATCGTAACCATCAGCCCCGGGTTCCGTCCGCGCCATCTCCAGCTCAAATACGACCACCTGGTCATCGCGCTCGGGAGCATCACCAATTTTCACGGCATGCCCGGCATGATCGAAAACGCGATGCCGTTTCGGACGCTTGCAGATGCCATGGTACTGCGCAATCACCTGATTCACGTTCTCGAGGAAGCCGATGTCGAGCAGAGCCCGGAGCTCCGCCGGCAGCTCATGACATTCGTTGTCGCAGGTGGCGGCTTCTCGGGCGTTGAAGTGATGGCCGAACTCAACGATTTCGTGCGCTCCGTCCGAAGAGAATTACCTGCGCCTCCGTAACGAACCGCATCGCTGCGTGATCGTTCAGGCCGGTGATCGTATTCTGCCGGAAATGTCGGAGGCGCTGGCGATTTTTGCCCAAAGAATTTTGCTGCAAGCGCGGTGTCGAAATTGTCCTCAATGACCGGCTGAAGGCGGCGACGTCGGAACGAGCGCATCTTGCAATCCGGCACCGAGATTCCGTGCAAGACGCTGATCTCCACTGTGCCATCGGCACTGCCGCCACTAGTTCAGAAACTCGATTGCCCAAAAGAACGCGGCAAGCTGCTCGTCAATACTGGCCTGGAGCTGAAGGACTACGAAGGCAAGGTCTGGGCGCTGGGCGACTGTGCGTTCGATCAAGACTGTCGCCGGCACGATGGTTCCGCCTACAGCCCAGCATGCCATTCGCGAGGCTACTACCGCCGCCATCAATATTGCAGCCGCCGTGCGCGGCGGCAAGCGGGCGGAATTCGGGTTCGAGGGTCTCGGAACGCTCGGCTCGCTTGGACATGGCGCCGCCGTAGCGCAGATTTTCGGCGTCAAGGTCTCTGGATTGCTCGCATGGTTGTTGTGGCGTTACATTTACCTGATGAAGATGCCGGGTCTCAATCGCAAGGTCCGGATCGCCGCTGATTGGCTCCTCCACCTGTTGTTCCCGCCCGAGTTGGCGCAGACCAAGGTAGCGTTTGAATCCGGCATCCGGAATCAGCATTTCGAGCCCGGCGATATCATCTTCCAGCAAGGCGATCTGGGCAACTGCGTGTATGTCATCGAGGAAGGCGAGTGCGAAGCTCTTCGCGAGCAGGAAGGCGAACAGGAGTTTCTGGCGACTTTGAGCCGCTGGCGAGTACTTCGGGGAAATGGCGTTGCTTGCCAATAGGACCCGCAACGCCACGATTCGCGCCCGCACCGCCATGAACGTTCTGATCATTCCGAAGCGCAGATTTCAACAAGCTGCGCCACAGCGTGCCGGCTTTCGGAGAGGTGTTCAGCGAGCTGGCCAAGCAACGCGCAATAGCAGGGTTGCCGTATTCGTCAATGGAGGCCAACTCGAGCCGCGGCTAATCGCGTTTGACAGGCTTTTTATTCTGCCACTGCGGCCAATCATTTTTTTGAGCTGACGTCGTGAATTATTGGTGGTTGGGCGAACAAGTAATCGGCGATGGCCGCGAGGTCCTCGTCGCCCAGGTGTTTGAGGCCGTCCGCAATGGCCTCTCGCATCGCGCCCTTGACCTTGCTTTGCTCGGGGGTATTGCCGGTTCTGAGGAGCTCGACGACGTCGTCGTGTTCCCACCGGCCAATCCCCGTGCCGGGGTCCGGCGTGATGTTGGGCACCAATTGTCCATCGGGCCCGTCTCGGGTGCCGGCTAGGCGCATGCTGACCCGCACCGCCCCGAATAGATTACGGGGAGTGTGGCATTCACCACAATGCGCAAGCGCTGTAACGATGTACGCGCCTCGATTATAAGCGGCGCTGCGCCCGGGCGTCGGCTGGAACGGGCCCTTTGTAAAGAAGAGCAGTTTCCAACCGGTTTGCAGGAACCGCCAGGAGAACGGAAACCAGACGTCGTGCGGCTGGTTCGGCCGGCGTACCGGAGGCAGAGAAAAGAGATACGCCTTTATCGCCAGCGCATCGCTGTCGCTGATGCCGGTGAAGCTTGGATAAGGGAATACCGGGAAGTAGTTCGCCCCGTCGGGCCGCACCCCCTCGCGCAATGCTCTCAGGAACTGCGCGTCGGTCCAGCGGCCGATGCCGGTCTCCGGATCGGGCGTAATGTTCGGGCTGTAGAAGGTCCCGAACGGAGTGGCCAGAGCCCGGCCGCCGGCGAGCGGCTGATCGCCGGCTGCGGTGTGGCAAGAGCGGCAGCCGCCCGCTTTTACCAGATATTCGCCTTGCGCAATGGTCCGTTCGCCGGCCGCGGCCGGTGCCACCGGCATCAGCGGCGTCATAGCCAGCGCCGCCGCAATGAGCTGCCGCCAAAATGCCGGCATCACTCCTCCTTGCGAAATTCTTTATGACAAGCGTTGCAGGCGTCATTGACCGCCGCGTAGGCGGCGGCGATAGCGGTGTTGTCGCCGGTCTTGACGGCGGGGACGAGTTGCGCGGTAGCCGTCTTCACGGCGGCAATCAGCTGACCGACCTGTTCCTTGGCGGCGAAAATCTCGGGTTTGATCTTGCTCTCCGGGACATCCGAACCGCGCGAAAACAAGCTCCAATCGAGGGCGCCAGCGAGTGAGGCAACGGTTTCGGCTGCGCTAATCGTGTCTGGACCATATGGAACGGTGCCTTTAATGACGCGGCCAATGCCCAGATAAAATGGGCGGCCCATATGCTTCATCGTGTCCTGGCGCCTTGCGAACGCGGCCGTTCCGTCCTCTCCCGGCGCCGCGTCAGCGAGCGCCAATAGCGCGGTCGTCCCCGCCAGCACGGACAGAAATCCCGCCGATCTTCGCATCTTCGCTCACTCCACGTGGTACAGCGCTCCTCGACCAGACTTCCGCTCCTGTCCGATTATTCCTGAAGGACAGCTCCACTCGCCCCGGCTCGCAGGTATGATCCGCAACTCGCCGCGCCGGCATTGATCAAGCCTGAACGGATCGGTACCGTGGCGGCTTTGATAAGCCGCCGACGGGAGATCCGATCATGCCAGACGACGTCCGCAAGCCCGCGATCGACAAATCGCGCCTGCCGAGCCGGCATGTCACCGTCGGGCCGGAGCGGGCGCCGCATCGCGCGTTCCTGTATGCTATGGGCCTGACCGAGGAGCAGATCGCCCAGCCGCTGGTCGGCGTCGCAACGACGTGGAACGAGGCGGCACCGTGCAATATTGCGCTGGCGCGCCAGGCCCAGGTCGTAAAAAAAGGCGTCGCCGCGGCGCGCGGCACGCCGCGCGAATTCACCACAATCACGGTGACCGACGGCATCGCGATGGGCCATGCCGGCATGAAGGCCTCGCTGATCAGCCGCGAGATCATCGCCAACTCGGTCGAGCTGACGATGCGCGGTCATTGCTACGACGCACTGGTCGGCCTTGCTGGCTGCGACAAGTCATTGCCCGGGATGATGATGGCGATGGTGCGGCTCAATGTGCCGTCGGTCTTCATGTATGGCGGCTCGATCATGCCCGGCCGCTTCCGCGGCAAGGACGTGACGATCGGCGACGTCTACGAATGGGTCGGAAAGCACAGCATCAAGGACGCCACCGACGAAGATCTCCATGAGTTGGAATGCGTTGCCTGCCCGTCCTCGGGGTCTTGCGGCGGCCTCTTCACCGCCAACACGATGGCCTGCGTCTCCGAGGCGATCGGGCTTGCCTTGCCGGGTTCGGCCGGGGCGCCGGCGCCTTATGAACTCGCGCGACGCCTATGCCGAGGCCTCGGGCCGGGCGGTCATGGAATTGCTGCGGCTCAGGCTGCGTCCGCGCGACATCGTCACTCTCAAGTCGCTGGAAAATGCCGCCACCGTTGTGGCCGCGGCGGGCGGCTCGACCAATTCCGGGCTGCACCTACCTGCGATCGCCAACGAAGCCGGGATCGATTTCGATCTGCACAAAGTCGGCAAGATCTTCGCTCGCACACCCTACATCGGCAATCTGAAGCCCGGCGGCGAATACGTGATGAAAGACCTCTACGACATTGGCGGCGTGCCGGTGCTGATGACGGCCTTGCTCGACGGCGGCTATCTGCATGGCGACTGCATCACCGTCACCGGCAAGACAATCGCCGAGAACCTTAAGAACGTCGCTTTTCCAAGCGGACAGAACGTAATTCGCCCGACCTCTAACCCGTATTCGCCGACCGGCGGCGTGGTCGTGCTCAAGGGCAACCTCGCGCCGCAAGGAGCTATCGTAAAGGTCGCCGGCATGGCGCGGCTTCACTTTACCGGCCCGGCGCGCTGCTTCGACTGCGAGGAGGACGCCTTCGCTGCGGTGACCAGCCGCGACTACAAGGTCGGCGATGTGATTATCATCCGCTATGAGGGGCCGAAGGGCGGCCCGGGCATGCGTGAGATGCTGTCGACGACTGGCGCGTTGGTCGGTCAAGGCATGGGCGAAAAGGTCGCGCTGATCACCGACGGCCGTTTCTCCGGCGCCTCGCATGGCTTCTGCATCGGCCATGTCGGGCCGGAGGCGGCGGTTGGCGGGCCGATCGGCCTGCTGAAAGACGGCGAACTCGATCACGATCGACGCAGTCAAGGGAACGATCGATGTCGCGCTTAGCGACGCCGAGCTGGCCGCTCGCCGCACCGCCTGGACCACGCGCCGGCACGATTACCAATCCGGCACACTGTGGAAATACGCGCAAACTGTCGGGGATGCTGAAAACGGCGCCGTCACCCATCCCGGCGCCCGCGCCGAGACCCATACTTACGCCGACATTTAATCGCGCTTAAGCCGCGCACGAGCCCGTTACCGAACAACGAGGTCCGCCCCGGTCGGCAGACCGCGGCGATTTACCTAGCCTCCGTCCAGCTCTCGCGAAAAGGCTAGGGCGCAGGTGCTGAAGGGGCGTCCTTCGCGCTCCCTCGGCCACGGCCGGCCGGCGGCTTCGACACCGTTCCGGGTCAGCCGCGCGCCGAGAGCCGGGATCAGCAGCGTGCACACCCCATAGGGACGGCCGGGATCGGCGTTGGGCTGGGTGTGGACCAGTAACGGGTCGCCGATCTGATACCAGGTGAGAGCGATCTCCTCGTCATGCGACACCAGCCGCTCGGTCCAGAAATAGCGCGGGTCGCCCGATTTGGTGAATTGGGCGTCGATCACCGGGATGGCCGGATCTGCGGTTTCGGGGTTGAGCATGCCCTGCACCGTAGATTGCAACCAACGCGCCATCGCAATGTTGTCGGCGTAAATGCGCCAGCGGTTCCCGGTCACCTCGCTATTGAGATAGAGCACGTGTCCCGGACCGGCCTGGCAGATGATAATGCGCCAAAAGCTTGCATTGGTGGTAAATGGCTCGCCGTCTTTGACGCTCAGCCGAATGAAAGGGTTTTCACCCGTCAAAATCACGCGGTTCTGGTCAGCGGGCATTCCGGTAACTCCCTCGAAAGCACCCGTGCCACCGTAAACCTAACATACGGCACTCGAAAGAGCGGATCCGGAACGGGCGGAGAGGACCTGGGTCGCGCGCAAAAAAACAGCCAGCGAGGATGAACTCACCGGCTGCGTCGAGGGCTGGAATTGGCGCGCGGCTGCGGTCAATGCCGCTCAAGCTGATATATCTCATCCTTGATGCGCAGCTTTTGACGCTTCATGTCGTGGATCGCGTCCTGGTTGGGAAGCGGACGCTTGTGTTCTTCATCGAGAGCACGTTCGAGTGCGGCGTGCTTTTCCTTCAGTGCCTCGATGCGATCCTGCAGCGACATGCACGGTCCTCCTGTTAGACGATGACAGCCGGTCGATGGCGACGACGGTCCTATCGGTCGGCTGAACACCGGCCGACGCTTGCACGGCAAATATGTCGAAACGGTGAAATTCAAAGAGGCCGCGATGGCAGAATTGTCCTCACACCCGCGTTTGATCGTTGGGATCAGCGGCGCCTCCGGTGTGATCTACGGCGCACGCCTCCTCGAGCTGTTGCGCCCGTTGCCGGTCGAGACGCATCTCGTCATCAGCCGGACCGCCGAAGTGACCTTGGCGCTCGAAACCGATCTCAAGCCGGCTCTGGTTCGCAGCCGTGCTGATGTCGTTCATGCCATCGGCGATCTGGCGGCGCCGATCTCGTCCGGCTCGTTCCAGACGATCGGCATGATCGTGGCGCCATGCTCGATCCGCAGCATGGCCGAGATCGCCAGCGGCGTGACGACGACGTTGTTGAGCCGGGCGGCTGATGTGGTGCTCAAGGAGCGCCGCCGGCTCGTTCTCCTGGTACGCGAAACGCCGCTCCATACAGGTCACCTGCGAACCATGACGGCGCTTTCGGAGATGGGTGCGGTGATCGCCCCACCGGTTCCCGCGTTTTACGCCAAACCGCTGACCATCGCCGAGATGATCGACCAGACCCTGGGCCGCGTCCTCGATCTGTTCGGGCTCGATGTTGCCGGGGTCAAGCGTTGGGGTGAACCGCCCGGCCCGGAGCACCGCCCGCGCCGCTCGAAGCCGAGCGGCAGGGAAGGCTAACCGGTCCCGTCAAGCCTTCGAGGCGAGCGTCTCGAGCGCTTCTCGCAGCAGAGCTGCCTCGCTGCCACCGGCCCTTTCCGGCCCAAGATAGAGTGCGAGATTGCCGCATGCGGCGGCGAAACAGGCCCCGGGCGACGGATCGCCGCGCAACCGCCGAGCGAGGCCGACGAGGCGAGCCTGAGCGGCCTTCTCGCCAGCCAGCTCGAGCGCCTTAACCCCTTCGCGCAAATGCTGGACATCATCGTCGAAATGGTGCTTGAGCCTCCGGCGAAGCGTGCGCAGCGGTTCGATAATCTCGCTTCGAACTGTCTGGATGGCCCGCTCGGCTGCCGCCAATCCATCGCTGGTGAGCGGGCCCTGGCCGGAGACGCCGAGCCATAGCGCGAACAGCATCAGATTGACATCGAAGCCGTCACGGTCCTGCAGCGCGATCAATGCCCGAGCGACACCCGGCAGCGCGTAGAACGTCAGGGAAAACCGCCACAGCGCTTCGTCGTCCAGCGCCTCTTCGGCGTTAGGCATCGCCGAGGCAGATCCCCAAACCGCGCGCCGTGCGAACCAGCGCTCCGTCGGGGTCGACGCAATGCGGCATCGCGATCGCAACAGCGAGCGGCACGTCGACAACCCGCCGGTTTTGCCACGCGACCATTCGGTCGAACCGGCCGGCGGCGACGAGATCTACCGCGTAGACGCCAAAGGCGGACGCGACAAGCCTGTCGCCGGCGGTCGGCTGGCCGCCGCGCTGCAGATGGCCGAGCACGGTGACCCGGGTCTCGGCTCCGGTCAGTCGGGCAATGCCATCGGCGAGCGCGGCGCCGACCCCGCCATAGCTCATTTGCCCGCCGGCGTGCTGGCGGTGCACGTATTCCCCGGCCGGGTCGCGCACGGATTCGGCCGCGATGACCAGCGCGAAGTTGCGGCCGCCACACCGCAAGCGGTCGATATGCGCCGCGACCGTCTCTATGCGATAAGGAATTTCGGGGATCAGCACGATATCGGCGCCACCGGCGATACCGGCGGCGATCGCAATATGACCGGCGTCGCGCCCCATAACCTCAAGGATCATCACACGATCGTGGCTCGCCGCGGTCGGCTGCAACCGGTCGAGCGCCTCGGTGGCGACCGCCACCGCCGTGTCGTAGCCGACCGAGGCCTCGGTATCGCGCACATCGTTGTCGATTGTCTTCGGAATCGCCACCAGGGGCAGACCGCCCTGCAGCGCGAGACGGCGCAGGATCGCAAAGCTGCCGTCGCCGCCGATGCCGATCAGGGCGTCGAGGCGCAGGGCGCCGTAGGCGTCGATGATCTCCTGCGAACGGTCGCGCAGGCTGCCGTCCGGCATCGGAAAGGCGAACGGGTCGCCCTTGTTTGTGGTGCCGAGAATCGTGCCGCCGAGCCGCATCATCGCGGCATCGAGCCTGGCCGCATCGAGGGTTTCGGCATCCGGGGGTTGGCGGAGCAGGCCCATCGAGCCGTTGCGGATCCCGAGGACTTCCCACCCGTAAGCCGACTTGGCGCGCAGGGTGACCGCGCGGATCACCGCGTTCAATCCGCCGCAATCGCCGCCGCTGGTCAACAAGCCGATGCGCTTCGCCATGTCCTTGGCCCCGCCCGCTCGGAACTGAGGTCAGATTCGCAGACGCGAGCTTTTGATACCCGGCCCCTCCGGATGCTATAATGATAGTGAACTCTGCGCACAGCGGCCATGGACCTTGATACAGAAGCCCTAAAGGCGAAGCTCGCCGTCCTGAAAACCGAACACCGCGACCTCGATGAGATCATCGCGCGTCTCGCCGAGCGCGCTCCGGTCGACCAGCTTGAGCTGCAACGGCTAAAGAAACGAAAACTCTTGCTCAAAGACCAGATCACCAAAATCGAGAGCGAGCTGCTGCCCGACATCATCGCCTGATCCGCGCGGCGCCCAACCGCTCCGGAGGCAACACCTGGAGGCCGGGCGAGGTGCAGCGGGCAGTCGTTCGGTGTGTTTAGGGGCATAGGAAGAGGGCTGTCGCGCCCGGGCGCGAGGGCAAGCGGCGGGGCATCCGGTGAGCAACCGGGGATGCTGCTTTTGTTTGTCGGAGTTCTTTACAGGTTCCGCAGTCGGCATATCGGCTGGACCGGCAAGCTATTATAAGACTCATGCCACAGGGAAATCAGGCTGGTCGTCATTCGGCTGCCCTTCCGGATGCGTCCCCACCGCACGCTGACCGTCGAAAATTTTTACATGATCGCGCTTAGACAAAAGCAAGCATCTGATTAATAAGAGATTCTGACTTTGGCATGGGACTTGCCCTGATCCCAGGCGTGTGCCTCGAAGTCAGGGAGAAGGAGTTAGGTAATGAAGTTGCAGCGTATGCTTTTTGGTGTGGGATTGTCCGCCGCGATTTCTGTGTGCGCGCAGGCGGCCCCCACCACCATCTGGGTCAACAATGCCACTTTCGGCGCGCCGATCATACAGGAGTACAGCCTCGCGACCGGCGCCCTGCTCGATCAGATCACTGCGCCGCACGGCAGCAATGGCCGCGGCATAGTCACGGTCGGCAACGTGTTGTACTACACAAACTCAACCGACAACCACGTGTATGCGTACAATTTCGCCACCAACACCGACCTCGGAACCGCCTTCACGGTCGCTGCGGCTTCAGCCCTCTCCACCATTGCCTATGACGGCACGAACTTCTGGATCGGTGACTATTCCGGCACTAACCACACCTACCTGTACACTCCAACCGGAACCCTGCTGAACACGATCTCTCTCGCCAACTGCACCGGTTTCTGCGACGGGCTGGAATACTTCAACGGGCAGCTGATCTCCAACCGAGCGGACGAGCCAAACCCAGGCGTCTACGATGTCTATGCCTTAAATGGCAACCTGCTGAATAGCGCGTTGATCAGCGTGAACCTGCACAGCACCGGAATCGCCTTTGACGGTACAGACTTTTACGTGGATCATGGCGGAGACTTCGGTAACGGAACGATTGGCGTGTACGATATCAACGGCAATTTCGTGCGGACGATCACGCTCTCCGGCTACACCTACTTCGACGGCGAGGATCTCTCGGTGGACTACTCGCAGGTGCTGCCGACTGTGCCCGAGCCGGCTTCGATGCTGCTGCTGGGCAGTGGGCTGATCGGAATGGGTCTCCTGCGTCGCCGCCAGCGCATCGGATAGTCCTCGCTGACCCAATTTCCTGCAAGGGTGGCGCCTCCGGGCGCCATTTTTTTTGTCGGTGGCGGCACCTGAACTCGCTGAAGGAGCCTTCAAAGGCTATAATGCCGGCCGTTGCGCCCTCATTGGGAAAGAGGTCGAATGAGCGACGCCGGCGGCCGGGCGGTGGGCATCATCATGGGCAGCCATTCCGACTGGGAGACGATGCAGCATACCGCAGGCACGCTCGACCGGTTGGGAATCAGCTATGAGACGCGGATCGTCTCGGCGCACCGCACACCCGAGCGACTTTACGATTATGCCCGCACCGCGCGGTCGCGCGGTCTGCGCCTGATCATCGCCGGCGCCGGCGGGGCCGCTCATCTGCCCGGGATGGCCGCGGCGTTGACGCCGCTGCCGGTGCTCGGCGTGCCGATCGAGAGCAGAGCGCTGAAGGGGGTCGACAGCCTGCTATCGATCGTCCAGATGCCTGCTGGGGTTCCGGTTGCGACCTTCGCCATCGGCCAGGCCGGCGCCGTCAACGCGGCGCTGTTTGCGGCAGCAATCCTCGGGCTCACGGATGTCGCCGCAGCCCAGAGCCTCGACGACTGGCGACAGGCCCAGACGCAAGGTGTTGGCGAACGCCCCGCCGGTCGCGAATGTTAGCCCCGGGGGGCATTGTCGGCATATTGGGAGGCGGTCAGCTCGGGCGCATGATTGCGCTCGCCGCCGCCGAGCTCGGTTACCGCTGTCACGTCTTTGCGAACGAGCCGTTGAGCCCGGCCGTGCAGGTCTGCGGTGCGGCGACGATTGCCGACTTCACCGATCGTGCGGCGCTCGAGCGCTTTGCCGACGCCGTCGACGTTGCAACCTGCGAATTCGAGAATATTCCGGCCGCGTCGGTTTGCCGGGTTGCGGCGCTCAAGCCGGTTCTGCCTCAGCCCGGAATTCTCGAAATCGCCCAGGACCGGCTGCGTGAAAAGGATTTCCTGCGCTCGATCGGGATCGAGACCACCGCCTACCGGGAAATTGCCGATCCGGCCGCGCTGGTCCGGGCGATGCGCGAATTCGCCTACCCTGCGGTGCTGAAGACGGTGCGCATGGGATATGACGGCAAAGGGCAAGTGAGCTTGACCCCCGACACCAACGCCGAGGAGGCTTGGCGGCAGATGGGGGGCGAGATCGGCATTCTCGAGGGCTTTGTCGATTTTGCTTGCGAGATTTCGGTCATCGTCGCGCGCGGCGGTGACGGCAGCTGGGCGACCTATCCCCCGGTCGAAAATCGCCACGTCAACCACGTGCTCGACACGACGATCGCCCCCGCTCGTATCCCAGCGGAGACCGCGATGCGCGCCGCGGCTATCGCCCATCATGTCGCCGAAAAGCTCGAGCTTGTCGGGGTGCTGGCGGTCGAGATGTTCGTGACGCAGGGCGGCCAACTGCTCGTCAACGAGATCGCGCCCAGACCGCATAATTCGGGGCATTGGACGATCGACGCCTGTGTTACGAGCCAGTTCGAGCAGCTCGTCCGAGCGTTGTGCGACTTGCCGCTCGGCTCGGTCGAGCATCACTCCGACGCGGTGATGAAGAACCTGTTGGGCAACGATGTCGAGAAATGGCGCGAAGCCTACAACGACCCTATGGCAAAGCTGCACCTCTACGGCAAAACCGAGATCCTGCCCGGCCGAAAGATGGGCCATGTCACCCGGCTGATGCCTCACCGGTGAGGTTGCCCACCGCCCCCGCCCGCTCAGCGCAACGGACGCAGCAGGCGCAATGGGTTCGGCAAGCGATCGAGAGCTGTTTGCAGGCGGTGGCGCGCTTCGCCGATGCGGGCAACCTCGGCTAGGCGACGGTCGAGAAAGACCCTCGTATCGGCAAAGCCTGCCGAACGGTCTTCGAGCCAATAAAGCACTGTCGCCGCGTAGATCCCGGCGAGTGTGGCGCGCTTGGTATAAAAGCTGAAATCGGTGGCGCTGTCCCCCGCCGCGTACCAGATGCCGTCGACCGTCTCATACAGCAGTCGCAATGCCAGCGGCGCATGCTGCGGCAATACCAGCACCGCGAGCGCCCGCCGCACCGCCTCGCGCCAGGGTTCGACAATCTCCAATCGGATGTTGACCGCGAGCGCGATGCGCTCGTGCGCGCGCAGCTGATCGAGCGGCAGGCTCTCGAGTCGATCGAGCATGCCGCGGTCCGCCCATCGGCTGAAGCAGGCGACCAGCTCGGCCGGGCCATCCGAAAACAGCGCCAACGCTTCTGCCGCAGGCATGCCGATACGGCGGGCCGCACCGCGCAGCGCCGCGCGTGACCAGCCGTCAAACGGCACATCGGGCAGCATCGCCTCGATCAGCGCGGCGCGCTGGCTCTCGGCGAGCGGGCTCCTCATTTCGTACTCTGCCTCGGCGAGAAAAGCCGCAAGGTCGATCGGGTGGCGCTGCAATTCCTCCAAAAACACCAGCAACCGATGATCCGTCATTCGCTGCGGGTAGAGGATCCCATCGAGGTGGTCGCACTCGTGCTGGACGACCCGAGCATGGAAACCCTCGACCTCGCGCTCGATGACTTCCCCTTCGAGGCCGGTTCCCCGATAGCGCACCCGCAGATGCCGTGGCACAACCCCGCGCAGCCCCGGAACCGAGAGACATCCCTCCCAACCGAGCGCCCGCCCGCCCCCGAGGGTCTCGACCACCGGGTTGATCAGCACCGTCAGATCCTGGGCGACATCGCCGGGCATATCGGTAAGACGCTCGCCGGGCACGCGGAAGACGACGAGCCGGTAGGGCTGATGGACTTGCGGTGCGGCAATCCCGGTGCCGCCGGCGTCCTCCATGGTTTCGACCATGTCCTCGACGAGGCGTCGCACCCAGGGCGCCGTCGGGTCGTCTACCGGGCCGGCGGCGGCACGCAGGACGGGGTGGCCCATTCGGGCGATTTTCAACAGAGCCATAGCTGAAATATGTGGCAGCGACGGACCGGGGTAAAGCGCCGGCCTCGACCAAATCCGCACCGAGCCTCGCTTCACAGCGAACCGCAAAAGTGCTAAATAATGCCGCACCGGGCCACCGCGGTGGCCCGACCCGATCGTGCATTCCTAGACGGAGAAAAGCCCCCGTGCAAGTCCTCGTTCGCGACAATAATGTCGATCAGGCGCTCAGAGCCTTGAAGAAAAAAATGCAACGCGAAGGGGTATTCCGCGAAATGAAGCTCCGCCGCAACTACGAGAAGCCCTCGGAGCGGCGGGCCCGGGAAAAGGCCGAGGCGGTGCGCCGCTATCGCAAACTCTTGCGCAAACGGATGGAGCGCGAGGGCTACTGAACCCCGGCCGCGGCATACTGTGTCTCGGTGGCGGCGCGTGAGACGCCGGGCGGGCGTGAGCCATCCGCCGGCCCGTCCGAGGCGCTTCCCGCTGCGCTCGAGGACGGCGCCGATGCGCAGCCGGGCGCCAGCTGCGATGAAGGCGGTTGCATGCGGGAGCCGGCTCGCGGCTCTACTGTGCGGGATCGCAGGCGGGTGCGCGGCGCAGGAACCGACCGCGCAGCCTGCTGACGTCCTGACGCTCAATCAGCCAGTCCCGGTGACCCTGATCTGTGGAGTTGACGGCAGGGCCAGAATTCACTCGATCGCCTTGACGATTTCCTCGCACATTTTTTTGGCGTCGCCGAACAGCATCATCGTGTTGTCGCGGTAGAACAGCTCGTTCTCGACGCCGGCGTAGCCCGAGGCCATCGAGCGCTTGACGAAGAGCACGGTCTTGGCGCGCTCGACATCGAGGATCGGCATGCCGTAGATCGGCGAGGTGGGATCGGTCTTGGCCGCCGGGTTGGTCACGTCGTTGGCGCCGATGACAAAGGCGACGTCGGTCGACGGGAAGTCGCGGTTGATCTCGTCGAGCTCGAAGACCTCGTCGTAGGGGACGTTGGCCTCGGCGAGCAGCACGTTCATGTGGCCCGGCATGCGCCCGGCGACCGGATGGATCGCATAGCGCACCTTGACCCCGTCCTTCTTCAGGAGGTCGGCCATCTCGCGCAGCGCGTGCTGCGCCTGCGCCACCGCCATGCCGTAGCCCGGCACGACGATGACCGAGCTGGCATTCTTCAGGATAAAGGCGGCGTCCTCGGCGCTGCCCGATTTGACCGAGCGGTCGCGGGTCCCGGCGCCGGCCGCCACGGCGCCGCCCTCGGTGCCGAAGCCGCCGAGGATCGACGTTGAAGATCGAGCGGTTCATCCCCTTGCACATGATGTAGCTGAGGATCGCGCCGGACGAGCCGACCAGCGCGCCGGTGATGATCAACAGGCTGTTCGACAAGGTGAAACCGATGCCGCAGGCCGCCCACCCGGAATAGGAATTCAGCATCGAGATCACGACCGGCATGTCGGCCCCGCCGATCGGCACGATCAGCAGAAACCCGAGCGCCAATGACACCAGCAGGAGCAGCCAGAACGCCGCTGCCGCCTCGGTCGACACGAACAACACGATCAGCAGCACCAACAGCACCCCAAGGGTCGCGTTGATCAGATGCTGGCCCGGAAAGACCAAGGGCCGGCCGGTGACGAGCCCCTGCAATTTGGCGAAAGCGACGACCGAGCCGGTGAAGGTGATCGCGCCGATCGCCATGCCGAGCGCCATCTCGACAAGGCTGCTGCCGTGGATCGAGCCGCGCACCCCGATGCCGTAGAGTTCGGGGTAGGTGAAGGCGGCGGCGGCGACGCACACCGCCGCCAGGCCGACGAGGCTGTGAAAGGCCGCGACCAGTTGCGGCAGCGCCGTCATCTGGATGCGCAGCGCGATGTAAGTGCCGACCGCCCCGCCGATCAGGATGCCGAGCGATGATCAGCCAAAAGCTGACGACGTGCGGCGTCAGCAGAGTGGTGACCATGGCGATCACCATGCCGGCGATGCCGTAGATGTTGCCGAACCGCGCCGTCTGCGGAGAGGACAAACCGCGCAATGCCAGGATAAAGCAGATCGAGGCGATCAGATAAAAGAAGGCGGACAGGTTCTCGCTCACCGCGGCCCCGCTATCGCTTTTTCTGGAACATCTGGAGCATGCGCTGGGTGACGATGAAGCCGCCAAAGATATTGACGGCGGCGAGGGTCACCGCGACAAAACCCATGAACTTGGCAAAGCTGATGGCGAGCGGCCCCGCTGCGATCAATGCGCCGACGACGATCACGCTCGAGATCGCGTTGGTCACGCTCATCAGCGGCGAGTGCAGTGCCGGGGTCACCCGCCATACCACGTAGTAACCGACAAATACCGCGAGCACGAATACCGTCAGCTCGTAGACGAAGGGCGTGCCGCCAATGGCGCCCGGCGCCGGTGGCGTCGTGGTCAGCTGCCGGGCTAAGAGTTCGAGGTTATTCGCCAGCGCACCGGCATCGCCGGCGAGCTCGCTTGCGCGCTCGGCCAGAGAGGCGGGGTCTGCCATCTCGCTTCTCCGTCAGCTGTTCGGGGCGGCAACATCCGCTGTCAACGCCGGTGTCATGGTGGGGTTCACGACCGCGCCGTTCTCGGTCAACAGCGTCGCCTTGATGATCTCGTCGGCGGTGTCGATCTTGAGCCTTTTGTCCTTGTCGACCAGCAGAGCAAGAAAAGCCAGCAGGTTGCGGGCGTAGAGCTGGCTCGCATCGACGGCGATACGCGAGGGCATGTTGACATGCCCGATGATCTTGACGCCGTTCGACGTGGTGACGATCTCCTCCGGCCGGCTGCCCTCGACATTGCCGCCGGCCTCGATCGCGAGGTCGACGACGACCGATCCCGGGGCCAGCTCCGCGAGCATGGCATCGGTCAACAGCACCGGCGCCTTGCGCCCGGGGATCAGCGCCGTGCAGATGACGATGTCGGTGCGCTTCAGCGCCTCGGTGATCCTCTCGCGCTGGCGGCGCTGGTAATCCTCTCCCATCTCGCGGGCGTAGCCGTCGGCCGTCTCGGCCGACTGGGACGCCGCTTCATCGACGCCGATGAACGTCGCGCCGAGGCTCTCGACCTGCTCCTTGGCGGCGGCCCGGACGTCGGTCGCAGACACGATGGCGCCGAGGCGTCGAGCGGTGGCGATCGCCTGGAGCCCGGCGACCCCCGCCCCCATCACCAGCACGCGCGCCGCCTTGATCGTTCCGGCCGCGGTCATCATCATCGGGAAAGCGCGGCCGAATTCGGCGGCGGCATCGAGCACCGCCTTGTAGCCGGCGAGATTGGCTTGCGAAGACAGCACGTCCATCGCCTGGGCGCGGGTGATGCGCGGCACCAGCTCCATCGCAAAGGCGGCGATCCCGGCCTGGGCATAGGCCTCGACATCAGCGGCATTCTGTGCGCGGCTGCAACAGGCCGATCAATACCGCGCCGCGCTTCAGGTGTTTCAGCTCGTCGACGCCCGCCTCGCCGTCGGTCAGCGGGCGTTGCACTTTGAGTACGATATCCGCATCGCCCAGCGCCGTCGCGAGATCGGCCGCGATCGTCGCCCCGGCGGCGGCAAAGGCGGCGTCGCTAAAGCACGCGCCGTCGCCCGCGCCGCTTTCGGCCACGACTTCGAGACCCATCCCGACCATCCGCTTGACCGTGTCGGGCGACGCCGCCACCCGGCGCTCATACGCCCGCCTCTCCTTGACTACGGCGACCTTCATTTGCGCGGCTGTTCCCGAATGCAGGGCCAAAAATGCCGGCGCAGAATGCCGCGTGACCCAGGGTTTGTGAAGAGTCAACCCACCGCGCGACCGTCGCGACGAGCTGCCACCGGACGACGTCGCGCTTCCGCCTCAATTTCGGGCCGTGATAGGGTGAGGCTACCAGCAGCCCCTGTATTGCGCCGAACGTCGGCTACGAGATTACCGGCGGCGGCAACATCGACGCGGCCGGCGCGCATTACCTGGGACGCTACCGGGAATAAAATTTCGAGAGGTCCGTTGTTGCTTCGTCAAAAATTGGCGGGATCGCCGGTACATCCGGTCGCGGGCGGTAATCCGGTGAGCAACCGTTTCGGCGACCAGCTGATCGCGGTCCTGCCGAGGCTGCGTCGGTTCGCCCGTGGGCTCACAGGGTCTGCTGTCGAGGCCGACGATTTGGTTCAGGCGGCGTGCGAACGGGCCCTCGCACGTCAGCACCAGTTTCAAGAGGGTACACGCTTCGACAGCTGGATGTTTCGCATCGTGCAGACGATCTGGATAGACCAGATCCGTTCTCGAGATGTGCGCAAGGAGGGTGCCGAGTTTGCCGAGGAACGGCTGGGGTCGGACGAGCCGGTGCGCCGTGTCGAAGCGCGCCTTGCTCTCGACGAGGTCCGCCGAGCGTTCGATCGCTTGCCGCCCGACCAACGGACCGTCCTGCTGCTCGTGACGGTCGATGGGCTCAGCTACAAAGAGGCTGCCGAGGTTGTACGAGTACCGGTAGGGACGATCATGAGCCGTCTCGCCCGCGCCCGCATTGCGCTGCAGCAACAGCTCGAAGCAGGCGGCGGGACGCGCAGGAGTACCAGGGATGCAGAAGCGCAGTGACGACCGTCTCATCGCCTATCTCGATGGCGAGCTCGAGGTGGCGGACCGGCGCGACGTCGAAGCTTGGCTCGACAGCGATCCGGCGGCCCGTGAGCGGCTTGCGACGCTCGCCGACTCGGCAAACCTTGTGCGCCTCGCCTTCAACGAGATCGTGCATGAGCCGGTCCCCGACCGGCTGATCGCGGCGGCGCGCGGCGAGGCGGTTGCACCGCCGCCGAGCGCTAAAGTCGTGCCCTTCGAGCGGCGACCAGGCGCCCGCCACAGCGCTGCTCGGCGCGGCTGGTGGATGAGGCTGCCGGTTGCCGCCTCGATCTGCGGCCTGCTGCTTGGCGGCTCGGTGGCCTATTTAGGTGTCGGCAAGCTGGCCCCAGGCGGTCTCGGAGGCAAACAGCCGGCGGTCGAGCAAGCGGCGGCCGACAACCTATGGCTCGATAACGCCGCCGGCTATTTCAAGCTGTTTGTCAGCGCCGGTGACGGCGGGCTGATTGATGTGCCGGCGACCGGCGACCCGCGCGAGGCGCTGCAAAAGATCAGCCAGAGCCTGCCTCAGGAAATGCGCCTGCCCGATCTCAAACCCTGGGGTCTCAGCTTTCGTGGCGCCCGGCTCGTGGTCGCCGAAGGCCGCCCCGCGGCGCAGCTCGTTTATACCACCGACAACAAGGCGATCGGCCCGTTGACCTTGATCATCGGGTCGTCAAAGGAGCCCGATATCGCGCCCACCTTGGCAAAGCGTCAAGATGTTAACCTGCTCTACTGGCGGCACCAGGGCCGCGCCTACGCGCTGGTAGGCCAAACCGACATCGGTTATCTCTGGGGCATCGCCAACGACGTCGCCTGGCAGCTCGACGCCATCTGACCCGGCCTATGCTAACCCTCCCCCCCGTTGGCCAGGGGAGAGGGGCTTGGCGCTGACCGCCCCCTCCCGATAATTTGCATCGAGACCGAGCGCGCTCATCTGATATAGACGAGAGCGCGTAGGGTTTGGCGCCGCGAACAAGGGCAAGAAAGGCTCGACAATGGTTGCTATCGAATCGACGCCGGAAATGGCGGCTGCAGTCTACGCGACGATGGCGCGCAATCTTGCGGTGGTCCGGCGCCGGTTGGGTAGGCCATTGACCTTGGCCGACAAGATCTTGCTCGGGCATCTCGACGATCCGGAACATCAGGAGCTCGAGCCCGGGAAAAGCTATCTTCTGGTCCGCCCGGACCGCGTCGTCTTTCAGGATGTGCTGGGGCAAACCGGGCTGCTGCAATTCATGCAGACCCGGCGAGACAAGGTGGCGGTACCGGCCACGATCCATTGCGATCACCTGATCCAGGCGCGAGTCGAGGGGGCTGCGGATCTGCGCGAGTCGCTGGCCGAGAATAAGGAGGTTTACGATTTTCTGCGTTCCGCGGCCGCCAAATACGGGTTGGGCTTCTGGGGGCCCGGCGCCGGCATCATCCACCAGGTGGTGCTCGAACAGTATGCATTCCCCGGCGAATTGATCATCGGCACCGACTCGCACACCCCCAATGCCGGCGGTCTCGGGGCATGCTCGGTCGGCGTCGGCGGCGCCGACGCCGTCGAGGTTATCGCCGGACTGCCCTGGGAGGTGCTCTACCCGAAGCACATTGCCGTCTATCTGACCGGCCGCATGAGCGGATGGACGGCGCCCAAGGACGTTATCCTCTACGTCGCGGGTCAGTTGACGGTCTCCGGCGCGACCAACGCGATCGTCGAATATATTGGCCCCGGTGCGCGTACGATCAGCGCCACCGGCAAGGCGACGATCACCAATATGGGGGCCGAGCTCGGCGCGACGACTTCGATCTTCCCGGCCGACGAGCGCATGGCCAAATATTTGCGGGCGACGGGTAAAGCTGACCTGGTGCCGCTGGTCGAGCAGAACCCGCATCTGCTCGAGCCGGATAAGGAGGTCGAGGCCGATCCCAGGAGATACTTCGACCGCGTGGTCGAGCTCGACCTGTCCAAGCTCGAGCCGCACATCGTCGGACCTCACTCCCCGGACAGGGCGCGCCCGATCTCCAAGCTCGCCGCCGAGGTGGCCGACACGAAGAACGAGTTCATCGACGAAATCTCGACCGCCCTGATCGGCAGCTGCACGAACTCGTCCTACGAGGATATGAGCCGGGCGGCGGATGTCGCCGAGCAGGCGAAGGCGCACGGCCTCAAAGCCGCCGTGCCGTTCCTCGTTACCCCGGGCTCGGAGCAAGTGCGCTCGACGATTGAGCGCGACGGGCAGATGCAGTCGTTGAAGGACATCGACGGCACCGTCTTGGCCAACGCTTGCGGTCCGTGCATCGGCCAATGGCGCCGCTCTGTGGCGAAGGACGCCGTGCCGAACACGATCGTCACTTCGTACAACCGCAATTTCCCGCGGCGCAACGACGGTTCGCCGACGACGATGAATTTTATCGGCAGCCCGGAGATCGTCACTGCCTTTGCGTTGGCAAAGCGCCTGTCGTTCAATCCGCTGACCGATACGCTGCCCGATGCGGGTGGCAAGCCGTTCCGGCTCGAGCCGCCAAAGCCGGCACCCGAGGTCCCCGAAAAAGACTTCGACCGCGGTGAGGCAACCTACATTGCGCCCCCCGAGGACGGCAGCAAGATCCAGTTGCAGGTCGATCCGAACAGCGAACGGCTGCAGCTGATGGAGCCCTGGGCGGCATGGGACCATAGAGACTTTGTCGATATGCCGGTTCTGATCAAAACCAGGGGCAAAACCACCACCGACCACATCTCTCCGGCCGGTCCGTGGCTGCGCTACCGGGGCCACCTGAACAAGTTCAGCGACAATATGTTCATGGGTGCGACCAACGCCTTCAGCGGCGAGGCCGGGACTGGGATCAACGTTCTGAGCGGCGAGAAAGGGCAGGCAATCAGCCAAATCGCCCGCGACTACAAGGCCCACGGGATCAAGTGGGTGGCGGTCGGAGACGACAATTACGGCGAAGGCAGCAGCCGTGAGCACGCTGCCCTGTCACCTCGCCTATTAGGCGGCGTGGCGGTCATCGCGCGCAGCTTTGCGCGCATCCACGAATCCAATCTGAAAAAGCAAGGCCTGCTGGCGCTGACCTTCCAAAATCGCGAGGATTACGACCGAATCCGCGCGGATGACCGGCTAAGCCTCGTCGGGTTGGAGGAAATGGCGCCGGGTCAGCCGGTCGAATGCCGCATCAAACACGACGACGGCACAAGCGAGACGCTGCGGCTCAACCACACCTTCAGCGCCTCGCAGCTCGAATGGTTCCGCAAAGGATCAGCGCTGAACCTCTTCCACGACTGAGGGAGGGACGTCGCCGCCGGCGGGCTACTCGGCGGGTCCGGATTGGAGCTGGATACCGCTCTTGATGCCGATGTTGGGATCAGATCGAGTTGCGTCTCGATAAAATCGACGCCTTGTCGAGGTCTTACAGATTCGGTGAGCCGTCGAGAAAGCGCATTCGCTCGATAAGCTTGTTTGCATGCTTCATCTCATCGAGGGATTCGCCGTACCGCACTGCGGTTTGACGCCGAGAGACCGATACACCGGCGATAAGGGTGCGGCCCTCGCCTTCAATATGAGCGTGAAAGTCGCGATCGGTAATGGCTTGGCGCGTCGAACCGCAGCATCCGAGTTCATCCGCGGCTCACGGCGCCACATCATGAATATGTCTAAATCTTTCTCTAGTTGGGGGCGGAGAGGGCAAGGAAACACCTGGACTATCGACGTGCTCAACTCGAAAAGGGCCCCGCTCGGCCCCACCGAACCCGCCACGCATGGACGGCGCCGACAACGAGGGTTCACGCTGCTCGAGCTGTTGGTCGTTCTCGCCATTCTCGGGCTGCTGATCGGTCTGGTCGCGCCGGCGGCGCTGCGGCAACTCGGCTCCGCCAAGGAGAAAATCGCGCATCAATCGATCGAGCGCCTCGCCGGAGTGCTCGACATCTACAAACTCGATGTTGGGGTCTATCCCACAACCGAACAGGGGTTGCAGGCGCTGATCACCCGGCCGTCGGGCACCGCCCGCTGGAACGGGCCTTACCTGAAAGGCGAGAAGGTGCCCGAAGACCCGTGGGGCCGGCCATTCGTCTATCGCAGCCCGAGCCAGCGCCCCGGCCATGAATATGACCTTCTGTCGCTCGGCCCGACCGGCCAACCCGGCGGCACGGGCGAAACGGCGGCAATCTTCAACGAGTGACGGTTGGCCCGGGCGCGGGCGCGAGCGCAACTGAATTGGCGTTGCCGCCCCACGCGAGCACGGTATAGCCCTGCGGCAGGGCGGCTCCCGTGCGGGCCACCGCAGATCGTGCCGTTCGTGCGTTGCCCGGACCGGACGCCAGGGCCGTGATCCGCACGGTCAGCACATCTTGGGAGGCTTGGTTCGGACGCAATGCAGTAGGCGATGCGGCTTGCGGCAGCAGCATGGCGAGCGCGCCAGCGACGACCGGATCGGTGGTCGCCGGGTTCGGCTCGGGTGGTCCGAATAGCGTCAGATGCGGTCGGATGGCGGCGAGCACGGCCGGGGTCATGCCGATCACCCGGCTGAGTTCGTCGATCGTCTCGACCGGGCCGCCCGGCGGGCCGTAATCGAGCCCGGCGGCGCGGTATTCGGCGAGCAACGTTTCCGGCGGCCTCGGCTGGGCTGCCGAGCCGACCCATTCGCTGATTGCGACCGCGATACGACGCGCGCTATCGGCGTCGCTCCCGGTGACACGCAAGAGCGCGTCAAGGAGCTCGGGCGAGGCCGAGCTCGGGTTGATCCACGAGGCTTCGTCCTCGACCCACACGAGCACCCGGGAATTGCCGATCGTGAGTTGGTGCGCCGCACCGTCGATCGGCCAACGCTGTTCCGGCCGTGGATCGAGCAGGTTGAAGATGGCCTCGAAAATGCCGCCGTCGGCGGCGGCCTGCGCCGCCGCATTCGACATCAGATTTCCCGCGATCCGGATCTCGGTTCGCCCGGTTGCAGTCAGATGCGCGACAAGGAAGCCGATCAGCACCAGGGTCCACAGCACGATGATCAGCGCGAAGCCGCCGGTTCGCCGAGCGATCCGCTCCGCTGAACCAGGGTCGGAGCGGCATCGCCTACAACCCGTTCGGGTTGGCTAGCCCCGGATGGCCCTGACGCTGCAGTTGTTGCGGGATAAGTCCGGCGTTGATCAGCTGGCTGCGCAGATCCTCGGTCAGCGCGCGTGCGTCGCGCTGATCGTGTACGACGCGCGGAGTGATCAGCACCAGCAACTCGGTGCGCATCCGCGAATTGGTCTGGGCAGAGAAAAACGTGCCTAACAACGGAATGTCCTTGAGGAAAGGAAAGCCGTTGTTGTCCTCGGTGTTGGTATCTCGAATGAGGCCGGCCATGCCGACGGTCTGGCCATCCTGGACGGCGACGCGAGTGCGAACGACGCGATCGTCGAATGTCGGCGAGCCCGTCGCTGTATTCGCCGCCGGCGGCGCCACGTCGCTGACTTCCTGGGCGATATCCAGGGTGACCAACCCCCCCGAATTGACCCGCGGCGTCACCTGCATGATCACGCCCGTGGCATGATAGTCGATGCTGTTGACGACCGGCGCGCCTGTGGTCAGCGTACTGGTCGCGGTGCCGGTCAGAACCGGAACTTGCTGTCCGACCTGCAGCCGTGCCGGCTCGTTGTCGAGAACCAACAGCTGAGGCGCCGAAAGCACCCTGACCTTGGTTATATCGGCGAGCATCTTTAGGATGAAATTCGGGGCTTTGCTGAGCGCAAAACCCGTAAACGTCTGGGGAAATGTCGGCAGAGGGCCGAGCGTTTCGGCAACGTGAGCTATCCGGAAGAAAAACTGCGTGCCGTATTGCAGCTGGTCGTTGAGGGTGACCTCGGCGATCGTCGCTTCGATCAAGACCTGCAACGGGATGATGTCGAGCTTGCGCAGCATCCCCTCGATGACTCCGTATTCGCTCGGCGTAGCGAAGATCAACAAGGCATTGTTGCGCCGGTTGGCAATAATGCGGATCCGGTTCTCCGCCCCGGCAGCGCCGGCAGGTCCGGTTTCGGCCGATAGCGGCTCGGTTGCCGGAGGCTGCGTCTCGGCTGCTGCCGTTGGCTGGTTCGGAATCGCGGCGCCCAGGCCACCCGCGGCTCCCGCGCCGCCGGCAGCCCCCGTCCCGCCGGCTCCGATCCCACCGGTACCCAGAAGCCCCGTCGAGCCTTGGCCGCCGCCGGCGCCGCCGAAGCCCCCGCCGCCGAAGCCCGCGCCGCCACCGCCAGGCTGCGCACCCAGATTCAGCTGCGTGCCGCCGGGCGCGGTAGTGCCGGGTGGTCCGGGAGTGGGGGAGACATTGCGCGGGGTGAAGGCCCGCTGGAGCAGGTTTTCCAGATCCGCGCTCTGACCGTTCTGCACGTAATAGACATGCCAGGAGCGCGCGGTCGCATCCTCAACCTGGTTCGTGAGCCGGAAAAATCGTCGTGCCGCGTCGATGTAACGCGCCTGCGACGAGACGACGAGAACGGCGTTGACCCGGTCCATCGGGATGACGCGGACAATTCCTGCGAGCGCGCCTTCGCTTTGCGCCTGCAGCACCCGCTCGAACTCGCTTGCGCGCTTTGCCGGGTCACTGTCGCCCACCGGGAAGAGGGCGTAGGATTGGCCCGCGAGAATGTCGATATCGAAGGCCCTGACGAGCCCGACCAGGGTCTGGCGGACCGCCCCATCCCCGGACACGACCAGCGCGTTGTGCGCCGGATCTGCCGTCACCTTACCGCCTTCCGCCACGTAGGGTTCGAGCACTTTTGCGAGATCCTTGGCCGAGGCATAGCGCAAAGGCACGATTTGGGTCCCGGCACCGACCGCGTTCGCGCCGGAAACAAGGTTGCGGGTCGCACCGGCGGCGAGCGGCACCACCGCGTAGACGCCGTTTCTTTCGGTCAGCGTTGCGCCATTCTGGTTGAGCACTCCCTCGAGAGTCGGCAGCAATGCCGAGCGCGGCAACGGGGTGCCGGTCTCGATCGATCCGGTGCCATGGACGTTCGGATCAATCGTATAATTTACGTTCAGGGTGGTCCCGAGAATGGTGCGTACGATCTCCCGAATGTCGGTATCGACAAAATTCAGAGTTACATCGCCGCTCTGGTTTTGCGCTCCTCCCGGCGGCGGCGGCGGCGTTGGCAATGTTGCGACGCCACGCTCGATAAACTCGCGTTGCCGACTGCGATCAATCGGAAGCGAACCATTTACCCGCGGCTCCGCCGCCTGCAGGGTGGTTGGCTGTTCCAAAGGCAACAAGCCCGGTGGCGCAGGCACTTGGCAAGCCGCCAGCAGCCCCAGGACGACGGCACAGGTCAGCCGGCGAGCGTGCTGCGTCGTCGACATCAGCGCTGCTGCTGCCGCAGCCGCGCCGGCCGTGGCGGCAGGCCAGGATTATTGACCGGGACACCCGGTCGCGGCGGCCCGGCGACGGCAACAGGCGAAGGAGCCCCGCGCCCCGGGCCCGCCGCCGGCTGATTTGGACGGCGCCCCGCGGCATTGCCGATTGGGAGTTGCCCCTGGGGCGAGACGAGGTTTGGATCGATCTTCGGCTGCAGGGTCTTGGTTCCACTGGGGCCGCTCAACGATACCTCGCGGGGGGTAATGCTCTCGATCCGCCAGCCGCTCACCGCTTCGCCTTCGGCGACCCTCAGCGGTTTGTCCCCGCTGACCGCGAAGATTGCGAAGCGGCGGCCGGGCGCGGTGACAATTCCGGTCAGCCGGGTATCGGCAAGATCGTTGTCGCCTGCGCCTCCCTGAGAAGCGTTTGGCGGAGGCCGCCGCGTGCTGCTGAACAGCGGTCGAGCGATAATCGTGGCCACCGATTCTTCGGCTTTCGGGGTCTGTCGACGATTGGCCGCCGCCGCCATCGGGGACCGTGCCGAAACCTCGCGAACCGCCGTATCGTCTCCGTCGGCCGGCTTGAGCTCGATCGAGATGATCGCGGCGAACAGCAAACATCCGGCGATCGACAGCAGCAGCGCGAGGCGATGTATCATGGCTTGGCGGCGACGGATTTCTCCCCGTCACGGTAGCCGTAAACATCGACACCGGCATCGAGACCCGCAGTCGCCGGTGTGCCCGGCCGTCGCAGCACGCCGTGAATATGCAAATTGTCGATTACCAGTGGCGGCGTGGCAGCTTCGAGCTTTGCAAGGAATTTCACGAGAGTTTCGTAGGGGCCGCTGAGGACATATCGCAGCCCGATCCGACGATAGCCCGAGCGCGCTTCCGCCGGGAGGCTTTCGGTGCTGCCGATCGTGGCGCCGACCGAGGCGGCAAGCTCCTCGATACGGCTCTGGAGGGTGGCGGCAGCGAGCGCGTCACTGGCGCCATCGAGGGTGATTTTGCGCGTTCCGGCAGCGGCGCGCAGCTGTTCGACGCGCGTGCGCAGGGCCGGCAGGTCGTCTGCCGCGGCGCGCAACCGGGGGAGCAGCATGCGGCGGTTCTCCAGGACCGCTGCGCGCCCGGCGTAGAGGTCGATGAGCGGCGCGACGACCAGGAGATAGACGCCTCCCGCCATCAAGAACAATAGGCTCAACGCCAAAAGCCGGCCGCGCGGGCCGGTTGGCAGGGCTGTAAACGAGGCTACGGTCCAACCTCCGCGTTGATCGTGAACAGCTCGGTCTTCAGTGCCTCGAGCCGGGTCACCGGAGCGGAGAAACCAGGGTTTCGGAACTCGCCGTCGGCGGCGAGCGCGCCGATCAATCGGGCGGCCCCGGCGGATCGGCCGCTGAGCGTCAGCTTCCGCTGCCGCAGCTCCATTTCAGTCAGGTAGGTATCGTCCGGCAGGATGCGCGTCGCGGCCGCCAATACGACGAGCGGCCGCCCGGCTTTGTCGCGCTCGCTTTCGACGAAGCCGGCACTGCCATACAACCGGTCGATATCCTGGCGCAGGCCGTCGGCCTCGGCGGCGGCGGCGCGGCCGGCAGCGACTTCGCGGTCGAGTGCAGCAAGAGCCAGCTCCTGGCGCAAGAAGGGCGTCACGACGGCCGCAATCGCCAGTGCCGTGCAACATGCGGCGGCTGGCCACAGCAGGCGGTTCGCCGCGTCTGCGGCGCGATGTCCGTCGCCGTTGAGCGGCAGATAGAAACCGCGCTCCGGACCTTCCGCGATTTCCACTCGTCGCGGCCGAATCCCGACCGCGGCGAGATCCGCAAGCAACGGGTCGAGCTTCGCCTTTGGGATCAGCGAGAGAGCGACGGACAGCCGGCCGGTTTGCCGGTCGGTTGTCGTAATCCGATGGTTCCAGTAGAGTTCGTCGGCCTTGAACGGGGTTTCCCGATCCATCTCGAAGGCCAGCACCTGATCGAGCTCGCGCTCGGCCGCAAGCGGTAAACTTACCGATTTCGCCAGCACGTCGGCGGCGCCGAGACGGAGCACCGTCACTGTGCCGGCCGGACGGGACAACTCCGCCAAGCTGGTCGCCCCGATACCGAAATGGCCAAGCGGGGTCTCCTTGCCATTGCGGCGCAGATCGACCGCGACAGCTTCGACGCCCTGCCCAAGCGGCCCGATCGGGGTGACCACCAATGCGTCGGCGGCACTGAACGCAGAGCGGTGCAGCGCCGGCGGCAGCAGATCCGCCAGCTGTCCGAACCACCAAGTGAAGAACTCGCGCACCATGATCCGAAACCGAGCCGGGCCGATCCGCCGATATCTGCCACCGTCGTCGAGATCGGCGGATTACCGGCAGGATCGCTAATCACAAAAAGATTGGCCGAATATGGCCCGACCAAGGCAAATTTGCCGCCAATTCCGGGTCTGCCGCAGTGGCGCGGGAGTCACCGGAGGCCAAGGCCGCGAAGACCGCCTGTAATCATGCGAATCGCGGTCGATATTCAAGCCTGCGGGGCGGCGATCAAGTCGGGAAAACGACGCCGATCGCCCTTGGCAAAGACGACTCGCAGGCGAATCAAGCTCGGTATCGAGGCCCCGGCCCACTGCGGCTGCCAGGTTGCCGCCTGGTCCGGCGAGACCGCGCCCCAATAGGCGAGCTCGAGGCGATCGACATGGCGAATAAGCTCGATTTCGCTGGGTTCCGGCGCCGGCGCGCTGGAGAGCTCATGGCGATGCGGCGTCCAACGCAAGACGAGCCGTTGGCGGCTTAGCTCGATCGTGATGTTGGCCCGCTGGGTGGTCCCGAGCCCGGTCGGCAGGTCGCCGACAAAGGTGAGGCTCTCGCCGGTAGCCTTGAGCTGCGTGTTCGCTCCCGCGCCGACCCCAGCCGACACCGGCGCAGCGATTGCACTCAGCAGAGAACGCAAGATCCGCGCGGCCGCATCGAGTTCCGAGGTTTCGCCGACCCGGCGCGACTGCGCGTCCCACAGCGACAGCCCGGCGCGCACTCCTTGAGTTAGGCCGATCATCAAGAGACCGAGCACCACCACGACGACCAGCAGTTCCAGCAGGGTGAACCCGGCCTGCCGACCGCGCGCGGGCGGCTTTGCCGGACGCCGCCTCACCCGGCGCCGGCCGCGCTGCCGAGGCGCAATGTCCTGAGCAACACCGAGCGCTCGCCGGCGTGCCCGGGCCACGAGATCGCGACCTCGACCGCAAACAGGATCGTGGTTGTGGAAGAGATGCCGTCCGGTGCAGGCACTTGCTGTTTCGCCAGCGGCCGAACGCGGAGCGTCCAGCGATAACCACCGCCGTCGTCTCCGCTGGACTCGCCCTCCACCAGGGCGGCATCGTGTCCGATTGCGGCAAGGTGCGATTGGGCCCGCTGTACCCCTTCTTCGGCTCGCGCGGCGGTGTCTACGGCAAAGAGCCCACCGCCTGCGGCGCGGAACAGCCCGACCAGCGCCAGCGCCGCAATCACCAGCGCAACGACGACTTCAAGCAGGGTAAAGCCGTTGCCTTCAGGGGCGCGATCAGCGCACATCGGCAACGCTTATTCTGCCGGTCAGCCAATCGACCCCGACGGCTATGCGCCGCTGGCCGACCGCTAATGCGATCCTGCCGCCGGTCGAGCTGCCATCGGGGTGGAAGCGGATGTCGCCGGTACCGGGCGCCGGCTGTTCGCCGGCGATCGTCAGCAGCTGTATCGAGAGATTGGCGGGCAGGCGTCGCTCGGTCCCGGCGCCGACGCGATAGCGATGGCCGACTAAATCCAGGTCGAACGCAACGGATCGGTTGCTGGCGATTGCCTCCGATCGCGCCAGGCGCAATCCCGAGGCAAGCTCGGCGGCGGTCGCTTCGAGACCGAGCCCGCTGCTCCACGGCAATTTGTATCCGACGACAAGAGCCAGCGCGAAGCCCAGAATGGCGAGCGTCACGATGACCTCGATCAGGGTAAACCCGCTGTTGCGATCCGAGTTCAGCCGCGCCGTTCTAAACTGCGAGATCATTGAGGCTCAGCATCGCCGTCAACAGGGCGCTGACGATACCGGCGACAGCGAGGCCCATCGCGATCGTGATCATCGGCACCGCGAGCGCAACCAGCCGCTGCACCATCAGGCGCGCCTGCTCGTCATGAATGTCGGCGGCTTTGAGCGCCATCGAGGAGAGCTGTGCGGCCTCCTCACCGAGCTGCAGCAGGTGGATCGTCCGCGCCGGGAACAAGCCGGCCGCAGCCAGCGGCCGGGCGAGACCGGCGCCGCCTTTGGCGCCTGCCGCGGCCGCTTCGACGGCGGCGGCGGCGGCAAGGTTGCCGAGCGCATCCTTGGCAATGCCGAGCGCCGGGATCAGGGGTACGCCGTTCTGCAGCAGGCTGCCGAGCGTGCGGGTCAGTCGGGCGGCCAGGGTCTCGCGCATCAATCGGCCGGCAAGCGGCAAACGCAGCAGCAGGCGATCGACCTTGAGCCGGTAGGCCGGGCGCGCCAGCAACTGGCGAGCGACCAGCCCACCTGCCAGCAACCCGACCAGCAACCACGGCATCAGGGCGCCGACGACCGTGCCGAACGTCATCAGTAAGCGCGTCGAAGCGGGCAGCTCGGCGCCGGCCTGTTCAAAGATCGGCGTGAATTGCGGCAGCACATAATCGAGCAACAACACGATCGAGCCGATCGCCGCGACGATCAGCAGGGCTGGATAAATCATCGCCGATCGCAAATTGGCGCTGAGACTGCGCTCGCGCTCGAGCAATGTCGCGAGGCGGTCGAGGGTCGCCGGCAAGGTCCCGCCTGCTTCACCAGCTCGGACGAGGCCGACGTAAAGCTTGGAGAAGCTCCGCGGTTCGCCAGCGAGGGCCGCCGCGAGCGAGCTGCCGGAACGAACCTTGTCGCGCACATTCCCGAGGATCGCCCGGGCGCGAGTATTGCGGGTATTGTCGACGACAAAGCGCAGCGCGCGATCGAGATCCTGCCCGGCTGCCAGCATGATCGCCAGCTCTCGAGTAATCTCGCCGAGCGCCGCTTTATCGAGAGCTCGGGTGCGGCCGATCTCGATCTGCAGCAAATCGGCCCATCCGGCCCGCCGATCAGACGCGTCGGCGCGCAGCACGACCTGGCCCTGACGCTGCAGCCGCTCGACGACGGCCGACCGGTCGGGCGCCTCCATGACACCGCGAACGACGTCGCCGCCAGCATTGATCGCCGACCAGCGGAAGGACGGCATCTCAGCTCCTTATCCGCGGCCTCATTCGGGCCGGCCCGCAACCCTGCTAGAATAGCCGGCTTATTGACGAAAAGATGGCTAGGCTTCGCTGCGGATGCAGCGTACGACCTCTTCGATCGTCGTGTCGCCATCGAGCACGGCGAGCAGGCCGCTGTCGAAGATTGGGCGCATGCCTTGCTCGACCGCAGCCCGCTCGATGGCAGCATCGTCGGCACCCTCGAAGATCAGGCGATCGATCGAGCGGTTCGGCACCAAGAGCTCGGCGATTGCTCGCCGGCCGCGAAAACCGGTGCCGCGGCAATCGGCACAACCTTTCGGATGATAGAGCGTGATCGCCTCCGCCCCCGCCAGGCGTTCGAGGCCGAACCGCTCGATCAGCGCCGACGGGGCTGGTTCGGCGGTCTTGCATACCGGGCAGAGCCGCCGCACCAGCCGCTGCGCCAGCACCGCCTTCAGAGTGGCCGTCATCAGGTAGTCTTCCAGACCCATGTCGCGTAACCGGGTCATTGTCGCGGCCGCCGAATTGGTATGGATGGTCGACAACACGAGATGCCCGGTCAGCGCCGCCTGTACGGCGATCTGCACGGTTTCGAGATCGCGGATCTCGCCGATCATGATGACATCGGGGTCCTGGCGCAGAATCGAGCGCAACAGGCTCGCGAAATTGAGCCCGATCTGCGGCTTCACCTGGATCTGGTTGATCCCGGTCAGCTGATATTCGATCGGGTCTTCGACGGTTACGACATTGCGCGCCACCGTGTTCAGCTTCAAAAGCCCGGTATAGAGCGTGGTCGTCTTGCCGCTGCCGGTCGGCCCGGTGACCAATACCATGCCGTTCGGCAGATCGAGCGCGCGTTCGATCCCTTGCCGGATGTCGGCAGGCAGACCGAGCTTTGCATAGTCGAACTCGACGGCGGTGCGGTCGAGCACACGAAGCACGACTTTTTCCCCGTGCAACGAGGGGATCGTCGACACCCGGAAGTCGATTTCGTGGCCGCGCACCGTCAGCTTGATGCGGCCATCCTGCGGCAGGCGGCGCTCGGCGATATCGAGCCGCGCCATGATCTTGATGCGCGAGATGACTGCGGCTTGCAGGCGCGGCGGCGGCGGTTCGACCTCGTGCAGCACGCCGTCATAGCGGTAGCGCACGCGCAGCCGGTCGGGGAACGGTTCGAGATGGACGTCCGACGCGCGGGTTTCGACCGCGCGCGCAATCAGCTGATTGACGAGGCGGATGACCGGCGCTTCGCTGGCGAGGTCCTTGAGCCGCTCCGCATCTTCTTCCGCTGGCTCGGCATCCGGCACCACCTCGTCCAGCATCTCTTCGCTGTCGCGGCCCTCGTCCAGCTCGGCGTAGAGCCGGTCGAAAGCGGCTTCGAGCTCGATCGGGACGGCGACCGCCACCGTGACAGGGCGGCCCAGCGCCGCCGCGACCGCGTTGCGGGTAAAGGCATCGAGCGGGTCGGCCATGGCGAGAGTCGCCCGGGCATCGCTTGCAGCAATCGGCAGGACGCGCGCGCGGCGCAGGAATTTGGCCTTCAGCCGGTCTTGGAACAGCGGCGTGTCCGGATACTCAGCGGGCCCGACGACCGGGGCCGCAATCAGCTGCGCCAAAGCCTCGGCGAGACCGCGATCGCTCATCAGGCCGAGTTGGGTGAGAACTTGATCGAGTTCTGCCGCCGGTCTCGGTCGCGACGCGGCGCGCACGATCCAATGTGCGGCGGTCGATAGCCCCGCTGTCGACAAGGGTCGCGCCGAGATCTGCCAGCAGCTCGGCGGTTCCCTGCATGCTCGGCGAAACGATGGGCTCGAAGCTCATGACGGCGGTATACCACGAACGAGGCGGGGTTCTGCGCGCGCCGCGCCCGATACAGAATAGCGCAAAAACAGGCCTCGGAGCGAGTGCAAGCATACTTGGCCGGATTTCTCGACCGGACGGCCGCGGCAGGATGGGGTTTGCTGCTGGTCGCGCCGTTTATCGGCAGCTTTCTCGGCTTGGTTATCCGACGCCTGCCGGAGGGAGTGCCGATTGCCTGGTCGCGGTCGCGTTGCCGATGGTGCGAGACACGGCTAGGGCCGCGCGACCTCGTGCCGATCCTCAGCTGGCTCATCGCCAAGGGCCGGTGCCGTCATTGCGGACACCGCCTCGGCTGGTTCTACCCATGGGTCGAGCTGGCTGCCGTCGCCGTCGCGCTGACCGCCGTTGCGGTCGATGGCGGGGAGGGCGCTTGGCTAGATTGTATTCTCGGGTGGTGGCTCCTCACCCTAGGCTGGATCGACGCCCGTTATTGGCTGCTGCCCGACCTCCTCACCTTGCCGCTGATTTTGGCCGGCCTTGCTGCTGCTGCCATATTCGATCCCGAACAGCTGACCGGCCGCGCTCTCGGCGCCGCGCTCGGCTATCTGGTCCTGCTGATGATCGCGGCGCTCTACCAAGCGTTGCGCGGCCGCGAGGGCTTGGGCCGCGGCGACGCTAAGCTGCTGGCCGCCTCAGGCGCGTGGGTCGGGGCCGCCGCCTTGCCGCAGGTAATCCTTCTTGCCGCGCTCTCGGCGCTTGCCGCCGCCGGCTGTCTGCGGCTTGGCGGGGTCCGCCTCGGTGCCCATTCGCCTATGCCCTTCGGCCCCTTCCTCGCGCTCGCCACGTGGCTGGTCTGGCTATTCGGGCCCTTTGGTTGACCACCGCGTCGGCCCGAGGTCGACAACCGCCGGGTCGCCCCTGAGCACCTCAAAGCGGGTATTGCCGCCGTCGCGCCAGAAGCGAAGATCAAAGATTTGTGCGCCGAGACGAAAGTCGGTCAAGCTGAGGTCGGGCAGCCACTCGGGCAGGACAGGATTGAGGTAAAGCTTGCCTCGCGGCGCATTCGGCTCAAAGCCGAGAAGCGCCTGGAGAGCGAGAAAATCGATCCAGCGGCCGACGCCTGCGGCACATTCGCGTCCGGGTATTGGACCGGGAAATTGGCGTCGTCGCGTTCGAGGCATAAAGCTCCGGCATCTGATAGAGCGCAAAATAACCTCCGGCATCGCAGACGGCGCGGGCGACCCGTGCCGCCGCTTCAGCGAAACCGTATTGTTTGAAGCCGATTGCGATAAAGCCGTTGTCGTGCGGCCATACCGAGCCGTTCTGATAAGACATCGGGTTATAGCGGGGATGGCGTGCCGACAAGGTTCGGATCCCCCAGCCGCTCCACATATCGGGCTGCAGCAAGCGCGATACGACGCGCTCGGCACGTTCCGGCGGCACGATCCGGCTCCATAGGCGACGCCCCGGGTTGGACGCGACAGTCATGACCTTGTTCTTATCGCCGTCGAGGCAGAGGGCGTAGAAGCCGGAATCTTCATCCCAAAAGATTTCGTTGAACCGGGCAAAGCGCTCCTCCGCCTTGCGACGTAAATCGCGGGCCCGATCGCGTTTGCCGAGCTCGTCGTATATTTCGGCCATGCGGCTCCAGGCGGCCTGCAGGGCATAAATGATTGGCGACTCGATCAGGACCGAACGCTCGGCAACCCGCCGTGCGCGAAAACGGGCTCGCGATATCATCGCGCTGAACAAATCGAGATCGGAATCCGACGAGAGCAGGATATAGAGGCGGCCGCCCGGGGCGAGACGCTCGCGTGCCTGATGGAACAGCGAGGCTATATTGCGGTAATTCGGGCCGGCGTGCCAGGCGCGGTCGGCAAGATCGCGCGGCTCGCCGGGAAATGACGGCGGGCTCGAGATGATGATATCGAACCGCGGCACAGGAGCGAGCGCAGAAAGCAGGTTTGAGCAGATTACCGAAACTCGGTTCTCAAAGCCGTTGGCACGGGCGTTTTCGACCGCCGCAAGGGCCGCGTTCGGGTTTATGTCAATGGCCGTGACCCGCGTGGCGCCGGCCCGAGCTGCTGAAAGCGCAAGAATTCCACAACCCGTGCCAACATCTGCCACGCGCTTGCCGCGCATATCGAGCCACCCGATAAACAACGCGAAGAATTCACTGGTGAGAAAATAGCGGGGATGAAACACCGTTGGCCGCACCGTTAACCGGAAGCCGGCAGCGCGCGTGCGCCTGGTCGTGCGCCGCTTTAGGATAAAATGGTAGGCGAAGAAGTGTATCGCGCCGCGGAGTGGTCGCCGCCACTGCCCGTAGGCGATACTCCAGCGGTCGAGTCCACCGACTCCGTCCGATATCTGAATGATGTTTTGCATTGCCCGCCTCGCGCTACGCATCCTAACAAGCGGCCGGCCGCTTGGTTCACTTGCCGCAATCGGCAGAACTTGCCGCGTAGTCGCTCCGGCGGGGCCATTTTGTGGAACCGGCAGGCCGCGAAACGCGTCCTCTGACAAGCAAGGACGAAGGTCATGAGGAAATTAGGGCTGATCGTCGGGGGCGGTGCCCTGTTGATCGTGGTACTCTTTGGCGTCTGGATCTTCAGTCGGCCGGAACGCGGCATGACCGGCGCCGTCAGCACTAAGTTTCGACTCCTGGGGCCCAACGACAAGATCGTCGTCGATGGTTTCGATGACCCCAAGGTGCAGGGTGTCGCCTGCCATATCAGCCGCGCCCAAACCGGCGGGTTGAAGGGCGGGTTGGGTGTCGCGGAGGATACTAGCGACGCCAGCATCGCCTGCCGCCAGATCGGGCCAATCAAGGTCAATGGCGAATTAAAAGATGGAGAACGTGTTTTCGACGAGCGGCGCAGCCTCCTTTTCAAGACACTGCAAGTCGTTCGCTTCTTAGACCGTCAGCGCAACGTTTTGGTTTACGTCGCCTACAGCGACCGCGTCATCGAAGGCAGCCCCAAGAACAGTATCAGCAGTGTTCCGATCATGGACTGGCCGGGCACCCAGAGTTCAGCCATTCCGCGATAGCAAAAGCAGAGCGCGCCGCCGCTCGCGGAACTTAGCTCGAACAGCCGCGGTTAGCCCATACAACTGTTAGGCGCGATTGTCCGTCGTTGGTAAACGCGAGCCCGTTGCCGAGCGCGCCGGGAACCGTCGTGACGATCATTTCGAAGAAGCGATTATGCGAACCCAAAGCGAGCAGCTCGAGGAACAGGCACGTCGAACGCGAGCCCGCCTGTCGGAGACGATGGACGCGCTGCGTACCCGAATGACCACGGGCCAAGTCGTCGAGCAGCTCGCCGATTATGCAAGGCGGGGCGCGCCGGCCCAGTTCCTCCGCAATCTCGGCCGCGATGCGGTGGAAAATCCTCTGCCGCTCACTCTGATCGGGGTCGGGGTGGCATGGCTGATCCTAGCGAGCAGCCGATCACCGCGCGTTGATGTCGAATGTTCCCGCGTCGAGGCCAATCCCGCTGGAAGGAGCCCGCCGCGACTTCCCCGGTCGGTTGATGGTGATTGGACTCGTCAAGGAATGAGCGGATGAGCGGCGCTGAATTGCACGATAATGCGGCGGCAGACCCGGCGAAGCATACGCCCCTATGGGTCATCGGATTGGGCGCGCTGCTGATCGCCGTTGGTTTTCTTCGCCGGGAGTCGGGCAATGCGACGTCGAGGGCGGGCGAACACAGGCAGCTCAAAGCCAGCCGCGGCCGGTCGGCGGACACGCCCTCGGAGATCCCGGCACTGGGGTGGAAAGATATTTTGCTGCGCGTTTACCGAGGCATCTCGGAAGACCGTATCCTGTTGATCGCGGCGGGGGTCACCTTCTATACCCTGCTGTCCGTTTTCCCAGGCATCGCGACTTTGGTTTCGATCTATGGGCTGTTTGCCGACCCTTCCACCGTCGCCGATCATGTCGAGGCGATAGCGAATGTTGCGCCGGGCGGTGCCGTAGAAATACTTCGCGACCAGATGACCCGCCTCGCTTCGCAAGGCGGGACAACCCTCGGCCTCGGTTTTCTCATCAGCCTCGTCATTTCATTATGGACCGCTAAATCCGGTATCACAGCAATATTCGACGCATTAAACATCGTTTATGAAGAAAGGGAGAAACGCGGATTCGTTAGATATTATTTGCAGGGTTTGGCGTTTACAGCAGCCTCGGTTATTTTCATCCTGCTGTTGATTGCAGTGGTCGTACTGCTGCCGGTGATGTTGAATTATATTTCGCTGCCGGGAGGCACCGATCTGTTTCTGAAAATCGTCAGGTGGCCGATCCTTTTCGTGCTCGTCGCACTTGCACTGGCAGTGCTCTACAGGTATGGCCCAAGTCACGCCAAACCCCGCTGGCGCTGGATCAGCTGGGGCACCGCGTTTGCCGCCGTTGGCTGGCTCGTCGCCTCGGTTCTGTTCTCGTGGTATGTGGCGAATTTCGGCAGCTTTAACAAAACCTACGGATCACTCGGCGCGATCATCGGGTTCATGACCTGGATCTGGATTTCGATCATCGTTATTCTGGTCGGTGCCAAGCTCGATGCGGAAATGGAGCATCAGACGGCGCGCGAAACAACCGGCGGCGAACCCAAGCCGCGCGGAGCCAGGATGGCCGACAGTATCGGGGCAGCGCAGGCTAGCTGAACGCCGGTCCTCGCTTCAATCCCGACAGGCCAGTATCGCATCCGACACTTTACGATCCGGTCAGTTTTTGCAATGCGGCCACGGGGCCATCCCCGCTAGTGACGGTGATCGAGCAGGGCGTCCACAACGTCGATGACTGCCTTGAGCTTGAATGGTTTGCGCAGGAAGGCCGCCGAGCGGCCCTTTGCAGCTCGGGTCACACCGCTTTCCGGAAACGAGCTCATGACCACCGTCGGGATGTTGCGGTATCCCGGTTCTTCCCGCATCGCCTTCAGCATCGTCGGGCCGTCCATTATTGGCATCATGAAGTCCAACAATACCAGGTCCGGCAGCCGCTCTTTAAGGCGTTCCAACCCTTGCCGACCATTTACCGCGGTGACGACTTCGTGGCCGGCATCGGCCAATGCGGATTCGAGCACCTCGGCCACGCCGAATTCGTCATCGACCACCAAGATGAGGGCCATGCTAATCTCCGATGCCATGCCCAGAGCCCAGCGTTGAGACTGGGCCCTGATACCCGCCTTGCGGTGCCGCCTGGGCAAGAATCCGTTCCGCGATGGTCGAAGCCGGCTCGATGGCTATCCGCTCCTTGGTCATCGTGAACCTGCGCAATGCCGAATTCACTTCCGGGTTGCTGACCTTCAGTACGGAATCATACGGTGCGGCTCGTCTCTGCTGCGTCCTCCTCAAAACCCCAGTCAAGCCTTCTCCCGTATTTCCCCGATCCGTCGTGTCGGACCTTCCAGTAGAAGTACCAACTAGTCTTGAAACAGAGGCAACGGCGGCGGCGTTCCCGGCCGCGCGATTCGAAACGGTCCAGTGCCAAGTACAAAAGGACACCCGAGACGCCTCGGCGTCGCAGCGGGAACCCGGCGCCAGCGGTCGCGTTGATTCGTCCTCGAACGGCCGGGCGGCGGGCTCGGCTTCGTCATCGGCCTCCGAACCGCGTCGGAGCAAAAAGAGAAGGAAACCCCCGCGTAATAGCCGCGTTCGTCAGATTGCGCGAGCCGCTCCGACCCCTCACGAAGTGGGGCGGCTCCGCTTCGCGTTGGAGGAACAGAATGGCCAAAGTCATCGGCATCGATCTGGGAACGACCAATTCCTGCGTCGCCGTCGTGGAAGGCGGCAAGGCAAAGGTGATCGAAAACGCAGAGGGCGCGCGCACCACGCCCTCCGTCGTCGCTTTCGCGAGCTCTGCGCGACCTCGGCGCCGACAGCGCCGTAGACCGGCGGCATGAAGACATCGCGGCTGCTGCACGGCGTTTCGCGCCCGGCGGCGTCGATGCCGTCCTCGCGCTCGCCGGTGGCGAGGCGCTCGAGCGCTGCCTCGACGCGCTCCGGAGCGGCGGACGGGTCGCCTATCCCAACGGGATCGAGTCCGAGCCGAAGAAGCGGCCCGGCATCGAGATCATCCCCTATGACGGGACCGCCGGGGTCGCCGAATTAGAGCGCCTCGGCCGCGCCGTTGAGGCGGCAAAGCTACAGATCCCGATCGCCGGTGAGTACCCGCTTGCCGACGCCGCCAAGGCACACGAACGCCTCGCCGCTGGGCACGTGCTCGGCAAGATCGTGCTTCGTGTCCGCTGAATGGGAGTGGCAAGCACACCGCCGTAAGAACCGGAAAGGATGGAGAGCGAAATGGCTGACCCGCATCTGAATATGATCCGCGATGTCACCCCCAGCGCCGAGGGTTGTGAGGACTGCTTGAGAATTCGGCTCCTGGTGGGTGCATTTGCGGCTCTGCCTGACCTGCGGTCACGTCGGGTGCTGCGATTCTTCTCCGCATCGGCACGCCAGGCAGCATTTCCACCGCGTCGGGCACCCGATCATTCAATCCTTCGAGCCGGGAGAAGACTGGCGCTGGTGTTACGTCGATCAAGCCGAGGTTTGAGATGGCGCGGGCTGTCCGCATTCTCGTGCAGACGACGACACCAGGCGCGCCGGACGATTGGTCGGTCGCGAGGTTCTCGCTGCTCACCGAGCACCTCGCCTCGCTGTGGGAAGACGGCACCCGTTTCGACGTCACCGCGCGCAATCGCGAATCCGGGCCGAACCGAGACGACCCCCTGCTCGCATCGCTCGATCGCTCGCAGTTCGACGAGCTCTGGCTCTTCGCCCTCGACACCGGGGACGGGCTCACAACGGCCGAGTGCCGGGCAATCACCAGATTTCGCCGGCGCGGCGGCGGGATCCTCACCACGCGTGACCATCAGGACATGGGATTGGCGCTGTGCACCTTGGGCGGCATCGGCGCGGCCCACTATTTCCACAGCCGCAATCCGGAGCCGGATCCCGACCGGCGTTCGCCGGACGACGTCGAAACCCCTTCGATTTCGTGGCCCAACTACCACTCGGGCCGCAACGGCGATTATCGGAAGATCGCGCCGGTTGCGCCGCTGCACGAGCTTTTTTGGAACCCGACCTCTTCGCAGCCGATCGAGCTCTTCCCTGCCCACCCGCACGAGGGATCGGTCGGGCCACCGCCGGGCGACCTGAGTGCGCGGACGCTGGCTCGAGGGACGAGCCTGACCACCGGCCGCCCCTTTAATCTGGTCGTCGCCTTTGAGCGTTCGTGCGACGCCGACGGCAACCTTCTCGGGCGCGGCGTCGCTCACTCGAGCTTTCACCATTTCACCGACTACAACTGGGACACCAGCCGCGGGGCGCTCTCGTTTGTCACGGAACCGGAGGGGCAAGGCATGAAGGCGGAGCCCCGAGCGCTGTCGGATATCAGGCAATACGTACGCAATCTTGCAGTCTGGCTCGCTCCGCCGGCCTGACGCCGAGGACAACTTACGATTGGAGATCGAAACATGGCGCAAGACATTCTCAATGGAATGAAGGTCGCCGTCTTAGTGACCGACGGTGTTGAAGAACCCGAGCTGACCGAGCCGGTGAAAGCGCTCAAGGATGCCGGGGCACAGGTGACGATCGTCTCACCCAAACCCGGCGAAATCCAGGCGGTCCACAATGACCTCGACAAGACCTTGAAAGTCAGGGTCGATCGCGAGGTCAAGGAAGTGAACGCGTCTGAGTTCGACGCGGTTCAGCTCCCCGGTGGCGCAGTCAATGCCGACAGAATGCGGATGGTGCCCGAAGTCCAGGCGTTCCTGCGGGCGATGCAAGGCGCCGGCAAGCCGATTGCCGCGATCTGCCACGCGCCATGGGAGCTGGTCTCGGCCGGTATCGTGCGCGGACGGACGCTGACCAGTTATCACACGATACAGGACGACATCCGCAACGCCGGGGGAAACTGGGTGGATCAGGAGGTTGTCACCGACGGCAATCTCGTAACGAGCCGCCAGCCCAGCGACATCCCGGCCTTCAACCGCGCCATGATCGATCTGTTCAGCGGGGCGCGCGAGCGATCACGGCGCACTGCGTGAGGTGGAGGACGAAGATGGAGAAGCGGCGGTTCGGCTCTACCAATCTAGAGGTCCCGGTCATCGGCCAGGGCACCTGGTATATCGACGAGGCGCACCGCGCCTCCGCGGTCGCTGCTTTACGCCGGGGTCTCGATCTCGGCATGACCCATATCGATACGGCCGAGATGTACGGCATGGGCGCCTCGGAGGAGCTGATCGGCGAGGCAATCGCCGATCGGCGCGACGAAGTCTTCCTGGTCTCCAAGGTGCTTCCCGAGAACGCCTCGCGATCCGGGACGAAGATGGCTTGCGAGCGATCGCTCGCGCGTCTCGACACTGACCGGCTGGACTGTTACCTGCTGCATTGGCGTGGCCGGCACCCGCTCGACGAGACGATCGCCGCCTTTGAAGATCTTCAGCGCGCTGGGAAGATCCTCTCCTGGGGTGTCAGCAATTTCGATGTCCCGGACCTCGAAGAAGCCTGGACCATCGCCGGCAGCGGCTGGCTCGCCTGCAATCAGGTGCTTTATCATTTGCAGCAGCGTGCAGTCGAACACCACGTGATCCCGTGGTGCGAGCAGCACGGCGTTGCCGTCACCGCCTATAGCCCGTTCGGTCACGGGCGCTTTCCCGGTCCGCACACAGCCGGTGGCCGGGTGCTCGCCGACATCGCCGAGGCGCATAATGCCACCCCACGTCAAGTGGCGCTCGCGTTTCTGACGCGGCGGCCGTCGCTCTTTACGATCCCCAAGGCGTCGACGCCCGCTCACTCCGAAGAAAATGCCGGCGCGGGTGCATTGCACCTGTCGAATGTCGAACTCGCCCGCATCGACACGGCCTTCCCGCGCGGCCCCCAACCGCGCACGCTACCGACACTGTAGGCACATCCAGGTGTGGTCTCCCCTGGGGGCAGCGAGAGCGCAGGCTGTATTGGCGAAAAGGCTGCAGAAGATCTTGTGGAAGCCCGTCGACCCGGGCCTCATCCGGGCCAACGATTACCCAGCTCTGCTAGCGGACGGGATCCAGCACGACCACGGGGATCTCGCGCTCGGTCTTGCGCTGGTAATCAGCATAGGGCGGCCAGAACTCGAGCGCCTTTTCCCACAGTCGAGCGCGCTCCTCGCCCGTGGCGGTCCTGGCCCGCGCTTTCATCTTCGCCGTCCCGACTTGCACGTCGACGTCCGAATTGGCGAGGATGTTGCGGTACCAGCCCGGGTGTTGCGGTGCGCCGCCTTTCGAGGCGACCACGAAATAGCTGTCACCGGCCTTCCCGTAAAACAGCGGGAAGATAAACCTCTCTCCTGACTTCCGGCCGGTCGTCGTCAGCAGCAGCGCTGGTACTGTGATCTCCGGTCGCCCCGGCTGGGTCATTTTGTACATGTGCCCATCGGTGCCGCCGCTGGAAATATAGCGGTTCGCATGCTCCACCATCCAACCCGGAAGGGTTGGAGCGAGCTTGGCCTCAGTCATCCGTCGAACTCCCTCTGAGCGCATTGAACGTAACATAAAGGGCACACACTGGCGCAGTGGGTCAAACGGATGATGCACAGCCGCGGCGGCAACGGGGAAAACGGCGGCTTGGAGGTGCTAAAACGTTATTTGTCAAATTGACAAATATTGCTTATTATGATATTAACATGGCAACCGGTGTCCCTCAAAGGCGCCATACGGGGCTCGTCGGTATGACCTTGCGATTGTTGCGTTTTAAACAGGAACGGCGAAGAGCAATGGCCGAACCGAGGTCATCTCGCTGTTTTTCGGCTCACCGAACCATCGGCGGCCGAGAATTCCGCAGGGGACGAGGTATCGATCGTTGATAAATCGCTGCAAAAAACAGCAAAAACAGCCAGACCCGCCGCGCAGCCGCGCATGTTGTGGATCTTATAAAAGGCCTCTGAGCACTAGCCGGCTTCGGGAGCCCTCAGGAGCGCTCGACCAGGAAACATTCGCCATCAGCGAAAAGTCTCCCCAGAAGGTTCGATTAGACGCTGTCCGCGTTGGTCAAAACACGCCCCGCGAAAGCAGCGGCCCAGAGCCTGACGCTGGCTCGAACAGGGGGCAACCGATAGAGGGGCCGCCCTGGATTACCGCTTTCGACGATTTTATCTCAGCGGATCCTGGTCCAGGCGTAACGCTGACACGCCCGGTTGCTGCGCCGGGCCCTTCAGCGGTCAGTAATGGCTAACCCACGGACTGTTCAAGGCACCCTCGATGCGACGGTGGCGGGCCTTGATGACGTCGGCGGGAACGGCACTGACAAAGGCATAAAACGTCTTCGTGCGGATCGCGTCCACCGCGCGTTCGCCGACCGTCTTCGGATCGAGACCCGTGGTGGCGAGGCGTTCGGCCAGGACCGCTTCCTCATTGGCTCGGATTTGCGGCCCGCCCATGTGGTCCGGGCGGTTACGGGCGCCGCGAGCGATATTCGTGTTGATCGGACCCGGGCATAGTACCGAGACGCCGACATTGCTGTCTTCGAGTTCGTGCTCCAACGCCTCGGACAGTGATAGGACGGCGTATTTGCTCATCGAGTACGGCCCCTGGTTGGTGCCGCGGCGGTTCTGGAAGCCGGCGACCGAGGCGGTGTTGACGATATGCCCCTCTTCCCCGTGCCTGAGGATCGCGGGCACGAAGTGGCGGATGCCGTGGATGATCCCCCAAATGTTGACGCCGATCACAAATTCCCAATCGCCGGGCGGCACGTCGATCAATCTGGTGCCGTGCATCGGCACGCCGGCATTGTTGCAGGCGATGTGGAGCTTGCCGAAATTGCGTTCGGCTTCCGCCAGAGCATCGAGCACGGATTGCTCCTGCGTGACATCGATCCGCACCGGCATGACCCGCTTGTTGGGTGCCGGAGAGACCATGAGCCGCCTCTTCGACCGCATCTCTCCGGATGTCGGCCATGACCACGTTCGCACCAACCTCCGCGAGCGCGGTCGCAATGCCGAGGCCAATGCCGGACGCAGCGCCGGTGACGATGGCGGTCTTGCCGGAGATCTCCATTCGCGAGGGGCCTTTCGGTTCGTCAATGAAAGTAGCGGCCGGAGTCGATGACCATCGTCTGGCCGGTCATCGTTTCGGTGCGGCACATCGTGACCACCATGTCGGCACAGTCGTCCTTGTCGGCGGGCTTTTTCAGGAGCGAGGTGGTGGCGGAGCGCTCGATCTGCTCGGGGCGGAGATTGGCTGTCGCTCGCGTGCCCTCTAAGAGGCCAGGCGCCACGCAGTTGACCAGCGTCTCGGGCGCCAGGGCTACCGCCATGCAGCGCGTCAGGTGGATGAGGCCCGCCTTCGACACCGCGTAGGCGATCGACGAGCCGGTCGGCCCGACCCCCGACACGGATGAGATGTTGACGATGCGGCCGCGGCCTTGCGCCTTCATGACGGGCGCCACCGCCTTTATCAGGCGCATCGGCCCCGTCAGGTTGACGGCGATGATCTTGTCCCACACCTCCATCGTCAGACTGTCGAGGTCGTCGAAGGGGATCGCCTTGTTGTAAGCGGCGTCGTTGACGAGAATATCGAGCCGGCCGAAACGCCCGGTCACATCGCCGACCACCTTCTCCACGGCCGCGCCGTCGGTGATGTCGCAGGCAAAGGCGGCGGCGTTGATCTGATGTCTCGATGTCAGCTCGCACGCGACACTCTCCGCCTGGTCGCGGCTCTGGGCATACATGACGGCCATATGCACACCCTCCTTCGCCAGCGCGTGACAGATGCGCCGGCCAAGCCCGCCATTACCGCCCGTCACCAGTGCGACCGCGCCTCTGAGGTCCATGAGCTCTCTCCCATATACGGGTGCGCGGTTGTCTCGCAGCGCCTCCCCCGTGTCCGACGGACAGTTTGTAACGTAGCCAGGGAGCAGGCAAGCCATTGACCCATCGGTCAGACCGCGTTCTTGACCTGCTTGCGTACGTGCCACGCGGGATGTAACGCTGGACCATCGGTTTGGTGCTCGATACCTCGACGCCAGGCGGGACGGGGCTTTGCCTCTCTTAACCTGCAGGCGAAACCTGAACGGGGATGAACGGAATGCTGGGATGCCTGGGACTGGGTCTCCTGCTCGGCACGGGGCTTGGGAGCGTCGCATGGGCGCAGGTCTCGGCTAAGTTCGACGGCCAGTACATGGGAGAACTTACCCTCACGAAAATAATCAGTGGCGACTGCACCGAACCTCCTCTGGGATCGCTTTACCCTCTAACAATATCCAAGGGAGAAGTTCGGTTTGTATATCGCCCTCGATTTGGTACCACATTGATCGGGAAGATCGATGAAAATGGGGTCCTCAAAGCCTCTGCCCGCCTGAAAAACGGATTTGCACACATGACGGGGCGCATCCAAGGAAATAATGTCAGCGCTTCTATCGAATCTCCCAGCTGCAATTACAAATTTCAGACGAAGAACTAGGTCTGATCTGATCGCTATGGCATGCGAGTGACGGCGACTAGGCGAACGGCACTTGATTCTATTTATCGGATGGGTGGCCGAGCGGTTTAAGGCACCGGTCTTGAAAACCGGCGTGCCCGCAAGGGTACCGTGGGTTCGAATCCCACCCCATCCGCCACCTTGTCGCGTATTATTAAATTATAACAACTCATTAACCGACAGATTATGACATTTACCCACAATTCCACCCGCGACGATTCTGGAGATGTAGGTGGATTTCCATAGAGGATCCTGGACGGTCCCTGGAATGCCCTGCCCATCGGGTCGAGGTCGCGTTCACCGGCCTTGAGCGCGAGGATTGTCCACAGCTCCTGATCGTGAGCGATGAGCAGCAGGTCGGCACCTCGCCGCGTCCGGTCATAGCGAGAAGTCTGATAATTCCCGAGAAGCGGTACCGGGCTCCACGTTGGAGCGGCGAAATCCCGGCGCTGCGATCATCCCTTCGTCAGCCTCACGCGTTGACGCGGCGGATCAAATCGGCCCCGCGGTCCAGCACGGGTAACGTCTTCTCGGCCGGCTCGGGCGGCAACGTCGTGACGACCCGCGCGACGCCCATATTCCGGTACTGCTTCAACAGGTCGGCATCCTCCGTACCGCCGAACAACGTGATCGGCACCGCGTCGGGGTCCCGGCCGGCTTCGGCCACCATCTGCTTGAATTTCGGCAGGTAGTCGTTGACCTCGCCATAGGGCGCCCGACCGGCAATTGGCACCCACCCGTCGCCGTAACGGATGGCACGGCGCGCCGCATGCGGAAACGCGCCACCTACGATGATCGGCGGGTGCGGTTTCTGCACCGGCTTTGGCCAGGTCATCATCGGCGCGAAATCGACAAACTCGCCATGATATTCAGCCGTCGATTTGGTCCAGATCTCCTTCATCGCCTCGATCCGCTCGCGCATCAGCTTGAAGCGGGTTTTGAACACCGTACCGTGGTCCTCGATTTCCTCGGCGTTCCAGCCGCCGCCAACGCCAAACAGAAACCGCCCGCCCGACACCTGATCAATCGAGGCGACAAGTTTCGCGGTCTGGATGGGATCGCGCTGCACGACGAGGCACACGCCGGTGGCGAGCTTCAGGGACTTCGTAACGCTCGCCGCCGCGCCGAGTACGACAAATGGGTCCATAACCTCGTGATAGGGGTTGGGCAGTTCGCTGCCGCCCGCAAAGGGCGTCCGTCGCGGGCCGGGATGTGAGAGTGCTCGGGTGCTCACATCGACTCGAAGCCGCGTGCCTTAAGTGCCCGGGCAAGCTCCACTGCTGGGATCGAATAATCGGTGTGGAACATCGAAACACCAAAGTGTATTTGCCCGCTCCCTTCATCGATGCTGTGTGCCGGAATTGAGCTTACTCGTGAGGCCGCGATTGGTGCCACCCTTTAGCCACTCACTCTGCATCGACCTGGAGCCTAGGAGCGCAGGTGAAGACGCCCGGCGGGTGGGGCGGCGAACTGCCTTAGGACCATACACATCAGCCGGACAGGGCCTGCGCGATAAAAGGCAAGCTCTCGTCCATCCGGTAATCGACACCGCTATGGTTGTCGGCGAACTCCTCGTAGCGATGCGCGATGCCAAGCTCGTTCAGCCGACGCACGAACGAACCGGCGGGCACCGTAGAGCAGATTGAACTGGTCCTTCTCGCCGCAGTCGATGTAGAGCGCCTTCAGCCGGCCGAGATTGTCCGCCTGGGTTTCGATCGCAACTACAGGGTCTTGCCGCAACCAATTCGCCCAGCGTTCCTCGATAATCTCGCAGGTGTCGAACGTGACCGGCAGCCGGATCCCAAGGAACTGCGTTGGATCGGGATCGTAGCTGGCCGCCATCGCCAGCGCGTTGACCACCTTGCCGGAACCCTCCGGATGTTTTCGGGCTGCTTCGAGTTGCTGCCACCATTTCTCGATCGAGTTCTCAGCGCCGGCAAGTGCGCGCAGGACCGCAGGCATGTCGGGCAGATAGCACAATTCGAAGCCCATATCGCCGGAATGACAGGCCGCGGCCGACCAGATGTCGGCGTGGCGCAGCGCGTGCGTTAGTCGCGCCATACCCGCCAGAGCTCTTGCCGAACACGCCGCGGCGGCCGGTGCCGCCGCATCCAAAGCGCTGTTCGATGGCCGGCAGCATTTCATGCAGCAGGAAGTCCTGCCAGGCGCCCATCGCAGCCGAGTTGATGTATTGGTTGCCGCCGAGCCGGGTGAAGCAATCGGGAAAGGCGACGACGACCGGCGGCATGAGCTGTTCGCCGATCAGCCGGTCGAGCCGTTCCGGCAGGTTCTCGCGGAAGCCGACCCAATTCGTTTGGGATAAGCCACTGCCGGTGAAGCCGACAAGATCCACCAGCAGGGGCAATCCTTGTCCGTCATGCCCGGCCGGAACATACACATCGACGACGCGAATCGATGGATCACCCAGCATATTGCTCTTGAGGGCTTGGCTCTCGACGGTGAGCCGGCTGACCGAACCCATCGACCCGAAGAACTTGCGCATTCCGCTTACCCCTGGCTTCTCTGATCGTATGAGCGGACATCACTACCAGGATCCATTAGGCCCTTTGACCGTCCGGGCGGTAGCTGTGCGAAGCATTGATCTGAAGAGCGCATTCGAGACTTCGTCTTAGTTTTCTCGAACCGCGAGAGCGGCTGGACAGCGCCGAGCGTGTATCAGCTGCGATAAGCTATCGGAGCCTCACCGCTGTTCAAGCCGGACGTAGTCGAAATAGCTGATGCTGGCGGTGTGCGTGTCGTCGCTGTCGCAGAACACGGCAATATCGACCAGACGCGCCGGCGCCGCATCCTTCCAGATCTCGCCATAGACGCGAGCGAGGTCGATCCTCTCGTCAAGCCAGCGGCCAACCCGGTCGTCGCCGGCGTCGGCAACGAAGTGTGGGAACCCGCCGATATATTTGTAGTCCCCCGGTTTCAGCCGATTGCCCCAGATCACCTCCATGGCGCGCTTCTCGCCACGATCCGTCGCAAACCGAAGAAACAGTCGCGCCGGGTGATCGTCGCCTTGGCGCGTGCGCTCGTCGAGCGGGCTGCGAATCGGCACTTCGATGTACCAGCGCCATGCCAGCATCGGATAGGCGGCAAGATCGATGTCAACATGGCGAAACAGCATCGACGCGCTGTCATGGGTTTCAAACCGCATGCTCGGCACCCCGTCTTTGACCGCGAAGGCCATGCTCATGGGCGAACGCGTCCAGAATTTCCGATGTCGCCAGCCAGAAGGGAGCGGATCGAGCGGGAAGCTCTGCCCAAAATCCATTATCGTCACGACCGGCCCGCCATCGGGTCTCAACACATCGCGCCGGCCGCTAAAGAAATGCCAGCCGATCAGGCCGCCGGCAGCGATGAGCGGGACGAGTCCAATCAGGATGTATCGCGCTCGGAAGGTCATCGTTGCCTTTATACCTTTATGCAACCCGCCGCCTGCACTGCGCCACCTGACCATCGGAGCGTTGCTTGCGCGGGCAAGGCAGGCGATGCTTGGCAGCGTAGAACCCCTTCGGAGGAATGCGATGCCCACGCAAATCGGCGAGAACCGCGCCAAGAAGATGCTGAAAGCCAACGAACTGGTGCTGTGCATGGGGGTCAACCAGTTGCGCACTCCGAACATCGCGATGATTGCGGCGGCGTGCGGTTTCGACGCGGTCTATATCGACCTCGAGCACAACCCGACCTCGCTCGAAACCGCGGCCGGGGTGTGCGTCGCGGCATTGGGCATGGGGATCACGCCAATCGCTCGGGTCACCTCGCACGACCCGCACGACGCGACCCGCATTCTCGATTGCGGCGCACAGGGGGTCATGGTGCCGCATGTCCAGAACGCCGACGAGGCCAGGTCGATCGTCGAAGCCTGCCTCTATGCTCCTGAAGGGCCACCGCTCGGCCTTCGGCAGTGGACCACAGCTCGGCTATGCCGCGATCCCGCAGGCCGAGGTCTGCAAGGTGCTCAACGAACAGACGCTGTTGATGGCGATGATCGAGACACCCGAGGCGGTTGAGAACGCCGATGCGATCGCCGCGGTTGACGGCATCGACGTGCTGCATATCGGTGCCTCGGACTTGTCGACCGAGATGGGCATTCCCGGGCAATACACGCACGAGCGGATGCGTGCCGCCTTCGAGATCGTCGCCCGAGCGGCGAAGGGCCACGGCAAGGCGATGGGGGTCGGCGGCGTGCGCCAGGATTTCGAATTTCAGAGCTGGCTGTTACGGCTCGGCGTGCGTTACCTGACCGGCGGCTCCGATGTCGGCTACATCCTCAGCGCCGGCCGCGCCGACGTGAAGCAGCTGCGCGAGCTGAAATTGTAGGGAGCCGGTGATAAGCCGCCGCGTCTGTCGAGCCGGTCGAGGAAGCCTTTCCGTCTTGGCCGACTATATCGGCCCGCACAAGATCATGTGGGCGACCGATTATCCGCACTCCGACGGCTTCTTCCCGGGCGCGCGCGGATGATCGGCGAACGAATCGGGCGCCTGTCTCCCGAGGGCGAGGCATCAGGTGTTGGCCGGGGGCGCGATGAGTTCTTCGGGCTAAATTATGGCCCGGGCCAGATTTACTTGGACCCCCGGTTTTGCTCTTATGGAGACTTCGAAATTGCTTTCCATAATGGATGTTACGCGGCGGGCGTGTGTAAGAGCAATATAGAAATGACACCCCTCTGCAACATAGAGGTGACACATCCCCGGGATCTGGGGTCCCGGGAGGTGCGCCGTGGCGGTGGTGTCGATGAGCAAGCAGGAGTTCAGCCGTCTTGACGTGCTGTTGCGGGTTCAGTCGGGTCGGCTGCGTGTCAGTGACGCCTGTGTGCTGATCGGCCGACAGCGGCGTCAGGTGTTTCGTCTGCTGCGCGGTCTCAAGCAGGACGGTGCCGCGAGCCTGCTTTCCAAGCGCCGCGGCCAACCCAGCAACCACCGGCTACCCGCTGAGGTTCGCACTCTCGCGTTGTCGATCGTGCGGGAACGGTATAGCGACTTTGGCCCGAGCTTGGCGGCGGAGAAGCTGGCAGAGCATCACGGCTGCTCGGTGTCGCGCGAGACCGTGCGCGGTTGGATGATCGCCGATGGGCTGTGGCGGGACCGTCGGCATCGTCTTCCCTCGCCGCATCAGCCGCGTCGGCGGCGCGATTGCCTGGGGGAACTGGTGCAGATCGACGGCTCGGAGCATGCCTGGTTTGAGGATCGCGGCCCGCCGTGCACGCTGCTGGCTTTTGTGGATGATGCGACGAGCCGGTTGATGGAGCTGCGGTTCGTCACATCGGAATCGGCGTTTGATTACTTTCGGACGACACGCGCCGATCTGGAGGAGCATGGCAAGCCGGTGGCGTTATACAGTGACAAGCACGGCATCTTTCGGGTGAACAGCAAGGAGGCTATCGGCGGCGACCGGGTGACACAGTTCGGTCGGGCGCTGTTGGCGCTGAACATCGACATCATCTGTGCCAACAGCCCGCAAGCGAAGGGGCGCATCGAGCGCGCATTTGGCACATTGCAGGACCGGCTGGTCAAGAGCCTGCCCTCGCGAAGGCGGGGGAGCTGCGGCTGGCGGGCGTATCGTCGATTGCCGCGGCGAACGCATGGCTGCCCGGGTTCATCACCACCTACAACTCGCGCTTCGGCCGTGATCCGGCGAACGCCAAGAGCCTGCCCTCGCGAAAGCGGGGGACCTGCATCGACCACTGGCGCAAGCCGATGATCTGGACGAGATCCTGGCTTGGCGGGAGGAGCGCACGGTCACGCGCAACCTGACCTTGCACTACGACCGGATGATGCTGCTGCTCGACCCGACGTCGTTGGCCCGTGGTTTGGTGCGCCAGAAGGTCGAGGTCGTGAACTACCCGGACGGGCGGTTTGCGGTTCAGTTCAACGGAGTGACGCTCGGTTTCAAGGTATTCGACAAGATTCAGACAGTGCAGCCCGGCGCGATCGTCGACAACAAGCGGCTGTCGGCCGTGTTGGAACAGGTCAAGGCGCAGCAGGCCGCCTACCCGGCGCGACAGCAGCGCGGGCACATTGCGCGGCAGCGGCCGCCCATGTCGCACAAAACCTTTATGGCCGCCACGAGTGCACCTTGGGCGTGATGCCGCTCTATCACACGATGGGGGTTCGCTCGCTGTTGGCGATGGCGCTGGTCGACGGCGCGTTCGTCTGCCTGCCGCGCTTCGATGCGACAGCGGCGTTGCGGCTGATCGGCCGCGAGCGGGTGACAAACCTCTATCTCGTCCCGACGCTCTACCACGATCTCGTCAGCCATTCGGGTTTTGCGGCGGCCGACACCGGCTCGGTCCGGAAGGTCGGCTTCGCTGGCGCGGCAATGCCCGACGGCCTCGTAAAGCGGGTCGAGGCGGCATTCCAGCCGGAGCTGTTCGTCAATCATTACGGTTCGACCGAGATCTACACCTTCACAATCGAACCGCAGGCGGCAGCGAAGCCCGGCTCAGCCGGCAAGGCGGGGTTCAATCAGCGCATCCGCGTCGTCAGGCTTGGCGCGGGAGCCCCGCACGAAACCGTCGCGGTCGGCGAGGAGGGCGAGATCATCGCCGACATGGAAGGCGACGAGGCGTTCGAGGGCTATTGGCGCCGGCCCGATGCCGATGTCAAAGCCGTGCGCCAGGGTTGGTACTTCACCGGAGATACAGGGTATGTCGATGCCGCGGGCGACCTGTTTGTCACCGGGCGGGTCGACGACATGATCATCAGCGGCGGCGAAAACATTTCGCCCAGCGAGATCGAGAGCGTCCTCTCCTTGCACCCGGCCGTGGCCGAAGTCGCTGTGGCCGGCCTGCCGGACGAACGCTGGGGCAGCGCGTTGCTGCCTTCGTCAGACGCGGCGGCACGGTCGATAGGGCGTCACTCGATGCCTGGTGCCGCCAGTCCAGCCTGGCCGATTACAAGCGGCCGCGCGACTATGTCTTCCTCGTCGAGATCCCGAAATCGCCGGTCGGCAAGCTCTTGCGCCGCCTGCTGGTGGCCGGGGAGTATCGCGAGGAGCGATGACTATGACCGATGCGGGAATAACTGGCCCGCTCGACGGTTTCCACGTCGAGATCGATACCGGGCGCGAGCGTGCCGATGTGATCCTCGATCGGCCGCAGCTCGAAGGCCAAGTCTATAGCCGCCTGCGCAGCTCCGATGATTTCCGCGAAGGCGTCGAGGCCTTCCAAGCTAAACGCACGCCGAACTTCCGCGGAAGCTGAGCGCGGCGGCGAGTATCTGGCTGCACCCGCTTTTTTCCGGAGCAGATGGCGGTGTGTGGCCGGGGCCGCGATCTTGCCTTGCCGTGTCGCGTACCAAGAATGAGGTCAAGCGATCGTTACAGAAGGATAAAATGCGTGAGTTTGCTGGTGCCACGATGTGGGTGCGGTAAAATGAGGCAATCGCGCTGCGGGCTCACCAGAGGCGGCAAAATTTCAGTCGCAGCCTGCCGGTCGCCGGCCGTCAGCGCCTCAGACGATGCCGTCCTGACGCAAGCCCGCGACCGCGGCGGCGTCGAGGCCGAGCCAGTCGGCAAGCACTTCGGCGGTGTGCTCGCCGAGCAATGGCGCCGGTTTGACGGCGGTCGGGACGCCGTCGAAGCGCACCGGCCAGGTCGGCATCGTCATCCTGCGTTCGCCATGCGTCATGGTTTGCAGGATGCCGCGCTGCCGGAAGCTCGGCTCGTTGGTCAGCTCAATCGAGTTCGAAAACGGCGCCGGCGGGGACGCCGACCGCGCTCAGCTGCGCCATTGCCTCTTGCTTCGTGCGCTGCCGCGTCCAACCGGTGACAATCTCGTCGACCTCGGCCTCGCGCTGCAAGCGGGCGTCGGGGGTGTCGTAGCGCGCATCGCCGATCAGATCCTCGCGCCCGATCAGCTTCAACAGGCGTGTCCAATGCTCCGGGTTGGCGCGGCTGGTCAGCAGGTAGACGTAATCGTTGGGGCCGCCGGGCTGGCACGGATAGATGCCGCCGGGCGGGTTGTTGCTGGGCGGCCGCCGCGGCGCCGCAGCGCCGGTGCGCGCCTGTGTGATGAACATGCCGCGACTGTAATGCATGACCGAATCCTGCATCGCGACCTGCAGCCGCCGGCCCTTGCCGGTGCGCCCACGATCGAACAGAGCGCTGACGATGCTGAACGCCATCAGCATGCCGGTGCCGGTGTCGCCGATCGTCGGGCCGGGCTTGACCGGCCTGCCGTCGCGCTCGCCGGTGATGCTCATCGCCCCGCCCACCGCCTGTGCGATCGGGTCGAACGACAGGCCCTTCTCGTACGGGCTGCCGTCGCCGAAGCCCTTGACCTGGGCATAGATGATGCTCGGATTGATCGCGCTGACGACATCGTAGCCGAGCCCGAGCCGCTCGACCGCGCCGGGCGCGAAGTTCTCGGTGAAGACATCGGCCTTCTTCACCATCTCCTTGACCAATGCCAGGCCGCGGTCTGACTTCAGGTTGACGGTGATCGACCGCTTGTTGGCGTTGTACATCATGAAATAATACGCGTCGCCGAAGCCGGTGCGCCCGGCCTCGCCGCCCTTGGGATTTTCAACTTTGGCAATGTCGGCGCCCATCCAGGCGAGCGCCTCGGTGCACGTCGTGCCGGCCTCGAATTGCGTCAGGTCGAGTACGCGTATGCCGGAGAGGCAACCTGGGGATACCGGAGTTACGTCCATTGCAAACTCCTCGGGAAAGGAAGTTGCCACCAGCAAAAGCGGAATGTCGTCGGCCTCGATACCGCTTTCGTGAATGACGATTTGACCGGCCGAACAATACCCCTATTCGGCTGCCGCCGCGACCTCTGCGCTACGATGGGCGCCGGCCGGAGCCTGTCCTCGGCCGCGCGACGCGCGGACCCGTGGGCCGGTGTGACGAGATTTTCGGCAATCAGCATTTGTCCGCCATCGGCCCATGGACCCGCCGCTCCGGTCTCGCGCCGCCTGTTTCCCCTGTTTTATCTGGTCGAGATCAGGCCTCAGCAACTCCTCAAATCGTAAACACGCACCCGCTGACGGGCGCCGATGCGTACGAGGTTACAGTGCGAATATGGCAATGGCATGGTTGTCAATGCTGCAAATCGGGCTTGTCTGGCCGTTCACCACTAGCCCGACTGCGCCTTGACACACCGCGACTGATCACGGTGCGCCTCCTCCCGAGGCATAAACCTTCCGCGTTGTGGACTCCCGGAACGGATATTCGGACCAGATCTCTGAGCGCGGTAATTCCTATTTTGCTCGGCTCGGGCTCTCATTGGGAGCGCTGCGTCTCCAGTCTCTGCAATACAGTCGCGACAACGTCGATGAAACGTCGGGCGCTGGCGGTGCTTTTTGGCGCTGCCCTGTATGGCTGGTCATTATTCGCAGTCGCCCGCTTGCGCTAAGCCTGACGAGATTTTTTTAGCTGCGCATCGCCCGCCGCCGCGGCGCGACCGATGCATTGGATCGAGGGGCGAGCACCCTCGGCGGCGCGCATACGCGCGTGCACGCGAAAAAGATCAGGTGCAACTAATTGAAATTCCTCAACTTTAGGTCGGAAAAACAGCGGACCGCCACGCTCTTTGCACCGCCGCGGTCGACGCATTGGCTGGACGGGCGAGCGCCCTTGCGCGCGCGTACGCGTAAGACGAGAAGAGATCAGGTTTAACCGATTGGGGTTCCCCGATTCCAGGTCGGGAAAACAGGGGCGAGCAGGACGCGGCAAGGCAATCGCAGCGACTGGCACGAGAAGCCTCCGATGGCCGTGGCTTTGGCAAAGGTGCCTGCCATGTATGTTCCCTATACGTTCTAGTCAAGGCTGCCGTGCCGATTGAGGAAACAGGGCGACCGGTAATGCCCCATTGCCGCCATTGCCTAGCGCTGCCGAGGAGTTTCAGTAGGTGGAAAGCGGCGGCCTGAGACGGTCCCTGCCCGCTCACGTTCAAAGCGGGGTGTCGCCTTATGCCTTAAGAGCTGCTCAGCTAGGTTGCATCTCGGTCAAGCAGACAGTCGATAAAGGCCCGTAGTGCCGGTTGCTGAAGACGTCGGTTCGAATAGTAGAGGAAGAGCCCAGGAAGTGTCAGCGACCAATCGGTCAGAACGCGCTTCAGTTGCCCTCGTATGATCAAGCCGTGAATGCGCTCATCGTCGTAGGCGTAGAGGATACCAAGGCCCTGCAATGCACCTTCGACCACAATTTCTTGGTGGTTCGAGATCAACACTCCCTCCACTCCGATCTCAAGCTTCTTGCCCTTTTTCTCGAATCCCCAGCGATGGAGCGCACCGCTGCCGGGAAAACGCCAGTTGATGCAGACATGACGATGCAGGTCGGTCGGGGTTTTCGGCTCCCCGTGGCGTGCCAGGTAGTCGGGTGATGCCACAACGGTCATTTCCACATCTGGCGTCAGACGAACGGCGATCATGTCCTTTTCCAGACGTTCGCCAACGCGAATGCCCGCGTCGAAACGACCAGCCACGATGTCGCTCAATCCATCATCAATCACAATGTCGAGCACAACCTGAGGATAGGCGCGATGAAATCGACCCAGCCTCGGTGCAATAAGCTTGTTGGCTGCCATGCCGAGTGTGTTGATACGCAGCGTTCCTGCCGTTCGGCCAGTGGCCTCGACGGCCTCGGATACCGCTGCGTCCAACTCCTGCATCACCGGCTCGATACGCTCATAGAGGCGAGCGCCTGCCGATGTGGGTGCCACGCTGCGCGTAGTGCGGTTGAGCAGACGCACGCCGAGGCGCGTTTCCAGTTGACGGATGGTCTGACTGAGCGCGGAGGGTGAAAGTCCGAGATGATCGGCGGCTCGCGCGAAGCTCGTCCGCTCGACGACGGCGGCAAACGCCTTCAGTTCGGCGAAGTCCGACCCTCGCATTATGCTCTACTTCCTAAGTGGCTTAGTCATATTATAGAGCATTATCTAATTGGTCGGGAGGCATCATTCTGGCCTCATCGCAAACTAATGGAGGCCGTCATGACCGAACAACTCAACCTGCCGGAACCGATCGCTGCCTATTTCGACGCCGACAAACGAGACAGCGAGGCCATCGCGCGGTGCTTCACGAAAGACGCGGTGGTGAAGGATGAAGGCCACACCTACACCGGCATTCTGGCCATCAAGCAATGGAAGGCCGAAATCCTCGGCCAAATACACCTATACCAACGAACCGTTAGCCTTGGACCAGCGGGACGGAACGACGGTAGTCACGAGCCGGTTGACCGGCAACTTTCCAGGCAGCCCAGTCGAGCTGCGGTTCTTCTTCCGCCTTGAGCGCGGGAAGATCGCATTCCTGGAGATCATTCCATGAAATTTGATCTTCAGCTTGTAGACCGTCGTGCACGCTCCGTGCGGACGATCAGACCACTTTTCAACCGATTGGGGGCTGCTCTGGACAATCGAGCTGCCTGAGGAGAGGCGTCGAGGTCGAGCTGGATCTGAATGGCTCAGAAAGGATCATGGACGGCAATGTCTCGCGGGCCAGCGAACGGCGGCCACGAGGGTCGAACGCCGGCGCCCGTTCACCGAAGCGGGAATGGCTGGTTTCGGCGCGAAGGCGTCATTCGGCCCAGCAGACAATGTTCGACCCCCGCCGGCGACCCCTGAGGGGCCGCCGAACGGGGCGTCCGGCGGCTGATCTCGGAGGCCTACTGCGCCGCGGCGGCGGTCTGGGTGTCGCGGAAGGCCGGGATCACCTCCTTCGCGAAGCGGTCGAGGTCTGCGAGCTGCACGTCGAGCGGGGTGCCGAGCGGGGTTGCGCAAATGACGCGGTCGAGGCCGGGATAGCGCTTCTCGACCGCCTTCAGCGCCTCGATGATGTCCTCCGGCCGGCCGGCCAGGAAGCCGCCGGCCTTCACCGCATCCTCGATCGTCGGCAATTTGACGGTGCCGGCCAGCCTCGGGTCGCGCATCGCCGCGATCTGCTCGTCGGTCAATGCCCGCACCAGGCGCAATTCGCCGAACATCTTCATGTTCTCTTCGTAATGCGGGTGCCGCCTCGCGGATCGCCTGCTCGCGGCTCGAGCGCGATGTGGAACTGGTAGCCGAGCGCCAGCCGCTCGCCCAATTCGAGCTTCACGCCGCGCCGCGCATAGGCCGCCTGGAAGCCGAGCATGTGCCGCTCGACGGCACCGCCTTCGGCCGAGCCGCCGCCGATCACGCCGCTGATGCCGTACTTCGCCATGAAGTCGAAGGCGCGCTCCGAGCCGCTCTGGATCGGCTGCCAGCATTCGACCGGCAGGCGCTCGGGCGCCGGCACCAACGTGATCTCCTTCAAGGTGTAGCCGCGATACGGCACCTCGGGCGGGATCGTATAGTACTTGCCCTGGTGCGAGAACGGCTTGCCCTCAAAGGCCTTGAACAGGATTTCGACGCCCTCCTCGAACATCTCGCGGTTGGCATTCTGGTCGATCAGCGGATTGCCGAAGGTCTCGACCTCACGGGTGTGGTAGCCGCGCCCGACGCCAAAGATGACCCGTCCGCCGGTCAGGATGTCGGCCATCGCGTAATCCTCGGCGAGGCGCAGCGGATGCCACATCGGCACGATGTTAAAGCCGCAGCCGATCTTTATCTTCTTGGTGACGCCGCACAGGTGCATCGCCATCATCAGGAGGTTCGGGATCAATTCCGTGCCCTCGGGCTGGAAATGATGCTCGGCCATCCAGAAGGTGTTGTAGCCGCGCTCGTCCATGCACTTGGCGTAAGCCACCACCTTGTGCATCGCCCTCCCCAATTCCTCTTTCGAATAGTAGCGGTCGTTGATCGGCGTGCCGGTGTAGCCGAGGTTCTCCATGTCGGCGGTGCCGTAATAGGAGCTGTCGAATTTCGTGATCATCGATCGGTCCTCACAAATCTGGATCGCAACTATCGCCGTCGGTGGCGCTTCTGTCTCGCCGAAATATCGCAGACCTCGGCTGAAGCCATCTTTCCGTAGGGCCACAATCCGCTAGACTATGAGTGCGGTTAAGCAGTGTGGCAGAGAAGCCCGAACTTTGCGGCCCGGGGGCGGAGCGTGGAGGCGGATTACATCATCATCGGGGCGGGCTCGGCCGGCTGTGTGCTGGCCAACCGGCTGACCGAGGATCCCCAAACGAAAGTATTACTGATCGAGGCGGGTGGGCGCGACTGGAACCCGCTCATTCACATCCCGGCCGGCTACATGAAGCTGATGGATCATCCGACCCTGACCTGGGGGTTCAAGGCCGAGCCCGATCCCGGCGTCAATGGGCGCGCGCCATGCTCCACCCGCGCGGCCGGGTGCTCGGCGGCTCCAGCTCGATCAACGGGCTGATTTACGTTCGCGGTCAGCCGGAAGATTTCGACCATTGGACCTAGCTCGGCAATCGTGGTTGGTCGTGGGACGATGTCCTGCCCTTTTTCAAACAGGCCGAGGGTTGGGAGGGTGAGGCCGACGAGTTTCATGGCAGGGGCGGGCCGCTCTTGACGTCGCGGACCGCCGACAAGCCGTTCCTGTGCCACAAGCTGATCGAGGCCGGTACCGAGATCGGGCTCGAATATTACGAGGACGTCAACCGCCTGCCGCCTGGCGCGGGGGACAATATCGGCTGGGTTCAGCAGACCCGGCGCGGGCGGCGCCGGCAAAGCGCGGCGCGCACCTATCTGCGTCCGGCATTGAAGCGGCCGAACCTTCAACTCCTCACCAACGCGCTGGTCCACCGCGTCCTGTTCGACGGCACGCGGGCGATCGGCGTTGAATATGCGCGTGGCAACGGGGTCGAGCGGGTCGACACGACGCGAGGTCATCCTTGCCGGCGGCGCCATCGGTTCGCCACATATTCTGCAGCTCTCCGGCATCGGCGACCCCGACCATTTGGGCCGGATTGGCATTCCGGTCCGTCACGCACTGCCCGGGGTCGGGGCGGCGCGGGCACCGACCACCTTGGCGACGTGCCCAATAGCCTTTCGGTCGGCGTGTATAGAGGTGACGACAGTACCGCCAGAGCGGCTGTGCAACAGAACGCGGTCCAGGTCGCCGCGCTCCGGGATACACCACAGTGCCGGCACGCCGTCGGCATCCACCTCAGTGTAGGTGACCGCGTCGGCTGGAGCCCGGGAAGGCGATCAATTGGTTGGGAGGCTCAATGCGGGAGTCACCGGGCGGAGACGGCGGCGTTCGGCTTGGCGATGTGCAGGTGGTCGCCAGCATTGCTGAGCACGATCCGCGCCGGTGCCTCGCCCGCGGCGCGCGGGACCGAGACCGCCGCCGACTGCCCCGTCGCCAACACCGTCTCGAACCGCGCGACCGCCGCGTGGTTGGTCAGGCCCCGCTGGGTCGTTACCACCACGTGGAAGCCGTCGCGCGCGGCAGTGTAATAGACCAGCGCCGAGCCGTCCGCGTCGAGCTTCGTCATATGGCCGGTCGCGGCGGTTATATCCGCCGCCTGGGCCGCCGCCCCGGCGACGGCGAACGCTGCGGCGGCCAGGAGGGTCGTCATCTGATTCTTCATCGGGCATCAGCCTTTACGAATAAGGGCAATTGCTCTCATTTGGACGTGCTGATAGATAGGGCGGTCCTAGCGAGTGTCAAGCGGGGATCGAATTGCGCCGTCGGAAGCCGTGCACACGGAGTTGACGATGCAGGTATTTACCCCTATCTAGCGATATGTCGATGCTTGCAATGCGATTTTGAAGGGTAATGAGCCGCACCAATGTCCGATGTCGAGCCTGAAATCTGCAATTGCGCCGCGCTTCGCCAGGCGGCGCGGCGCGTGACGAGACTTTATGACGAGGCACTCGCGCCCACCGGGTTGGGCGTGAACCAATTTTCGATCCTGGCGCGGCTGAGCCTCGTCGGTCCGAGCACGATCCAAGATCTCGCACGGCTTCTGGTCATGGATCGCTCGACACTGGGGCACCTTCTGCGCCCACTCGAGAAGCGCAATTTCGTTAAGCTCGAAGTGTCCGAACAGGATCGACGCAGCCGTATGGTGGCACTGACGCAGGCCGGGAAGGCTGCAGCGGCCAAGGCCCGTCCACGCTGGGCCGCGGCGCAACGGCTCTTTGAGAGCACATTCGGTGAGGAGGCTGCGCTCGAGCTTCGCAACGTCCTCAAAGAGATTGCGACAGGGGAATACGGTTAGGTCGTTGCGACAATCGTGCAACACCTTGGACGCGACGCTGGCGCCCTAAGGGTGCGTAGTCTGAAATCAGCTTGAAGAGGCAGTCATGACCGATATTCCTTATCACACCGCTCTGATCGTCGGGGCCGGTCCAGGCATCAGTGCATCATTGGCCCGCGGCTTGGCTACGGCTGGTCTCAGGGTCGGCCTGGCGGCACGCAATGCAGAGAAGTTGGCGCCCCTTGCCACCGAAGTCCGCGCCCAAACATTCGCGGTGGATGCGTCTGACCCGGCTGCGGTCGCTCGCCTGTTCGAAGAGGCGGACACTCAGCTCGGGGAGCCCGATGTCGTGGTGTACAACGCCAGTGCCCGGGCGCACGGCCCGATCGCCGAGCTCGATCCTGAAGCCGTGCGGAAGGCGGTCGAGGTGTCGGCCTTTGGAGGGTTTCTCGTCGTCCAGCAGGCGGCACGGCGAATGATCCCGCATGGCCGCGGCGCGATCCTGCTGACCGGCGCCAGCGCCAGTGTGAAGGGGTACCCTTTCTCGGCTGCCTTTGCGATGGGCAAATTTGCGCTGCGCGGTCTGGCGCAGAGCACGGCACGCGAGCTTGGGCCAAAAGGTATCCACGTCGCCCATTTCGTGATCGACGGCGGGGTGCGCAGTATGCGGCGGCCCGATCCGGCCGATCGGCCGGATAGCACACTCGATCCTGACGGAATTGCTCAGACCTATCTCGAGGTCTTGCGCCAACCGCGCAGCGCGTGGTCCCTGGAAGTCGAGCTGCGGCCATGGGTCGAGACCTTCTGAGGCCGATGGCAACATGCGCAGTCCGCTGCCCGAGGGCTGGTAGAGCTGCCGATCGTCTCAGTCGGGCAGGGCCGGGCTGACAGCGGACTGCTCCGTGGGAGCTCGGCGCCAGTCATCCCATGACGGCTCTCGCCCAAAGCGCGCGACGAGAAAGTCGACAAAAGCGCGCACTTTAGCCGATAGGTGGCGGTTGTCGGATAGAGTGCGCGCACGAGGTGCGCTCACTGAAGAGGCTGTCCGAGATGGAATGGGCGGAATATTGGGGCGCCGTCCAGGAGGTCTCTGACCGCAACGGCGGAACCTATCGTTTGCCGGGGCGTCCGTGGCGCTTCTCGCGCGAAAAACTCGAGCCGCTCGGCGATCCCGCCTTCCAGGGCGAACATAACCGTACGGTCTTTGGCGAGCTCGGCCAGCGACGACGAAATCGACCGCTATATCGCATTGGGCGCGCTGGTAAACGCTGCGGTCCCGGCAACAGTCCCGACGATCGCCCGGCGCGCCAACAGTGCCGCGAAATTCAGCGAGCCGCTATCGCCCGCGACCACGTCGTAAGTCACCGCCGGCTGCAAGGGCTTTGGGGCAATTGAGGATGGCGGCGACGCTGCTTCAGCGTCCGACGAAGATCGGCGCGCGCTTTTCGACGAACGCCTTCGCCGCCTCCCGGTGGTCCTCGGTGCGGCCGGTCTGCACTTGGTTGGCCGCTTCCATATCGAGAAGTTCGGCCAAACCGCCGCTTTCGGCGCAGTTCATGTTGCGCTTCATCAGGCTAAGAGCGACGGCGGGCCCGTGTGCCAAAGCCCGGGCGAGTTCCATTGTGACGGCGCCGAGCTGCTCGTCGGGAACGACGCGGTTGACGAGACCGAGCGACAACGCTTCATCGGCGTCGACCGGGCGACCGATGAAATAAAGCTCGCGCGCCTTCGCCGTGCCGACCAAGCGGGTCAGAAAGAAGCTGCCGCCGAAATCGCCGGAAAAGCCGACCCTGACGAACGCGGTCACGAGTTTTGCCGAGACCCCGGCAACCCGCAGATCGCACGCGAGGGCCAGGGCGAGCCCAGCCCCCGCCGCCGGGCCGTTGATCATCGCGATCGTCGGCTTCGGCAGCTCATGCAAGATGCGGGACACTTCCATCCGCGCGCGTAGATGCGCAGTCGCCTCCGCTGCACTGCGCTGCTCGCCGCCTTCGGCCATGCTCTTGACGTCGCCGCCGGCGCAGAAGGCCCGGCCGGCGCCGGTCAGGATGATCACTCTGACGGCAGGGTCACCGGCGAGCCGTGGCAGCCCATGGAGCAATCCTTCCATGATCGGCGTCGACAGCGCGTTCAGGCGCTCCGGTCGATTGAAGGTCAGCGTGGCGACGCCGTCTTCAATGGTTTCGAGCAGTTCCGCCATGATGTCTCGTCCTATTCCTATCCGTTTCGCCAGTGTCACGCCGCAAGCAAGCCCTCGAGGCGGCGGCTGATGATCTCCTCTGCGCCTTGCATGATCCTGTCGATCAGCTCCTGGCAGGTCGGAATGGCCCGGTTACCCTGCCGCAGCTCCAGGCAGCCGCATCCATCCCGCCTTCTTGCAGGACACAGCGGTTCTCCGATCCGGCGACCAGGTGGCGAATATCCTCGATCGCCGTGGAAGCGCCATTGTTGCGCTCGATGGCGAGGATCTGCTCGACCGCCGCATTGGTGAGCACGCGCTCGGCATTGCGCAATGGTCGCATGATCAGGCGCGTCTGCAGTTCATTTGCCGCGACCAGCGCTCGCTTCACATTGTCGTGCGCCGGCGCCTCCTTGGTGGCAACGAACCGTGTTCCCATGTTGATGCCGTCGGCGCCGAGGGCAAGAGTGGCCACCAGACTTCGCGCATCGGCCATGCCGCCCGACGCCACAAACGGGATGTCGAGCTCCTCGGCCACACGCGGCAGCAGGATCATGTTCGGTGTGTCGTCCTCGCCCGGATGCCCGCCGCATTCGAAGCCGTCGACGCTGACCGCATCGCAGCCGATTCGTTCGGCTGTGAGCGAATGGCGAATCGAGGTGCATTTATGGATCACTTTGACGCCGTTGGCCTTTAAGGCCGGCAAATACTGCTCCGGGTTGCGGCCGGCGGTTTCCACGATCCGGACGCCGTCCTCGATAATCGCCCGGATGTATTCCGGATAGGGGGTGCGGCAAATGACGGCAGAAAGGTCAGATTGACGTCGAACGGCCGGTCGGTCATGTCGCAGCAGCGGTCGATCTCGCGGGCCAGATCCTCCGGCGTAGGCTGAGTCAGACCGGTGATGATGCCGAGGCCGCCGGCGTTCGACACAGCCGCCGCCATTTCGGCATAACCGACATGATGCATTCCGCCTTGGATGATCGGATGCTTTATTCCGAACAGTTCGGTTATGCGCCTTCTCATCGATGTCCCAGGCAAGTCGTTAGGGGGGAAACGCCGTACCAAACATCGGCAACCCGCTCTTCGACGACTCCCTGGATGCTTCGTCCTGGATGACGTCCCAGTGCTCCGTCAGTTGGCCATTTTCGAGACGCACAATGTCCACCACAATCCAGTTCGCCGGCTGTCCGATGCCCGAGAAGCGGCCGTGGAGCAGCACGTAATCGCCGTTGGCGACGACGAGCCCGTTCTCGTAACGGAGCGTGTCGGGGGCCGTCTTGATCATTTCGAAAAGACCTTCGCGCCCCGGCGGGATGTGCGCGCTATGCTGAACATAGGAAGGCGACCAGAAGCGCTCCGCCGCGAAGTAGTCCCTCTTGTTGAAGAGCGTCTCGAACGCCTCCAAAACGAACGCCTTGTTCCGTTGCTCGGTTGTGATCATGGCTTGCTTGTCCCGTGCACAATGGGGTGCCACAGCAGCATCTGCTGCTTGGTCAGATCGGTGTCGGGGTCTTGCATCCTCGTCCGGCGAGAAGCTCCGGTCCACTGCGAAACTCTGGTTCAGTGCGTTCCGCTCCCAGCCGCCGGCACGGTCAGAGACAGTGATTTGCGATTGTGGTGCGAGGGAGATTTAACAAGCGGCCCCCAAGTTCCCGGCCCTGGCCACGGGCCAATGCCGCTCGTGTAGGGATGCAGAGGGACATTGGTGTCAAATTCAGGTGGCACCTCGTAATGCTCGGTCCTCACCGTCCCAAAAGAGCTGACACGGGGGCCGACACCCGGGCTCGAATAAGGATGCGGGCTGAGCTTGCCTCCGAAAACGTCAACTTTAGGCAGTGTTACGCTGCCTGGTGGCGGCGCCCTATTAGCCGGCGGTACAGCCGCAAGCTCGCGTGCCGGCGATAGGCACGAACCGGCCCCGGCGCGGCATGGCGGATCCGCGTTCGCGGCAATGACGATTCCCCCCAAGAACGCTGCGCCCAGGACCACGGATTTGCAGAGAGTGGGCATACAACATCTCCAGCGCTTGCACCTCGCCAGCACGTGAGTGTTGAAAACAAACTTGTCAAGATGCTTTTCCAACTATAAGCCTGCCTTCCGGCTGCTCGCTTAGGATCGATGGTCAGCGCTACATTGCGAATAAGGGGGCACGGCCGCCGCGGAAGAAAGCGGCGGGATCCCAATAACGCCCGATTAAAGACCCCGTTGACAGATGCTAAAACAAAACTTACTAGTATTGATCATCGGCTGCGCGAGCAATCGGGGAGGGGAGGCGGGTATGAACGCGACGGCAGCAGGACGCGAAGCGGACAAGATTCTGGCCGAGCTTCCGGACCGGATCAGCGATGTGATCCTGCCGGGCTCGACCATGAGGCCGGCGGATCTGGTGGCCCATGCCGCCCAGCAGCTCGCCCCGTACAAGCGGCAGTGCGAGATCGTCGTGCTGAGCGCATTGCCGGCCGGTTCGACCGGCAAGATCCTGAAGCATCGCTTCGCCGCGGTCGCTCGTAACCAGCCAATACAGCGGGCATAGGAAACATCGGACGATAAGCAGGAGGCTCTATTGGAACGCAGGAACGCAACCGCGGCGGTAATCGGCGCCGGCGACTTTATTGGCGGCGCCATCGCCAAGAAATTCGCGGCCGAGGGGTTCACCGTCTTCGCCGGTCGGCGGCGCGACGACAAGCTGGCGCCGCTGGTCGCCGAGATCGAAGCGGCGGGCGGGCGGATCGCCGGCCGCTCGCTCGATGCGCGCAAGGAGGAAGAGATAGCGACGTTCCTCCAGGACGCCGATGCAGCTGCACCGCTCGATGTCTGCATCTTCAACGTTGGTGCCAATGTCAATTTCCCGCTGCTCGAGACCACCGAGCGGGTATTCCGCAAGGTCTGGGAGATGGCTTGCTACGCTGGCTTCTTAACCGGCCGCGAGGCAGCGCGCCTGATGCTGCCGCGCGGCCGGGGCAATATCTTCTTTACCGGGGCCACCGCCGGCCTGCGCGGCGGGGTCGGCTATACCGCCTTCGCCAGCGCCAAATTCGGTCTGCGGGCGGTGGCGCAGAGTGCGGCGCGGGAGCTCGGCCCGCAGAACATCCACGTCGCCCATCTCGTGATCGACGCCGGCGTCGACACCGCGTGGGTGCGCGAGCGGATCAAGGAGCGGGAGGGCGAGGCGGCGCTCGCCAATCTCGATCCGGGCCGGCTGATGCGGCCGGCCTCGGTCGCCGAAGCCTATTGGCAGATTTATCAGGAGCCGCGCGACGCCTGGTCGTTCGAGCGCGAGATCCGGCCCTTCGCGGAGAAATGGTGACACCATGGCCAAGGTGGAATTCCACTTCGATTTCGGCAGCCCCAACGCCTATCTGGCGCATCTGGTGATCCCCGACATCGAGCAGCGGACCGGTGCGAAGCTCGAGTATGTGCCGGTCCTGTTGGGGGGTGTCTACAAACTGACCGGCAACCGCTCGCCGGGGGAGAGCCTCGCCGGCATCAAGAACAAGCCCGACTACGAACGCCTCGAGACGGCGCGCTTCATCAAGCGCCATGGCATCACCTGCTTTCGCCACAACCCGTTCTTCCCGGTCAATACCTTGACCATCATGCGCGGCGCCATCGCCGCGCAGATGCTGGGCGTGTTCGAGCGCTACGTCGACGAGATCTACCGGCACATGTGGTCTGAGCCCAAAAAGCTCGACGATCCGGCGGTATTGCGGGCAGCGCTGCTCGAATCTGGCTTCGATGCCGAGCGCTTTGGCGAGTTGGTCCAGGACGCCGAGGTCAAATCGCGGCTGCTCGATAATACGGAGCGCTCGGTCGAGCGCGGCACGTTCGGTTCGCCGACGTTCTTTGTCGGCGACGAGATCTTTTTCGGCAAGGACCGGCTGCGGGATGTCGAGGAAATGATCCTGGCCGTGCGCTAGTGTCCCAATTCTGAAGTTCGTTTTATCGGCCGTCTCGCCGGGACGACGATAGACCGGTCAGTTTGATGCACCGAACTTCTCGATCGGGATACTAGCCAGGCGCTAGATCAGACAAATCTGAACTGTTGAAATGAGATCAAAGTGATGGGCAATCCAGTGCAAGAGCGCATCGAGCGCGAGATCGCCGAACATGACGTGGTGCTGTTCATGAAAGGCACGCCGGTCCTCCCGCAATGCGGTTTTTCCAGCCTGGTGGTTCAGGTGCTGAGCCGTTTGGGTGTCAAGTTCAAGGGTGTCGACGTGCTGAGCGATCCGGCGCTGCGCCAAGGGAATCAAGGCGTTCTCGGACTGGCCGACGGTCCCGCAGCTCTATGTCAAAGGCGAGTTCGTCGGGGGCTGCGATATCGTCCGCGAGATGTACGAGTCGGGCGAGCTCGCCGAATTCCTCGCCTCCCGCGATGTGAAGATGGCTGCCGTCCCGACCTAATTGGCCGCGGCGCCTCGGCCGGGAGCGAGCCAGGCCGTCGCGACACCCTCGATAGTTTGAATACTGAACCCGTTGTGTTATATATGATTGGAGGGACTCAACAAGCATTGCTGGAAGAATGAATGCGTTGGAACGAGCTCAGTGAAGAGAATTGCTCCGTGGCGCGCACGGTCTCGGTGATTGGCGATCGTTGGACCTTACTGATTTTACGGGACTGCTTTCTGCGCGTGCGGCGCTTCGAGGACTTTCAGGAGCGTCTCGGCATCACTCGGCCGATCCTTGCCAGCCGCCTCAAAAAGCTGGTGGATGAGTTCGTGCTTACCAAAGTGCCGTACCAACAGCGGCCGGCTCGTTATGAGTATCGCCTGACGCCGAAAGGCCTCGCCCTCTACCCGATCGTGATGTCAATCGTGCACTGGGGCGATGTCTACATGGCTGGGAAGAAGGGGCGCCCGCTGCTGCACACTCACGATCTCTGCGGCAAGGATTTCGATCCCGTCCTTGTATGCTCCGAATGCGGTGAGCCGGTTGTCGCGAGGCAGGTCCACGTCCATCGCGGCCCCGGAGCCAAAAGCCAACGACATTTGCCGGCGGATATCGACCTCCCCGGCGGCCGCCTTGCTGCGAGAACCAAGGCGGCGAGCTGAGTTTCCAGCCGATCTCGGGCGAGGTCACCCGTCAGGCAGACGGTTGCGGCTGCTGCTGCGCCGCCAGCGTGTCGTCGATCTCCTTCGCGCGCAGCGCGGCCGAACGGCCGCTGAGCCGCCGCCAATACTGTTCGAAGGCGGGGCGCTTGTCGATCGTGCCGAACTGCATGCCAAAGCCGATACCGGACCCGACATAGACATCGGCGGCAGTGAAGCCGTCACCGACTACATACTCGGTTCGCGACACCGCCCCTTCGAGCGCGTTGATCACGTCCTCGAAGCGGCCGTAACCCATCATCCTTTCGCGACCCTCGGGCACCACAAAGCCCAATACCTTGTTGGTCCATGCCGCCTCGAGGGGACCGGCGACGAAGAACAGCCAGCGATAGTAGGGGCCGCGCAGGCAATGGCCCAGCGGCGGCGCCAGGCGGGCCTCTGGGAACGCATCGGCGAGATAGGCACAGATGGCGGCCGCTTCGGTCACCACCGTGTCGCCATGTCGAATGGCCGGCACTTTCCCCATCGGATTGATTGCGAGATAGGCGGGCGCCTTCATTGTCGTATCGTAGTCGAGCAGTTCGGTGCGGTATGGCTGGCCGATCTCCTCGAGCATCCAACGGACGATGCGGCCCCGCGACATCGGATGAGTATAGAAGACGAGCTCGTCGGTCATTTCGCATTCCTTCCTTGGCCAAATGTGGAGACAGGATGTTCGCCGCTTGAGCCGGGCTGCCGCTAAGGTGAGAACCGATCAACCACCCGCGAGGTCAGCCGTCACGGCCGGCGTGATGGGGTTGGCTGGCGAGTTGACCGTCACGGTGGGATCCGCAAGAGCCGAAAACGTGGCATTGAGACAATCGGATATCTACCGGTCGGTTAATTAGCCGGATGATTAAATACGGCGATTACGCCCGTGTCAAGGGGTGGCGGCCAGCGCCCGCGGCGGGCACGCCTTCTGCTGTCACGGCGGCGCGATAGGCTTGCCGAGACGTCATCCTCTCCATGTAGGTGAGACAGGCTGCGGTCACCGGCGCCCGGTAGCTCACCGCCCAGGTCAGACAAGTAGTCAGCAGCATGTCGGCGGTGGTGAAGCGCCCGCCGACTAGAAAAGGCCGACCATCCTGCAGCGCTTGCTCGGCATGACGCAGTTGCGTCGCGAAATAGCTGGCGGCGCTTTCCACCGCAATCGGCGATTCGCCATAGAGGTGCTTCAAGTCGCCGTGGCGGCGCATCACGTAGAGGCTGGTTGCATCGAGTTCTGTCGCCGCGTAGAAGCACCATTCGAGCCAGGTCGCGTATTCCCGCGGGTCGGATGGGATCAGGGCGGTCTCGGAGGTACCGTAAGTATTGGAGAGGTAGGCGGCGATTGCCGGGCTCTCGGCGATCTTGAAGTCGCCGTCCTGCAGCAGCGGGATCTTCTGCCGTGGATTGAGCCTGGTGTACTCTTGCGTCTTGGTCTCGCCGGAACGGGCCAGGATCGGCTTGCTCTCATAATCGAGGCCGAGCTCGTGTAATGCCCAATGCGCGCGCAGGGTGCGGCTGGTTCCAACGCCCCACAGCACCAGCCGCCGTGGCGGTTCGTCGCTCATCGCTACCACCGCTCGCATAGGGACGGAGGTCGAGCTCGTGCGTCCAGCCGTCGCGCGACTGGTTGTGCAATGCCCAGTAGGCCTCGGCGACGGAGCTGGTCTGGATCAGGCCGTCCGGCGGCAGATCGGGCATCGTCCCGGTGGCGGCGCTGAGCCGTCTGTGGATCGCCTCGCTGTCGATCGCGCCATCGATGATCAGATGGGCGACATGGATATTCTTCGGCGCGAGCTCGCGCGCCATAGACTGTGCGACAGCGCGCAGGCCGAACTTCGCCGCCGCGAAGGCAGCGAAGCCGGAGCCGCCGCGAACGCTGGCAGTGGCGCCAGTGAACAGGATGGTGCCGCGACCGCGCGGCACCATGTAACGCGCCGCCTCACGGCCGGTCAGAAAGCCGCCATAGCAAGCGAGTTCCCAGGCCTTGAAGAACAGCTTGCCGCTGGTCTCGATCAGCGGAGCCTTGACATTGGCGCCGGCGTTGAAGAGACAGATCTCGACCGGTCCCAGCTCTGATTCCACCTGACTGAAAAGCGCCCGGACCGCCTCTTCATTGCGCAAATCGGTGCCGACGGCACGCGCTAGCCCGCCCGACGCGACGATCTCCTGCACTACGCTCCGAGACTTCTCGGCGTCGCGCCGCGCCACGCAGACGCAGTAACCCCCGGCGGCGAATCGCCGCGCCACCGCAGCGCCGATCGCGTCTCCGGCGCCAACCAGCAGGGCCACTCCGCTCTTCCCGCTCTCGGCCATCCGCGGACCACCCGTTACGTTTGAAAATCATACTCACTATAGCGCTTTTCTGGCAGATGCAAAAGCCCTTTGTTAGCGAGCGCTGCGCTGTGATGTTGCCGCCAAACGAGTCGGGGGAGAATGATCTTGCCTTCACGACAACGACCACGATATAGGTTCTATAAACAAACCCAAGGTGGCGCACACATGGCGGGTCCATTGGCGGGCATTAAGGTGCTCGATCTGACCAGCGTAGTCTCGGGTCCATTGGCGACGATGTTTCTCGCTGATCAGGGCGCCGACGTGATCAAGATCGAGCCGCTTGGCGGTGACATCACCCGCCACAGCCGGCAATCGGTAAGCGCCTCGGGGGAGTTCTCGGCGCTGTTCGTCTCTACGAACCGTGGCAAGCGCTCGCTGTCGCTCGACCTCAAGCGGCCCGCGGCCGGAGCAATCATGCGCCGGCTGGCCGCCCGCGCCGACGTGCTCGTGCAGAACTTCCGGCCCGGCACGATGGAACGCCTCGGCCTTGGCGAGCTGACGTTGCGTAGTGAAAATCCCCGGCTGATCTATGTCTCGATCAGCGGCGTCGGCGAGAGCGGGCCCTATGCGGGCAAGCGGGTCTACGACCCGATCATCCAAGGTCTGTCGGGCTTCGCCGATGTCCAGTCGGAGCCCAAGACCCGCCGACCGCAGATGATCCGCACGATCGTCGCCGACAAGACCACGGCGATCTTTGCCGCGCAGGCGGTGACCGCGGCGCTCTTTGCCCGAGAACGCACCGGCGAGGGCCAGCACGTTCGGCTCGCGATGCTCGATACGATGATCAGCTATCTCTGGCCGGAGGCGATGACGCAGTACACAGTGGTCGGCCGGGAGGCGAGCACCGCCGACCCGATTGCTCGTCCCGACCTGATCTTCGAGACCGCAGACGGCTACATCACCGTCGGCACCATCTCCGATTCCGAGTGGCGGGGATTTTGCGCCGCCGCGGAGCGACCGTCCCTCGCCGAGGATCCCCGGTTCAGCACGCCCGGCGGGCGGGCGGGCAACGCCACCGAAAGGATCCTGCTGATGGCGGAGATCATCAAAGAGCGCCCGACCGCGGAATGGCTGCAACGGCTCGACACAAATGACGTACCGTCGGCGCCGGTGTTGCGGCGCCAGGAGGTCATCGTCAACGAGCAGGTATTGGCGCGGGAGCTGATTGCCGAGCTGGACCATCCCGATATCGGCCCCGTCCGCCAGCCCAAACCCGCGGCCCGCTTCGACCGCACCCCGGCCGAAATTCGCGGGCCGGCGCCGCGCATCGGCGAGCACAGTGCGATCATTCTGGCCGAGCTGGGAATCGAAGCGGGAGAGGTCGAGCGGCTCGCGGCCGAAAATGTCGTCCGCCTGGCGAAGATCTGAGTGCGCCGTTTCAGGTCGCTCTCCCGAGCATGAGACTGTGATAGAATCATCGGTGAATACTCGAGGGTTGTTCGTGGCGCCACAGCCCGGAAACCGGTGCTTCGGAACCGTCAATCACGGGCTTTCGCCAGCGCATGTCGCCGCCGCGGCCTCGCCATGCCGCAGGAACCGGCCGCTTCCGATTTCAAGGGAAGCGATTTTCAGAAAAGCGAGTGGCCGGCGCTGCTCACGTTTTCCATATCGCCAACTTCCTACGCGCGGCTTCCAACAGCACCCACCGCCCCTGGTTGACACTGATCGGTGGGGCTCCATCTCTTTAGCCTGATGAGAGCAATTGCCCCTATCTGCCATGAACGGCTTACTGCTGTAGTGGAAATTTCGTTCAGTCGCGCCGGGTGACCTGTTGGCATCCGCTGATTTGAATAACGGAGCTCCTCATGGGGATCGTGCGCTTTGCGCTGCGCTGGCCTTACACCTTTTATGTGTTGGCCCTGCTGATCCTGTTTCTCGGCGTCACCGCCTTCCGGTCGATGCCGACAGACATTTTTCCGGAGATCGACATCCCGGTCGTCACCGTCATCTGGCAATACACCGGTCTCAGCACGCCCGAGATGGAGCAGCGCGTCACCACCTACAGCGAATACGCGATGAGCACCGCCGTCAGCGGGATCAAGGATATCGAGGCGCAAACCCTGGACGGCATCTCGGTCCAGAAGATCTATTTTCAGCCGGACGTCAGCATCGATCTCGCGATCGCGCAGATCATCTCGGCGACGAACTACATCCGGCTGCTGATGCCGCCAGGGATTCAGTCGCCGCTCGTCGTCGAATACAACGCCTCCAGCGTCCCGGTGCTGCAGATCAGCCTCAGCTCCGATACCCTCAACGAGCAGCAGCTCTATGATTATGGGCTCTACAATCTGCGGCAGCGGCTGGCGCCGATCCACGGCGTCACCTTTCCGACCCCGGCCGGCGGCAAATACCGCCAGATCATGGTCGATCTCGACCCGGCAAAGCTGCTGGCCAAGGGCCTCACCCCGCTGGATGTGGCGAACGCCGTCAACGCCCAGAACCTGACCTTGCCCTCCGGCACCGCGAAAATCGGCGACACCCAATACACCGTGCGCACCAATGCGGTACCGGCGACGATCGACGACCTGAACAATATTCCGGTCAAATACGCCAACGGCGCCACGGTCTTTGTCAAGGATCTCGGCTATGTCCGCGACGGCTCGCTGGTGCAGCAGAACGTCGTTCGATCGGATGGGCGGCGTTCGGTCCTGCTGAGCGTCATCAAGAACGGCAACGCCTCGACCGTCGATGTCGTCAGGCAGGTCAAAGAGGCGCTGAAGGTCGCGCGAGCCTCGGCCCCGCCCGGCATGGAGATCAAGGAGCTGTTCGACCAGTCGGTGTTCGTCAGCGCCTCGGTCGACTCGCTGTTGCGCGAGGGCGCCATCGCGGCCGGGCTGACGGCGCTGATGATCCTTTTGTTCCTCGGCTCCTGGCGGTCGACCCTGGTGGTCATGATCTCGATCCCGCTATCCGTCCTGTCATCGCTGGTCGTGCTCTATTTCCTCGGCGATACGCTCAACACGATGACCTTGGGCGGATTGGCGCTCGCCATCGGCATCCTGGTCGATGATTCGACGGTGACGATCGAGAACACGCATCGCCTGTTGACCGAGGAAGGACAGCCACTGCCGCAGGCAACGTTGCACGGCGCCGCCGGCATTGCCGTGCCGACCCTGGTATCGACATTGGCGATCAGCTGCGTCTTCACCTCGGTCGTCTTTCTCGAGGGCCCGGCGAAATATCTGTTCACCCCGCTCGGCCTCGCCGTCGTGTTCGCGATGCTCGCCTCCTACGGCCTGTCGCGGACACTGACGCCGATCACGATCGGGCTGCTGTTGAAGGGCGAAGGTCACGGCGCTGAAGGAGGCTGGTTCGCGCGGTTCCACCATCGCCTCGAGCGTGGCTTTGATCGCCTGCGCGACGGTTATGCCGAGCTCCTCGCCACTTTGCTGACCCGCCGGATCATCGTGCCGATCGTCGCGATGGCGATCCTCGCCCTCGGCACCGTCATGTACCTCTTTGTCGGGCGCGACTTCTTCCCGGTCATCGACGGCGGGCAGATCCAGCTTCACGTCCGCGCTCCGGCCGGCACCCGCATCGAGAAGACCGAGCAGATCTTCGAGGCTGTCGAGAACAAGATCCGCGAGATCATCCCGGCGAGCGAGCGCGAGCTGATCGTCGACAACATCGGCCTGCCGGCCCGCCTCTATAACCTGTCCTTCGCCGACGGCTCGACGATCGGCGTCAATGACGGCGTGATCCTGGTGTCGCTGAAGGACGGGCACCGGCCCACGGCCGATTATGTGCGCAAGCTGCGCCAAGTGCTGCCGTCAGCCTTCCCGGAAGACATCTTCTATTTTCAGGCTGCCGACATGGTCACCCAGATCCTGAATTTCGGGGTGACGGCGCAGATCGACGTGCGGACCGTCGGCTATGACCGCGTCAAGAATCTGCACATCGCGCGGCAGCTCCGGCGCCGCATCGGGGCGATCCCGGGCGTTGCCGATACCCACCTCCAGCAGGAGGTCGATGCGCCGGCGTTCTTTGCCGCGATCGACCGCACCCGCGCGGCAGAGCTCGGCCTCAATGCCAGTCAGATCGCCACCAACCTCAACGTCAGCCTGAGCTCCTCCGAGCAGGTAACCCCGAATTTCTGGACCGATCTGACAAAGGGGATACCCTATTACCTGGCGGTTCAGACCCCGGAGCCTCAGGTGGCCTCGCTCAATGCGCTGACCAATACGCCGGTCAGCACCGCCCTCTCGCCGCAAGGCGATCCGGTGCCGGGCCTGCTCAGCAATGTGGCGACCCTCACCCGCATTGCGCTGCCGACCAACGCCAACCAGGCGAACATTCAGCCGATCTACGAGGTCTACGCCAATCTCCAAGACCGCGATCTCGGCAGTGTCGCAGGCGAGATCGGCAAGATCGTCGCGGGGCTGCAGAAGGAGCTCTCGCCCGGCAATTCGATCCAGGTGCTGGGCCAGATCGAGAGCATGAACGACGCCTTCCGCGACATGGGCATCGGGCTCTTGTTCGCCGCCGTGTTCGTCTACCTGCTGATGGTCGTGAACTATCAGAATTTCGGCGACCCGCTGGTCGTCATTCTGGCATTGCCCGCGACCTTCTGCGGCATCGTCACAATGCTTTACATCACCGATACGACACTTGAGCGTCCCGTCGCTGATGGGCGCGATCATGGCGGTCGGCGTCGCCTCGGCCAACTCGATCCTGCTGGTGACCTTCGCGCGCGAGCAGCAGCTCGCCGGCATGAGCGCCTTCGATGCGGCGATCTCCGCGGGACGCACCCGGATCCGGCCGGTGCTGATGACGGCTGCGGCGATGATCGTCGGCATGATCCCGATGGCGATCGGCGGCCCCGGTGAGGAGCAGAACGCGGCGCTGGCGCGCGCCGTCATCGGCGGCCTGCTTGTTCGCGACGCCGACGACCCTGCTCGTCGTGCCCTACCTCTTCGCCATGCTGCGCAAACGCAACGACGGCAAACCCGCGCAGGGCGTCTTTGCGGAGGAACTCTAAATGACCGACCGCGACCATCGCGTGATCGAGTATCCGGTGCGGAGCCGGGATATCCAGCGGCCATCCGGCGAGCACGATCGCCGCACGTGGTTCCGGTCGACGACTGCTCGGCCTCGGCGCGCTGTTGCTGCTCCTCGGCGGTCTGGCGCTCGGCGTTTGGCGGCATTACGCACGGCACCTCGAGGTCACGGCCGCCGCAGAGCAGCATCGCGATTTCGTGCCCACCGTCCGCGTCGAAGCGGTGCGGGCAAGCCCCGGCACGATGAGCGTGACCTTGCCGGCCACCACCAACGCCTTCGAAGCCGCCAACATCTACGCCCGCGCCAGCGGGTATATCACGCAACGCAATGTCGATATCGGCTCCCATGTGAAGGCGGGCGACCTCGCTGGCGGCGATCACCGCCCCGGAGCTCGACCACCAGATCGCCCAGGCCGAGGCCAGCCTGGCTCAGGCCAAGGCATCGCGCCGGCAAACCAAGGCGAACCGTGAACTGGCCCGGGTCACTTGGGGCCGCGACTCTGTTCTGGTGAGGCAAGGCTGGGCCACCCAGCAGCAGGGCGACACCGATCGCCTGACCTATGCGGCGCAGCAGCAGGCGAAACAGGTTAATGACGCCGCCATCCAGTCGCAGGAGGCCCAATTGCTGGTGCTGCGCCAGCAGAAGGCCTATCAGCAGGTCGTCGCCCCGTTCGACGGCATTGTGACGCAGCGGAACATCGATGTCGGCAGCCTGGTCCAGGCCGATGCGACGAGCGGCACCTTCATGTTCGCTTTGACCCAGAGCGACGTCATGCGGATCCGGCTCTACGTGCCGCAGGACGCGGCCATCGGAGTGAAGCCCGGTGTCGATGCCGTGGTCCGGGTGCCCGAGATCCCCGACCACAGCTTTCCGGGCAAGGTCGCGCGGATCGCCGACGCCCTGGATCCGGCCACCCGGACCCTGATGACCGAGATCGACGTACCCAACCCCGACGGAGAGTTGAGCCCGGGGACTCTACTGCACGGTCGAGCTCAAGGTCCCGCGCCGGACGCCGTCACTGATCGTGCCGGCAGGGGCGATCGTCTTCGACCGCGACGGCCTCCACGTGCTGGTGGTCGAGAACGGTGTCGTGCACAGCCGCAAGATCACCGAAATTCGCGACCTCGGAACCGAGGTCGAGGTCAGCGACGGCGTCAAGCAGGGCGACCAGGTGGTGCTCACTCCGCCCGTCGATCTCGAGGATGGCAGCAAAGTACAGGTTCGCGCGACCCCAACGGCCAAACCTGTGTCCTGATCGCCGCCGCAACAGGATGTCGACAACGCAGCCTTGACCATTGTCGCTTGACACTCGCGAGGACAGTCCCATCTCCCAGGTCGAATACGGGCAATTACGCGTGTTTTGAGAACTTATGTCTGATGAGGAATGAGATGAGAATCCTCGTTGCGGCGGCTGCGTTTGCAGATGTCGAGGAGACGACGGCCCAGGTGACTGATCTAGCGGCTATCACCAGTCGTGGGCGACGCCATCGTCGACATCTTCCGGCTGGAGAACCGTCGTCGTCAAGCATCGCGACGTGATCCAACCGGTCCCTGAAACCGCCCGCCAACTCAACACGGATGTTCTGATCAAGGAGAAAGCCTATGTCCGAGACCAACAAAGACATCGCCGTCGCCTTCTACAAAGCTGTGATCGAAGGCCGGATCGAAGATGCCTTCCGGCTTTACGCTGGCTCCCCCTATCGCCAGCACAATCCGCTGATCGAAGACGGCATGGAAGGCTTGAGGAAGATCGCTACCTGGCTCACGGATGCCCGCTGCGAGATCAAGCGTGTCTTTGCTGACGGCGACTACGTTATCCTTCACAGTCATTGGCACGGCCTGTCCGATAATCCCCGCGGAGAGGCGGTGGTGGACATCTTCCGCCTGGAAGGCGGCAAGGTCCTTGAGCACTGGGACGTGATCCAGCCGATCCCGGAGACCTCGGCTAACGCCAACACGATGTTCTAAGCTGCGCAGAGCCTGGATGAACGGCCGTTCGCTTGCGAGTGTCGCGCGAAAAGCCATAATTTCCCGCATGAGCTAGACAGCGGTTATTCACATCATCGACAATGACGAGTCGAAGCGTCGGCGCGCGACAGTCTTCTGCGCTCGACCCCGACTTCGACCGACGGCGCGATCAACCTGACCGTTTCGAGCCGCCGGGCGCAATGGGCGAGCCCGGGACTTCGGCCATCGCGGCGCACCGATACGCCATGGCTGGCCGTGGGAGGATGGAGATCGACCCCTCTTAGGAACTCATCCCGCGGTCGCCAGCTCTGTCTGCTTCGCCTTCAACAGCGGGAAAAGGTTCGCGGCGAGGAAGTCCACGAACACTCTGAGCTTGGGAGAGAGATGCCGGCTCGACGGCCATAGGACCCGCAGGGTTCCTGAGGATGAGTGTAGTCGTCGAGCACGGTGACGAGTATGCCCTCACGAAGTTGCCGGCCTATCGCGAAGTCGGGCAGACAGGTGATACCCATGCCTTGTTCGGCCATACAGATCAGCGGCTCGAGTGTACTTGCCACGGCTGTCCTGGGCAGTTCGGTCTCGATGCCGGCATGCTCGGGCCCCAGCGGCCATCGCTCGAGCTTTCCGCTGGTCGGAAACTTGTGGTGCAGGCAGGCATGAGCCTTGAGGTCGTCCGGGATCAGCGGAACACCCTTGGCCGCCAGATAGGCCGGCGCCGCCACGAGGCTTTTGCGATATGTGCCCAAACTCCGGGTCATCAAACGCGAGTCGCCAACCTCGGCGAAGCGCACTACGGCGTCGAAGCCCTCCTCGATCACGTCTACGACCCGATCGCTGAAATCGAGATCCAATATTATCTCGGGATAGGCCTGCATGAATGCGACGAGAGTAGGCATCATCAGCATGCCGACCAATGGCAGGCTGACACGCAGTGTGCCGCGCGGCGCCTCGTGCGTCTGCGACAGTTCAAGCTCGGCCGCTTCGATTTCAGAAAAGATGCGCCGGCAGCGTTCGAGGAATAACGCACCTTCCGCGGTTAGGGTGATGCTGCGCGTGCTGCGATGAAAGAGGCGCACGCCGAGCCGTTCCTCCATCCGCGCCACCGCCTTGCCGATCGCCGACGACGACACGCCAAGTTGCCGTCCCGCAACCGTGAAAGCTTCGGGCTTCCGCCGCCTGAACGAAGGCATTCAGCGATCCCAGACTGTCCATCCGCGAACCTCCATTTCGGACAATCAAGTCCGATATGTTTGGAACTATGGGCCATTTTTCAAACCTTCGGGAGAGTTCATCTAATGTCCAACGCGGCTAACGTCGTGCCCGCGCCGGCCCGAGGAAGAAAGCCATTACGACAATGACTTAGCTGATCATTGGGTCTCATTCTGAGCAGCAGCGTCAGCAACTCGGCGCCTGCCCTGGCGGCCCAGGCAAACTCCGCATCACGTAGACACTCACCGCTCAACGAAGAGGCGAATATCCGATGACCGAGGGCAAGAACCGCCAGTGGATTTTGAACGCTCGCCCCGCGGGCAAATTGACCGGAGAAGAGTTTCTCTGGAACGAGGCGCCTATTCCACGGCCCTCCGACGGACAGGTGCTGATCCGGACCCTGTGGTTGTCGGTCGACCCCGCGCAGCGCATCTGGATGGCGCGCGACTCCTACAAGCCCGCGGTTCCGCTTGGCGATGTCATGCAGTCCTTTGCCGTCGGGCAGGTGCTCGAGTTGCGTCATCCCGACTTCAAGCCGGGTGACATCGTGCGCGGCGAGTTCGGCTGGCAGGACTACGTCGTGACCGACGGCAAAGGCTTCGGCGGGATGCAGAAGGTTCCTCCCGGCATCCCTCCCAACCTCGCGTCTGAGCCTGTTCGGCGTCAACGGGCTGACGGCGTATATCGGGATAACCGAGGTCGGCAAGGTCAATGCCGGAGAAACGGTTGTGGTGTCGGGCGCCGCCGGCGCCACGGGCTCGGTCGCCGGCCAGATCGCCAAGATCAAGGGCTGCCGCGTCATCGGCACAGCGGGCGGCAAGGAAAAGTGCGACTGGCTGGTCGACGAGGCGCATTTCGACGCCGCCATCGACTACAAGAGCGAAGACGTCGGCGCTCGGCTTTCGGAGCTGTGCCCCAACGGGATCGACGTGTTCTTCGACAATGTCGGCGGCGCCGTCCTCAACGAGGTCCTCGCGCGGATCAACCTCAACGCGCGCATCGTGCTGTGCGGCTCGATCTCGAAATCCGACGCCGCCACGCCGCAGCCCGGCCCGGCGAACTACTCCAATCTGGTGGCTAGGCGCGCGCGCATGGAGGGCTTCACCGGGCTTGATTATCCCGCGCGGGTTCCCGAGGCCTTCGAGGCGCTGGGCCGCTGGCAGCGAGACGGCAGCCTCGTGCACAAGGAGGACGTCGCGTATGGCCTGGAGAATGCGCCGAAAGCGTTGCTGCGTCTGTTTGCCGGCGAAAACTTCGGAAAGCAGCTGGTGAAAGTTGCCGATGTGGCGGCGTAGCCACGCACGCCAATTCCTGCCGAACCCGCCAAAGCTGCCTGTACTCGACATCAGCAAACCACGGAGATTGTCGTGTCGCGCACCATCAAGTTTGCGAAAGCCGGAGGGCCGGACGTCCTCGAATTCATCGAAACGCAAGTTCCCGCTCCCGGACCGCGTGAAGTTCGTATCAAGGTCAAAGCCATCGGCATCAACCGCGCCGAGTCAATGTGGCGCAACGACAAATATGTCGAACCGGTAAAATTCCCGGCAGGTCTGGGATACGAGGCTGCCGGTATTGTCGATGCCGTGGGCAAAGATGTTACTGACTTTGCCGTAGGTGACGCCGTCAGTACGATTCCGGCCTTCTCGCTGAACCGATACTTCACTTACGGCGAGGTCATTCTCGCCCCCGACCATGCCGTCGTGAAACACCCGGAATCGCTTTCATTCGTCGAAGCGGCGTCGGTCTGGATGATGTTCTTAACGGCCTACGGCGCGCTCATCTTCGACGCTCAAGTGAAAGCGGGCGACTTCGTCATCATTCCCGCGGCTTCGAGCAGCGTCGGCTTGGCGGCGATTCAAATCGCGAATTATGCCGGTGCGACCCCGATCGCACTGACGCGCACTTCGGAAAAGAAGAAGCGGCTGCACGAGGCCGGCGCAGCGCATGTCATTGCAACCCAGGAGCAAGACATGGTCGCCGAGGTGATGCGCATCACGAACGGCAATGGCGCGCGCGTTGCCTTCGATCCCGTCGGCGGCCCGGACTTTCCCAAGCTGATCTCCGCGCTGACCGATCAGGGCATCGCCTACATCTACGGCGCACTGAGCGAGGGCGACACCCCGATACCGGTGCTGGAAATGATCCCCAAGATGCCAACGGTCAAGGGGTACAGCATCCGGCTAGTGATGGGCGACGAGGCACGCCGGAAGGCCGCGGTGGAGTACGTCGTCAAGGGTCTCGCGAGCGGCGCGCTCAAGCCGGTCATCGATCGTACATTCAAGTTCGACGATATGGTGGAAGTGCACCGCTATCTGGAGAACAGCGGCCAATTCGGGAAGATCGTCGTTACCCTTTGACAGGAGTGAACAACATGCCCGCACCCTACACTGGCGGATGCCAATGCGGCTCAGTGCGTTACGTATTGACGACGGAACCGATACGCTTGGCTGCCTGCCACTGCAAAGAATGCCAGCGCCAATCCGGCAGCGCCTTCGGCATGTCCATGCCGGTGAAGAAAGACAGCCTGACAGTGACCGGCCTGACGAAGCAATTTACGCGTATCGCCGACAGTGGCAACGAGGTTACGGGTGTGTTCTGTCCCGAGTGCGGAGTCCGCATCTATCATGTTCTGAAGTCCGCACAGGACGTGCTTTCCCTCAAACCCGGCACTCTTGATGACACAAGTTGG